>NZ_LFRI01000284.1 GCF_001447195.1 Aquabacterium parvum | reverse complement strand
CGTAAGCGCACCCCCGTAGAGCGTGACTTGGCGCCAGGCTCTTGTTTTACGATCGCGTCCACCATCTTCATAGTGGACGCGATCTTCATGCCGCCATCTCAACTCGGCAAGAGGGTGGTCGTCGGACTATTACCCAGATCAAGCAAGGCGCCATGCAGGAGCTGATCACCGGCAAGCGGCGGCTGCCTGGATTTACGGGCCAATGGAAAGCGATGCGGCTTGGAGATATCGGGCGTACCTACGGTGGGCTCACAGGCAAGAGCAAGGCTGATTTTGGTCACGGTGCAGGCAAGTACGTCACCTTCATGAACGTGATGACCAACACTCGAACTTCGCTGGAAGCCGTAGAGAGCGTTCACGTTGAGCCGACTGAGTCTCAGAACAACGTTCAACCAGGTGACCTGCTTTTCAATGGCTCATCCGAAACGCCTGAAGAAGTAGCCTTTTGCTCCTGGGTGGAAGACTGCGCGGCGAACACTTTCTTGAACAGCTTTTGCTTTGGATTCAGGCCTTCCGTGCCGGACCAGATATCGGGCCTATTCATGGCCTACTACTTCCGTTCACGTCCTGGGCGTATGGCGGTCAGCTCCCTTGCTCAAGGAGCAACTCGGTACAACATTGCAAAGACAGCCTTGTTGCAAGCCCCACTGTCCCTACCCGCTTTTGATGAACAGCAAGCAATCGCCTCGATCTTGTCAGCCATGGACGAAGAGCTGTCAGCCCTTGAATCCCGCCTTACAAAGGCCCGCGCCCTCAAACGAGCCATGGCCCAAGCACTGCTGACCGGCCGCATCCGCCTCGTGGAGCCCACCGCATGAGCAAGCCCGCTAAGCGCTACTACCGTGTCATGCTGGGCCGCCAAAGCGCCCACGCAGCGGAATGCCGCACAGGCGGCTTCATCGGCGCCGACTTCGGCATCCACGTTGACCTCACCGGTCAATTGCCCGATGAATGGCGGCAGTTCAATACGGCTTTCATCCCCGTGTTCCTAGCCGGACACCCCGACAAAAGCAAGATCGCCGCAGGCCTGGCCTGCGGCGCGTTGTGGACGGTGGCCAAAGGCATCGATGCGGGCGACATCGTGCTGTGCCCCGATGGCTCGGGCAACTATCTCGTGGGTGAAGTGCAAGGAGGCTACACCTATGCACCCGGGCAGGTGCTGCCCCACCGACGCAGCGTGAACTGGCTACCCATCACCATCGCCCGCGCCGCCATGAGCGAGGCGCTGCGCAACTCCACAGGCTCCATCGGCACGGTGAGCAACATCACCGACCACCACCAGGAGATCGAGCAGTTCCTCTCGACCCTGCCCGGCCAGTCAGCACCCAACATCGTCGCCACCGACCCGGTGGTGGAAGACCCCGTGGCCTTTGCCATGGAAAAGCACCTGGAAGACTTCCTGGTGAAGAACTGGGCACAGACCGAGCTGGCGCAGCACTTCAAAATCTACGAAGAAGACGGCGAGCTGGTGGGCCAGCAATACGCGACCGACGCCGGCCCCATCGACATCCTGGCCGTGAGCAAAGACGGGCAGCGTCTGCTGGTGGTCGAACTCAAGCGCGGCCGCGCCTCTGACGTGGTGGTCGGCCAGATCCTGCGATACATGGGCTACGTGAAAGAGCAGATCGCCGAGACCCACCAGACGGTCGAGGGCGCCATCATCGCGCTGGACGATGACAAAAAGCTGCGCTGGGCTCTGCTTGCGGTACCGCAGATCAGCTTCTATCGCTACGAAGTGAAGTTCAAGCTCATTCCCGTGGGGACGGGGCACTGACAGGTTTCTCAAAAGGCAGCGAAGGAGGCTGCGCATGGCTGCGAAGTTCGAGTTGTTGACCAATGAGGCCATCTGGCAAAACATTCAGCAGGCACTGAAGGCCGGGCACCCTGCCCGCATCGCGGTGCCGTTCATCGGCATGGGCGTGAGCCGTTGGCTCAAACCTCCTGCCGGCAGCTGGGTGCTCACCCGGTGCGATCTGAAATCAGCCAGGGCGGGGCAAGTTTCCGGCAAAGACCTTCTGGCCTGGCACAAGCGAGGCGCTCGGATCTTCACCCTGCAGTCATTGCACGCCAAGGTGTTTGCCTTTTCGGGGGCGGCACTCATCGGGTCCAGCAACGCTTCTGAGACCAGTCGTGACCGCCTGCTGGAAGCCGGCGTGTGGGCCACCGACAAAGCCATGACCACAGCCGCCTGGCAGTTTGTGGAAACACACTGCCTGGAAGAGGTTGACGAGCACTTCCTCGCCGAGCTGGCTGAAGCCTACCGACCACCCACCACCTACCCCCTGCAAGGTGAGCCACGGCCAGGGCAGAAGGCCACTGACAAGCCCAAAGCTGGAGAGCGTGAGCAAGACGAGGCACCACTGCACCTGTTGAGGCTCTTCACGGCCACTTACTCAGCCGCACAAGAGCTTGCTTCTGAGAAAGCCGAAGCGGAAGGGCGAGCCCGGGTGGACGAATCGGTTCGAGCAGAAATCAGCACCTTTGCCTGGCCAGGGGCAACATGCAAGTTCCAGGTTGGCGACTTGGTGCTTGCCAGCGTGACCGACAGGAAAACCGCAGAAACCGCCGTTCAGCCCTGGGCCCGGGTGGTGGCCACACGCAAGGTGCGGGGCAAAGACGAACACATGATCGCCACGGCAACCATGAAAAGCTGGGATGAAATCCCGCTGGACGAGTTCCGAGTCGCCATGAATGGGCTGTTGACGAATTTTCTCGGCGACAGAGGGCGGTCACGCCTGGCGAATGCCGAAGAACGCAAGGCCATCTTGGGCGTGTGGCGACATCGAAAATCTCGGTTGATCTGACATTGCACGTTTGGCGGCCAACCAGCCATCTCTTGAGAGAATACGCAGAAGATTCAAACCCTTGATTGGCAGGGAGCGCCGCGTGAGTGACAGCATCAACAAGCCTGAACGCGCCACCCAGGACAGGGTGATCAAGCTGTTCACCGACACCCTGAAGTACGACTACCTGGGCGATTGGTCTGATCGGCCCGGCAACCACTGCATCGAAGAGGGCTTGCTGTCGGCTTACCTGACTCGCTGTGGCTACAGCCCCGCCCACATCAGCGCAGCCCTGCACAAGCTGCGGTCTGAGGCCTCACTGCATGGCCGCACCCTGTATGCGGCCAACCAGGCCGTTTACGAGCTGCTGCGTTACGGCGTGTCGGTGCGCGTCGAGGCGGGGCAGGCTACCGAAACCGTGCACCTAGTGAACTGGGCCGAGCCCGCCAAGAACGATTTCGCCATCGCCGAAGAGGTCACCCTCAAAGGCGGCCATGAGCGCCGCCCCGACATCGTGCTGTACGTCAACGGTATCGCAGTGGGCGTGCTGGAGCTGAAAAACAGCCGCGTGGGCTTGGGTGAAGGCATTCGCCAGTGCCTGTCGAACCAACAGCCGGAGTTCAACGACTGGTTCTTCAGCACCGTGCAAATGGTGCTGGCAGGCAATGATTCCGAAGGCCTGCGCTACGGCACCATCGAAACGCAAGAGAAGTACTTCCTGACCTGGAAGGAAGACGAGGCCGACAACACCGGCTACAAGCTCGACAAGTACCTGACCAAGCTGTGCAGCAAGCACCGCTTGCTGGAGCTGATCCACGACTTCGTGCTGTTCGACGGGGGCGTGAAGAAGCTGCCCCGCGTGCACCAGTACTTCGGCATCAAGGCCGCGCAGAAACATGTGGACCAGCGGCGCGGCGGCATCATCTGGCACACCCAGGGCGCGGGCAAGAGCATCCTGATGGTGCTGCTGGCCCGATGGATTCTGGAGAACAAGCCCGCCGCCCGCGTGGCCATCATCACCGACCGTGACGAGCTGGACCGCCAGATCGAGCGCGTGTTCAAAGATGCCGGTGAAACCATCCACCGCAGCCAAAGCGGCCACGACCTGATGGCCCAACTGGCGCAGCCCAACCCTCGCCTGCTGTGCTCGCTGGTGCACAAGTTCGGCCGCCGCGATGTGGATGACTTCGAAGCCTTCCTGCGCGACCTGGCCGCCCAGCCCAGCCCCACCCAGGGCGAGATCTACGTGTTCGTGGACGAATGCCACCGCACCCAGGGCGGCAAGCTGCACCGGCTGATGAAGGCCATGATGCCCAATGCCGTGTTCATAGGCTTCACGGGCACGCCACTGCTGAAGCAAGACGCGCAGACCAGCCTGGAGGTGTTTGGTGGCTACATCCACACCTACAAGTTCGCCGAGGCCGTGGAAGACGGCGTGGTGCTGGACCTGGTCTACGAGGCACGCGACATCGACCAGAAGCTGGGCAACACCGACCAGATTGACCAATGGTTCGAGGCCAAGACCAAGGGCCTGAACGACTGGCAGAAGGACGAGCTGAAGAAGCAATGGGGCACGATGCAGAACGTGCTCAGCTCACGCGCCCGCATGGACCGGGTGGTGGCCGACATCGTGTTCGACTTTGCCGTCAAGCCTCGGCTGTCGAACGAGCGGGGCAACGCCATCCTCGTGGCGTCGAGCATCTACGAGGCCTGCAAGTATTTCGTGCTGTTCGGCAAGACGGTGTTCAAAGGCCGCTGCGCCATCGTCACCTCGTACAACCCACAGGCTGCCGACATCAGCAAGGAAGAAACTGGCGCCAACACCGAGAGCGACAAGCAGTTCATCTACAACACCTACACCGAGCTGCTGAAGGACGTGACGCCCAGCCCGGGCATGAACAAGACCGAATCCTACGAGCAGGACGTGAAGCAGCGTTTCATCAAGACGCCCGCGCAGATGAAGCTGCTGATCGTGGTGGACAAGCTTTTGACGGGCTTCGACGCACCGCCTTGCACCTACCTCTACATCGACAAGCCGATGCAGGACCACGGCCTGTTCCAGGCCATTTGCCGCACCAACCGCCTCGACGGTGAAGACAAGGACTTCGGCTACATCGTTGACTACAAAGACCTGTTCAAGAAGGTCGAAAAGGCCATCGCGGTGTACACCGCCGAGCTTGACCACAGTGCTGGCGGCACCGACCCTGAGATCATGGTCAAGGATCGCCTTGAGGCCGGCCGCGCTCGCCTGGACGACGCAGTCGAAGCGTTGGCCCTGCTGTGTGAGCCGGTGGACCCGCCCAAGGGCGATCTGGAACACATTCACTACTTCTGCGGCAACACCGAGATCCCGGACGACCTGAAGGCCCGCGAGCCGCACCGCGTGGCGCTTTACAAGGCGGTGGTGGCGCTGGTGCGTGCGTTTGCTGGCATTGCCGACGAGCTGGAAGCCGCAGGCTACACGCCCGAGCAGATCGAGAGCCTGAAGAGCCTGCAGAAGCACTACCTGAACCTGAGAGAGATCATCCGCAAGGCGTCAGGCGAAACGCTGGACCTGAAACCCTACGAGGCGGACATGCGCCACCTCATCGACACTTACATCGAGGCACAGGCACCCCGCAAGATCTCGCCCTTCGATGGCATTGGCTTGCTCGACCTGATCGTGAAGACGGGCATCGCTGACGCGATTGCCGAGCGCCTGAGCGACATGAAGGGCAACCAGGAATCGATTGCCGAGACGATCGAGAACAACGTTCGCAGCAAGATCCTGAAGGAACAGCTGACCGACCCGGCCTACTTCGCCAAGATGTCGGCCTTGCTGGACGAGATCATCCGCCTGCGAAAGGAAAAGGCCATCGAGTACGAGGACTACCTTGCGCGCATTGCCGAGGTGGCCAAGAAGGTGAGCGCCGGCAAGGCCGACGACACCCCTCAGCAGGTGAAGACTGCAGGCCAACTGGCCCTGTACAACAACCTGAAGGACCATGTGGCCACAGACGCTGCACAGCAGCCTGATGTGCCCTGGGGCGACACCAACAAGGCCCTGGACACGGCGATGCTGCTGGACGCCGCCATCAAGGCCAAGCGCCCCGATGGCTGGCGCGGCGTGGTGGCCAAAGAGCAGATGGTCAAGCAGGCCATGTTTGATGTGCTGAAAGACATCAAGGAAGTGAACCGCCTGTTCCCCATCGTGTTTGCGCAGAAGGAGTACTGATGCGCGACGTGCTGGATCTGGGTGAGCTGCGTGCGGAAGTGACCCGCAAAGCGATCAAACACGTTCACCTGAGCGTGCTGCCGCCTGTGGGCAAGGTTCGCGTGGCGGCACCACAGAGCATGCCGCTGGACACGATTCGGCTGTTCGTGATCTCGAAGCTGAGTTGGATTCGGTCACAGCAGCGCAAGCTCCAGGCCCAGGAGCGCGAAACGCCCCGCGAGTACCTGAACAAGGAAAGCCACTACCTGTGGGGCAAGCGCTACCTGCTGGAGATCAGCCATGCTGATGCAGCGCCTAACGTGAGCCTGACGCCTCGCAAGCTGAAGCTGCAAGTGCGGCCGGGAGCAGATCAGGCCAGGTGCGAAGAGGTGCTGGACGGCTGGTACCGGCAGCAGGTGCGGGATGCTGTGCCCGCGTTGCTGGAGAAGTGGGAGCCCCTGCTGAAGGTGAAGGCGCAGAGGGTGTTCGTGCAGCGCATGAAGACCAAGTGGGGCAGCTGCACGCCTGAGTCAGGCTACATCCGGCTGAATACCGACCTGGCCAAGAAGCCGATGGAGTGCTTGGAATACATCGTGGTGCATGAACTGGTGCACCTGCTGGAGCCCACACACAACCAGCGGTTCATCGACCTGATGGATTTGTACTTGCCGCATTGGCAGCAGTTGAGGAAGCAGCTCAACAGGCTGCCGGTTAGGCATGAGGATTGGGGCTATTGAGCGACGCTACCAGTAGTACTCAGGCTGCCCAGCTGGTGACCCGGTTATGTCTCTTTTGAATGCGGCCAAAAGAACCCAAGATGGTTCGACCAGGCGAAAACATTGGGTTTCGATTGGGGCGCGAAGCCACTCGATGGCGATCTCCGCTGCGTCACCGGCATGGCAAGCCTGAGGGCCTAGCCAGTGCTTAAGCATCTGTTCAAAGACATCCAGCCGTCCTCCACACACGTCATAGCTGAACGACTGAAGCTCGTGCCTGTTGCTTGGTGCAACCTCAGGGATGTACATCTCTACCGCATCCGTGAAGAGCTTGCAGAAACTGGCGTAGCCGTGACTGATAGAAGGATGTTCTAGTGGAACGCTGTAGGCGCTTTTGCAGGTCGGGCACGGTTGACTGGGAAGCCGTTTTGAGAGGGTGCCCAAAGTGGCATCGCAGCCTGGTTCGGTGCATTTTTCATGCAGTGCTTGGCCGTGCCTTGTACAAATACAGACATGGCGCAGTTGATGCTCACGTCGCCAATGACCACAGCCGTATTGAGCGATGTCCTCTTCAACACAAACTGGACACAAACGTGCAGCCTTTGAGTGTACGAAGGTCCAGTCAGTGAGGAGCCAATTCTCAGTAGGTTCACATGTCCCTGGGCGATCATCTGGACGGCGAAAACTTAGGTGAGTGGGAGCCAGCGTGTGATATCGCAGGAGTTCGTCCGTGCTGATCATCTCTTGGAGATGTTGATCCGCCAATTGCTGCAGCTTGCTTCCATAGCTCGCCAACCCCATGGGCTGAGTGATGATGAGTCTGCCCTTGCTCACCCTCCTCATATGGGAGCCTCCTGTCTGCGCATATGCAGTCAAGATTGATGGGATGGTCGCCCCTCTCGGGAAGGTCGGAAACATAAGGGCTGACAGCGAGCTTTAAAACTATGTTTGACTGATGCAGAGCGTGTCTTGCGAGGCGCACCTCAACTTTTTAATCTTTGCGCTCATGTTTTAGGGCGGAGCATCAGTGCTGTCCCAGCGGAGGCACTTTGAGACTTTGTTGTGCGCCTCCTGATGGTACGAGAAACCCCGCTCAGTACACGAAGTCCAGCGTCAGCGACAGCAAGTTGACGCGCTGCTCGCGCCCATAGAAGTCGGCGGATGCACTGGAGAAGCCGCCATCGGGCGCGTAGAACCAGCCCGACGACTGCGCCGGCTTGTGGATGTGGTTGAGCTGCAGCTTCAAGGCCACCTGGCTGGCGGCGTCCCATCGCACGCCCAGGATCGAGGTGCGTTCGGTGACGTGCAGGCCTTCCATGAAGCGCTGGATGTCGGCCGCCAAGGGTGCCAGGGGCGAGGGTTGCCCCAGCGCTGCCTGGAAGGGGTTGTTGCGGTTCGAGTCCGTCACCTGCACGCTGGAGACGCCGAGGTAAGGCGTGAACGCGCCCAGGCGGTAGCCTGCGGTGAGGTACCAACCTTTGGTGTCGGGGATGCGGCTCTTGCCTTGGCGGACCGTGTACTCCGCGTTCACCAGCCACTGGTCGCGGTCGTACGACGCGCCGATGCCCGAGAAGCGGACCCTGTCGCCGTCGCCGTAGAAGTCATCCAGCGCAGACAGCACGAAGGCGGACGCGCCGATCAGCTTTTGATCATTGCGGTCGTGGATGGTCGCCCTGGCCGAGGCCGTTCCGGCTCGCAGGCTCAGGCCGTTGTCCAGCGAAGCGCTCAGGTTGAACCCGATCAGGTGGCGCAGCTCGTAGGTGACGGTGTTTTCTTCGGCCAGCACCAGCGCCGCGTACTTCGACTTCGATTGACCACCCCACAGCGAGGCCTGCATCGCGGTGTCGGCCAGCTCGAACCGGTAGGTGAGGTCACCGCCTTCGAAGCGGTTGACCGGCACCTGTCCGTACACGTCCATGGGCGGGCGGGCCGTCAACTGCGTGTAATGCACGTCGCGGGCATCGGAGAGCATGAACGTTTGCGAGACGAGGCGCCCGGCGCGCAGCGACAGCGATGGGCTGGCGTCCCAGCGCAGGAAGGCCCACTCCACCTCGGGCTTGAAGTCCTTCTGAGGCCGGTGCTTGGACAGCAGCTGGACCGTGGCGGTGACGGTGTTCGTGAGCTTGTAACGGCCTTGCACGGCCAACTTGGTGTCGAGCTTGAGGTTGAGTCCGTCGCGCACGCCATCGAGGCGGCCAGGTTGGGAGTAGGCCACCTTGTCTTCGTCGGAGATCGCCACGCCCAGTGTGCCGAAACCGGAAATTTTGAGTCGGCCGTCGGCCGATTCGAATTGGGCATGGGCCAGCAGGGGCAGGAGCCCGCAGCAGGCGATCAACAGGAGAGGGGGATGTGACAGCGGCTTCATGTGTCCCTCACGGCAAGACCATCACGGTGCGCACGGAGTTGTCGACCATGCTGGCGTTGATGTAGCCCACGACGTTGGCATTGGCTGCCACGGCGGCTTTGACGGCCGCCGCATCGGGCAATTCGCGAGGCGGCTCGCCTCGGCCTGTGAACATCACCCGGGCCCAGGTGGTGCGAACCTGGGTCAGGTCGCTGTCGGTCGCAGCGCGGTAGAACACCGCGCGCAGGGGGTGCCCTTCGGGCAGGTCCAGCGGAGTGCGCTCGAAGCTGCGCCCCAGGTAGACCTTGGCCAGTTGCGACTTGGACAACGGGGGGGCGTTGACGGCGGTGATGACCGCGACCTTGTCCGCCAGGGCCACGCCGCTCAGCGTCATGCCCACGGCCATCAGGAGCGGTGCGCTGAGGGACATTCTCATCTTGGGGTCATCGGCTGTTGGGTGGTGAACTGTAGCGCTGGCCGGCTCGGCAGCGCCAGGCTCAAGAATGCAGGGTTTTGGCCGATTACCCAAACGATACCTCGACCTGCAGGATGGACCGATGAACCCTTTGCGTCACGCGTTGCGCTGGCTGGCGGCACCCCATGTGCTCGTGCCGGTTGCCGCGTTGGTCGCTCTGGCACTCATGTGGGGCGTGACATTCAACACGTCCCGCACCGAGGAAAAGCGCGCGCACGAGACGTCCCTGCTGGCCACCGAGCGCCTCGTCGACACCTACGAGGCCCAGACCCTTCGCGCCCTCAACGAAATCAACCAGAACCTCAAGCTGATCGCTTACGCGCGCCGCTTTGCCGGCAAGGGGGGCGATTTCGCCGAGTTGCACGCTCAGAACCTGCTGCTGCCCAAGTTGCTCTTCACGACGCGGCTGGTCGACAGCCAGGGCCGGGTGTTGGCGAGCTCCCGATCGGACGGGGCGGGCGAGTCGGTGTCGGGCGAACTGCTGGCGCACCATGCCGCCTTTTCGGAGCTGTTCGTCAGCCGGCCCTACCAGCCCGCCGGTGGGGGCGAGGCGGTCATGGACATCAGCCGAAGGGTGGACGATGGCGATGGCAGCGAGATCGTGGTGATCACCATGCCGGTCAGCTACCTGGTCAGCGACCACGACACCCAGCGGTTTGGCAACGCGGGGGTGCTGGCCGTGATCGGCCAGGATGGCGTTGTGCGGGCGATGAGAACGGGGGAACAGGTCGCGTCCGGCGCCAAGGTGGACTTCTCGCAGGTCCTGCCCCAAGACGAGGCGGAGGTCGGCGAGGCTGCCCTGCGCCCGACCCCTTGGGGCCGCGAGCCCCGCTACATTGGCTCGCGCCCGCTGTATGGGTTCCCGCTGGCCGTGGTCGTGGCCTTGAGCGAAGGCGAACGGCTCCAGGATGTGCGCGCCGAGGCCCATGCGCGCAACGTGCGCAGCGTGGGCATCACCGTGGTGGTGCTCGGGCTGGCCCTGGCGCTGAGCGTGCTCACGCGCAAGGTCCAGGTCTTGCGCGAGCGGGAGCAAGCCGAACGTGCCGAGAACGCGCGGCGGATCGAACACATGGCCTACCACGACAGCCTGACGTCCTTGCCCAACCGTGCGCACTTCGGTCGCCGGCTGGCGGAGATGTCTGCGGCATGGCGTGAGAGGGGAGAGCCTTTCGCGCTGATGCTGCTGGACCTGGACGGCTTCAAGAAGGTCAACGATGTGCTGGGCCACCAGGCGGGTGACCTGCTGCTGACGCAGGTGGCGCAGCGATTGAGCCGCGCCGTGCGCCAGGGGGACTTCGTTGCTCGCCTGGGCGGTGACGAGTTCGTGGTGCTGGCTCACATCGGGCAGGCCAGCGATGACGTCGACCTGCTGGCCTGCCGATTGGTTGCCTCGATCGGGCAGCCCTATGAGCTCGATGGCTCGCCTGCGGCCGTGACCGCCAGCATCGGCGTGGCCCGGTGCCCTCAAGACGGGCAGACCGATGCAGAGCTCACCCAGCGGGCCGACGAGGCCATGTACCTGGCCAAGCAGCGGGGCAAGAACGGGGTGGTGCATGCCTCAATGATTGGCGGTGAAGATGGCGCTCTGGTGGCAGAGCGCGAGTCGCTCAGATCTGCACCCGAGTGCCCAGCTCCACCACGGCGTTGTCCGGCAGCCTGAAGAAGTCGACCACCCCACCCGCGTTGCGGCTCATGGCGGCGAACAGGGTTTCGCGCCAGTTGGCCATGCCGGCGCCTGGCGTGGGCACCACGCTCTCGCGGCTCAGGAAGAAGGTGGTCTCGAAGGTCGGGATCTTCAGCCCGTGGGATTCGGCCAGCGTCAGCGCCTGGGGCACGTCGGGCGTGTTCATGAAGCCGTAGTGCAGCGTCACCTGCCAGAAGCTGCGCGACAGCGGCTGCACCTCGATGCGCTCGCTCGTGGGCACCCAGGGCACGTCGTGAAAGCGCACGGTGAGCACGACGTTGCGTTCATGCAGAACCTGGTTGTGCTTGAGGTTGTGCAGCAGGGCCTGGGGCACGGTGGACGGGTCGGCCACGGGGTAGACGGCGGTGCGGGTGCTGCGGTTCACGCTGCGCGGGTCCAGGGTGTCGATGAAGGGCTGCAGCGCCAGGCCATCGCGGTGGATGCTCTCGAGCAGCAGCTGGCGGCCGCGTGCCCAGGTGCTCATGCCCACGAACAACATGCCGCCGAGCGCCAGGGGGAACCAGCCGCCGTCGAAAAACTTCACCGCGCAGCCGGCCACCAGCAGCGCATCCACCGACAGGAAGAAGGCGGTGGCGCCGATGGCCACGGGCAGGGGCAGCTTCCAGGCGTTGCGCACCACGAAGTAGGTCAACACCGTGGTGATCATCATCGTCAGCGTGACGGCGATGCCGTAGGCCGAGGCCAGCGCCGAGGAAGTCTCGAAATGCAGCACGGCGGCGATGACGGCCAGCAGCAGCGCCCAGTTGACCGCCGGGATGTAGATCTGGCCCACCTCGCGCGCCGAGGTGTAGCGGATGGCCATGCGTGGCAAAAAGCCGAGCTGGATGGCTTGCTTGGTCATCGAATAGGCGCCCGAGATCACGGCCTGCGAGGCGATGATGGCCGCCAGCGAGGCCAGCACCAGTGCGGGCACCAGCCACGAGTCGGGGAAGAGCCGGTAGAAGGGTTTCTCGATGGCGCTTGGATCGCCCATCAGCAGCGCACCCTGGCCCATGTAGTTCAGAGCCAGGCCGGGCAGCACCAGCGTCGTCCAGGCCAGTTGAATGGGTCGCTTGCCGAAGTGGCCCATGTCGGCGTAGAGCGCCTCGGCGCCGGTCAACGCCAGCACGATGGCGCCCAGCGTGGCCAGCAACTGCCAACCCCGGTCGGTGACGAAGGCCCAGGCGTGCAGCGGGTTGAGCGCGGCCAGGATGGCCGGCTGCTGCGAGATGTACCACAGGCCCACGGCCCCGAGCGTGACGAACCACAACACGATCACGGGCCCGAAGAAGCGGCCCACGAAGCCCGTGCCAAATCGCTGCACCATGAACAGCCCGATGAGGATGAGCACGGACGCGGGCAGCACCAGGCTCTCCAGCCCGGGGGCGATGACCTGCAGGCCTTCCATGGCGCCCAGCACCGAGATCGCCGGGGTGATGACGCTGTCGCCATAGAACAGCGTGGCACCGAAGACGCCCAGCAGAAGCAGTGCCTGCCGCAAGCGTGGGCGGTCCTTCACGGCCGCGGCTGCCAGCGCCGTGAGCGCCAGGCCGCCGCCTTCGCCGTGGTTGTCGGCGCGCAGGATCAGGATCACGTATTTGAGCGTGACGACCAGCATCAGCGCCCAGAAGATGGTGGCGATGGCGCCGATCAGGTGGAGGTGGTCGAGCGGCACACCGGTGTGCGGCGCGAAGACCTCTTTGACGGTGTAGAGCGGGCTGGTGCCGATGTCCCCGTAGACGACGCCGATGGCACCCAGGGTGAGGGCGGCGAGGCCTTGCTTGTTGGGGCCGTCGTGAGCGGATGGGGTGGTGGGGTCGTTGGGGGTCATGGGTGGCCATGCTGGAGTCATGCTGGCACCCAGTCTGCGCAAGACCGCGTCAGGAAAGCATAAGGATGCGCGGGTCGGGGCTCAATCGGCCAGCCGGTAGCCCACGCCGGTCTCTGTCAGCAGCAACTGCGGCTCGGCCGGGTCGGCTTCCAGCTTGGCGCGCAACTGGCCCATGTACAGGCGCAGGTAGTGGGTGTCGGCGGTGTGCTCGGGGCCCCACACATCGGACAGCAACTGTCGATGGGTGACGACCTGCCCGGTGCTGCGCACCAGCCTGGCGAGCAGCTTGAACTCGTTGGGCGTCAGGTGCACGGGGGGGGCCTCGCGCAACACGGTGCGACGAGTCAGGTCCACATCGATGCCTCGGCGGCTGTAGCGGGTGATGGCGGCCTGGATGGTCTGCCCCCGGTGCCGCAAGGCCACCCGCATGCGCGCCAGCAGCTCGCCAGCGGCAAAGGGCTTGACGAGGTAGTCGTCGGCGCCTTCGTCGAGCAGGGCGATCTTCTGGCCGTCGTCGTGCCGCGCCGAGATCACCAGCACGGGACAGCTGCCTTGTGCGCGCACCTCGGCCAGCAGGTCGCGGCCTTCACCGTCTGGCAGGCCCAGGTCCAGCACGATCAGGTCGAAGGGCGTGGGGCGCGTTGCGTGCCGCAGTTGCGCCCGTGCATCGGCCAGGCTGGAGGCCACGGCCACCTCGTGGCCCTCGACCTGCATGACCTCGCGCAAGGTGGTGCGCAGTTCCTTGTCATCTTCCACCAGCAGCACGCGCACGCTCATGCCGTGGCCTCCTCGTCGTCGATGCGCGGGGCGGTCGTCAGCGGAAAGCACACCTCGGCGTGGCAGCCGCCCTGGTCGCGTTCGCGCAGGATGAAGGTGGCGCCATGGGCCCGGGCGATCGCCTGGCACAGCGCCAGCCCCAGGCCTGCGCCCCGCGAGCCTGAGCGACGCCCGGCATCGCCGCGCTCGAAGGCCTGGCTCAGGCGATGGCGTTCTTGCACCGGGATGCCGGGGCCGTGGTCGCGCACGGCCAGGCACACGCGCTGATCGTGCAGCCGCCCCTTGACCTCGATGGCCTGCTCGGTCGGGGCGTACTTCAGGGCGTTGTCGATGAGGTTCTCCAGCAGTTGCACCATCAGCACGGCGTCGCAATGCAGCAGGGGCAGGCCGGGCGCGATGCGGGCTTGCACGCGGCGGCCTGGGTCGCGGGCGCGCACGCGCCGCAACACCGCGCCCACGATTTCTTCGAGGGACTCCCAGTCGCGCTCCAGCGAGACATGAAAGCTGCCGAGTGGCAGCACGAACAGCCAGTTGAACGCCAGAACCGACACCACGCAGGCCAGGGTGGCCAGCCAGGCAGGCCACCAGAGGCTGGCAAAGGCCGCCGCCAGCACCAGCGGCAGGGCCTGGTTGCCCAGGTCGGCGATGCCGTCCAGCGCGCAGGCGGCCAGCCAGCCCAGCAGCCAGCCCGCGCCGCCGGTCAGGCAGTGGGTTGGGCGGGCGCGCAAAGGTGAGGGCATGGCCCGGGAGCGTACCGCAGCTTGGGCAAGGCCTCGCGCGCGCACAATGCGCAGCCTGGATCGATGCTGTGAGAACGCCGTGACCACCCCGAAGCCCATCACCGAACCCACCCCACCCACCTTCTGGCAAGCCTTCCTGTACTGGCTGCGCCTGGGTTTCCTCAGCTTCGGCGGCCCGGCCGGCCAGATCGCGCTCATGCACGAAGACCTGGTCGAGCGCAAACGCTGGATCTCGGAACGGCGCTTTTTGCACGCGCTGAACTACTGCATGGTGCTGCCGGGCCCCGAGGCGCAGCAGCTGGCCACCTACATCGGCTGGCTCATGCACCGCACCTGGGGCGGCATCGTGGCGGGCGGGCTGTTCGTGCTGCCCTCGCTGTTCATCCTGATCGCGCTGTCGTGGGTGTACCTGGCGTGGGGGCAAGTGCCGGCGGTGGCGGGTGTGCTGTACGGCATCAAGCCGGCGGTCACGGCCATCGTGGTCTCGGCGGCGGTGCGCATCGGCTCGCGGGCGCTCAAGAACGGCTGGTTGTGGGGCATCGCGGTGGCGGCCTTCGTGGCCATCTTCGCGCTGGGCCTGCCGTTTCCGCTGATCGTGCTGATGGCGGGCGTGGTCGGGTTCATCGGCGGGCGCATGGCGCCTGAGCGGTTCATGGTGGGTGGCGGGCATGGCGCGGCGAGCGCCTCTCAGGGCCCCGCGGTCATCGACGACCACACGCCCACACCGGCCCATGCCCGCTTCACCTGGGGGCATTTCTGGCGCGTGCTGGTGGTGTGCCTGGCCTTGTGGGCCGCGGGCATCGGCGGGCTGACGCTGCTGCTGGGCTGGGACGCCGTGCTCACGCAGATGGCGTGGTTTTTCACCAAGGCGGCGCTGCTGACCTTTGGTGGCGCGTACGCGGTGCTGCCCTATGTCTACCAGGGGGCGGTCGAGCATTTCCAGTGGCTCACGCCTGCGCAGATGATCGATGGCCTGGCCTTGGGCGAGACCACGCCGGGACCGCTGATCATGGTGGTGTCTTACGTGGGCTTTGTGGGCGGCTGGACGAAGGCGCTGTTCGGGCCCGAGGCCTTGCCTCTGGCGGGCGTTGTGGCGGCGGGTGTCGTCACCTGTTTCACCTTCCTGCCTTCGTTCTGCTTCATCTTCCTGGGGGCCCCGTTCATCGAGTCCACCCACGGCAAGCTGGGCTTCACCGCGCCGCTGACGGGCATCACCGCTGCGGTGGTGGGCGTGATCGTCAACCTGGCGGTGTTCTTCGCGTACCACGTGCTGTGGCCACAGGGTTTTGCTGGCGGCTTCGAGTGGGCCGCTGCGGCCATCGGGGCCGGGGCGGCGCTGGCCCTGTTTCGATTCAAGGTGGGCGTGATCCCGGTCGTGCTGGCGTCGGGCCTGGCGGGCCTGGCGTGGCAGCTGTTGCGCTGATGTGGTGAAGGACGCTGACTCGCGCGACATGGGCGCAGCCCATCGCCTTTCGGCATGGCCGCGCCAAGGCGCACCTTCACCACGGGGTTGATCGCGCGGTCAGAACGCCTCCACCACGCGCCCCTCCTCCTCGCTGGCCAATCTCTGCGCGTCCTGCCTGCCGAACAGCCAGAACAGCACCGGCGTCAGGAAGGTGTCGAGCAGCGTCGAGCTGATGAGCCCCGAGAAGATCACCACCGCCACCGGGTGCAGGATCTCGGTGCCGGGCCTCTCGGCCTCAAACAGCAGGCGCGCCAGCGCGAAGGCCGTCACCAGCGCCGTCATCAACACGGGGCTCAGGCGCTCCAGCGAGCCGCGCACGATCATGGCCTGATCGAAGCCTTCACCTTCCAGCCGCATCAGGTTGAGCCAGTGGCTGACCTTGAGGATGCCGTTGCGCACCGAGATGCCGGCCAGCGTGACGAAGCCGATCATCGCGGCCACCGACAGCGGCTGCCCTGACAGCCAAAGGCCCAGCACCGCACCCACCAAGGCCAGCGGGATGTTGGCCATGATGAGCACCGCCAGGCGCGCCGATCGATAGCGCGTGTGCAGCACCGCGAACATCAGCACCAGCGAGACGATGGACAGCAGGCCCACCAGCCGGCTGGCCTCTTCCTGCGCCTGGAACTGCCCGCCCAGGGTCACGAAGTAGCCGGTGGGCAGCGTGTGCTGGGCCACCGCCTGGCGGATGTCTTCGACCACATCGGACAGCGCCCGGCCTTCGGTGCTCGCCGACAGCACGATGCGTCGGCGCCCGTCTTCGCGGCTGACCTGGTTGGGGCCGTCGCCTTCTTCGATGCGCGCCAGTTGCGACAGCGGCACGCGGCCGTTGGGCGATTCCAGCAGCACCTGGCTCAGGCCTTCGAGGCTGCGCGCGCTCTCGGGCAGGCGCACCACCAGCGCGAAACGGCGGTTGCCTTCGCTGAGCTGCGCGAGCTCTTCGCCCTCGACCAGCGTCTGCAAGGCCGAGAGCACCTGCGCCACCGGCACGCCCAGCCGCGAAGCAGCCTCGTGGTCGATGCGCACCTGGATCTGCGGCGCCAGCACCTGTTTTTCGACCTCCAGGTCGGCCACGCCGGGGATGGCTGCCAGCCGCGCGCGCAGGGCCTCGGCTTGGGATCGCAACGTGTCCAGGTCTTCGCCAAACACCTTGATGGCGATGGGCGCGCGCACGCCCGAGAGCATGTGGTCGATGCGGTGAGAGATGGGCTGGCCGATGGCGATGGACACCGGCAGGTTCACCAGCCGCGATCGGATGTCGGCCTGGACCTCGGCCATGCTGCGCTTGGGTTCGGACGCGGGCTGCAGGCCCACGTCGAGCTCGCTCACGTGCACCCCTTCGGCGTGTTCGTCGAGCTCGGCGCGGCCGCTTCGCCGCCCCACGTGCGTCACCTCGGGCACCTCGCGAACCAGGCGCTCGGCCTGGGCCGCCAGCGCCGACGACTCGGCCAGCGTGACGCCCGGGTTCAGCCGCAGCCCGATGAGCAGCGTGCCTTCGTTGAATGGCGGCAGGAAGGTGGTCGGGAAAAAAGGCACCGCGGCCAGTGCAGTGAGCACGGCAACGCCCGCTGCCACCAGCGCACGACGCGGGTGGGCCAGCACGCGCCGCAGCGCCGCCTCGTAGCGCGCCTTCAGCCACGTCAGCGCCTTCGTGTCACCGTGGCCGGCCGAGGCCATGCGCGGCAGCAGCCACGAGGCCAGCACGGGCGTGACCGTCACCGACACCAGCAGCGAAGCCAGCGTCGAGACGATGAAGGCGATGCCCAGCGGCACGAACAACCGCCCTTCGATGCCCGGCAGCGCGAACAGCGGCAGGAACACCAGCACGATGATGGCGGTCGCATACAGGATGCCCGATCGCACCTCCATGGATGCATCACGCACCACCTGCAGCCAGGGCAGCCTTTGGTCTTCGGGCTTCGTGCGCTCGACCTTCAGCCGGCGAAGGATGTTCTCCACGTCCACCACCGCGTCGTCCACCAGCCCGCCGATGGCGATCGCCAGGCCGCCCAGCGTCATCGTGTTGATCGACAGCCCGAAGCAGCGGAACACCAGCACCGTGGCGAGGATGGACACCGGGATGGCCGTCAGCGCGATCAGCGTGGGGCGCCAGGTGCCCAGGAAGGCGAACAGGATCACCGCCACGAACACCGCCGCGCCGATGAGCTTGCCTTGCAGCGTGGTCACCGAGGCCTCGATGAAGCTGGCCTGGCGGAAGGTCACGCGCGGCTCGGCCATGCCAGGGGGCAGTGAGCCACGCATGTCCACCAGCGCGGCCTCGATGGTGCGGGTGAGCGCGAGCGTGTCGGCCGACGGCTGCTTCTGGATGCCGAGGATGACGGCGGGCTGGCCCTCGAAACCCGCGTCGCCACGCTTGATGGCGGGGGCAAAGCTGACCCCGGCCACCTGGCGCAGCAGCACCGGTTGACCGTTGCGCGAGGTGAGCGCGAGGTCCTGCAGGTGGGCCAGCTCGGTGGTGCGGCCGAGGTGGCGGATCAGGTACTCGCGGCCGTTGCGCTCCAGGAACCCCCCCGAGGTGTTGGCCGAAAAGCCCCGCAACGCCGTGGTCAGCTCGGCCAGCGTGACGCCGAGTTCGGCCATGCGCTCGGTGTCGGGCTGCACCTGGAACTGCCGCACCTCGCCACCGATCGGCACGACCTGCGCCACGCCGGGGATGGCCATCAGGCGCGGGCGCAGCACCCAGTCGGCGTGCTCGCGCACCGCCATCGGCGAGACCTGGGTGGTGTCGATCGGGATGGCGATCTGCATCACCTCGCCCATGATCGAGCTGACCGGCCCCATGTGCGGCGTGATGCCATCGGGCAGGGCCTCGCCCATCGTGCCCAGTCGCTCGGCCACCATCTGCCGCGCACGGTAGATGTCGGTGGACCAGTCGAAGCTCACGTAGACGAAGGACAGCCCAGCGCTCGATGTGGAGCGCACCGCCTGCACGCCGGGCAGGCCACCCAGCGAGGTCTCCAGCGGGAAGGTGATGAGTTGTTCGACCTCTTCGGGGGCCATGCCGCCGGCTTCGGTCATCAGCGTGACGGTGGGCTGGTTGAGGTCGGGGAAAACGTCGACCGGCGTGCGCGACAGCGTGTGAGCGCCCTGGGCCATCAGCACGGCTGCGGTCAGCAGCACCAGCAGCCGGTTGGCCAGGGCGGTGTCGAGGAGCCACTTGAACATGGTGTCGCCCTCCTCAGCGGACCTGGTTGACCAGGCTGGCGCCTTGCACCAGCACCTGCTCACCGGCTTTCAGCCCGGCGGTGACGCGCACGCGCGTGCCGTCCAGCGGCGCGTGCGTGACCCAGCGCGGCTCGAAGCGCTCGGGCGCGGTCTGCACCCAGGCGATGTCCTGGTTGCCTGCGCCCTTGACGAGCGCGGCGCGGGGCACGGCGATGCCTGGCAGGGCCTGGCGCGTCTGCGCGACGACCCTCACGGCCTGGCCCAGCACGAGGCCGCTCAAGGCCTGCGCATCACCGCTGAAGACGACGGGCAGGGCCTGGTCGCGCAGGCTGCGCGCGGCGCCGACCATGCGCAGCGGCACGCTGGTGTCGCCCAACACCAGGTGTGCCGAGCCGATCTGCCCAGCCTGGCTCGGGTCGCGCACCAGGGCCTCGATGCGTTGGCGGCGCGGGTCGATCACTTCGTAGAGGGTGTCGCCGGGCTGCACGACCTGGCCGGCCACGACCTGGGCCGAGGCGATGACGCCGGAGACGGGCGCGACCAGCGCATCGCGGCGCGAGAGGCCGCCCCTCAAGGCGCTCAGCCGTGCGCGCAGGCCTTCGACCTCGGCGGTGGCGGCTTCGGTGTCCTTGCGGGCCACGGTGTCGGCGAGTTCATGCAGCCGCGCGAGGCGGCGCTCGGCCACCTGCAGCGCGGCGCGCAGCTCGGCTTGTTGCGCGCGCAGGCCGGCTTGTTCGATCGAGCCGGTGGTGGGCTCGATGTGGGCCAGCACCTGGCCTTGTCGCACGGCCTGGCCCAGCGATGGCAGGCCCTTGGGGCCGGCGACCACGCGCCCGGCGAGCGCGGCTTGCACGCGTCCGCCGGCGTTGGGGTCCATCACCACCTTGGCGGGCAGCTCGAAGGCCTGGGGCCACTGGCCAGCCTGCATTGCCAGCGTGCGCAGGCGCAGTTGCTGCTGGGCCACCTGGGGCATCAGCACGCTGCCATCGCCTTGGCGGCGAGGGGCTTCGCGCAGCGTGGCGGCGGGTGCTGGTTCGTCTTCGTGCTCGTGGCCTTCGTGAGACCACACCAGCGTGGAAAAGGAGCAAGTGCCGATGAGCACGAGGCCCACGAGGGCGCGGCGCAGCGAGGACAGGTTCAGGGGCGAAGTGGGGGGCATGAGATCAAGTCGAATGGGGTGGTGCGGGCCCGAGCCAAGGTGGCGGGCGGCTGTGGGCGCGAGAGCGGACGTCATGGCGGTCACTCCGGCAGCAGCCCGGCGGCCTGGCGCCACTCGGAGGTGGCGGCGGCCAGGTCGATGGCGGCCAGCGCGGCCTGGCGGGCGGCTTCTTGCGCTTCCTGCGCGATGCGCAGCCGCGTGGGCAGGTCGGTCTCGCCCAGGCGGAAGGACTTGTCGAAAAAACCCTGGCTTTCTTGCGCGAGCTTGGCGCGGCGCTGTGCGGCGTGGTGCGCGCGCTGGGCGGCATGCCAGCGGGCTTGAGCGCCATCGAGCGCGGACTGGGCCTGCTGGTGCTGGCGCGCGGCCTGCACGCTCAGCTCGGTGGCATCGGCGTGCGCGCGGGCCGCGAGGGCACGCTGCGCGGGCGACTCGCCCCAGGGCAGGCGCAGGCCGATGGTGAGCTGGCGTTGGCGGGGCTCGTCACGCTGGTCCCGGCTGTGCACCGTGCCCAGCAGCAGCTCGGGGTTGGCGCGCGATTGCGTGTCGGCCAGCTCGGCGGCCTGGCGGGCGGTGGCGGCCTGCTGGGTGAGGTCGCGCACCAGCGGGTGTTGGGCCAGGTCGGACGGGGCTTCGCCGGGAGCAGGCTCCGCGCCGATGGGCCATGCGCCGCTGGTGGCCGTGACGGGGGCGAGCACCGTGCCTTGCGACGATGTCTCCTCGGCGGACGCGGCAACCAGGGTGGGCAGCGGCCATGGTCGAGCACTGCCCAGCACCCCCTGCAAGAACTGCCACGCCTGCATGCCTTGCCCTTCGGCATGGGCCTGAGCCGACTGGGCCAGCGCCAAGGCGCCATCGGCCTGGTGCGCATCGGCTCGGGCCAGGTCACCAGCGCGCACACGGCGGTGCACGTCGTCGCTCAGGGCCTGGGCGTGCTCGACCTGGGTGCCGGTCAGCGCCAGCTCGGCGCGCGCGCGCTGCCACGCCCACCAGGCCTCGCGCACCTGGCCGGCGAGCTGAAGCCGGGCGCTGGCGAGCCGGGCGTCAAGCGCTTGCTCTTCTTGTGTGGCCAGGGCCTGGCTGCGCGAGCGCTGGCCGGGCAGCCACAGGGGCAGGGCCACGCCCACCTCCAGCTCTTGCGCACCCCGGTCGGTGCCAGGTCGGTCGGTCTGTGCGCGCAGCTCCAGCGCGCCGGGTTGAGCCGTCCAGGCTTCGGCGGCCTGACGGGATGCCGCCAGTGCGCCGCGCGGGCAGTGCTTGAGGCAGGGGGTGCGTGGCCCAGGCTTGTTCAAAGGCCTGGGCCAGGGTTTCGGGGGGCTGTGCGGGGGCGTTCTGCGCCGTGACCGCCAGGGGCAGGGCGAAGGCGAGGCCAGTGGCCAGGTGCAGGGCTGGGCCCCACAAGGGGTGCGGGTGTCGGTGCATGCGATGCGTCTCCGTGGATGAGGGCGGATGGCATCGGCGAGGCACACCAGGCCCAACGCAGGCAAGGCGTCGGGCAGCGCCCGCTCAGCTCGCCGAGTTCGCAGAACTCACCGAGGCGCGGACGCAGGTGTCAACGGTGTCAAAGGGGCCAGGCCATGGCCACCTCGCCGATCAGGCGAGGGCGGACCACTTGGGGCGCTCTGGCCGCTCGGTGGGCGGCGCGGGCAGGCCCTTGGCCAAGGCAGGCACGGGCGGGGCGGAGGCGGACATCGCGTGCACCAGCCGCACTTCGTGGGCCAGCACCGTGCCGCCATGGCAGACGTGGCAGTCGCTGTGCGCGCTGGCGGCGCCATCACTCGGGGTGCCGGGTTCGCCAGGCGCACCGTGTGCGTCGTCCTGGCTGGTTTCGGCCACCGTGGTGTGCGCGTGCTCGGGCTGGTGGTGCCCGATGTGGTGGCTCGCGGCATCGCCTTCGTGCTGGCAATACGGCGCCAGCCGCAGCCCAGACGGCTTGCAGCGGGAGCAGCACCAGCAAAAAGAGGGCGACGAGGCGACGCATGGCGGTCATCTTACCGTCTGCGCCTGTCAGCCCATTTCATGTCAGCCCACTTGGACCAGGGACTCTTGGCTCGCGGTGTCGGGCGAAGCCATGCAACGGTGCAGCCGGCGGAAGTCGCGCGGTGCCATGCCCGTCCATTGCTTGAAGGCGCGCGTGAAGCTGTTGCGGTCGGTGAAGCCCAGGGTCTCGCTCAGGGTGTCGATGTCGACCTGCCCCACCTTGAGCTGCGTGACCGCGTGCTCATAGCGGCAGCGCGTCTGGATGTCGCCATAGACCTGGCCTTCGTCTTTGAGGCGTCGCTGCAAGGTGCGCGGGTGCAGGCCCAGGTGCTCGGCCACGTTCTGGATGCCCTGGCCCATCCATTTCGGCTGTTGCTTGAACAGCAGCTCGATGCGTTCGGTCAGCGTGGTGAAGCGAGGCGAAGGCAGGCTTTGCTCGATGAACCCTTGCAGCTGCCGATGCAGGGCCGGCAGGGCGCCGGGCAAGCGCATGTCCAGCATCGCGGAGGGGAACACCGCGGCGTTGCGCGCCTGGCGGGTGCGCACGGGCACACCGAACTGCATCTCGCAGACCGAGCGCAAGGGCCCCGGATCGTGTTCGAACTCGACGCGCGTGGCCATGTTGCGACCGCCCAGCAGCATGCGGCTGAACTTGTTGAGGCTGGCCATGGAGACCTCGGCGAAGTAGCCGGCGGCCTTGGGTGGGTCACCGTCGAGCTGCTCGACCTCGATGACAATGGCCGACTCCTGCTTGCCCTCGACCAGGTGGATGTGCAGCCCGTGGAACATCTGGCTGGTCCAGTTCAGCACGGGCATGGCCTCGCGCACCGTGGGGCTGGTGGCCAGGAAGGTTTCGATGGCAGGCAGGGTGTCGAAGCCGTGGCACTCGCCGATCACCAGCGGGAAGTGGTGCGTGGGCGCAGCCTGCCCGACGCAGCGCATCATCATCTCCAGCATGCCGTCGCGGCGGATGTGGTGTGCACCCAGGTGGTCGATGCCCAGGCCGGCCTGCTCCAGCAGGGGCGGCAGGTTGATGTGACACAGGGCCGCAGCCCTCACCCACGCGCTGGCGCACGGGAAGGGGATGAGCTCGGTGGCCGAGGCGGGCAAGGGGTGTCGCATGGCTGCATTGAATGCGATTGATCGCGACATGAGAATGGCGGATCGCGACAAGATGCTGCGCAATGCGACAGCCGACTCAGCCGTTGCCCAAGCCCAGCAGGCGGTTGCGCAGCTCTTCCGGCACGTTGGGGCCCATGAACATGCGCAGGTAGATCTGGTAGGCCAGCTCGTTGTTGATGGGTTTTTCGTTGAGCTGACGGTCGTTGAGCGAGGCGATGATGCCAGCGCCGGGCTGCCAGTCGATGTTGACCTTGTCGCCCTGCTCGACGCGCTTGACGTTGTTGTAGATGGCGCCGATTTCGGCCACCTCGTTGATCAGCGTCTTGAACTCGGTGTCGGTGGTGGCCTGCTTGAAGTCGGCCAGGAAGATGCGCGAGACGGTGGACTGGGAAAAGTCGCGCAGCAGCAGCATCTGGATGCGGCGCGGCCCGTCGAGCTTCATGATGGCGTCCAGCGTGGTCAGCCGCTCGGGCAGGTACAGCGCGACGATGTTGGACTTGTAATAACCGCGGCGGCGCACCCCGGCACCGTTGAGCACCAGCTTCTTGCCACGCACCGTGGCGGTGGTGGGCACCTCGACGCCATCGACCTTG
Organism: Aquabacterium parvum; assembly: GCF_001447195.1. Lineage (GTDB taxonomy): Bacteria > Pseudomonadota > Gammaproteobacteria > Burkholderiales > Burkholderiaceae_C > Aquabacterium > Aquabacterium parvum. The sequence goes on along the minus strand of NZ_LFRI01000284.1, from coordinate 49,431 downwards.
ACGGTGGCCTGGGCTTGCGCCTGCAACGGCCATGCGAGGGCGCCCAGTGACGCGGCCAGGGGGGCGGCCAGCGAGAGGCCAAGCCATTGGCGACGGTCGAGGGAGGGTTCCACTGGGTGCATGCGAGGGCTCCGCTGGTTTTCGGCGTCCGGGCCGGACGAAAGGCGCATTGTGCTCAGGATGTGCGCAGCATGCGCGCTCACGCAGCATCCCGGAGGCACGGCATGTGGCGAATCGGTGCAAATCCTGATCGCCGCGGCCAGTGCCGTGGTTTTTCGTGGCGGAATGCGCGACCAGGGTGCCCGAAACACGGGCCTGAACGCCGTTGCGGGGCTCAGGGCGCCAGCGTTTGCCTGACCGCGTGCTCCCAGCGCGCCATGCGGGCGGCGGCGTCGGTGCGCGACAGCGTGGGCAGGAAGCGCCGGTCGACCTGCCATTGAGCCTCGAGCTCGCCCAGGTCGCGGTAAACGCCGGTGGCCAGGCCGGCCAGGTAGGCGGCACCCAGGGCCGTGGTCTCGATCACCTTGGGGCGCACCACCGGGATGCCCAGCAAGTCGGCCTGGATCTGCATCAGCAGGTCGTTGGCGCAGGCGCCGCCGTCCACGCGCAGTTCGCTGACCGGGGAGCCGCCATGCGCCACGGCATCGCGGCTCATGGCCTGCAGCAGGGCCGCGCTCTGGAACGCGATGCTCTCCAGCGCGGCGCGCGCGATGTGCGCCACCGTGCTGCCGCGCGTCAGGCCCAGGATGGCGCCGCGCGCATCACCGGCCCAGTAAGGCGCGCCCAGGCCCGTGAAGGCGGGCACGAAGACCACGCCGCCGGCGTCGGGCACGCTCTCGGCGAGCTGCTGCACCTCGCCCGATGCGCGGATGGCCTGCAGGCCGTCGCGCAGCCACTGCACCACCGCGCCGCCGATGAAGACGCTGCCTTCGAGCGCGTAGGCGTGGCGCGCATCGGGCTGGGCCGCCGCTGTGGTCAACAGGCCGTTCTGGCTGGCTTGCGCCTGGTCGCCCGTGTGCATCAGCATGAAGCAGCCGGTGCCGTAGGTGTTCTTGGCCAGGCCCGGCCGGAAGCACGCCTGCCCGAACAACGAGGCCTGCTGGTCGCCTGCCACGCCGCCGATGGGCAAGTCGCCGCCCAGCAACGAGGTGTGGCCGAAGTCGCTGGACGACGGGCGCACCTCGGGCAGCATCGAGCGGGGGATGCCGAACAGGCGCAGCAGGTCCTCGTCCCACTGGCCGGTGTGGATGTTGAAGAGCATGGTGCGCGAGGCGTTGCTCGCGTCCGTCAGGTGCTCGCGGCCTTCGGTCAGGTTCCAGATCAGCCAGCTGTCGATGGTGCCGAAGGCCAGCTCGCCGCGCTCGGCGGCCTCGCGCGCACCCGGCACCTGGTCCAGGATCCAGCGCAGCTTGGTGGCCGAGAAGTAGGCGTCGATGCGCAGGCCGGTGCGCTGCTGCACCAAGTCTTCGGCGCTGCCGCCGCATCGGGCATCGTGCTGGCCGGCGCGCAGCTCGGCGCAGAAGGCTTCCGTGCGGCGGTCCTGCCAGACGATGGCGTGGTGGATGGGCTCGCCTGTGCGGCGGCTCCACACCACCGTGGTCTCGCGCTGGTTGGTGATGCCGATGGCGCGCACCTGCTGCGGGGTGGCGCCCACTTTGGCGATGACCTCGCGCGCGGTTTCAAGCTGGAGGCGCCAGATGGTGCGCGCGTCGTGCTCGACCCAGCCAGGTTGAGGGTAGACCTGCGGCAGCTCGCGCTGGGCCATGGCCGCGATCTGTCCTTCGGGCGTGAAGAGGATGCTGCGCGAGCTGGAGGTGCCCTGGTCGAGGGCGAGCAGGAAGGTTGCTGAGGGCATGTTCATGGGGCCACCACGCAGGTCACGCCGGCGTCGGCCAGCAGTTGGGGGAAGGGCTCGGGCGGGGGCGCGTCGGTAAAAAGCATGTCCACCTCGTCCAGGCGGGCCTGGTGCACCATCGCCTCGCGCCCGAACTTGCTCTGGTCGGCCAGCACCCACACCTGGCGAGCGTGTTCGATGATGGCGCGCGCCACCTTCACCTCGCGGTAGTCGAAGTCGCGCAGCGAGCCGTCGGCCTCGATGCCGCTGATGCCGATCAGGGCGATGTCGACCTTGAAGAGGCGGATGAAGTCCACGGTGGCTTCGCCGACGATGCCGTGGTCGCGCGAGCGCACCACGCCACCGGCGATGATGACCTCGCAGTCGGCGTTGTCGGCCAGGATGGCGGCCACGTTGAGGTTGTTGGTGATGACGCGCAGGCCGCGGTGGTGCATGAGCTCGCGCGCCACCGCTTCGGTCGTGGTGCCGATGTTGAGGATCAGCGAGCAGTTGTGCGGCACGCGTTCGGCCACGGCGCGGGCGATGCGCGCTTTTTCATCGGCCTGCAGCGCCTGGCGCTGGCGGTAGCCGATGTTCTCCGTGGTGGACGAAGGCAGGCGCACGCCGCCGTGAAAGCGCGTGAGCAGGCCGGCGTCGGCGAGCTGCTGCACGTCGCGGCGCACGGTCTGCAGGGTGACGCCGAACTGTTCGGCCAGGGCTTCGACGCTGACCGAGCCGCGGGCGCGGACCTCGTCGAGCAGGGCGGCGTGGCGGGTCTTGATGCTCATGGTGGGGTGGCGCGGTTTTTGTTGGCCGGCGAAAAAACGAACAGGCCGAGCGAACAAACGCGAGTCTACGCGCCGGTGCTTGACTTGTTCATTCGGGATAACGAAAATGCAACGCGATCAAAACGAATAAAACGCGCTTTCGTTTGTGGGCCGCTGTGATGGCGGCCGTCTGTTGCACTGCATGAAAACCTCCAAGCCATGAACGCCCCTGTCCCCTTTCCCCCGCCGACCGAACACGACGTCCTCGTGGTCGGGGGCGGCATCAATGGCGTCGGCATCGCGCGCGACCTGGCGGGCCGGGGCCTGTCGGTCTGCCTGGTCGAGCAGGACGACCTGGCCAGCCACACCTCGTCGGCGTCCACCAAGCTGATCCACGGGGGCTTGCGTTACCTGGAGCACCGCGAGTTCGGGCTGGTGCGCAAGGCCCTGGGCGAGCGCGAGGTGCTGCTGCGCAGCGCGCCGCACATCATGTGGCCGCTGCGCTTCGTGCTGCCCCACGACCCCGGCATGCGGCCCGCCTGGTTGATCCGCCTGGGCCTGTTCTTTTATGACCACCTGGCCCGCCGCGAGGTGCTGCCCGGCTCCGGGGGCGTCGACCTGCGCCGCTCGCAACTGGGCGTGCCGCTGCACCCGCACTTCAAGCGTGGTTTCGTTTACTCCGACGGCTGGGTGGACGACGCCCGCCTGGTCGTGCTCAACGCCATCGACGCGCGCGAACGGGGTGCTGCCGTGCTCACCCGCACCCGCTGCGTGAGGGCAGAGCGGGGCGAGACGCACTGGCTGGCCACCCTGCAGGGCGCCGACGGCGTGCGCCACGTGCGCGCCCGCGCCCTGGTCAACGCGGCCGGACCCTGGGCCGAGCGCTTCCTGCGCGACGTGGCCCACGCGCCTGGTGGCGAACGCCTGGCTTCGCGCAGCCTGCGCCTGGTCAAAGGCAGCCACATCGTCGTGCCGCGCCAGTTCGAGCACGACCACGCCTACATCTTCCAGAACCCCGATGGCCGCATCATCTTCGCCATCCCCTACGAGCGCGACTTCACCCTCATCGGCACGACCGACCAGGAGGTCCATGACCCGCTGGATGCGCGCTGCGAGGCCGACGAGGTGGCCTACCTGTGCGAGCAGGCCAGCCGCTACCTGGCGCAGCCCATCCGTCCCAGCGACGTGGTCTGGACGTACTCCGGCGTGCGCCCTTTGCTGGATGACGCCTCAGGTGACCCGTCTGCCGTCACCCGCGACTACCTGCTCGAGCAGGACGAACGCGCCGCGCCTTTGCTGACGGTCTGGGGCGGCAAGATCACCACCTACCGCCAATTGGCCGAGGACGCCGCGACCACGGTGTGCCGTCAGCTGGGCGTGAATCGTCCGGCCTGGACGCGAGGCGCCAGCCTGCCGGGCGGCGACCTTTCGGCGTGGACCCCGGTGACAGGGCGCCCTGACGAAGACTTCTCGCGTTTTGTGCTGGCGCTGTGCGGGCGCCACCCTTGGCTGCCCGCCAACCTCGCGCACCGCCTGGCCCACGCACACGGCTCGCGCATCGAGCTGGTGCTGGGGGCCGCCCGTTGCATGGCCGACCTGGGTGCCGAAGTGGTGCCGGGGGTGCACGAGGCCGAGTTGCGCCACCTGATGCGAAGCGAGTGGGCCACCTGCGCCGACGACGTGCTGTGGCGACGCAGCAAGCTGGGCCTGCACCTCACGCCGTCGCAGCGCGAGGCGGTGGCGCATTGGTTCGCACACCAGCGCCCCCTTGCCTTGGGCGGGGCTGTGAGCTCGGCCATGTTCCCGGCGTCGAACGCCGCCGCCCCCCACACGATCCACGAGGACCTGCCAGCATGAAGACTTCCGACGGCCTGACCCTGCACACCCGCCTGTGGCGTGCCCCCGCACCGGCCCTGGGCACCGCTGTGCTGGTGCACGGCCTGGGCGAACACATCGGTCGCTACGAGCACGTGGCCGAGCACCTCGTGGCCCAGGGCTGGGATGTGCGCGGCTTCGATCACCGGGGCCATGGCCAATCGGGTGGTCGCCGGGGCGACATCGCCCAGCCCGACAGCCTGTTGCGAGACCTGGGCGCGTTCATCGAAGAGGTGCGGTGCACCGATGCTGCGCGCCCGTTCGTGTTGATCGGTCACAGCCTGGGCGGCCTGGTGGTGGCGCGTTTCGTGGCCGAGGCCGTTGGGCCCGAGCCTGCTGCCTGGAGCCGGCCGGTTGACGGGGTGGTGCTGTCGTCGCCTGCCATCGACCCCGGGCTGAGCGCCGTGCAAAAGGCCTTGCTGGCGGTGGCACCTCGCCTGCTGCCGCACCTGTGCGTGAACAACGGGCTCAAGCCCGAATGGATCTGCAACGACCCGGCGGTGGTGCAGGCCTATTTGCAAGACCCCATGGTTCACGACCGCATCAGCGGCTTGCTGGGACGCTTCATCGCCGATGCGGGCCAGCTGGTGCTGGCGCGTGCCTCGGCATGGCAGGTGCCAACCTTGTTGATGTGGTCCGGGCAGGACCGTTGCGTCAGCCCCGTGGGCTCGCTGCGGCTGTCTCAGGCCTTGCCTGCGAGCCTGTGCACCGCAAGGGCCTTCCCCGAGCTGGCCCATGAAATCCTCAACGAGCGTGAGCGAGGCGAGGTGTTGGCGCAACTGAGCACTTGGCTGCGCACCTCTTTGGTCGACGTGACGCACGCGGAACGTCGGCAAGCCTGAGGCCTGGAACGCGGGGCTGGGCAAACCCCAGGAGCGCCCTTACAATCCGCCCCGCCTCAGGTGTCCTTGGGGCCGCGCGAGCGGTTTGCAAGGGTGAAACGGGAAGTTCGGTGCGCAGGCCCTTCGGTCTGCTGATCCCGACGCTGCCCCCGCAACGGTGAAGCGAGTCAAGGCGATCCACGGTGCCACTGTGCTGCGAAGCATGGGAAGGCGGATCGCTGGCGCCACAAGGCGCTCGCGAGCCCGGAGACCGGCCTGGAGCATGGACCCGGTTGCTGCGGTGGGCGGCGAGGCGGTGACGACACGCCTTCGGCCTTTTCACGCGGCCCGACCCGGCGTGCGCGTGCCTGTCTCGTTCCTCTCCCACTGTTCGGCCGGTTGGCTCGAATGCGCCCACGGATGGTGGGCGCCGGAGGAACAACATGCGATTCAAGCTTCTCTCAGTCCCGGCCTGTGCGGCCACCCTGGCCCTGGCCTGCATGGCTCAGGCCCATGCGGCGGGCCCTTTTGCCCCGGCTGCCGGCAAACCCGGCTCCACCGCCATCAGCAAGGACAGCGCGTCCTTCGTGCAATGGGCCACCGGCTGGGAGGACTACCTGCCTGGCCCCAACGTCGACGCGCAATGGAAGACGCCAGAGAAGGCTTTGGGCAAGGCCCAAGGCACCTCCACCGACATCGTCGTGCTGGGTGACGCTGGCCGCATCACCCTGACCTTTGGTGGCGCGATCTACAACGGCGCTGGCGCCGACTTCGCGGTGTTCGAAAACAGTTTCAGCGACACCTTCCTGGAGCTGGCTTTCGTCGAGGTCTCGTCCAACGGCGTCGACTTCTTCCGCTTCCCCAGTTACTCGTTCACGCCCGCACCCGTGGGTGGCTTCGGCAACATCGACCCGACCAACATCGACGGCCTGGCCGGCAAGTACCGCCAGGGTTTCGGCACGCCTTTCGACCTGGACGCGCTGGCCGGCACCGCGGGCCTGGACGTGGACAACGTGCGCTTCGTGCGCATCGTCGACGTCATCGGTCGTGGCCAGGAGTTCGACAACTTCCCCGCCTCTGCCGGCGGCCCGCACGCCATCTATGACCCGTACCCGACCACGGGCAGCGGTGGCTTCGACCTCGACGCCGTGGGTGTCATCCACTTTGCGCCCGTGCCTGAGCCCCAGACCTGGGCGTTGATGGGCGTGGGCCTGCTGGCCCTGGCTGTGCTGCGCCGTCGTCGTGTCGCCGCTGCGGCGCTCATCGGCGCCAGCCTGGCCTCGGGCGCCCACGCCGCGCTGACCGTCAGCACCTTCGACGACCTGCCCTTGAGCCCGGGCAGCCATTTCTTCCCCGGCACCTCGACCGCTTTCGTCAGTGGCGCCGCCAGCTTCAACCACGATTTCGCCGATTACGGATGGGGCTGCTGCTGGAGCGGCTGGACCTATTCCAACCAGACCGACACCACCACGCCCGGCTTCGAAAACCAGTTCAGCGCCTACGCCGGCTCGGGCGCTGGTGGCTCGGCCAACTACGCTCTGGCCTACCTGGGCTCGCCCGTGATCCGCTTCGAGGCGCCGGCAGAGCTCGCCAGCGTCGACGTGAGTAACACCACTTACACGGCGTTGTCGATGCTGCAGGGTGACTCGTTCGCCAAGAAGTTCGGTGGTGCCAGCGGCGACGACGCCGACTTCCTCAAGCTCACCTTCATCGGCCTGAACGCGGCCGACCAGGAAACCGGCCGCGTGGACTTCTACCTGGCCGACTACCGCTTCGCCGACAACGGCCTTGATTACGTGGTCGGCAACTGGGCCAGCGTGAACCTGGGCTCGCTGGGTGCCGTCTCGGCGTTGAAGTTCGAGCTGAGCTCGTCCGACAACGGTGACTTCGGCATGAACACGCCGGCTTACTTCGCCATCGACAACCTGGCCGTGACGACAGCGGTGCCTGAGGCCTCGTCGCTGGCGATGGTGCTGGCGGGGCTGTTGGGCGTGGCGGGTGTCACCGCCCTGCGTCGCCGATCGCAGCGATGAGTGGCGGCCCGCTCGCGGCCCGGTCCCTGGCCAGTTGGTCAGGGCGCGTGATGCCGACACGGCGTGTTGCGAAGGCCTGCGGCCTGGCGTTGGCGGTGGCCTCGGGCGTGGCCCAGGCGCAGTCCGCTGCGGCACCTGCCCAGGCCCCTGCTGCATCCCAGGTCGCGAGCGCGGAGGCCACCTTGCCCGAGGTCAGCGTGCGGGCGAGCGATGCGGCCCAGGCGGCCGATGCATCGCTCGCTGCCACGCGCAACGTCACGGTGATCACGGCGCGGGACATCGCTCGCGCCAGCGCGAGCTCGGTGTCCGACCTGCTGGCCACCGAGGCCAACCTGGCGCTGCAGAGCTACTTCGGTAACGACCGCAGCGCCACCCTGGACATGCGCGGCATGGGCGCAACCGCCAGCAGCAACGTGCTGATCGTGGTCGATGGCGTGGTCATCAACGAGAACGACCTGTCGGGCGCCAACCTGTCGTCGCTGTCCCTGAGCGAAGTCAGGCAGATCGAGGTGGACCGGGGCGGTGGCGCCATCGAGCACGGCAGTGGCGCCGTGGCAGGTGTGGTTCGCATCACCACCATGCCCGAGCTCGACGAAGGCGAGCAGCGAGGTCGCGCGCGGTTGCGCTTGGGCACCTTGGGCGAGCGCATCGGGGACGTGCAACTGGCCGCCCAGGCCGGCGCATGGACACCCGTGCTCCAGCTGCACCGAGGCCGTGACCCGGGTTGGCGCGACAACGGCGAATTCGACAGCATGCGCGCGGCGCTGAGCCTGCGTTGGCAGGGCTCGGTCGGCGGCGCCAAAGCCGATGCGCTGGCGCGCCTGGTGCGCCAGCGCGATCGCTACGGCTTGCCAGGCCCGGTCTCGCGCGATGTGTTCGAGTCGGGCAGCGAGCGCGAGCTGCGTGCCACGCGTTCGCCGCTGGATGGCGGGCGCACCGACCTGGATCGGCAGGACCTGGGTGCGAGCCTGGACTTCGGGGCGATCGGGCAACTCACCTGGGCGAGCAGCCACCGCGAGCGAGTCAACCCGTTCTACATCGGGGTCGACGCCAGCCGCCCACTGGCCGATCAGGAACAAAGGACCACGTCCGAGCGCTGGGACCACCGGCTCAGCCACCGCCTGGGCACCGAGCTGGCTGGTCTGCGGCAGGAAGTGACCTGGGGGTGGAGCCGCATGGATGGTGAATACGCCCGCTGGGACCTGCCCGCCAGCACGCCGGACCACACCCGCTTGCAGGGTGAGGCGGCCGCCAGTGCCTGGACGCTGGCCACCACGCTCAGGCCTCACCGAGCGGTCACCGTTCAGGCGGGGGTGAGATGGGATCACTTCGAGTCCACCCGCCAAAGCCAGAAGTGGTCACGCGACTGCACTTTTGCGCCTTTCCCGGTCCTGGTGTGTTCGCCCTACGCTTACGAGGACACGCAAGCGCCGGTCGCGGGCGATTGGTTCAACCGCCTTGGCGAAATCGGCATCAATTGGCAGGCGGGGGCCGACACCAGTTTCTTCGTTCGCCGCAACGGCACCTTCCGCGCGCCCAACCTCGACGAGCTCAACAAGGCGGCCGACACCTTGCGTCCGCAGCGTGGCGTCACGCAGGAGCTGGGCTGGCGCCAACGCGCAGGCGAGCGGTTGTCTTGGTCCGTGACCTGGTTCGACATGCGCCTGCAAGACGAGATCTACTACGGCCGTGATGCCGCAGGCGATGAACTCAACCGCAATCGCGACGAGGCCTCGCGTCGCCAAGGCGTGGAGCTGTCGGGGCGCTGGCAGCCTGCACGCAACTGGCGGCTGAACGGCATGGTCAGCTACCTGGTGCCCAGCCTGGCGGGGCGAGCGGGTGACATCCCGCTCGTGGCCCGAACCACGGCCAGCCTCACGCTGGGCTGGCAGCCCAGCCCCGCCTGGCAGTCGGCGCTGTCGGTGCGCCACGTGGGCCCGCGTCGCGATGGCAATGCGGACAACGTCAGCGGCGCCTCCAATGCGGGCGGCCCGCCGCTGGCTCGCCTGCGCGCCCACCAGGTGGTGGACGCCGTGGTGCGCTACCGCCAGGACGACATCGAGCTGGCCTTGGGGGTGAACAACCTGTTTGACGAGCGCTACAGCACCCTCGCATTCAGCCAGACCTACTACCCCATGCCCGGGCGACAAGCGCACACCACGCTGAGCGTGCGGTTCTGAAGGCCGCGCTGTGGCGTGGGGTCCTTTGCAGCCCGATCAGTGCTTGTGATGGCCGTGGTCGTGCCCGTGGTCATGGCCATGCCCTTCGGCGGCCGTGGCCGGGCCCATCTTCTTGACCGGCACCTTGACGTCGATGGTCGATTGCTTCTTCTGAGCGTCTTCCACGACGAGCTTGATCGGCACGGTGCTGCCGTCGGGCAGGGGCTTTTTCAGGCCCATCAGCATGATGTGGTACGAGCCGGGCTTGAGCGACACCGCTTGCCCGGCAGGCAGCGGCAGCGATGCGATGGCGCGCATCTTCATCACGTCGCCTTCCATCTTCATCTCATGGACTTCGACCGTGCCCGCCACGGGCGAGCTGCCCCCGACGAGCTTGCTGTCCTGCTTGGCCGTGAGGTTGGCGAACATGCCGGTGGCCTGCTGGCCGGGCACGGTGGCGCGCACCCAGGCGTCGCTGACCGCAACTTGGGACCAGGCCGTGCCGGCCATGCCAAGCAGGGCCGCCGCGATCAGGCGACGGGATGGGGTGGTGATGCGTTGGTTCTTCATGGCGGTCTCCTTGAGGGGCAAAGCAGCAGGTGTCATCCTGCCATCAAAGTTGCTGGACCCACTTGACCCACCAGCGGCGGCCAGGTTCCGGCACCCGGGTGCTCAGCGTGGAGCCCAGCGAGCCCCAGCTGCGGTCGATGCTGTGGTTGATGTGTTCAACGTAGGAGCGGTCGAATGCGTTGTCCACCCCGACGGCCAGGCTGGCCTGCCATGGCAGTTGACGACGAACGGACGCGTTGACGACGCTGAAGCCAGGCGTGGCCTCGTTGACGTCCAGGCCATTGGTGTTGCCCTGGTTGAACGCGTACCGGTCTTGCCGCGCCGAGCCGCGCCATTCAACGCGGGCTTGCCAGGGGCCTGAGCGCCAGTCGGTGTTCAGTCGCAGCTCGTGCGGGGGCGTTTGTGCCAGCGGGCGACGCTCGCTGAGGTTGTCGGCGCGCACCCGGCTGAAGGCGGCTGCGCTGGACCAGCTCGGGCTCCATTGCCAGCGGCCTTCGAGCTCCCAGCCCACGCGCCTGGCCCGCACGTTGCGCGCGGTGGTGCCACTGGTCAGCAAGATGAAGTCGTCGATGCGGCTGTGGAAGGCGTCGAAGGTCAGCTGCCACGGACCCGATGCCCCGCTCAAACCGGCGTGCAGCTCGCGGTTGGTTTCGGGCGCGAGCTTCAGGGCGTCCACGCTGCCCACCTCGATGGGGTCGGGTGCCCGCTGCGACTGGCCCCAGGCCAGGTGCGTGCGCCAGGCATCGGCCAGCTGCCAGCTCAGGCGCGCGACGTGCTGGCTCAAGCCGTGTTCGCTGCGACCGTTCTCGCCGGTCTTGGCCACCGGGTTCACCGCGAAGCTGCGGATCGCGCCCGTGCGCGTGTCCACCTGATCGCGGCGGCTGCCCAGCGTCAGCTGCCAGGCGTCGAGGTCCAGGTTCCATTCGGCGTACAAGCCGGCTTTGCGCTGGCGCACCTGGTAATAGGGCTGCAGGCCCGGGTCCTGTTGAAAGCACATGGGCACGCCGAAGTCGATGCAGGCCTCGCTGCTCAGGTGGTTGGTGGCATCGTGGTCGTCGCTGCCCCAGTGGCTGCCCAGGGTCAGGCGCTGTGCATCGGTCAGGCGCAGCACGGCCTCGGCCTTGAGCTGGCGCCTGGTCACGTCCTGGACCATGTCCTCGCGGATGCGCGCCTCGCCGTCGTAGGTCAGGGGCGCCATGGCCCGCAGGCTGTGGTTGTCCATGGCGTGGTGAATGCGCTGGGCCATCCACCGAAGCTGCAGCTGCTCCAGCCATGGGTTGAGCTCTCGGGCTTGCCAGCCGGCGCCCAGGCGGTCTTGCCGAAAGGCCGTGCCATCCATGTGAAAGGCCGGGTAGACGGACTGGCCGTTGCTGTGTGCCACGTCGGCGCTCAGCGTCTGGTGCTCGCTGATGCGCCAGCCGAAGTCGGCCATCGTCTGGCGCTTTTCGAAGCGGGAGGGCACGCGGCGTCCCTGGCCATCGCGGTAGTCGTCGCGTTCGCTGTGGCGGCTGTTGACGCGTGCCCAGGCGGGCTCGGTGTTGAGCAGGGCCTCGGCCGCCAGCATCCGCTCGCCGAAGCGGCCGACCTGTGCCTGCCAACTCGCCCCCGGTGCTTGATCGCTGGCGGGTTGCTTGCGTTCGGCCAGCACGGCACCGCCGAACACGCCTGCGTGCCGGACGGTGGTCGGGCCCTTGAGCACCGTGAGCCGGTCGATGCTGTCGAGCGTCAGGTAGGACGTGGCCGGGTCCATGCCGTGGTTGCAGGCCCCGTCGATCGACAGGCCATCGAGCAGCACCGGCACGCGCGAGCCGCTGAGGCCTTGCACCGACACCAGGCCTGAGGTGCCAGCCTGGCGCATCACGCGCACGCCGTTGACCTGCCGCAGCTGTTCGGCAGGGTCGTCATGTGCGTCCTGCCCCTGGATTCGCAGGCTGCGCTGCTGCGGCGGCGGCAGGCTGGGGGCTTGCACCCGGACCTCGGGGAGGGTGAGCTCCTGTGACCAGACCGGTGCGATCAAGGTCGCACTCAGGCAGGCCGGCAAAACGGCACGGTGAAACATTGGTGAGGACTTCTTGGCGATCGACGTCGAATGTGGCGGCAGCGCGCCCCGACCCAGGCAGGTCGAGGCGCGCTGGCGAGCTCAGGGGTTGGACGCGAATCAGCCTCGGCGGCGTTGGCGAAGCGCGCTCATGCCCAGCAGGCCGAACACCCCCACCGCAGCCATGGCCCAGGTCTGGGGCTCGGGTACCGCAGGCGCCAGGTGGAGGTGCAACTTGATGGCGTCGCGCACCGGATCGCCCATGCCCGTCATGGCGTGGTGGTGGTACATCGACTCGTTGAGGTTCACCGACACGGTGCTGGCGGTGAAGCTCAGCGCGGTGGCCGGATCGAAGCCCTCGATCAGGTTGCCGTGCACGTTGGGCACATAGGTCGTGTTGGTCACGGCGACATCTTCGATTTCCAGCGGCACGTTGCTCACGCGAAAGCCTTGCATGGCGAACGTGCCGACGTTCATGAAGTCGTCGTTGCCGACGTAGGTCAAAGCGATGTCGCCGCCGCTGAAGTCGATGTCCCAGCGGATGTCCTTGCTGCTGCTGAGAGACCAGCCGCTGACTTCAAGTCCGCTGCCAACGGTGACGGTGCGGCTGCTCAGCGCGGTGAAGCCCGAGCCGAAGTCGATGCCGTACTCGATGAGCAGGGTCTCGCCATCGAGGCTGCCGTGGGCGCTGGCGATGCTGGCGCAGGCGCCGAGGGTGAGAGCGAGGAGGGTGTTGCGAAAGTTCTTCATGGTCATGTCCTGATGAGGGGTTCAGCGTGCGGTGCGACGGCGGGCCGTCCAGCTCAAGGCCAGTGCGCCTGCGAGCGCGAGACCGACGGAAGAAGGCTCGGGCACGGCCGAAACCGACAACGTGGCGCTGAGCCCGAAGTTGCCGGTGTTGCCGGGCACGCCAGCGTTCTGCGCGTCGTAGACGTTGCCGCCGATGACGATGGAGTAGGTGCCAGCAGCCAGCCGGAAGGTGGCAGAAGTCAGGCCGTCTGAGCTGCCGTCGCCCAGGGCGCCGAGGCCATCGGCGCTGTGGCCGACATGGACCAGGTCACCCAACACGCCGGCGTCGTTGCCGATCTTGAAGTCGCCCAGGGCGTTCCAGACGCCTTCGACGGCAAATGGCAGCGTGGCGCGCCAGGCCATCGACGAGGCCGACGTGTCGTACGACAGCGACGACACGCCCTCGGCGTCAACGGTGATGGGCGCCAGGCCTTGGTAGACGGAGAAGGCCGGCACCAGGCCGCCCACCGAGCTGCTGGTGGCGTTCGCCTTGGCCGCAGCGGTGATGGTGATGTCGGCGGCGTTGTCGAGCGTGAACTTGAACCAGCGTGCCTTGTGGCTGTCGCCCCAATCGGCATCGGTGGCGTCGGCCCAGCCGAAGTTGCCTGAGATGGCCTGGTTGGCGATGGTGACGCTGGTGTTGGTCAGGCCCGTGAATGAGCCGAAGTCGCGGCCCGTGTAGGAAACGTGAGACCAGGCGGGTGCGCAGGCGAGCGCGACCACGCCCGCGATGAATGCGGTGCGGAACATGAGAGGACTCCAGGCGCGAGCCAGCTCAGGCCCAAGTTCGGGCGAGCTTCAAGCCGGCAAGCGACGATGAAAAAGGAAAGGGGGAGGGGAGAGGCTCAGGCCGCAGCAGGAGGTGCGCGGGCGAGTGCAGGCGACCACGCCGCGAGCGGGCGGGGTGCGTGCAGGAACAGGAAGGGCAGCGCCTCCGGCTCCGGGGTCAGCGTGAGGACGGACACAGCCGCAGGTGGCAGGCCCATGTCGTGCGCTTGCAGGAAGCAGGCCGGGCAGTGCGATTGCGCGTGCAGGCCGCCTTGGTCCGTGGGCTGGTCATGTGTGGCTTGACCCACGGCGACCCAGCGTGTGCCCGTGTTGGAGCACACCGCCACCCAGGCCAGCCCCGCGTTGCGCTGAACCAGCAACCATTGTGAGATCGCTGGGGCAAGCGCCATCGCCAGGACGGCCAGGGCGGCGATCCAGGTGATGCGACGGCGGACGGACAACGACATGGTTGGGGAGTGTAAATTTGTTCACGCACCTGTCAAGCTGCATGTCTCCCGCATGCAGGCGTGCCACGCGCATGCTGCGTGACCTGGGTCAACCACATCAAAACGCCACCGCCATGCTCAAGCGCACCGTGCGTGGCTCGGCTGGGTGCGAGTGCAGGTCGGCCGTGGCTTGCCCGCTGGGCTCGCTGGCCAGCCGCGACTCGTAGAAGTAGTCGATGTCGCTGACCTTTCGGTTGAACAGGTTGAAGACATCGACCCACACGCGCACCGCAGGCGTGAGCTGGCGGCCCAGTCTCGCGTAGGCCAGTGTCGTGCCCTGGGAGCGCATGCTGCCATCTTCGATCAGGTCGCGGGGGCCGAAGTGTCGCAGCTGGAACTGCGCCGTCCAAGGGCCTTTGTTGTCATAGCTCAGGCCGATCGATGCCACCCGCTCGACCGCGCCAGGCACGCGGCGGCCCGCGTTGGGTGCGTCGCCCTGGTCCTGGCGGAAACGAGCCTTTGACCAGGCGACATCGGCGTCCACCCACCAGCCCGGCGCCGGTTGCCAGTGCTGACCGATCTCGATGCCACGGCGACGCGAGGCCCCGCTGGCCTCGGTCTCGCCAGCATCGCCCACGAACACGAGTTCGGAGTCGAGCCTGAGTTGCCACAGCGCGATGTTGGTGTGCCAGCCGGGCAGCCACTCGCTGCGCAGGCCGAGCTCGTGGCCGCGCGTGCGCACCAGCGGGTCGGCGCGGCCGATGGCATCGCGGCTGCCGGTGTCGGGGTTGACCTTGGCGGTCAGGCGCGAAGTCATGCCGCGCGCGTCGTTGCTGTGAAAGCCCCAGCCGGTGTTGGCGAACAACTCGGTCTTTGCCCAAGGCCCGAACACCAGCGACAGCTTGGGGCTGGGCGCCACGTCGCTGCGGGTGCCGCTGTTGTCGGCCACGCTGCTGTCGACGTCCACCGCGATGCGGTCGATGCGCAGACCGGCGATGCTGCGCAGCCAGGGCAACCAACGCGTTTCGCTCTGGCCATGCAGGCCGACGCTGGTCTGGCGCACGCGGCTTTGCTGGATCACTTCCCGGCGCTCGCCACCCACGGCGGTGTACAAGCCCACCGGGTCCAGGCGGTCGTGGCGCCATTGCAGTCCCAGGCTGTGGCGGCTGTCCAGGCCTGCCAGCGGTGTGGTCCAGCTGCGCTGCACCTGCCCGCCCAGCACCAGGCGTTTTTCGGCCTGCTGGAACTGGTCGCCGTTGGCCTCGTCATCGAGGAAGTAGGTGAAGTTGGAGAACAGGCTCAGGCGCGAATGGATGGCGTAAAGCCCTGCTTGCCAATCGCCGTCGTTGACCACGCGCGTGGCCTGCCACGACAAGCTGCTGCGCTGGCTGTGGCCGCCGTCGCTGGGGTCGATGGCGCCATAGCGGTCGGTCTCCCCGCTGTCCACGGCGCGTTGCGGCACCTGGTCGGTGCTGTCCCAGCGTGCGCTGTAGAGCATGGCCGTGAAGCTGTGCCGGGTGTCGCCGTTCTGCACGCCGTGGCGCAGCAGGGCGTTGACGCGCTTGTGGTGCTGGGGCTGCTGCCAAGGCCCGTCGTGGTAGGCGCCTTCGACGGCATAGAGCAAGGGGCCTGCTGGCACCTCGGTGCTGCCGGCCACCAGCGCGCGCACGAAGCGGTTCTCGCCCACGGTGATCGATGCCTGGTTTTTTTCCAGCTTGTCTTTGAGCTGCAGGCGCGCCGAGCCGGCAGACGAAAAGTCACCGTCCTCGGCCGCGAAGGTGCCCTTGCGGTAGTGGATGGCCTGCACCAGCTCGGGGATGAGGAAATTCAGGTCGGTGTAGCCCTGGCCATGGGCGTGGGTGGGCATGTTCACCGGCATGCCGTCGACCCAGGTGGCGAAGTCGGAGCCATGGTCGAGGTTGAAGCCGCGCAGGTGGTACTGGTTGGCTTTGCCGTCGCCGCTGTGCTGCGAGACGATGACCCCGGGCACGAACTCCAGCACCTCGGCGGGGCGCAGCACGGGGCGGCGCTGAAGCAGCGCTCCGCTGACGGTGCCTTCGCTGGCGCTGGTTTGTTCGCCTGGGGCGTTCAGGTAGTGGGCGCGGACCTCGGTGTCCGGCAAACGGGTTTCGACGGGGGTGGTTTGAGCGCGGGAAATGGTGTGCACGCCCAGGCCCGACAAGCCCAGCAGGGTCAGGCAGGTGAGGGGTTTCAGGCGGGTGGTGGGACCAGGGCGTGTGCGGTGTTGGGGCATGTTGCACCAGTTGAGTGTGATGATTTACTAAAACATCATACAAACAGCAAGCCCCGTGCCCGGGGTGAGCGTGCGGGGCGATGGGGCGCGGCCCGGTCGCAGGGTGCTCAGCTGGCCGGTTTGATGTGCACGTGTCGCTCGCTGCCCGGGCCGTGGTCGTGCCGGTGGGGCAGGTGCAGTTCGACGCTGATCAGGTTGAGCTTGCCGTGGTGCACGCCGCGTTCGGCGCAGACCTGGTCGGCAAAACGCTGCACGCTGGCCACCCGCCCGCGCAGCAGCACCGTCTCGATGCAGTGCTCGTGATCCAGGTGCGCGTGCATGGTCGACAGCGTGAGGTCATGGTGCTCGTGCTGCAGGCTCATCAGTCGCTCGGCCAGGTCGCGTTCGTGGTGGTTGTAGACGTAAGACAGGCAGGCCACGCAATGACCTTTGGGGTCACCGCTGAGCCGCTGGCGGTCCATTTCGGCGCGCACGATGTCGCGGAAGGCCTCCGAGCGATTGCCATAGCCGCGCTCGGCCGCCCAGTCGTCGAACTCGCGGGCCAGTTTGTCGTCCAGGGAAATGGTGAAGCGTTCCATGGCCACATTGTGCGCAGGTTGCGTGCCACCCGGCGCAGGCGGCGGCCCCCATTCGGCGTTGGCGGTCATGGTTTCGTGTTCCACTCAGGGCCACCTGTGCAATCGACCTGGAGCTGTGGCCCACATGAAGTGCTTCGCTGTTCGCCCACCCTTGAGACCCGTCGCGAGCCTGGCCTCGCTGCTCGCGGCATGCGCCGTCATGCTGATGGCTCACGCGCCTGCCCAGGCCCAGAGCGAAGGCGAGGGCGAAGGTCGCAAGCCCTTGTGGGAGGTGGGCTTCGTGGCCGGGGGCGTGTCTCAGCTGGCCTACCCCGGTGCCGACCAGCAGGTGCGCCGCGCAGCGGTGCTGCCGTATGTGCTCTACCGCGGCGAGTTCGTGCGGGCCGACCGCGACACCGCAGGCTTGCGCGCCATCCGCACCGACGACTTCGAGCTCGACGTGAGTTTCGCAGGGGCGTTTGGCGCCAGCTCGGACAAGATCGAAGCCCGCCGGGGCATGCCCGACCTGGGCACCTTGATCGAGTTCGGCCCACGCCTGCGCTGGAAGCTGGGCGACGGGCCTGGCGGTGGCCAGTGGCGCTTTGACCTGCCACTGCGCGGCGTGTTCGACATCAGCGACCGCGCCGCCCACCGAGGCATGACGCTCGAGCCCGAGGTCTTTTTCCGCCGAGAAAGCACCACGGGCTGGACCTATGCGATGCGCTTTGGCGTCATCGTTGCCGACCAGCGCCTGGCCGACACCTTCTACGAGGTGGCGCCCCGTTACGCCACCGCCGATCGACCAGCCTATGAAGCCAAGCCAGGCTTGGTGGCCTGGCGGGTGGGCACGACGCTGTCGCGCAAGCTGGGCCCCGACTGGCGTGTGTTCGGCTTTGCCCGCGTCGACCACGTGGGCGGTGCCGCCAACCGCGCCAGCCCGCTGGTGCGTCGCGACGCGGGCCTGACGGCGGGCATCGGGGCCAGCTACACCTGGCTGCGCTCGGACACGCTGGTCGATGACTGAGCCACCCGGCCTGGTGCGCTAGCCAGGTTCGTGGCCTTTGATGAACAAGGCCACATTGGCCTTGAGCAGGGCCTCGTCGTCCTGTTCGGTTGGCTTGCCAAGGTTGAGCAGGTGGCGGAGTTGACCCATCCCCAGGAACAGCCCCATGAACTGGTCAGCGGCCAGCGCGGGCTGTTTGACCTTCAGCGAGCCCTGGCGGGTGGCCTCGGCCAGGTAGATCGCCAAAGCCTGCCTCATGCGATCCGGGCCCTCGTCGTGAAAGGCCTGGCGGACCTCGGGGTGCGCATCGCGCAGGCCAAAGAGGATGCGGTGGTGTTGCACCACCTGGTCGTCGCGGATCAGGCGCAAGAAGGCCCGCCCGATGGAGGTCAGCGCCTGCTTGGGCTTGAGGGGGTCCATGGCGGGCATGTCGCTGCCCATGAGTTCGGCCGACCGCGAGGCCACGGCCGCGATGAACAGCTCGCCCTTTGACGGGAAGTGGCTGTAGACCGTCATCTTGGAGACCCCCGCCTCGGCCGCGATGGCGTCCATGCTGGTGCCCTGCAGGCCTTGCTCATGGAACTGGCGTGCCGCCGCGCTCAGGATGCGCTGCAGGCGCTCCGGGTCGCGGGGGCGGCCTCGCCGTGCGGGGACCGGGGGCTTGTCCTGATTCATTTACTGTACTGTTGGGTATCGAATGTGCGGGGTGACACACGCGCAACGCATCGAGCAGGGGACATCATGACATCGAAGGCCGGGGACAGCAGGAAGGGCGTGGCCAAGTGGTGCCTGGTGACGGCACTCCTGGCAAGCTGGGCCGGGTCGTGCCAGGCCGCGCCGCTGCTGTGCGCCTGGGACCTCCTGGGCAAGGGCGGTGAGGTGCACACGCTGGCCCAGGACTACGCCACGGCCATGGCCAGGGAGGGCGTGCACTTTCAGGTTCGCACCTTCACCGACGAGCGCGTGGTGGCCGAAGATTTCCGCGCCGGCCAGTGTGCTGCGGCCATCCTCACGGGTTTTCGGGCGCGCCCCTTCAACCAGGTCACGGGCTCGCTCGACAGCCTCGGTTCCGCCGTGGTGGTGCGCGATGGCCAGGTTGACCTGGCGGCCAGCTACGAGGTGCTGCGCAAGCTGATCCAGGTGTTTGCCTCGCCGCAGGCGGCCTCGCTGATGACCGAGGGGCAGCACGAGGTGGGCGGCATCCTGCCTGTGGGCGCCGCCTACCCGATGCTGCGCGAGCGCTTCGAGATCACGCCGCGCTCGCTGGCGGGCAAGCGGGTGGCCGCGTTCGACCACGATCGTGTGCAGGCCATGCTCATCCAGAAGATGGGCGCTCAAGCGATCTCTTCGGATGTCACCAACGTGGGGGCCAAGTTCAACAACGGCTTGGTCGACCTCATCCACATGCCCGCGATCACCTTCAAGCCTTTCGAGTTGGCCAAGGGCATGGGCACCAAAGGCGGGGTGCTGCGCATGCCGGTCATGATCCCGACACTGCAGCTCGTTTTCAACCGATCGCAGGTGCCGGCGTCGCTCGGCGCTGTGTCGCGCGTGTACTGGGCCGGCCTGCACGAGGGGGCGATGAAATCCATTCAGCGCGCAGAAGCGCAAGTGCCTGCTCGGCTTTGGTTCGACCTGCCGCCCGAACACGTCCAGCCCTATGTGGACGTGCTGCGAGAGGGTCGCATCGCCGGGGCGAACGCGGGGCTCTACAGCTGGCGCACGCTCAACCTGATGAAGAAGGCGCGTTGCCAGGCCTCACCCGCGATGGCCGAATGCAGCGTGCCGACCGAGTCACCCTGAGGCCCGGGCGCCACGGCTGCGCAGGTCATCCCAGGCCGGCACCAAGGCCAGCACCGCCAACAAAACCGCCAGCGGCACCGTGGACACGTAGCCCACGAACTTGAAGCCATAAGCGCCGATCACGCCGCCACCGGTGAAGGCCAGCAGCAGGCCGCCCAGCACGGTGATGCGCTCGAAGCTGGCGCGCACCGGGGCTTCGCCCTCGCGGCGGTTCCAGTACAGGGCCTTGCCCAACTCGATGCCCAGGTCGGTGACGATGCCGGTCATGTGGGTGGTGCGGATGACCGCGTGCGACAACTTGGTCACCACGGCGTTTTGCAGGCCCATGATGAAGCACAGCAGCACCACGGTGAAGGGCACCAGCACGCCCTCGAACTCGCTCAAGCGAGAGCCCAGCAGGCCAAAGCACAGGATGAGCAGCGCCTCGAGCATCAAGGGCAAGGCGAACTCGCTGCTGAGCTGGCGCCTGCGCGCGAAGTTCACCATCAGAGCGCAGCACATGGCGCCCAGCAGGAAAGACAGCACGCCCACGATGGCATCGACCACCAGGTCCAGGTGCCCCAGCGCCAAGTTGTCGGCCAGCGAAGAGACGGTGCCGGTGACGTGGGAGGTGTACTGCTGAACGGCCAGGAAGCCGCCAGCGTTGATGGCACCCGCCACGAAGGCCAGCGTCCATCCGAGGTGGCGGTTGGCGTGGGCGCTGCGGTGGCGGCCAACGAGGTAGCGTGCGTAGTTCGCGGGCATGGCCGTTCGATGGTAGCGCCTATTGGAGCGCTGATTAGAGCGCTGATTAGAGCGCTGATTGCGTCACCGCTCGCAGCCCCGGCCTGAGCAGAGTTGTCGGGCATCATGTCCGCATGCTGCTGAAACTCCTGCGCAGTTTGCGTGCGCGACCTCGCCTTGGGTTTTCTGCCCTGCTGGGCCTCGGCGTGGCCCTGGCCTGGCCCTCGCTGGGTTTCGACGCCCGCGACGTCACGCGAGGCCTGATCGCCTGGAACGTCGGGGCGATGAGCTACCTGGTGTTGACCGCCGTCATGATGGTGCGCTCGACGCACGAGGACATCCACAAGCGAGCCCTGACGCAAGACGAAGGCGCAGCGGTCATCCTGGCCATGGTGGTGCTGGCGGCGCTGGCCAGCCTGGGCGCCATCGTGGCCGAGCTGGCGGTGGCCCGACACGAGGTGGGGCTCTCCCGCTCCTTGCACGTCGGGCTGGCGGCCCTGACGGTGCTGACGTCCTGGGCCTTCACGCAGGTGATGTTCGCACTGCACTACGCACACGAGTACCACCAGTCGCTGCACGCCAATGAGCCGCCAGGCCTGATCTTTCCCGACACCCGTCAGCCTGGGTACTTTGACTTCCTGTACGTGGCGGCGGTGATCGGCACGTCGGCGCAGACTGCAGATGTGTCGTTCGGCAGCAGCGCGATGCGCCGCGTCGGCCTGGTGCACTGTGTGCTGGCCTTCTTCTTCAACGCCACTTTGCTGGCGCTGATGGTGAACGTGGGGGCGGCGCTGCTGTGATGGGCAAGTCCGCCTGACGTGATGCAGCGCGGCTCAGTAGCGGTAGCTCATGCCCAAGGCCAGGTGCGGCAGCACGCGCAGCTTGCCCACGTCGTCCTTGAGCTGGCGGGTTTCGGCGTCCACATCTGCCTGGCTGATCAGGCCGGGGTAGTTCTCCACCAGGTTCTGATCCACCGTGACCTTGGCCTTGCCGATGGACACCCCGATGTCGGCCACGAAGCCGAAGCCGGTCTCTCGCGGCTGGTGCCCCCAGCCGATGCCGAAGTAAGGCGTCAGGCGCGGGATCTTCACGTGGGCCTTGAAGTAATCGGCCGCCGTGGGCGTGATGGTGGTTTCGTTGATCGTCACGGGGGTGACGCCATCGAAGCGGCTGTCGAGCTTGACCGACGCGTCGTTGATCGTCAGGCCGGCCGTCAGGCGGAAGCGCCCGCCAAAGGGGTGGTAGTCGCCGAACAGGCCGACGCGGTTGTACTTGGCGCTGGCGCGGTAGGGCACGCCTGACTCGGTGCGGTCGCGCTGGGTGTTGCCCGTGGTGCCAGCATCGACGCGAAGGCCCAGTTGGTCGTTCACCGAGTGGGCGTAGCCGACCACGATGCCCGGCAAGCCGACCTTGACGTAGGACTCACCTGCCATGGCGCCGGGTGCTGTGCAGCAAAGCGCCACCGCGACCAGGGCGCAGGCCCGCGAGGGCGGCATTGGCGAAAGCCGCGCAAGAAGGCGGGGAAAGCGCGACGGGCGGCTGGTGTGATGCATGGTGGTTCCTCGGCGAGCCGGCCTGCGCCCCCTGCAGGGACAAAACAGGCCACACGCCTCGTCTTCGGCCGGCTGGCACCGACCTTGACCACCAATGTGTGTGCAGCTGTATCAGCCGCGTGAGCCAGATCAGCGTTTGCGCTGGCCGGGGGTGAAACCCGGCGTGGGGCCGCGGTTCTCGATGTGGCGGTAGGTGATGCGGCCCTTGCTCAGGTCATAGGGCGACATCTCCAGCGACACCTTGTCGCCGGCGAGGATGCGGATGTGGTTCTTGCGCATCTTGCCGCCGGAGTAGGCGATCAGCGTGTGGCCGTTGTCGAGGGTGACGCGAAAACGCGAGTCGGGCAGCACTTCATCGACCTTGCCGCTCATTTCAATCAGTTCTTCTTTGGCCAAGGTGACTCCTGTGAGGGCTTGGGGTTGCTTAAAGAGGTTAAAAGAGGTTATCGGGCAACAATAGATTCTACCCTTGGCACCTTGGGAAGTCGATCCGCCGATCCACCCAGGGCGCGTGACCGCCCTAGCCCTTTGGAGACCGCATGACCATCGAAGCCACCCTGCACCGCGCCAATGGCGCCCTGACCACCTTGAGCAATGGCCGCCACGCCTGGCTGTCCGACGTCAACAAGACGCTGGGCTCGGGCGACCAGGCGCCCGACCCGCACGACCTGCTTGACGCCGCCCTGGCCGCCTGCACGGCCCTGACGCTGGAGCTCTACATCCGTCGCCGGCAACTGCCCGTGACCGACTTGAAAGTGCGCGTCGAGCGCGCCGAATCGCGGGGCGACGACGGTCGGGTGCACTACAAGCTCGAGCGCACCGTGGGCATCGAGGGTGAGCTGAGCGAGGCCGATCGCGCCAAGTTGCTGGAGATCGCCGGCAAGTGCCCCATCCACCGCATCCTGGAAGGCGACATCGAGGTGCTGACCTCGCTGGCCGAGCCCGGGGAGGGGGCATGACGCCCGCCGATGCGCCCCCTGATGCGCTTCCGCCTGGGCGAGCCCCTGAGCCGCTGGTGCGACTGCGGGGCCGCGACACCACGCTGGCTGGCGCCTTGACCGTGCGCCGGGTGCTGCCTGCGGCGGCCCAGCGCTCGGTCGGGCCATTCATCTTTTTTGACCACTTCGGGCCCGTGACCCTGCCGCCCGAAGTCGACACCGACGTGGGGGGCCACCCGCACATCGGCCTGGCCACGGTGACCTACCTCTTCGAGGGGGGCTTCGTGCACCGCGACAGCCTGGGCACGGTGCAGCCCATCGCGCCGGGTGCCATCAACTGGATGGTGGCGGGGCGAGGGGTGGTGCACAGCGAGCGCGTGCCCGAGGCCGAGAGAGGCCAGCCGCGTCGCCTGCACGGCTTGCAGCTGTGGGTGGCCCTGCCGCCGGAGCTGGCGCAGTGCGAGCCCTCCTTCCAGCATGCGGCGGCGGCCGCCTTACCCCATGTGATGCAGCAGGCGGAGCCAAGCGGGCAGGCTGGCCGGGTGTCGGTGCGCGTGCTGGTCGGCGAGGCCTTTGGCGTTCGCAGCCCGGTTCGCACGGCTTCGCCCACGCTCTACCTGGACATCACCCTGCCGCCTGGCGCGAGCTGGACCTTGCCTCCGCTGGCCGAAGAGCAGGCCATCTTCAGCCCCGAAGATGCCCTGGAGGTCGATGGCGAGGTGCTTGCGCCACGCGAAATGGCCGTGCTGCCTGCTGGGGCTCCGGTGTCTCTGCGGGTGGGTGCCGAGGGCGCGCGCCTGGTGCTGATCGGCGGTCAGCCCCTGGCCCAGCCGGTGCGCATGTGGTGGAACTTCGTGGCCACCGATCCGGCTTTGATCGAGCGGGCCGCTGCCGATTGGGCGGCGGGCGGCTTCGCCCCCATCCCGGGTGAAACCGACCGGATCCCGGCGCCTGCTTGGCGGGGGCTGAGGTGAGGCAGAGGGGCGCGTGGTCACCGATACCGGGGCAATTTGCCTAAATTTATGAATTGCGGATAATTATCTGTATTCCATAAAAAAGGATAAGGATGACCTTCCACCGACCGCAGCTCGCCTCGGACATGGCAGACCAGCTGTTGCAGCCCAAGGGCTTGATGAAAAAAATCCGCTCCGGGCTGTTTCTGGGTGGGTTGCGTCGGATCGGCAAGACAACGTTCCTTCGTGGGGACTTGATCCCCGCGCTGCAGGCAAAGGGGGCCATCGTCGTTTATGTGGACCTCTGGAGCAACGCATCCGCCAAGCCCAGCGACCTCCTGCTGGACGCCGTGCGCAAAACGCTGGCAGATCTCGAGCGTGCGGACTCCAAAACGGTGGCGGTGCTCAAGCGATTGAAGGGCCTGGACCTGGGGGCGGCCGGCTTCAAGCTGGGTTTCAGCCTGGCTGAGCTGGGCAAGGGCGGCGGACCCACCCTGGCGGGGGCCTTCGCCGAGTTGGTGCACCAGGCCAGGACCGACGTCGTGGTCATCGTGGACGAAGTCCAGCACGCGCTGAGCTCCGAGGACGGAAACAGCATGTTGCTGGCCCTCAAGGCGGCCCGCGACGAGATCAACCTGACACCGAACACGCCGGGTCATTTCCTGTTCGTGGGCACGGGTTCACATCGGGCCCGGGTCCGAGAGCTCACGATCAAAGGCAAGCAGGCCTTCAATGGCGCCATGTCGGAGGACTTTCCCGTTCTGGAGATCGACTTCGTCGCCTGGCTGATCCATGAAGCCGATCTGGGCCCGAGGACGCCGAGCCTGGACGTCGCCTTTGACTGTTTTGTGCGATTGGGCCGTCGGCCAGAAGAGTTGATGAAGGCGCTCTTTGCGCTCCAGCAACTGCCGACTTTTGCTGGCGCAGACCAGGACCTGCACGCCATCACGGAAGGCGTGCGGCAATCTGCCGCGAGCGTCGACCTGGCTCGACTCGATGAACTGGGGCCCTTGGCCCTGGCCGTCTTCGGCTTCGTGTGCAGGCAAGGTGGGCAGGGCGTGAAGGGGCTCTTCTCCGCGGCGACGCTCGACGAGTACGGCGCCGAAATCAGCCGCCCCGTTGGTGCAGAGGAAGTTCAGAAGGTCGCCAACATGCTGGTGGATTCGAACATCCTGGCGCGCGACGGCCATGGCATCTACGGCGTCAGCGACCCCTTCGTTGCCGAGGCCTATCGCAACCGGGCGAACGTGTTGAAAGTCCTGGATGGGCCGCCTGCAGCGCAGGCTTGAGGCCCATCGGCCGCCGCTCAGAGCTTGAAGTCGTAGTCGATGGTCAGCGGCGCGTGGTCGCTGAACCACTGGTCCTTGTAGACGGCAGCCGCTTTGGCGGTCTCGGCCAGGGCCGGGGTGGCCAAGTGGTAGTCGATGCGCCAGCCCACGTTCTTGGCCCGGGCCTGGCCGCGGTTGCTCCACCACGTGTAGCACTCGTCGGTGGTCTCGGGGTGCAGGTTGCGGTAAACGTCGACCAGGCGGGTGGCGCCATCGGCGGCCAGCAGCTTGGTCATCCAGGCGCGCTCTTCAGGCAGGAAGCCCGAGTTCTTGAGGTTGCCCTTCCAGTTCTTGAGGTCCTTTTCGTGGTGGGCGATGTTGACGTCGCCCACCAGGATGAACTCGCGCTCGCCGCGCAGCCGCGCCAGGTGTGGCTCGATCACATCCAGGAAGCGGAACTTGGCCTCCTGGCGCTCTTCGCTGCTCGAGCCGCTGGGGAAGTAGCAGCTGATGAGCGAGAGCTTGCGGCCGGGCTTGTCGAAGCGCATCTCCACGTAGCGGCCTTCGGCGTCGAACTCGCCGTTGTCGGAGGCGCCCAGGCCAATCAGGACGTCGGAAGGCTCGATGCGGCTGTACAGGCCCACACCCGAGTAGCCCTTCTTTTCAGCATGGTGGAAGTGGCCCGGCATGCCCCCCACGGTTTGAAGTTGGGGGGTGAGGTCTGCGGCCTGGGCCTTGAGCTCCTGCACGCCCATACAATCGGCGCCGTGGCTTTCAGCCCACTGCAACATGCCCTTGTTGGCCGCCGAACGGATGCCATTGAGGTTGAAAGAGACAAGTCGAAACACAGCGCACCACCATCATGAGCAACGCCCCCGCACAAGACACCCTGGCCCAGGATTTCGTGGCCTTCGCCGTTGAATCCAAGGTGCTGCGCTTCGGGGAGTTCAAAACCAAGGCAGGTCGGCTGTCGCCTTATTTCTTCAACGCCGGCCTGTTCGATGACGGCGCCAAGCTGGGCCGCCTGGCCGAATTCTATGCACGCCGCCTGATCGCGTCCGGCCTGCAGTTCGACATGCTGTTCGGCCCGGCCTACAAAGGCATCACCCTGGCTGCGGCCGTGTCCATCGAGCTGGCGCGCCTGGGGCACAACAAGCCCTTTGCCTACAACCGCAAGGAAGCCAAGGACCATGGCGAAGGCGGCACGCTGGTGGGCGCGCCCGTTCAGGGCCGCGTGCTCATCATCGACGACGTGATCTCGGCGGGCACCTCGGTGCGCGAGTCCATCGAGATGATCAAGGCCGCTGGCGCCACGCCTTGTGGTGTGACCATCGCCCTGGACCGCCAGGAAAAGGCCACGGCCAACGGCCAGGACGCCTCCGAGAGCGCCGTGCAGCAGGTGCAGGGCCAGTACGGCCTGCCGGTGGTGGCCATTGCCACGCTGGCTGACCTCATGGGCTTTCTGGATGTGCAGTCCGACGAAGCCTTGGTGGCGGCCCGCCCCGCCGTGCTGGCCTACCGTCAACGCTACGGCGTTTGAGACGTTCTACGTTCTATGATGAGCCGATGAGGATCGGCTTGCTGTCAGATGGCCGAGCCATGGCTTGTCCGACCTGCGATCCTCCAGCGAATCCCCCGATGACCACGCCCGACGCCCCTGCCTCCGCGACCACGCCGATCTTCCTGGTTCACCTGCCGGTGCGCCGGGCGGTTGCGCGCCTGCTGATGGCCGCGTTGACGGGGGGGGTGGTCTGGGGCGGCGACATGGGCTCGGTGCACGCCCAGACCGGCGGCATCTACAGCTGCGTCGATGCCCAGGGCAAGCGCCACACGGCCGACCGCCCCATCCCCGAATGCCTGGACCGCGAGCAGCGCCTGCTCAACCGCGATGGCTCCGAGCGCCGCACCGTGCCGCCGCGCATGAACGCGGAAGAGCGCGCCCTGGCCGAGGAGCGCAAGCGCCTGCAGGATCAGGCGGCCGTGGCCCAGAAGGACGCCGTGCGCCGCGACCGCAACCTGATGATGCGTTTCCCGGACGAGGCGGCGCACACCAAGGCGCGTGAAGCCGCTCTGGACGACCTGCGCAGGGGCATCGTCACTTCCGAGCGCCGCCTCAAGGAACTCGAAGACGAACGCAAGCCATTGATCGCCGAAACCGAGTTCTATCAGCAGCGCAAGTTGCCCTTCAAGCTCAAGTCCAAGCTGGAAGCCAACGATGCGCAGCAGCAGGCGCAGCGCGACATCATCCAGAACCAGCAGACCGAGCTGGTGCGGGTCAACGCCTTGTACGACGCCGAACTGGCCCGGCTCAAGCGCCTTTGGAGCGGGGCCGCTCCGGGCTCGGTGCCTGGCGAGGCGGCGTCGCCAGCTCACCGCTGAGCAGGTGCTTCAAGCAGGGCGCGCGCGGGCCCTCGTGGTCCGTGTTTGACCCAGGGGCTCAATGCCCCGGCCAGGCCCGCCACGTGTAAGCCACGCAGGCCAGCGCCACCACCAGCACCGACGCATTCGCTCCCCATCCGCCGATGCCGGTGACGGTTTCGCCCCGGGCCCGCATGGCCCTTTCGCGGTGCCACATGAACAGGGGCAGCGTCGCGCTGAAGGCGATCAGCAGGGAGCCCAGGAAGTACCAGGTGATGCCGCGCATGCCCAGTCGCCGCGCTTCCCCCAGCATCCAGTGCCAGACCACCAGGAACACGAAAAAGATGTCGGCGGTGATGAAGCGGCTGGCAGGGTTGGCCAAGGTGTCGCCCCAGAACCGCACGTTGCCCTCGATCACGCCCAGGGGCAGGTAGGTGCCCAGTTGGCTGGCGGTGGCGGCCAGAGCGGCCGCAGCCACCACGCCGTAGGTGACGCCGCGCAGGCGGGGTGAAGCGATCATGGGGTGTCCTGGGTGAGGTCCTGCATGGGACGGTTGTCAAGCTGACCTTGCCGCGCCTCGCTCGGCGTCTGCCCGGTGGCGCGTTTGAAGGCCCGAGCGAACGAGGTGGCGTCGGCAAAGCCGGTGGCCTCGGCGATCTGCTGGATGCTGAGTTGGTTCTCCAGCAGCAGCACGCGAGCGTGCTCCAGGCAGATGTCCTGTTTGAGTTGAGGCAGGGTGCTGCCTTCTTCTCGCAGGCGGCGGCTCAAGGTGCGGGGCGACATCGCCAGCGCTTGCGCCATGGCCTCGGCCGTGGTGGGCTTTTTCTTGCGCAGGGCCACGCGAAGGTGGGCCTTGACTTCCTGGGTCACGGGCTTGGTGTCCAGCCTGGCCAGGCGCAGGCCCCACTGAATCAGCAGCACACCCACCACCGCGCTGGCGCCGGTCAGCAGCCAGCCTGCGAAGGTGGGGGGCGTGCGAGCGTCGCTCAGGGTGGTGCCGCGCAGCCAGGCGGCCAGGGCGAACAGGCCCAGCAAGGTGGCCGCGGCAAAAGCCAGGCGCGAGCCGGTGTCCGGGACGATGATGGTCTGATCCAGCGCAAGCACCCCCGAGGGGATCAGGGTGGCGGCGTCTGGCAAGTGAGCCAGACCTGGGTTCAGCACCAGGGTGTCGAGCGTGGCCCACGCGGCCAGCGCCAGAACTGGCAGCATCAGCCAGGCGAGCGCGCGACCCAGGCGAGCGTGCCCCTCGAAGGGCTGGGCGATGCGGGTCAGGGCGCCCGAGGGGCGCTCGGTCTGCAGCCAGCGGTTGAGCGTGAACAAGCCATAGCCGATCATCACGCTCAGCGGCACCAGCACGGCGGTGACGGCGTAGTTGCCTTCGAGTTGGCGCAGCGTCGGGTCCGCTGCACCGAAAGCGGCCCAGCCGTAGCGCTGGATGGGGGCGGTCAGCAGCATGCCGTAGTTCAGGGCCATCCAGCCCTGGTGCTGGGCGATGCGCTTGTGCATCATCGAGTAGATGGCCATCCACAGGCTGAAGGTCACGCCGATGGCCAGGCCCCACAGGCCGATGTAGAAGGTCAGCTGGTCGTAGATGAGGTGCACCGGCGTGCGGGCCAGGAACACCATGGCGGCGACCATGGCCCCCTGCGCGGCGACGATGTAGAGCCCGCCAAAAGCGCGGTGCCAGGTGGGAACGCGCCGGCGAAAGGCAGGCCAGAACTGCAGCGCCCCGAACAACATGGTCACGCCACCCAGCACGTTGTGCACCGACAGGGTGATGCCATTGAAGCGGGGCATCGTGGCGTAGTGGATGAGGGTTTCGCTCAGGCCGCGTTCGCCAAAGGCGTAGCCGGGCGAGCTGGATTCGGCGATCAGGGCCAGGGCGGCCCCGGAGTGCGCGGCCACCTCTGCGGGCGTGCCCAGCGACTGGCCGGCTTCGGCTCGGGCCTGCATCGCCTGACGTTGAGCGGCCACCTCGGCGTTGCCCGCCGCCCGGAAGTTGACGATGCCCGCGTCGATGGCGAGCAGGCCGTAGAACAGCATGGCCAGCGCGCCCAGCAGGGCGAGGCCTCGGATCAGCCCGGTGCGCAAGGCCGTGGGGCGGGAGAGGGGGTGGGGTGCGGCCAGGCTCATGGGGGTCTCGGCATGGGATGAACGTTGCATCCGATGCTAGACAGAGCGGCCTGCCTCCAGGCGCCAATGCCTGGCTCAAGGCGCCAGATTGCCGGTTTCTTTGGCGGGATGGGTTGGGCGAGCGCTGCTGTCCGCCCAACCTGCCATCAACCCGCGAGCTTCTTCTTGAGCAGCTCGTTGACGGTGGCCGGGTTGGCCTTGCCCTTGGTGGCCTTCATGGCCTGACCAACGAGCGCGTTGAAGGCCTTTTCCTTGCCGGCGCGGAACTCTTCGACCGACTTGGCGTTGGCCGCCAGGATGTCGTCGAGGATCTTTTCCAGCTCGCCGGTGTCGCTCATCTGCTTGAGGTCTTTTTCGGCGATGAGGCGATCGATGATCGCGGCGACTTCGTCGATCTCGGCGACAGTTCGCTTGTGTATCGCACCAAACAAGGTCTTGGCGCCACTGTGGCTGATCGTGCCGTCCTTGATGCGGTTGATGATCGACGCAACCTCGCAGGGGCCGGGGATCTCGACGTCATCGATGGTCAGGCCGGTGCGGTTGACGAGCGCAGATACCTCGCCCAGCATCCAGTTGGCAGACAGCTTGGGTTCGGATGTCAGCTGGACCAACGTTTCGAAGTAGCTGGCAAAGCTCTTCGATTGCGTGAGCATGCTTGCGTCGTACGCTGACAGACCGTGGTCGCGAACGAAGCGCTCTGCCATCACGCGCGGCAGCTCTGGCATCTGCGAACGCACGCGCTCGACCCACTCCGGCGAGATCACCAGCGGCGGCAGGTCGGGGTCGGGGAAGTAGCGGTAGTCGTGCGCGTCTTCCTTGGTGCGCATGGCGCGCGTCTCGCCCGTGTCCGGGTTGAACAGCACCGTGGCCTGCTGGATTGCGTAGCCGTCTTCGATCTGGTCGATCTGCCAGTTGATCTCGTAGTCGGTGGCCTGGACGATGTGCTTGAAGCTGTTGAGGTTCTTGATCTCGCGGCGCGTGCCCAGGGGCGCGCCGGGCTTGCGCACCGACACGTTGACGTCGCAGCGGAACGAGCCTTCCTGCATGTTGCCGTCGCAGATGCCCAGCCACACCACCAGCGTGTGCAGCGCACGCGCGTACTCGGCGGCTTCGGCGCTGCAGCGCAGGTCGGGCTCGGTCACGATCTCGATGAGCGGCGTGCCCGCGCGGTTGAGGTCGATGCCCGAGGACTTCTCGCCGTTGAAGCCGATGAAGTCGTCGTGCAGCGATTTGCCGGCGTCCTCTTCGAGGTGGGCGCGCACCAGGCGCACGGTGTGCGGCGTGTCGCCCACGAAGAAGCTGACCGAGCCGCCCTGCACGACGGGGATCTCGTACTGGCTGATCTGGTAGCCCTTGGGCAGGTCGGGGTAGAAGTAGTTCTTGCGCGCGAAGATCGAGCGGGGCGCGATGGTCGAACCCACCGACAAACCGAACGCGATGGCGCGTTCGACGGCGCCTTTGTTCATCACCGGCAGCGTGCCGGGCAGGGCCATGTCCACCGGGCAGGCCTGGGTGTTGGGCTCGGCGCCGAACTGCGTCGAGGCGCCCGAGAAGATCTTCGATTGCGTCGAGAGCTGGACGTGGGTTTCGATGCCGATGACGACCTCGTAACCGCGAACGTGTTTGGAACTCATGGTGTGTGTCTCGTTGGGCTGCTCGCCTGAATCAGGCCAGGGCCGTGGGCTTGCGCGTGTGCCAGTCGGTGGCCTGCTGGAAGGCGTGCGCCGTGTGCAGCAGCTGCGCTTCTTGCCAGTAGTTGCCCACCAGCTGCAGGCCCACCGGCAAGCCTTGCTCGCCAAAGCCGGCAGGCACGCTCATGCCGGGCAGGCCGGCCAGCGAAGCGGGCAGCGTGAAGATGTCGGCCAGGTACTCCTGCACCGGGTCGGTGGACGAGCCAATCGGGCGCGCCACCGTCGGCGACACGGGGCCAGCGATGACGTCGCAGTCCTTGAAGGCGGCCTGGAAGTCGTCGGCAATCATGCGGCGCAGCTTTTGCGCCTGCAGGTAGTAGGCGTCGTAGTAGCCGTGCGAGAGCACGTAGGCGCCGATCATGATGCGGCGCTTGACCTCGGCGCCGAAGCCTTCGGCGCGGGTCTTGCGGTACATGTCGTTCAAGTCGCTGTACTTGGCAGCGCGGTGGCCGAACTTGACGCCATCGAAGCGGCTCAGGTTGGACGAGGCCTCGGCCGGCGCGATGATGTAGTACACCGGGATCGACAGCTCGGTGCGCGGCAGGCTGACGTCCACCAGCGTGGCGCCGAGTTGTTCGAGCTGCTTGAGCGCGGCGCGCGTGGTGTCGAGCACGCCGGCGCTCACGCCTTCACCGAAGAACTCCTTGGGCACGCCCACGCGCAGCCCTTGCAGGGGCTTGTCGGAGGTGGCGCCAGCGCGCGGCGTGTTCAGCGCGGCCACGAAGTCGGGCACGGGCTGTTGCGCGCTGGTGGCGTCGCGTTCGTCGAAGCCGCTCATGGCCTGCAGCAGCAAGGCGCAGTCTTCGGCCGTGCGGGCCATCGGGCCGGCCTGGTCGAGCGACGAGGCGAACGCGATCATGCCGTAGCGCGAGCAGCGGCCGTACGTCGGTTTGATGCCGGTGATGCCGGTGAGCGCGGCCGGCTGGCGGATCGAGCCGCCGGTGTCCGAGCCCGTGGCGCCTGCGACCAGGCGGCCCGAGACGGCCACGGCCGAGCCACCGGACGAGCCGCCGGCGATCTGTTCCAGCATCCAGGGGTTGCGGGCCACGCCATAGGCCGAGTTCTCGGTGGCGCCACCCATGGCGAACTCGTCGCAGTTGACCTTGCCCACGGTCACCGTGCCGGCGGCCTTGAGCTTGGCCACGATGGTGGCGTCAAACGGGCTCTGGTAGCCCTTGAGCATCTTGGAAGCCGCCGTGGTGGGCAGGCCCTGCGTCACGAAGATGTCCTTGTGCGCGATGGGCACGCCATCGAGCGGGCCCAGGGCCTGGCCAGCGGCGCGGCGAGCGTCGGCGGAGGCGGCCTGGGTCAGGGCGCCTTCGGCGTCCACGTGCAGGAAGGCGCCCAGGTTGGTGTGCGCGGCGATGCGCTCCAGCACATGCTGGGTCAGGGCCACGGAGGTGGTCTGGCCGCTGGCCAGGGCCTGGCTCTGCTGGGCCAGGGTCAGGTCGTGCAATGCAATGGAAGAAGACGTCATTCGATCACCTTCGGCACCAGGAACAGGCCTTCGTCGCGGGCCGGGGCGTTGGCCATGTTGGCGTCGCGCTGGTTGGTCTCGGTGACGGCGTCCTCGCGCAGGCGCAGCGTCACGTCCTCGATGGCCGACAGCGGGGTGTAGAGGGGCTCGACGCCGGAGGTGTCGACGGCGCGCATCTTCTCGACGATGTCGAAGAACTCGTTCAGTTGGGTCAGCATCGCGGCCGCCTCGTCGTCGCGCAGTTCGAGGCGCGCCAGTTGGGCGATGCGGCCGACGTCGTCAGAGGTCAGGGCCATGGTGTGTTTCGGGGGCGTAAACAGGTCTGGCGCAGCCCGGAATGGGCCGGCCCTTCGGGTATTATCCTAGGTTATCCACAAGTGTCAGTGGCCAAGGCGGCCGTTCCCGGGTTGAAGGGGGCGTTTCGCAGGGGCGCCACGCACCGACCGATACCCCGTCACCGAACACCATAAGGCCTGCTGGCCGGTGGGCAGGCATGAGGGCCGAGCCGCGTGAGCCATCCGCGCCCCTCGGGTGCCGCCCCGCTTCGCAGGCCGGAGCGCCACCGCCATGTATTCCATGTTTCGCAAGTACTTCTCCACCGACCTGGCCATCGACCTGGGCACGGCCAACACGCTGATCTACGTGCGTGGCAAGGGCATCGTGCTCGACGAGCCCTCGGTGGTCTCGATCCGCCACGAAGGCGGCCCCAACGGCAAGAAGACCATCCAGGCCGTCGGCTCCGAAGCCAAGGCCATGCTGGGCAAGGTGCCCGGCAACATCGAGGCCATCCGCCCGATGAAGGACGGCGTGATCGCCGACTTCACCGTCACCGAGCAGATGCTCAAGCAGTTCATCAAGATGGTCCATCCGCGCTCGGTGCTCAAGCCGTCGCCCAGGATCATCATCTGCGTGCCCTGCGGTTCCACCCAGGTCGAGCGCCGTGCCATCCGCGAATCCGCCCTGGGCGCCGGTGCCTCCGAGGTCTACCTGATCGAAGAGCCCATGGCGGCTGCCATCGGTGCCGGCCTGCCGGTTTCTGAAGCTTCTGGCTCCATGGTCGTCGACATCGGCGGCGGCACCACCGAGGTCGGCGTGATCTCGCTGGGCGGCATGGTCTACAAGGGCAGCGTGCGCGTCGGCGGCGACAAGTTCGATGAGTCCATCATCAACTACATCCGCCGCAACTACGGCATGCTGATCGGCGAGCCCACCGCCGAAGCCATCAAGAAGGAAATCGGTTCGGCCTTCCCCGGCTCCGAGGTCAAGGAGATGGAAGTCAAGGGCCGCAACCTGTCCGAAGGCGTGCCGCGCAGCTTCACGATCTCGTCCAACGAGATCCTGGAGGCCCTGACCGACCCGCTCAACCAGATCGTGTCCGCCGTCAAGAACGCGCTGGAGCAGACCCCGCCCGAGCTGGGCGCCGACATCGCCGAGCGCGGCATGATGCTGACCGGTGGTGGCGCCCTGCTGCGCGACCTGGACCGCCTGCTGGCCGAAGAAACCGGCCTGCCTGTGCTGGTCGCCGAAGACCCGCTGACCTGCGTGGTGCGCGGTTGCGGCATGGCCCTGGAGCGCATGGAGCGCCTGGGCTCGATCTTCACCTCGGAGTAAGCCCCGAGTTAGCCCCTCTAGGCGCAGGCGGTGGTTGCAGTCAGCATGCTGAATTGCCGTTTGCTGACACCCCCACGGGGTTGAGTCGCCAACATGCCACTGGCCACGCTGGACCGATCGCCGCCGCCCTTCTTCAAGCAAGGGCCGTCGGCGTTCACGCGCCTGACGTTTTTTTCGGCGCTGGCCGTGCTGCTGATGGTGGCCGATGCCCGCTGGAAGATGACCCAACCCTTGCGCGCTGCGGTGGCCACGGTGCTGCACCCGGTGCAGCAAGGGTTGCTCGCGCCTTCGCGGGCTTGGGACACCATGGCGCACTATTTTGCCGGCCTGGACGAAGCGCGCGCGATGCAGGCCCGAGCCGAGCGGCAGATCACCGCGCAGGCCGAGCGCGTGATGCGCGTCGACGACCTGCTGCGCGAAAACGCCCGCTTGCGGGCCCTGCTGGAGCTGCGCCCCCGCCTGGATGTGCCCAGCACTTCGGCTGAAATCCTCTACGCCACCCAAGACCCGTACACCCGCAAGGTCGTCATCGACCGGGGTGGGGCGCACGGTGTGGGGTTGGGTTCCCCCGTGATCGACCCGGCGGGTGTCATCGGGCAGGTCACACGCGTCTACCCCCTGACCTCCGAGGTCACGCTGGTGATCGACCAGGATGCGGCCGTGCCGGTCGTCAACGTGCGCACCGAGCAGCGTGGCGTGGCCTACGGCCTGCCTCAGTCTCGCGGCATGGAGTTGCGCTTCATGGCCGGCAACGCCGATGTGCAGGTGGGCGATCGACTCGAAACCTCGGGCCTGGATGGGGTCTACCCGCCCGGCTTGCCCGTGGCCCAGGTGGCCCGCATCGACCGACGTGCCGATTCGGCCTTTGCCCGCATCGTGCTGACCCCGCTGTCCAACCCCGAGAGCAGCCGCTATGTGTTGCTGCTGCAGACCACCGGTCATGGGCTGGAAGGCCCCGCTCAGGCCACGGTGCCGGGGGGGCCTGCGGCCGCTGTCGACGCGCCCAGCGTGGCTTCCGCGGCCAACGTGGCCGCTGCATCGGCCGCCGCGGCAGCCGCCCGTGCACACGCCCGCGTTGCCGGGCACGCTGCTTCTCACCCCGCATCGGCCGCTCAGGCGGTCGTCGGCCGTGGCGCGGCATCACCTGGCGCAAGCCAGGGTGCCAGTGGTGCGGCGTCCGCCAGCAAGCCAGGAGGCCGCCCATGATGCCCCGTGGCAACGAGCTGTTGCTGCCGGTCAACCCGGTCTTCATCTGGTTCTCGCTCTTGCTGGCGCTGGGCCTGAACCTGCTGCCCTGGGGCCGCTGGCCGGGTGTGCCCGATTTCCTGGCCGTGGCCCTCGTGTTCTGGAACGTGCACCAGCCGCGTCGCGTGGGCGTGGGCGTGGCGTTTTTCTTCGGGCTTTGCATCGATGTGCGCCAAGGTGCCTTGCTCGGGCAGCACGCCTTGGCCTACACGCTGCTGAGCTTTTTCGCCATCACGGTGCACCGCCGGCTGCTGTGGTTCACGGTGGGCTCGCAAGCCTTGCAGATCCTGCCGCTGTTCGCCGCCGCGCACGTGGTGGCGTTGCTGGTGCGCATGCTCTCGGGGGCGAGCTTCCCGGGCTGGGGCCTGTTGTTGGCCCCGGTCTTCGAGTCGCTGATGTGGCCTTTGGTCACCACGGTCCTGCTGGCGCCTCAGCGTCGCCCGCCCGATCGCGACAAGAACCGGCCGCTGTGACGCGCAGCCCATGACCGAGCTCAAGAACCTCGAACAGGAGCTGGGCCGCTTTCGCGCCCGCTTGTGGGCTGCGGCCGGCTTCGTGCTGTTCTGCTTTGGTTTGCTGGCTTTTCGCCTGGTGGTGCTGCAGGTGGTGCGGCACGACGACCTGGCCAACCGCGCCGAGGCCAACCGCGTGGCCGTCGTGCCCATCGTGCCCAACCGTGGCCTGATCGTCGACCGCAACGGCGTGGTCCTGGCCAACAACTACTCGGCCTACACGCTCGAGATCACGCCCTCCAAGGTCGATGACGTCGAAGCCACGATCAACGCCCTGGCCGAGATCGTCGACATCCAGCCGCGTGACCGCCGCCGATTCAAGCGCCTGCGCGAAGAGTCCAGGAGCTTCGAGTCCATCCCGATTCGCACCAAGCTCAGCGACGAAGAGGTGGCGCGCTTCATCGCCCAGCGCTATCGTTTCACCGGGGTAGACATCCAGGCGCGCTTGTTCCGCCACTACCCGTATGGCGAGCTGGCCAGCCACGTGCTGGGCTACATCGGCCGCATCAACCAGCGCGAGGCGCAGGCCATGGATGACTGGCCTGAAGAAGAGCAGGCCAACTACCGGGGCACCGAGTACATCGGCAAGCTGGGCATCGAGCAGAGCTACGAGCGCGAGCTGCACGGCATCACCGGCTTCGAAGAGGTTGAAACCAGCGCGGGCGGCCGGGCCGTGCGCCGCTTGCGCTCGAACCCCGCCACGCCGGGCAACACGGTGCACCTGTCGATCGACATCCGGCTGCAGGGCCTGATCGAGCGGCTGTTTGGTGACCGCCGCGGCGCGCTGGTGGCGATCGACCCGCGCAACGGCGAGGTGCTGGCCTTCGTCTCCAAGCCCACGTTCGACCCCAACCTGTTCGTCGACGGCATCGACAGCGAGAACTGGAAAGAGCTCAACGAGAGCGCCGACAAGCCGTTGCTCAACCGGGCGCTTCGAGGCACCTACCCGCCGGGCTCAACCTACAAGCCCTTCATGGCCCTGGCCGCGCTCAACGCCAACAAGCGCCGCCCCGACACCATCATCATGGACAACGGCGTGTTCGTCTTTGGTGGCCACAGGTTCCGCAGCCCCGAGAACGAGCGTGGCGGTGCGATGAACATGCGTCGCGCCATCGTCGAGTCCAGCAACGTCTACTTCTACACCCTGGCCAACGAGATGGGCGTGGACCTGATCCACGACCAGATGTCGCAGCTGGGTTTCGGGCGCCTGACGGGCATCGACCTCAAGGGCGAGGTCACGGGCATCCTGCCGTCCACCGACTGGAAGCGCAAAGCCTACCGTCGGCCGGAGCAACGCAAGTGGTACGCGGGCGAAACCATCTCGCTGGGCATCGGCCAGGGCTACAACACCTTCACCATGCTGCAGGTGGCGACGGCGCTGTCCACCGTGGTCAGCGACGGGCAGCGCTTTCAGCCGCGCGTGGTGCGCGAGATCGAAAACGTGGTCACGCGTGAACGCATGATCCCGGTGCGCGAGGCGATCGACGCGCTGCCGCTCAAGCCGGAACACACCGCCCTGATCCGCGAGGCCATGTTCGGCGTGACGCAGGAAGGCACGGGCACGCGCGTGTTCGCGGGGGCTGGCTACCTCAGCGGCGGCAAGACGGGCACGGCCCAGGCCGTGGGCCTGCGCCAGAACGAGAAGTACGTGGCTTCGCGCATGGACGAGTACAAGCGAGACCACTCGCTCTACGAGGCCTTCGCCCCGGTGGACAACCCGCGCGTGGCCCTCGCGGTGATCGTCGAGAACGCCGGCTTTGGCTCCATGGCCGCTGCGCCGATTGCCCGGCGCGTGCTCGATTACCTGCTGCTGGGCATCTACCCCAGTGAAGAGGACATCGCGTTGGTTCAACAAAGCCGTGCGTCGGCCCCGGTGGGGGTGGCGCGCAAGGCCTCCGAGGTGCCTCTGCCCAAAGGCACCGACGCCTTCGGAGCCGATGTGAGCGGGCCGACCGCGCCGACCGCGGCGACCGTGCCAAATGCGCCCAGCGCACCAACCGCGCCAGCTGTACCCGTCGCCCCTGCCGTGCCCGCCCCGCCTTCCGCGTCTGCTGCCACTGCTGCGGCCGCATCGACCGCCTCCAGCCCGAGGGGCACACCATGAACATCGCTTTCGAGAAGCCGTCGCTGCTTCAACGCATCAAACCCATCTTCCAGGGCTTTGACCTGCCGCTGGTGTGCATCATCCTGTACATGTGCCTGCTGGGCCTGGCCAACATGTACTCGGTCGGCTTCGACCATGGCACCCGCTTTGCCGACCACGCCCGCAACATGCTGTTGGGCGCGGGGGTGCTGTTCCTGGTGGCGCAGGTGCCGCCCCAGCGCCTGATGGCCATCGCCGTGCCGCTCTACACCGTCGGTGTGGTGCTGCTGATCGCCACGGCGATCTTCGGCATCACCAAGAAGGGCGCGACCCGCTGGCTCAACATCGGCATCGTCATCCAGCCCTCCGAGATCGCCAAGATCGCCGCGCCGCTGATGCTGGCCTGGTGGTTCCAGCGCCGAGAGGGGCAGTTGCGCACGCCCGACTTCCTGGTCGCGGGTGGGCTGCTGCTGCTGCCTTTTGCGCTGGTGCTCAAGCAGCCCGACCTGGGCACCTCCATGCTGGTGCTCACCTCGGGGCTGTACGTCATCTTCTTTGCTGGCCTGAGCTGGAAGCTCATCGTGCCAACCCTGTTGGCCGGGGCGCTGGGCGTGAGCCTGATCGTGGGTTTTCAGGACGACCTGTGTCAGCCAGGGGTGAAGTGGGTGGGCCTGCACGACTACCAGAAGAACCGCGTCTGCACGCTGCTGGACCCGACGTCCGACCCACTGGGCAAAGGCTTTCACATCATCCAGGGCATGATCGCCATCGGCTCGGGCGGGGTGGCAGGCAAGGGCTTCATGCAGGGCACGCAAACCCACCTGGAGTTCATCCCCGAGCGCACCACCGACTTCGCTTTCGCGTCCTACTCCGAAGAGCACGGGCTGTTCGGCAACGCCTTGCTGATGATCGGTTTTCTGGCGCTGATCTACCGAGGCCTGTACATCGCCTCGCAAGCGCCCACGCTGTTCTCGCGCCTGCTGGCGGGCAGCCTGTCGTTGAGCTTTTTCACCTACGCCTTCGTCAACATGGGCATGGTCAGCGGCATCTTGCCGGTGGTGGGTGTGCCGCTGCCGTTCATCAGCTACGGTGGCACGGCCATGGTCACGCTGGGCCTGGCGCTGGGGTTGCTGATGTCGATCGCCAAGAGCCGAGGGCTCATGCAGCGTTGATGCGCTGGCGCGGCGTTGTCGTGCATGGGCTGATCCGCCGCAAGCCCTTGGCCCTCGCGCCGCGCTAGGATGCGTGACATGAACCGCGCCGCTTCTGCTTCCTCTTTCGCCCCGAATTCCGCCATCCGGCACGATGCGCTGGACCGCGTCATCCTGAGCATCGACAACGCCCTGCGCACCTCCTTGGGCTCGCACGTGGCCGCTCGGCCCTGTCCGCGCCCGGAGGGGGGCGGTGAGGCCCCGGCCTTGACTGCCGAAGAAAAGCGCCTGTCGGCTGCGCTGATGCGCGTCAACCACGTGGGCGAGGTGTGCGCGCAGGCGCTCTACGCCTCGCAGGCCTGGGGCACCAATGACCCGGTGCTCAAGGCTCAGTTTGAAGCTGCGGCGGCCGAAGAAACCGACCACCTGGCCTGGACGGAGCAACGCATCAAGGAGCTGGGCGGGCGCACCAGCCTGCTCAACCCGCTGTGGTACGCCGGCGCTTTTGCCATCGGGCTGGTGGCCGCGAAGGTGGGGGATCGCCACAGCCTGGGCTTTGTCGTCGAGACCGAGCGCCAGGTCGAGGCGCACCTCAACAGCCACATGGACAAGCTGCCTGCAGCCGACGCTGCCTCGCGCGCCATCGTGGCGCAGATGCGGGACGATGAGGTGGCTCACGCGGACGCGGCCGAGAAGGCCGGTGGGGTGCCGTTGCCGGCGCCCGTGCGGGGCCTGATGAAGCTGGCCGCCCGGGTCATGACGACCACGGCGCACCGCATCTGATCGCAGCCCAGACGCCGCGCAAGCGGCGCCCGGTCGCGACCGGGCGGCCATCAGGCGGCGATCACCTCGAAGCTGGTGGTGATCTCGGCGGTCTTGCCGATCATGATCGAGGCCGAGCAGTATTTCTCGTGCGACATCTGGATGGCGCGGGCCACGGCGGTGTCGGGGAGGTTCACGCCGGTCACGACGAAGTGCATGTTCACTTTCGTGAAGACCTTGGGATCGACCTCGGCGCGGTCGGCCGTGATCTTGACCTGGCAGCCGCGCACGTCGTGGCGGCCTCGCTTGAGGATCAGCACCACGTCGTAGGCCGTGCAACCACCGGTGCCGGCCAGCACGGTTTCCATGGGGCGGGGCGCGAGGTTGCGGCCACCGCCTTCCGGAGCGCCGTCCATGTTGATGATGTGGCCGCTGCCGGTTTCAGCCATGAAGGCCATGCCGGAGGCAGGCTGCCAGTTGATGGTGCATTCCATGAGGGTTCCTTGGGACGGGTGCAGCGGTGGGGGCGCCGTCGCCCCTGCGCGAGCCGCAGATTGTCCCCGATCCCGGCGGGAGCGGTTTCACCTAGGGGTTAGCCCTGAAAAACAGGGTCAAGAAGCGACTTTCTGTTGCATGTTTTGCAGCCGCGCGATACAAATCGTTTCAGACCTGTGGAACTTTCGCATCAGGGCGGTGTCTCACAGGGGCTTGTTTCGTTTTTTCTCTCCACTCACCTCGTTCAGGGTGACATTTCAGAACCCGGGGCCGCTTGCGGCGCTCGGGTTTTTTTTGTCTGGCGCTTTGTCCAACGCGTCTTCCGGCGCGTCCTCCGGCGCTTTTCCCGGCGCTCGGTGCGGCCGGTTGGAAACCTTGCCTGCGAGCCGGCTCAAGCCCCGCCTGGCGGCGGCGCGTTGCGCGCTTTCGCTGCCATTTCTTCGCGCAGCCGCCGCAGCTTCTCTCGTGGGTCTTCCTTGGGGCCGCCTTCGCCGAGCTTCATCTCGGCCACGAAACGGCTGGGCGTGGCCTGCACGTAGTCTCGGCCCTTCTTGCGGCGCTTGAGCACGCTCACGCTCAGGCTCAAGCGCGCGCGCGTGATGCCCACGTACATGAGTCGGCGTTCTTCTTCGACCTGCTGCGGCGTCATGTCTTCTTCGTCGCGGCAGAAGGGCAGGATGCCCTCGTTGGTGCCGGCCAGCACCACGTGAGGCCACTCCAGGCCCTTAGAGGCGTGCAGGGTCGACAGCACCACGGCATTCTGGTCGGACTCGCGCTCGGCCAGCGAGGTGATCAACGCGATGGTCTGCGCCACCTCGATCACGCTGCGGCGCTCGCTCTCGGTGGTCATGCCACCGTCGGCCTCGATGTCGCCACCGCAGCGCTTGGCCACCCAGTCGATGAAGTCGAGCACGTTGGTCCAGCGGGCCTGGGCCACTTTTTCGTTTTCTTCGTTGTCGTAGAGGTGCTGCTCGTAGCCGATGTCTTTGAGCCATTCGAGCAGCAGCTCCTTGGCGCCTTCGCCTCCGTAGGTCTGGCGGGCCTTGTATTCGAAGTCGTTGATGTAGCGGCCGAACTCGTGCAGGCCGTCGAGCGCGCGCTGGCTGAGCACGGTGCTCAGCGAATCGGAGAACAAGGCCTCGAACAGGCTGACCTTCCACTTGCCCGCGAACTCGCCCAGGGCCGCCAGCGTCTGGTGGCCGATGCCGCGTTTGGGTGTGGTCACCGCGCGCAAAAAAGCCGGGTCATCGTCGTTGTTGAGCAGCAGGCGCAGCCAGGCGCACAGGTCCTTGATCTCGGCGCGATCGAAGAAGCTCTGCCCGCCCGAGACCTTGTAGGGGATGTTGGCGCGGCGCAGGGCCTGTTCGATCGGGCGTGCCTGGTGGTTGGCGCGGTAGAGGATGGCGAACTGGTTCCAGTCGGCCGGTTGCGTGTTGCTGAGCATGCCGCCGCGGATGGCCTGGATGCGGGCCACAGCGCGTTCGGCCTCGTGCTCTTCGTTGTCGCACTCGACCACTTTGACTGGCTCGCCTTCGCCCAGGTCCGACCACAGCGTCTTGGGGAAGAGCTTGGGGTTGAGCTGGATGACGTTGTTGGCCGCG
The DNA here is from genome assembly GCF_001447195.1 of Aquabacterium parvum. GTDB lineage: Bacteria > Pseudomonadota > Gammaproteobacteria > Burkholderiales > Burkholderiaceae_C > Aquabacterium > Aquabacterium parvum. Next base: position 7,160 of record NZ_LFRI01000284.1, on the reverse strand, counting down.
CGCAGGATGGCGCTGGTGGAGCGGTAGTTCTGCTCCAGCGGGATCACCTTGAGGTTGGGGTAGTCCTGCGGCAAGCGCTTGAGGTTGTCGAGCGTGGCGCCGCGCCAGCCGTAGATGGACTGGTCGTCGTCGCCCACGGCGGTGAAGATGCCTTCGGGGCCGACCAGCAGCTTGAGCAGCTCGTACTGGGTGGCGTTGGTGTCCTGGTACTCGTCGACCAGCACGTGACGCAGTTGGCGCTGCCACTTCTGAGCCACATGGGGGTGTTGTGACAGCAGCTTGAGCGGCAGGCCGATGAGGTCGTCGAAGTCCACGGCCTGGTAGGCCAGCAGGCGCTCCTCGTACAGCTTCATCACCTTGGCCGCGAGGATCTCGTCGTCGCTGCCAGCGTCGGACAGCGCATGACCGCTGCTGATGCCCTGGTTCTTCCACAGGCTGATCTGCCACTGCCAGCTGCGCGCCAGTTTCGCGTCGGTGGTGGCGCCGGCATCGCGCAGGATGCTGAGCACGTCGTCGCTGTCGAGGATGGAGAACTTGGGTTTGAGGCCCAGGGCTTCACCGTCCTCGCGCAGCAGGCGCACGCCCAGCGAGTGGAAGGTGCACACCAGCAGCTTGCCAGCGGCCTTGGGGCCGATGAGCGCTTTGACCCGCTCGCGCATTTCGGCGGCGGCCTTGTTGGTGAAGGTGATGGCGCCGATCTGCGATGGCGCCAGGTCGGCGCCGTCACCGGGTTGCAGCAGGCGCGCGATCTTGTGCGTGATCACGCGCGTCTTGCCCGAGCCAGCACCGGCCAGCACGAGGCAGGGCGAATCGAGGTGCTGAACCGCGGCCATCTGGGCCGGGTTCATGGTGGGTGCGGCGCTCACGTTTGTGGGGGCTCGAGGTGGCGCGTGGGCAGGTCGGGCATCGGCACCGGCTCACAGCCCCGCGACAAACTCGCCGACCACTTCGGCGAAGGCCAGTGGTTGCTCCACGGCGCTCAGGTGCGCACAGCCTTGCAGCGTGACCAGTTGCGCGCCGGTGATGGCGCGGGCCAAGGCGATGGCGGTGTCCGGCGGCAGGCTTTCGTCGAGGCTGCCGGAAATCACCAGCGATGGCACGCGAACCTTGTGCAGCTTGCCGCTGAAGTCGGCCTCGCAGATGGCGGCGGCGCAGGCGGTGTAGCCCTCGGGGTCGGTGGCCTCGAGCAGGCGCTGGTGACGCGACACGGCGGCCGCCTGTTGCGTGCGGAAGGCCTCGCTGAAGAAGCGGTGCATGGCGCCGGTCGAGATCGCTTGCAGGCCATGTGCGTCGATGGTGGCGATGCGCTCGGCGATGGCTTCGCGGCCCGCCGGGGTGTAGCCCGAGGTGGTGTTGGCCAGCACCAGGCCCTTGACCTTGTCGGGGTGGCGCAGCGCCAGCTCCTGGCCGATGAGGCCACCCATGGACAGGCCGACCCAGACCACGGGCTCACCGGCAAGTTCATCGATCAGGCGGGCGGCGTCGGCGGCGAGTTCGGTCAGCGTCAGCGGCTCGGCGGGGATTTGCGAGCGGCCGTGGCCGCGCGTGTCCGGGCAGATGACACGGCAGGTGCGCGCCAGCTCGTTGGCCACCTGGTCCCACATCGAGCCGTCTTGCCCCAGCGCGTGGCTGAGCACCACGGTGTGCGTGTACTCGCCGCTGCGGGGCTCGCGGAGGGTGGCGTGCAGCTTGGGGCGCGTCTGCGTGAACACCGAACGGCCCACGCCCGGGTGCCAGGCGTCGTCGGCCGGGCGGGCAGGGGGCTCGATGCCGAGCTCGCGCATGATGCCCAGGGCCTTGGCAAAGCCGGTGTTGGCAGCCGGCACGCCAGCATAGATGGCGATCTGGATGAGGGCCTCGCGCACCTCGTCGACGCTCAAGGTGTGGGCGTTGCCTGGGGTGAGCGAGCCGCGCATGTGGATCTCGAATTCGTCCCAGCGGCCCAGCGAGGCGGTCACCGCCATCACGATGATGCGGCGGGTCTTCCAGTCCAGGCCGGGGCGGCCCCACACGCCGTGCCAGGCGTAGTCGGTGATGAAGTGCTGGAACTCGGCGTTGAAAGCGTTGGCCTTGGCCACCGACTTGTCGACCCAGGCGTCTCCCAGGGCGGCACGGCGGTTGCGCATGCCACGCTCGAAAGCGTGGTCGAAGTCGGTGCGGGGCTTGGTGGACATGGCGGGGTCACGGTCGGTTTCAGGAAGGGGCACATTGTGCCGCGAGGATCGGTTATGGTGCGGTCCATGCAAACCGCAGGCCCACGCCCCATCGCCTCGATGGCTTCCACCCCTTTCTCTCGCCGCTGCCCACGCGCCGGTTGGGGCGGTGGGCTGGCACTGGCGTGTGGGGCGCTGGCCCTGCTGGTGTCGGGGTGCGCTTCGGGGCCGAAGCCTCCGGCGCCATTGCCGGGGTCTTCTCCGCAACGCGATGGCCCGCCCTTGAGCGTGCCGCCCAACCTGGCAGACTTGCCCGATGTGGTGCCCCAGATCGAGCCCATCAGGCAGGGCGGACCCAACAAACCTTATGTGGTGCTGGGGCAGTCGTACGAGCCTTTGCGGGGCGATGTCGAGTGGAGCGAGAAGGGTGGGGCCTCCTGGTACGGCAACAAGTTCCACGGCCGGCGCACCGCCAGCGGTGAGCTCTACAGCATGTACGGGCTGACGGCGGCGCACAAGACCTTGCCCATCCCCAGTTACGTGCGCGTGCGCAACGTGCGCAATGGCAAGGAAGTGATCGTGCGGGTCAACGACCGCGGGCCCTTCATTTCTGGCCGGGTGATCGACCTGAGCTATGCCGCAGCCATCAAGCTCGACATCGCCGCAGCCGGTGTGGGGCAGGTCGAGATCGCTCGGCTGACCTTCGATGAGATCCGCAGCGGGGCCTGGCAGCGTGGCACGGTGCTTGATCCCGACCCCACGCGTTTGGCGGCGGCGCCAGTGCCACCAGAGAGCCCCGCGCGAGCCACGCCCTTTGCCTCGCCACTGAACACCGAAAGCACCGCGCCCTTCGGGGACTCGTCGTTGACGGCGCCCACGGCCCGTGCCCACACCCCCGCCGCCCGAGGCTTCTGGGTGCAGCTGGCTGCCCTGAGCCGCCGCGATGGCGTCGACAAGCTGCAGCAGCGCATCGCCGACCAGCTCTCGGGCCTGCTGCCCTTGCTGGCGGTTTTCCACGAGTCGCCGCACTACAAGCTGCAGGCGGGGCCTTATGCATCGAAGCACGAGGCACAGCAGGCCGCCATGCAGGTGCGGCAAGCGCTGCAGCTCCAGCCCATGGTGATCGAGCGCCGCTGACCCCTGATCCCGATGCCGTACCTGGGTTTGTTGTTCAACGCCTTCGTGTGGGGGCTGTCCTGGTGGCCCTTGCGCCGCCTGCAGGACATGGGCTTGCACCCGCTGTGGGCGACCCTGCTGTTTTTCGCCCTGGGCGTGCTCGCCATCGGCCTGGCCCGACGCGAGGCCTGGCCCGTCGTGTTGCGTTCACCCGGTTTGTGGATGCTGGCGCTGGCCACGGGTTTCACCAACGCGGCCTTCAATTGGGGCGTGGCCACCGGCGAGGTGGTGCGCGTGGTGCTGCTGTTCTACCTGATGCCGCTGTGGGCCGTGGGCCTGGCGTGGTGGTTGCTCGGCGAGCGCATCACGGCCAAGGCGGCTGTGCGTGTGGCCCTGGCCCTCGGCGGCGCGCTGCTGGTGCTGCGCCCGGTCGATGGCGGCTGGCCTCGCTTCAATGGCCTGGCCGACTGGCTGGGGCTGGCGGGTGGCTTCGGCTTTGCGCTGATCAACGTGCTGCTGCGTCGCGCTGCCAGCCACAGCTCGGCCGAACGTGCCCTGGCGATGTTCTCGGGCGGCGTTTGCCTGCCCGGCTTGCTGGGCTTGGCGTTGTCGGCGCAAGGGGTGGTGCCGGGCTGGCCGGTTTTCTCCTGGGATTGGGCCTTGCTGGCCGCCGGCATGGGCGTGGCCTTTTTCGCGTCCAACCTGGCGATGCAGTACGGTGCCTCGCAGATCCCGGTGCAGGTCACCTCGGTGGTGATGCTGTCGGAGATCGTCTTCGCGGCGGGTTCGGCCGTTTGGTTCGGCGGTGAGGCGCTGCGGCCTGCGGTGCTGATGGGCGGTGGCCTGATCCTGGCGGCCGTGTTGCTGGCCACGCGGGACGAGATATAGCCGTCAACCACGCAGCGATGCAATTGGTTGCAAATTCGGTGAGGGCGATCCGTTGAATGTCGGCGCACGTGCGTGACTGCTCGTACGCTTGACGGTATTCAAAAAGCGGGGAATCGACATGCAAATGACCGCCGAGCACGCGCTGTGCTTTTCGAACTTTGCCGAAGCAGCGGTTGGCGTCACCGACAAAGTGTCGTTCCAAAGTTTGGTGCTCGACCATGTCACGCCGCTTGTGCCTCACGGTTTCATGTTGGCGGTCATCGGGCAACTGCATTTCGATCTCCTCACGGTGCATCATCACATCGCGGTGAATTACCCCGATTGGGCCTTGGCGCAGGTCACCCAGCCCATCAACATCCGCGAGCGGCCCTTGCTGCAACGTTGGCTGCACACCCGTTCGCCGGTGATCGCTTGCACCGTGCGTGACCGTCATCTGATGTCGGAGCGAGAGATCGTTGAGTCCACCCTGATCGGCATGGGGCGGCTCGCCTTGCACGGGCTGCCCGACCTGACCAGTCGCATGGGTTCGTACTTCAGTTTCGCGAATGTCGCGATTGAGCCTGACCGCGATCTGCTTGCACACCGGCTGAGGATCATGACCCCATTGCTGCATGTTGCGCTCTTTCAGGCCACCCGGAGCGACATCGACCTGAACCACAACAAGACCCAGAGACTGACGTTCATCGAGCGCGAGCTGCTCAGGTGGCTGGCTGCAGGGCGAACAAATGAAGAAATGGCCAACCTGAGGCAGCGTAGCCCTGCCACCATTCGCAACCAACTGGCCAAGTTGTATTCCAAGTTGGGTGTGGCAACTCGAGCAGAGGCCGTCGCTCTCGCGCTCAGCGAGGCACTGAATGTACCGAGTCCTGGCGCTGAATAGAACAAGTGTCCTATTGGCTGAGTTGACCGACTACGCGACAGTGGTGCATCAAGTCAACTCCAATAGGGAAGAAGATGCCTTTAATCAGCAGATGCACTACCAGTGCTGGGCTGTGTTTGGCCATGGCTGCATGCAATGCACCATCGGCGGCACTCATGAAAGACCCTGGTGCTTTGACCGGGGCTGCGAAAGATGGAATTGCATATGCGCTTGTCAAAGAAAAGTGGACTGCTGACGTTTGGTTGAAGCGGCGCGTCATTGAGCGTCCAGTCAACTACGACGTGCCTTTGTGTCAGGCGACACAGCTAAGGGAAATCACTCCAGAGATGTTAGGTGGGGGTGTGTGTTCAGTGGCCTATTCCGGCCGTGACGCTGCTTGCAGTAATTGGTCTGGATGCGTGTCCATGGAGTTTCATCCGTCAGTGATGGACGACCCAACGCTGTGGCAGAGCATTGTTCGATCGGTCAACAGGCTTTGCGAGAACATCCCACAAGAGGGCGCTGAGGTTTGGACTGGTTTCAGCTATGACCCACAACGGGCCAGGCACCTTTTGGGGTGTTCACCTGCGCGCACGGCACGGCCCACGCATCTGAAACGAGTGGAGTTGCGGGCGAGTGGCAGGCCGACGGCTGTCGTCAATCTGTATTGAACAAAATGGACGAGCCTCCGCACTTGACGGCTCTTTGACCGCTCAACGTCGGTGGTACTCGCTTGTGCAGATTTTCTGGAGATTTTGCAAATGAAAATTCAGAAGCAAAAGCGGATCATCGCGATCCTTTCAAGTTTCATAGGCAGCCTGATGGCGCTGATGCCACTGTCAATTCATGCGTGGATCATTGATCCATTCGATTTGGCCATGGGCTACAAGGATGCGATGACGAACAGCCTCTCAATCCAGTTGACGGGCGCCGACTACACCACCTATTTGCATAGCCAGCTCAATTTGCAAACTGGCAAAACATTCGATCCGTGGAGTCACACCCGTTTCTCTGAAATGCCGCTATGTGGCAATGATCGCGCTGAGTGGCTGGCTTTGCGGTGCAAGGCATGGAAAGTGGTTTACAGCCCACCGTACTGCGGCAAAAACGGCCATTGCGTCGCTTTTCAGATTGCCGAGTTCATCCGCTCCGATGAGATGTTGTGCAACGCAATGATGGCTGCCATCGCGCATCCGTCAAAGTTCCTTTTCGGGCCGGACAAGTATGCGACCACCTATGGAATAGGCGACCTTCATGCGCCAGGGCTAGCTTTGAGCCCACCTGCGGCCAAAGACATCGCCCGAGAATTGGCGCGGCGTCGACCCGGCAAGTTGAAAGAAGCTGACTCCGATACCTTCGTGCTTACCTACTGATGAGGACGTGACATGCCAGCCCTGCTGATCAATCAATTTACCGATGGCCCGACGGGCCACGTCAACATCACTTTGGTGGCCGGCGATGGCTCCAAAGTCACCTATGGAGCCAATCTGAGCCCAAGTGTAGGCGTTCAGATCGAAACGGATCGGACAAGTGATCGGATTTCCAAGAATCCCTCTGCGTACAGCTTTCACGAAATCACACTCACACAAGCCCAGTACAACGCGGTGCTGGCCTTCGCTCAAGCGGCGGACGCAGGCAACAATGCCTATGCGGCGTTTTGCAACAACTGCGTTGATTTTGCCGACAGGGCACTAACTGCCGCAGGGTTTGGTCGCTTTTCATTGCGAACTACTTGACAGATGCCACCCTGACCGACATCTACGCCAACACGGTCATGTATTTGTGCAATAACGCCTATGACGATCTCATGGACTCATATCCGGGCGGCCTTGGCTTGGAGTACATGGATCAGTACTACATGGACGTGTTTGGTGTCAACGTGTCATGGGACTTCGACATGTTCTGGACCTCCGAATACTTGGCGCTGTACGACTACCTGTCTCCCATGTTCGGACTCGCCAGTTGGGACAGGTATTTGGACGACTTTTCGGAGGACTATGCTGCAAATGGGCACTTCGCGTAACCCGTTCTTCGCGGCGATCCGGCGCGAAGTGACCCACAAGTGCCAAGTCAGAGGGTTTTGAGGACGCAGGCAGGACGTGACAAGGCCCGCAGTGGCCGCAGGCGCCCTGCAAAACCCCATT
>NZ_LFRI01000283.1 GCF_001447195.1 Aquabacterium parvum | reverse complement strand
AAGGCCAGCTCACCGAGCTGCGCCAGATGTGCGCCAAGGTGCATCCCTCGCTGATCGAGCGCCTCGATCAAGTGACGAACCTGCTCGACATGAGCAAGCGCGAGTTCATCGAGGCTGCTGTGTCTGATGCGCTGGCACGCGCCGAGGAAGCTATCGAGCGTTCCGGTGCCCTGGATCAAGGGAGCCTGTGATGCTCACGCTGACCGGCACCATTCGAGCAGTCACCACCCTGGGTGGTGGCGTCAACAAGAAGACCGGCGAGGTGATCCCCAC
>NZ_LFRI01000282.1 GCF_001447195.1 Aquabacterium parvum | reverse complement strand
CAAAGCCCCTGCAGAGCAGGGGCTTTGTTGGAGTAAGTAGCCTGACGATGTCCTACTTTCACACGGGAATCCGCACTATCATCGGCGCTGAGTCGTTTCACTGTCCTGTTCGGGATGGGAAGGAGTGGGACCAACTCGCTATGGTCATCAGGCTTAAACTGTTCACTGCACGAGGCTTGGCCTGGTGCAGTTCATTCGCAGAGTCGAGAATCATGTATCTTGATTGCGTTGTCGCAGAGGGCTCGCTTCTTTGAAGCGTTCACCCATCGGTTCACGCGGCTGGCGATCATGCACAGCCTCACAGTCCTGACGACCTGACTTTCAGATCATCAAAGTTATAGGGTCAAGCCTCACGGGCAATTAGTATTGGTTAGCTTAACGCATTACTGCGCTTCCACACCCAACCTATCAACGTCGTGGTCTACAACGACCCTTCAGGGGGCTCAAGGCCCCGGCAAGACTCATCTTGAGACGAGTTTCCCGCTTAGATGCTTTCAGCGGTTATCTCTTCCGCACTTAGCTACTCGGCAATGCCACTGGCGTGACAACCGATACACCAGAGGTGCGTCCACTCCGGTCCTCTCGTACTAGGAGCAGGCTCTCTCAATCTTGCAGCGCCCACGGAAGATAGGGACCAAACTGTCTCACGACGTTTTAAACCCAGCTCACGTACCTCTTTAAATGGCGAACAGCCATACCCTTGGGACCGGCTACAGCCCCAGGATGAGATGAGCCGACATCGAGGTGCCAAACACCGCCGTCGATATGAACTCTTGGGCGGTATCAGCCTGTTATCCCCAGAGTACCTTTTATCCGTTGAGCGATGGCCCTTCCATACAGAACCACCGGATCACTTAGTCCTACTTTCGTACCTGCTCGACTTGTCAGTCTCGCAGTCAAGCACGCTTATGCCTATGCACTATCAGCACGATTTCCGACCGTGCCTAGCGTACCTTCGAACTCCTCCGTTACACTTTGGGAGGAGACCGCCCCAGTCAAACTGCCCACCATACACTGTCCCCAACCCGGATAACGGGCCAAGGTTAGAACCTCAAACACACCAGGGTGGTATTTCAACGTTGGCTCCACCAGAACTAGCGTCCTGGCTTCAAAGCCTCCCACCTATCCTACACAGATCTGTTCAAAGTCCAATGTAAAGCTACAGTAAAGGTTCATGGGGTCTTTCCGTCTTTCCGCGGGGAGATTGCATCATCACAAACATTTCAACTTCGCTGAGTCTCTGGAGGAGACAGTGTGGCCATCATTACGCCATTCGTGCAGGTCGGAACTTACCCGACAAGGAATTTCGCTACCTTAGGACCGTTATAGTTACGGCCGCCGTTTACTGGGACTTCGATCAAGAGCTTGCACCCCATCAATTAATCTTCCAGCACCGGGCAGGCGTCACACCCTATACGTCGACTTTCGTCTTTGCAGAGTGCTGTGTTTTTATTAAACAGTTGCAGCCACCGATTCTCTGCGACCTCATTGGGCTCCCCAAGTAAATGGTTCACCTACTAAAGGCACACCTTCTTCCGAAGTTACGGTGTCAATTTGCCGAGTTCCTTCTCCAGAGTTCTCTCAAGCGCCTTAGAATACTCATCTCGCGCACCAGTGTCGGTTTGCGGTACGGTCGTCTATGGCTGAAGCTTAGTGGCTTTTCCTGGAAGCAGGGTATCACTCACTTCGTCTGCAAGCAGACCCGTTATCACCCCTCATCTAAGCCCGGCGGATTTGCCTACCAGGCACGACTACAGGCTTGAACCAACTATTCCAACAGTTGGCTGAGCTAACCTTCTCCGTCCCCACATCGCACCATAGATCGGTACAGGAATATTGACCTGTTTCCCATCAGCTACGCATCTCTGCCTCGCCTTAGGGGCCGACTCACCCTACGCCGATGAACGTTGCGTAGGAAACCTTGCGCTTTCGGCGAGGGGGCTTTTCACCCCCTTTAACGCTACTCATGTCAGCATTCGCACTTCTGATACCTCCAGCATCCTTCTCAAGACACCTTCGCAGGCTTACAGAACGCTCTCCTACCACTCACAGCAAAACTGTGAATCCGCAGCTTCGGTAACTGGCTTGAGCCCCGTTACATCTTCCGCGCAGGACGACTCGATCAGTGAGCTATTACGCTTTCTTTAAATGATGGCTGCTTCTAAGCCAACATCCTGACTGTTTTAGCCTTCCCACTTCGTTTCCCACTTAGCCAATTTTAGGGACCTTAGCTGGCGGTCTGGGTTGTTTCCCTCTTGTGTCCGGACGTTAGCACCCGGTGCACTGTCTCCCAAGCTGTACTCATCGGTATTCGGAGTTTGCATAGGTTTGGTAAGTCGCCATGACCCCCTAGCCTAAACAGTGCTCTACCCCCGACGGTAATACTTGAGGCACTACCTAAATAGTTTTCGGAGAGAACCAGCTATTTCCAAGTTTGTTTAGCCTTTCACCCCTATCCACAGCTCATCCGCTAGTTTTGCAACACTAGTCGGTTCGGACCTCCAGTGCGTGTTACCGCACCTTCATCCTGGCCATGGATAGATCACTTGGTTTCGGGTCTACACCCAGCGACTGAACGCCCTATTCGGACTCGATTTCTCTTCGGCTTCCCTATTCGGTTAACCTCGCCACTGAATGTAAGTCGCTGACCCATTATACAAAAGGTACGCCGTCACCTTGCGGCTCCGACTTTTTGTATGCATGCGGTTTCAGGATCTATTTCACTCCCCTCCCGGGGTTCTTTTCGCCTTTCCCTCACGGTACTTGTTCACTATCGGTCGATTACGAGTATTTAGCCTTGGAGGATGGTCCCCCCATCTTCAGACAGGATTTCACGTGTCCCGCCCTACTTATCGTGCACTCAGTTCCACAGA
>NZ_LFRI01000281.1 GCF_001447195.1 Aquabacterium parvum | reverse complement strand
ATCTGGCGCAGCTCGGTGAGCTGGCCTTGATCAATGGCCTGATCGACCAGCCGGCCCATGTTGGCACCGTGGCTCAGGGCCTTGAGCTTCAGCACCTGAAGCTGGATTACTTCGTCAAAGTTCATGATTCCTCCAAGATCCAAAAGCGGATGCTTTGGATTCTAGGAGGAAGTCAGATCGCAGGCAAGGGAAACTGCGCCGCTTGAAAAGTTCAAGGTTTTGATGGCCGCGCAGGATAGGCAGTGCCACACGAAACGCAATGCACGCGAAGAC
>NZ_LFRI01000280.1 GCF_001447195.1 Aquabacterium parvum | reverse complement strand
TCACACATCACGCAACCCATGTTGCAGGGGGCCATGCCGTGATCTGACAGACGGTTTAGCCGTATTCGGCTACCCGTTTTCGACGCATACACAACGGCCTCAAATCGGCCGGAAAGCAGCGCCAGTATTGGGTTGGTCGAATTGTTTGTATGTATGAACTCTAGAGCCGCCTGCGTCGTCCCAGCGTGCGGGCTTCGCCCATCCCGCAGGGCCGCCGCCAGCGGCCTCATACGTGCATCCATCCTCACACCTTGCCCCCCTCATAGGCGAGGC
>NZ_LFRI01000279.1 GCF_001447195.1 Aquabacterium parvum | reverse complement strand
CACTGAGACGGTGAGGGCCTTCTACGGGATCGTAGCTGCTGGCCCGGATGTTGACACGCCGCCCTGGCTGTTCATCCTGGCCAGACACATCGACGCCTGGGACAAGGCCTCGCAGGCCTACATGATGGCCGTGCATTAGCATGCTCGGCCTGTCCTCAATGACATGGAGCGCCTCTCCGCGTCGAAGTAAGCCGGGGGGCTGGGGGACACCCCAGTGAGCCCGAAGGGCGTTGCAGAGGGAGGGGTACCCGACCGGTCCACCTTCAAGCCAAC
>NZ_LFRI01000278.1 GCF_001447195.1 Aquabacterium parvum | reverse complement strand
GATCAACCCGCCTGGGTAGCGTCTCGATTCCATCAGCCCCGAACTCCTCTGACCAGGACTCGGGGCTTTCCTTTTCAAGGTCGGGTGGCGACATACCCCCCCCTTCCTGGCCGGGGGACTCCCCCGCTCCCCCGTGCGAACAGGTCACACATCACGCAACCCATGTTGCAGGGGGCCATGCCGTGATCTGACAGACGGTTTAGCCGTATTCGGCTACCCGTTTTCGACGCATACACAACGGCCTCAAATCGGCCGGAAAGCAGCGCCAGTATT
>NZ_LFRI01000277.1 GCF_001447195.1 Aquabacterium parvum | reverse complement strand
GGATGCACGTATGAGGCCGCTGGCGGCGGCCCTGCGGGATGGGCGAAGCCCGCACGCTGGGACGACGCAGGCGGCTCTAGAGTTCATACATACAAACAATTCGCCCAACCCAATACTGGCGCTGCTTTCCGGCCGAGTTGAGGCCGTTGTGTATGCGTCGAAAACGGGTAGCCGAATACGGCTAAACCGTCTGTCAGATCACGGCATGGCCCCCTGCAACATGGGTTGCGTGATGTGTGACCTGTTCACACGGGGGAGCGGGGGAGTCCCCCG
>NZ_LFRI01000276.1 GCF_001447195.1 Aquabacterium parvum | reverse complement strand
GAAGCTGGCCGCATGCAGCCTCACAGCGTCGATGGTGAAGTAGTGCCGGAACAGCAGGTAGTCACCGCAAGTGGTGAGCCGCTGGTGAAGCGTTTCTTGACCTTCAACGTGGTCGCCGATAAACTGCGCTACATCGGGCGCACGACTCTTTGCCTTACCGTACCGATCAACCCGCCTGGGTAGCGTCTCGATTCCATCAGCCCCGAACTCCTCTGACCAGGACTCGGGGCTTTCCTTTTCAAGGTCGGGTGGCGACATACCCCCCCCTTCCTG
>NZ_LFRI01000275.1 GCF_001447195.1 Aquabacterium parvum | reverse complement strand
GTCGTCCCAGCGTGCGGGCTTCGCCCATCCCGCAGGGCCGCCGCCAGCGGCCTCATACGTGCATCCATCCTCACACCTTGCCCCCCTCATAGGCGAGGCTCACCGACGCGCCAGGAGCCCACGCACGCACCGGCACAGACACCTGCTCACCCACTCGGCCCTCGAAAGGCTTGGTGTCCGGAACTGTGAGGGTGAAGAGTTGAACGAGGCCACGGTTATCGAGGCCCTCGATCTGGAGAACCGGGCGGGTGGGGATCACCTCGCCGGTCTTCT
>NZ_LFRI01000274.1 GCF_001447195.1 Aquabacterium parvum | reverse complement strand
GGGTGAACAGGCCTTCGGTGAAGGTGTCGGCGCCGCGCATGGTGGGTGTCGCTTCAGGTCGTTGAGGTGCTACGCTGATAACGCATCACGCCACTGGGGCGTGGACTTGGCTGTTGGGTATTTCCGCAGCCTGTTAAGGAACTCGATGCGTACGCCGCGCTGGGTGAGGCCCTGCACCAGGCGGCGCAGGTCGTCGAGGTTGCGCGCCAGACGATCCATGCTGTGCACCACGACCGTGTCGCCTTCGCGCACGAAGGCGAGCAGCCGTTCCAGTTCGGGCCGCCGTGTGTCCTTGCCCGACGCCTTGTCGGTGAACACTTTATCCACCTGGATCTGTTCGAGCTGCCGTTCTGGGTTCTGGTCGAAGCTGCTGACGCGGACGTAACCGATGCGCTGACCGTGCAAGGTATCCTCCTGAGGGAAATGTGTCAGGAAGAAATCTATGACCCTTGACGGCGTATGTCAATCAATTCGGAAGGCAACTCTATTCTGACGATTTAGCGCCGGATGGTCTGACGCCAAGTTAGGGTATGCCTCAATCTGACGGTAGCGAGTCGCAGGCGTTCGGATCGGCATCGGTTTCGTTCCCTGTCTTGGCACGCGCTTCGAAGCGTTGATAACACTCCAACCCGCAGAAGTGCTCGACGTATTCCGCGCCTTCCGGGGTGAAGGCGGCATCGAGCGGGATTTCCTTGCAGCACACGCAGCAACTGGTGGTGGTCGAGTCACTTGCATTCATGGTGGCACCCCTCCATTGACTGACGAAGACGGCGAATGCTGCCGCCGGCATTGGCTTCGCGAACAGGAAGCCTTGTCCTGTGTCGCAGTCCGCTTGTCGCAATAGATCAAGACTCGCCGATGTTTCCACGCCTTCAGCCACCACATCCATGCCCAGCCCGTGCGCAAGCTGAATCACGGTGTGCACGATGGTTTGGTCGCGGCGGTCGTTGGCGAGCCCGGCGACAAACGATTGGTCGATCTTGAGCGTGCTGATTGGGCAGCACTTCAGATGTTGCAGACAGGAATACCCCGTCCCGAAGTCATCGGCGGCGAAGCGCACACCGATCTGCCGCAAGGCGTCCAGGGCGGGGAAGATCGCCGGATCACCAAACGCGACCGATTCGGTCAGCTCGATTTCGAGATACTCGGCGGGCAACTCGGCATCAGCCAGCACGCCCTTTACCCACCCGTCGAAGTCCGGTCCCACTTGGCTCGCCGAAACATTGACGGCCAGCCGGAACGGTCGCCATGCCAGCATTCGCCAGTCACGCATCTGGCGGCAGGCTTCGCCCAGCACCCAAGCGCCGATTTCAGGCATCAGGCCGGACGATTCGACCACGGGCAGGAACTGGCCCGGTGGCAATAGTCCAAGCGTCGGATGACGCCAGCGCAACAGGGCTTCCGCGCCGACAATCCCACCACTGCGCAGATCGACGACGGGCTGGTAGTGCAGTTCAAGCTGCCCGCGCTCGACCGCTTGGGCCAGTTCCGGCGTCGTCCATCCATCCGGCCGGAAAGCGCTCATTCTCTTTCCCTGAATGCCCGCAACGCCCGCGACAGGGACAGAAGGAACAGGCCGGTCAAACCGAGCGCCGCGATGACCCAATGCTCGCCGAGGAAAGCACCGGCGGTTGTGCCGGCCAGCACGACAGCGAGGATGGGCAGGTGGCAGGGGCAAGTCAGCACAGCCAGTCCGCCCCACAGGTAGCCGGTGATCGGTTTGTGCGTCTCGGACGGCAAGCGCTCGGGGTTGTTCATGGCAGACTCTCCGCGTGCTGTGCCGGCTCGGTCGGCAGGGTGGCCAACTGCACTTCCAGATCGGCCAACGCTTCGCGCCGACGCTCGACGAACTGACGCAGCAGGGCAAGCTGCGCGGCCGCTTCGTCGCCGTCCGCCGCATCCAGCGCCCGGCACAGCCGCGCCAGCGCGTCGAGGCCGATGCCCGCCTCGAAGGCCGCCCGCACGAAGCACAGCCGTTGCAAGGCGGCGTCATCGAACAAGCCGTAGCCGCCTGGTGTGCACGCCACCGGGCGCAGCAATCCGCGCAGCAGGTAGTCGCGCACGATATGCACGCTCACCCCGGCATCAAGAGCCAGCCGGGACACCGTGTAGGCGTTCATTGAACACCTCCTTTTTCTCACCCGGCGCAGCAGGAAAGCTGCTTCACATCCTTGTTGAAGGTCTGCGCCGCGAGCTTCAACCCCTCGACCATCGTCAGGTAGGGGAACAACTGGTCGGCCAGTTCCTGCACCGTCATGCGGTTGCGAATGGCCAGAGCCGCCGTCTGGATCAGTTCACCCGCTTCCGGCGCGACCGCCTGTACGCCGATCAGCCGATGGCTGCCTTCCTCGATAACCAACTTGATGAAGCCGCGTGTGTCGAAGTTGGCGAGCGCACGCGGCACGTTGTCCAAGGTCAAGGTGCGGCTGTCGGTCTCGATCCCGTCGTGGTGGGCTTCCGCCTCGCTGTAGCCCACGGTCGCCACTTGCGGATCGGTGAACACCACGGCCGGCATTGCGGTCAGGTCGAGCGCCGCATCGCCGCCGGTCATGTTGATCGCGGCACGGGTGCCGGCCGCTGCCGCCACATAGACGAACTGCGGCTGGTCGGTGCAGTCGCCGGCCGCGTAGATGTTCGGGTTGCTCGTGCGCATGCCTTGGTCGATGGCGATGGCACCTTGCGCATTGACAGTGACCCCCGCTGCGTCCAGCGCGAGGCTGCGCGTGTTCGGTGTCCGACCGGTGGCAACCAGCAGTTTGTCGGCGCGCAATTCACCGTGCGTGGTGGTCAGCACGAATTCACCGTCCATATGGGCGACCTGGCTGGCTTGCGTGTGCTCCAGCACCTCGATGCCCTCGGCACGGAAAGCGGCTGTCACCGCCTCGCCGATGGCCGGGTCTTCACGGAAGAACAAGGTATTGCGCGCCAGGACCGTGACCTTGCTGCCCAGCCGGGCAAAGGCTTGCGCCAGCTCCAGCGCCACCACCGACGAGCCGATTACGGCAAGGCGTTCGGGAATGGTGTCGCTCGCCAGGGCCTCGGTGGAAGTCCAGTAGGGTGACTCTTTCAAGCCCGGAATCGGCGGGACCGCCGGGCTGGCACCCGTGGCGACCAGGCAGCGGTCGAACATCACGACGCGCTCGCCACCCTCGTTCAAACGGACGGTAAGGCTCTGGTCGTCCTTGAAGCGCGCCTCACCGTGCACAACGGTGATGGCCGGATTACCGCCCAGGATGCCTTCGTACTTGGCGTGCCGCAGTTCGTCGACGCGGGCCTGCTGCTGGGCCAGCAGCTTACTGCGGTCAATCGTAGGCACAGTTGCCGCAATACCGCCATCGAACGGGCTTTCCCGGCGCAGATGGGCGATGTGGGCGGCGCGGATCATGATCTTGGACGGCACACAGCCGACATTGACGCAGGTGCCGCCGATGGTGCCGCGCTCGATCAGCGTGACCTGCGCGCCTTGCTCGACGGCTTTCAGCGCCGCCGCCATCGCGGCTCCACCGCTGCCAATGACCGCTACCTGCACCGGGGGCTCGTTGCCACTGTGCTTTTCGGCGGCGGCCATCCATCCCCGCACCTTGTCGAGCAGTCCGACGCGGTTGTCCGCCAGTGGCGCATCGACTAGCGTTGCCTTGTAGCCCAGTCCGGCCACGGCGGCAGTCAGCGCGTCCGGCGATGTGCCCGGCACGATGGCGAGTTGCGCTGTGCCCTTCGGATAGGACACCAGCGCCGACTGCACGCCTGGCACTTTTTCCAGCGCTTCCTTGACGTGCGCCGCGCACGAGTCGCAAGTCATGCCGGTGATTTTTAGATGGGTCATGCAACAGATCCTTTATCGTTTGTGGCGCCAGACAATGACGTCCGTTGTGCTGCGGTGCCGTTTTCAGTGACTCACTGCTTGACGCTGGACGGATAGCCCGCGTCTGCGGTTGCCTTGGTCAGCTTCTGCACGCTGGTCTTGGCATCGTCGAAGGTGACGACCGCTTGGCGTGTCTCGAAAGTCACGTCAACTTTGCTGACGCCTTCGACCTTGGAAATCGCCTTCTTGACAGTGATCGGGCAGGCGGAGCAGGTCATGCCCGGTACGGACAGCGTGACGGTCTGGGTGGCGGCCCAGACGGGGGCAACAACGGCGGCGAGGGCGAGGGAGGCAAACAGTTTCTTCATGGTGAACTCCGATCAGTAGAAAAATGGCATGACGTAGGGAAATCCGAGCGCGACCAGAACCAGCGCGGCCACGATCCAGAAAATGAGCTTGTAAGTAGCTCGCACTTGGGGAATCGCGCAGACCTCACCCGGTTTGCAGGCCGCTGCCTGCCGGTAGATGCGCCGCCAGGCGAAGAACAACGCCACCAGCGCCACGCCGATAAAGATGGGGCGATAGGGTTCCAACACCGCCAAGTTGCCGATCCAAGCGCCGCTGAACCCCAAGGCGATCAGAACCAACGGCCCGAGGCAGCAAGCCGAGGCGAGGATGGCGGCAAGCCCTCCAGTGAAGAGCGCGCCGCGCCCGGTTTTTGGTTCAGACATGCGCTTGTCCTTTCGAATTGAAATTGGATAGCGTAACCTTACTTCCGTACTCATGTACGGAGTCAAGCGATATGGAAAACAATTTGGAGAACCTGACCATTGGCGTTTTCGCCAAGGCGGCCGGGGTCAATGTGGAGACCATCCGTTTCTATCAGCGCAAGGGCTTGTTGCTGGAGCCTGACAAGCCCTATGGCAGCATCCGCCGCTATGGCGAGGCGGATGTAACGCGGGTGCGCTTCGTGAAATCAGCCCAGCGGCTGGGCTTCAGCCTGGATGAGATCGCCGAGCTGCTGCGGCTGGAGGATGGCACCCATTGCGAGGAAGCCAGCAGTCTGGCCGAGCACAAGCTCAAGGACGTGCGCGAGAAAATGGCTGACCTGGCGCGCATGGAGGCCGTGCTGTCTGAGTTGGTGTGCGCCTGCCATGCGCGAAGGGGGAACGTTTCCTGCCCGCTGATCGCGTCACTACAGGGTGGAGCAAGCTTGGCAGGTTCGGCTATGCCTTAGCGTGCTTTATTTTCCGTTTTCTGAGACGACCCC
>NZ_LFRI01000273.1 GCF_001447195.1 Aquabacterium parvum | reverse complement strand
TGCATGGAAAGGGCTACGCCGTTTCGCATGCGAATCGCCCCAAAGCGGCGTAGCCGCCGAGGGATCAGACGGGTAGGGGATTGGCCTGGAACGCCGCTCCCCTGCCCTAACCAAGCCAACTACACAGGAGTTGAAAAGGCTGGAATGAAGTCTATCGATGAAGCGCGCAATGTCCTCGAAGAGGCTGCGCTGATGACCACTGAGACGGTGAGGGCCTTCTACGGGATCGTAGCTGCTGGCCCGGATGTTGACACGCCGCCCTGGCTGTTCATC
>NZ_LFRI01000272.1 GCF_001447195.1 Aquabacterium parvum | reverse complement strand
CCTGGGACAAGGCCTCGCAGGCCTACATGATGGCCGTGCATCAGCATGCTCGGCCTGTCCTCAATGACATGGAGCGCCTCTCCGCGTCGAAGTAAGCCGGGGGGCTGGGGGACACCCCAGTGAGCCCGAAGGGCGTCGCAGAGGGAGGGGTACCCGACCGGTCCACCTTCAAGCCAACCAGCGGAGCGATGGTCGCCGTCCTCCGCTGGTCTTCGCGTGCATTGCGTTTCGTGTGGCACTGCCTATCCTGCGCGGCCATCAAAACCTTGAACT
>NZ_LFRI01000271.1 GCF_001447195.1 Aquabacterium parvum | reverse complement strand
CGTATGACCAAACAGCGCCCACAACACCATCGAGCACAGAGCCGCGACCACGTTGCCGGCGTTTCCATAGCTCGCGCTGGGCTCTATGAAGGTGCTTAAAGCGTTCAGCCAGGTCATCACCGTTCTTCACCGTCAAGGTCACCAAAAAAGGCCTCAGAGCCGTTTTCTCGGCTCGGATGACCTCCCACCTATCCAAGTAGGCTTTCATCGACTTAGCGCCCCGTCTAATGGCACACAGAGGGCAAAGCAGGTGCTTCATGCAGAAGCTGGCCG
>NZ_LFRI01000270.1 GCF_001447195.1 Aquabacterium parvum | reverse complement strand
TCTGGCGCAGCTCGGTGAGCTGGCCTTGATCAATGGCCTGATCGACCAGCCGGCCCATGTTGGCACCGTGGCTCAGGGCCTTGAGCTTCAGCACCTGAAGCTGGATTACTTCGTCAAAGTTCATGATTCCTCCAAACTCCAAAAGCGGATGCTTTGGATTCTAGGAGGAAGTCAGATCGCAGGCAAGGGAAACTGCGCCGCTTGAAAAGTTCAAGGTTTTGATGGCCGCGCAGGATAGGCAGTGCCACACGAAACGCAATGCACGCGAAGACC
>NZ_LFRI01000269.1 GCF_001447195.1 Aquabacterium parvum | reverse complement strand
ATCAACCAACGCACGGCAACTGTCGATTGCGGCACCGAATCATGGCGCCTGCCGTTTGCAGCGCTTCGCCACGTGTTGGATGTCTAAAGCCTAGCGGCCGGTCGTGACAAGAGGGTGCGCGTCGGACTATTACGGCGCACCCGCATGTGACGAGCTTCGTCGCAACAGCCACGGACTGACGGGGTTGATCTGCGCCGTCTACACTGCAAACTTTTGTAAGCTCCGCCCATGTCGTCGATGCCCGATTCCCCGCCCGGCTCCGCCGCGCCCTTCACGCCGGAGGAATACCGCGCTGCGCTGGGCCAGTTCGCCACCGGTGTCACCATCGTCACGGCGAGGGGCGCAGACGGCCGCTTGCTGGGCCTGACGGCCAACTCCTTCAACTCGGTGTCGCTGGTGCCGCCATTGGTGCTGTGGAGCCTGTCTCGGCAGTCCAACTCGATGCCGGGCTTCCTGGGCGCCACGCACTACGCCATCAACGTGCTGGCCGCCGACCAGCGCCTGCTGGCCGAGCGCTTTTCGCGCAAGGGCATCGACCGCTACGAGGGCGTGGCCTGGCGGGCGGGCCTGACGGGCGCACCGGTCATCGATGGCGCCGTGGCCGTGTTCGAGTGTCGCCACCGCAGCCAGCACGACGAGGGAGATCACGTGATCTTCGTGGGCGAGGTCGAGCACTGCCGACGCCGCCTGGGCGCTGCGCCGCTGGTGTTCCACGGCGGGCGCTTCGTCACCGACTTCGCGGGCTGATCAGGGCAACTCGCCCCGCGCGCAGCCATCGAGCAGGTTCAGCAACCGCGAGACGTCCAGCGGCTTGGTCAGGTACTCGACGAAGCCGCGCTGGCGCGCCTCGGCGATCTGGTCGGGCATGACGTCCGCTGACAGCGCCACACGCGGGATCAGGGCCGTGTGCGTGTCCATCATCAGGGCGTCCGAGACATCGAGGCCGCTCATGTCGCCCAGGTGCATGTCCAGCAGCAGCAGGTCGGGTGGCTCGGCCCGAGCCATGGCGATGGCGGTGTGGCCGTCGCGGGCGACTTCCAGGTGCCATTGCGGGCGCATGCGCATGACCTGTCGCAGCAACTCGACGTTGATGGCGTTGTCTTCGGCGTAGAGCAGGGTGAGCGTGGCATCGACCCCGGTGTCCAGGCTGCCGAAGTTGGTGCGGATGCGTTGACCGAAGTCGCTGTCTTCGGCCTCGGTCTGGCGCTCGGCGCGTGGCAGCCAGATGCGAAAGCGCGTGCCCGCGTCGGGCTGGCTGCTGACCTCGATGCGGCCCTGCATGAGCTCGACCAGCCGCTTGACGATGACCAGGCCGATGCCCGTGCCTTCGATGGGTGTGCGCTCGGCGCCCAGTCGGTTGAAGGGCTCGAAGAGGTGGGCAAGCTGTTGTGCGTCCATGCCGCGGCCGGTGTCGCTGACGCTGATGACGACCTCGTCACCCACGCCCATGGCCTCGACCAGCACCTGGCCCGAGCGGCGGTTGTACTTGATGGCGTTGCTCAGCAGGTTGACCAGCACCTGGCGCAGCCGCAACTGGTCGGCGCGCACGCGCAGGCCGGTCTCTGGCGGGGTGGCCAGCAGTTGCACGCTGGCATCGGTGGCCTGGTTGCTGGTCATGGCCAGCGCGGCTTCGATGACGTCGCCCACGGCCAGCGGCTCGATCGACATGGGCAGGCTGCCGGCCTCGATGCGAGACAGGTCGAGCACGTCGGTGAGCATGGCCAGCAGGTGGGCTCCCGCGCGCTCGATGTGGGCCACCTTGGTGCGCTGGTCGTCGTGCAGCGGGTGGCGGGGGTCGACGCGCAGCAATTGGGCAAAGCCCAGCATCGCGTTGAGCGGCGTGCGCAACTCGTGGCTCATGCGCGAGAGGAACTCGGTCTTGGCCTTGCTGGCGCGTTCGGCCGCGCGTGCCGAGCTCATGGCTTCCTGCATGCGCTGGCGCTCGGTGATGTCTTCGATGACGGCCACCAGCTCGCGAGGCTGGCCGTGTTCGTCGCGCAGCAGCACGACGTTGACGGCGGCCCAGACGGCCTGCCCGTCGGGTCGCACGTAGCGTTTCTCGGTCTGGAAGCCTTCCTGGGCGCCACCCAGCACGTTCTCGACGTGCGCGCGCGAGGGCACGATGTCCTGCGGGTGCGTGATGTCTTCGGGGTGCAGGCCGATGAGGTCACGCGGCTGCCTGCCGACGATGTCGGCGAAACGCTGGTTGACCTCGAGGATGGTGCCCGACAGGCTCAGGCGCACCATGCCGATGCCCGCGCGATGGAAGATCAGGCGATAGGGCGCATCACGGCGATCGGCGAGGGCCTGTTGCGGGTCGACCAGCAGGTCGTCGATCGAGGCAGGTGGCGTGCCGGGTGGCTGGCTGGGCATGGGTGGCAGGAAGCGTCACCACCCACGGCCCTCGCCTGTCAGGCCCTTTTCAGGGCGTTCGATCAGGCGGCGGCCGCCTCCACTGCATCGCGTCGGGGGTGGTGTGCCCGGCGCGACCGTCATGTTGTCGTTGCTTGCAGGCAGGTGTGTCTGGATGTGTCCGAAAGACCCCTGCAACGCGCAGTCAGGATAACCGCTATGGCAGGCAGGCAACAAGCGCCCATGCGGGCGAGGCCTCAATGCCCCAAGGGGCTGTCGTCGTCTTCGCTGTCTTGGCCCAGCAGGGCGGCCGCCACCAGGCTGGCGCCGTCCGCGCTGCCATCCGGCAGGGGCGTTGCCGCGTGGGGCGTTTCTGACTTGCGGTTGGGCGGCCCGTGGTGGATGACCGTGCGGTTGCGTCCGTTGGCTTTGGCTTCGTACAGCGCTCGGTCGGCCCGCTCGATGCAGACGTCCAGCGGCTCGCCCGAGTCGTAGGCCGTCAGCCCTGCAGAGAAGGTGGTCCGCAGTTCGGGCACCTCGTTGGACAGGCGCGCATCGGTCAGCAGCTCGCGCACGCGGTCCAGCCCGATCTGGGCTTGTTCGGCCGTCGTGTCGTTGAGCAGCAGCAGGAACTCCTCGCCGCCCCAGCGGGCCAGCACGTCGGTGTCGCGCAGGCCTTGCTGCGCCACGGCGGCGAATCGGCGCAGCACCTCGTCGCCCACGCCGTGCCCGTGCGTGTCATTGACGCGCTTGAAGTGATCGAGGTCGATGATGGCCAGGCAAAAGCGATGAAAGCCCGAGCGCTGCAGGCGTTTGCGGTGTTGCTGCAGCACGTCCATCATGTGGCGGCGGTTGACCAGGCCGGTGAGCTCGTCGCGCGTGGCCAGGATCTGGATGCGCGTGAGCGCCTGGGCCAGGTCGTCCTTTTGGCTCTGCAGGCGTTCGCGCATGCTGCTGAGCTGCGCGGCCAGGCGCGAGATGGTCGGCACGATGGCCGCCGTCAGCACGAAGTGCACGATCTCGAGCTTGAAGGGGTAGTTGACCGGGTCGGTCTGCATCTTGATGAGCTGGGCGCAACCCATCAAGCCCACCGTGTAGGTGGCCGCGATGCGCGCACCCTTGGCGCTCAGGTTGAAGACACCGAAGACCAGCACCAGCACCAGCAGCATCATGGTCGAGCCATGGAACGGGCCGGTGATGGAGTAGGCGCCGATGATGATGGTCAGCGCCGCCAGGATCTGGGGCAGGGTCAGGGCCGGGTCGTCAAAGCGCTTGTTCAGGCCCGAGCGCAGCATCCCGTACCAGAAGCTGCAGTTCAGGGCGATGGCCAGGCACAGCAGCCAAACGTCGTGGAAGGACATGAAGCCCATCCAGGCGGCGTAGATGGTCGTCAGGGCGCAGGCCCCAAAGACATTGGCCGCCAGCAGCGAGCGCTTGATGCGCAGTCGCTGCCGTGAGTCGCTGCTGAACAGCCAGGTGGACCAATTCGATTTGGCGGCGGATTCCATGAGGTTGTTGACCACTGTTGGAAGCGACTTCGAGGCCTGAGGAGGGCCCTGAATCAGGGTCAACCCGCAGGTGTGCGCGCCGCGGCGCTGTGAATTCAGAAAATTTGAATCAAGGGGACAAACCCGCTCAACCCAACTGAAGCCAGGGACCGTACGCTTCACATTGTGATCCACAAGCCCCCGAGGTGGTGTGCCATGAAACCCGTGTCTTCCCCTGCCAGTTCACCCGCTGCTCGCTACACGCTCACGGCCATCGCCTTGCATTGGGTGCTGGCCGTGGCCATCCTCTCCGCGTTTGGCGTGGGGCTGTACATCGAGGGCCTGCCGTTTTCGCCGGCCAAGCTCAAGCTCATCAACTGGCACAAGTGGGCCGGGGTGACGATCCTGGCGCTGTCGGTGTTGCGCCTGTTGTGGCGCCTGACGCACCGCCCGCCTGCCTTGCCCGCGAAGATCGACTCGGCCATGCCGGGCTGGCAGCGCGCGGCCTACCACGGCACCCACCACCTGATGTACCTGCTGTTCTTCGCCGTGCCGCTGCTGGGTTGGGCCTACAGCTCGGCCAAGGGCTTCCCCATCGTGTGGTTCGGCGTGCTGCCGCTGCCTGACCTGGTGGCGCCGAACCCTGAGCTGGCCGAGGTCATCAAACCGTTGCACGGCCTGGCGGCCTGGGGGCTGATTGGACTGGTGGTGCTGCACGTGGGCGCTGCGCTCAAGCACCAGTTCATCGATCGCGACGGTTTGCTGGAACGCATGCGCCCCGGTCGCAAGGCCTGAGGGCTCGGGCACCGCGACCTGGGCGCGGCCCCTGCTTGCCGATGCATTTTCTCCCTCTCCCACTGGAGCCTGACATGACTGTTTCTTCTCGCTTGCGTGCATGGCGCTTCGGCGCCGCCGGCCTCTTGCTTGCCTCGCTGAGCCCGATCGCTGGTGCGGCCAGCCCTGTCATCACCCTGGTGGCACCGCAAAGCGAGGTGGGCTTCACCATCAAGCAGATGGGGGTGCCGGTCAGCGGGCGCTTCAAGCGTTTTGCCGTTCAGACCAACTTCGACCCGAAGTCGCCGCAGACCAGCCAGGTCGCCCTGCGCTTCGAGCTGGCCAGCGCCACCATCAGCGCCGACGCCGACCCGGAGTTGGGCAAGCCCGACTGGTTCGCCACCGCCAAGTTCCCGCAAGCCACTTTCCAGTCCACGGGCATCAAGGCCCTGGGCGGCGGCAAGTTCGAGGTGGCTGGCAAGCTGAGCATCAAGGGCAGCAGCCGTGACGTGGTCGTGCCGATGCAGCTGGCGCAAGCCGGTGGCGTCAGCACCGTCACCGGTGGCTTGCCGATCAAGCGCCTGGACTTCAAGGTGGGCGAGGGCGACTGGGCCGACACCTCCTTCGTTGCCAACGACGTCCAGGTCAAGTTCAAGCTCGTGCTGCAGGGCGTGCCTGCGCAGTGAGCGAGGCCACCGCTTGGTCCCGTTTCCCGTCAACGCCGTCTTCGTTTTCCACTCGGTCGATCTCTTGCGACCTTGCTTGACCTGTTCGACCTTTTTCTTGCCTTCCCCCTTCACCCAAGGAGCCACTCCATGATCCGCACCATCAACGTGACCCGCCTGTTCGCCGCCACCGCCCTGGCTTCGGCTTTCGCCACCTCGGCCTTTGCGGCACCCGAGAGCTACGGCGTCGAGCCCAACCACACCTACGCGAACTTCTCGTACAACCACATGGGCTTGTCGACCCAGATCAGCAAGTTCAACAAGACCAGCGGCACCATCGTGTACGACAAGGCTGCCAAAACCGGCTCGGTGGACATCACCATCGACATGACCTCGGTCGACACCGGCTCGAACCTGTTCAACAGCCACATCCAGGGCGCCGACTTCCTGGACACGGGCAAGTTCCCGACCGCGACCTTCAAGTCGACCAAGGTGGTGTTCGAGGGTGACGCCCCCGCGACCATCGAAGGCAACCTGACCATCAAGGGCGTGACCAAGCCCGTGGTGTTGAAGGTGAGCCACTTCGCCAACATGGCCCATCCGATGGCCAAGAAGGACGCCATCGGTGCCAACGCCAGCACCCTGATCAAGCGCAGCGACTTCGGTGCCGGCAAGTACGCCCCGATGGTGGGCGACGACGTCACCATCACCATCTCGCTGGAAGCCATCCAGCAGTGACGAGCTGAAGCTCAGGCCGCCACGGCCGATGCCGTTGGCGGCAGGTGCCTTTGCAGCACCGCCAGCAGCTCTTCCACCCGAAAGGGCTTGGGCAGGTGGTCGTCCATGCCGGCTGAGAGGCAACGGGCGCGGTCGGTGCTCAACGCATTGGCCGTCAGGGCCACGACCGGGATCGGTTCGAGCCGTTGGTCGTTTTCCCAGCAGCGCAGGCGGCGCGTGGCCTCCATGCCGTCGAGTTCGGGCATCTGCAGGTCCATCAGCACCAGGTCGAAGGGCCGCTCCAGGTGCTGCAACAAGGACAGCGCCTGCGCACCGTCTTCGGCGCGCGTGACGTCCAGGCCCAGGCGGGCCAGGTTGGCTTCGGCCACGAGGGCGTTGACCGGGTTGTCTTCGACGAGCAGGATGCGGCCGCTCAAACGCGGCACGGTTGTGGCCCCGAGTTCGTTGCCTGCCGGTGCGACCTGGGCCACGGCGAAGGCGGGCATCGGCGAGGCCGAGAAGACCGCCGCAGCGGGCGCCTGGGCCGGCGTGGCCACTGGGTGCAGGGGCACCTTCAGGGTGAACACGGAGCCTTTGCCGACTTCGCTGTCGCAGGCCACGTCACCGCCCATGGCGCGGGCGATCTCGCGCGTGATGGTCAGGCCCAGGCCGGTGCCCTTGTGGCGGCGCACGAAGCTGCCATCGACCTGGTGGAAGGCGTCGAAGATGAGCCCGAGCTGGTCGGCCGGGATGCCGACGCCCGTGTCCTGGATGTGGAAGGTGACCGTGCTGCCACCGCCTTGGGGTTCGGTGGCCACGCGCACGCGGATCTCGCCGAGGTCGGTGAACTTGATGGCGTTGCCCAGCAGGTTGTGCAGCATCTGGCGCAGGCGCGAGGCGTCGCCGCTGACCCAGCAGGGCTGGGGCAGGCGCACGTCGGCGAGCAGGCGCAGGCCCTTTTCCTGGGCGGTGACGCGTTGCAACTCGATGATCTCGTCGATCAGGGTGCGCAGGTCGAACGTGGCGTGCTGGATCTGCAGCTTGCCCGCTTCGATGCGCGAGAAGTCGAGCACGTCGTTGATGATGTGCAGCAGGTGTTCGCCGGCGCGTTCGATCAGCTCGACCTGGTGACGCGACTCGTGCAGCACGCCGGGGCGCTCGGGCAGGCGGTCGCGCAGCAGGCGCGCCAGGCCCAGGATGCCGTGCAGCGGCGTGCGCATTTCGTGGCTCATGGTGGCCAGGAACTGGTCTTTGACGGCGCTGTGGCGCTGGGCCAGCACCAGGGCGTGCGTGCGCTCGCGGGCGATGCGGTCGGTGGTGAAGCGCAGCCACAGCAGCTCGGTGATGCGGCGCTCGGCGCGGCGGCTCTCGAACAGCATCAGCGCCATCAGCGAGAGCAGGCCCAGGCCGCCGAAGAAGCCGTAGGTGTCCTGCCGCGACAGCAACATCAGGCTGGCAGGCACCAGCGTGGGCAGGTTGGTGGCGAGGTTGGGCCGCAAGTGGGCCTGCAGCGTGAAGGTGCCGACCGCGCAGGCGCCCACCAGGGTGGAGGCGAGCACCGAACTGGTGACCATGTCCTCGATGGGCATCATCATGCCGATCAGGCCCCAGCAGCCACCGTGCAAGGCGCACATCAGGGTCAGGCTTTGCAGCCACATGGGGTGGTCGCGCTGGCTGCTGCGGCGGTAGGCGCGCAGGTGCAGCAAGCGCACCATGGACGCCAGCACGCACAGCGCTGCCCAGGCGATGGCCCAGCTGCGACCGGTCTGGTCGGAGATGGCCACGGCCAGCGCCACACAAACCAGGGCGCTGACGACGGACACCGGCACCGTGGGCGCGAACAGCATGCGGATGCGCTCACCCCGGATCTGGCGGTTGAGCTCAGGGTCTTCGGGCTCGGTGTGGGGCTCGCCCCCGAGCAGGGGGAGCATGAAGGCGGGGAAACCGAAAGGCATGCTGGCTGGCCTGCCCTGCAAGCGCTCCGCAGTGCGTTGCCCAGGCTGCCCTGATGTTTGTCAATTAGGACACCGATCCTGCGACGGCTGGCAGGTCATGTCAACGGGACAAACATCGGGACACGCCGTTTTGCCACCCCGTGAAACCGGGGTGCACGCGCGGCGCAGGCGCTCAGACCTCGCTGGAGCCGAGGTTCAGGCGTTCGCAGACCCGCATGGTGGCCAATTGGAAGGCCTGGAAGTGCAGGCCAACCTGGTGCGAAATCGGTTCGAGCTCGGCCCAGACGCTGGCGGGGTCGCTGGAGCGCACCGGGTTGAGCAGCAGGGCGTCCACCGCAGCGCTGATGGTCAGCAGCTTTTGCACGGGGGGGCGCTCCTGGGACCACTGCGTGGGGCTGTTCGGGCGGGCGCGCACGCAGTCGCTGACCTCGCGCGAGAGGCCCCAGGACTGGCACAGCGCGCCGCCCAGGGCAGAGTGGCTCACGCCGAAGGCTTCGATCTCGGCCGCGCAAAGCATCGACTCGTCGGCCGGATCGACCTCGAGCGCGGCATAGCGCTGGCGGTCGTAGGCATAGAGCACGGCGCGGCCGCTTTCGGCGAACAGGCCGGTGGTGTGCGCCAGCCAGGGGTCGACGTCGAGCTGGCGGGCGATGCGGCCCATGGCCAGGCCGCGAACGCCGGCGCGGTCCCAGATGCTTTGCAGCAGCGGGCTGGGCGGGAAGGCGCCACGCAGGCCGATTTCATAAGTCAGGCCGGCGACCTGTGCCATGCCCAGGTAGCGGATGCCTTCGTGCACGGTTTCGACGCGCTTGAGCAGGCCGAACAGCGCCGAGTTCACCGTGCGCACCACGGCCGAGGACAGGGCCATGTCGGTCTCGATCAGGGCGGCGAGCTGGTCCGTCGAGCTGTTCTCGTCGGACATCAGCAAGGACAGCTTGACCAGCGTGCTCGGACAAGCCGGCAGGTCGATGTTCAGGTTGCGCAGTTGGGGAGAGATGCTCATGGCGGGAAACCTCGGTCGCTTGCCCGCAGTCTAGGCGCGTGAGGGCGCCGCGAACCGTGAAACAGTTCGCGTCCAAGCCGCCTTTATGGGCTTTCAGCGTGGGATGAAGCGCCGCCTGACCACCGGCCCGCCTGGGCGCAGCAGGCCCTGGGCTTTGCGGAACTCGCTGGGCGGCACGCCCTTCCAGCGGCGGAAGGCTTCGATGAAGGTGGTGACGTCGGCGTAGCCCAGGCGCTCGGCGATTTCCGAGTGCGTCAGGGACGCGGTGGTCATCAGCTCTTCGGCCAGGGTGGAGCGCACCTCTTCAAGCAAGGCGCGAAAGGACGCGCCCTCGGTGGTGAGGTGGCGGCGCAGCGTGCGCGAGGTGATGTTCATCTCGGCGGCGATGGCTTCCATGTCCGGGATGCGGCCGGGCGTGCGCATCAGGCGGTCGCGCACCTGGGCGGCCACGCCGGTGCGGCTGCTGCGTGCGTCGACCAGCTTCTTGCACATCTGCTCGCACAGGGCGGCGGTGTGCGGGTCGGCCTGGGGCAGTGGCTCGTGCATCAGCGAGGCGGCGAAGACGCTGCGGTCGTGCGCCTGGCCGAACTGCGGGCGCACGCCGAAGAGCTCGGTGTAGGCCTGGGTGAGTTCGGCCGAGGGCTCGGTGCGGCGCATGTGCACGGCCTGGTAGGGCATGGGCTGGCCCAGGATCTCGCGCTGCAAGGTGAGCACGGCGGCGCGGTCGCGGTCGACGATGAACTGGCGAACCTCGGGTGGCAGGTGGTCGGCGTGGTAGGTCACGAACACCTGCTCGCCCACCTGCTCGACCTCGTTGGTGGTCAGCGAGAAGGTCTGGTTGAGCATGCGCGAGGCCATGCTCACGGCCATGCCCAGCGTCGGGCTGGAGAGCACGGCGTAGCCCCACAGGCCGTAGGTGGTGACGTGGTAGCGGCAGCCGGCTTCGATGCCCAGCGTGGGCACGTGGGGCAGGGCGCTGATCAGGTTGCGGATGACCTGGATTTCTTGCTGGGCTTCGATCTCGCCCTTGGGGTCTTCCAGCTGGGCGCGGCTCAGGCCGGTGTGCTGCAGCAGTTGATCCAGGCTCAAGCCATGGTCCTGGCCGAGCTGGCACAGCACACGGGCCGTGGCCATGCCTCGGCGGAAATCCCACAACTGCCTGGGAAGGCTTTTGGCGTTCATGGCCACATCCAAACGATTCACATTCTCATCCAATTATGTCCGAGGGGCCAAAGACCCCGGCCGTTCAATTGTTGTCCAACTGAACAATACCGTGAGATTCGTCAGGTGTTCGTCGATTCAACCCTTGCGGACGATGGCCAGGCCCTTGAGGTACTCGCCTTCAGGAAAGGTGATGGTGGTTGGGTGGTCGCTGGTGGCCTCCAGTCGGCGCAGCAGGTAGCCGTCGACCTGGGCGTCCAGGCCGGCGCCTGCGACGATTTTGTGAAAGAGGTCGGCGCTGATGCCGCCCGAGCAGGAGAAGGTCAGCAGCAGGCCGCCGGGGTTCAGCAGCTTGAGGGCCAGCCGGTTGATGTCCTTGTAGGCGCGGCTGGCGCGGTCGGCGTGGGCGGCGCTGGGGGCGAACTTGGGTGGGTCGAGCACGATGGCGTCGAAGCTGCGGCCGTCTTGCAGGAACTGGCGCAGCGTGGCGTTGACGTCGGCGTCCAGGGCGGTGTGCGCAGCGGGGTCGAAGCCGTTGAGGGCGACGTGGTTCGTGGCGCGCACCAAAGCGGGGCCTGATGAGTCGACGCTGGTGACGTGCGATGCGCCACCGGCCAGGGCGGCCACGCTGAAGCCGCCGGTGTAGCTGTAGCAGTTGAGCACGGTCTGGCACCCCAGCTCGCGCACCAGTTTGGCGAACAGGCCGCGGTTGTCGCGCTGGTCGAGGTAGTAGCCGGTCTTGTGGCCTTCGGCCACGTCCAGGGTGAGCTTCCAGCCGTTTTCGTCGATGGTGACTTCGGTGGGGCGCTTGTCGCCGCTGGGGGCATCGGGGTGGCGCAACCAGCCGGTGACCGGCGCCAGGCCTTCGAGGCCGCGCACGCTGACGTCGGAGCGCTCGTAAATGAAGGGGCAGCCGGTGGCCGCGACGAGTGCGTCGGCGATGGCGTTCTTCCAGCGCTCTGTGCCGCAGCTCAGGAACTGCGCTGAGAGCACGTCGTCGTACTGGTCGACGACGAGGCCGGGCAGGCCGTCGGCTTCGCCGTGGATCAGGCGCACACCGTTGGAGGCGATGGCCAAGCGCCGGCGCAAGGCCACCGCCGCTTGCACGCGGCGGGCGAAGAACGATGCATCGATGCGCTCGGCCTCGTCGAAGCTCCAGGCGCGCACACGGATCTGCGAGCTGGGGCTGAAGGCGGCCCAGCACAGGAACTGGCCGTCGTGGGACTGCACGCGCACGGTCTCGCCCGCGTCACCGCCGCCTTTGGCGATGCTGCCCTGGAAGACCCAGGGGTGTCGGCGCAGCAAGGAGCGCTCTTTGCCTTCGCGCAGGGTGATCGTTTTCATCGTCGGGGTCCGCAGGTCGCATGCAAACCCCCGATTCTCCTCCAAGGCCTCCGGCATGGGGCCGGGGCCCGGCCTCAGCTTGCGATCACGCCGGGCTCTGTTCGGGCGGGCTCACGCGGCCCGCCGAGGCGGTGGGCTGGGCGGCGCCTGCGTAGGCGCCCAGGATGGCCTGGTCCAGGCGCGCGGGGCTCAGGCGCTCGCGCACCTGCTGGCGCGCGGCCTGGCCGAGCTTGTCGCGCAGGGCCGGGTCGTCGATGAGGCGGCTGACCTGGGCCAGGGCCTCTTCTTCGGAGCGGTAGAGCAGGCCGGTGGCGCCGTCGCGGATCAGGTCGCGGTGGTGGGGCGTGTCGGCGGCCACGCAGGGCAGGCCCAGGGCCATGGCCCAGCTCAGCATGACGGGGAACTGCTCGGCCTCGCTGGCGGCCATGAAGATCCAGCCTGCAGACAGGCGCGAGACGAGCTCGGTGGTTTCGTCGATGGCGTAGCCGCCCACGTTGGCCGCCTTCAGGCGTGCGGCGGTGAGCTCGTCGGTCGGGCCGAACCAGTTGAAGCTCAGGCCCAGCTCGGCGGCGCTGAGCAGCACGGCCAAACGGCAAAAGAGCTCGACCGAGCGTGGGTTGCCCTCCGGGTCGCCCGAGACGAGCAGGGGGCGGCGGGCTTCGTGGCGTTCGGCGGTGAAGAAGCGCTCGTCAACGGGTGTTTCGGCGGTCTTGATCGCGGCCGCAACCAGGCCTTTGAGCCTCTGGGCATCGGACAGGCTGCTGGCGATGACCTCGGGTTGGCGCACGCCGGCCAGCGACATCAGCGCGCCCACGATGGTCTGCAGCGGGCGCAGCAGGCCCAGCGTGCGCGAGCCGTGAGGCGAGTAATAGACGCGGGTCTCGCGCGGCAGCAGCCGGCCCATGCGCGTGCCCAGCGCCCAGGGCAGGAAGCCGTGCAGGTGCACCGCGCTGAAGGCGTGCTGGCCGATCTGCTGCTGCACCACCTTGGCCAGGGTCAGCCAGTGCTTGCGGCTGCGCTCTTCGCAAGGCACGGTGACCAGGTGGATGGCTTTGTGAAAGCGGCCTTGCAGGTGTCGGTGCCGGGGCTGGTCAAGCATCACCACGGTCTGTCGGTAGCCGGCGCGCGCGAGGGTGTCGGTGGCCGGGCCCATGAAGCCGAAGACGGCTTCGGTGAGGTCGCCCACGATGTGCAGGACGTGGCCCTGCGGGGGCGACAAGGCGTGTTGAACGTCGGAGAGGTTGGTCATGGGGTCGACGGGGTTCAGCGCGCGCCACCTTTGCCCAGGACCACGGCGATGGTCTTGACCAGGATCACCGCGTCGCTCCAGAGGCTGCGCTGCTCGACGTAGTCCCGGTCGAGCTCGACGCGCTCTTCGTAGGTGGTGTCGCTGCGACCACTGACTTGCCAGAGCCCCGTCATGCCGGGCATGGCGTTGAGGTAGTGCCAACGCGCTTCGCCGTAGCGGTCGAGCTCTGCCAGGGTGATGGGGCGGGGGCCGACCAAGCGCATTTCGCCCTTGAGCACGTTGAACAGCTGGGGCAGCTCGTCCAGGCTGGTTTTGCGCAGGAAGGCGCCCACGGGGGTGATGCGGGGGTCGTTGGTGAGCTTCTGGTCGCGGTCCCATTCGGCGCGGGCGGCGGGGTCGTTCTTGAGCAGATCGGCCAGCATCTCGGCCGAGTTCAGCACCATGCTGCGGAACTTCCAGCACTTGAACATCTGGCCATCTCGGCCGACGCGGTAGTGCCCGAAGAAGATGGGGCGGCCGTCGCGGCGCCAGATCAGCCAGGCGACCACGGCCATCAGCGGGGCGAACAGCGTGAGCAGGATGGCGGCGCCCAACTGGTTGAGCCAGGTGATGAGGCGATCGAAGCGGTTCTTCTCGCGCAGGCGTGACTTGACGCTCAGGCCTGTGACCACGTAGGACGTTGAGCTGGGCATGTTCGGGGGCTCCCTGGAGGATGCAGGTTTTCCTGCCTTGTTTTTTGGTATTGCATGTGGTGTGCCATGTGGCCGGATGGGGACGGGCACCTCAGGTTTGCCCCAGCGTGGCGCTGGCGCAGACCCCTTGCACGAAACGGGTGCGTTGGCGTGGCTTGACAAATCCCTGTTGTGGCGCGGTTGGTGGATTTGTTGGTGCCCTGTGCACTGAGTTGGCCGCTTGTGCTCGGTTGAGGGGTGGCCATGGCACGCGGCGTGCTTGATGGGGTGGGTAAACACGGACTCAGCCCATGACCCTCACTCAAATCTTGTTGTCAATCCAGGCCCGCTGGCGCCTGGTGGCCGGGGTGTTTGTCCTGGTTTTCATCACGTTGCTGGCCATGCTGGTGTCTCAGCCCAAGCAGTACAAGGCGCAGGCGTCGGTGATGCTGGATGTGAAGTCGGCTGACCCGGTGGATGGCGATGTCATCCCCGCTCTGGGCGTGGCGTCTTACATGGCCACGCAAGTTGACTTGCTCCGCAGCGAGCGCGTGCTCCGCCGCGCATTGACGTTGCTGAGGGCAAACGAAAGCGAATCCACCCTGCAGCGCTGGCAGGAGGAAACCGGCGGTCAGGGCGACATGCTGACTTGGTTGAGTGAGGTGACGCTGCGCCGGCTGGAGGTGCAGCCCTCGCGCGAGTCCAACGTGATTTCGTTTGCCTATGCGGGCGCCACGCCGCAGGTCGCCGCCGAGGTCACCCAGGCCATCACCAAGGCTTACATCGACACCAACATCGAGATCCGTGTTGACCAGGCCAAGCAGTACACGAACCTGTTCGACGCACGGGCCAAGCAATTGCGCGAGGCTGTCGAGGCCGCACAGCTCAAGCTTTCGAAAGCGCAGCAGGAGGGCGGGGTTCTGGTCAGCGACGAGCGGCTCGACTTCGAGACCGCGCGCCTGGCCGACCTCTCGGGGCAGGTGTTGGCTGCACAAGTGTCTGCGGGGGAGTCCGGTGCCCGCACTGACATCAGCCGCGGCAGTGGCGTCAAGATGCAGGAGGTGCTCAACAGCCCGCTGTTGTCAACCTTGACTGCTGGCCTGGTGGCTGAAGAGGCTCGTGTGGCCGACCTGGCCACACGGCTGGGTGAGAACCACCCGGACCTGGCCAAAGCCCGGGCCAATGTGGCCCAGATGAAAACACGCATCGCCGAAGAAACCCAGCGCGTTGTCGGTGGGGTCGCGGTCACCGATCGACTGGCCTCGACAAAGCTGGCGCAGCTTCGCGCAGCCTATGACGCCCAACGCGCGCGCGTGGCCCAGCTCAAGGCCCTGCGAGATCAGTTCTCTGTCTTGCAGCGCGACGTCGATAACGCCAACCAGGCCTACAGCCAGGCCGTGGCCAAAGCCGCTCAGATCGAGTTTCAGTCGCAGGCGCGGCAGAGCAATGTCACCGTCATTCGCGCGGCAACGGTGCCTGCGCGCGCAGCCAGTCCGAACCTGCGCAACGGCCTGCTCCTGTCGGTGCTCGGGGCATTGTTGCTGGGGATTGTGGTGGCCTTGACTTTCGAGTGGCTGGATCAGCGTGTGCGCCACGAAACCGACGTGACCGTGATGTTGGGCCGACCCTTGCTGGGCGTGTTGCCGGATGCCGATCGAGCAGGGGCTGGTGCGGGGCGCATGACGGCGTTGCGCGCTGACCTGATGAAGAGGCTGGGGGTGGGGGCTGCATGAACATTCGCCACGAACATGCGATCGCGACGCGCACCTCAGACGAGCCTTTCGCGCAGCCGCTGATGCATCCCGTTGCTTCGGCCAGCGATCCTTCTCGCGCTAGCAGGTCCATTGGTGGCTTCATCCGAGAAGCCCGCAACCTGAGCGATGAGCAGGTCGAACAGATCCTGATTTACCAGCGCAAAAATGACTTGAAGTTTGGCGAGGCTGCCGTGGCGCTGCAGTTGGCCAGCGGTGAGGACGTGCGTCGCGCCTTGTCGTTCCAGTTTGACTACCCGTACGGTGAAGCGCGGGTGCGCAGCCTCAGTGCAGAGTTGGTGGTGGCGGCGTCGCCGTTTTCAGCGGCTGCCGAGGTGTTTCGCGATTTGCGCAGCAAGCTGCTGGGCCTGGGTCCCGCAGAGGGCGAGGCCAAACGTGCTTTGGCGGTGCTCAGCCCGGAAGTGGGCGATGGCAAAACCTTCGTGGCGGTGAACCTGGCGATTGCGTTCAGCCAGCTGGGTTTGCGCACGCTCATCGTTGATGCCGACCTTCGATCCCCCAGGGTGCACAAGATCTTCGACGTGCCTGACCGGGTTGGTCTGAGCAATGTGTTGGCTGGTTTGACACACCAGGATTTCATCTACGACGTGCCTGGCCTGCCCAGCTTGTACGTGCTGCCGGCGGGCATCGAGCCGCCCAACCCGAACGAGCTGATCGCCAAGCCGGGCTTCACGCTGTTGCTCAGGGACTTGCTGCAGCGTTTCGACCAGGTCATCGTGGACACGCCTGCATCCAGCCTGGGTGCCGACGCGCGCATCACCGCCATGAAAGCGGGTTCGTGCCTGGTGGTCTCTCGGCGCCATGGCACCAAGGTCAAGGCGCTCAAGGGCTTGCTCGATGCCATCGACAAATCGCCCACGGCCTTGGCCGGGGTGATGCTCAACGATCGATGAGCATGGGCGCTCTGGGCGTGAACGCAGGCGTGGTCATGGTGCGCTCGCCGGGGGCCGAACGTTGGCCCATGTCCATGATCTACGGCACCGCCTCGCTGCTGGGGTTGTTGTTGTTGGCCCTGGTGGAGCCCCACCCCTTGTTCACTGTGCTGGCCACGCTCGCGTATGGGGTGGTGGTGGGCAACCTGATGTGGCGCTTGCGGGGCGCCAGCGCCCTGATCGCGCCGATCGCGCTGTTGCACGTGGCCGTGCTGGTGTCGCTGGCGGCCATCGAGTCGGGTGCGTCAATGAAGGAGCTCGGCATGTTTGGCGAGCCCTCGGCGGGCGGGGTGGCGTTCGCGGTGATCGGGGTGGTGTTTGTGTTGGCTGCCACGGTTGCGACGCGTGCTGCGATCTCGAGGTGGCCGTCGCCCCCACCGGGCCAAGTGGTGCGACTGAGCGGGCCGATGGCCTACCTCAGCGTCACCATCGTCGGTGTGCTGGTGGTCTACCTGTTCCTCCGTGGTGCCGTCACCGGCTTTCCTTTGTTGTCTGGGGCCGATCGATTTGCCTACCGGGCCGCCGCCGATGTCATCGTCATCAACGTGCTGACATTGAAATATGTCATCGCCGGTTTCATGGGCGCTGGTGCTGCGCTGGCTGCAGAGCGCCGTTGTCGCTTCGCCCACCAAGCTGTGTTCGTGGCCTACCTGGCGGTGACGTTCTTGTTCGCCGACAAATTCTTCAACATCCTCATCGCGGCGATCATCTTTTCAGCGCCTGCGTTCATGCTGGGCGTGCACTCAGGTGGTCGGGCCTTGTTGCGCCTGTTGCCTGGCGCGGTGCTGGCTGTGGCATCGGTGCTGGCGGTGACGGTCTACATCTATTCGGGTGGCGGCGTCTTGTCTGCGGCACAGACCGCCGAACGCCTGCTGGGCCGGGCGGCTGGCCAGGGACAGCTGTGGCATGTGGCGGTGCGAGAGCATGGCGACTGGCTGCGCTTTGATGCCCAGGAGGCGTCCAAGACGCTCGGCAGCCTGACAGCCAACCCCGCGGCCACGTATGCACTCAGGGAACGCATGGGCCCGTTTTACTTCATCGAAAAGCACGCGCCCTCGGCCATGCACCGCTCGTTCTTTGCCAACTCCGGCTGGGTCACGCCCACCATGGTGAGCGAGGCCTACGCGCTGGTGATGTTTGGCCACCTGGGTTTGCTGGTCATCGTGGTGGCGATGGGGGCGGTTCTGGGCGGTCTGATCGGATTTTTCCGCTGGCGCCTGCTTTCGGGCAACCCATTCATGGTGCTGCTGCCTGCGGCCATGCTCACGCAGTTCATTTACGGCTACGCGCAGGGCACGCTGTACTCCCTGATCGGCTTGTCGACCTTGAAGATCTACGCGGCCTTCTTTGTCGTCGGCTGGTTCAGTCACCTTTGGCTCAAGCGACATGCACAATCGACTGGCGCACCTTGATGGGCTGCGGGGCCTGGCGGCCTTGCTGGTCCTCTATCAGCACCTGGTTGAGTACCTGGTGAAGCCAGCCTCTGCCTGGCCGTGGTTGAGCGAGCACTTGGTGTTCCTGCATGGCGTGATCGACCTGGGCAAGGTTGGTGTGGTGGCGTTCTTCCTCATCAGCGGGTTCATCGTTCCTTACAGCTATCGCGCGCCTGGGGCGGTGGGTCGATTCGCGACCTCGCGCTTCTTTCGCCTGTACCCCGCTTACTGGCTGTCGCTGCTGCTGTCTGTGCTGTGCCTGCCTCACCTCAAGGACGTGAGCTTCACGTTGCCACAGGTGCTGGCCAACCTCACCATGCTGCCGAAGGTGCTGGGCCACAAGGAGGTCCTGGGGGTGTACTGGACGCTGTTTGTGGAGCTCGTCTTCTACGCCACCACGGTGGTGGTGTTCATGCTGGGCGGCCTGCGTTCGCTGCGTTGGTGCGTGGCGCTGGTGGTGATTTTCTGCGCGCTGGCTTTGGTGGGCGCCGGGCTGCGCGCGCAGGGGCGCTCGGGTGCGCCGGTCACGCTGTTGCTGTATCTGGCCTACATGTGGTTTGGGGCCTGCTGTCGATTGTGCTTTCTTGAGCGCTTGCCGGGTGCGGGCCGTGTGGTGGCTTGTTTGTTGGCGGTGCTGCTGGTGATCACCCCACTGGTCTGGGGCATTGCGTTCGACGATGCCTCACACACCGAGTCCGTGTTGGCCGCGGTGCTGGGTTGCCTGGGGGGCATGGCGCTGTTCCTGTGGTGCGTGTCGCGTCAGGTGTTGGTGCACCCGTTCTGGCTGCGTGCTGGCGCTTTGAGCTATTCCGTTTACCTGTTTCACCCGATCGGGCTGGATCTGGGCATGGCGCTTGGCACGGCCATTGCGGGCGATGTGTTCGTGGTTCACCTGCTGGCCCAGGTGGCGGTCACGCTGGGGTTCACCTGGGCGGTGGCCGACTTGGCAAAGCGGTGGATCGAGGCCCCGGCCATCGAGGTGGGAAGGCGATTCGGTGATCGCCTCTGGGGCACGAAGGCGGCCAGTTTGAACATGGCGGGCAGGGTGAAGTCATGAAGGTGTTGCACGTCGCAGAGAGCATTTGGGGAGGTTGTGGCACTTACCTCAACGAGATCGTGCCGCTTCAGCAAGAGGCGCTGGGGTTGGCACAGGTCCGTTGTGTGGTGCCCGCTCAGCACGTGGCCCACCTGTCCCGAATCGAGCCCGCCAGCCTGAGCCTGTTTGACCGACCCGGTCGTCTCCAGGGCTTGCCGAAACTGGCGTCTGCGGTGCTGCGCGAAATCAAGGCTTGGCAGCCCGATGTGATCCATGCGCACTCCACGTTTGCCGGTCTCGTTGTGCGCTCGATCGCGCAAGTGCTGCGCTGGCCACCGATCGTGTATTGCCCGCATGGGTGGGTCTTCGATGTCGAGCAGCCGCGATTGGTGCGCACCTTGGAGCAACAGGTCGAGCGTGTGTTGTCGCACCGGTGTCAGCGCATCGTGGCGATTTCCGAGTCCGAACGCGTCAAAGGCATCGAGGCCGGCATTCGCGAGGACAAGATCACGGTGGTGCCCAACGGGCTGCGCGATCGGCCCGATGTGCGACCTGCTGCCTGGGACGATGCGCGCTTGAAAGTGCTCTTTGTGGGGCGGCTGGATCGGCAAAAGGGCATCGATGTCTTGCTGCAGGCCGTGCAGGGTTTGCAGGAGCATGTGTGTGTCAAGGTGGTGGGCGAAGCGGTGGTGGGTGCGACCGACCCGCAGCACGACGCCTCCTTGCCGCACGTGACGTTCCTGGGTTGGATGAGCCAGGATCAGGTGGCCGCACAGATGGCCGCCTGTGACGTCGTGGTGATGCCCTCTCGGTGGGAGGGCTTCGGGCTCGTCGCCATCGAGGCCATGCGCGCGGCCAAGCCTGTTTTCGCCTCGGAGGTGGGCGGCTTGGTTGAGATCGTCACGCCCGACACCGGGCACCTGTTTCCAGTGGGTGACGACAAGCGGCTGCAGCAGCTGTTGCTGGACGCCTCCGATGAGCGCTTGCGGGAGATGGGGGCGCAAGGTCGGCGGCGCTTTGTGGAGCGCTACCTGATCGACCGCACCAGCGAGGGCTTGTTGTCGATCTATGGCGACCTGGCGGGAGCGGCCAGATGAGCGGAGAAAGCCGATCCTCGGTGCGCGTTTGCGTCAACGGCCGCTTCCTGACCCAGTCCACCAGCGGCGTGCAACGGTTTTGCCGCGAGCTGCTGGCCGCCGTCGACAAGCACCTCAACGAGCACCCAGCCAGTGCCCAGGGCCTGGCCTGGGAGCTTTGGGTGCCCGCGGGCGCCCGCGACCTGCCCACCTACCAAGCCATCCGCCTTCGCCAGTTCGAGGACAAGCCTGGTCACGCCTGGGATCAGCTCTTGCGTCGTCATGCCGCGCCCGATGACATCCTGGTCAACCTGGCCAATGGCGGGCCTGTGCTGCGGGGGCGCAGCCTGTCGGTGATCCACGATGCGGCGGTGTACCGCACGCCTGCCAACTTCACGCGGGCATACGCCTTCTTTCACCGCATGCTGGGGCGCATGCTGGCCTGGCGCAGCCGCGTGTGCACGGTGTCCGAGTTTTCGCGTGCCGAGCTGGCCGAGGTGCTGGGCCTTCGTCGCCAGGACATCGCTGTCATCCACAACGGTGGTGAGCACCTGGGGCGGGTGAGCCCCGATGACAGCGTGGTCGAGCGACTGGGCCTGCGTGATCGGGGTTTTTTCTTGTTCATCGGCTCGCCTGCGCCCAACAAGAACCTGCAAACCGCGATCAAGGCGTTTGCCGATGCGCGCTTGAAGGACTGGCCCTTCGTCATCGTTGGCTCCCTTGACCTGAGCGTGTTCGGTGCGGCCAGCAGCGAGCTGCCGCCCAACGTGCGCACCACCGGCCGACTCACCGACGAAGAGGTGGCGGGCCTGCTCAGGCAGGCAAGGGCCCTGGTCTTTCCGAGCCTGTACGAGGGTTTTGGCATCCCGCCTCTGGAGGCCATGCTGGCCGGCTGCCCGGTGCTGGCGTCTGACATCGCGCCGGTGCGCGAGGTGTGCGGCCAGGCTGCCTGGTTCTTTGATCCGCGCGACGCCGGTGCCCTGGCCACGCTGGTGTTGCGTGCCACCCATGACGAGGCCGGGCTGGGCGACTTGGCCGCGCAGGGCCTGGCGCGCGGCGCTCACTTCACCTGGGGGCGCAGCGCGCAAGCCCTGCTCGACGTCGTCGGGCAGGTGGCGCGCTCCACCCCCTTCACGCAGACCGCAGGCGGTGACTCGCACCCAAGCGGCAAAGGAGCCAAGGGATGAGAATCCTTCACCTGAGCATGTTGTACCCGCCTCGGATCATGGGCGGGGCCGAGAAGTCGGTCGCGTTGCTGTCCGAAGCCCTGGTGGCGGCGGGGCATGAAGTGGCTGCGGCCTGCATCACGCCCGATGGGTGGGAAGAAGAGGTGCGCAACGGCGTCAAGGTCTACCGCATGCCCCATGAGACGGACTTCTGGCCGGAGGAGTGGCCAGAGCACACCGTGCTTGAGCGCGGTGTGCGCCGCTTCAAGCAGCAGTTCAATGTCCGCATCGAAGACCACTTCCTGCGCGTGATCGACGACTTCAAGCCGGACGTGGTGCACACCCACTCGCTGCTTGATGTTTCGACCCGCGTCTGGTTGGCGGCCAAAGAGCGGGGCCTGCCCATCGTGCACACGTTGCGCGACTTCGACCTGGTGTGCGGCAACGCCGCGATGTTCAAGGACGGCAAGCGCTGCGAGAAGCGCCACCTCAAGTGCAAGGCGTTCACCTTCATGAAGGAAAAGCACCACCATTGCGTGGATGCGGTCGTGGGCGTTGGCGCGGGCATCCTGCAGTCGCACCTCGACCTGGGCTACTTCTCGCACGTGCCCAGTCAACATCGTCGCGTGATCTGGAACCCGGCGGTGGTCGAAGGCATCGGCAGCGACTACGTCAAGCCCAGCATGGCTGGCAAACCCATCACCTTTGGCTACCTGGGGCGCATCAACATCGAAAAGGGGGTGGGCGTCATGCTCGACGCCTGTCGCTTGCTGCCCTCCGAAGGGTGGCGCCTGATCGTGGCGGGCAAGGAGCCTTCGGAGAGCGACTCGCTGAAGCCGCGTGCGGCGGGCATGCCGGTCGATTTCGTGGGCTTCATCCAGCCCAAGGAGCTGTTCGATCAGATCGATGTGCTCATCGTGCCGTCCATCTGGGCCGAACCGTTGCCGCGCACCATCCTGGAGGCTTATGCAGCAGGGGTGCCCGTCATCGGCGCTGACTCGGGGGGCATCCCCGACCTGATCGGCACGGACAACACCGATTGGCTCTACCCACCCAACGACGCGGCAGCGCTGAAAGCGCGCATGAGCCGGATCATGCAGGTGGGCAGGGAAAGCCTGCCTGGCAAGGATCGCTTCCTGCACGTCCTGTCCGAGACCACGCCACCCCAGGTCGCCAGTCGCTACCTGGAGCTTTACCGTTCGGTGATGGCGCGGCAGGCTCAGGCCGCCTGAGCGCTGGCCACTCTGGGAGCAGGTGATGTTGTTTCGCAGCATGGCGTTGATGACGTTGCTGAACATGGCCAAAGCGGCCGTGTCCCTGATCGTCTCCGTGCTGGTGGGCAGGCACATCGCGCCGGGTGACTATGGTTTGGTCACCTTCGCCATCCCCTTGATGGCGCTGGTCACTTTGCTGACCGACCTGGGCCTGAGCAGCGCGTTGGTGCGCCATCCGGATCTGACGCCGCGCACGCAGGCGCGCGCTTTGTCCTTCCTGGCCTGGCTCGGCCTGGCGGCGGGCGGCTTGCTGGCCTTGATCGCCACGCCCATGGAGGCCTGGGTGCGCTTGCCCGGTCTGACCCCCGTGCTGCTGTCGTTTGCGCTGGTCACCGCCTTGGCGATCTGGGCAACAGGCCCTCGCGCTTTGCTGGAGCGTGAGATGGCTTATGGGCAAGTCTCTTTGACCGATGGCGTGGCGCTGTTGATGGCCATCGTCGCATTCCTGGTTCTGATCGCGATGCAGGCGGGGCTGGCCGCGGTGCTCGCCTTCCACGTTGTGCTGCAGGCGGTGCGAGCGCTGGGTTTCAACCTCCAGGCATGGCGGCGTTACGCGCACGCGGGACCCTTCTCGGAGATGCGGCCGCTGTTGGCCATCGGTGGCTGGGTGCTGGCCACCAACCTGTTGTCCTTCATGGGGCGCAACCTCGATCGGTTGGTGATCGCGCCGGTGTTGGGTGCCACCGCCCTGGGGCTGTATGGCATGGCCTATCAGTTCATGACCATCCCGCTGGTGCTGATCTCCTGGCCTGCCAGCGGGGTGCTGTTGTCGGCGCTTTCCAAGTTTCATGGTGCGCCGGATCAAAGGCAGCGCATCGTGCTGGCCGTTGTCACGCTCACGGCCCTGTTCTCAGGGCCCTTCGTGGCGGCCATGGTTTTCGTGATCGACGAGCCGCTTCACTGGTTCTTCGGTGAACGCTGGCATGGCCTGCTTGACCTCATCTGGTGGATGGCGCCGGTGGGCGCGGTCCAGTCCATCGCGGCCCTCGCTGGCGCTGTGCTGGTGCAGGCCGGCAAGGTCAGGGAAAACTTCCTGCTCGGGGTGCTCAATGCTTCGGCCTTGGGGCTCACCTTCGTGTTGACAGTCTCGCATGGCCTGGCCCACCTGGTGATGGCTTATTCGGTGGTGGCGGTGCTGGTGTCCTGCGTGATGATCCAGCGCATGTGCGTTGAACTGGGCATGGGGGCTGGGCAGCTGCTGCGCGCGATCGCGCCGGGTGTGCTGGCCGGTCTGGCAGTGGGGGCGCCGTACCTGCTTGCCGATGTTGCGTGGCCGGGGCAGGTGATGCAGTGGGGCCACGTCCTGCTGGGCGCCTTGTTTTGCTGGGTGTTGATGAACCTGCTGCAGCGCCACGCCTGGCTGGGGGCCATCCAGGCCTTGAGCAGCGTGCGCATCACGGGTGCCGGCGCAGCTGCCGCGCCCGCCGATGGGGGCGGGCGATGAGCCAACCAGGTGGACCGATTCAAGGCGTCCAGGTCTTGCGGGCGGTGGCCGCGCTGTGCGTGCTCTTCGGGCACCTGCAGCAGCACATCGTCAGCCTGGCCAAAGCGGTGGGCGATTCGCGTTCGCCCTGGCTCGCTTGGGCCGGCGGTCTCGGGGTCGACCTGTTTTTCTGCATCTCCGGCTTCATCATCGTGTTGTCGGCCCGCAAGGTGATGGGGCAAAGCGGCGCGGGTCTGGACTTCATGGTTCGCCGCCTGATCCGAGTCGTGCCGCTTTACTGGCTGGCCACGTGCGCCTACCTGCCGATTTTCCTGTTCGGTGCGAGCACCGCGGGGCGTGATGTGTGGCTGCCCTTGCTGACTTCGATGTCCTTTGTGCCCTACCCGGTGTTCGGTGACTGGGCTGCCCCATACCCGCTGCTGACGCTGGGCTGGACGCTGAACTACGAGATGTGGTTTTACGTCAGCATGGCCGCGGTGATGTGCCTGGTCAGGCAGCGTGTCGTGCTCTGGACGGCGTTGTGGATGGGCTCGCTGGTGGCGCTGGGCGTGGCTTTGGAGCCGGAGCATCGGCAGCTGTTTTTCTGGAGTCGCCCCATCGTGCTCGAGTTCGTCGTGGGGGCCGCGATGGGGATGGCGCATGCCCATGGCAGGCTCAGGCTGGGTGGGGGCTGGGCGTGTTGCCTGGGCGCTATCGCCGTGTCGTGGGTGGCGCTGGACCCTTTTGGCATGACCACCGCCAGCGGCCCCACCCCCAATGACTTCGTGCGCCTGGCTGCCTGGGGTGCCCCAGCGGCGCTGATCCTGCTCGCTGTGGTGGCCAGCCCGGTGGTGCTGGGGCTGAGCCGACACCGTTTGCTGGCACCCCTGGTGCGCCTGGGCGATGCCTCGTACTCGCTGTACCTGCTGCATCCATTTGTGCTGATCGTGCTGGGCAAGTTGTGGGTCGCCACGTCCCTGCATGCGCTGTTGCCCTGGTGGTCCCTGGCCTGCCTGTCGGTCATGGCGGCCTGGGTTGTGGCCCGGCTGTCACACCACTGGATCGAATTGAAGGTGTCCGCTTGGTTGGGCCGTCACAGGCTGGCCAGGCGCTGGATGATGGGGTCCAAGGTGGATGGGGTGGTCAGGACATGAGTTGGGCAGAGGTGGTGGCGGCGGATTTGCGAGCCAACTGGGGGCAGGGGGGCTGGCGTGGGTTTGTCTCCGCCATGCTCTACCACCCAGGGTTCTCGGCGGTGTTCCACCATCGTGTCGCGCAGGCCATGTGGGCGCGCGGGCACAAGCGCATTGCCCAGGTGCTCTGCAAGCGCAACGTGGTGCGCACAGGCTGTCACCTTCACCTCGATGCCCGGATCGGTCCTGGTTTGAGCCTGCCTCACCCGGTCGGGGTGGTGGTGGGGTCAGGGGTGGTCATTGGTGAGGGGGTGACCCTTTATCAGAACGTGACCTTGGGGCGGGGGCGTGGCCGCAGCCACTACCCCTTCATCGAAGACCGGGTGGTGGTCTACCCTCAGTCGGTGATCGCCGGGGGGGTGCGCGTGGGGTCGGGTGCCACGATCGGCGCGTGCTGCCTGGTGATGGACGACGTGCCCGCTGGCGCGGTGGTTCGAGGCCGTGCCAGCTCGGTGCCTGGTCCAGGCCTTGCAGACATGGACGGCCATGCAACACCGCATTGATCAACTGCAGCTGATCCGCCTGTTGGCCGCGATGCTGGTGCTGATCGGGCACGCGCGGGACAAGGTGGCGGCTGGCATCGACACCCTGGGGGGGCGGCGAACTTCTATGCCGGCGGTGTGGATGTGTTTTTCGTGCTGAGCGGCTTCATCATGTTCGTGATCTCGCGCGAGGACGCAGGCCGCCCTGGCGGTTGGATGCGCTTTCTGCGCAAGCGCCTGACGCGCGTGGTGCCACCCTACTGGTTCTTCACCACCTTGATGCTGGCCGTGGTGGTGGCCGCGCCTGGGCTGGTTTCCAACGCCGCGCTGGAGCCTTTGCACGCCTTGGGCTCGTACCTGTTCATCCCGGTCGACAACTCGCAGGGCGAGGCCTTCCCGCTGCTGGCGTTGGGCTGGACCTTGAACCATGAGGTGTTTTTCTACGTGCTGTTCGCGTTGGGCCTGCTGTTTGCCAGGCCAGTGGGGGTGTGGGTCACGGCGGTGCTGGTGGCTTCGTGTGGTCTGGTGGGCTGGCTGGCAGCCCCTGTGCAAGCACCGGCCTCGTTCTGGTTGAACCCGATCGTTTTCGAGTTCCTGCTGGGCATGGCCCTAGGCAGTTTGCATGAACGCGGGTTCCGACTCTCGGCAGGGCCCGCCGCTTTGCTGGCCCTGCTTGGTTTGGCTGGCTTGTGGATGGCGTCCACCGGCTTTCACGGTGGCGTGCTGGTGCCGGAGCGCGCGCTGTGGATGGGGTTGCCCGCCTTGTGCCTGGTGGCGGCTGGAGCCTTGGCTGACTCGCCGCCAGCGGCGGGTCGCTGGATGCGCGCAGGGGTGCTGGGGGGCGATGCGTCTTATGCGCTGTACCTTTCGCACCCCTTCACCCTGGCGTTGTGCGCTTGGGTGTTTCGCTCTCTGGGCTGGCCCCTGGGCTGGGTCACGCTCTTGCTGGCCTGCGCCGCTTGCCTGCTTGTTGCCGTCGTGTTTCACCTCTGGCTGGAAAAGCCGTTGGTGAGCAGGTTGAACCGATTGTTCTCACGTCCTCGAATCTCCCCTCAATGCGCATCCTCCACCTGAGTTCGGTGTACGCCCCTGATTCGGTTGGCGGGGCTGAAAAAGTCGCTGAAACCCTGGCCTTGTCTGCGGTGCGCGGTGGGCACACCGTGGGTGTTTGCCATGTCGCTCGCTCAGGCGGCACCTCGCGTTGTCAGGATGGTGTGACGGTCTACCCCTTCGCCCATCGCAATCCGATCTGGATCGGGGACGCCGTCAGTCGGCCGGCGCCTCTGCGTCAGCTCAACAAGGTTGCAACCCTGTTCAATGCGC
This sequence comes from Aquabacterium parvum, assembly GCF_001447195.1. Classification (GTDB taxonomy): domain Bacteria; phylum Pseudomonadota; class Gammaproteobacteria; order Burkholderiales; family Burkholderiaceae_C; genus Aquabacterium; species Aquabacterium parvum. Next base: position 14,594 of record NZ_LFRI01000269.1, on the reverse strand, counting down.
TGATTGCTTCGGACTTTGCGCGGGTGCTTGACGAGTTCCGACCCGACGTCGTGCACTCGCACTCGATGGTCGAGTTGCCGCCTTTTGTCTGGCAGGTTGCCCAGCGCAAGGGGGTGCCGGTGGTGCACACCCTGCACGACTACGACCTCCTTTGCATCCGTGCGGCCCTGTTCAAGGACGGCGAGCGTTGCGAGCAACTGCACCGCGCCTGCGCCGCATTCTCGGTGGTCAAACGCGGGCAGCATCGGCACATCGATCACGTTGTCGCCGTCTCGCGCTCGGTGCTCGACCGCCACCTCGCCGCAGGGCTGTTTGCGCACCTGCCTGAAGAGCGACGGCACGTGATCTGGAACCCGGTGCATGGCGCCGATGGGGCTCGAGCCGCTGGTGGTGGGCCCATCGAGGGCGCGATCCGCTTTGGATTCCTGGGTCGCCTGGTCACCGAGAAGGGCATCGAGGCCCTGCTGCGCGCCTGCCGTGAGCTGCCAACTGGAGGCTGGAGCCTGCAGGTGGCTGGCAAGCCCCCTGGGGGCGAGCAGGCGATGGCGCCCTTGCTCGAACTCGCCAAGGGGCTGCCGGTTACCTTTGTGGGGCACGTGAATCCGCAAGCTTTTCTCGCTGGCATCGATGTGCTGGTGGTGCCCTCGATCTGGGACGAACCTTTTGGCCTGACGGCGCTGGAGGCCTATGCCCAGGGTGTGCCAGTCATTGGCAGCACACGTGGCGCCATCCGCGAACTGGTGGGTGGCGTCAGCCCTGCTTGGTTGTTCGATCCGGGCGAGCCGGGCGCCCTGAGCGCTCGCATGCGCGGCTTGATGAACAGCGGTGCGACACCCGCTTGGGACGCCCGAGCCCTGCTGGCGCAGACCCGCCCCGATGCCGTGTTCGAACGCTACCTCGAGGTCTACCGGCAAGCCACTCGTCAATCGGCTTCGATGCGCGTCGACTGACTTTCTCGGGCTGTCACGCCCCCGGTGCTGTCGCCCTGGCGACGGTTTCTTTTGACGACAACCTGGCTGGAACGATCGACCTGGATGCTGGGCGATCGTGGGGTCCGCAGGTTGGTGTCGACACAGGTGTTGTCCTGGATGGTTGCCCTGAGGCTGTTTGCCACGGTGATGCAGCCTTGCTGGGCGCGGCGAACCGTGTTGCGTGCGATCAGCAGGTCCGCGTTGACCGCCCCTTCGACCAGGCCGTTCTTGCCCCCGCCGTAAGCGGTGATGACCGCCCACGGGATGCCCGGGATCTCATCGATCGCGGTGTTGTCGAATTGGTTGTCCGTGACGGCAACATCGATCGCGCCTGCACCCTCGTTCCAGCGGCCAGTGTCTGTGAGCAGCCGAACCGCGTTGCGGTTGATCGCATTCACGCGGTTGGCGTGAACCCGTCCCCGAGCCTGCTGCGCCAGCACGGCGTGTCCATTGAAGCGCTCGAAGCGATTGCCTTCGATGTCAAAGCGCCCCCCCTGGAGCGCCAGCGAGCGGATGGACCAGCCCGCTTTGGCCTCTGGCAGGGCGGGTGTCACCACCACCCGGTTCAGCAGGCCACCTCGGGCCAAGGGGCCTTGCGCGAGGGTGGCGTTGCCCGCCACCTGGCCTTGCGGATCGACCAGGGTGAGGGCCTGCCCGGCGCGCAGGAAGCGAGAGTACTTCGACAGGGTCAGACCCGCGCCTGCTTCGTCCACCGACACGATCGGGCTTTGTGGTGCGCTGAGGTTGATGGCGTCGTCGCCCTGATCGGCAAACAGGTTGTTGCGCACGAGCGTGTCGCCGCCGGAAATCAACACATGCAGGGCGTCGTAGTTCGTGCTCAGCGGGTTGCCGGTGAGCTCTTCGTCGGCCTGAACCTGGCTGTTCACAAGCGCCAGGCCGCGCTTGAGCCCGTAGGCGAGCACACCCATGCCGGGACCCGACGCGATCTTGACGTGATCGATGGTGACGTCCTGGGTCTGCTGGGGCCCGGGCTCGTCTTCGATGCGGATCGCCGCACCCTGGTACCAGCTGTGGAACACCGCGAAGGTGCTGCCGACGGGCAGCCGGCTGAAGGCCGTCGAGTGGTAGGTCTGTGGCGCGATCAGCGTGGCAGGCGTGGCACTGTCCGGGGGCAGGATGACGCGCTTGCCGCCAGGCACCCATTGCCGCTGCTCGCGGTCGTACTCCGTGACCTGGTGCAGCGGTGTGCTCGCCGTCACCGGGTGGCGGGCGTCCACGACCAGCACCACCCGGTCGCCGTCGCGTCGGGTCACGGCCAGCGAAGAGCAGCGTGCGTCGTAGCCGATGGTCAGGTTGCTCAGGCGCACTCGTTCGGATTGGCGGATGCGGATGCCGTCACCCATGCCCGAAAGGATCAGGCTCGCACCTCGTCCATCCAGCGTCAGGTCGGACAGGCCTTCGATCATGAGGTGGGCGGCCAACTTGGCGTTGAGCTGGAGCCGGTAGCGGCTGCCTTCGAGCACGATCCGTTGCGCGCCTGTTTGCCGGGCCGCATCCAGGGCGGCTTGCAGCAAAGGGCTGGCGTCTTCGTCCGGCCGCGCGGCGCGCACCGTGAGCACCTGGCGCTTGGCGTCCTCAACGGGGAGCCTGACGACCACGCGGATGCCTTGCCCGGATGGGCCTTGCCAACTGCTGACGAGGTCGCCCGCTTGCGCCTGGGCCGGGCTGGTGGGTGAAGGCTGCTGTTCGGCGAACCACTGTGCCTGGTGAGGCGAGGTTTTTGGACGCGGCAAACCTGCCAGAGGGTCTTGCGCCTGGCACCCCAATGCCAACATGGGCACGATGGCCCACGCCAGCAAGCTGCCGCGCCGCCTGGTCGCCAGAGGCCGGGTGGCCGCCATCACACCTGGTGGTAAGCGCGATACCACGCCACGAACCTTTCAATGCCCTCTTTCAGCTGTACCTGCGGTGTGCGCTGGCTCCAGGCCTCGAAGTTGGACATGTCGGCGAAGGTGGCGGGCACGTCTCCAGGAGCCATGGGCTGCAGGTCGAGCGTGGCCTTCATGCCCAGGGCCGACTCCAACGTGGCGATGAAGTCCATCAGCCCCACGGGTGCGCTGTTGCCGATGTTGAAGACACGGTAAGGCGCCCACGAGCTGCCGGGGTCGGGGTTGGCCTTGTCGAAATCGGGCAGACCATCCGGCACGCGATCGGCCGCCGCGATCACGCCATCGGCGATGTCGTCGATGTAGGTGAAGTCGCGCATCATCTGGCCGTGGTTGAACACGGTGATGGGCTTGCCCGCCAGGATGGCTTTTGTGAACAGGAAGGGCGCCATGTCCGGCCTGCCCCAGGGCCCATAGACCGTGAAGAAGCGCAGCCCGGTGGTCGGCAGCTGGTAGAGGTGGCTGTAGGTGTGTGCCATCAGCTCGTTGGCCTTCTTGGTGGCTGCGTACAGGCTGACAGGGTGATCCACCGAGTCCCGCTCCGAGAACGGGATCTTGGTGTTGCCGCCGTAGACGCTGGAGCTGCTGGCGTAGACCAGGTGCTTGACCCGGTGGTGGCGACAGGCCTCGAGGATGTTGAGAAAGCCTGTCAGGTTGGAATGCGCGTAGGCGTGCGGGTTGGTGATCGAGTAGCGCACCCCGGCCTGGGCCGCCAGGTGAATGACCGTCTCGAACCCTTCGTTGGCGAACAGCCTGTCCAGCGCGGACTGGTCGGCGATGTCCTGCTCGACAAAGCGCAGCCCCGGGTGGGCCGACCGCAGTGCTTCCAGTCGATCGAGCTTGAGCTGGGGGGTGTAGTAGTCGTTGAGGTTGTCGATGCAGACGACCTCGTCGCCGCGGTTGAGCAGTCTCAGCGCCGTGTGCATGCCGATGAAGCCGGCGCCTCCAGTGACAAGGATTTTCATGTCGGGGTAGGTGAAGGTGGGGTCAGGCTCGACGAAGCAGGTTCCGAGCCACCCAAAGCGGCGCGTGGCGAGCCGGGGTGCCCACCTGCCAGCCCGCTGCCGCACCAAAATCGTGCCGTTGCCGTGCTGACGCTGGCGGCCCCGAACTTGCAGGCCCACACCTCGACTTGCTGCGCCGCACAAACCGAACCCGGTTAGCATCTCCTTCCTGACCCCGACTCCACCGTTTCACCCAGCCATGACCACCCCGTCCACCCCGCTCCCCCAAGCCCCGTCGAAGATCGCCGTCGTGGGCCTCGGCTACGTCGGCATGTCCATGGCCGTGCTGTTGGCGCGCCAGAACCAGGTGGTGGCGGTGGACGTCATGCAGTCGCGCGTCGACCAGGTCAACAGCCGCGTCTCGCCCATCGAAGACGCCGACATCACGCGCCACCTGCAAACCGAACAACTCGACCTGCGCGCCACCACGAACCTCGCCGAAGCCTGCGCCGAAGCCGAGTACGTGGTCATCGCCACGCCCACCGACTACGACGCCGACACCAACCGCTTCAACACCAAAAGCGTCGAGTCCGTCATCCAGGCGGTGCTGGCGGCCAACCCGAAGGCCGTGATGGTGATCAAGTCCACCATCCCCGTGGGCTACACCGAAGAGGTCAACCGCAAGTTCAACACCGAGCAGGTGATCTTCTCGCCCGAGTTCCTGCGCGAAGGCCGTGCGCTGTTCGACAACCTGCACCCCAGTCGCATCGTCGTGGGTGAGCGCTCCGCCCGCGCCGAGCGCTTTGCCGGCCTGCTGCGCCAGGCCGCGCTCAAGGCCGACGTGCCCGTGCTGCTGACGGGCTCTTCCGAGGCCGAGGCCATCAAGCTGTTCGCCAACACCTACCTGGCGATGCGCGTGGCCTACTTCAACGAGCTCGACACCTACGCCCAGACCCACGGCCTGAACACCCGCGAGATCATCGACGGCGTGAGCCTGGACCCGCGCGTGGGCTCGCACTACAACAACCCGAGTTTTGGCTACGGCGGCTACTGCCTGCCCAAGGACACCAAGCAGCTGCTGGCCAACTACTCGCAGGTGCCGCAGAACCTCATCGGCGCCATCGTCACCTCCAACACCACGCGCAAGGATTTCGTCGCAGACAGCATCCTGGCGCGCAAGCCGAAGGTGGTGGGCATCTACCGCCTCATCATGAAGGCGGGCAGCGACAACTTCCGCGCCAGCTCCATCCAGGGCGTGATGAAGCGCATCAAGGCCAAGGGCGTCGAGGTCATCCTGTACGAGCCCGTGCTGCAAGAGGACGAGTTCTTCAACTCCAAGGTCATCAAGGACCTGGCCGAGTTCAAGGCCAAGTCCGATGTCATCGTCGCCAACCGCATCGGTGCCGACCTGCAGGACGTGCTGGACAAGGTCTACAGCCGCGACCTGTTCGGCCAGGACTGAGGAAGGACGCGGGGCCATTCGGGGCCCCAACCGCTGCCGCTGCGGCTGCAGCCCCTGAACCTCGGGGTGCCTGCGGCTCAGGGATGACCCCTGGGGATGTGCCAGGGAGGGCGTTGCACGTGTATCGTGCAGGCGTTGTCCTCACCGCTGTCCCACCAAAGACCCATGGCGCCCCTCAACCCTGGCTCAGCCGACCTGCTGTCTGGCCAAGCAGACGACCCGGCCGCGCTGCGCCGCGAGATCGCCTTGCTGCGTGCGCAGCTGCAGTTGCGAACCCAGAGCCTGGAGCGCCTGCAGACCGTGCTCGACCGCATGCCCGGGGCGGTGGCCTATTGGGATGCCGAGCTGGTCCTGCGCTTCGTCAACCGCAAGTTGGCCGGACACTGGGCGCACAAGCCCCAGCCCCTGCTCGGGCGCCACATCACCCAGGTGCTGTCGCCACGCGGGTGGGAGAACACCCGTGCCTTCGTGGAGCGGGCGCTGGCAGGCCAGGCCTGCTCGTGCGAGCACGTCGAGGCTGGCCTGACGGCCCAGGTCAGCTACACGCCCGACGTGGTCGAAGGCCGCGTGGTCGGCTTCATCGTCATGGCGCTGGACGTCACCGAGCTCAAGCAGGCCCGAGCTGACGCCGAGCAAGCCAGCCGCGCCAAGAGCGACTTCCTGGCCAGCATGAGCCACGAGATCCGCACGCCGCTCAACGCCGTCATCGGTTTTGCCCAGCTGGGTGCCATGCGCCATGCAGGCCAGGCGCCGGCCGAGTCCTTCGCCCACATCCAGCAGGCGGGGCGCCACCTGCTGGGCTTGGTCAACGACGTGCTCGACTTCTCCAAGATCGAAGCCGGCAAGCTGGCGCTGGTGCCCGTGGCCACGCGCCTGGACGACGTCATCGAACAGGCCACCAATCTGGTCGGGCAACAGGCGCGTGACAAGGGCCTGAGCCTGCTCGTCGAGCGAGAGCCCGGCCTGCCAGATCACTGGTTGGTCGATGGCCTGCGCCTGGACCAGGTGCTCGTCAACCTGCTGACCAACGCGGTCAAGTTCACCGACCAGGGCAGCGTGCAGTTGCGCGTCAAAGCCGCGCCTCAGGGTGAGCACCCCGGCGCGCACGCAGGCCTGCTTCTGCAGGTGCAAGACACGGGCGCGGGCATGTCGGCAGACCAGCTGGCCCGGCTGTTCCAGCCCTTCGAGCAGGGCGATGCCAGCCGCACGCGGCGCGTTGGGGGCACGGGCCTGGGCCTGTCGATCTGCAAGCGCCTGGTGGACCTCATGGACGGGCGCATCGAGGTGGACAGCACCCCGGGCCGGGGCACGCGGTTCGACGTCTGGCTGCCTTTGCAGCCGGTGGTGCCCGTGGCCGAGCCGGTGGAGGCGGGCCAGCCGAGCCTGGCACCGACCTGGGTGCCCGCGGGTGCAAAGGCACGTCAAGCCCATCGCCCTTTGGCCGCGCCCGAGGGCAGCTTGTCTGGCTTGCGCATCCTGCTGGCCGAGGACAACCCGGTCAACCAGCTGCTGCTGATGCAGTACTTCCGCAACCAGGGCGTGCAGGTGCAGGCCGTGGCGGACGGGCAGGCTGCGTGCGAGGCGGTGGCCGAGGCGGGCCCAGGGGCTTACGACGCCGTGCTGTGCGACATCGAGATGCCCGTGCTCGACGGCTTCGGTGCCACGGCCCGCATGCTGGCCATCGACCCGGGCCTGCCCGTCATCGGCCTGACGGCCCACGCTTTCGAGGACGCCCGCCAGCGCGGCCAGGACTCGGGCATGCTCGACTACCTCACCAAGCCGGTGATCTTCGAGTCGCTCAACGCCTGTTTGCTGCGCCACGCGCGTCGCTCAGGCGCCTGACGGGCCTTCACTTGCGCTTGGCCCGTGGGTGCGCCGCGTCGTACACCTTGGCCAGGTGCTGGAAGTCCAGTCGCGTGTAGACCTGGGTGGTGCTGATCTGGGCGTGGCCGAGCAGCTCCTGCACGGCGCGCAGGTCGCCGCTGGACTGCAGCACGTGGCTGGCGAAGCTGTGGCGCAGCATGTGCGGGTGCACGTGCGTGGGCAGGCCGGCGTCTTGCGCCAGTTGCTTGAGCCGGTTGCGCAATTGCATGGGCGTGAGCCGGCGGCCCAAGCGGCTGACGAAGAGCGCAGCCTCGCCATCGCGCAGGCCGAGTTCGCCGCGCACCTGCAGCCAGGCGTTCAGGGCTTTGCGCGCGGCCTCGCCCACCGGCACGATGCGGCGCTTGCTGCCCTTGCCGGTCACGTGGGCTTCGCCGGCTTGCAGGTCGACCCAGCCCAATGCTTCGGTGTGGGCCTGCACGTCCAGGCTCAGCAACTCGGCGCTGCGCAGGCCACTGCTGTAGAGCAGCTCGACGATGGCGTGGTCGCGCGCGGCCAGCCAGGGGCCTTCGCGCTCGGCCCGGGTGGCTGCTGCGGGTGAGGCCGCGCGGGCCGCTGCGTCGGTGTCGATGTGCTCGGACAAGGCCACGGCCTGGTCCACTGACAGGGCCTTGGGCAGTGGGCGGGGCGCTTTGGGCGGCCTCACGCCGTCGCTGGGGTTCAGGGCGATCAGGCCCTCCACGCCCATCCACTTGAACAGGCCGCGCCAAGCCGACAGCGTGATCGCCAGGCTGCGGGGCCCCAGGCCCTGGCCGTGCAGGCGGGCCACCCAGCCGCGCACGTGGTGGCTTCGCACCTGGGCCAGCGTGAGCCCTTCCTTGTCGCAAAAGGCCTGCAGCCGCAGGAAGGCGTCGCCGTACATGGCCAGCGTGCGCTCGGCCAGGCGGCGCTGTACGCGCAGGTGTTCGAGGTGGTGGGTGATCAGCGGGTCCGACTCGGCCGGGTGCGGCACGGGCGGTGTGGCGGACTGAGGCGGGGGCATGGCTGTGATTGTGCAGCCGAGCGCGCCAACGGGCGCGCTCAAGGAGGGCTTCAGGCGCGGCGGCGGCGCACGCAGGCCATCAGGCCCAGGCCGCCCATCAGCAGGGCCCAGGTCGAGGGCTCGGGCACGGGGCTGGTCACAGAACCTGTCGTCCGGCCAGTCAGGAAGGGCACGGTGTATCGGCCGTTCCCTGGGGAGACGTTGACCCCGCTGTTTGTCACGTCGATGATGCCAAGCGCGTCGATCGGGCCGAAGAACGCACCGCTGATGCTGCCGCCACCGACCACGACGCTGCCACCCGGCTGCCTTGTGCCATAGGCTGGCACCATGAACGCGGCCGAGAGCACCAAGTTGCCTGACCTTGACCCGTCGATGGTCACCGCGCCTCCTGCGATGGGGTTCAGGATCGCGTCCTGGCGTGTGCCGCCTTGCCCAACCTGGGCGCGTGGAGGCACCCCAACAAACACGTCACCGAGGGCACGCACCACCAGCCCATTGCCCAGCACCACCCGCTGCTCTGACGTCAGCTCGATGGTGTGCGCAGCCAGTGCCAGGTTGTCCAGGCTCAGGCCCTGCTCGCCGTGCAGGCGGATGGCACCGGCGTGGGAGAGCACGTCGTTCGGGTCGCCAGCGCTGTCGCCGCGCACATCGAGCACGCCGCTGCAGCGCAAGACCAGGGCGTCGCCCACCTCGCGGGTGAGGCTGTCCGAGCAGTTGAACTGGATGGCCGAGTGGCCGCTCAGCGAGAACGCGCTCAGGCAGATGGCCAGCGACAGCGTGCGAAAGGCGAAGGATGGACGCATGGAGACGCTCCCATTTTTTGAATTCGATGTCCGCCGAGTCTCCTCCACCCATGTGACAGATTGCCTCACCCTTTGCGAGTCGCATCTGCCAAACGGCTTGTTTGCGTGATCCGAAAGGGCCATGCCAGCCCCTTGCGCAGGGGCCCCCGGCCCTCATCCTGATGGGCGGTCAGCCCAGCAAGCGCGCCAACGCCGCGCTGCTCACATCCCCCACCTGCAGCAGGAAGTCCACGCCCATGTCGGAGGTGTAGCGGGTGGCGTCGGGCGAGCCCAGCACCAACAGGCCAAAGCACGCGCCGCCGTGGTGCAGCGGGATCAGGGCCAGCGAGGTGATGTGGGCGCTGTCTTCCAGCCACTTGCCCGCTTCAAACCCGGCGTTCAGGCCGCAGTAGGGCTGGTTCAGGCTGGCCGCAAAACTGCGCGCGTCTTCGCTGACTTCGGCCGCGAAAGGCAGGTCGGTCAGCTCGGGGCGCAGGGCGCGCTCGGGGGTGGACCACAGGCGCACCGCCACCTGCGGGATCAGGAACTCGTGGCGCAGCGTCCCGACCAGGGTGTCGGTCAGGGCGCGGTCGTCGTGGGCCAGCATGACGGCGCGCACCCAGCGGTGCAGGCGGTCGGCGATGGCCTCGTTCTCCTGGCTGTGGCGGATCATTTCCATGATGCGCTTTTCCAGGCCGCGGATCTTGTCGCGCAGCATCTCCATCTGGCGCTCTTGCAGCGAGACGGCGCGCTGGCCGTGCGGGCTGGTGAGCTGGATGGAGGCCAGCAGCTGGGCGTTGCGCTCGAAGAAGCCGGGCGTGTGCACCAGGTAGTTGGCGATCTCGTCTTCGGTGATGCCTTGCAGGGTCATGGTGTCAGCGGGTGAAGGGTTGGGTCGCGCAGGGCGGGATCGGGCAGGGCCGGGTTCACAGGTCGGGGTTCACAGGGCAGGCACGTCGATCTCGCCCGAGAAGACGGTGACGGCCGGGCCGGTCATGAGCACGCTCTGGCCAGGGCCGGCCCAGGAGATGGTGAGCCGCCCACCGGGCATGTCGACGTCCACGGTGTGATCAAGCCAGCCCAGGCGGATGCCGGCGACCACGGCCGCGCAGGCGCCCGAGCCGCAGGCCAGCGTTTCGCCCGTGCCGCGCTCGAACACGCGCAGCTTGATGTGGTTGCGCGAGACGACCTGCATGAAGCCGGCGTTGACCCGGCGCGGGAAGCGCACATGGCCCTCGACCTGCGGGCCGACCTCGTCGACCGGGGCGTGCTCGGTGCTGTCCACGCGCATGACGGCGTGCGGGTTGCCCATGGACACCACGGCCACCTCGACCGGGTGGTTGGCCAGCTGGATGGGCCACAGCTCGCAGCCGTTGAGCACCTTTGGAGTCAGGCCGGTGGCGTCGAAGGGCACCTCGGCGGGCACCAGGAAGGGCGCGCCCATGTCGACCGTGACGCGGCCGTCGGCCTGCAGGCGCGGCTCGATGATGGCCTTTTGCGTCTGCACGCGGATGACGTCTTTGCTGGTCAGGCCCGTGTCGTGCACGAAGCGGGCGAAGCAGCGCGCGCCGTTGCCGCACTGCTCGACCTCGCCGCCGTCGGCGTTGAAGATGCGGTAGGTGAAGTCGGTGCCGGTGGCGGCGTTGCCGGGCTCGACGACCAGGATCTGGTCGGCGCCGATGCCGAAGCGCCGGTCGGCGATGAAACGGTATTGGGCCGTGCTCAGTGGCAGCGGCCCGCGGGTGGCGTCGAGCACGACGAAGTCGTTGCCCGCGCCGTGCATCTTGGTGAAACGCAGCTTCATGCAGGCGATTATCCGCCTGTCGGCAAGCCCCTGGTGCGGTCGGCGTCGCCGCCCGGCTTCGTGCCCTGCGCGAGCCTCAACTCAGGTGAAAGCGCTGCACCGTCTTGGACAAGTCGATGGCCTGCTGGCGCAGGCTGTCGGCCGCAGCAGCGGACTGCTCCACCAGGGCGGCGTTCTGCTGGGTCATGTGGTCGAGCTCGGTCACGGAGTTCGTCACCTGGCCGATGCCGCCGGATTGCTGGCGCGTTGCATCGGCGATCTCGCCCATGGCGTGCGACACGCGCTGGATGGCGTCGACGATCTCGTTCATCACCGAGCCGGCTTCGCGCACCTTTTGCGAGCCCACTTCGACGCGGTCGGTGGACTGGCCGATCAGCGTCTTGATCTCGCGCGCGGCCTCGGCGCTGCGTTGCGCCAGCGAGCGCACCTCGCCGGCCACCACGGCGAAGCCACGGCCCTGTTCACCGGCTCGGGCTGCTTCCACCGCGGCGTTCAAGGCCAGGATGTTGGTCTGGAAGGCGATGCCGTCGATCACGCTGATGATGTCGTTGATCTTGCGCGAGGCCTCGCTGATGTCTTCCATGTGCTGCACCACGCTGGAGACCACCTCGCCGCCCACGACGGCGCGCTGGCTGGCCGTGGACGCCAGCTGGTTGGCCACGTTGGCCGAGTCGGCCGAGTGCTCCACCGTCTTGCTGAGCTCGTCCATCGACGAGGCGGCGGCCTGCAGGTTCGAGGCGGTCTGCTCGGTGCGGTTGGACAGGTCCTGGTTGCCGGCGGCGATCTCGGTCGACGCGGTCAGCATGCTCTCGGATGAATCCCGCACCGAGGCCACCATGTCGCGCAGGCCGTCCTGCATGGTCTTCATGGACGTCATCAGGTGGGCGATTTCGTCCTGGCCATTGGGCCGGATCTCGCGCGTCAGGTCGCCATGGGCGATGGCCTGGGTGATCTCTTCGGCGCGCTTGAGCGGGCGGGTGATCGAGTAAATGGTCGCGCCCATCAACGGCAGGAACACGACGCCCGGCGACAGCAGCAAGGCCCACAGCGACACGATGGTGGACTGCACCTCGCCTTCGACGGTGTGGCGGCGCGCGTCGGCCAGGGCCGTGATGCTGGCGTTGAGTTGCGCGGCGATGGCTTCGGCCTGATCGGCTTCCTGGCGTGCGCCTTCGGTCGACTGGTAGGCCTCGCCCGAGGTGCTCAAGGCGTTGCTGGAGATGAGGTCCAGGGTCGGGCGCAGGGCCTTGCTGTAGGCGGCCAGCTTGTCTTTCAAGCTGGTGGCGGCCTGGCGGATTTCATCGTTCGGTGCGGCGCCGATCAGGGCTTCGGTGGCCTTGCCGGTTTCGGCCAGTGCGCTCGCCCAGGCCTTGACGTGACCTTCCACGGTGACCGAGTCCCCGGTGTTGATGACGGCGGCCTTTTCTTGCCCGCGCAGCTTGCCGAGGGTCAGCGCCAGGTCGGCCATGCGTTGGGTGGCCGTGAATTCTTCATGGGCAAAGCTGTCGAACTCGCCTTGCAGCGACATCAGCTTCCAGCTCATGCCGGCCCCCACGATGCTGCCGATGACGACGACCAGCGCCATGCAGGCGATCAGTCGCGAGCGGATGGAAAAGCCTCGCAACCAGGTGATCCAGTTCATGTGCCCGAACTCCTCGAATGTTCACGGGGACGCCCTGGGTGGCGCGCCCCTCTCGCATGAGGTATCGGTCGGGTTTTGCACCAACTTGAGTCAGTCGAGCTTTGGCTTGATCTGGATCACGTTGGCGATGCGATGGCGTCGCTCGATGTGGCTTGGCGGCCTGGCAGCCCAGCTCAATACAGGCTGGGCAGGCCCTCGGGGCGCGTCTTGAAACGCTTGTGCACCCACAGGTACTGCTCGGGTTGCAGCAGGATCTGCTGCTCGATGAAGCGGTTCATGGCGGCCGTGTCGGCTTCGGCGTCGCGGGTGGGGAAGCCCTCCAGCGGCGGCAGGAACTTCACCTTCCAGCCTCGGCCGCCCGGCAGGATCTCGGCGATGACGGGCTGCACCACCATGTCGAGCATGCGCGCCAGGCGAGAAGGCGCCATCAGCGTGGCCGCTGGCACATCGAAAAAAGGCACGAAGGTGGCGTCTTGCAGGCCGAAGTCCATGTCCGGCAGGTTGAAAAACCCCCGGCCGGCTTTGACGGCGCGCAACAGCGGCTTGATCGAATCCTGGCGCGGGAAGATTTCGGCGTCGCCAAAGCGCAGGCGGCCCTGCTTCATGAGCCGATCCATCAGCGGGTGGCTTTGTGCCTGGTAGATGGAGGCGCCGGGGCGCGGCTGCTTGAGCAGGATGGCCGCGCCGGCCACGTCCAGGCCGACGAAGTGCGGGCACAGCCACATGGTGGCGCGCTGCTCCCGCTGCCACACTCGCTCGGCCAGGCCGATGTCGCCTTCGACCTGGATCAGGCGGCGGATGCGCGACTCAGGCGCCCACCACAGCACGGCGCGGTCGAGCAGGCTCTGCGTGAGCCACTGGAAGTGACGCTGGAGCAGGGCCTGGCGCTCGGCCAGGGGCATCTCCGGGAAGCAGAGCTCGAGGTTGCGCAAGCCCACCTTGCGGCGCGAGCCAGCCAGGCGGTAGAGCAGGGCGCCCAGGCCGCGAGCGAAGGCGGCCAGCACCGGCAGGGGCAGCCACTGCAGCGTCCACAGCACGCCCAGGCCGAGCCGGATGGCGGCTTCTTTTGGCAAGTTGCCGTCTTTGGTTGCCATCAGGCGGTTTCCTCGCTTTTTGTTGCCGACGTCAGGATTTCGGCGCGGGGGCCCTTGTAGCGGTTGTAACCCCACAGGTACTGCTCGGGTGCTTGCATGATCAGGTCTTCCATCAGCCGGTTGATGGTGGCTGCGGATTCTGCCGCATCGCCTGCGGCCAGGAGCGTTTCGGTCTGCGGGGCGACCCGGCTGGCGTGCACGACGTAGCTGCAGCCCTGACGGCGGCGCGCCAGCCAGCCCAGGCGCTCGCCACGCAACAGCACCACGGCGCAGCGCGTCTGAGCAACCAGCTTGGCGGCCATGGTCATCGTGTAGGCGGGGCGGCCGAAGAAAGGCGCCCAGGCGCCCATGCCCTCGGGCGGCACCTGGTCGGGCAGCAGGCCCACGGTCTGACCCGATTTGAGTGCGCGCAGCATCTGGCGCACGCCGCCCAGGGTGGCCGGGCTGGTCAGCATGCCGGGCCTGTTGCGCGAGTCCTTCATCACCTCGGCCAGCCAGGCCTGCTTGGCAGGGCGGTAGAGCGCGGTGATGGGTTGTTGCGCACCGAAGCGCTCGGCATAAGCCTGCGCCGTGACCTCGAAGCAGCCCAGGTGGGGCGTGAGCAGCAGCAGGCCTTTGCCCTCTGCCAGCGCCTGCGTGACGACTTCGGGGTGGCGCCATTGCACGCGCTCGCCGAAAGCCTCCTCGCGCGGGCGGCCCCACATCAGGGGCAGCTCACCCACCATCTTGCCGGCGTGGCCGACCGCCGCCCAGCGCTGGCTGCGGCTGAGGCCCACGGCGTCGGTGTGGGCCTTGAGGCGGCGGCGGTAGCTGGGCGAGCCAAGGTAGGCCAGCCAGCCCATGGCCGCGCCCAGGGGGTGCAGCAGGCCGAGGGGCCAGTGGCTCAGGCGTTGGAGGGCGTTGAGCATGTCGGGCTGCATTCTGCCTGAGGGGGGTTCGTCTCGTTGCACATTTGCCTCCGATGGGGGATCTCCTTGCTCAACGCGTCCGCCTAGGGGCTGTTAACACTAATTGCAACGCTGGGCATCATGCTGGACACTGCCCGACATGGAGATCACACCCAAGCAATTCGCGCGCATCGAGCATTGCCTTCCACTGCAGCGAGGCAACGTGAGCCTGTCCAAT
>NZ_LFRI01000268.1 GCF_001447195.1 Aquabacterium parvum | reverse complement strand
CGTCAACAAGAAGACCGGCGAGGTGATCCCCACCCGCCCGGTTCTCCAGATCGAGGGCCTCGATAACCGTGGCCTCGTTCAACTCTTCACCCTCACAGTTCCGGACACCAAGCCTTTCGAGGGCCGAGTGGGTGAGAAGGTGTCCGTGCCGGTGCGTGCGTGGGCTCCTGGCGCGTCGGTGAGCCTCGCCTATGAGGGGGGCAAGGTGTGAGGATGGATGCACGTATGAGGCCGCTGGCGGCGGCCCTGCGGGATGGGCGAAGCCCGCACGCT
>NZ_LFRI01000267.1 GCF_001447195.1 Aquabacterium parvum | reverse complement strand
TGTCACCGACCGGCGTAATGGAGCCACTTCGTGATCGGCATATTGGAGCCAGCCGATGATCGGCGTTATGGATCCAGTGCGTGATCGCCGTATTGGAGCCAGCGGCGGATCGGCGTAATGGAGCCAGTCTGCGCTGACTGAACAGCCTCCCGAATCGATTCGGGCCATCTCTACCCTGTGGGCTTTTTGCCTGGAGACAGGGGATGGCCCGCAGGAAATTCGAGATGCATCACTACCGACAAGCCCTGCTGCGCATGCGTCAGGGCGACTCTGACCGGGACATCGCCGACGCCAAGATCATGGGTCGGCGCAAGGCTGGCCAGTGGCGTGCGCTGGCCCAGGCGCATGGCTGGCTGGATGCCCAGGCGCCGCTGCCCGACGACGAGGCCGTGGCGGCCGCCCTGGTGCCACCCAAGCGCGCCAGCACCACCGTCTCCAGCCTGGAAGAACATCGTGCGAAGGTGGCCAGTTGGGTCGAACAGAACGTGCCCGGCACCGCCATCCACCAGGCGCTGCAGCGTCAGCACGGCTGGACGGGCAGTTACTCGGCCGTGCGCCGCATGGTCGCTGGCATCCGGACCACCCTGCCGCCAGAG
>NZ_LFRI01000266.1 GCF_001447195.1 Aquabacterium parvum | reverse complement strand
AGTGGTCATCAGCGCAGCCTCTTCGAGGACATTGCGCGCTTCATCGATAGACTTCATTCCAGCCATTTCAACTCCTGTGTAGTTGGCTTGGTTAGGGCAGGGGAGCGGCGTTCCAGGCCAATCCCCTACCCGTCTGGTCCCTCGGCGGCTACGCCGCTTTGGGGCGATTCGCATGCGAAACGGCGTAGCCCTTTCCATGCAGATAGCGATAGAACAGCTCGACATACGGCAGCTCATCGAGCGGCTCATCGGTCAGCTCTTCCGGCACCTCGA
>NZ_LFRI01000265.1 GCF_001447195.1 Aquabacterium parvum | reverse complement strand
CAGGCCGCCACCATGGCCGCCTTGAAGGTCAAAAAGCTCAGCAACGAACTCCAGTTATCCCTCCTGTAGTGGCACGCTGACTAGGTCAACCTAGTCAAATCAACCACTTACAGCATTTGGTGTCGAACTCGGGAGTACTCAATGCGCCGCCACAGGGGCTTGTCGGCACAACGCAGCAGTGCAGCGGCTTGCCGCACCGGCAGCTCACGGCACAGCGACAACGCCAAGGCTTCAAACAGCGCCGTAAAGCCAGAGCCTTCGCGAGCCCAGGGCACACCCACCTGCGTGGTCTTGCCGCAGCCAGTGCAGGCCACCCGCGGCACATCGGCGTGCAGCCAGGCTTCGAACTGGAAAAAATCAAGGTGTCGCCACGAGCGGCGAAGGCGGTCATGGATGCCTTGCGCCGGGGTGTTGCAGTGCGGGCAACTGAGCAACTTGGCGTTGCAGCGCACCTCAAAGTCGATGCGCCGCTTGGCTGTGTCCAGATCCACCTTGGCCACCTCCCACGGCGCAACCAAACCCAATGCGCTGGTAAACAGCGTTTCAACTCCAACGCTCACGAGACAGCCTCCAGTTCATGCACTACAAGGCCGCATGGGCATGTGGACAAGCCGCTCTGCGACTTGCCCACATGCCCACACGGCGCTACGACCACCACCGATTGTCGCCGTTGGTTTCCACACGAAACGACGAGGGGCCATCAGTTGGTGAATGAACAAAGCGGCGATTTTGACTTACCGCGAACTGGCTCTGCGCCCGGTACACGCCGAGCGCCGCAAATCACTCTCCTGAACGCCAAACCCTGGTGGTGAACCTGACACCTGGGCGGGAAAATCGAGTGTCTCAGCCGGCTTGATGGCGCTTCCGCGGTGCGATACTTGGCCTCATGCGGTTAAAACGCCTATCCGTTGACGCGATAACCGGTGTTGGCGTTCGAAATCGCCAAGCACGTCCAAATCCTGAAGAGCGATTGGTCTGCAATCGCCCATTCAGTGCATCGATTTATCGATGCACGGTTTACCCGTTAAAACAAATGCCGCACGCCGACCGCAAACACCGATGGATCGGTGCCGAGCGCCGCTGCCGCTAGCTTCGTGCCCGACGATTCCATACCGAATTGGCCGATAGCGTTGTTGCGCAGCGTGGCATACGAGGTATACAGGCTGGTCCGGTTCGACAGCGGATATGCATATGCAACCGCAAAACCCTTGCCCTTGGCGCCGGATTCGATCTTGTTCTGCTGGAGGTTGGCATACAAGCGGCCGCTACCCAAGCCAACCGATGCGCCGAGGTTGAACTGTTCGAACTTGATGTTTGCTCCGTCCGGATCGGAGACCAGATAGTTTGCCTTCACGTCAAACGCGCCGAAATTGTAGCCGGCGCCAACTGCGTACTCCTTGTCGTCGCCGGCGGCAACGCGCTTGGACGTCTGGTAGGCGGCGCCCAGGAACAGCGAACCATTTGAGTAGTCGACCCCCAGGCCGAGCAAATCTTTCGACGGTCCCGTGGCTTGTTCGCCCAGGGCATACGCGAGGCGGCCCACCAAGCCGTTGAACGCCGGCGTTTTGTAATTGATCGAATTGTCTAAACGGCGTGTCAAACGATTACGGGCGCTACCGAACGCACTCAGGGAGCCACCAGCAAAGCTCAGTTCCATAATGTCGGAAGGGCTAGCCAAGCTATCGATCGGCGAGTACTCGCGGCCCAGCGTCACTGTGCCGAAGCCGCCTTTGAGACCGACGATCGCACGGCGATTAAAAAAAGTAGACGTGCTAGAGCTTTGTCCGGTAGTGAGATCGATGCCGGACTCAAGATTGAAAAGGGCATTCAGGCCGCCTCCCAGATCTTCGGTACCGCGAAAGCCCAGACGGCTGCTGGACCGACCGCCGTTGTTGAGTTTCACGACCTTGTTGCTGCCGTCATTCTCGGCCGCTACGGCGGCATCAGCGATCCCATAGATCGTGACGCTGGATTGCGCGACAGCCGCGAACGGAATTGATGCGAGCAGTGCCGCAGCAACAAATTTATATTGCATTTAAATCTCCGGGAAGTCAGCAGGAAAAAATTTTCAACATTGATACTGTATTCACATCGGCACCGATGGTATCAATCCTATATTACAGTTGCGTGACATGCGACGGCAATGTTGGTAAAATGCAACACTGCCCTGTGATTCAGAAGCCAGTATGGTAACTGTTCAGCCCACTATAAGAGCCTGTCAAGACTCGTGTGATCATGTACCCATCAGGCGCGCACATTCACGCGGGGTCAGGCGGCGCGGATTTTTCTGCTCTCCCTGATATACCAGAATTTCTGATCCATCCTTGTGATAACGCGCTGATAAGGTACGTGTGACTGAATCTTTATGCGCCAGCCCATAGCCAAATCCATTGCCAAATCCATTGCCCGCTGCGCGGTGCTTGGCCGCATAGTTTTGCAGATAGACCCACAGATTGTCGGGCACCCGAGTTCGACACCAAATGCTGTAAGTGGTTGATTTGACTAGGTTGACCTAGTCAGCGTGCCACTACAGGAGGGATAACTGGAGTTCGTTGCTGAGCTTTTTGACCTTCAAGGCGGCCATGGTGGCGGC
>NZ_LFRI01000264.1 GCF_001447195.1 Aquabacterium parvum | reverse complement strand
TCGGCCCTCGAAAGGCTTGGTGTCCGGAACTGTGAGGGTGAAGAGTTGAACGAGGCCACGGTTATCGAGGCCCTCGATCTGGAGAACCGGGCGGGTGGGGATCACCTCGCCGGTCTTCTTGTTGACGCCACCACCCCGGGTGGTGACTGCTCGAATGGTGCCGGTCAGCGTGAGCATCACAGGCTCCCTTGATCCAGGGCACCGGAACGCTCGATAGCTTCCTCGGCGCGGGCCAGCGCATCAGACACAGCAGCCTCGATGAACTCGCGCTTG
>NZ_LFRI01000263.1 GCF_001447195.1 Aquabacterium parvum | reverse complement strand
TGGCTGAACGCTTTAAGCACCTTCATAGAGCCCAGCGCGAGCTATGGAAACGCCGGCAACGTGGTCGCGGCTCTGTGCTCGATGGTGTTGTGGGCGCTGTTTGGTCATACGAAGTGAAGCGGGGAGACAACTCGGGTCAGTGGCACCCGCACCTGCACATGATCGCCTTGGCCGAGGTCGAGCCCAGCCAGGAGCGCTTGTCGCGGGATTGGCACCAGATCACCGGGGACAGCTTCATCGTTGATGTGCGGCCCATCGTTGGAGATCCCGCCG
>NZ_LFRI01000262.1 GCF_001447195.1 Aquabacterium parvum | reverse complement strand
TCCCCTACCCGTCTGATCCCTCGGCGGCTACGCCGCTTTGGGGCGATTCGCATGCGAAACGGCGTAGCCCTTTCCATGCAGATAGCGATAGAACAGCTCGACATACGGCAGCTCATCGAGCGGCTCATCGGTCAGCCCTTCCGGCACCTCGACACCTCGGAAGCACCCAGCAGAACCAAGAAGGCGTTTCCCCTTGAGCGTCTGAAAGGCATGCCATGTATCGGCAACCGGCTGATCGCTGAACTTGACGGCGTACTTGAAAACCTCCATGAA
>NZ_LFRI01000261.1 GCF_001447195.1 Aquabacterium parvum | reverse complement strand
ACAACTCGGGCCAGTGGCACCCGCACCTGCACATGATCGCCTTGGCCGAGGTCGAGCCCAGCCAGGAGCGCTTGTCGCGGGATTGGCACCAGATCACCGGGGACAGCTTCATCGTTGATGTGCGGCCCATCGTTGGGGATCCCGCCGAGGGGTTCATGGAGGTTTTCAAGTACGCCGTCAAGTTCAGCGATCAGCCGGTTGCCGATACATGGCATGCCTTTCAGACGCTCAAGGGGAAACGCCTTCTTGGTTCTGCTGGGTGCTTCCGAGGTG
>NZ_LFRI01000260.1 GCF_001447195.1 Aquabacterium parvum | reverse complement strand
GGGTGAACAGGCCTTCGGTGAAGGTGTCGGCGCCGCGCATGGTGGGTGTCGCTTCAGGTCGTTGAGGTGCTACGCTGATAACGCATCACGCCACTGGGGCGTGGACTTGGCTGTTGGGTATTTCCGCAGCCTGTTAGGGCGCGTTTTTGGCGCCCATTTTTTCAAACCTTCATCGCCAACTCAAGCACCTGATCCATGTACCCCTGCTCGCCGATGAAATAGACGTGCAGGGCCGCAAGATCAGGCTTGGGTAGGCCGCGCGTGCTCCACAAGTGTTCGACTCGCATCCGGTTGGTGCTGGGTGACAAGATAGCCGATTCCAGCTGGACCTGGGGGTCTCCCAGGCGCTGTTCCAACTTCTTGATCTCGGACGAGAAGTTCACCTTGTCGCTACCCGGTCCCTCATGCTCCAGGCCGTGTGGGTCTAGGAAAACGATACGCTGCGTGCCATCTGCCTTGAGGCCCCACAAAATGAAGTCCGGGTAAAAGTTGCCCGCTTCAAAGAAGCCCACGCCACGGCGAGCCAAGTTGCGCAGCAAGAACAGGCGGCACTGCTTTGCTTCCAGCGCGGCATGATTTGCCAGCATCCACTGCCTAAGGTCCTCAACGAACTGAAACTCGGAGGCATTCAGGCTGACCGGCTGGATCTTGATCTTTTCACTCGACAGCAGTGGCTCGTAGAGGTGAATGTCCAGTCGCAGGCCCTTGGCGTGGCCCGTTGTGCGCCAGCCAACCGAAGCCAGTTCTTGCTTGAGCACCTTGATGTCGTCGATCAGGTAGTCCTCACGGCCTTCGACGATCAGTTGGTAGTTCTCGTCCTCACCCGGCAGGTTCTCGTGATCACGCGTCAGCAGAACGAGCTCCATGCGTGGGTCGATGTAGCGACGCTTGTGGTAGTTGAAACAACGCTCCAGCGCACTGCACAGCAGCTCAAACGCCACTGACTGCCAATGCTTGACGTTGCCCATCGACAGTGCCCACCAAGCCTCTGGCACCTCGATGGCATACCAGTCCGGCCTGCTCAGCAAGGCGCGCAGCGATTCAGGCTGCACCACCACGTTGTCGAAGTGGCGCTGTTTGCGATAGCGCTCCAGGTCGAACCACATTTGCTGCCAGTTCAGCATGGACAAGCGCAGGGCATCGAATTGATGCGTGATGGGCGCAGCGGCCTCTGCCACATGGTGCGTGGCTTCGGCGGCTTGAATCATCTGAACCCTGGGGTAGCGGTTCACCACTACCCGGACCCCACCCACAGTCATGCTGGGCGGTAGGTTCACCAGTTCGAAGCTGACCACGGGGCCATGCTTGCGGAAGTCGTACTGCTCCTGGGTGTCTTTTCGGTACTTGGCGCGCAGAATCTTGAGCTGTTGGCCAAAGTCATGCGTCACGTTGAGGTCGATGGTTTCGACACGAGGCCCATCGTTGGGTGGCAGGTCCTCTTCTTCCAGGAACTTCCGGAATGTCTCCATGAAGTCCGCCTGCACGCCGAACACATTCAAGGTCTCCAGCAGGTGGATGTCTTTGGGCGGATTCACCGGCTGATAACGGCTCGTACGCATCAGGCTGATGTCTTTGCCTTTGAGGCGAACGCCGCGACCAAACAGCTGGATGATCTGTGCGCCTTCGCTTTGTCCCATGCGCATCAAGCCCAGGCTGGAGACGCGCCAGCAGTCCCACCCTTCGATGAACTTCTTGGAGCCCACGAGCATGTGAATGGGGGAGCTGGGTTTGTGCACATCGCCGAAAACAGGTTCTCCAAACTCGCTGGGCCGCACTTCGGCAATGGACTGCTTGGTCTCCAGTTCGTCCTTCAAATGCTTCGCCAGAGCGCTGGCGTCACCCACGTTGATGACGCCGAAGGGCTGATCCGCTTCCCCCACCTTTAGCAGGAGTTCACCGCTGTCGCCTCTGACCCGTTCCACCACCAAGTGGCCCCCACCCGGCGAGTGGAAGAGCCGAGTGCAGATGTCTGCGTACAGGGATGACGCATCCTGATCGGCTGATTTGAGGTACGCAAAGGAGTTGACAAAGATGTCTTGCCCCTTGCTGTCCATCAGACCCGAAGTTTGCGCGTTGCCTTTGAGCACCTGGTGGATGCGCTGCGTGGCTGCCTCCCTGTCTGCCAAGAACCTGGCCAGGAAGTCGAGAATCTGTGCAACGTCAGAAGGGTTGACGTTTTCTTCGTCAACCGCCCTTTTGCCGGTGACGTTGGCACCCACAAAAACCCAAAGCGGCTTTTCGAGGTTGTAGCCGTCATAGCGCTTGCCGGCTTCCAGGAACATGCGCAGCTGTTGGTAGAAGGCCAACAGTGCTGCCGTCAGGTAGGCATCCTTGTGCGCCAGTTCGTCCTTGGGCAGGTTGAAGATGCGGTAGTCCTTGCCATAGCCGTCTGCGTAGAAATAGCGGTAGCTGTAATCAAACAGCACTGATTTGGCATAGCTCTCCGCCAGCACCCGGTCATTGGCGGCCTTCACTGCCTGCTTGAACGTGGCCGAGTATTCGAAGGTGAAGCCTTTGGCTGCCAGCTTGTCGCGTTTGAGCTTCCAGTCGCCGCCACTCATGCCCCGGTGGCCTTCATCGACCAGCAGCAGGTTGGCATCGCCAAAGCTGTCGACCGCCATTTGCTTGACCTTCTGCTCGTCAGCCAGCTTGGTGATCTCGGTCAGCATGGGCGTGGTCAGGCCTGCCTGCCCTTGTGTCAGCAGGTCGGTGTCCTGGCGAAGGGTGTCGGGGTGGAAGCCGTTGTCCCGCAGTTCGCGCTCGTGCTGTTCAGACAGGCGCTCGTTGGGCGACAGCACAATCACCCGGCTGAAACGGTCTGCCAGGCCGTCGGCCTTGGCATGGTGGGAGAACTGCAGCAGGTTCAAGTGCATCAGCAAAGTTTTGCCGCTGCCTGTGGCGTTCTGCAGGCAAATCTTGTTCAGGTCGTCCACATTGAACAGGTCAATGCCGGTGGAGCGCTTCTGAGCTTCATGGTGGGCGTTGAAGCGCTGAAGGTATTCATTCAGCGCGTCACACAGGCCCTGGCGGTCACTGAAGTACCGGTCGAGGTAGATCTCAACGAACAGCAGCGTCAGCCACTGGAAGTACTTCCAGACAATCGGGCCTTTGTGCTTGCGCCGTTCATTGATCCAGCGGGTGTGGGCCACCAGGTTGGCGTCGTAGCGTTCGATGTCGGCTGTGGTGATCACCGCGCCGGCTTGCAGGTGATCGGTCAAGGCCTTGGCAAAGCGGTGCTTGCCATCGGGCGAGATGCCCGGTTCAACCTCGCGCAGCGTTTTGGCCAGCAATTCCAATGGGCGCTTGTTTCGCCCAGCATCGGTGTGAACGGCCAGTGGGTCGACGCCCAACAGGCTGATCACCCATTGGTTGAGCACCAGGGCATCCTGGAAGTGGCTCGCCACCAGTGGCTGCCCGGCCTTGGTGGACTTTGTGGTCTTCTTGTTCATGCCGCTTGCTGGCCCAGTTGTTCGAGTTGTGTGATCCATCGATCAAAGCGAGGGCATGCTTGGCGGATGGCGGGCAGCCCTGTCAACTCCACGATGTCGGGGCCATGCAGCTTCTTGTCGAAGTGCGGATACTGTGCCTTGAGCCGGTGTGAGGGGCTGGTTTCGGGCCGGTCATTGATCGCTTCAGGCTCACCGCACTCAGCGAGTGCTGCCTGCAGCGCCGCAAGCTGGGCAGGCTTGCCCTGAAGCCAGTCGTTTGCACAAGTGGGGTTGACGAAGAGTAATGCTTCGAACTCATGCAGTTGGACATACGGCGTGAAGCGATGCCGCCATTCTGCGTCCACCCGTTCGGCGATCATCGTCTCCAACGCAACCACATCTGCGTGCCCTTTCCGTTTGAACCCGTAGAAGTCGTAGAGCGTGGTGACGTGCTGAAAACCGCCCAGCAATGGGCGAAGGGCGTGCTCGATCTTGTCCAGGCTCACATTGCCTTTGATGTCGACCGCTGAGACGTTTACCCATCCGTGGTTGCACAAATGAGGGCGAAGTACTCGGCTCACGAACTCGCGTTCGGTCGTTCCCTCAACGCTGATCCCCAGGCGCTTCATTCTGGTGTGCCTCCCAGCACGTTCTTTTCCCAAAGGTCGCCGACCTTGTAGTCGTCAAGCCAAGCCTTGACTTCATCTTCCTTGAGCCGGCGGAAAAGCGATTCGTTGTTCTTCTGGTCCACCACAACCAGGTCTTCCCATCCAAACTCGTTGGCCAATGTGACTGACTGCGTCGAGGCGATGATCTGCGTGGAGTGGCTGGCCGACCGCATCATGGCTGCCAATAGTTGGACTGCAAACGGATGCAAGCCCAACTCGGGCTCATCCAACAGAAGTATTGTTGGCAACTCTGGTTGCAAGAGGAGCGTAGTCAAGCAGATAAACCGCAAGGTCCCGTCGGAAAGCATCGTGGCATCAAAGTAGTCGTCACTACCTTTATGTTTCCAGCGCAACCTAATCAGATCGTTCGGCTCCACTTGGAAAATGAAGTCTTGAAAGAACGGTGCTACGCGTTGAATGGTGCTGACGATCCTCGCGTATGCGGGTGAGCCCTTGATTGCGTATAAAAACGCTGCCAAGTTTTCTCCTTGCGGCATCAAACGCTCTGACGCATAAATGCTGTAGCTCCCTTTCACCTTCGCTGAATCGCTAGTGTCGTGAAAGTGATAAACCTTCCAGTCCGACAAGTACCTTGCTACAAATGACTGAGGCGAAGAGTTGCCGGGGTCTGGCAGCGCAGACTCATCTGATCCAGCTTTTGCCAAAGTTCGACGCTTTGTTCCTCCGTAGTACCCTGCCTCATTGCCGAAGAAAAGTGCGTGTTCGGACCTGAAAATAAGCCGCCCTTCTTGCGTTGGAACCAGCTCCGCCTCGTAACCGTTCGGGGAGAAATGAAGGTCGATGCTTAACAGCTCCGTTGTTTTCCGACCGAAGTGCAGCACCCTGTCTGCTCCTCCCAATTGCTGGATGTGCAACTGCAAGTCTTTCTGGAGCAGCTTGTTCATGAACTTGAAGAAGCTGATGAAGTTGGATTTGCCGGCCCCGTTGGGGCCAATCAGGATGTTCAGCGGTGCCAGCTCTAAGTCGAGCTTGCGGATCGAGCGAAATCCCTCCAGCTTGATGTGTTGAAGCCGTCCTAGCTTGGCCATGTCAGCAGTCCTCCCACATGCGCTGGGCAAAGGTCTCTTCAATCATGCACACCCGCGTGCCTGCCGAGCCATCGGTATTGAGCGCGTGGCTGCCATTCACGTAGATGGTGGCGAAGTCGGTATCGCGAGGGTTGATCTTCATCTTGCTCAGCCAAGCCTCTAGTGCAGCTTGGTCACGGCCGACGTCGCCCGTGAGCTTCCGCCAGATCACCAATACGCGCTCACGCGAGAGGTCATCACCGGGAACGGTAAGTACATAGCCCTCAATCATTCTGAAGGTGAACTCACCCGTAACTGTTTCATCGATGCCGGTGCATTTCCATCTAGTACCTTGATCGTCCGGCAAATCCGGATCAACTTCATGGGTTAAATCGATAGAGTATCGGCGCGGCTTGTCAATCATGGAAACCCTGAGTCCAATAAGCCAGTTAAATGTTTCCATTATGTTGACTCGCTTTTCCTTGCTGGAGGTCGCAAGTCTTGCAGGAACAAACGGATCCATCAGGCCGGCCAAGCTGAGGGGCCGATTGAAGCTCTGATACTCCGTCTTTAGCCAGTACTTTAGCAAGAAATCGCGTTGAAAGTCCTTTGGGGTGTTTGCGTGGGTGGTAATTTCTTGCGGGTTGTGTAGGCTTCCAAAAGTGTCTTCCAGACTTTCAAGCTCTATGACTTTAATAATTGAAGGCGTGAAACTTCTGGAGCTCAAATCTGATTCGATGTTTCGTGGGGCTCCATTCTCCCATTCTGGCGAGAGAATGCATTTCTGAATTCTTGGGCAAAGTACGCTGTCGAAGTGTGAGCCCATTTCCATGAGAACAAACTTGCGTTTGGTTCTTGTTTTTCTATTTAAATCAATAACTGCCTGGCCAGTGGTTCCGGACCCTGCGAAGAAATCCATCGCATAGTCGCCAGATTGTGTTGTCTGAGCAATTATCTTCTCAATCAATGCAGGGGGCTTAGGGTTGTCAATCAGCCCCTTTTGGCCGAAAAGTTGCTCGAGTTTAGGCTCGCCATCCGAGTATTGCCTAATCACGCTTGTCGATACTACAGTCTCCACCTCGTGTAGGAAGTACTTTTGTTGTGGAATGGTTCCTTCTTTTTTGAAAACGATGCGAGCGTCCCCGAGCAGCTCTAAGAAAGAGTTTCTTCCGGGTTCAGGCGCATATGGGAATGCCCACCCCCGTTTGGGGTGGCTATGCTGGATTCCTGTCTTGGGGTCAACTGGCTTGTAAAAACGATAGTTTGTAGAAGAGCCATCTTTAATCGAGTCGGATTGCTTGCCGGACGGCATCGAAGGTTCAACCTCTCGGAAGATCCAGATCTTTCCGCCAACAGGTTTTGATTGAGCGTCTTCGATCAGCTTGCCGTTAGCATCCCTAAACTCAGCAAACTTGTAAGGATATATTCCCTTCCAAGGATCGGTTTTTTCCGCTTCATCTTTGCTGATTCCGTTGGCCTGTGCCTCGGCAAGATGAGCACTCTTATGGGCTTTGTAAAGCTCGGCGAGCTTTCCCTCGATTTCTGCAACTGCGCAATCTTTTCCTTCAAGTTCGGCGACTAGTTCCTGAACTTCATCAAGGCCACTTCTTCGTTCTCTAAACATTCTCTTGTCGCCCTGAATGGCGGCAAGGTTTTTTGCGGCGACCAGAATGTATTCGTGACTTTTTGAGTACGTTGGAGAGTTGTTGCTTACTGTGTCTCGGGCCCACACCAGCTCGGCAACAAAGTTTTCCGGGCCAAACGTGTCCTTCATTTGTAGTTCGAGCGAATTTCGTTCGATCTCGTTTATGCTGCAGAAGATTACGCCTGAATCTTTCAGCGATGCCTTGCTCGCGCGGAGGCGATCCGCCATCATGGATAGCCATGAAGATGATTTGAACGAGTCTTTGTATATAAATCCATCAGAGCCCGTGTTATAGGGTGGATCGATGTATACGGCTTGTATTGTGCTAGCAAGCGTCGGAGTTATGAAGCGTAGGCCTTGGAAGTTCTCGCTCTTGATCAGGACTCCGTCAGTAGACTCGTTTAGATCGTTGATTTGACCAATAGCGGAAATGATGTCGTCAGACAAATCCTCGTCGAGAGTTGATGTGTCGAGCATCAATGATGGATGCTTGGCAAAGAATTCTTTTGTAATGCTCTGAGTCGTAAGTTGACTATCGCGCCCGATAACAAGATTCCATGCGCTTATTTGGCCGTGTGGTTGCTTGTGGGGCGCTGTGATGTCTGAAATTACTCGCTCAACCAATCCATCCGGTAACCTCCAAAGAGAGAAAAGCCATTTTGATTGAAGCACCAGCCGTTTCTTGAGCCACAGTTCCTTTTGAAAGTCCTCCAGCTGTGCAAGGAAGTCGACAACCCGGCGGGCGATCTTGCGCAAGACACGCAGCTTGCCCAGGTACGCCTCAACCCGTGGCGCTTGGGCCGACTCAATGTCATCCAGTCGCATGACTTCGTTCTTGATGTAGAAGTCCAGCTCGCGTCGCAAGAACCCGCCGAGGTCCTTGTGAATGAAGTAGTCCATGGTGTTGCGGTCAGCAAACTGAGCCATGTACTTGGCCAACACCGTGCGGTCAGGGCGCTTTTCTGTGGGGCTCAGACTGCCCAAACCGCGTGCATAGGCCTCCGCCTTGGCTTCGCTGGGGGCGGCTGTCTGCAGCGCCTGAAACACGGTTTGAGCTGCCTCTGCCAGCTTTTGCTGTTGCCAGGTGTTGGCTTGCCCAGTTTTGTCAGGGTCCGGCCGGTACTCAAACTGCACCACCAGTTCAACCTGGCCTTGGCTATCGGTTTCGAATTTGATGGGCTCGCCCGCATGGATCAAGAAGAAGCGGTCTTGGCTTTCCTTGACATTGTTGTGCTCGCCCTCTGTGGCTGCAGCCAGGCGGAAGTGAACCTTCATCGCCCTTAAGCCTGCTTCGCCGCCAAAGTCCAGCTCCTGGCCCTTGCCTTGGCGCTGGGCTTCCAAGCGCAGGGCCTCGGTCAAGTCAAAGCTGTAGTTGCTCAGGTGTTCGCTGCTTTTTATGTAGTACTGGTCCTTGTTGGCCCAGTGCAGCATCACCTCACGCCCGTCGTAGGGCACGGCATAGGGGGCGGCGCGTTGATCGTTCTCCGCCACAAAGTAGCGCTTCGACATGAAGTCGCCCTTGTCGTAGTAGCGTGAGAAGAAGCGGTACAGGTGGTCATACACCTGAGCCTGGTCCGACAGAGGGCCGCTGCCCTCGCGGGCTGCTTGCTGGGCTTGAAGGTAGTCCTTGCCAATCTTGGTGTTGCGGTACTCGGGCTTGAGCTCGCCTGCCGCATCGAAGGCATCGTCAGCCAGGTCGTCCAGCACCTTTTGTTTGGCGGCTTGCAGCAGCTCGTGCGCGCTTTGAACGGCCTGACCGGCAAAGGCCTGGTCAATCTCGGTGGCCAGCTCGCCGTTCATGAAAGCGCGGATCTCTTGGCTGCGGGCGTGCAGGATGCGGTACAGACCGAAATCCAGCTCGGGTTGATTCAGCTGAAAGAGCTCTTCCAGCAGTTCCACAAATCGTTGTTTTTGTTGGCTCATGGCTTGATGTGCAGGGGCAGCCCTGTCGTTGAGTAGGGCGTGAAGTGGTTGCTGTCCCGGGTCAGCAACTGCATCAGCTTGGGATGGATGAACAGCTTCTCTTTGCCCACCTGCGTTTCGCGCAGCACGCCCAGGGCGGCCAGCTCCTTCAGGTATCGGGATGCCGCCTGGCGTTGGGCCACGCCCTTGTCGACCAGGTTGGCAATGCGGCAGTAGGGCTGTTCGAACACCACATCCACCAGCTCGCGGCTGTAGATCTTGTGCAGGTGGGTGCGGACGTGCTCGGTGGTGTGCTCTGCCAGTTGGCGGATGGCGCCGATCTTGGCCGTGGTCCACTGCGCGGTGGCCTCCACGGCTTGGAGCATGAACAGCACCCAAGGCTCCCAGTCCTGCTCGCGGGTCACGCTCAGCAGCAGGCGGTAGTAGTCAGCTTTGTGGGTGATGATGTGTCGGCTCAGGTAGAGGATCGGCAGGTTCAGCAGCCCGGACTCGATCAGGTACAGGATGTTGAGCACCCGCCCCGTGCGGCCGTTGCCGTCAATGAAGGGGTGAATGGCCTCGAACTGGTAGTGCCCTACCGCCATGCGAATGAGCGGGTCCAACTCGGGCTGCCCATGCAGGTAGCGCTCCCAGTTGGCCAGCAGGTCACGCAGCAGGGCCTCGCCGTCGGGCGGGGTGTAGATCACCTCGCCGGTGCGGTCATTGGCCAGTTGCGTGCCAGGCGTACGTCGGATGTCCATGTCGGCACCTTTGAGGGTGCGGCAAATCTCCACCGCCGTGGCGGTGCACAGGGGGCGAGTCCGCAGGGCATGAAAGCCTCGGTGCAGTGCAGATCGGTAACGCAGCGCCTCTTTGGTGGCGTGGTCCGCAGCGCCATCGCCCTGTGCATGCTGGAATAGCTGGTCGGTGGTGGTGACGATGTTCTCAATCTCCGAGCTGTCCTTGGCCTCCAGCAGCGGGATCGTGTTGATCAGCATGGTCTGGTTCGGGATCAGCTCTGCCGCCTGCTTCAATTCAGCCAATGCAGCGCGAGCCGTGATACAGGCGCGCAGCACGGCTTTTGTCTCCACCTCCTGCAAGGGAGGCAGGGGCGGCAGTTGGTTGTAAGGGGCATCAGGCCGCCAAACGGCCTCGGGAGCGTTCATGAGTGGTTTTCAGTGTCGAAACTGACGACACAACAACCACATCATGTCGTTGTTTATCTAAAACGGCGACATATTTCGGCGTCGTGTCGTTGAAATCGACACATGGGGCAGCATGTGTCGACGAAATTCTATTTCGATAACACGTCAGGCCACTTCCCACCGAATGGTGAAGAGGTGGCGGGTGTGGCTGGCGCGGTGCAGGCGTTTTTCCAGCGCGTCGATCAGCGCATCACGGCGAGCTTCGATCTCGTCTTCCACGGCGAAGATGTCTTGTCGCTGACGGCGTTGATCACCTTCCACCTTTCGCGTCTCGTCCTGCAGTCTGCGGGCTTCGTCCATGCTGGTGGCCAGACGTGCCTGGCGCTTGAGGGCCTTGAGTTTGAGTTTGGTGTCCTCAAGGGCTTGCTCCGCAGCAAAGATGCGGTCCTCGGCCCAGGCATCCAGTTTGTCGCGTTCCTGCTGGAAGAACTTGTCGTTTTGCTCCAGGGCACGGCTGAGCGCCGCGTCCAGTTGCCGGCGTGCATTGCCTTGCAAGGTGTTGGGCACCGGCAGGTCAATCGGGGCTACGCTGGCAGTCAGCTGAAAGAGCTTCTCGCAGGTTTCCTGATCCAGCACCTGGTCATCATCGGTGCAGCCCGTGAACACCAGATGTTCTTCGCGTTGAAAGCTGTCCAGTTCCAGCAAATTCAGTTGCAACCAGCCCCCCTTGCCGGCCAATTGCTCCACCACGCTGATGCGGGGCTTGGCTGAGCGGTATTCAAAACGCAGCAATGCCTGGGGTGTGGCGGTGTTTCGACCCTGGTCGAGCACGTACTCGCCAAGGGGGTGGGTCAGGCGGTACACCCGGGCGTGTTCCAGCACCTTCTCCGCCACCGAGTCACCTTTGCGGATCAGTTGGTAGGTGCCTGGTGGAGCGGCGGCCACTGGCGGCTCAGGCAGATCGAATGACAGTTTGTTCAGATCGAAGCGAGCCCGGCCATGCAAGACATGCTGAGTGAGCAGCCAGAACAGGCGCGAAACGCGGTCGAGCTGCGACTCGGCGCGTTCGCGGTGCGTGCGAAGGCGGTCATGGATGTCGGCGTCGAAATGCTCCAGCAACAGGCGTTCGGTTTCCTGCATGCGCGCTTGGATGTCAGCGTCCAGCTCCGCTCGCAACTGCGCAAAGGCGGCCTCGATGGCTTGGGGGCTGCGGCATTGGTCGTAGATCTCGGCAATGCGGCGTTCAAAGTCGATGCCGCTTTCGATGCGACCCAGGATCTGGTCTGAAGCGCCGAACACGCCGTCAAACAGGTGGAATTTGTCTTGCAGCAGCTCCAGCACGCGCTGGTCGGCTTCGTTGCGTTGGTTCAGGAAGTTGATGACCACCACATCGAACTTCTGGCCATAGCGGTGGCAGCGGCCAATGCGCTGCTCAACGCGTTGAGGGTTCCAGGGCAGGTCGTAATTGACAACTAGCGAGCAGAACTGGAGGTTCACACCCTCGGCAGCGGCCTCTGTGGCAATGAGGATGTCTGCCTGCTCGCGGAAGTGGTCAATCAAGGCGGTGCGTCGGTCGACGGCCGGTGAGCCTGTGACACGGTCAGACCCGACATGACGGGCCAACCAGCGCTGGTAAATGCCGTTGCTGCCCGCCCCCTGGTTTTGACCGCTGAAGGTCACCACCTTGCCTGCATGGCCGTGCGCCTCAAGGAAGCGCGCCAGGTACTCCTGGGTGCGTCGTGATTCCGTGAAGATGACAGCTTTGCGCGCAGCCCCCATCTGGCCCATGCGCTCAAAGCCTTGATCAAGGGCTCGCAGCAGCGCGTGAGATTTCTGGTCTTCTCTCACTTTGCTGGCCAAGTCGATGTAGTGATCGAGCTCGGCGATCTCGGATTTCAGCAAGGCCAAGTCCACGGCTGCGGGGGCGCTGGTGGCTTCATCCTCAGCCTCCAGCTCATCGACCAAGTCGGATTCGAGGTCTTCGTCGTCCAGCAGCTTGCCCAGCCAGTCTTCGTCAATGCTTTGCTCGTTCAGCAGCGCTTGCAGGCGGGCGCGCATGCCTTGCAGCGTAGCCAGCACGGCTTCAGTGGATGAGGCCAGCAACTTGCGCAATACCAGTGAAACCAGGTGCTTCTGTCGCAGCGGAAAGCCGTAGCTGAAATCACGTTGCAGGTAGGCCGTGATGCAGGCGTAGAGCTCTTGCTCTGCGTCGCTCGGTGCAAAAGGCGTGGTCAGGGCATGGCGCTGTGTGTAGGGCACGTACTCCAGCACGTCACGGCGCAGGGTGCGTTGCACGAAGGGCTTCAGGCGCTGTCGCAGGGCATTCAGATCGCCATCACTGTGGCTGTATCGGGTGCGGAAGCTGCGCTCATCACCGAACACGTTCTCGTCGATCAGCGAAGTCAGGCCATACAGCTCCATCAGGGAGTTCTGAAGGGGCGTGGCTGTCAGCAAGAGCTTTTTGCGGCCCGCCAAGGCGCGTTTGAGCGATTGGCCGGTTTCATGACTTTTGCGGTGGGCGTTGCGGAGCTTGTGTGCTTCGTCGATCACCACCACGTCCCATGGGATGGCGCCGAGCTGCTTTTCCATCCTCGTCGCGAAGTTGTACGACATGACGCTGATCACATCTCGGTTCAGCGGATCGAACTCGCCGGCCTTGCGCAGCAGTCCCCACGTACGGGCATCGAGCACTTCGGCGGGCAAGCTGAACTTGTCTGACAGCTCTTGCGCCCATTGCTTTCGGAGGGCTGCCGGGCAGATCACCAGCAAGCGGCGGCGGCGCTCTGCCCAGAGTTGACACATCACCAGTGAGGCTTCGATGGTTTTGCCGAGCCCCACCTCGTCGGCCAGCATGACACCTTGGCTTAGCGGGTTTTGCAAGGCGAACAGCGCCGCATCGATCTGATGGGGATTCAGGTCAACGCTGGCGTCGAACAGCGATTGGGAAAGTCGGTCTTCTTCGGAGGAGGACCGCTTGCGCGACAGTTCCCACGCGAAGTACTTGGCGTGGAATGCGGAAATGCTTTGAGCGCTGTTGGACACGATTTCTCCCCTTGCGGCCAGCTGTCTTTGTGGACGAAAGCGTAACCGATGGGCAGCAATTTCCAGTGGGCTGGGCTGCCCGTGTGTTCAGTACCCGGCTTGGCTGCCTCGGGGCGAATATCATTTGAGGAAATGCTAGAAATCGTTCGGGACTTTGTCAGTCAAAACCCAGGGTTGAAGGCGAGAACGATTGCTTCTCGCCTTGACATAGAGCGCTCCACCATCAACGCGTTGCTTCATGCGAACAAGGACACATTCCATCAGGACGAGTCCTCCTGCTGGTCAGTGGTGCCACCAGCGGAGCTGCGGGTTGAATTTGGAGTTGACGGTAAGAAGTGGCTGACCGCCAGAGACGTCGAGAAACTGTTGAGCAAGGCTGGTTCACCGCTGGACTCGCCGTGTCAGCGGGTGGTGTTCAGCCTCAAAAAGGGCTCTCACATGATGCTGGATGCGCTGGCTCGACTGCTGGCGCTCAGCAATCAACTTGCTCACGCGGGCAAGACAGTGGTGCTTGACTTCACCGAGTCACGAAGCACGTACACCTATCTGGACCGGTTGGGGTTTTTCGACCACTTGAATGGGGCGATTCAGGCGCTGCCCAAGCGGGCTTCGCGCGGCCGGTCTCAGGAGTTCAGGGGCAACAATGATGGCCTCATGGAGCTTCGGTCGATCGATCCAACGAAGGAAGATCGTGAGGTGCCCGATCTGCTGGAGCGCAGTTTCGTGAGTTGTGCGGGCGAAAGCTATTCCGTTGCGGTCAGCACCATCTTGTACGAGCTATATCGCAATGTTCTTGAACACTCGGGCACGCAAGCCCCGGGGCTTGCTGGACTTCAGTTCTATAAGGCGAGCGGAAGAATCCAGGCCGTCATATCAGACAGTGGTGCCGGCATTGTCGGAACCTTGATGCCTGTGCTTGAGGCGCGCTACCCCGATGTGGCCAAGAAGGTTGCATCTGCGAAAGGTCACCCAGGCGTCACGTTGTTGAAGCAGGTTTTTTCCTCGGGTGGCATCAGCAAGGTTGACGATGATGGCCGTGGAACCGGGCTGAAGATCTCGGGGGACAAGGCGAAAAAGTTCAAGGCAACGATATCGGTTCGGCAAAGCGACTTCGAGTTGCGCATCGAGCACCGTGACGATGGCGTACGGTTTGCGTCAGCCGCCGACCTTGTGCGCATCGAGGGCACACACATTTGTTTCGACTTCAGGCTCACGCTTGACGCCCCCGGCAACGCTCTTTAAACTGCTAAAATGAACCAGAATTCCATCGTCGTGAAACTACGCGACTTCACGGGAGGCACTGATCGTCCGTTTGGCAATAGCCAAGGGAAGGCTGTTTTCCGTGGTCTGGCGGACTTTGTGGAAGCTCACCCGGCCACGCGAGTGTTCGGTGTTTCCCTGGATGGCATCGAGGCGACCGACGCCTCTTTCCCTCGTGAAAGCGTGATCGCTCTCGCCAAGCAACTGCGTGGCGAGAGAGGGATCTATCTCACGGATCTGCACAACAGGGACTTGATCGACAACTGGAGCTATGCGGCTCTGGCCAAGGCGCAGCCGATGGTCATATGGAACGGGCAAGACTTTGAAGTGATCGGGCCCGAGATGAACCAAGCGACCAAGGCGCTCGTCCACTACGTGCTTCAGCAGGGCCAAGTGACGACCTCTCAGGTCGCCGCCGATCTGGGCCTGTCTGTACAGAACGCCAGCACGCGGCTGAAGAAGTTGGTCCTGGAGGGCTACTTTTTGCGCGTTGAGGAAGTGGCTGAGACGGGCGGCATCGAGTTCAAGTACCTCGCCATCAAGTAATCTGGATAAACGGCTTGCTTTAAGCAGAACTTGGTGATAGTCTTCACACCAAGTCCTCGGCAGTGTTGTTGTGGGCGAAGTTAAACAGATTCATTTAAGCAGAAAGAAAGGACACTGCAATGAACGCCCAAAACCAGCATCCGGCGAACAGCCAACATGAAATCGGCACCCATGAACTGCACCTGATCAGCGATGAGCTGTGCACCGTGCGCGTTTGTACCCCGCCCAACGCGCATGAGGCGCTTGGTGAACATCTCCTCTCTTTGGTGGGGCATCCTGTTTCCCCTGATCAGATCGTGCTGCAGTTGCTGCACGGCGGAGGAATGGAGAGCATCCGGCTCGATGAGCGCATCAACTTGGCGCAGGGGAACACGTTCGTGATTGCCTCGGGCGATCGGGTGTACCGCTTCACCATCGATGGCAAGCAGTATGAGTGGCCACATCGCTTCATCTCTGGGGCGCTGCTGCGAATGCTTGCGGGGAACCACCCTCAGACGGTGATCGAGTTGATCGGTCCGCAAGACGCCGTGGAGGTCGCCGCCAACGAGCGTGTTGACCTGACTCTCCCCGGCGTCGAGACGTTCAGGTCGCGGATCAAGCCTCAGGCCTGGACCTTGTCGATCCAGGGGGTCTTGCTGGAGTACAACCAACCAGAGGTCAAGGTGGCAGACGCCATGGCGCGAGCTGGCTACGACCCGAACAAGTCGTGGCACATCTACCTCATCGTGCATGGCCAGCCGAAGCAGGAGATCACGGGTGACTTTGTCGTGGACTTGCGCCAGCCGGGAATTGAGAAGATCAGGCTCATGCTGCGAGACGTCAACAACGGCGAATGCGCTTCACTCGCGCCTACCCGTGCCTTTCAGCTGCTCCCCAAGGATCATCAGTACTTGGATGCTCTGGGCCTGAAATGGGAAACCGTGATCGAGCACGATGCAACTGCCGGCGCCACGCGACGCTGGTTGCTCATCCACGACTACCCCCTGCTGGAGGGCTTTTCTCAATCCAAGGTTCAGTTGGCCCTGGAGATCGTGCTGGACTATCCAGCCGCCCAGATCGACATGTTCTATTTCCTGCCCTTTGTATCACTGGCCAATGGCCAGGAAGTTGCCAGCACCCAAGTGCGGGCAACCATCAAGGGGGCGACGTTTCAGGGATGGTCGCGCCACCGCAATGGGGCGAGTGCATGGGATCCGAACTCAGACTGCGTGCAGACCCAGCTGGCTTTGGTTGAATCTTGCATGCTCAAGGAGCTGGGCGCATGACGCCCGCCACCACGCTGAGCCTGACGCAGGCAGCTCACCGGCAGCTGTTGGCTCACCTGTTCCCCGGTGATGGTAAGGAAGCCGCCGCCGTATTGGTGTGCACACGTGTACCCGAACCGCGTGTGCGGCTGTTGGTGAAAGACATTGTTCTGGTGCCGCATCAAGCCTGCAGCCGCCGTACGGAAAACGCTCTGACTTGGCCTGGCGAGTACATCGAGGCAGCAGTTGATCTGGCGGAACCTGCTAGGTTGAGCATCATCCTGCTGCATTCCCATCCAACGGGCTACCCGGACTTTTCTCGGGTCGACGATGCGAGTGACTCGGAGGTCATCCCGTGCCTTCAGGCTGCGGTCGCGGCGGATCATGGTTCAGCAGTGATGCTGCCTGATGGCCGGATCTTGGCGCGCTTGTACAGCCCAAGCGGCCAAGCGACACCGGTCGACCTTGTGTCGGTGGCGGGGGATGACCTGAGCTTCTGGTGGCGTGAACAGATTGCTTCCCCAGCGTCGCGTCCAATGGCGTTCACCCCCGAAATGAGCAAGGAGCTTGGGCGTTTGACTGCTTGCGTCATTGGTGTTTCTGGCACGGGTTCCGTGACGGCTGAGCAGGTGTGTCGACTGGGTTTCGGTCGAGTGATCGGCATCGACCATGATCACGTTGAAGAGAAGAACCTCAACCGAATACTGAACACCACGCTGGCTGATTCGCATGGCGCGAAGATCAAAGTCCACGTATTCGCTG
This sequence comes from Aquabacterium parvum, assembly GCF_001447195.1. GTDB lineage: Bacteria > Pseudomonadota > Gammaproteobacteria > Burkholderiales > Burkholderiaceae_C > Aquabacterium > Aquabacterium parvum. The sequence goes on along the minus strand of NZ_LFRI01000260.1, from coordinate 48,530 downwards.
ATCGCATCAACCTCTTGCGGGCAGAGCCCTTTTTCTCGCCAGTTGACGCTGATGTGATGACCCGGCGTGCGGTGCTGGCGGCGTCACAAGCAGATGTCATCTTCTGTTGTGTCGACAAGCTTCGCGCAAGGATGGTGGCAGACCGCCTGGCTGCGGCATTCCTGCTGCCATTGATCGACGTGGGTGTGGCCATCCCCACGCGTGCCACACCGCATGGACTGGCGATTGCAGAAGTCACTGGGCGGGTGGACTACGTGTTCCCTGGTGGAAGCAGCCTGGCTGATCGCGGCGTTTACACCGCTGCATCTCTGCATGCTGAAGCTCTTGAGGAGGCAGACCCAGCGGCGCATGCCGAGCAAGTCAAGGCGGGTTACATCGATGGCATGTCCGAACAAGGCCCCTCGGTGATCACGCTCAACATGCGTGCCTCTAGCGCATGCGTCATGGAGTTCATCGCCAGGGCATATCCATTCCGGCAACAGCCCAACTGCAACTTTGCGCGCACGCGCTTCATGCTTGCAGAGGCATTTGAAGAGCATGAGGCCGAATCGGCTATCCCAGTGAAATCAACTTCCTTGTTGGGGATCGGGGCGACGGAGCCGTTGCTTGGACTGCCGGTACTCGGGTACCAGGAGCGCGCATGAGTCAGTTCAAGATTGCTTGGCTCAGGCTCGCGGAGTGGTGGGCCGGCCCTCGAAAACTGATTGAGGTACAGGGGGACTTACCACTTGATCAGTTGCCGCCAAGAGATTTGGTGTTGCTGCGTGAGGGCGGGGAGGCATGGTCGGTCATGATGCGCTGCCCTTGCGGCTGTGGTCAATCTGTGGAGCTTCCGCTGATCCGTGAGGCCCGTCCTCGCTGGTCACTTCAGGTGGATCAGGATGGGCACCCCACGCTGGCGCCCTCTATCTGGCGACGCGAGGGGTGCCGTGCACACTACTTTGTGAGGCGTGGCAAGGTGGTGTGGGTCTGACAAGCTCACTCGGTACAGGGCGATGGATAGACCCAGTGCGAACCTGCCTCGACTCAGCCATAGTTACGGACTCTATTCCGGGGCGATGTCGGTCGAATCGTCCATTTTTACGGACTTTATTCCATGGTTACTGACTCTATTCCGTTGAACCACGTCGACCTCGATCAGGAGTGCGGCCAACTGCCGCTGCCAGGGTTTCGCGCGCGAAAGTCCCTTCTGCAGCAGCGCCACCAGCTCCTGAACGTCCTGGATGGAGGGTTGGCCGATATTCAGGAAAATTTATCAAAAAGTGAGCTAACTCTTTGATATTAAACGACTTTTCGAGCGCAAAAGTTGTGCTGTACGAGCCCCTCTTCTGGCCGAGCGCAACTCGCCCTTCCGCACGCTACGGTGACTGGCTAGAGTCCCGGACTGTGAAGGTCCAGCCATGAAGAGAATTCGAGTCGCACCCGGCAAGTTCGTCACCATTTCCGCCGAGCTGGCAGAGAGGGCGGCGCGCGTGTTCGGCGCCGGGCTCATGCGCGATCACGTCCTCGCGCTGAGTGGGACCGAGCCGAAGGGCACAGCCGGTCTTATGGCTGGCTCACCAAAGCCCCTGGCCATCGCGAAGGTCCGAGGCGCTGCGAAATCTAGACCTCTACCCGGCAAATCCGCACGTTCCCGCTGAATGCGGAACTTCCGCATGCAGCGGGATTTGCGGGAACCTCGTCACCACGAGCACCACCGCTAGCCGTCGGTCAGCAGCGATTTGAAGCCCCGCCGAATACGGCCGGTGTGTCGGCGGTCACCGCGGCGGCCCTGTGGCTTCGGTGAGACTTCAATCCGACCAAGCCCGGCCTGGAACCACACGCGCTGGCCCAGCCGCCACGGCAAAGTGCCTTCTGGCAGTACGACTTGCTGACTACCGTCGGGACGGCGCTTCAGCCGGGCCACCGTTGATGGGGGATGCTTACCCCTCATGCTTTCGACCTGGAGGATCGTCGGACCCAGCCGCTGTTGATGCACTTGGTGGCGCCAACACTTCTTCAATGCTGCCATCGCGAAGCCAGATGTCGATGGCGTTGTTGATCGTGTCCGACATCCGCTGCTCCATGTCGATTAGCCAGTAGATATCGCGGCCATCGAACATCAGCTTCCCCTGGCCCGGATCGATCAATACGTCGTACTGCTCTCGGCCATTGAAGAAACCCAGCATGATCTGCTTGCGAATATCAAAGTGGCGTTCGACGTGAGCGCCCTTGCTGCCAGCGCCGCTCATGAGCTTTTCTTCCCGTGGCGGGCGGCACGGCGCGCCCGGCGATTGGGCGCCTGGCCGGCCGGCTTCGGGTCGACGCGCAGCAGCAGTTCCTTCTCGACGTCGCCGACGTGCTCCGGGATCAGCCCGCAATCGAACTCCTTGCCGTCGGTGTCGGCCAGCACGATGTGCTTGCCAGTGGGCGAGCTGTGAACCCAGACCTCTCGGATCTCGCGAGACCACCACTGGCCGGTGGGCGACTGCCAGGCGGGCATCATGCACACGATGCCCTTCACCCGGTCGGCGTCGAGCGGGCGCAGCACGTCGGCCAGGTCGTACTCCCAGGCGATGCACAAGGTGCGCGTGATGCTCAGTTCGGGCTCATCCGGATCGACGAGCTCCACCGAAAGCAGGAACCATGGCGCGTGCAGGCTCAGCTCCACCATGCGCCAATGCTGGGTGCCCGGGTCGTCGAGGGCTGGCGGGATCGGGAACTCGTACTCGGGGTGCGAAACGAACATGGGCAGCTGTCGCAGGCGGGTCGATCCGCCGGCTGAGTTTTGGAAGCCGCGGATTCTTTGAGCAGGCCTGCGATATGCAAATTCTTGATATGGAAACGGCTGGGATACGGTGCGAGGCTGAGAGAAATCCATGTCCAAATCCCTATACAGCCGCCACAACGAAGCCTTCCTGAAGAAGCTCAAAGGCCTGCGCGAGTCACGCCAACTGCGCCAGTCCGACCTCGGCGATCTGCTGGGCCGCAGCCAAGGCTGGGTCAGCTACGTCGAGAGCGGTGCCACCACCCTCAACGTCATCGAGCTGCGGGAGTGGATCGAGGCGCTGGACTTCAACTTCATGGAGTTCCTGCAGGAACTGGACGATGAGCTGCGTTGGCTCAGCAGCGTCCGTCTGCGCACGCGGCCGCGCAAGCGTGCTGCCGGGGCGGCGAACGGTCGGCGGGCTTCTGGAGAGAAGTGAGTCGGGCCCGCTCAGTGGCGGTCCGAGCCCGTGGCCCGCGCCAGGCGTCGATCCATACGCTCGGCAAAGCCCTCGAGCGAGGACTCGCAGACTTGGCACCACCGAAACAGCTCGACCACGTCGACGTGGCGCTGTCCTGCTTCGCTGAGATCGACGTCGGCTGTCTCGATGCCAAGCTGCTCAGCCAACTTTCGCCGGCTCAGTCCCGCCTGTAGCCGGAGCTGGGCCAGCTCTGCGGCGAAGGCAGCATCGGCCGTCGGCTGCATCGGGTTCACGTCGTCCGGCGATGCCTGTCTCGCGAGCCCAGCCGCAGGTTCTCGAACGAGGCAATTTCGTCGCGGACAGCGGCCAGGACCTTGTCGATTTCTGCCAGGGTGCCCTTATTGCAGAACGACAGCGTCAGCAGGGTCAAGGGATGGACGTCCATCGTCTGCGCCAGCTGGGCGACCTTGTTCAACGACGGGCTCGCGCCCTGGTTCTCCAGGCGGCTGAGGTGGGTTCGCCCCGAAACCTCGTAGAAATCTTCCTGCGACAGCCCACGCTCGAGCCGCACAGCGCGAAGCGCCTGGCCGAATTTGGGGGGTGCTGCCTTGAGACTCATTGCGGGCCGATTCCGGCCCGCATTGGCTCATCACGCACCTTTAAGGACTACACCATATAAGGTGCGTTTGCATGGGGAACTTGGCCTAACTGGACCCATCTGAACCGTATCGGCCACTGCCAAGCGCGGCCACTACCAACCCCGGTAGCGAAAGGCTGATGCGGACGCCTCTACGCCAGCTCGTCGAAAGCAGCCCGCAGCTTGTCTCCGAGGTCGCTGACCAGCGCCACGGCCTGGAGCGGTGGATAGTCCGCCCGGCTGTCGGCCAGTGACGCTGCGGTGCAGCGACAGGCGCCGGCGACAGCTTCGGCCGCAGCGACGATCTCACCGTTCGGCTTCTCCATGGCAATGGTCAACCGGAGCACCTGCACCAGTCGGTCGACGTCGCCCAGGCGCGCAGCCAGTTGGCGCTGCCAGGGCTTTGCTCGGGTCAGCCCCTTGAGGATCAGCCGCACCAGATCGTCAAGGTCATTGATAGTCTTGGCCACCGCGACCAGCTTCGGGTCCGCGGGGCTTTCCGTCGCACCACTCATGTCCCGCCGGAGCCTGCCTTGCGGCGACTACCGCGCCCGGTTGTCGTGCTGCCTTCTGGTGCCGGCGGTGGTGTGAGACGCTCCACCATGGCCTGGAGGGTCTGGGCTTCGGCCTGATGGCGGGACACGGCCTGCTGACTGTCGGCGAGCTGCTGCTGAAGCTCCCCCACTTGGCGGGTGAGCTCGTTGCGGGCTTTGACCGCCGTGTCCAGCGCCAGTTTGGCCTGGTTGGCGTCGATTTCTAGGCGCGTGGCCTTGGCCGCATGCTGGACTGCCTGTTCCCGCGCGGCGGCTTCGACTTCGGCCATCTTCTGGCGCGCCGCCTCGGCCGCGGCATCGGCCCGTGCACGCGCCTGGCGCTCCTGCTCGATCTCCTTGAGCGCACGGCGTTCGGCGCCGGCGGCGCGTTCGTTGGCGGCCTCGACCGCCTCGCGGGATCTGGCCAGCTCGGCCGCAAACCCCTCCTGCAGCGCCTGCTGCTGCCGGCCAGCCTCTTCGAGCTGACTTTGCATTTGCTGGACCCGGGCCTGGGTTCCGGCGTGGGCACGGCGCTCGGCCTCCAGTTCTTCGCGCGTGGCCTGGCTCACGGCCTGAACCCGCTCCATGTCGGCGCGCTGCTGCTCGGTGGCTGCGTGCATGCGGGCGACCGCCTGTTCGGCGATGTCGCGGCTGGCCCGAGCCTGTTCGGCTTCCTGCTGGAACTCCAGCCGGGCTGCGGCCAGCTCCGCCCGGGCCGCTTCCGTCGCCTGGCTCCAAAGCGCTGCGATGGCCTCTGCGGCCACGGCCTTAATGGGGTCCGGCAGGTCTGGATGCTGGATGTCGACGCGCGCCCGGTGCCGCAGGTCGTCCCAGAACTTGCCCACCTCTTCGGTCGGCACGTTCATCGAGCCGCGCCGCACGTATTGGTAAAGCTTGTTGGCGGTCGGTGTGATCCCGAACCTGAAGAACAGCAGCGCGCAGACCTCGCGGTACAACGCTCGCGTATCGCCGAATTTGGCCTTCAGGGACTCGACTTCGGACAGGATCTCGATTTCGGTGCTCATGGAATTTATATTACTGCGTAATACGTTGGATTTCTAATGCTCAATTGAAGATTTTTGACATTAACCGTATAGTGTCAAAATTATCCAAAAAGACTGCTCGCGAAACCATGGAGACCCAAACGCCCGCCAAAACCGACGTCTTGGTGCCCGCTGGACTCGCGCCTGTCGGCGAAATCGTCGTCATTGATGCCCTGTCCGGCCGGGACGGCTCGAACCGATCCCGCGCGGGCAATCGGCAGCTCGACGCGGACACCGACCAGCACGCGGTGCTGGCTTGGCTGGCGCGGTTCGCCGGCAGCCCCAACACGCTGGCTAACGCCCGTCGCGAAGCCGAACGCTTGCTGCTCTGGTCGTTGACCGAGCGGAGCAAGCCGCTGTCGTCGCTGGCGCACGAGGACCTGCTGATCTACCGCCGCTTCCTGGCCAACCCACAGCCCGCCGAGCGGTGGGTAATGGCGCCCGGACGCAAGGCCGGGCGTCGGGACCCACGCTGGCGACCGTTTGCGGGACCGCTTTCGGAGGCCAGCATCCGGCAGTCGATGGTGGTGCTGAATTCAATGATGTCCTGGCTGGTCGAGGCCGGCTACCTGGCCGGCAACCCTCTTTCGCTGAGCCGGACCCGCCGCAAGGCACCTCCCCCGCGCGTGGTGCGCTTCCTTGAAGGGGACCTCTGGGAAGCCGTCCGCCAGTCCATCCTGGCGCTGCCGCAGGAGTCGCCGCGCCAGCGCGCGGTCTATGCTCGGGCCCGATGGCTGTTCAGCCTGATGTTCCTGGGCGGCCTGCGCATCTCGGAGGTTGTGGGCAACGGGATGGGCGACTTCTTCATGCGCTCGGATCCCAAGAGCGGCGACCAGCGCTGGTGGCTTCAGGCCACTGGCAAAGGCTACAAGGAGCGGCTGATCCCGGCCACAGCGGAATTGATGGTCGAGCTGATGAGCTACCGACGGTCGCTGGAGCTGAGTGACCTGCCACAGGTGTCCGAGCCCTCACCGTTGATCTTCCCTGTCGCATGGCGCCGCTCCACGCATCCTGCGCCGGCCTGGCCTGAACCGCTCACGCGCAGCGCCATCCATGGCATCCTCAAGGAGGTCTTCGCGCTGGCCGCCGATCAATGGCAGCGCGACGGGCGTGGCGACGCCCAGGCGGAAAAGCTCAAGGCGGCCTCTGCCCACTGGCTGCGCCACACCGCCGGCTCGAACATGTCCAACCAGATCGACCTGAAGCACGTACGCGACACGCTTGGCCACGTGTCAATCGCCACGACCAGCATATACGTCCACGGCGAAGACGACGCGCGCCACGATGCGGTCAGCGGCGCGCACCGCATGAGCTGGGAGGCGGTGGGCGGCGCGCCCAAGACCTGACCGATCTCAAACCTTCGCGAAGAGGCGGTATGGTTTTCATGGGTCCAAGCCAGCGTGCGTCCTGCACCGGGAACGCGCTGGTAACCGATGGCGGACTTCAATAGCAGCTGGACTACCCGCACACGCTCCTCTCTGAAGTGATGTTGGTTTCGGTGCCAAAACTGACGGTCTGAATTTCGCGTAAACCCGTAGTGCCTGCCAGCGCCTGGTCGCGGCGCGAGCCGCGGGTAGCCGAGACGCTAGAGAGCGGTCGATTCACAGTCCGTCACTTTCCGCACCGTCAACCAGAAGGTCCGAAATCAGCTGCATCCGTAAGCCGTTCCCGGAGTCAGCCTTGCGGCCCAGCAGCGCCTCGCTGAAATTGCATGCGACGTCGACCTCGACCATCAAGTCGCTGAGCTGCTTCTCACCGATGGCTCGGAACATGGCGTCGCGGGTGTTGGTGACCTTCTCGTAGACCTCCATCGCCTCGATCGGCGGGATGTGGATCTCCCCTTTGTCGCCGATCATGACCTTGCCTGCCTCAACGGTCTCGCCCAGCGCTTTTACGCTGACGCCAAGGATGGCTAGCAGTGGCTCGATGAAGCGATCAGGATCGACGGGCATGTTCAGCGCGCCCATCAGCACGCTGCGCTTCTTCTTCCAATCCTCCTTGGAGATCAGCATGCCATCACGCTGCGGAAAACCTCGCTGTGGTCGATCTACATGCGGCCGCCCTTGAGGCTCGACGATCGTCAGACTGCGCAGGGCATCCAGTTCGCCGTGCTCGTGATCACGTTTTGATCGACATCAGCGCGTGCCCACCTTCATAGACGAGATACAGCCCTACCAACATGATCAGCGCGCTCGAAAAGTACGGCGCCTTCCTGGCGAACTCGCCGAAGCCACGCCAGCGTCGAGACACATGCTTAACGCTCAGTGCGGCCATCGCGCCGGAGGCGATCATCGTCAGCGCCAGCCCGATGCTGAAGCACAGCACCAGCGCAGCGCCCAGCGTGAACTGCTTAAGCTGCAGGCATAGCAGCAACACCGTGATTGAAGCCGGGCATGGGATCAGACCGCCAGTGAGTCCGAACACGATGATCTGCCCCGTCGTCACATTGCAGTTGGAAAACCGGCGCTGGATGTCGTTGGCATGCGCACGCTCGTGGGCGTCCTGGCACTCCTGTTCGCCAAGGTCGAGACCTTCGTGCGAATGATCGTGCTCCTCGTAGACCAGATCGAATTCGTGACGATGTCCCTCGTGACCCAGGCTCAGGCGCGCCGTGAACTCATGCGGTTCGGGAGTCTCGTCGACCGATTCCAGGTAGCCGTCGCACTGGGCGAACTTGAAGATCTGCTGTGAACCGTCTGGTCGAGTCGTCGTGACTTCCACCTCCCCAGCCGTCCAGCCCTGGCCTCTTTCCGAGAAGAGGCGGAAGCGCGGCGGAACGCCGGTCTCGAAGATTTCCAGCCTAGCCACGCCGTGGCCTGTCAGAACGCGCTTGGATTCTTCGTGGTCCTTTCCATGGTCGTGATCGTGGGAATGCTCATGCCCACGTTGTTCGCTCCAGGTGCGCCACAACATCCACACAGCGACGGCGAGGATCACCAGGCCTGACGCCACCTGGAGAAAAGGCTCCGTGTTCTCCGCATTCCAGCCCTTGCCAAAGTGCAGGCCGGCCAGCGCCACCATCCAGACGATGGCCGTGTGCGACAGCGTAGCCGACAGGCCGAGCAGGATGGCTTGGCCTACCGTCCCGCGCATAGCGACGATGAAAGCCGCCATCATGGTCTTCGAGTGCCCGGGCTCCAGGCCATGCAATGCGCCTAGCAGGACGGCGCTGGGAACAAACAGCCAAGCATTACCCTGCTGCAGCAAAGTCGAGAACTCCGCCATGATCGCCGCGCGAACGGTTGGCCCCGGTCGTGCATGAATGTTTCGTCTCTGGTACTCTACCCTAGCACCCTACCCGATTTGCAAATGTCCCACACCGTCAAAGGTCAGAAGAGTTTGTTGGCGCGCGTCCGACGCATCAAAGGCCAGGCCGATGCCCTGGAGCGTTTGATCGAATCAGGCCATGACGTAGATGCTGGCAAGGTGCTGCAGCAGATTGCTGCCATCCGCGGCGCCGTCGCGGGGCTAATGGCCGAGGTGCTGGAGGGACACCTGCGCGAGCATGTCGCTGCGGAGGACATCACGCCTGAGCAGCGCTACGACGAAATCGAAGAAGTCGCTGCGATCCTACGTACCTATTTGAAATAGACCCACGATGCCGAACCCGGCCGCATCCACCTGCCCGCCTGTCACCGTGACGGCGCGGTGGTGGCTGCTCGCGCGCTGGGTGCTGGTCGCGCTACTCGTCGTTGACCAGGTGAGTGCGCCATTCCATGAGCATCAGCACGGTGGCGGCGTCGATGCGACGTGGTCGGCTGCACACAGCCATGACGACAAAAAAGCGACGACTCACGCCGAGGATGTCAATCACGACGGTGTCGGCCATTGGGCATTGGCGGTTCGTTCCACATCTAGTGCAGGTTCTGTCGCTGCTGCTGGCGAAGTTACGAACGATCTGGCACTGGCCTTCTTGGCCGGCCTGAACAACGAGGTTGTGTCGGAGGCCCGGGAGGGTGCCGATGCAGGGTTGACTTATGCCAGGTGGCGACCCCCGCCCATTTCGGCACACCGCAGTCTGCCTCCTGACGGTCACGCTCCGCCCGCGCTCGCCTGAACGCTGCTGCCCGTTGCTGTCGGTTGACGTCGTGTGATCCTTAAGGCCTGCCGGCGCCCGAGGCTTTGCCGGCTAGATCGGACAGCCATCTCCTTACCTCGCGCGCTCCTACGAGCGCTACCCATTCCCGATGAGGAGCATCGACATTTCGCATCTGCGCACGCACAACGCGGCCCTCGTGAGTTACATGATGGGGTCATTGCTTGTGCTGATCGTCGCTGTGGCGGTGCTGTGGGTGATCGTCATGCGCCAGCACTCGCGGGAGAAAAGGAAGCGGCAGCAGCAACACGCCGCCAAGCGCGCCAAGGGCCGCAAGCGTCGCTGACGACAGATGCGGCACCGTCAACTGTTTTCAGAGTCCGTCTCATGTTCATCATCCTCGGCTGAGGGCTTGCCTTGCCCTGCATCTTCAGCATCTTCAGCTTCCACGGCGGCAACATCGGCGTGGTACTGAAGGCGCTGCCATTCGAGCTGATCAAGGTCTTCGGCGCTGCGGTGCACGGCATGCTCGCCACAGATACGATGAAGGCCATGAAGGCTACGGCTAAGGGCCTAGGCGACTGCTTCAAGAGCAGCAAGTGCATCAAGGCGCGGTACCTTTAGCTGCTGGCAGTGCTCTACGAAAGCTTGCAAAAGGCGCGCAATGAGAGGCTGTTACCCACCGAGAGGGGCGTCGAAGACCCTCACAGACCATTGCCAAGGACCGCCACGTGGCCGAGTTCACGACGGACTACCTACGCTTGACGGTGTCGGGCAATGTGAACGCCTTGAGATCGAATCGCTGATGAACGCGGAGATCGAGACGCATCACTACGAGGCTTTCATGGCGGTACGGACATTGCAGCGACCGGCAGGCTGTCTGCCGGCCTTTGGAATCGAGGCCGCTGTGCTCGGCGTTGTGAACACGATGGGCTCTGTTGGGCAGCCGCCTGCGGTGCTGGGCGGAGTGATCGGCTCCGCGCTCGTTGGCACCTTCCTGGGCATCTTGCTGGCCTATGCCTTTGCAGAGCCCCTGGCAGGCGCTTTGGAAATCAAGGACGAGGAAGCTGGCAAGGAACTCCAGTGCATCAAAACCACGCTGCTGGCGTCCATGCAGGGCTACGCGCCCCAGCTCGCCATCGAATTTGGCCGAAAGGTCCTCTACCCAACCGAACGCCCAACGTTCTAGGAACTCGAAGGGCATGTGAAAGGCAAGAAATGAAGAAGCAACTCCTCCTGACTCCCGCTCGTCCCGCTCAGGCCATGGGCCTCTCACTCGTTGTCGGGGCCGCCGTGGCCCTCGGCTGTGCTGCGTCTGCCGCGCGTGCGCACGACGAGCCCATGCTGCCGCCGCCTGCTCCCCCCATGACGCTCGCCGAGAAAGCCGCCATGCTGTTCGGCAAGCAGCCCGGCCAGAGCTTCAACGCGGAGGCGCTGTCCAGCTCTCTTGGTACGCCCCGTACCGACACCATGACCATTACCCTGGCGCCTGGCAAGGGTGCTGAGGTCAAGGCCGCGATAGACGCCGGACAGGGCTTTGTCTTCCAGTGGACCGCGTCCGGCGAGGTGCTCGTGGACATGCACGGCGAACTTCCCGATGCCACCAGCGAATACACGAGCTACGACGTCGGTGTGAGGCAGCGTCAGGGCGCGGGCACCTGGGTTGCGCCGTTTGCGGGGCACCACGGCTGGTTTTGGCAGAACAAGGGCAAGGAGCCGGTCACTGTGAAGGTCACGGTGACCGGGTTCCAGAAGAGCCTGTTCCGTCCAGGCAAGAAGTAGCCATCGCGCCAGATGACAACTTTGTAATGCAAACGCCAGGGATGTCGTCAGGCCATGGTTTCTACATTGAACCCCGTGATGAACGAAGTTTGTTGCCTCCTCGGGCAAGGCGTTCATCGAGGAGTCCAACATGAAGCGTGCCACCCTGACGATCTCGACCCTGCTCGGCCTGCTGATGTCCGTCACCGCCGCACAAGCGACCCCGTTGCAGGAAAGCATGTTCAACGGGCGTTCGGTCTACGGCGTTCCTGCCTCCGCACAGCAGGCCAGCAAAGTTGTCGATGTCGACAAGGTCAGCGCGGTGAACGTTGAGTGTGGGGAGACCGTCGTCTTTCGAAAGGGCGAGCAGTCATTCGCCTGGAAGTTCGACACGGTGGGGCACCGCGCCGTGAACCTGGCAAAGATTGCGCCGAAGGAATTTGCCGGCAAGCCGCTGACGGTCTACGTCTCCCCCAACGAAGCCGAACGGACCTGACCATCGCTGCCTCGGCTTTCGCGCCGCGCGCGGTGTACCCATCGAAAGATGGGGGCTCGCCTGGTGCTCCCCGCCAGGCGAGCTTTTTCGTGACGTGCCACCTCACGAGTCATATCCGTCGAGCTCCCTTCCTTGAATTCCGCTACCCATGAAGCTGTTGGTTGTCGAAGATGAACCCAAGGCCGCGTCATACCTGCGCAAAGGGTTGACGGAGGAGGGGTATGTCATCGAGGTCGCCTACAACGGTGTCGATGGTCTTTACCTCGCATCGGTGCACGATTTCGACTTGGTGATCCTTGATGCGATGCTTCCTGGCATCGACGGTCTCGCAGTGCTTGCAGCGCTGCGCAAGACCAAGTCAACGCCAGTGCTGATGCTCACGGCTCGCGGCGGGATCGAGGACCGTGTCCAAGGCCTGCAGAGCGGCGCCGATGACTATCTTGTCAAACCTTTCGCCTTCTCCGAGCTGGTGGCGCGCATCCAGGCGCTGTTGCGTCGGCAGGGTGTCGTCCGGTCGGCATTCGACTCGGGCGTCCTGCGGGTGGCTGATTTGGAGGTTGACCTGCTGCGTCGCAAAGCAGTGCGGGCGGGCCAGCGACTTGAGCTGACGGTGAAGGAGTTCAGCCTGCTGACGCTGCTGTTGCAGCGCCAGGGGGAAGTGCTGTCGCGCACAGAGATCGCAGAGCGCGTTTGGGACATGAACTTCGACAGCGAAACCAACGTCGTCGAGGTCGCGATCCGACGCCTGCGCATCAAGCTTGATCAACCTTTCGAAAAGCCGTTGCTGCACACAGTGCGCGGCATGGGGTATGTGCTGGAGGCTCGCGGCTCATGAACTTGCCTCTGCGGCATGGTGGAAGCCTTCGACGCCGAATCTCCCGTTGGTTGGCGCTGCAGTCCGTGCTGGCGCTTGGCGGTGTATGCATCGTCGTCTACATCGTCATCGCCCTCACGCTCGCTGAGCGGCAAGAAGCCACACTCGACCAGAAGGAAGAGGCCATCGAGCACCTCCTTCTGGACGGTCGCAACCTCAGCGACGTGTCCAGCGTGCGCCACATGCTCAACGACTATCTGGCCGGGCATGACGAGCTGTCGTTGAGCGTGCTGGATGGCGGTGGCCACCTCATTGCGAAGTCGGAGCTGCAGCCGCCCAAGGACGCGAAAACGAAGCTCAGACGGTTCGACGTGAAGTTACCGGCCAACCTGGGCGAAGGGCGCGCGACCTTGGTACTCGACATGCGCCGCGACAGTGACTTGCTTGAAAGGCTGGCTTGGACGCTGGCGCTCGCGGCGCTGGCAGGCTCCAGCATCATTTGCGTGGGCGGCTATGTGTTGGTGTCGCGCGGCTTGCACCCCTTGCGCACCCTGGTGCGACAAACCTCGGCGGTGAGTGCGAGCCGCCTGGACGTGCGGCTGGATGGCGGTGAACAGGCCGAGGAGTTGCAGCCACTCATCGCGCAGACCAATGCGTTGCTTGGGCGACTGTCCAGTGCCTACACACAGATGGAGGCCTTCAACGCCGACGTGGCCCACGAGCTCAACAGCCCGTTATCCATCCTGATTGGCAGTTGCGAAGTGGCCTTGCGCCGCCCGCGATCTACGGCCGAGCTACGAGAACTGCTGGAATCCAATCTAGAGGAACTCCGCAGGATTGCCATGATCGTGGCGGACATGCTGTTCCTGTCGAACGCGGAACGGGGCGCAGTCGCGCGGCGTGGGCTGGCCCAGAGTCTTGCGCAGCTTGCCGGTGAAGTGGTCGACTATCACGAGGCTGCGCTTCATGAAGCGGGTCTGCAGACCGAGATTCGGGGCGATGCCACGCTTGCCGTCGATGCGGGGTTGATCCGGCGCGCGCTGTCGAACCTGGTCGGCAACGCGACCCGTTTTGCGATCAGGGGATCGACCATCTGGATCGACATTGATGATGAACCGGATGGCGGAGCCACGTTGAGCGTCTGCAACATTGGTAGTCCCATCCCGCCCGAGCATTTGCCTCGATTGTTCGACCGCTTCTATCGGATCGACGCGTCCAGGACGGATGCAAGCAGGAACCATGGCCTGGGTCTGTCCATCGTCGCCGCCATCTCTCGCATGCATGGCGGCACCGCAGGGGCCACGTCCACCGACAGCTACACGACCATCGGGTTCAGCGTCAAAGGGGGCGTGCCCGCTCAGAACAGCGTGATCACCCAGAAACCCACGAAGCCGGCGAACAACACGAGCATCGAGTAGGGCTTCTCTTCGTGCACATGTGCCTCTACCAGCAACTCCTCCGTGACGAGGTACAGCAACGCCGCCGCGGAAAACGCCAGGACGACAGCCACCGTCGATGCGGGCAGGGCGCTCAAGCTCCGATAGCCGACCAGTGCAGTCGTCAGGAGCGTCGCGGCAAGCGCCACGCACACCCAGAGCACACGTCGGCCTTGGATCGCCTCGGAAACCAGGGACATGCCCAGGAACAGCATTTCAGCGGACAGGCCAATGGCCAGCGCGAAGCCAACCTTCTCTCCAGCCGCAAAGCCGGCACCGATCGTCACGCCGTCCAGCGCCGCGTCGAGGAACACGGTGATGACCAGTCCGTAGTTGAGTTGCGCGGAATTGCTGCCTGGCGCAGTGTTCGCTGCGCGCGCCTCCAGCCAGGATCCCAGGCGCTGAACACCGAACATGAACAGCACGCCAAAGGCGAACATGCCCACCAGCGCTTGTGGAGATGCTGTCGACTGACGCATCTCTGGGAACACCTCGATGGTGATCGCAGCCAAGATGATGCCGGCTGCGACGTGCTGAACATTCGAGATCAGCGTCTTGCTGGGCTGCCAGAACGACGCCAGCCACCCTCCGAGCACCATGACGATGGCCGGAAGCGTGAGGAAGTAGTACACGCTGCCCATGACTTCATGGTACTGGCCCCCAGTACCTTGCCAAAGTACCCCGGATCGGGGACACTGTTTGCAACAGAAACCTTGGTCACTCGTGATCTTGGAACACCTCCAAGACCGCCGCAGTGATACTATCAACGACCCTCAGCTCCTGCTCGAGGCGGTACATGAGCACAGCGAACTAACTCAACATTTCAGAGGATCGTGAAGCCAATCAGCGTCATCCCACGAACATGCTCGCGCGACGGGGTTGCCCCCCAGCAGCGCGGCTGGGTGTGGGCGTTTCGCTTGTTGCTGGTCATGGTTCTGGTGTTTGACCAGGTCAGCGCACCGTTTCACCAGCATCACCATGACTTCGGCATTGATGCCGACGCTGGCTTGGCCGCTTTGCACAGCCCCTCCGGGGATTCCCTGGCCTTCGAATCGCATGCTGAGGACAGCCATGATGGGCTGCAAGCTGGCCACCCTGCCATCGCGCTGCGCTCGCAGGCCGCGTCGGAGCTGAGCGGCGTTCAATCGGTTTCCGATGCGCTGCTTTCTGTAGCGGCGTTCGTGGTGGCCTTCCCGGCCATCGAAGTGGATACGCCCGTCCCTGACTGGCCCGACCGCGGGCCACCGCAGTTCACCTCTTTCAAGAGCCTGCCCCCCGCAGGCCGTGCCCCTCCGCTCCACGCCTGAAAAGCCGCAAGCCGCTTTTCCCGGGCGCGCACCAGCGCGCGCTCAGTCCGTGGAGTTTTCATGTCATCGCAATTTCCCCTTCGCGCGCCGGTGCAGAGGCAGCGCGGTGCTGGCCTTGCCAGCCGCCGCAATGTCGTCTCGCAACCGAGCCTGGCGCTGTGCGCCCTCGCGCTCGCGCTCACCCTTTCAACAACCACCTCCCAAGCAGCCGACGCGCCGGCCTTCGGCGTGCTGCTGCAACAGTCACTGGCGCGGGCGCCCATCCTGCTTGAGCAGCAGGCCAATGCCGAAGCCGCGCGCCTGGACGCGGCGCAGAGCCGCAAGTGGCTCAATCCCAAGGTCGACGCACTTTCTGAAGACCTGAACGCGCCGAGCAACGGCGGTCAGAGCCCGCGTCAAATCACCTTCTCCATCAGTCAGCCGCTGGAACTGGGCGGCAAGCGAGCCTCTCGCATCGCCGTGTCCGACCGCGATTCCGATGTGGCCGAAGCCAGGCGCCGTGAAGCCGAAGTGCTGTGGGCTGCAAAGCTCGCCGTCGCCTACGGAACGGTCGAGGCGGCCCAAGGGCGGCAACGTGTGGCAGCAGATGAACTGAGCCGCGCCGGCGACGACTTGCGGGCCGCGCGCGCCCAAGTCGAAGCAGGCAAGGAAGCCAGTGTCCGCGTCGCGCAGGCAGAAGCCGGTGCCGCTGCCGCCCGTGGCGCCGAGCGCGCAGCCGCCGCCGACCTGACCCAGGCCCTGGAAGAGCTGTCTGCACTCGTTGGGTCCCAGGAGCGCTTCACCGGCATCGCCGGATCCCTGTTCAGCACGGCAGCCGACGCAGGCGCCGCAGCCGACGAATCTCCCACGCTGCGCGTCGCGCAAAGCGAGCGTGAGGCCTCCGAGGCCCGGCTGCAAGTGGAAGAGCGGCGCTGGATTCCAGACCTCAGCGTGACGGCCGGCGTGCGTCGCTATGCCTGGACGTCCCAGAACGGCTATGTGGTCGGCTTGTCCGCATCCATCCCGTTGTTCGACCGCAATCGAGACGGCGTCGCCGCCGCGCGCCAGCGCGTGCAGGCCGCCGACGCACGCGTCCTGGCTGCCCGGCTGGAGACAGCTGCAGCCCGTCGATCGGCGCAGGCGCAACTGCTGGCTGCGGAGGGGCAACTGGAAGCTGCTCTTGAGGGCGAGCGTGCGTCCGCCGAAGGCTATCGACTGGGCCGCATCGGCTACGACGCCGGACGCACGCCTCTTGTCGAGCTGCTGTTCGCTCGTCGCGCTTATTCCGAAGCTCAACGTTCAACCATCGACGCGCGATTGGCGCGCGTCCGTTCCCTGGCAGCGCTCGCGCAGGCGCAGGGCCGTCTCGCATTTGGAGAATCACAATGACAAGCAAATTCAAGCTGAACCAAGTGCTGATCGCGGCCTGCATCGCCGCCGGTGCAGGAGCACTGGGCTACGGCATTGCGAGCCGCAGCTCGAGCGGTGCAGAGCCGGCGCCAGCCGCCGCCGCACCGAAGCCGGCAGCGACCGCAAATGCGGCCAAGAAGGACGCGCCCGAGCTGAAGATCCCGGCGGACTACATCACCGCCGCCAACATCACTGTCGAGAACGCGTCTGGCTCTGACGTCCGCAATGAGCTTCTGCTCCCTGCGGTCGTGACGGCCGCACCGGGCGCGGAAGCCGCCGTGGTGAGCCGCGCAAACGGCACATTGGTCCGGGTCTTGCGCCGCCTCGGCGACACCGTCAAGGCAGGTGAGGTGCTCGCAAGTATCGAGAGCCTCGAAGCCGCCACCATGGTGAGCGACCGCCGCGTGGCGCAAGCCAAGGTCGACCTGGCGCGCAAGACGCTGGCCCGTGAGAAGAGCCTCTTCGACCAGGGCGTCACGCCTCGTCAAGCGCTGGAAGCCGCTCAAGCAGATGTGGACGTCGCTGAGGCTGAGGCTCAGCGGGCCGCTGCTGTCGCAGGCGCCGCGCGCGTCGGCAGCGACGGCCGATCGCTCAATATCGTGGCGCCCATCGCCGGCCGCATCACTTCCATCACTGCGCTTGCAGGCGCCCACGTGACGCCGGACCTTGAGCTGTTCCGTGTGGGAATGCCCGGTGCCGTGCAGATCGAGGCGCCTCTGACCGCGGACGATCTGCGTCGCGTGGCAGTGGGCGACTCGGCTACTGTTCTGACTCGCTCCGGCAAGCCGGTGCCGGTGACGGTTCGCGGCTTGACGCCAGGCGTCAGCGCCACCACGCGTGCGGCCACGGTCGTGCTCATTCCGACGGCGGGGCCGGATGCGCAATCGCTCCTCGCCGGCGAAGGTGTGCAGGTCCGCCTGCAGACCCGCGGTCAATCCACGCCGCAGGGCGTCGCCGTGCCCGAAGAGGCGGTGCAAAACATCGACGGTACGGATGTCGTGTTCCTCCGCACGCCTGAAGGCTTCCGCGTCCAGCAGGTCTACGTGGGTCTGCGCAGCGGTGGCCTGGCGCAGATCGTCACTGGCCTGAAGTCGGGCCAGCAGGTCGCCGTCCGCAATGCCTTCCTGCTGAAGGCCGAGGCGAAGAAGCTCGCGGGAGACGACGAATGATCCAAGCTCTTCTCCAGGGCGTGGTTCGAGCCCGTTGGATGGTGCTGTTTCTGACGGCGCTCGTCGCCGCCTTCGGCGCCTGGCAGCTCAACTTGCTGCCCATCGACGTCACGCCCGACATCACGAACAAGCAGGTACAGATCAACACGGTTGTCCCGACACTGACACCGGTCGAGGTTGAAAAACGAGTGACCTATCCGATCGAGACAGCGCTTGCCGGCCTGAACGGCGTGGAGAACATGCGCTCGTTCTCGCGCAATGGCTTCAGCCAGGTCACGGTGATCTTCAAGGAGAGCGCCAACCTGTACTTCATGCGCCAGCAGGTCACCGAACGCTTGAATCAGGCGCGGGCCAGCCTGCCCGAAGGTGCCGACCCCGTCCTCGGACCGGTATCCACTGGCCTCGGCGAGGTGGTGCACTACAGCGTCGAGTACAAGTACCCGCGCGGCGAGGGTGCGCCTGCACCGGCTGAAGGCAAGGCCGGCTGGCAGAAGGACGGCAGCTTCGTGACGGACGAGGGCGAACGCTTGCCCGATTCCGTCTCGCAGTTGGCCTACCTCCGCACGGTGCAGGACTGGATCGTCCGGCCACAGCTGCGCATGACGCCCGGCGTCGCTGACGTGGACTCGCTGGGCGGCTTCGTCAAGCAGTACGTCGTCGAGCCCGACCTGACGCGTCTTGCGGCCTACGGCCTGGACTGGAGTGAACTCGGTCGCGCGCTGGAAGACTCGAATCTATCCATCGGTGCCAACTACTTGCGTCGCTCAGGCGAGAACTACCTCGTCCGTGCCGATGGCCGACTGCGCTCCGTGGACCAGATCGCCAATACGGTTGTCGCGCAACGCAACGGCGTGCCGGTCACGGTGGGCCAGGTGGCCACGGTCAAGATCGGCGGTGAGATTCGCACCGGTGCAGCCAGCCGCGACGGCAATGAGGCGGTCGTCGGCAGCGCGCTGATGCTTGTCGGCGAAAACAGCCGGACGGTTGCCGCCGCCGTGGTCGAGAAGCTGGGAGAGATCAAGAAGACGCTGCCGGAAGGCGTCGTGCTGGAGCCCACGCTGGACCGCTCCCAGCTGGTGGTGGCCACCATCAAGACCGTCGCCAAGAACCTGACCGAGGGTGCGCTGCTGGTTGTCGCCATCCTGTTCGCCCTGCTGGGCAACTGGCGCGCGGCCGTCATCGCGGCGCTGGTGATTCCGCTGTCGCTGCTGATGAGCGCCATCGGCATGAACTCCTTCGGCATCTCGGGCAACCTGATGAGCCTCGGTGCGCTGGACTTCGGTCTGATCATCGACGGCGCCGTCATCGTGGTCGAGAACGCCTTGCGGCGCCTG
Source organism: Aquabacterium parvum (assembly GCF_001447195.1). Taxonomy (GTDB): domain Bacteria; phylum Pseudomonadota; class Gammaproteobacteria; order Burkholderiales; family Burkholderiaceae_C; genus Aquabacterium; species Aquabacterium parvum. Next base: position 29,408 of record NZ_LFRI01000260.1, on the reverse strand, counting down.
GCCCATCGACAGGCACTGGAAGGCCGCTTGCTGACGCTCGGCGAGCGCCTGCAGGAGGTCATGGCTTCGTCCAAGGAAATGATCAAGCCGACCGTATACGGCCAGCTGGTGATCTTCCTGGTGTTCCTGCCGTGCCTGAGCTTCCAGGGCGTCGAGGGCAAGATGTTCTCGCCCATGGTGATCACGCTGATGCTGGCCCTCGCGTCCGCCTTCGTGCTGTCCATCACCTTCGTGCCGGCCATGCTGGCCGTCGTGATGACGAAGCACATCGAGGAGCGCGAAGTCAAGGTGATCCAGGCGACCAAGAACCGGTACCTGCCGGTGCTGCAGCGTACGGTGGCCAACCCGTGGCCATCGATCGTCACCGGCCTCGTCATAGTGGCGGCGGCAGCGGTCACCTTCCGATTCGTCGGCAAGGAGTTCATGCCCACGCTCGACGAACAGAACCTGAACCTCTCGTCAGTCCGCATTCCTTCGATGTCGATCGAGGACTCGGCCGCGCTGGACCTGCCCATCGAGCGGACCCTGTTGACCCTCCCTGAGGTCAAGACGGTCTACTCGAAGGCGGGTACGGCCAGCCTGGCGGCGGACCCGATGCCTCCGAACGCCTCCGACAACTACGTCATCCTGAAGCCCAAGAACGAGTGGCCCGAAGGCGTGACCACCAAGGAGCAGGTCGTCGAGCGCATCCGCGAGAAGATGTCGGCGATCGTGGGCAATGCCTACGACGCGACGCAACCGATCGAGATGCGGTTCAACGAGTTGATCGGCGGCGTCCGCAGCGATGTGGCCGTCAAGATCTACGGCGACGACCTCGACCAGTTGGCTGCGACCGGCCAGCGCATCGCCGCGTTGCTGAAGAAGATCCCGGGCGCGGTCGATACGCGCGTGGCGCAGACATCGGGGTTCCCAACCTTCGACATCGAGTTCGACCGCGTGGCGATTGCGCGCCACGGCCTCACGCTCAAGGAAGTTGCCGACACGGTGTCCGCCGCGCTGGCAGGCCGGCCGTCGGGTCAGATCTTCGAGGGTGACCGTCGCTTCGACCTGGTCGTGCGCCTGCCAGGCGATCAACGCAACAATCTGGACCAGCTGCGCGGATTGCCGGTGACGCTGCCCGCGGTCGACGGCAAGCCGCGTGCTTCGGTGCCGCTGGGTTCGCTGGTGCAGTTCAAGTTCACGCAAGGTCTGAACGAGGTCAGTCGTGACAACGGCAAGCGCCGCCTGTATGTCGAGGCGAACGTCAGCGGGCGGGACCTGGGCAGCTTTGTCGCCGAAGCGCAGAAGCGCATCGACGCCGAGATCAAGCTGCCAACCGGCGCGTGGATCGAATGGGGCGGCCAGTTCCAGAACCTGCAGGCTGCTTCCAAGCGGCTGGCCATCATCATCCCGGCGTGCCTGGTGCTCATCAGTGCGGTCCTCTACCTGGCCATCGGCAGCGCTGCGCTGACGGCGACGGTGTTGGCCACCATCCCGATGGCAGTGGCGGGCGGCGTGTTCACGCTGGCTATTCGCGACATTCCGTTCTCGATCTCCGCTGCTGTGGGATTCATCGCCGTGTCAGGTGTGGCGGTGCTCAACGGCCTCGTGATGATTTCGGCAATCCGTAAGCGGCTGGAAGACGGCATGGCGACTAGCGCGGCCGTGATCGAAGGCGCGATGGAGCGCGTGCGACCCGTCCTGATGACCGCTCTGGTCGCGTCCTTGGGCTTCATCCCGATGGCGTTCGGTACCGGCACTGGGGCCGAGGTACAGCGGCCGCTGGCAACGGTCGTGATCGGCGGCCTGATCACCGCGACGGTCCTGACGCTGCTGGTCCTGCCCGCGTTGTGCGGTCTCGTCCTGAAGCGGTCGGATCAGGCCAAGCCTGAGCCGGAACCCGAACCCCTGCCGCAAGCCTGAGCTTGATAGGGGAGGCGCGAGCGCTTCCCCGTCTCCCTGATTTTTCACCAGCAGTAAAGGAAATCATGTTCCAACGTCTTGCCCGGCCGCTGCTCGCGGTGGGCCTGCTCCTCTCCGCCGCGGCCGCCTGGGCGCACGGCATCTCCGAGGCCGACAAGCAGCGCATGCTGGATGGCGGCTACCTGCAGTACATCGGGCTGGGCGCCAGCCACATGCTGACCGGCTACGACCACCTGTTGTTCCTGTTCGGTGTGGTGTTCTTCCTCACGAAGTTCACCGATGTGGCCAAGTTCGTCACGGCGTTCACGCTGGGCCACTGCATCACGCTGATCTTCGCGACGTTCCTGAAGATCACCTGGAACTTCTGGCTCGTGGATGCACTGATCGCGATCAGCGTCATCTACAAGGGGTTCGACAACAACGGCGGCTTCCAGAAGTACTTCAACCGCCCGTCGCCCAACCTACTGCGTGTCGTCTTCGCCTTCGGGCTGCTGCACGGTTTCGGCCTGTCCACCCGCCTGCAGCAACTGCCGCTGGGCGACGACAACTTCAGCATGCTGATGCGGATCCTGAGCTTCAACGTCGGCGTTGAGATCGGGCAGATCGCCGCTCTCGTGGTCATGGTCGCCCTGCTGTCCCTGTGGCGCAAGCGTGAGTCGTTCCAGCGGTTCAGCACGTTCTCGAACAACGCACTGATGACGCTCGGCGCGCTGTTGCTGTTGATGCAACTGCACGGCTACCACCACGACTTCGATGCAGAGAACCTGCGCTTCCCCGAGGAGGAGCACAAGCACCTGCATGAAGACATGGACATCGACAAGAGCACCCGCACGGGACGCGAGAGCCTCTGATGGCCGCGTTCTTTGAGTTTTCCCCCACCCCCCACCAAAGGAGTTTTCCATGAAGAAACTGTTCGTCTCGATGGCCGCCATGGCCGCATTCAGCCTCTCCGCTCCCGCCTTTGCCGGCGGTGACGGCGACTGCCATTTCCACGGCAACACGCCAGCCAAGGCCGAGACCGTGTCGGGCTGCGCCGTGAAGCGCCAGCAGGCGCTCATCGCCGGCGGCAAGCTCGACAAGTCCTGGCAGAGCATCAAGCCCGGCACGCCCGAGCAGGTCGATGGCCAGAAGGGCAAGGAATGGAAGGTCACCTTCAAGGATCCGGCCGCTGCCGACAAGTCCAAGGCGAACCTCTACATGTTCTTCACGCCGCAGGGCAACTTCATCGCTGCCAACTTCACCGGCAACTGATCGGTCTTTGACCGTTGCGGCGCCAGCAGGCATTGCGCCTGCTGGCGTCTGTCCCCCTTTCGCGGAGCACCGCCATGTTGGATGTCCTTGCCAATCGGACGTACCGCCACCTTTTCTTCGCCCAGGTCATTGCGCTGGTCGGAACAGGGCTGGCCACCGTCGCACTGGGCCTGCTGGCCTTCGACTTGGCAGGTGCGGACGCGGGCGCAGTGCTCGGCACCGCGCTGGCCATCAAGATGGTGGCCTACATCGGCGTCGCACCCATCGCCTCGGCGTTTGCCGACAGGGTGCCGCGCCGCACCTTGCTGGTTGCGCTGGACCTCGTGCGCGCCGCCGTCGCGCTGGTGCTGCCCTTCGTCACGGAGATCTGGCAGGTCTACGTGCTGATCTTCGTGTTGCAGTCGGCCTCTGCGGGTTTCACGCCCACATTCCAGGCGACGATCCCTGATGTGCTGCCCAAGGAGGCGGACTACACCAAGGCCTTGTCGCTATCGCGCCTGGCCTATGACCTTGAGAGCCTGGCCAGTCCGGCGCTGGCTGCAGCACTGCTGACCGTGGTCAGCTTCCACAGCCTTTTCCTTGGGACGGTTGTGGGTTTCGTCGCCTCGGCCGTACTGGTTGTCTCTACCGTGCTCCCCAAGGCAAAGCAGCCGCCGCGGCGCAGCATCTACGAGCGCACCACGCGCGGCAGCCGCATCTACCTCTCCACACCGCGGCTGCGCGGCTTGCTAGCGTTGAACCTCGCTGTCGCGTCCGCCAGCGCCATGGTCATCGTCAACACGGTGGTGCTGGTGCAGAGCCAGCTGCAGCTCAACCAGCGTTTCACGGCCGGCGCACTGGCGGCCTTCGGCGGCGGCTCCATGCTGATTGCCCTTGGGCTACCCAAGCTCCTGGAGCGCTTGCCCGACCGGCGCGTCATGGTCTTTGGCGCGTCTGTCCTGACCATCGGCCTGCTGCTTGGACCCTTGGCGACGGGCAACTATGCGGCGCTCGTGGTGCTGTGGCTGCTGTTGGGCATGGGCTACTCCCTCGCTCAAACGCCGTCCGGCAGGCTGCTGCGCCGCTCGGCCAGCGAGCAGGACCGACCAGCGCTTTTCGCCGCGCAGTTCGCGCTTTCGCACGCCTGTTGGCTCATCACCTACCCGGTCGCCGGATGGCTGGGCGCCAAGGCCGGCCTGAACGCCAGCTTCATCGCTCTGGGCATTCTGGCGGGAGTGACCACGTTCGCGAGTCTCTGGCTTTGGCCCAAGGACGATCCGGTGGAGGTTCCTCATACCCACGGTGATCTGAAAGAAGGCGATGAGCACCTGCAGAGCCCGGCCGTGGACGACGCTCGGCAGCACTCACATGCATACGTGATCGACGACCAGCATCAGCGGTGGCCAAGGAGCTGAAGTCATGGACAGGCGCGCAGTACTGGCTTGGATGAGCTGCGTCACCGGGAGCTTGCTACTGCCCGGTTGCGCAAGCTTCCTGCGGGGCAGCTCCGTGGGACCGCAGTGCTACCGCGCGAGGAATGGCCCCGGGATCAAGGCGATATGCACGCCGGAAGCCGTCCCTGACGAAGAAGCCGAATCGCGAGCCAAGCGGTTCGAGCCGGTCGCCGGTCAGCTGACCATCTATCTCGTCCGCCACCGGTGGGGAGATGCCGCCAATAGGGTCAAGGTGGGCATTGCCGGGGAGCGGTTGGTGACGACCATCCCGGCTTCGCTGATTCGGATCGCCGTGCCGCCTGGAAAGCACCTCCTGGTCTTTAACTGGGCCAAAGGGCATGGAGTGCTACAGGTCCAGGGCGACGCCGGACAAGTGCTGTTCGTGGATCTGGTCGGCAGCCTGTGGATCTGGAACGAGTGGTACCGGTTGGAGATGGGCGACCCCTCGTTTCGAGACAGGGCGATGAAGAGTCGGCTCGTGGCTGACGTCAAGCTGGGCGTGCGCGAGTGACGCAAAAACTCCTGCTGGACGTTGGGACGCAAGTGGCGGAATCGGACTTCCCGCCAGAGTCCGCCGCGGCTCACTTTGAGGCGATCGGCAAGGGCATCAACGACGTGGATGTCATCGTGCAGGCCTTGCTGGAGAGGCTCCCTCCGTCCAAGCCTTGGCAGCGCCAGTTGCGCAGCCATCTGCGCGATGCGGACCGGCACGTGGAGATTCTCAGGCTGGAGATTTCACTGGAACACGACAGTTCGGAGATCCACGCGGCTGCGCTCAAGCTCAAACATGTCCTCGAGATCGCGAACTTTCATATCGCGGGTGGTCGCGCGGAAGGCTGGATAAGGAACGCGCTGGCGGTGGCCTACCGCAATGCGTCGCTTGTCAGTAAGTTGCTGGCGCCTTGACTTTTCAAGCTAGCAATATGTCGGCCAGTTAACGCCATTGCTCCGCTGACGACAGATTCGTAGTCGACCCACCCGGACTCTGTCCGGGGGGGTGCCAAAGTGCTCTTGAGGTTGACCGAGCTTGCTGCTTTGTCGGGAAAACGTTCAAGGACCCTCATGACTGATATGCAATGTCTGAACCTGCTTGCGCCGATAGCTATGGAGGAGCGAACTGTCAGTGCGCTTGTCTCCTCCGGCGTGTGCAGGACATATCTCTGTTCGCCCGTCTACGCCCATGGGTTCGAGCATTTCGACCTGGATGATGACGGAGGCCTTGCGGGCGGTATTGCAGCCTTGGTCAAGGCAATCGTGCCCGCCGAAAGAATGGAGGAGCTTCTCAAGCACCTGCAATTCGAACTGGCGCTCACCGGTGTGCGCTTCTGGATCAGTCCGGTTATCCGCCAAGGGGAGTTCGCGTGAATCACCGGAGCCTGGCATTGCACCGACCCGCCGTACTGCTGTCGGCAGCCGTCGGCGTATGCCGCCGACGAAGACGTACTCGCAGCTCCAGTCGAACTGGAAGGCGTCGCCCAGCTCGAAGCTCATCGGCACGAAGGCTGCACTACGCGGTGCGGCGTCTTGCTCGGCCCGCTAGGCTCGCACCCAGCGGGTCACACGGGCGTCGCTGCCGGCCGCTGGCTTCGATGGTCGTCGCGTCCAGCGTCAGCCCGCACCGGTCCAGGGCTTGGCGATCACAAGTGGCTTTGGGGAGCCCGCGATCAGACCGGTCGCGCCCTTTGGTTCCATCGCCGCTGATCCCTAACCTGGTCACGAGTCAGACCCCGATCGAAGATGCGCTGCGCCCTTTACGCCACGTCATTGGGGACGGCAACAAACTTGCCAGGGGCGACTCGAACTCGCTTCATGCTTAACCCTTCGCATCCGAGTACTTTGCCATGCTCGCGATTCAAACAAGAACGCGCCAGGCTGGGGTTGGTTCGGATCGTTGTAGCCAGCGGCGGCGTGCATAAAGGCGTACCGGCTGCGCACGCGCTGGCCGACTCCGCTCCGGTGGACGAGCCGTCGATCTTGATGATCTGGGCGTGTGCGGAGAACGAGAGTGCGGCAGCGCAGACAGTCAGCGCGCCAGTGATGAAAGAGGACGACGGCGGCCGCATCGGCACCTGGGTCACCATCACCGTCGCCGAACGAGGGCGAGCGGTTGCGCAAAGCCCAGATCACGGCAAAGGGCTCGCTGCGTGAGCGTCGAAGAGCGGCGGCTTCCGCTCAAACCCTAGGTTCAACGGCGAGCTGTGTTGCTTATCATTTCTCTCGACCACCACGGTGCACTGAAACAGAGCCGATGAGCTCACGAGGCGACGGGTGGAGACAAGCGCGGGGGCGAAGTTCTACAGCATTGAGGTTTGTTCTATGCCCGTTTTCATCGGAAGTTTGCCGCCCGAACCGCCAACCCCTGCGCGACCTGATTGCGCCAGGGTGATTGCCTCCACGTTTGGCAGTCGGGATGTGACGTCGCGCCCGCCGGCCCATGGCGAGCGTTGAGCGCACCGCCTATCCTCGATTTCCTCGTCTCCTAACACCGCAAAAGCTGCGGAAGCTGTTCACTCCGTCGAAAGACGAGGTGGAGTGGGTCGCTGCAAGTTCGCGCGGTGAAGACCGTCGGCTGTCGCTGACGGTGCAGTTGAAGTGCTTCCAGTACCTGCACTTCTTCCAGCCTGCAGAGAGCATTCCGCCAGAGGTGGTCGAGCATGTGGCCGTCTGCTTGGGCTTCGCGCCCCAGCAGCAGCTCCGGTATCCCGAGGCCAGCGGGAACGGGGCCTTGTATCGTGACCACGACAAGGTTCGCGCCTTCCTGAAGATCCGGCCGTACAGCGGGCCCAAGCCCCGGGCCGAGGCTGTTCGCATCGCGCGCAGAGCCAGCTCGGTCGTCAACACCGTGGTCGACGTCATCAACGCGCTGACCACGGAACTCGTGATCAAGGACTACGAACTGCCGAGCTTCAGCACGCTTCACAAGATTGCTGAGAAGGAGCACGAGGCTGCCGAGCAAGCCATCTTCGACGGGGTCGAGCGCAAACTCACCAACGACCAGCGGCGTTGGCTGGACGAGTTGTTGATCTCGGAGTTATCCAACTGGCAGACCCGGTACAACGAGCTGAAGCGGTCGGCCAAGAAGGCGTCGCGCCAGCACCTTGATGAACTGCTCGAGCAGCTTGGCTGGCTCGAATCGCTGCCGGACAGTGACTCGCTCCTCGAAGGCTTGACGCAGCCCAGGCTTAAGTACCTTTGCGACCTGGCCACGACTCGCGACGCCGGGGAAATGAAGGACTTCTCGCAGGCCAAGCGCCACACGATGACTCTGGCGCTGATCCGGCAGATGCGCGTGCGCGCCCGTGACGACATCGCGGAGATGTTCATCCGTCGGCTGACAGCCTGCCACAACGCCGCCCAGGAGGAGCTGAAAGAACTGCAGGCGCGCCAGCGCGAACTCAGCGAGGAGCTTGTGGCCAAGCTGGAGCGGGTGCTCGAGCTGCTGGCTGAAGATCTGTCCGACGAGGAGACGGGCAAGCGGGTGCGAGAGCTGCTGGCACCGCACGGCAGCCTGGACCAGTTGCGCGCCGACTGTGAAGCGATCCGCGTCTGGAGCGGCAAGAACTACCTGCCCCTGCTGCGCAAGCCGTTCAATTCCTGGCGGGCGCCCCTGTTCCGCATGGCCAGGGCGGTGGAGTTTGGCTCGACGAGCCAGGACAAGAGCCTGATCGATGCGCTGCAGATCGTGCTGGCTAACCAGGGCGCCAAGGCCGAATGGATAGCGGACGAGGTCGACCTGTCGTTTGCAACCTCGCAGTGGCACAAGCTCGTATTGCGGTCGGGCGGCCACGGCCATCCGACCAATCGCCGCTTCTTGGAGGTCTGCGTCTTCAGCTATCTGGCCACCGAGCTGCGCAGTGGCGACGTGTGCATCGCGGGTTCGGACCAGTTCGCTGATGACCGCAAGAAGATGATGCCGTGGAGCGAATGCCTGAAGCTGCTGAGCGAGTACTGTGAGAGGGCAGGCATTCCGGCGACCTCCGAGGCCTTCGTCGAGGACCTGCAAAAGCAACTCGGCGACACGGCCATGGAGGTCGACACAGAGTTTCCGCACCATGCATCCGACGTCACCATCGGGCCCACGGGCGAGCCGTCGCTGCGACGTGCCCAGGCCAGGGAGGTGCCTCAATCGGCCATTGCGCTCAATACCGCGGTCGCGGCCAAGATGCCGTCCCGCCATCTGCTGGACGTGCTGCAGAACATCGAGCACTGGACCAACTTCACGCGGCACTACGGCCCGCTGAGCGGGGACGACGCCAAGATCCGAAATGCGACGGCCCGCTACCTGGTCGTGAACTGGGCGCGCGGCACCGGCATGGGCGTCGTTCAGGCCTCGCGCCACTTGGTCAACCAGATGTCGGCGCACCAGCTCTCGTTCGTAGATCGGCGGCACATGAGCTTGGACCAGCTCAATGCGGCGTTCCGGGAGATGAGCGAGTTGTTCCTCCAGTTGCCGCTGCCCAAGCACTGGGGTGATGCCACCAAGGTCGCCGCCGACGGCACGCACTACGACTTCTACGATCAGAACCTACTGGCCGGCATGCACTTCCGCTACAAGAAGATGGGTGCCGTGGCATATCGCCACGTGGCGACCAACTACATGGCGGTGTTCCACCACTTCATCGCGCCTGGCGTACTGGAGGCGGTGTACGTGATCGAGGGCCTACAGAAGGCGGGACTTTCGGTCCAGGCTGACACTGTCTATTCAGACACCCATGGCCAGTCGGAAACCGTCTTCGCCTTCACCTACCTCAGTGGCATCGACCTGATGCCTCGCATCCGCGGCTGGAAGGATCTGAAGTTCTACCGCGTCGACCGGAAGACGAAGTACCAGCACATCGACAAGCTGTTTACCGACGTCGTGGACTGGGCCCTTATCAAGTCCCATTGGAAGGACCTGATGCAGATCGCGATCTCGATGGAGGCCGGCCATGTGGCCTCGCCGGTGATCCTCAGGAAGCTGAGCAACAACAGCCGCAGCAACCGCGTGTACGCAGCCGCTCGGGAGCTGGGCCGCGTCTTGCGCACGATCTATCTGCTGCGCTGGATCAACAGCAAGGAGATGCGCCAGGAGGTGACGGGGCAGACCAACAAGATCGAGCAGTACCACGCGTTCTCTAAGTGGCTCGACTTCGGCGGCGGGGTCTGGGAGAACGATCCGAACGAGCAGCAGAAGGCTTTACGCCACAAGGACATCGTGGCGTCCGCCGTGATGTTGCACAACACAGTCGACACGATGATGGTCATCGAGGATCTGATCTCTCGCGGCTACCCGGTCAGGGAGGAGGATTTCCCATGGCTGAGTCCCTACGGCCAGCACACAAAGCGCTTTGGGGCTTTCGCGCTGGACCCGAAGAAGCCGGTTGAACCGTGGCTGAAGGACGCCCTGTATCGTCAGGCTGCCCGACAGGCAAGGGCGAACGCCGAGAGCGTCGCCAAGGACCCATCGAAGGGTAAAGGAAGGCGAGGACAGTCATGACCAGCGAATCCTCTGTTCAAACGGCACACGGCATGGTGGACGCGGCGGCTCTCGAAGCCGCACAGGGCTCGTTCGACACCCGATTGCTGCTGCAAAGCGTCGACGAGATTGACGAGGTGGTCCGCCAGTTGTCTGGCGAGGGTGGGTTGAGGGACCAACTTCTTCAGTTGCATGCCATGGCCAGCACCGTCCTCAACGGGGCTGGGATTTCTAGCTCAACCGGCACGTCGTTGCCGGAAGCTGCGGCCGACGTCATTGACGATGTGAGAGAGGTCGTATCGGTCTTGCGCCGCACCGCTGATCGAACCGCGCCGCTCGCGGCCTTGTCGCCAGGCGAATAGGACGTCCAGCCGCGCCGAGGCTGTGGGCGTCAGCGCTCCATATTCCAATCGCGCATAGAACGGCCAGCGGTTAGATTCCAATGGCTTATGTAGGATTTTGACCCGTATCTCGGCAGACCCTCGTGCGGATCAGCTGGCCACAGGATCCCCACCGATGCTGATGAGGCCTCTTTCATCGAGCAAGTCGGCCAGGCGGCCACCGCTACGAGCGTGCTCGACCGGCAGTTCCGACAACAGTGAACGCTGAAGCAGTACGACGACATCCGCCAGCTCGTGCTCGTCGCCGCCGAATCCCTCGTAGATCTCCCAGGAAAAGTCATCGAGCCAATCCTCGATCTGCTCCAACAGTACCTGCTCGGATTGATCGGCGCCTGCGGCCGACAAGGCAAGTGCCTCGGGGTCAAGCACAAGGTCCTTCGCCTCCACATCCGCGTATGCGTATCCACGGCCGTTATCGTCAATGGCAAAGTCACCCGCCACGACCAACCGTACCTCCCGAATCCATGGGAATTCGAGCAAAACACCCAGCACGCAACAGCCGGCATAGGCCCTGTCCATTGCCGCCCTGGCACGCTCGGCGAGCGGCAGAAGATCTCGGATCAAAGCCACCCCAGCATGGTTGACCTGGAAGGGCTGGTCCTCATGGCCAAGCGTGTAGTCAGCCTGGCTAATCAGTTCTTCGAAATTCATACGCACCTTTCTATGTTGGAACGGTGGTTGCCTTCGGAGAAGACAACACAGTTTTTGTGGATGGAAGGGAGCACCGAACTCCACCAGGTCGGCCTGTCGCAGACCTTGTGTTGATCCCATCGACCATCGTTGTCGCTGACATGGACCTCGATGCAGCGCGGCGAACTCACCAGCTCCTGCACCAACGCCATGCTTCGATCACCCGAGGCCGAGGCCAAGATGCTCAGATGCGAGAGATCGATGGCGAAAAAGACGTTCGCTTCGAGCAGTTGCCCGTACTCAGCCCAGCTAGACACCAGCAACTCCTCCCCTCGGGCACTTGGGTACTGCCCCTCAATGGCGACAGGACAACCGAAGAGGTCCTGGCAGCGCAAGGTGTTGTCCACCAACTGGGAAAAAGTCGCATTCCGGCGCCGGCCGCTGTGGGCGGAGTAGACAGGCGCCCTCAACCTTTGGCTGACCCGCGCTGCCTCAATGAAGTAATCGGCATGCGATTCATAGTTGGAAAGGTCTGCCAGTCTTTGCCCCACCGTCAGGCGCACGTTGGCGTGCAGTCGAAACTGAACGGCTGGAAAGGCCTCCTGAAGCACGTCGACGAGCTCGTCATCGATGCAACCGCGAGACTGGGGGACCAGTTGAACATGATCCGTCCCGAGACTCCCAAACACGGGCTCCACTAGGCCGTTATCAGTCACAAACCGCATGGCCTCAAGAACTGGTCGACCAGGCAGGCAGGCTAATGAGACTTGGGCTCTCATAGCTCGGTCACCGTCTGTTCAGTTTCGACATAGCAATCGTGATGGTCCAGCCACGCACGACCGCCCTGGCAATCCATCACCAACTCACCGTGGCCACCGTCATTGATCTCATAGCCGCTGTGGTTCTGCCCGATCACGTGTTCGGCAAAGGCTGTCAAAGCATCCTCGATGGACATGGCCTTGAACTCTTGGTGCCTGATCCATCCGCGCTCAGCTTGGTAGGCGGCGCGCTCGTGCAGCATGGAAATTTGAACCGAGAGGTCAATGCAAGGCTCTGTGCAAACCTCGTTGACTTGCCCTTCGTCGCCCGCCCCGGAGTAGGTCACCGTTGCGGTGGCGACGGAAGACGCGCTCAGCACCTCCAGCAAGATGCCCTTGTTGAAGGAGATCAACTCCTGGGGCGAAAGGCATCTGCCCAGTACGGACGTGGATGGTTCTTCGTAAGGAACTACGCTCATAGATGGCTCCATGTGTGGGATGGGCCACCTCCCCCAATGGGCTGCTGGCGAGCCCATCAGGGGTTGTGAAAATCGACAGCAGTGCTGCCTACGTAGGGTGTTCCGAGACACCTAAGCTATGAACAAGTCGGCAGAAACAGAAGCGGCGTAACCGCACCGCGAACAACAATCAATGCCGCGTCACATTCATCCCGCTTTGCCCGCTTGGCGCAGCGCATCCGCACCCCGCGTTGCGCGCTCGATGATGAATGAGGCCTCCCGCAAGCTCAGCCAAAGCGACGCAGGCGAGTGATACGACGTGTGCCGTACCGTCTCAACTGCGGCATGGATGTGCTCATCATTGAAAAGACCAGGAAAGCCGATCGCGACGAGGGCCCAGTCGCAGTCCTCCTCAAACCAGCAGGGATTCCCAGTGAACGTCGGAACCGCCTGCAGCTGAGCTGGCATTGCGGCGAGCCGCGTCGAGGAAAGATGAAACCCGCCATGGCTCGGCGTGCTGATCTGGACGACGCCAGGCAGCAGCTCCACGCCATAGTCGGGCTTGCCCCAAGGCGAGTTGAGGCAGAGCAATTCTGCCGCCGTCAGCCCGCGCTTGCATGCGGGCCCAACCTGCAATGAACTGCCTGGGACGATGATGGTCGAACTCATTTTGCTTCTCCGGTGATGGGGAAGCGCCCCGCGGGGATGCGCTCCCCTTGGGGTTTCAACAATGGCTTCGTCAGGCAGTCATGCGGGCAATCCACACGCTTCCGAGGAACGCATGCGCGCCACCCGAGTCCTTGAACTCTGACGACGCCTCAAGGTCCTTGATCAGGTCAGAGCGACCCAACACCTCGCGCACAGCTTCCGTCGTCCACCCCTCTCCGGAGTTAATGACGCGCAGCTCGTGCTTGGCATCCCGTGAGGTGATGCGCAGTGGCAGCAGTTGAGCCTCCACAGGGATCACCATTTGGTCACCAGAGCCAGGTGAGGCCAGGCCAACAAAGTGACCACCAAGCTCCAAATCGGTGTGGTAAGCGACGTGCTTGTTGCCCACGTTCTTCTGCTTGTCGAGCTCGAGGTCCTCGATCATCTGCGCAGGAAGCGTGATGTCGAGACTCTTGAGCTTGTCGAGGAAGTATTCGAGGTTCAGGCATCCAGAACGAAGCTCATGATCCTCGAACGTCGAATAGAGGTAAGGGGACACCTCGTCATCGTCATCATGGGCGATCAGCTTTTCGACATGCATGAAGAACTCATGCAAAGGGCGATCCCATCCCAACTGGATGTGGATTGGCGCACCGTTGTGCAACATGGTCAGGTGATGTTGAGACATTGCTTTCTCCTTGAGGTTGAAGGCACAAGGGAAGGCCACCGCACGGGAGCATTCCCCATGCGGGTTTGAGGGCAAGCCCTCGGATTGAATCGGCAGGCATCAGCCGATGACGAATGTCCTGGCGTGGCCAAGACGGGGGAACGGAGGTGGCCAGTGGCCATGCAGCGCCCAAGACATCGCTCACGCGGCCTGGACAGTAGGTAACTCCACAGGCGGGTAGCCCCGCATGCGCTGCTTCGCAGGAGCCGAGCAGCTGATCACCTCACGGTGATATTCGGCTCGCTACCGGCGAGCCTTCGGTTTGCTCTTGGATTATGGACGCAACTACCTGCACCCATCAATCCCCCCGAAAAAAGAAACCCGCTGGCAAGCCAGCGGGTGTAAGCCTTGGCGCTGTCATCACGACAAGGCACCTGCTCAGGGAGGAAAAGCAGGGGAGGCACGCTTGGTAGCGGCTCCGAAGCGGAGTATAGATGCCGGCCGGTGAATTTGCCCCCCCCTGCATTGACTCTGCAACAATAGCGGTGTAGATTCGGGGCGTTTTCCCTTGGCTTCGGCCCGACGCATGCACGTTACGCATGGCCCTCAAGCTGCTCGGCTCCTGTGAAGCAGCGAAGACCTCCCGGTCTTGGAGTTTTATTGCAACCCTGTTGGGACTCTGATCCCAATAGGGGTGATGGGTCCCTTTTTTATTTGGAGATCCATCATGGCAAACCGCACTTCCAACTCTTCCTCTTCCCGCGCCAATGAAGAAGTGACCTTCTTCGACCTGATCACCACAGGCATTGGCTACCTCAATCGGATTCGCGAAGTTCAACCGAACGACGGCGATCCGTACACCTGCTGCAAGATCAATGCACTCGTCGGCCCCTCCAACAAGGTGGCTTATCGAGAAATCGATCTGCGGGTTGTGGGCACGCAGGCCCTGGACGCGCTCGACATCATCGACCAGGCCATCCCGAACAAGGATGCCAAGGTGATCGTCTGCTTCCGTATGGGCGATGCAAAGCCCGACTCCTATGTGATCCAAGCCGACGACGGTCGAGGCAATCAGCGTCCCAAGACGCGGTACTGCCTCAAAGGTCGTTTGCTCAAGATCACGTCCTGCAAGATCGATGGCCAAGCCATTGACCTGCCCGGCCTCGATGATGACCAGAATGACCAGGACCACTCTGGCCACGACGATCATCACGACGGACAGCCCTTCGGTGATGAAGCCGACCAGCAGCAATCTCAGCCGCCACAGGATGCTCGCAGCTCCGGTTCCCGCCAACGCGACGAACCTCAGCAACAGCAACAGCAGCGCACGAGCCAACAAGCTCGTCGCCCTGCTCCGGCCCAGCGCAACGCACCGACCTCGCGTCGTCCCGCCCGCGCCGCAGCCTAAGCCTTATTCGGCCCCATAGAAACCCAAGCGAGCTTCGGCTCCTTGGGTTTTTCTTCTTTTGAGGACCCATTCATCATGAAAACCATCGGAACTGTGGACACGCCCTATGGCAAGGCGGATATCAACATCGGACGCTACCCCCAAGGTGGCGCGATCTTCGTCCAGCTGATCAGTTGTGCCGGCGACGACGAGGACGACTTTCCAGGCCCACTGGCGACCTTCTCGGTCAATCTGAAGTCCTACGGCTGCAACGTCAGCGATGACGAGTTCAACGTCAAGAACTGGAGTGAGAACGAGTGCTTTGTTGAACCGATGCTCGCCAGCGGTTTGTTCGAAGACACCGGTCGCACGTGCCTCTCAGGTTACGTTGTTTCCCCCATCTGGCGTCTGCGCGATCCGGCACACGTGCCTGAATCGCTTCGGCGCAAGAAGGGGGGTGTAGCATGAGCCAACCGATCAGCTTCGAAGGCATCAGAAGCGACCTCTGCAGGAGCTTGGCCATCATGACCCGCTTGGATCATCAGGCTGGCCACCGCTCATCTGAGACCGCACTTGGCTTGGTCGGCCCCCATGCAACCGCGTGGATTGACCAAGTAGCCCGCCAACTTCTCAACCGCCAGCTTATGCATCCCGACTCTTCCGACGCACATGCACTGATCGAGCAAGCAACGCATGCTGCCCTCGATGCCGGGGCCAAAGTCATTCAGGATCGCCTCGGCATCCAGAATGGCGATTTGGCTGGAATGCACTTCACCGGCAAGGTTCATGACGTCGCACGAGATCTCTTCACCACCTACTTGCTTGCAGAGCTGAAGTCGCTCAACGACACCCGCGCATTTGCGTTCAATGGCCAGATCAGCAGCATGTTCGACATGCTGCTGGCCAATGAGCACGACGCCGGATTTGTTGAATGGGTGCTCAAGGCAGAGATCGGCGATGAGTTCCAAGGCTGTCGCTGCATCGACTCAACCACCTGATTCTCAGCACCACCGAGGTTTCCCTCGGTGGTGTCGAGTTTTCCAGTGCAAGCCATCAACTGATCAGAACGCTCTTCATTGCGCATTCAGATACTCAAGCCGAGCGGGAGGTCGCTACAATGGCTGCATCTTGATTTTCACGAGCAGGCCCGCTGCCTGTTGGTGAAAGTCAAAGGTTTGTTCCCGTTGGTGCTCATCGGCAAAAGCACCGCCCGGTTTGCTCGTTCCATCAAAACGAGCGCCCTAAACATCGTCCGGCTTCTGAAAGACGATGGTTCAGGTTCGCCTGATCTGAAGTTTCATCGATTGCATCAGAACTCCCTCTTTGCTGGCATAGCCCTCTCAAACTACGCCGGCTTTGACAGTACCTGTGCGGTCCTACTGCCCTGATCTGAACCATCAGGGTCACCTCGAAGCATGACAAAGCGCCGCTCACGCGGCGCCTTGTTCACCCTTCTCACCCGCCGCGGATCCTGCTGTCCGCCGCGGCCAGTGTGGCTCCGCGCATCTCATGGAGTCCACGCATGAAGAAGCCATCATCGACGGCTGATTTTTCCATTTGCCTGCCAGGAACGCTAACGGTCAAGAAGCACGCCGGGACCTACCGGACCTTCACGGTCGGAGAACTGGTCACCCCGCTTGCTGACTTCAAAGTCATCGACAAGTGGGTCGAGCAGCTCGACGCCGGAACTTACGAAGGCGACTTTTGGATATCGAGGCTTGAGCCCACGTCCAGAAACTGGCGCACCAGGGTGTTCATCGAGATCCAGGCCCGCGTCCTCGACTATCGGCTCAAAGAGGCTGAAGAGCCCACCAGCAGCGATGGCGCCACGTTCCCTGAGCGAGATCCGCTGGAAGATGAAACCCCGCCGCCGGCGCGCACCGAAGTAGCCTCCAAGCGCCCGGCCAACGCTCGAGCTGCAGGCGCTTCAGGCCCACGCAACCGCCGCCAGCAAGCTGGACGGAAGGACGATCGACTGGAGCAGCTCATTGACCTGTTCGGCGCCGAAACTGCCGAGCTCATTTCTGCCGGCACAGAACCCGTCAAACTGGACTCGACGGTCGATCGCCAGCTGCTGAGGCAGCAGATTCATTTCTTGCGCGAGGACCTTCGCTACACCTTGGACCTTGCCAATCAGCACTGGCAGCCACCTCAGAAGTAACGCTCTGATGATCCACCAGCCCGTTTCAGCGGGCTATTGCGAGTCGGCCAACACCGCCTGGCAATAGCCCACTGAGAGCTCACGCTCAAGGCGGGGTATCTTTGCAAGGGTGACCATGGCCTCGAACGTGGTGCCGTCTAGCCTGCGGGCAGTCAATGGGTGAATGGGTAGTGCTCTGGTCTGCAAATCGAGCACGCTGCAAGCGAGTCTATGGGATGGACTACGTCAGTTATGCAGACAACACCTCCAAGCCCGGACCTGGCGTCATTTGCACGCCGGGTTCTTCAAGCATCTGCCAAGTTGGTTGCTTGAAGAACCTGGTTGACAGGAACAGGCGAAACGCCACAAGTACCCCTTGAGCTGAACGCCGCACGCTGCTACAACAACAGGAGTTCCACAGCCTGGACGACTAATCGTCCCGACCGATGCACGTTACGCATCGCCCTAGCTGCTCGGCTCCTGAGAAGCAGCAAAGACCTCGGTCTTGGAGTTTCATTGCAACCCTATGGGGATCCAATCCCCATGGCGGGTAGTGGGTCCCCTTTTCTTTTGGAGATCCACATGTCTACTCGTCGTCACCCCAAGGCTCAAGGTTCCATCGCTGACCAGCTGCAACCCGTCAAGGATGCACTGGCACAAGGTGGCCACAGCGCCAACGACCACCAGGCCGATGCCGCCGAACTGGTCTTCCCCACCTTGCTGTCTGTCGAGGAAATCCACGTGCCTGGTGACGCTCCGTCACCAGCCACCGAGATGACCCCGCTGCAGCTGCGCTCGAACAACGCCCACTGGGTTGAGTTCGAGCAGCTGATCGAGCGCGGTGAATACGCCGCAGCTGCGACGGTCGTCGACTTCCTCGACTCCGATGCGGAACTCAAGGCTTCGCTCACCGGCTTGTATGTGAAAGCTCAGATCGTGATCAAACGCGGTCAGATCGAATTCGCACAAGCCCAGAGCAATGCCGAGAAAGCTGCTGAAGAGAAAGCGCAAGCCGCCGATCAGTTGGTCGTTCAACGACAAGCTGAACAGCGTCGGCAAGAGGCTCGGCAACTGCAAGCAGCACGGCAGCGCTCCCTCGCGTACTGGCTTGGTCGTGGCGTTGCCGCGATGAAGCAGAACCCGAACGTGGCAGGCCCAGGCTTCGCTGCGGTCGCCTTGCTGGTCCTCAGCAAACTGGGCTCCTGAGCCTTTCCTTGGCCCCTGACGCATACGCGTCAGGGCCTTCCCTCTTTCAGATAATCAACCACCATATGAACACCATGGGACAGCACACTCACGTCGTTGATCTGGGCTCTGAATATCAGAACGCCATGATGACCCTCATGACTGCCACCGTTCAGTTTCAGAAGCTCGTCGAAGCCATCGCCATCAGCGACGCCACGATCGAGCTGAAGGCAAAGCTGAACGATCTGATCGACCGGATGGCCAAGATCCTGGTCCTGCCCGTCGACCTCGCCGAAGACGTCCTCCGAGGCACCGTCAACACGACACTCGAAGGCTCAGTCCTTCAGCTTCACTTCACGCCGGAGCAGTTTGACCGGATGAAGATGCACTGACCTATGGCCGACGTAAGTCGGCCATTCCTTCTACCCTGCGGGCACCTTCCCGCGGGAAGTGCCCGCATCCTTCCCAGGACCGCCATGGCACTGATATTTCCTCGTGTGGCTCACAACCACATCAAGCAAGGCTACTACCCCACGGACCTTGCAACGCTATCCACGATCTGCTCCCGAATTGACACCGACGCCGGCGCCATCCGGAGCTGCGATCCATGCTGCGGCGAAGGCGCTGCGATGCTCCACCTGATCGACCACCTGAGCCGGAACGGCACGAAGGTAGAGGCCTGTTGCATCGAGATCGATCAAGATCGCTCCGATCAAGCGCAGCATGTTCTCTCGCCGTTCGGCGCTACGGTGGTTCATGCGGACATGGCCGACGTGCTCGCGCCCCGTGGTTCGTTCAATCTCCTGTTCCTCAACCCACCCTACGGCGACACCATGAACACCGCCGAGGCGTTCCAACGAGGTAACAGTGATCGTCATGAGAAGCTCTTTTGCCGGCAGTGGTTTCAGACGCTGCAGGTGGGAGGCATTCTGATCCTCGTCGTGCCGTTCTATGTGCTCGATGAAGAGCTGTCGACCCTGATCGCACGCAACTTTGACCGGCTATCGGTTCGAAAGGCACCTGAGCAGGCATTCAGACAAGCCGTGATCATCGGTGTCAAACGACGCCCTGCTCATCCTCCCGCAGAACTGGTTCGCCAGATGGTGGGCTTCGCGGCTGGCCAACAAGAGGCCATTGAGCTCGACGACACGGGCGTCTACCTGGTGCCCGAGATCCCCGAGCTTGAGTTCTCCTTCACCTTGGTGAGACTCGATCCCAGGCAGCTCGGGCAAGAAATTGCCGGCCGCATGGCGAACTCGACGCTGTGGCCACGCTACAGGCAGATCTTCCGGTCCGGCCAGATCCAGGCGCACCGGCGCCCTCTGTGCCCCCTGTCTCAATGGCACCTTGCCCTGGCCCTTGCGGCTGGGCAGATCTCCGGCCTGGTCTCATGCGACAGCCGCATCCTGCTGGTCAAAGGCGCCACGTTCAAGCGCAAAGAGATTTCGCGCGAGTTCGACCATCGCCCTGACGGTTCGGTCCTGCAAACCACCGTCGCGATCGACAGGTTCGTCCCGGTCATCAAGGCCATCGACCTGACCCCGCACACGCCGCTTTTCGGATCCATCCTGACGATCCGCTAACGACCACGCCTGGCCAGCCAGGCGCAGAACGACCGCAGAGCGTTGCCTGCAGTCACACCTCATTCCAACCCGCCGGGTGGCAACACCCGCATTGGGTCTGCCCATGGCGTTCTTCCACTTCACAAAAGGATAGGCAATGCCATCGTCAGATCCCCAAACCCATGAGAAGGCCGAAAGGAAAGGCCATCCGGCCGCCACGGCCGAGCAACTGCTCGCTGCGATGCTCCCGTATGGCTTTCGCGACCTGGTCGACCAGACCTTTGTGTCGCCCATGAGGCACCAGTCGGAGGGGCTGTTCGTCCCCGAGCTGCTGCGCGCAGTGATCACCCCAGATCAGATTCGACGCCTGTTCACGCTTTGGGCCTGCCTGAAGCTGTCTGGCGGACATGAGATCCATGAGTGGCATCTCACGACCTTCGAGTTCGTTTCTTCCCCCGAAGAGGGAGAGGACTACGCAGTCATCAGGCAAATGACACGGGCTGCGGAAAACGACTTCACCGGCCTGCACGCATGTGTGTTTCCTGATGGTGATGTCGGCTTCTACGTCACCCACATCTCTTCTGGACCAGTCTTCGCCTCTTCGGTGATGAGCCTGACCCAGTTTGGAAATCTCGGCAACCGCTGAGCAACCCAGCGCCCACCTCCTTCCGGTGGGCGCCTCTACCTGGAGCAACAACATATGGACGTAACCACATGTGACCAGCAAGGCGACATCATGATCGACGCCATAGGGCGTGACTTGAATGGCCAGCTGGTCTTCCTCAGCATCTACGGCCGCGATGGCTCTGTGCAGCAGTTGCTCAGCCGCATGCAACTGAGCCAGCACGCAGACAGCGTCACCAAGGTGACCACGACATTCCCCGGCCGACCAAGCAAGTTCGAAGCACTGGTAGGAGACCCTCGGCGTTTGCAGAAGATCACCTGCAGGTTGCCAAAGCAATGCCTTTTTGGTCCCCTCGTTCACGGCTGGATCTTCGACCCAGAGCTCACAACGCCAGACCGAGTCAACGGTCGAGGCTGGTTGACCTTCGACGCAGGTCACACCCCACAAATGCGCGAGGGTGCGACGTGGTCCTTGGTCAAGCACTTATCGCCAATTCCGCTGCTGGATGAATGGAAGGACTTTGTTCTCACCACCCTCCGCGAAACGCTGGTTGACGAAGAAGCAGGCCATCGATGCCTGTCCCGAACGCCAAGCATCGGACCCATTGAGCTCTCGCTGATCCAGCTCCCCTCCTCTTTCGAGACGCTGATCAGCGAATCGATTCGCAATGGGAAGTTGTTCGCGCCTACCGCAGCCGCTGAAACGGCCCGATTCTTGACCTGAGGAGGATGGCCGATGGCAGATCAACCTTGGTGGGAACCACCACCTCAGCTGCAATGGGAGGTCTACCCTGTCGACAAGAAGGGCAAGGCTTGCGGCAGCCCAGTCTACGTGCGTGCCGTCAATGAACAGCGTGCATTGGCCTGTGGCAAATACTGGCGCCGAGTCTTGTCGCTCAAGGGCGGCAAGAAGATCGTCGCCAGACGCTATTACCCAGAACGCGATCCGAGCATGAGCGCCTGGATCAAGAAAACCTGATCCTTTTCAATTTCACCCCATGGGGCCACGCCCCTGGGGACGGTGGCCCCACTTTCTTGGAGTCACCATGGAAACAGAAGCCATTCAGGCAGAAATCACCGACACCCAGCCGGAGCTCACCCTGAGCCTGCCGGACTTCATCGCCTCGTTCGGCACCGGCCTGCTGCAGGCCGTGCAAGCCCAGAACGCCCCGGTCTACAACAAGGACCCTCACCCCGATCGCGCTCTCGTGATGGAGCAGCTGCTGCGAACTCCGTTCGTCGAGCAGCAGCACGTCGTGCAGGCCTGCGCCAGGTTGCTCGTCGACGTCGGAGAACGCGCCTGCATCATCAATGGAGAGATGGGCACGGGCAAGACGATCATGGCCATCGCATTGGCGGCCGTGCTAAGCACAGCAGGCCTCAACCGCAACCTGGTGGTTTGCCCGCCCCACCTCGTCTACAAGTGGCGCCGAGAAATCAAGCAGACGGTTCCGGGAGCTGCGGTTTGGATCCTGAACGGGCCCGACACGCTCCGCAAGCTGCTGTTGCTGCGCGCCATGCAGGAGCGGCCGACCGCTCCAACATTCTTCATCATGGGGCGTGTCCGCATGCGCATGGGCTTCAATTGGAAGCCCAGCTTCACCCTCCGCACCGTGTGCGAGCGCACCGAGGCAGGCGATTTCTCCGCACAGCGGGTTGCAGCCTGCCCTCGATGCGGCCAACCTATCCACGGCGACGACCCAGAGGGCCTGCCAAGGCCTCTGAGCCCGGTGGAAGCGATGGAGGTACTCAACGTCCACCAAACGGCCTGCAAGGCCTGCGGAGAGGCCTTGTGGACCCTCTATCGCAATGGCCCGACCAGGTCCAAGGAGGAAGTGATGACCGAAGCCTTGAAGCAGATCCCCACGATCGGCGACAAGACAGCGGCCAAGCTACTCAAGATCTTCGGCTCCGATCGCATCGGCAGCATGCTCGAGGACAACGTCCACGAGTTCATCAACTTGATGGACGAGGACGGTGACCTGGTCTTCACAGACCGGCAAGCCAGACGGATGGAACGCGCCATGGCCAACAAGGAGTTCAGCTTCGGCACCGGCGGCTATCAACCCAGCGAGTTCATCAAGCGCTACCTTCCAAAAGGGTTCTTCGAGACGGTCATCGCCGACGAAGGGCACGAGTTCAAGAACGAAGGTTCCGCCCAGGGGCAAGCCTTTGGCGTGATCGCCAGTCAGTGCCGCAAGGCGATCTTGCTGACCGGCACGCTGATGGGCGGCTACGCCGATGACCTCTTCTATTTGCTCTGGCGCTTGAACCCTCAACTGATGATCGATGACGGGTTCACCGCCCGAGACGGATCGCTCACCTCGGCCAGCATGGCCTACATGCGAGAACACGGCGTGCTCAAGGACATCTACAAGGAGTCCTCCGGCGTCGATGGGCAGCGCGCCCACAGGACTGCGAAGGGCAAGACCAAGACCACCCACCGGGTGGCCAAGGCGCCCGGATTCAGTCCGGTCGGCATCATGCGCTACGTCCTTCCGCTGACCGCATTCCTGCGGCTCAAGGACATCGGTGGAAACATCCTGCCTCCCTACAAAGAGGAGATGGTTCCCATCGCCATGACGGACGACCAGGCTGCCGCTTACGCTCATCTGGCGGGGCGTCTGCAAGAGGAGCTTGCCCAGGCCATGCGTTGCGGTGACAAAACGCTGATGGGCGTGGTTCTAAATGTGTTGCTGGCCTGGCCAGACTGCGCGTTCCGGTCAGAGCTGGTCTACCACCCTCGCACCAGGGCGCTGCTGGCCAGCGCACCGCAGATCTTTGTTGATGAGCATGAGCTCAGCCCCAAGGAGGAGCGGCTGGTCAGCCTCTGCAAGGAGGCCAAGGCACGTGGACGCAGGGTGCTGGTCTACACCACCTACACAGGTGTCCGAGATACCACTTCTCGCCTGAGAAGCATCTTGGAGCTCCAGGGCTTCAAAGTCGCCGTTCTTCGCGCTGCCGTCGATGCGGCAGAGCGCGAAGACTGGATTCTTGAGAAGGTTGACCAGGGCGTCGAGGTGATCATCACCAACCCCGAACTCGTGAAAACCGGCCTGGATCTGATGGAGTTCCCAACCATCGTGTTCCTTCAATCCGGCTACAACGTCTACACACTGCAGCAGGCCGCCAGGCGCTCATGGCGCATCGGCCAACGCTGTGATGTGGAGGTGTACTTTCTTGGATTCCTGGGCACAGCACAGATCAGCTGCCTGCAGCTCATGGCCACCAAGATCGCCGTTTCTCAGTCCACGTCGGGCGAGATGCCCGAAACGGGGCTAGACGTCCTCAATGAGGGAGGTGACAGCATCGAGGTAGAACTTGCGCGCCAGCTACTGGCCGCATAACAAAAGGGCCAACCGCAAGGTTGGCCCTTTTTCTTCATACAACGCTCCGATCTCAATGAGAGCGAGGGCGCTTATAGGTTACCCGCGAGGATGCTTTGGAACGTCCCCCGAAGCCGAGTCAAGGTTGCATTCTCGGACCCCGCCGGGAGCAGGTGCAGTAAGGCCAACAGGTTCTCAGCAATGCCTTCACCGGTCACCGGATACACAGGGTTGGCAATAGCGAACATTTGGGCATCCGAAATGCGCTTGGCCAATGGGACAACGTCAAACCCAGACAACCCGCCCCCAGGAAGATTTCGCCGGAAGTCGGTGTCATATGCATCGCTGATGGTTGCTAACGGGACCAGCTCCGAGAAGGCGCCAAGCATGGCCAAGTAGTTCGCTTGCGTGATCGCTGCGTTGGGATTCTTTGCGTTGCGATAAGCATCTCTAACGTCTGTCAGTGTCTGATTCCAACTCATGTTCCATTTCCTTGGGTCAGGTGGCTGCGCAGGTCAGGCGGCTTAGGCTGCGCGTTGCGCCGTGGTCATCCACGCAGATGGACATTAAGTGCATTGCGCATGTACTGGACCGGCTCAGGCATTGGATGAGCCTTGCCCGGCTTTGTCTTGCGCTCGTGCTTCTGGTACTCACGCACGACGTTTGCCCATTCCTTTGGGTACGCGGCTTGAAATGCTTCGAGGAAGGCCTCGAAGCTGAACCCAACGGGAAGGCTACTCACCACCGCAGCAACTTTCTCAGCTTTCTTGACGATCACAGCCATCTCGATCCTCTCGCCGTTCTGTTCAGGCAGTCGTGTCATCCTGCCTGTGCCACTCGGCAACGCCTTTTCAACCTCATCGGCCGGCATGCGAATCACGCTCGTTTCGCGTGCTCGCTGCGGCCTAAGCTCGCCTTCGTTGCCTTGAGGCTTGAACCGCAGCAACAACTCGCTCAATACCTTCGCTGGCAACGCCATCGCCTTCCTTGACCAGGAAGTCGTAGGTCTCCTGCACAAGGGTAACGGACGTGCGCTTTGCAAATGCCGCCCCGCCTTTTCGTCGTCGTCCGCGAGTTTCCCCGCCGCTCGGCTTCTCCGCCTCGTTGGCCACGGCTTTCCGCGCCGCAGACTTTCGCGCGGCAGGCTCCTTGGCGGGCAGGTCTTTGTGCGTCATACGGCCTAATTCATGGAAAACAATTTAGTACGATTAAATTCTATACCGGAGGGTGCCCGCGGATCTAGAACTGCCGCAAAATGCTGCTCACATCAATTCTCAAGGAGCAGACGATGAACACGGTTGCCAAGGCACGCAAAGAAGTGATGCTCATGGGCATGGTTCTGACGTTGATCGGCTCGGCCTGCGCCGCGACGGCCGCCATGGGGGTCATCAACGCCTTTCACGGAGATACCATCCGGGCCCTGACCTCCCTCTTGCTACCAGTTTTCTTGGGCTATTGGGCGTTTGTGAGCAAGCGGGATCAGGGGAGCATTGACACCATGGTGCCCGTCTACGCATGCGTATGGCTGATGGGCCTACCGCTCGGCTTGGCTGTGCATATGGGGCGTACCCTCTTGACGGCCTCCGGCCTTTCTTGATGCGGTGGTACTGGCGGCTGGCCAGGCCTCGCTGGTCGCGTTGATTGCCAGCCCTGCGGTGCGACGGGACTCGACGCGGCTAACGAACATGGCGCTGCGCAAGACTAAATGGAAAAAGGCCGGACAGTGTCCGGCCTTTTCGTTTCAAGTCATCCCGTCACAGCCCTTGCTGGTGATCGGTTGACCCCTGGTCTGAGATCAAACGCATGACGCGCATTTGAACGAGCGTCCTTGGCCCAGTCTTTCAGCGCACCGGCGAGAACCTCGAAGAGCCAGGCTACTGGCTCAACCGCAATGGACTGTCCCAGCGCCTGATGGCCCGCCGTGAACGAAAGCCCATCAACCAGGTGCTCTGGCACACCCTTGAACCTCGCATGCTCTGCCACAGTGAATTGGCGTCGCAGTTCTGGTTTGGATGGGTGCTGCAGGAGCGGATCTGTCGATCCCGCCTTCTGGTAGCCTTTCCGAAGCGTAGGAACCTCTATGGAGTGAGCTTCAACGACCTGAGGGCTGAAGCCATTCCCAACCAGGGCATCACGATCAGCCTTCTCACCGATGTAGGCGAATGATCGCCAGCTCGGGTCGTCCAGCGGCACAGGATCCAACAGCTCCCCCACGTAGCGCGCCGGCGGACGGAACCGCTGCAGATGAAGCTCCAAGGCATGTTGCACATCCAACTCGATGCCGCATGTAACTGCGACCAAGAACCACCTTGTCCGTCCTTCCATCGCGCCAAAGGCCGTGGCCTCGAGCACGACTTCGTGGACGTCGTAAGCCATGTCTCTCAACATTAACCTCAGGATGGCAGCGCTCGCTTCGTTGGCGTAGCTCGTGACGTTCTCCAGCATGAATGCAATCGGCTGGCAGCTTTGTACCACCCCAATTGCAGGCGCCACCAGGTGCCCCACCTCGGGATGATCTTCCATGCACCCAAGTCGACGCTTTGCCTTTCCGGCCCGGCTTGCACCGGAACATGGCAAGCCAGCTTCGACCAGGTCGACCAAGCCGATACGCCTAAGCAATGCCCCATCCTGCACAACCTCCTGCAAGGGGGCCGCAATGCCCATCGTTTCCTGTGACCAGGCGTCATTCCTTTCGCACGCTTGGTCAATCCAGCGCGCGTCGAGCTCGACGGCGGCCACAAGCCTGAGCGCCATACCTTTCCGAGCAAAGCCAAGGTGAGCCGCTTTGGCCATGACACCGATCCCATGAGCAAGGCTGGCAGAGCTAATCCAGCCCTGGGCCTCACACGTCAGCAAGCGCCGCAGGCGGGCGATCCTGGCCAACTCGCTGGCAAGCGGGCTGATCAGCACACGATCCGCATAGAGCTCGATCCGCACGGCCATGCCGGCCGGGAACGAGCGCAGCACCTCTCTGCCATTGATGTCTATGACCGATTCCTCGGCGTCCGCTCTCTTGCGAGAACTGGTCTTGCGCTCACCGCCAGAAGCCAGCACGAGCTCGATGCAGCAACGCTGCACGTCGAGCTGAAGATCGAATCTTGAGCCGGGTCGGAACCCTGTGGCGCGCAGCAGCGGACCGTCGAGGAAAATCCGTGGAGCACCGCGATTCAGCCCCACAGATCGGACCAGATAGTGAAGCATCATGGCTGCGCTCCTTGACGATTGGCGGCGCGCCGGTCGCGCTCCAAAATTCGGCTAAGCCGCCGCTGAAAATCGTCATCCGACAGCGTGCCTTGCTGCCTCTGCAACTCCATGTCGTTGACGACATCTTGCAGATGCGCCGGAACCTCGGCTTGCTCGGGTATCGATGTCGACCTGGTTGAATCACCCACGCGAACGTCTCGACGGTTGGTCATGTTGAGTTCCTCATGAAAGAGGCGCCCCCTCTGGCATTGGCCAGTGAGGACGCCTGAAGTTGACGCAGCCACGATGGGCCACAGTGCGAGATAGCGGCCCGGGCCTCTGCCCGAGAACGCCTAGCTTTAATCGGTGGCCAGGTAAATTTGGGAGCCTTCCGGGTGTACGACGAGTACCTCACGCAACTTGTGATAGTTCTCCGCGCAGGTATCCGTTCGATCGTGGAAGCTCATCTCGCTCAATGCACATAGCGTCACGATGATTCCGGCTGCATGAGCGCTGACGCGCCCCTCGTACCCGTTGCCGTGCCACTTCAGTTCAAAGTTCTCGGCACCTGTTGGCACCATGTAAACGGCCCCATTAGCCAGCTCGTAGTAGTCCCAGAAGCCGCCGCCGTAGGCGCTACACATCGCGCTCATGAAGTTGTAGACGGCGTGCTCTCCTCTGATCATGAGACGCTCACCAAACAGCTTGGGGAGCATGGCAAGTCGACGCTCCTCAGGGACGTGCGTGGCATGCCACGCTTCTGGGTTCAGTGTGGCCATGGGCTGGCCTTGTTCAACGGTATCTTGCATATTGGCCTCAGAAATGAAAAAAGGCCGTGCGACGGGCCAGAGGCTCCGGTCGCAACGACCTTGGGTTTTAAGGATGCGGTTGGACTTACCGCAGGGTGGTCTCGCCAGGCAAGCCTGGTCGGCCCGTTTTCCGAACGTAGTTCACGGCGATCAGCGCCTCGTACTCCATCAACGGCTCCAGCAGCACGAACTGGTCGTACATGCGCTCGCGCAGACGATCTCCCTTCCGTCCTTCCGGGCGGATGAAATCAAGGCGAGCTTGGAAGTTTCGGTACACCCATCGATCAGGAATGACCGCCACATGCGAGCACACGAAGTGCGTCACACGCATGGACATGGGCGAGCCTTTAATGAGGGAGCTGTCGACGCTGAAAATAGCCCCGTTGTGGTTCTCGAGGAGAGGCTCATCGAGACGGGACGTGCCGTAGCAGACTGCGTAGTAAATCCTGTCGCGGATCTCGAATGAATCCACGAACAAGCAGTAATGCGGGTGAGGACCCGGCCTGCTAGGGCGATCGACGTAGGGAAACGAACATCTGAGAACCGACCCACGAACAAAGTTCGTGGCGGCCATCGCAGGACCTTAGCTACTGGAGCCTGCGATAGGCTTCGCACCACCGAAAGGCGTGAGTGCGATCTTCGCGGTACGAGCGCGGGCTGCCAGACGTTCTTCGAGCTTGGCAGCCAGGCCGTCGAGCGCGCTCATGGGCACAGAAGTATCCACGATACCGGTCACACCATCTGGCGTGCGGAACACACGAACCTCTTTGTCGCCTTGGCGAATGATCTTATCCATGAACAGATAGTACCTTCGTATGACCTGCCTTGCCAACTGCACAAGGTATTTGATCAGGATGATAGACATGGGATCTCCAATAAAAACGGAGCCCGCACGTGACCCCTGAGGGGCGTGACGAGCCCCAGGGGGTTGATGAAACTTCAAATACCGCAAGCGGTACCCATGGTTTTTCAGAAGCCAAACCATGTGCAAGGCGCTGCGTGACGTGCAGCGAACGAGCTGATTAACCTCAGCCGGTGGATTTCGCATTAGTCTACAGAAAGACGCCCTCACAAGGAAGGCGGCTCAAAGGGCACTCAGATCGTCTGCAAATTCACAAACTTGGTCTGAGGTTTGAGGAATCCTAGCTTGACCGTTCCGACAGGACCGTTGCGTTGCTTTGCAAGAATGATCTCTGCAACCCCGGGCTCGCTCGATTCCTTGTTGTAGTAGTCGTCGCGGTAAATGAACATGATGACGTCGGCATCCTGCTCGATGGCCCCCGACTCTCGCAGGTCAGACATCATCGGGCGCTTGTCAGGGCGGCTCTCCACTGCACGGTTGAGTTGTGAGAGCGCGATGACAGGGCATTGAAGCTCTTTCGCAAGCGCTTTCAGTCCTCGCGACACCTCGCCCAACATGGTCGCCCGGTTCTCTTGCGCAGCCCCACCACTTGCCGTAATAGTCCGACGCGCACCCTCTTGTCACGACCGGCCGCTAGGCTTTAGACATCCAACACGTGGCGAAGCGCTGCAAACGGCAGGCGCCATGATTCGGTGCCGCAATCGACAGTTGCCGTGCGTTGGTTGAT
>NZ_LFRI01000259.1 GCF_001447195.1 Aquabacterium parvum | reverse complement strand
CCAGGGCGGCGTGTCAACATCCGGGCCAGCAGCTACGATCCCGTAGAAGGCCCTCACCGTCTCAGTGGTCATCAGCGCAGCCTCTTCGAGGACATTGCGCGCTTCATCGATAGACTTCATTCCAGCCATTTCAACTACTGTGTAGTTGGCTTGGTTAGGGCAGGGGAGCGGCGTTCCAGGCCAATCCCCTACCCGTCTGATCCCTCGGCGGCTACGCCGCTTTGGGGCGATTCGCATGCGAAACGGCGTAGCCCTTTCCATGCAGATAGCGAT
>NZ_LFRI01000258.1 GCF_001447195.1 Aquabacterium parvum | reverse complement strand
TTCGGGGCTTCGGTGGTACCGACACCATTCAGGATGCCGGAGGCAGCGACTTCATCGACGGGGGTGATGGTGATGACACCATTAAAGACACCGGTGCTGGCTCGAATCACATCTATGGTGGTGAAGGCAAGGACACAATCGAGTATGGTGCCGCCAGCAGTGCAAATTGGATTGAAGGCGGCGCAGGTAACGACACGATCAGTGCGATTGAAGGTTATCACCCTGCCTCGCAGGTCAACACCTTTGTTGGCGGAGCCGGCAATGACTTCATCACTGCATACCAGTCTGCAGATACCT
>NZ_LFRI01000257.1 GCF_001447195.1 Aquabacterium parvum | reverse complement strand
TATGAAGGTGCTTAAAGCGTTCAGCCAGGTCATCACCGTTCTTCACCGTCAAAGTCACCAAAAAAGGCCTCAGAGCCGTTTTCTCGGCTCGGATGACCTCCCACCTATCCAAGTAGGCTTTCATCGACTTAGCGCCACGTCTAATGGCACACAGAGGGCAAAGCAGGTGCTTCATGCAGAAGCTGGCCGCATGCAGCCTCACAGCGTCGATGGTGAAGTAGTGCCGGAACAGCAGGTAGTCACCGCAAGTGGTGAGCCGCTGGTGAAGCGTTT
>NZ_LFRI01000256.1 GCF_001447195.1 Aquabacterium parvum | reverse complement strand
AAATCCAAAAGCGGATGCTTTGGATTCTAGGAGGAAGTCAGATCGCAGGCAAGGGAAACTGCGCCGCTTGAAAAGTTCAAGGTTTTGATGGCCGCGCAGGATAGGCAGTGCCACACGAAACGCAATGCACGCGAAGGCCAGCGGAGGACGGCGACCATCGCTCCGCTGGTTGGCTTGAAGGTGGACCGGTCGGGTACCCCTCCCTCTGCAACGCCCTTCGGGCTCACTGGGGTGTCCCCCAGCCCCCCGGCTTACTTCGACGCGGAGAGGCGC
>NZ_LFRI01000255.1 GCF_001447195.1 Aquabacterium parvum | reverse complement strand
CTGGCGCAGCTCGGTGAGCTGGCCTTGATCAATGGCCTGATCGACCAGCCGGCCCATGTTGGCACCGTGGCTCAGGGCCTTGAGCTTCAG
The DNA here is from genome assembly GCF_001447195.1 of Aquabacterium parvum. GTDB lineage: Bacteria > Pseudomonadota > Gammaproteobacteria > Burkholderiales > Burkholderiaceae_C > Aquabacterium > Aquabacterium parvum. Next base: position 183 of record NZ_LFRI01000255.1, on the reverse strand, counting down.
CACCTGAAGCTGGATTACTTCGTCAAAGTTCATGATTCCTCCAAAACCCAAAAGCGGATGCTTTGGATTCTAGGAGGAAGTCAGATCGCAGGCAAGGGAAACTGCGCCGCTTGAAAAGTTCAAGGTTTTGATGGCCGCGCAGGATAGGCAGTGCCACACGAAACGCAATGCACGCGAAGACCA
>NZ_LFRI01000254.1 GCF_001447195.1 Aquabacterium parvum | reverse complement strand
GTCAGCGTGAGCATCACAGGCTCCCTTGATCCAGGGCACCGGAACGCTCGATAGCTTCCTCGGCGCGGGCCAGCGCATCAGACACAGCAGCCTCGATGAACTCGCGCTTGCTCATGTCGAGCAGGTTCGTCACTTGCTCGAGGCGCTCGATCAGCGAGGGATGCACCTTGGCGCACATCTGGCGCAGCTCGGTGAGCTGGCCTTGATCAATGGCCTGATCGACCAGCCGGCCCATGTTGGCACCGTGGCTCAGGGCCTTGAGCTTCAGCACCT
>NZ_LFRI01000253.1 GCF_001447195.1 Aquabacterium parvum | reverse complement strand
CGGCTCTGAGGCCTTTTTTGGTGACTTTGACGGTGAAGAACGGTGATGACCTGGCTGAACGCTTTAAGCACCTTCATAGAGCCCAGCGCGAGCTATGGAAACGCCGGCAACGTGGTCGCGGCTCTGTGCTCGATGGCGTTGTGGGCGCTGTTTGGTCATACGAAGTGAAGCGGGGAGACAACTCGGGCCAGTGGCACCCGCACCTGCACATGATCGCCTTGGCCGAGGTCGAGCCCAGCCAGGAGCGCTTGTCGCGGGATTGGCACCAGATCA
>NZ_LFRI01000252.1 GCF_001447195.1 Aquabacterium parvum | reverse complement strand
TTCTTTTCGCCTTTCCCTCACGGTACTTGTTCACTATCGGTCGATTACGAGTATTTAGCCTTGGAGGATGGTCCCCCCATCTTCAGACAGGATTTCACGTGTCCCGCCCTACTTATCGTGCACTCAGTTCCACAGAAGACTTTTCTCATACGGGGCTATCACCCACTATGGCCAGCGTTTCCAAGCTGTTTTGATAAGTCGACTGCTAAAGAGCACTAGGCTGTTCCGATTTCGCTCGCCACTACTTTCGGAATCTCGGTTGATGTCTTTTCC
>NZ_LFRI01000251.1 GCF_001447195.1 Aquabacterium parvum | reverse complement strand
ACATACGGCGACGGCGGCATTGCACATCCCTTGTCTGGCAAGGCCGCTGCGCCTAACTGGGCGTTGCAGGGGACGCCTCCACCACTGCACGCTTCGGCCACGCCAAGCGGGCGCCCCTGAACTTGGTAGTTAGGCCCTCATGTCTGAAGCCATGCGTGTCGCCATCATTTGAAGGCAGCGCATGTGCAAGGCTGGTGTTCATCGCAAGGCTGCATGCACACCATCAGCAGGTGGGCTGCCTGTCCTTGAGGGCAGTCAGCAAACCATCCGGGCATGCGCAACAGCCGCTTGCCAACGCATGGGCGGGCTGCCCGTCCTCAAGGCGGCCAGCTCACCAGCGGCGCACTTCAACCAGGCCCAAGCATCTGGCAAACTCTGTGCAAATCACAAAGGGAGCGCCAATGAATGTCAGTGGCACATCGGCCTGCAGCACGCTCGTCGCGGGCTCTGCGCCCTCTCCTGCGCTCACCAGCCTCTCAAGAAACACACCATAAGTGATTGATTTGCCAAGGGGTGTTCATGCGACCTCCATCGGCACCAAGCGCAAGCCCAGGCTCTCGGCTCGTTTGCGCAGGTGGTACTCGACCCGCTGTCGGTAGCGTTC
>NZ_LFRI01000250.1 GCF_001447195.1 Aquabacterium parvum | reverse complement strand
TTGACACGCCGCCCTGGCTGTTCATCCTGGCCAGACACATCGACGCCTGGGACAAGGCCTCGCAGGCCTACATGATGGCCGTGCATCAGCATGCTCGGCCTGTCCTCAATGACATGGAGCGCCTCTCCGCGTCGAACTAAGCCGGGGGGCTGGGGGACACCCCAGTGAGCCCGAAGGGCGTTGCAGAGGGAGGGGTACCCGACCGGTCCACCTTCAAGCCAACCAGCGGAGCGATGGTCGCCGTCCTCCGCTGGTCTTCGCGTGCATTGCGTT
>NZ_LFRI01000249.1 GCF_001447195.1 Aquabacterium parvum | reverse complement strand
CTCTTCCGGCACCTCGACACCTCGGAAGCACCCAGCAGAACCAAGAAGGCGTTTCCCCTTGAGCGTCTGAAAGGCATGCCATGTATCGGCAACCGGCTGATCGCTGAACTTGACGGCGTACTTGAAAACCTCCATGCACCCCTCGGCGGGATCTCCAACGATGGGCCGCACATCAACGATGAAGCTGTCCCCGGTGATCTGGTGCCAATCCCGCGACAAGCGCTCCTGGCTGGGCTCGACCTCGGCCAAGGCGATCATGTGCAGGTGCGGGTG
>NZ_LFRI01000248.1 GCF_001447195.1 Aquabacterium parvum | reverse complement strand
CTACATGATGGCCGTGCATCAGCATGCTCGGCCTGTCCTCAATGACATGGAGCGCCTCTCCGCGTCGAAGTAAGCCGGGGGGCTGGGGGACACCCCAGTGAGCCCGAAGGGCGTTGCAGAGGGAGGGGTACCCGACTGGTCCACCTTCAAGCCAACCAGCGGAGCGATGGTCGCCGTCCTCCGCTGGTCTTCGCGTGCATTGCGTTTCGTGTGGCACTGCCTATCCTGCGCGGCCATCAAAACCTTGAACTTTTCAAGCGGCGCAGTTTCCCT
>NZ_LFRI01000247.1 GCF_001447195.1 Aquabacterium parvum | reverse complement strand
TGAGTTGGTGTGCGCCTGCCATGCGCGAAGGGGGAACGTTTCCTGCCCGCTGATCGCGTCACTACAGGGTGGAGCAAGCTTGGCAGGTTCGGCTATGCCTTAGCGTGCTTTATTTTCCGTTTTCTGAGACGACCCCGTGAAGAAAGCGCCGATGAAGGCCGCCGGAAAGCCCGTCACCAGCGGGATCAGTGCGTTGCGGAAAACGTGTTTCCACAACACCTTGCGTTCGTCCAGGCCCTTGGCGCGTGCCGTGAGCACGTACTGCTTGCGGATCTCGTCGAGGAACGCATTCTTGGTCAGCATGGTGATCACCGCAAAGCTGCCAACCACGCTGGCCGTCACCGGCAGTGTGATGTGCCACAGGTAGTCCACCACCTTGGCGCCCAGGCTGAGCTCATCCCAGTTGGCGGAGGTCAAACCGCGCAGCGGGAACCACTGCAGAAAGCTGCCACCGCCAAAGAGCACCAGCAGTGCCACGCCGAGCACGAAGCCCGGGATGGCGTAACCGATCAGCACCATGATGCTGGTGACCAGGTCGAACCGGCTGCCAGCGCGCACCGCCTTGGCAATGCCCAGAGGCACCGAAACCAGGTAGCTCAAGAAAAACGTCCACAGCCCCAGGCTGATGGACACCGGCAGCTTTTCCTGGATCAGGCCCCAGACGTCCTTGTGGTGCACGAAGCTTTGCCCCAGGTCGAAGCGTGCGTAATCGGCCACCATCTTGATGAAACGCTCATGCGCAGGCTCGTCGAAACCGTAGAGCTTTTTGAGCTCCTCGATCTGCGCGGGGTCCACGCCCTGACGGCCGCGGTAGGCGCTGTCGGCTCCGGCACGCTCGCCACCCGAGGTGCGGCTGGTCAGCTGCGACATCACCTGCTCGACTGGCCCGCCGGGCACGAACTGGATGATGGCAAAGGTCACCAGCAGCACGCCCAGCAGCGTCGGCACCATCAGCAAGATGCGTTTGAGGATGTAGGCCCACATGGTCGTCAATGGCTTTCCGGGCTCGTGTTCATGGGCGCCACCAACTGCTCAGCGCCCAGGCATCGGGGCGGTAGTGCGGCGGCGGCTCAGGCATGCCGAAACGGCCGCCCCGCCAGGCCACGCGGAAGGTGCGCGAGTACCAATGCGGCACGAAGTAATGCTGGTGACGCATGACCCGATCGAGCGAGCGCAGCACCACCACCAGCTCACCCCGTGTCTTGGCCTGAGCGACCCGCTCGAGCAGGGCATCGACCACCGGATCCTTCACGCCAATGAGGTTGCTCGACCCTTCGAGGTCCCGCTGGGATGAATGGTAGTACTGCCTCAACTCGGCGCCCGGCACCTCCTGCCCCGGCAGGGCCAGGCTGACCATCTCGTACTCGAAACGCTTCATCCGCTTTTCGTAGACGGCGTAATCGACCACGCGGTACTGAGCCTGGATGCCGAGCTTTTCGAGGTTGCGCAACAGCGGCGTGATCACGCGCCCCATGCTGGGCGAGTTGTCCAGGAACTCGATGGTGAAGGCCTCACCCTTGGCATTGCGCAACACGCCATCCTGCAGCTTCCAGCCGGCAGCGGCGAGCAGGTCGCGGGCCTGCCGCAGGTTCGCGCGCAACGAACCTGGCGGGCTGGTGCTCGGTGGCAGGGGCACCGCTGCGTTCAGCACGGCCTGATCCAGGCTGCGCCGCCAGGGCGCCAGCAAGGCCAGCTCTTCCTGCGTTGGCAGGCCCTTGGCCTCGTAATCGCTGTTGGTGAAGTAGCTGGTGATGCGCGAGTAAATGCCATAAAAGAGCTGGCGGTTCATCCACTCGAAGTCCATGGCCAGGCCAATGGCCTGACGCACGCGCGCATCCTGGAACTTGTCCAGGCGCGTGTTGAAGATGAAGCCCTGGAAATTGGCCGCGTTGCGGTGCGGGAGCGTCTTCTTGACCAGCTCACCCGAATCAAAGCGCTTGCCCTTGTAGGCCCGAACCCAGTCCTTGGAGATGTAGGACTCGATGAAATCGAACTCACCCGCCTTGAAGCCCTCAAACGCCGTGACGTTGTCGAGGTACATCCTGTAGGTGATGCGGTCGAAGTTGAACTGTCCACGCCGCACATTGAGTTCAGCACCCCAGTAAGCCTTGTCTCGCTCGTACGTGATGTCCCGACCGGGCACCACCTTGCCAATGCGATATGGTCCCGAGGCGATGGGATGCTCTCCCACCACCTGGTCAAAAGGTTTGGATTGGCCCTTGACCATGCCCCACTTGTGGCTGAAGACCGGCAGGCTGCCGACCAGGAGCGGCAGGTCCGGATCGGGCCGCTTGAAGTCAAAGCGAATCAGCCGCTCGCCCAGCACCTGAACCCGCGCCACGCCCCCAAAGTAAGCCGCGTACTGAGGCGATGCCTGCTTGCTCGTCAACATGTCGAAGCTGTGCTTGACGTCTCGGGCCAGCACCGCATCGCCATTGTGAAAACGCGCTTTCGGGTTGAGGCGGAAGGTGACCGACATGGCGTCCGGTGCCACGCTCACGTCTTCGGCCAACAGCGCATAGGCGGTCGTGGGCTCCTCGAAGTTACCGGTCAGCAAGGTCTCGAACACCAACGCGTTCAGGCCCGGTGGTGACGTGCCCTTGAGCGTGAACGGATTGAACTTGTCAAAGCTGTTGGCGATGACCGGCGCGACCAGCGAAAAGTCACCGCCCTTGGGCGCCTTGGGGTTGACGTGATCGAAATGGCTGAAGCCGGAGGGGTACTTGATGTCGCCGAACTGTGCGTAGGCGTGCGCCCCCCATGAGGGCGCCGCATGCGACATGCACACCACGGCCAGCAACGCCGCTGTGCCCCGCGCGGCTGATCGGGCTGCCGCCCACACCCGGCTCCTGGCCGCCATGCACCCGCTCACGCTTGTCGCTCCGATCACCAAAGCAGGAAGGCGTCACGCCCCTGCACCGAAAGCGTGGCCTGGCGCCCCACCGGAACACAAACCTTCGTCGGCACGTGCCCGAAAGGCAGGCCGGTCAGGATGGGCACCGGGCAGACGCTGCGCAGGTGGGCGATGGCCGATTTGAGCGTGTAGCCACGGTCCAGCGGAGACTTGCGATACTCGGTGAAAGCCCCCAGCACAACGGCCTTTTGCGCCCCGAGCACACCCGCTTGATGCAACTGCAACAGCGCTCGCTCAATCCGGTACGGGTGCTCGTTGACGTCTTCCAGGAAGAGGATGCCGCCCTTGACCTTCGGGAAATGCGGCGTGCCCAGCAGGGCCTGCACCACAGCCAGGTTGCCGCCCCACAGGCGCCCGGTGACCTCGATGCCATCGAAGCCAAGCTCGGTGCGAAAGCCAACCGCTTCCAGGTCACCGGTCACGGCTTCGACAAAGCAGGCTTGGGTGACGTCATCGCCCCCCTCGGCCATGTCGGCGTGCCCGAAATCGCCGCAGGCCATGGGGCCGGCCCAGAAGCCCGCAGACACGTTCTCGCCCGGCTTGAGCGGACCGGCAGCGCCGTGCGCCATGGCCCCCAACTGCAGGGCCGTGACATCGCTGTAACCGACCCAGGCCGTGCCCTGCTCAATGCTGCGCGCCAGCTTGGGCCAATCGATTTGATCCAGCAGGCGGCTGAGGCCATAACCACCCCGCGTTGCCAAGGCCACCTGGGGTGCCGCATCCGCCACTCGGTGGATGGCCTGCAGGCGCTCGGCGTCTTCGCCAGCGAAGCGCTGGTGCTTTTTCAGGGCGGACGCGTCAACCGAGACGTCGAAGCCCAAGGCCTTGAGCCGCTTGGCTGCCTTGCGAACCGAGGCGGCCTGCGCAACGACACCGGCTGGGCTGTGGATGATCAAAGAAGGACATTGGCTCATGCCCCCATTGTGACCGAGCGTGGCCGATTCAGCCCGGGTGCGATCCCGTCAGTGATGCACCAGGTGTTGCGCCACCTGCTGACGACGGCGGGCCCGCAGCAAAGCCAGCCACTCCCCCAGGCCGGCGACCAGCGCAAAGGTGATGGCGCCCCAACGCCACACGGTGGAGCCGGGCATGGTGCGAGGGGGCGTGACGCGCATCGTTCGGGGCGGGCTTGCTGCGAAAACGCCACAGTATGCGGCGCGCGTGTCAGCCCCATGACACGGGCATGAGCCGCCGTCACACAAATGCCGCCCTGGACTCGTTAAGGTGAGCCGGTCTCCACCGCGCCCCTCCGCCGTGAGCCCAAAGCAAGCACTGCCCGAACTCGACGACATCCTCCGCCTCATCGAGCTGGGTGGTGAGCATGTGCAGGCACGCACGCTGTGCCGCGTCGAAGTGGGAGGCAAGGTCTTCGAGGTGCCTTCCATCTCCCTGGGTAATCCTTCGCGAGAGGTGCCTGCCATCGGTTACTTCGGAGGCGTTCATGGCCTGGAGCGCATAGGCGCCGAGGTGGTCATTGCTTACCTGACCAGCCTGGTGCAGCGCCTGCGCTGGGACGAGGTGCTGCACCACCAGCTTTCGCAGCTGAGAATGGTCTTCATGCCGCTGGTCAACCCTGGCGGCCTTTGGCTTGGCACGCGCGCCAACCCCAGCGGGGTGGACCTGATGCGCAACGCCCCGATCGAAGCCACCGAACCGGTGCCTTGGCTGCTGAGCGGCCACCGCCTGAGCCCCGCCCTGCCCTGGTACCGTGGCCCGCATGGCGCCCCCATGGAGGCTGAAAGCCAGGCCCTGTGCTGGCTGGTGGACGAAGAGCTCTTCGGTCGCCCCTTCAGCCTGGCGCTGGACTGTCACTCCGGCTTCGGCCTGCAGGACCGCATCTGGTTCCCCTACGCCCACACCTGCCAGCCCCTGCCTCACCTGGCGGAGCTGCACGCCCTGCACCGCGTCTTCCAGCAAACGCACTCACACCACAACTACGTGTTCGAGCCGCAGAACATGCAGTACCTCACGCACGGCGACCTTTGGGACCACCTCTACCTGCGCCACGGCAGTGAACAACCGGGTCACGTTTTCTTGCCTTTGACTCTGGAGATGGGCTCATGGATGTGGGTCAAGAAGAACCCGCGCCAGCTCTTCAGCCGCCACGGCATCTTCAACCCACTGATTGCTCACCGACAGCAACGCGTGCTGCGCCGGCACATGGCCTTGCTCGACTTCCTCGGGCGCGCCGCAGCCAGCCACGGGCGCTGGCTGCCCGAGCCGCAAGACCGCGATCTCCACGAACGGCAAGCGCGCGCCCGCTGGTACCAGGACAGGCCGCGGCGAAGTACCGGTCACGGCCCGAAACCTGCAACGGCCCCCTCATCAGAGACCCGCGATGGCCCATGACCTCAACATGGGTGCGCCCGGCGCAGCCGGCACCTGGCTGCTGCTGCGTGGCCTGACCCGCGAACAAGGCCACTGGGGCGACTTTGCCGAGCGATGGCGCGCCGATCTGCCCACCAACTCGCGCGTGCTGACGCCCGACCTGGCCGGCAATGGCGCGCGTTGTCGTGACCGCAGCCCAGCCTCGGTGCCTGGCCTGTTGACATCTTTGCGTCAGGACTTGCTCGCGCAAGGTGTCGAGCCGCCTTACCGCGTGATCGCGATGTCGCTGGGCGCGATGGTGACGGTCGAGTGGGCGCACCGATACCCCAGTGAGCTCAAGGACGCTGTGCTGATCAACACCAGCTTGAAGCCTCACAGCCCGATGTGGCACCGGCTGCAACCGCGCTGGTGGCCCGTGATCCTGCGATTGCTGATCGGTCGTGCGCCGCCCACGCAATGGGAACGGACCATCCTGGCCATGACCACACGACACCCACCGGACGCCGACGCCACGCTGGCTCACTGGCTGCACTTGCGAGAGGCCCACCCCGTCAAGCCGATCAATGGCCTGCGTCAACTGTGGGCCGCCGCGCGATACCAGGCGCCGCCCTCGGCACCACCGGTGCCTGTGCTGTTGCTCAATGGCTCACAAGACCAACTGGTGCACCCCCATTGCTCGACCGTGCTGGCCGAGCGCTGGGGTGCGCAGATCGTCAGGCATCCCACGGCGGGGCATGATCTGCCACTGGATGCGGGGCCGTGGGTGAGGCGGCAGGTGCTGCAGTGGTTGACACAACGCCAGGCCGATCACCCACCAGGTCCTGAGGCTTGAGCGTGCCCACCGAGCCCATGCTCAGCGCCTCGCCCCCCAGCGCTTCGAGCAGGTCGGGGATCAGCTGAATCAGCTCGCCGGTCGAGATCGCGACGTCGGCCTCGAAGGCCTCCGACGGGTCGACCTTGCCTCCCCTGGACGGCGTGCCTTCGCTCTCGAAGACCACGTCCAGGAAGGCCAGCTTCTTGAGTTGCAGCGCCTCGGTCAGCACGAAAGACACGCGCTCGCGCCAGCTCAACGCCACGCGCGTGGGCACCTTGCCCGCCTGGATGTGCTGCTTGACCTCATCGGTGTCCAGCGGATGGCGCGCATAGCGCACCACCGACTTCATCTCGTCAGGCGACTTCAGCTCGCACTCGCGGTCCACGCTGAACTGATAGGGCGGCTCGCCCGTGCCCAGCCAGTGGGACATCGCCACCGCAGGCGACATCTCGGTCTGGATCAAGCTCAAGGCCAGGCCGTCCATGGCCTTGACCAGCAGGGTCACGATTTCGTCGGCCTTGGCCTGGCTGCCGCAGTCGAGCACCAGCAGGCGCTGCTTGGGCGCGATCCACACCCAGCTTGTGGCCACCTTGGTGAAGGCCATCGGCAGCAACTCGAGCAGGGCCTGCTCCTTGAGCTCCTTCGTCTGCTTCTTGCCAGGGCGACGACCGGTCTGCTCTTCGATCTGGTCGGCGATCTCGTCGGTGCGTCGCTTGACCACCGAGCCCGGCACCACGCGCTGCTCCGTCATCAGGCGCAGCACCCATTGCCCACCGATGGCCTCGACCAGCGGCCCGTGCTTCTCGCCACGCGGCTCGATCCAGCCGGACGACTTCTGTTGCGTGAGGCCACAGGGCACGAAGCGCGCCTTGTCCAGTTCGGCCTCCAGCTGGCTGGCCGAGGCCGACCAACCCTCGCCGATGCGGTAGACGATGAGGTTCTTGAACATGATGGGATCCAGACAAAAGAAAACGCCCCTGACGAATCAGGGGCGCTCTTGTTTTGGCGGAGACGGAGGGATTCGAACCCTCGATACGCTTTTGGCGTATGCTCCCTTAGCAGGGGAGTACCTTCGACCACTCGGCCACGTCTCCAACAACAGCGCGGATTCTAGCCCAGAAAACCTGAGCTCATCGGCGTGTTGAACAAAACACACGCCGCACGAACACAGCGTGTGATCAACCGATCAAGCCTTGGCTTCGTCCAGGCCAAACGCCTTGTGCAGCGCGCGAACGGCCAGCTCCATGTACTTCTCGTCGATGACGACGGAAGTCTTGATCTCCGAGGTGGTGATCATCTGGATGTTGATGCCTTCGTCGGACAGCGTCTTGAACATGGTCGAGGCGATGCCCACGTGGCTGCGCATGCCGATGCCCACGATCGAGACCTTGCAGATCTTCGGGTCGCCCACGATTTCACGAGCACCCAGCTTGGGCTGCACGTCCGTTTGCAGCAGCTCCAGCGCCTTGGCGTAATCACCGCGCGGCACGGTGAACGAAAAGTCCGTCTTGCCGTCGTGCGAGACGTTCTGGATGATGACGTCCACGTCGATGTTGGCCTCGGCGACCTTGCCCACGATCTGGTAGGCGATGCCGGGGGTGTCGGGCACGCCGACCACGGTGATCTTGGCTTCGTCGCGGCTGAACGCGATGCCGGAAACAACGGCTTGTTCCATGTTCTCGTCTTCCTCAAAACTGATGAGCGTGCCCGACTTGGCTTCTTCTTCCAGGTCGATGTCCCAGGGGGTGAAGCTGGAGAGCACGCGGGTCGGCACGCGGTACTTGCCGGCGAATTCAACCGAGCGGATCTGCAGCACCTTCGAGCCCAGCGAAGCCATCTCCAGCATCTCTTCGAAGCTGATGGACTTCATGCGGCGCGCCTCAGGCACCACGCGCGGGTCGGTGGTGTAGATGCCGTCCACGTCGGTGTAGATCAGGCATTCGTCGGCCTTGAGCGCCGCGGCGATGGCCACGGCCGAGGTGTCGGAGCCGCCACGGCCCAGGGTGGTGATGTGGCCGTTCGGGTCAACACCCTGAAAGCCCGTGACGATCACCACCTTGCCGGCATTGAGGTCGGCGCGCACGCGGGCGTCGTCGATGCTCTCGATGCGGGCCTTGGTGAAGGCCGAGTTGGTCTTCACGGGCACCTGCCAGCCTGCGTAGCTGACGGCGTCCATGCCTTCGGCCTGCAGCGCGATCGACAGCAGGCCCACGGAGACCTGCTCGCCAGTCGAGGCGATCATGTCGAGCTCGCGCGGGTTGGCGCGGTCGGAGAGTTCTTTGGCCAGGCCCAGCAGTCGGTTGGTCTCGCCGCTCATGGCCGAGGGCACGACCACGATTTGGTGACCCGCCCGCACCCACTTGGCCACGCGCTTGGCCACGTTGCGGATGCGCTCGGTCGAGCCCATCGACGTGCCGCCGTATTTGTGAACGATCAGTGCCATGTCAGAGGTTGGTGATGCCACCGTGCGCGTGGGGCTGTCATGCCGACATGCTGGCGCACATCCTGCAAAAAGCCCGCTTTGAAATCCCGACGCACGGTCGAACCCGCGATTTTAACGCGAGACAGGCGCCCTCGCGGGCATTTCACGCGTCAGGCAGCCAGCGCAAGCCCCATTGCAGCACCCCTCGAGGCGCCTGGAAGCGCCCATCCACACCCAGCCCGGGCACAAAAACCAGAGACTCGCCCGAAAAAAACAGCGGCGCCGAGCGGGCCCAGGCTGGCACCCCGGCGGATTGAAACTGGCGCTTGAGGTCACGCACCGGGCGTCCTGCCCCCATCTGAAAGCCTTCGCCGCCCGAGCGCGCACGGGCCTGCAGTCCACTTTGAAGGCGCTGTGGCGCCACGCCGCCATGAGAGACCTCTTCGACCCGCAGGCAACCTCGCCAGCCAGGCACCGGCCAGTCCCCAGGGCGATCGATGCTCAGCACCACCGCAGGCCTGGGCGCGAACCCATCCGTTTCGCCAGGAGCCCCCCCAGCCTCACCACCATCGGGCACACAGCGCAGCACGCCCCGGTAGAGCGAAACGCCCAATTCGGGCCATCGGGCGCTGCCCTGCCCCGCCAACGCCCTGGGCACCTCGTGGCTCAACCGATCGATCCAACTGGCGCCGCCCACGCCATGCTGCCCCAACCAAGCCAGCAGCACCTGCCGCCTCTCGGCATCCGGCATGGCAGACCAAGCCACCGCGTTCAGGGCACCCGATTCGGCCTCACCGCCCCAGCGCTGCAAGGCATCGGCCTGCCAGGCGCGCAAGGCAGGCAAGGCATCGGCCACGCGCGCGGCAGATTGAGTCAGGGTCACCTCAGCATCCGGAAAGGCCGCCAGCAAGGCCGGCCAGACGTCAAGCCGCAACCGGTTGCGGGCAAAGCGTCGATCGCCGTTGCTTTCGTCATCGACGAAGCGAAGGTCGTGCTGCAGGGCATAGGCCTCGACGGCCTCTCGCGGCAGGTCCAACCAAGGCCGAACCCAGCGCACGCCATCGCGCCAGTCATCTTTGGGCATCGAGGCCAGGCCGGCCACGCCGCCGCCACGCAGGGCCTGCAGCAAGAAGGTTTCGGCCTGGTCGCGCCGGTGCTGGGCCAGCAGCAACAGGTCCACACCCGCCTCGCGGGCCATGTCGACCAGGGCCTCATGCCGCAGCCTGCGCGCCTCGGCCTCCACGCTGAGGCCCGCATCAAGGGAGATCGACACACGGCGACTCAGCAGGCTCACCGGCAGGCCTTGATCGGCCCATTGGCGGCAGGTCGCTTCGGCGTGCGCCAGCCATGCGTCGGCATGGGGGCTGAGCCCGTGATGCACGTGCAGGGCAAAAACGTGCATGCCCGGCACCTGCGCAGCGGCGCGCGCCGTGACGTGCAGCAAAGCCGTCGAGTCGCGCCCGCAGCTGTAGGCCACCGCCAGGGCTGGCATCGGCAGGCCTTGGTTCGCTGGCTCGGCCCGAGCGATCAGTGCTCGGTGGTGTCGTTGAAGCGGCCCATGGCCTGCAGGCGCTCGTAGCGGGCCTGCAGCAGGTCCTTGACCTTCAGGTCGGCAACCTGGCGGTAGGCGTCGTTGAGCGCACGCTTGAGGTTGGCACAGGCCTGCTTGTGATCGCGGTGAGCGCCACCCACAGGCTCCGAGATGATCTTGTCGATCAGGCCCAGCGCCTTGAGGCGGTGCGCCGTGATGCCGAGCGCTTCAGCGGCATCGGAGGCCTTGTCGGCGGTCTTCCAGAGGATGGAAGCGCAGCCCTCGGGCGAGATCACCGAGTACACCGAGTACTGCATCATCAACACTTGGTCGGCCACGCTGATGGCCAGCGCACCGCCAGAGCCGCCTTCACCGATGATGGTGGTGATGATGGGCACCTCCAGGCGCGCCATCTCGAAAATGTTGCGGCCAATTGCTTCAGATTGGTTGCGCTCTTCGGCACCGATGCCGGGGTAAGCGCCCGGCGTGTCCACGAAGGTGAACACCGGCAGGTTGAACTTCTGGGCGGTTTCCATCAGGCGCAGGGCCTTGCGGTAGCCCTCAGGGCGCGACATGCCGAAGTTGCGCGCAGCGCGCTCCTTGGTGTCACGGCCCTTTTGATGCCCCATGACCATGCAGGGCTGGCCATTGAATCGCGCCAAGCCACCCACGATGGACAGGTCGTCGGCGAAATGGCGATCACCATGCATCTCCTGGAAGTCGGTGAACAGCTCGTTGACATAGTCCAGCGTGTAGGGACGCTGCGGGTGCCGAGCGATCTGCGTGACCTGCCACGGCGTCAGGTTGGCGTAGATGTCCTTGGTGAGCTGGGTGCTCTTCTTGCTCAGTCGGTCGATTTCTTCGGAAATGTCGACAGCAGACTCGCTCTGCACGTAACGCAGTTCGTCGATCTTGGATTCCAGCTCGGAGATCGGTTGTTCGAACTCCAGGAAGTGTCGCTTGCTCATGGTGAGGTCCTTCTAGAGGGCGCAAAGACGAGGATCACCCGTCAGTACGCCACGGGCAGCGGGTCAAGGCTGCGCCACAGATACCAGGTGCCCACCGTGCGGTAAGGCGACCAGGCTTCGGCCACGTCCCGCGCTTCTGCGCGCGAAACCGGCTCGCCACTGAAATAACTCTGGCTGATGCCCTTGATGAGCCCCAGGTCGTCCAGGGGCAGCACATTCGGTCGCATCAGGTGGAAAATCAGGAACATCTCGGCCGTCCAGCGGCCGATGCCACGGATGTCGATGAGCTCCTCGATGATCAGCTCATCTTCCATTTCCTGCCACTGTGCCACATGCACCCGGCCTTCGGCGAAATGCCGAGCCAGGTCGAGCATGTATTCGACCTTGCGGGCCGACAGCCCAGCCTGACGCAGCTCGTCGGTGGTCTTGCTCAACATGTTCAACGGCGACAGCGGCTCGCGGTGGGCCTCGGCGCTGCCGCCCAGCACCACCACCAGGCGCTCCCAGACGGACTGCGCAGCCTTGACCGAAATTTGCTGACCGACGATGGAACGCGCCAGGGTCGTGAACGCATCGCCTCGGCTCTGCAGCCCGGCCGAGCCGTGGTCGGCGATCAGCTTGCGCATGACACGGTCGCGCTTGCTCAGGTGTTTGCAGGCGTCTTGCCAGTAGGCAGGCGTCACCAGTTCAGGCACCGAAGAGGGACTTGCCGCCCCGCTGCGAGGGCTGACTTTGGAGGCGCCGGGCATCAGGCGCTCACCCAGGTCGTGCCCTGCGGGCCATCCTTGAGCACGATGCCCTGGGCCGCCAGGTCGTCGCGGATGCGATCGGCCTCGGCGAAATTGCGCGCCTTTTTGGCGTCGGCTCGGGCCTGTATCAAGGCCTCGATGGCCGCTGCGTCCGGGGCGCCGGCGCTGGAGCCCGCTTGCAGGTACGCCTGAGGCGCCTGCTGCAGCACGCCCAGCACCGAAGCCAGGGCCTTGAGCAGACGCGCAACGTCGAGCGAGCGCGAGCGATTGAGCTCGGCAGCCAGGTCGAAGAGCACCGACAAGGCCATCGGCGTGTTCAGGTCCTCGTCCATGGCCGCCTTGAAGCGCGCCGCCTGCGGGTGTGCCCAATCGATGTCGCCCAGGCCCACCTGGCCCACTTCCAGGCCTTCGAGTGCCGTGTACAGGCGCCGCAAGCCGTTGCGAGCGTCATCGATGCCCGCGTCGCTGAAGTTGAATGGGCTGCGGTACTGCGTGCGCAGCATGAAAAAGCGCAGGGCTTCACCGTCGAAGTGCTTGAGCACGTCGCGGATGGTGAAGAAATTGCCAAGCGACTTCGACATCTTGACGTTGTCGACGTTGACGAAGCCGTTGTGCAGCCAGTAGTTGACGAAACGTTTGCCTGAGGCGCCTTCGCTCTGCGCGATCTCGTTTTCGTGGTGAGGGAACTGCAAGTCCAGGCCACCGCCGTGGATGTCGAACTGCTCACCGAGCAGGCTGCAGCTCATGGCCGAGCACTCGATGTGCCAGCCCGGCCGTCCGGGACCGTAGCCAGACTCGTACTTGGCATCGGCCGGCTCTTCCGGCTTGGCCGACTTCCACAGCACGAAGTCCAGAGGGTCTTGCTTGCCATCGTCCACGGCCACGCGCTCGCCCGCACGCAGTTGGTCCAGGCTCTTGCCCGAGAGCTTGCCGTAACCGGGGAACTTGCGCACCGCGTAGTTCACGTCGCCGTTCGAAGCACGGTAAGCCAGACCGTTGGCTTCGAGCTTGCCGATCAGGTCGAGCATCTGCCCGACGTATTCGGTGGCACGCGGCTCGTGCGTGGGCGGCTCGATGCCCAGCGCGGCGATGTCTTCGTGCATCGCCTTCGTCATTTCGTCCGTGAGCTGTCGGATGGTGATGCCACGCTCGACCGCACGACGGATGATCTTGTCATCGATGTCGGTGATGTTGCGCACGTAGGTGACCTCGTAGCCACTGGCCTTGAGCCAGCGCTGCACCACGTCGAACGCCATCATCATGCGAGCGTGGCCAACGTGACAAAGGTCGTAGATGGTCATCCCGCACACATACATGCGGACCTGCCCCGGCGTCATGGGGACAAAAGCTTCGACCTGTCGCGACAGGCTGTTGAAAAGACGCAGGCTCATGGGGAATGAATGGATCAGGACCGGCCCCGTGGCAGGGACGCCAGAGGCGGGTCAGGTGGAGGCGCCAGGCTTGCAGGCACGGCCTGCGCGGCACACCGGCCACCGGCAGAGCGCGGTGTGGCCCGAGGCGACGCTCAGATACAATTTGCCGAGTATAGCGGCCGGGCCACAACAAGGCCCGAACTGCGGGTCAGACCGCCGCTTTTCATGTGACGGTGGCTGTTATCCTTCACGGCTGGAGCCCACGGGAGCGACCACGCCGCGACGGTGGATGGCCCGAGCCAGCGGTCCCATGTGTTCCTGTCCAGCCCGAACAACCTCTTCTGACACCACCATCCATGCAGACTGAAGTGCTTCACATCGGAACCCGCCTGACCGCCATCGCGGCTCGCTGCATCGCCGCCGCCGCGCTGTCTTTGACGGTGATGGGTGCGCAGGCCGACGACGTCTCCGACGTGCAGAAGCTGCTGGCCGCCGGCAAGAACGCCGAAGCCCTGCAAAAGGCCGATCAATTCCTGACCGCCAAACCGCGCGACCCGATGATGCGCTTCCTGCGAGGCATCAGCCTGTCCCAGGCAGGTCGTGCGCCCGAAGCCATCACCGCCTTCACGAAGCTCACCGAGGACTACCCGGAACTGCCCGAGCCCTTCAACAACCTGGCGGTGCTGTACGCGCAGCAAGGTCAGTACGACAAGGCGCGCAACGCCCTGGAAATGGCGATCCGCACCAACCCCAGTTACGCCACCGCGTACGAAAACCTGGGTGATGTTTACGCCAAGCTGGCCAGCCAGGCCTATTCCAAGGCGCTGCAAATCGACACTCGGTCGGCCGTTGCACCCAAGCTGGCCATGATCCGCGACCTGTTCCCCAAGGAGCGCAACCAGATCGCCGTGGCAGCCGCCACACCGACACCCGCGCCAGCACCTGCACCGGTGGCCAAACCGGCTCCGGCACCTGCCCCGACGCCGGCTCCGGCACCAGCGCCCGCTCAAGCTGCCAAGCCCGCACCGGCGCCGGCCCCCGCACCTGTGCCGGCACCTGCGCCAGCTCCCGCCCCGTCCAAGCAAGAATCCGAGGATTCCGCAGCTGAGCGCGATGTCGCCTCCGCCGTGCGCGCCTGGGCCGAAGCCTGGAGCCGCAAGGACATGGGCGACTACTTTGCCGCCTACGCAAAAGACTTCGATGGCGGCAAGTCACGCAAGGCCTGGGAGCAAGAGCGTCGCGAACGCATCACCGGCAAGCGCAGCATCTCCGTCAAGGTCTCCGGCTTGAAGGTCTCCGTCAACGGCAACAAGGCAACCGCCCAGTTCCGCCAGGAGTACAAGGCCGACAACCTCAGCGTCGGCAGCGGCAAGCGGCTGGACCTGGTTCGCAATGGTGGCAACTGGGTGATCGTGAAGGAAAGCACCGGTTCCTGACATGCCCCGTGATCCTGGCGCACCGCCCCTCTGCAGGGGCGGCCTTTTCCTTTCCTGGCTGACCGCCCTGCTTGTGTCGATCGGCCTGCTGGGCCTGCATGCGCCTGCGGCTCAGGCCCAGTCAGACAAGGGGCGCGCCGCGGCCTCGAGCCGGTTGAAGAAGAACCAGGCGAGCGAGCGCGCAGCGCAGCGCAAGCTCGATTCACGCAAGGCCGACGCGAGACAGCTCAAGGACCGCAAGTCAGCCAAGTCTCGCCAGGCCGATGCCAGCACGCCGAATCGACGCGCCGAGCGCAACCGTCAGAGCGCGCTGGTGGGCGGCGTCGCCGCTGGCGCCATGGCCCTGCCATTGGCCAACGCGTCGAACCGCGCACAGTTCAGCCGCGCCTCCCTGCCACCAGAATCAGGCGCGCTGAGTTCATCGGCAGGGCTGGCAGCCGAGGCCCGCCTGCTCGACATCTACCGCCTGATTGGCAGCGGTCAGGGCAGGCAAGCCCTGGAGCAGGCCGAAGCCCTCGTTCGAGACGTGCCCAACTTCCAGCTGGCCCAACTGGTCTATGGCGACCTCCTGCTCGCCCAGACACGGGCGCTGCCCAGCATGGGCTTGGCTCCGGGCGACATCGCGGCCAAGGCCCCCCAGCGCCTCGATCAACTTCGCCAGGAGGCAGAAAAGCGCTTGGCCGCTCTGCGCGAGCGCCCGCCCCCCGGCACCTTGCCCACGCAGTTCATCACCCTGCCCCCGACCACCCGGCACGCCATCGCGGTGGATGCCAGCCGCTCGCGGCTGTACCTGTTCGAAAACGGCCCCAAGGGCCTTCAGCTGGTGGCCGACCACTACGCCTCCATTGGCAAACTCGGCTCGGACAAACGCATCGAAGGTGATCAGCGCACGCCGCTGGGGGTTTACTTCATCACCAGCCGACTCGAAGGCCGCCAGCTGACCGACTTCTATGGTGTGGGGGCCCTCACCCTGAACTACCCCAACGAGTACGACCGACGACTGGGCCGCACCGGCAGCGGCATCTGGCTGCATGGTGTGCCCACCGAGAACTACGCGCGCAGCCCGCAAAGCACCGACGGATGCGTGGTGCTGGCCAACCCTGAGCTGCAATCCATCATCGATCGGGTCCAGCCACGCAACACCCCGGTGGTCATCGCACGCAGCCTGCAATGGGTCAGCCCTGCGGTCAAAGAGCCCGAACGCCGCAGCCTCGGCAATTTGCTCGAGGGGTGGCGCACTGCGCGCGCCAGTGGAGACATCAACCGTCTCATGGCGTTTTACTCGACCCAGTTCTCGAATGGCGGCAAAGACCTGAGCCAATGGCGCCAGATGATCGAGCGCGACGTGCAACAGACCCGTGGTCGCGAGTTGCAACTCAAGGATGTCTCCATCCTGGGCTGGCGCGACCAGAGCGATGTGCTCGTGGTCACCTTCGGAGAAGTGGCCGAAGGTCAACGAACCGGCGCCATCAAGCGTCAATACTGGGGCAAGGAAGGCGGCCTCTGGAAAATCTTCTACGAAGGAGTGATTGGATGACGATTCGCACACTGCTGGTGGCATCTGCCACCGCCCTGCTGGCCCTGGGCGCACAAGCCCAGAACGTTCGCCTGAGCACCAATCAAGGCGACATCGTTTTGCAGCTCGAGGCTGCCAAGGCGCCCAAGACGGTCGCCAACTTCGTCGAGTACGTCAAGGCTGGCCACTACAACGGCACCGTCTTTCACCGCGTGATCGACGGCTTCATGATCCAGGGCGGCGGCATGACGCCCGACATGAAGGAAAAAACCACGCGCGCGCCCATCCCGCTGGAGAGCCGCAATGGCCTGAGCAACACCCGCGGCACCGTCGCCATGGCCCGCACCAGCGTGCCCGACTCGGCCACCGCCCAGTTCTTCATCAACGTGAAGGACAATGCCTTCCTGGACGCCGCCCGCTCGCCGGACGGCAACGGCTACGCCGTGTTCGGCAAGGTCGTCGAGGGCATGGACGTGGTCGACAAAATCCGCAAGGTGCCCACCACCACCAAACCTCCCCATGGCGACGTGCCTGTGCAAGCCGTCGTCATCACCAAAGCCACCATCGAGAAGTGATCACCATGACCAAGACCGTTGAACTGCAGACCACCGCCGGCGTCATCCGCCTGGAACTCGATGAAGCCAAGGCGCCCATCACCGTCGCCAACTTCCTGAACTACGTCAATGCCGGCCACTACAACGGCACCGTGTTTCACCGCGTCATCAAGGGCTTCATGGTCCAGGGTGGCGGCTTCGAGCCTGGTCTGAAGCAAAAGCCCACCCAGGGCGAGATCCAGAATGAAGCCAACAACGGCCTGAAGAACGACAAGTACACCATCGCCATGGCCCGCACCAGCGCGCCCCACTCGGCATCGGCCCAGTTCTTCATCAACGCCACCAACAACGACTTCCTGAACTTCAAGTCCGAGTCGCCGCAGGGCTGGGGCTACGCCGTCTTCGGCAAGGTCGTGGCCGGCACCGAGGTGATCGACGCCATCGAGAAGGTCAAGACCGGCCGCAAGGGCTTCCACGACGACGTGCCCCTGGAAGACGTTGTCATCACCCAGGCCACCGAGGTCTGAAGCCATGGGGAAGCCTGCCTTCCCCGGCGCCCACCCCCTGCAAGCACCGCCCTCGTGGCGGTGCATTGATTTCATCTCCGACATCCACCTGCACGACGGCCTGCCGAACACCACGGCGGCGCTTGAGTGCTTCCTGTCCGAGACCCCCGCAGACGCCCTGTTCATCCTGGGCGACCTGTTCGAAGCCTGGGTGGGCGACGACATGCGCAACGAGCCCTGCGAGGCCCGCTGCCTGGGCTTGCTGCGCGAATTCGCCAGCCAACGCTGGCTGGGCATCATGGTCGGCAACCGCGACTTCCTGCTGGGCGAAGCCTTCCTGCGCGACTGCGGGGCCCACCCCTTGCCGGACCCGACCATGCTGCACGCGTTCGGCCAGCACGCCTTGCTGATTCACGGCGACGAGCTCTGCCTGGCCGACAGCAAGTACCTCGCATTCCGCGCCCAGGTGCGCCAGCCCGCCTGGCAACAAGCCTTCCTGGCCAACCCGCTGGCGGCGAGGCTGGAACAGGCCCGGCAGATGCGAGCTGCCAGCCAAGCCCATCAGCAGGCCAGCGAACAGGCCTTGTACGCCGATGTCGATGAAACAAGCGCAGCCGCCTGGCTGAACGCATCGGGCTGCGACATGCTCATCCACGGCCACACGCACCGCCCCGGGAGCCAGCCTTTCGCGGGCCACGTGCGCCACGTGCTGTCCGACTGGGACCTTGACCATGGGCACCCGCGAGCTGAAGTCCTGCGCTGGCAAGCCAGTGGGCTGCAACGGATCGCTTTGGCCTGACACCAACGGCCAACGAGACCTGCGCCAACAAGGCCTAGAGCGACCTCGAGCGCAGGCCACGCCCAAGCAAAAAGGGCCTGCGTCTGCAGGCCCTTTTCTTGTGCCCGGCTGGCGACCTGATCAACAGGGCCCGCGCCGAATGCCTCACTCGGCCGTGGCTGCCTCGGGCTTGGTGCGATCGCTCTTCTTGTTCGGCTGGATGTCCAGCTTCACCTCAGGCTCGCCCTTGTCGTTGTCCACGATGTCCACCGTCAGGCGGCCACCGTCGACCAAGCCACCGAACAGCAACTCGTCGGCCAGCGCCTTGCGGATCGTGTCCTGAATCAGGCGCTGCATCGGGCGGGCACCCATGAGCGGATCGAAGCCGCGCTTGGCCAGGTGACGACGCAGCGCATCGGTGAAGGTGACCTCGACCTTCTTCTCGGCCAACTGGCTTTCGAGCTGCAGCAGGAACTTGTCGACCACGCGCAGGATGACTTCCTCGTCCAGCGGCTTGAAGCCGACGATGGCGTCCAGGCGGTTGCGGAACTCGGGCGTGAACATGCGCTTGATGTCGGCCATCTCGTCGCCCAGCTCGCGCGGGTTGGTGAAACCGATGGTCGACTTCTGCAGCGTCTCGGCGCCTGCGTTGGTCGTCATGATGATCAGCACGTTGCGGAAGTCGGCCTTGCGACCGTTGTTGTCCGTCAACGTGCCGTGGTCCATGACCTGCAGCAGGATGTTGAAGACGTCCGGGTGGGCCTTTTCGATTTCGTCAAGCAGCAGCACGCAATGCGGCTTCTTGCTCACGGCCTCGGTCAGCAGACCACCCTGGTCAAAGCCCACGTAGCCCGGGGGCGCACCGATCAGTCGGCTGACCGCATGGCGCTCCATGTACTCGGACATGTCGAAGCGGATCAGCTCGATGCCCAGGATGTAGGCCAGTTGCTTGGCGACTTCCGTCTTGCCAACACCGGTGGGCCCGCTGAACAGGAAGGAGCCGATCGGCTTGTCCGGCTTGCCCAGGCCCGAGCGAGCCATCTTGATGGCCGCAGCCAGGGCGTCGATGGCGTTGTCCTGGCCGAACACCACGCTCTTGAGGTCGCGGTCCAGCGTCTTGAGCTTGCTGCGGTCGTCGTTGGACACGCTGGTCGAAGGCACGCGCGCGATCTTGGCCACGATCTCTTCGACCTCGGCCCGCGTGATGGTCTTCTTCTGCTTGCTCTTGGGCAGGATGCGCTGCGCGGCACCGGCTTCATCGATCACGTCGATGGCCTTGTCCGGCAGGTGACGGTCGTTGATGAACTTGGCCGACAGCTCGGCCGCGGCCTGCAAGGCACCCAGCGCGTACTTCACGCTGTGGTGCTCTTCGAAGCGCGACTTCAAACCCTTGAGGATCTCGATGGTCTGCTCGACCGAAGGCTCGGCCACCTCGACCTTCTGGAAACGCCGCGACAGCGCCGCGTCCTTCTCGAAGATGCCGCGGTACTCGGTGAACGTGGTCGCGCCGATGCACTTGAGCTGGCCAGAGCTCAGTGCGGGCTTGAGCAAGTTGGAGGCATCCAGCGTGCCGCCCGAAGCCGCGCCAGCGCCAATCAAGGTGTGGATTTCGTCAATGAACAGCACGGCACCCGGCTGCTCCTTGAGCTGCTTGATGACGGCCTTGAGGCGCTGCTCGAAGTCACCGCGGTACTTGGTGCCTGCCAGCAGAGCCCCCATGTCCAGGGCATAGACCTCGGCATCGGCCAGCACATCGGGCACATCGTTTTGCGTGATGCGCCAGGCCAGGCCCTCGGCGATGGCGGTCTTGCCCACGCCCGCTTCACCCACCAGCAGCGGGTTGTTCTTGCGGCGGCGGCACAGCACCTGGATCACGCGCTCGACCTCGGTGTCACGACCGATGAGCGGGTCGATCTTGCCGTCGCGGGCCATCTGGTTGAGGTTTTGGGTGTACTGCTCCAAGGGCGAGGCTTTGCCTTCGGCCTCTTCCTTTTCGGCCTCGGCAGGACTTTGCTCGGACGCCTGCTTGGCAGCCTCCGGCGGGTCGGCCTTGCGGATGCCGTGAGCAATGAAGTTCACCACGTCCAAGCGCGTGACGCCCTGCTGGTGCAGGTAATACACGGCGTGAGAATCCTTTTCGCCGAAGATCGCCACCAGCACGTTCGCACCGGTGACTTCCTTCTTGCCGCTGCCGGAAGATTGCACGTGCATGATCGCCCGCTGGATGACGCGCTGAAAGCCCAGCGTGGGTTGCGTGTCGACCTCGTCGGTGCCACCAACCGTGGGCGTGTTGTCGCGAACGAACTGGTCGAGGTTCTTGCGGAGCTCATCCAGGTTCGCGGCGCAGGCCTTCAACACCTCGGAAGCAGAGGGGTTGTCGATCAGCGCCAACAGCAGGTGTTCCACGGTGATGAACTCGTGGCGTTGCTGTCGGGCCTCGACGAAGGCCATGTGCAGACTCACTTCCAACTCTTGCGCAATCATGCGGTCTCCAGGATGCACTGCAGGGGATGCCCGGCCTGGCGGGCGGCGGCAAGAACAAGTTCGACCTTCGTGGCCGCGACGTCCTTCGTGAAGACGCCGCACACACCACGGCCTTCGTGGTGGATTTTCAGCATGATTTGCGTGGCCGCGTCGATGTCATGGTGAAAGTGCTCCTGAAGCACGAACACCACGAACTCCATGGGCGTGAAATCGTCGTTGAGCATGACGACCTGGTACAGGCGCGGAGGCTCGAGGGCCAACGCCTGTTTCTCGGCGACAACCGACCCCTGCCCGTCTTCGGCAGGTCCTTGCGGCCCGGTGGCCAGTTGTGGATTCAACCTCAATGTCATGAATCCATTCTAGAGGAGGCGTCTTGCTCATGCCATGTCATCTTGGGGTCTCCTACCCCGGTTCAAGGTCAGGAAATTCACGGCTGAGACCGCACTTTTCTCGCGAGCACCACACCCATCCAGGCGCGCTTGCAATTGTTTCAATCGACACAAACCGCCGCCTGACCGGGAACCCCCTCCTATGACAGATCGCGACAGTCTGTCACAAGCTCACCGGAGCCCTCGCCAGACCTCGCCTCAAGTCGGTCAAATATGGGCGACTCGATTCAATACCGGGCATTTCTGCGCTTGACAGCGCCGAGCGCACAACGTGAAAATCGTCACAAACTAACTTGGAGGGACAGCATGGCCACCGGCACTGTCAAATGGTTCAACGACGCAAAAGGTTTCGGATTCATCGAACCCGATCAGGGCGGCGGTGACGTTTTCGCTCATTTTTCCGCCATCCAGATGGACGGATTTCGCACCTTGAAACAAGGCTCCAAGGTCAGCTATGAGCTGGTCGCGGGCCCCAAAGGCATGCTCGCTCAGAACATCCAGCCCTTGCCGCAAAGCGGTGAGCTGGTCGCTGACGCCATCGGCGATCTGCATTTTCTGGAGCAGTCTTCAGCCGGGCACAGCCTGCCCCACTGAACACTGGACTGCCCTGGAGACCTTGGGGCGTCGCAGGATCGCCTCACGCCCACAGCCCCGGGTTCGGCCTCCTTGGAAAAGGAAGCTGCCAGTGAATGAAAACGGCCCGCCATCAGGCGGGCCGTTTTCATGGGCGCGACCGATCATCGGCCGCCGCTTACTGATCACATCTGGTCGATCATCACCTGACCAAAGCCCGAGCACGACACCTGGGTGGCGCCGTCCATCAGGCGAGCGAAGTCATAGGTGACCTTCTTGCTCTGGATGGCCTTGTTCATCGCGGTGATGACCAAGTCAGCCGCTTCGGTCCAGCCCATGTGGCGCAGCATCATTTCGGCCGACAGGATTTCGGAACCGGGGTTCACGTAGTCCTTGCCAGCGTACTTCGGCGCCGTGCCGTGGGTGGCTTCGAACATGGCCACGCTGTCCGACAGGTTGGCACCGGGGGCGATGCCGATGCCACCGACCTGAGCGGCCAGCGCGTCAGAGATGTAGTCGCCGTTGAGGTTCAGCGTGGCGATCACGCTGTACTCGGCCGGGCGCAGCAGGATCTGCTGCAGGAAGGCGTCGGCGATGGCGTCCTTGACGATGATGTCCTTGCCCGTCTTGGGGTTCTTGAACTTGCACCATGGGCCGCCGTCGATCAGCTCGGCGCCGAATTCCTTCTGGGCCAAGGCGTACGACCAGTCACGGAAGCCACCTTCGGTGTACTTCATGATGTTGCCCTTGTGGACGATGGTCACGCTCGGCTTGTCATTGTCGATGGCGTACTGCAGGGCCTTGCGCACCAGGCGCTCGGTGCCCTCCTTGGACACGGGCTTGATGCCGATGCCGGAGGTCTCGGGGAAGCGGATCTTCTTGACGCCGAATTCGGTCTGCAGGAAGTTGATCAGCTTCTTGGCCTTGTCGCTCTGGGCTTCGAATTCGATGCCGGCGTAGATGTCTTCCGAGTTCTCGCGGAAGATCACCATGTCGATCTTTTCGGGCTCCTTCACGGGGGAAGGCACGCCCTTGAAATAGGTCACGGGGCGCAGGCAGACGTAGAGGTCGAGTTCCTGACGCAGGGCCACGTTCAGCGAGCGGATGCCGCCGCCAACGGGAGTGGTCAGCGGGCCCTTGATGGACACGACGTAGTCCTTGAGGACCGTCAGCGTCTCTTCGGGCAGCCAGACATCGGGGCCGTACACGCGGGTGGACTTCTCACCGGCGTAGATTTCCATCCAGTGGATCTTGCGCTGACCACCATACGACTTGGCCACAGCCGCATCGACCACCTTGATCATCACGGGCGTGATGTCGAAACCAGTGCCATCCCCTTCGATGTAGGGAATGATGGGGTTGTTCGGGACGTTGAGCGAGAAGTCCGGGTTGACCGTGATCTTCTGCCCACCTTCGGGCACCTTGATGTGCTGATACATGACTGTGGTCTCCGCGTTTGGCGTTTCCGTGAAAAACATTGCCATGGATGTCGGCAACGTGTGAACGGATTCTACGCGACCACCTGAATCAGGGGCGCCGCCAGCACCCTGGTTTCCCGCTGATGGCGGGTAATTCAGCGTGATTCGGCGCAAACCTGCGACACATCAGGCGCACCACGCCTGCCACTGCGCCCAGAGCTGGTGCCAAAGGCCCCATGCGGCCATCGAGGCAAGGCCAAAACCGGCGATGCGCACCGCCAGTTGCTGGTCCAGCCAGGCTGGTGCAGACCAAGTCGATGCCCCGTCCGGCGGCCTCACCTCGGCGGGCTTCAGCACAGCAGGCGCGGGGACACGCATGGCGGCAGCACCCTCTCCCACCGAGCCCTCGGCACGCATCCAGATGACTGGCACGGGCGCGCCCGCACTGGCCAACTCACCTTGCCTGCCCCGCCCCTTGAGCCAACGAAGCATGGCCGGCGCAGCCCACACACCCAATGCACTTGGGAGCGCAAAAACCAGCATGACCAGCCCCCCCTCCCAAGGCTGGGAGGCCAGCGCCGCCACCATCAGGGCAGAGTAAAGCAAACCACACGGCAGCAAGGCCCAGGCCAGGCCGGCGAGCAGTGGCCAGACCTTTCGCACCCCCTGTGGCCAGCCTGCCGAGCGGGCCTGCCAGCTTGCCCGCAGGCGCAAATAAAGACCCTTGCCGGCCTGATCCACCCGCTCGGGGATGACGCCACGCAGCAGCATGAAACCACCCAGCAGCACCATGGCCAACTGCGCCATCATCCACAGGGGTTTGATCATCGCGACCTGCTGACCCCAGCGGGACACGAGGCCAGCTGCCGTGGCCGCAACCACCCCCAGGCAGGCATAACCCATCGCGCGCCCCAGCAATGTCCAGGCAGACACGCCCCTGGGGAACGCCGCGGCGCAGGCTGCACCGCACATCGCGGTGCAATGGGGAATGCCCGCCAGGCCCATGAGGAAGGCGGTGACCAGCAGGTTGGTCAGCACAAACGCCTCCGGCCGCTGTCAGATGATGCGGGAGAAGCGTTCGACGGCCTTGTCGGCCTGCAGATGACGATCGAACACCATGGCCACCGCCCGCACGAAATACCATCCCAGCGGCGTGACACGGATCCCATCCGACTCCATCTTCACCAGCCCCGACTCGACGAGCGGCTCCAGCAGGTGCAATTCAGCCTCGAAGTATTGCTTGAAATCGAGCAGGTAGGCGAGCTCGATGGATTCGAAGTCCACCCTGCCCTGGCACATGATGGCCATGATCACCGCGCGGCGAACGAGGTCATCGCGCGACAGCGCAAGGCCGCGCACCACGGGCAGTTGATGCCGCTTGAGCGCATCGTGGTACTCGTCGAGCGTCTTGGCGTTCTGCACGTAGTGTGCGCCCACCCGCCCGATGGCAGAGACACCCAAGCCGATGAGATCGCAGTCGGGGTGCGTGCTGTAGCCCTGGAAGTTGCGGTGCAGCCGTCCTTGCCGCTTGGCCACGGCCAGGCTGTCGTGGTGCAGGGCGAAGTGGTCCATGCCGATGTAGTCGTAGCCCGCCTGTCCGAACACGTCGATGGCCGAGGCCAGCATGCCCACTTTCTCTTCCGCCCTGGGCAGGTCGGCCACCTCGATGCGCCGCTGCGGCTTGAAGCGCTGCGGCAGGTGAGCGTAGGCATACAGCGCGATGCGATCGGGGCGCAACGCGGCCACTTGCGACAGGGTGCGCGCAAAGCCCTCCGGTGTCTGCTTGGGCAGGCCGTAGATGAGGTCCATGTTGAGGGACTCGAAGCCCTCCTCGCGCGCGGCCTGCACCAAATCACGGACCTGGTCGTGCGGCTGCACCCGGTGCACCGCCTTCTGGACCTCGGGATCGAAGTCTTGCACGCCGAAGCTCAAGCGGTTGAAACCCATCTGATGCAGGCGCTTGAGGCGAGTCACGTCGATGGTGCGCGGGTCGATTTCGATGGCGTACTCGCCTCCCGGCACGAAGCGGAAGGTGCTGCGCAAGGCGCCCAGCAATCCTGCAAGCTCGTCGTCGCTCAGGAAGGTGGGCGTGCCGCCGCCAAAGTGCAGTTGCGACACCGTCTGGCCAGGGCCGAGTTGCTCAGCCACCAGGCGGATTTCCTCGCGCAGGTCGGCCAGGTAGGCCTCGGCGCGCTCATGGTGGCGCGTGATGACCTTGTTGCAGGCGCAGTAATAGCAAACCGATTCGCAGAAGGGGATGTGGATGTACAGTGAAAGCGCGCTGGCCCCGCCAGTGAGCGCCCCCACCCCCTGTCCGCGCTGGCGCAGGGCCTGCACATACTGATCGGCCCCATGCGCCTCGACGAAGCGGTCTGCGGTGGGATAGGATGTATAGCGCGGCCCCTGGACATCGAGACGCGACAAGGTCTCCCGAGAAACCACTGGGGTTTCGGACGGGGCGGACGGTGGGTGCAGGGCCTGTTCAGTCATTCACCCGAATGTGCCAAAGTGCTCGCCAACAGGGTTGACCTGGATCAAGGGCGGCACCAGGAATCCGGCAACAATCCAGGCATTGTTTGAGGTTGCTCATGTTGAACCAGACCGCCCGATCGATCGAACTGACCCAGGCCGGAAACACGCCGTGTTCCACCACGAACTGCGCCCAGCCCGCAGGCTCGAATGGCCCAACGGCCTCGCCCGTCATTCCCATGAAACTCGATTCATTCAAAGTCGCCTGCTCCAGCTGCAACCTGCGGGAGCTGTGCCTGCCCGTGGGGCTGAGCCAGCCCCAGCTCACCGAGCTCGACACGCTAGTGGCCACGCGCAAGTCCGTCAAGCGCGGAGACGCCCTCTTTCACACGGGCGACCCTTTCAAATCGGTTTACGCGGTGCGCACGGGTTTTTTCAAAACCCGCATCTCGTCGGAAGACGGTCGCGACCAGGTCACGGGCTTTCAGATGGCAGGCGAGTTGCTGGGCCTCGATGGCATCAGCACAGACCGCCACGCCTGCGACGCCATTGCACTCGAGGACTCGCAGGTCTGCGTGATCCCCTATGGCCAACTGGAGGAGCTCTCTCGTGAGTTCTCCGACCTGCAGCACCAGTTCCACAAGATCATGAGCCGCGAGATCGTGCGCGACCATGGCGTGATGCTGCTGTTGGGCAGCATGCGCGCCGAAGAGCGCCTGGCCGCCTTCCTGCTCAACCTGACCCAGCGCCTGCATGCGCGAGGCTTCTCGGCCTCGGCCCTGGTTTTGCGCATGACGCGCGAGGAAATCGGCAGCTACCTGGGCCTCAAGCTCGAGACCGTCAGCCGCACCTTCTCCAAGTTCCAGGAAGAGGGCCTCCTGGAGGTCAAGCAGCGCGACATCCGCATCACCGACGAGGCTGGTTTGCGCGCACTGGTCAACAGCGTGCGCTGCTGAACGCGGCAAAGCGTCAGGCACAACGGCCACCGATCAGGTGGCCGTTTCGTTTGGGCCGAACTCAGTGCTGGTGCTGAACGACCAGGGCGCGACGGGCTTGCCGGCGAGCCGCTCGCCTGGACAGGGTCACACTGCGAGGCTGACGCATCATGACGTGACTGATGCCCGAGGCTGTGGCGACCAGTCCCCAGAAGACGAAGAAC
Source organism: Aquabacterium parvum (assembly GCF_001447195.1). Classification (GTDB taxonomy): domain Bacteria; phylum Pseudomonadota; class Gammaproteobacteria; order Burkholderiales; family Burkholderiaceae_C; genus Aquabacterium; species Aquabacterium parvum. The sequence goes on along the minus strand of NZ_LFRI01000247.1, from coordinate 21,560 downwards.
GTCAGGCTGTAGACCGTGCGTGCATCGGGCGCCCAGCCGCCAATCGTGAGGCCGGTGGGATCGACCAGCGCAAACACGACCATTTCAAGAACACCCGCAAACAGGAAAGCAGGCCAGAGGATCTGGGCGAGGTGCAAGGACCGGCGAGACATTGAGATCTCCTTGAGGCAAACCGCACACAAGGCTCATGTTCCGACGACGAAGCGCCATCACCACGAGGAATTACCCCGAGACCAAGGGTCGCCCCCAAGCACCTCCTTGAGGTGAATCAACGATCAGCCGGCTGCTGAGACGGCGAGGCAGCGTGGTTGCGCGCCTGCACGGCTGGCGTATCCACCACAGACTTGACGTGCCCCTTGGAGGTGTCGAGCACCGGATCGACATGCTTGACGGCGATGCCGACGGTGAACAGCGAAGCCACGACCACGACCGCCGGGCCGCCGATCACGAGCCAGACGATGGGCAGCTTCCACCAAGGCGGGTTGCTGACAGGATTGAGCGTGTCAGGGTTGGACATGGTTGCTCCGGGTATCGGTTCTGGGTTGAGGCGCCGCTCAGCGCGGCACCATGAAGGTGGATTTTTCTCTCACATCGACCTGGGGCTGGCTGCCCTGTCGCAACTGCTCGACCAGGATGGTCACACCGTGAGCGCCCGAGCCCATGCGGGCTGCAGCCTCAGGGGACACCCTCACGGCGATGGGCACCCAGCGGGCCTCGGCGGGACCGAGCACCAGGTCTTGCCCACCATCGACAAGGGGCTGAGACAGCTGCTCCACGCCGACGCGGTAACGCTGCGTGTTCTCGCTGGCGTTCATGATCTGCACGCGGTAAACATTCTCGACAAAGCCTTCATCGACCACGCGGGCCAGGGTCCCTCGGTCGCGCACGATGTCCACTCGGAACGGTGGCCGGCTGTAGAGGCTGCTGAGGAACGCCACGACGACGGCTGCCAGGATGGCCGTGTAGATGAGCACGCGCGGGCGCGTGACGCGCGACCACATCTCCTTGCGTCCCCAGCCGTTTTCCATGCTGTTGAGCGTGGCGTAGCGGATCAGCCCACGGGGTGAGCCCACCTTGTCCATGACCGAGTCGCAGACGTCGATGCAGGCCGCGCAACCGATGCACTCGTATTGCAGGCCCTGGCGGATGTCGATGCCCACCGGGCAGACCTGCACGCACAAGGTGCAATCGACGCAGTCGCCCTGGTTCAGGGCCTTGGCGTCGGCGCCACGTTTGCGCGAACCGCGCGGCTCTCCTCGCTTGGTGTCATAGCTGATGATCAAGGTGTCGCGATCGAACATGGCGCTTTGAAAGCGCGCATAGGGGCACATGTACTTGCAGACCTGCTCGCGCATGTAGCCGGCGTTGCCATAGGTGGCAAAGCCATAGAAAAGCACCCAGAAGATCTCCCACGGACCCATGCTCAGCCCCACGACCTCTGCAGCGAGAACACGAATGGGCGTGAAGTAGCCAACGAAGGTGTAGCCCGTCCACAGCGCAAAGGTGATCCAGGCAAGCTGCTTGGCCGTCTTGCGCCAGACCTTGTCGATGCTCCAGGGCGCCTTGTCGAGCTTCATGCGGCGCACGCGATCGCCTTCGATCTTGCGCTCCATCCACATGAAGATCTCGGTATAGACCGACTGCGGGCAGGCATAGCCGCACCACAAGCGCCCCGCCACCGCCGTGAACAGGAACAGCCCGTAGGCCGAGATCACGAGCAATGCGGTCAGGTAGATGAAGTCCTGCGGATACAGGACCAGGTTGAACATGTAAAAGCGCCGCGTGGTCAGGTCGAACAGCACGGCCTGGCGGTCGTTCCAGACCAGCCAGGGGGTGCAGTAAAAGACGATCTGGGTGAGCCAGACAAGCGCCCAGCGCCACTTCGTGAACCAGCCTTTGACCTCGCGCGCGTAAACCTTCTCTCCCTTCTTGTAGAGAGAGACCATCTCTTCACGCGCACCGACGGCCTGGATGGGGATGACGCGTTTGCCGGGATCCTGGTGGGGGTTGGATTCGCTCATGGAAAGACTCTGAGTCTCAAAGTGAAACGGTGGTGGACCTCATACCCGGCAGGGTATCACGCTCCACCACCGCAGTGGTTCACTGTTGGCCCGTTCTTAAGCGATGTCAACACCTGGGCCGCGCTCGTCCTGGAGTCACCTCCAGGTGAGCACAGACTCACTTGGCATCGGCCGATTGGGTCGGGTGAGACAGGCCCCACACGTAAGACGCCACCAGGCGGATCTGGTCTTCAGACAAGCGGACGTTCTGCGCAGGCATGACGTTGAGCTTGCCTTTGTTGATCATCTCGACGATGAACTGCTCGCCCCAGCCATGCAGCCAGATCTTGTCGCTCAGGTTCGGCGCACCGATGGCTTGGTTGCCCTTGCCGTCGGCGCCGTGGCAGGCCGCGCAGACCGCCTTGAACTTGGCCTTGCCCAGTTCAGCCTGGATGGAGTTGTGACCTGCACCCGAGAGGCTCAGCACGTAGTTCGCAACCTGGCGAGCCTCTTCGGCCGTGCCGACAGCTGCGCCCAGAGGCGGCATCTGCCCGTTGCGGCCATGCGTGACCGTCTCGATGATCTTCTCAGGCGAGCCGCCGTGGATCCAGTCACCATCGGTGAGGTTCGGGAAGCTCTTGGCGCCTTTGGCATCGGAGCCGTGGCAGGCCGCGCAGTTGTTCAGGAACAGGCGCTGACCGATGGCGTGGGCCTGGGGGTCGCGGGCCAGGTCTTCGATCGAAGCCGTTTTGAACTTGGCAAAGATCTTGTCCTGCTCGGCCTTGGCCTTGGCGTTTTCAGCTTCGAGCTGGCCCTTGGAGGTCCAGTTCAGCTTGCCACCCGTGACAGCCAGGCCAGGGTACAGCGCCAGGTAAGCCACGGCAAAAACCAGGGTGATGATGAACAGGTACAGCCACCAGCGCGGCAGCGGGTTGTTCAACTCACGCAGGTCACCGTCCCAGGTGTGGCCCGTGGTCTTGTCCACGTTGCCCTGGGCGTCGTAAACCACCTTGTGCTGGGCCGCGCCGATGAGCACAAAGGCGCAGTAAACCAGGCCGAACACCACGATGGCCGTGACGTACCACGCCCATCCACTCGAAATGAAGTCGCTCATGTCTGAGCCTCCAGTCAATCTTCAGACAGAGGCAGCCGGGCCGCCTCTTCAAACTGGGACTTGTTGCGGCGCGAATAAGCCCACACAACGATGCCCACGAAAACGCACAGGCACGCCACGGTGAAGATGCTTCTGAGGGTGATGACGTCCATGTGCGCTGCTCCTTATTTCACCGAGGTGCCGAGCACCTGCAGGTAGGCGATCACGGCCTCCATCTCGGTCTTGTCCTTGACCTCGTCGGCAGCAGCCTTGATCTCGGCGTCCGTGTAGGGAACGCCCACCGTGCGCAGGGCTTGCATGCGAGGGCCCACGCCTGCGGCATCAACCTTGTTGGTCTCCAGCCAGGGGTAGGCAGGCATGTTCGACTCGGGCACGACGTTGCGCGGGTTCTCCAGGTGGGCGCGGTGCCACTCGTCGGAGTACTTGCCGCCCACGCGATGCAGGTCCGGGCCGGTGCGCTTGGAGCCCCACTGGAAGGGGTGGTCGTAGACGTACTCGCCCGCCATCGAGTAATGACCGTAACGCAGGGTCTCGGCGCGGAAGGGGCGGATCATCTGCGAGTGGCAGCCGTAGCAGCCTTCGCGCAGGTAGATGTCGCGGCCTGCCAGTTGCAGCGCGGTGTAGGGCTTGAGGCCGTCCACCGGGGTGGTCGTGCTCTTTTGGAAATACAGGGGCACGATTTCGACCAGCGCACCGAAGGACACGACGATCAGCGTCAGCACGATCATCAGGAAGTTGCTGGTCTCGATTTTCTCGTGCGAGAAAAGCGCAGGCTTGTGGTTGTTGTCAGCCATGTTGTTCTCCTTGTGCGGCTCAGGCGTGGGCCGGCTGGGGGATCGGCGCGTTGACAGCGCGACCAGCCAGGACGGTCATCACGGTGTTCCACAGCATCAGGATCATGCCGCCCAGGTAGAGCAGGCCACCCGCGACGCGGATCACGTAGAAGGGATAGGTCGCCTTCACGCTTTCAACGAAGCTGTAGACCAGGGTGCCGTCGGGGTTGACTGCACGCCACATCAGACCCTGCATGACACCAGCGATCCACATCGCGGCGATGTAGAGCACGATGCCGATGGTGGCCGCCCAGAAGTGCAGCGAGATGGCCGAGACGGAGTACATCGTGGTGCGGCCGAACATGCGCGGGATCAGGTAGTAGAGCGACCCCATCGAGATCAGGCCCACCCAACCCAGGGCGCCCGAGTGCACGTGGCCGACCGTCCAGTCGGTGTAGTGCGACAGCGAGTTCACGGTCTTGATGGACATCATCGGACCTTCGAAGGTGGACATGCCGTAGAACGACAGGGCCACGATCAGGAACTTCAGGATCGCGTCATCGCGCAGCTTGTACCAGGCACCCGAGAGGGTCATGATGCCGTTGATCATGCCGCCCCAAGATGGTGCCAGCAGGATCAGCGAGAACACCATGCCGACGGACTGCGTCCAGTCAGGCAGAGCGGTGTAGTGCAGGTGGTGAGGACCCGCCCACATGTAGGTGAAGATCAGGGCCCAGAAGTGCACGATCGACAGGCGATACGAGTACACGGGCATGCCGGCCTGCTTGGGGATGTAGTAATACATCATGCCCAGGAAGCCCGCTGTCAGGAAAAAGCCCACCGCATTGTGGCCGTACCACCATTGCACCATCGCGTCCTGCACACCGGCGTAGGCCGAGTAGGACTTGGGCGCCAGCAGGCCGTCGGAGAACACCGGGATCGCGGCGCTGTTGACGATGTGCAGCAGGGCCACGGCGATGATGAAGGCGCCGTAGAACCAGTTCGCCACATAGATGTGGCGGATCTTGCGGGTGCCGACGGTGCCGAAGAAGACGATCGCGTAGGAGACCCAGACGGCGGCGATCAGCAGGTCGATCGGCCATTCGAGCTCGGCGTATTCCTTGCCGGAGGTGTAGCCCAGCGGCAGCGAGATCGCCGCCAGCAGGATCACCAGTTGCCAGCCCCAGAACGTGAACGAGGCCAGCGGGCCAGCGAACAGGCGGGTCTGGCACGTGCGTTGCACCACGTGGTAGGACGTCGCGAACAGGGCGCAGCCGCCGAACGCGAAGATCACCGCATTGGTGTGCAGGGGACGCAGGCGGCCGTAGCTCAGCCAGGGGATGCCGAAATTGAGTTCCGGCCACGCCAGTTGCGAGGCGATCAGGACGCCGACGGCCATGCCGACGACGCCCCAGAGCACCGCGGCGACGGCGAACTGCCGGACAACGGTGTCGTTGTAAGTGGCAGAGTGGGGGGTTGCCATCTTTAGTTCTCCTTTGTTACAGCGCGAATTGTGAGGGCAAACCATTAACTATTCTTGATGCCGCTCAACGTTATCCTGGGAATTGGCTTCCCCGGCTTGCAAAATTCGATGGCCTTCGGCTTCGATGTCCTCGAATTGACCACTGTGGATGGCCCAGCCCAGCACGGCCAGGATCGCCAGCACGAGCAACACGGACACGGGAATCAGGACGTAGAGGATTTCCATCGGGTGGTTCCCAGCCGCAAGGAATTGAGCACGACACCGAGCGAGCTCAATGCCATGCCCAATCCGGCTGCCCAAGGAGGCAGCAGGCCCATCAGTGCCAGGGGAATGCAGGCGAAATTGTAGACCGCCGCCCAGGCCAGGTTCTGTTTGACGATCCGCATGGCGAAACGGCTGTGCGCGACCGCCTCGGGCAAACCCGTGAGCCGTCCGTTCAGCACGATGAGGTCCGCCTGCGACTGCGCCAGCGCCGAGCCCTGGTCCAAGGCCACCGACACGTCGGCTTTCGCAAGCACAGGCGCGTCATTGATGCCATCACCCACCACGGCAACCTGCTCGCCGCGCTGCTGGGCCTGCGACATCACCTGCAGTTTGTCTTCCGGCGTGGCCTGCGCGGCGGCCACAGGCAGTTCGCCATGGGGCCCCAGGATGCGGGATGCGGCCTGCACCCGATCGTTGTGATCGCCCGACAACAGTGCGGCCTGACAGCCCAGCTCCCTCAATTGGTGCAGTGCGGGGGCAGCCTCCTGGCGGAACACCTCATCGAGCAACACCCCCACCACCGTGTCCCGCAAGAGGGAACCGTCGGGCGAACGGGCCGCCAGCCAGGCGCGGGGGGCATCGGGCTGGGTCCAGTTGCCCAGCACGGCCGGGGCATCGGCTCCCAGCACCCAGTCCTGCCGACCAAGGCGCCAGATTTGCCCGGATTCGTCTCGCGCCTCGACACCCTGCCCGGCTCGCTCGTGCAGCTCGACCCAAGCCAGCGGCGCCCAGGAGCCCGAGCCCTGCGGGCGGGCCGATTGCGCCGCCAGCACCATCGAACGCGACACCGGGTGATGGGACGCCGCGGCCAGCGAGGCGGCTCGGTGCCAAAGCCCACCCAAGCGCCCGCCGGCCAAAGGCCCTGCGCCCACCAGAGCCAGGCTGCTCACGCCGTCGGCCTGCTGCAGGCCCGTCACCAACAATTCGCTCTCGGTCAGCGTGCCAGTCTTGTCGAAATAGACTTGGCGCACCGAGGCCAGCACTTCGAGGGCGTCGATGCGGCGCACCAGCAAGCCGCGCTTGGCCATGGCCCCGGCCGCTGACAGCAGCGCGGAAGGTGCGGCCAGGGACAGCGCGCACGGACAGGTCACCACCAGCACAGACACCGCCACCCACACCGAGCGGGCCGGATCGATCCACTGCCAGACCAACGCGCCCAGCGCCGCCAGCCCCAGCACCCCCCAGAGGAACGGCGCGGCCATGCGGTCGGCGGTGCGCATCCACCCTGGCTTTTCCGTCATGGCCTGGTGCACCAACGAGACGATCTGCTGGTAGCGGGTGTCGGGCCCCAGGCGCTCGACCGAGATCCACACCGGCGCGCCCAGGTTGATCGAGCCCGCCACCACCATCTGACCGGGCTGACGGGCCACAGCCCGCGACTCGCCCGTCAGCAGCGATTCATCGACCTCGGTCTGCCCCAGCAGCACCTGGCCATCGGACGGAAAGGCCTGGCCCACGGCGACCTTGACCCGGTCGCCGTGTTTCAACATCGACAAAGGCACCGACTCGACCGCTGCTACGCGCAGGTCAACGCCCTCGCCTTCGGCCTCGCCTGCCACCGCCCGCTCGACCGCCTCGGGCAGGCGCACGCACAGGGCTTCGAGCGAATGGGTCACCCGCTCGCGGGCGCTGCTCTCCAGCCAACGCCCCATCAGCAGGAAGGCCACGAACATGGTCAAGGAGTCAAAGTAGGCCTCGTGGCCGAAGACATCCGTCTGGCCCATCGTCACGCCGGTGCTGACCACGAAAGTGGCCAGCATGCCGATGGCCACGGGCGTGTCCATGGACACCCTGCCCTGGCGGGCCGCACGCCAGGCCCCCGTGAAAAAGGGCCCGCACGAGAAGATCATCACCGGCAGGCTGAGCACCCAGTTGGCCCAGTTCATGAGCTGCCAGATGTCGGGAGGGATCTCCTGCGGTCCGGCCACGTACTGGGGCCAGGCGATCATCATCACCTGCATCATGCAGAAGGCCGCCACCGACAGGCGCCACAGCAGCATGCGGCGTTGGCGCAGACGCTCGTGGCCAGCGCGGGCGGCAGCGTCGGGCCAGGCGCGGTAGCCCACGCGCTGCACGGCGGCGACGATGTCCGACAGTTTCACCTTGGTCGGATCGATCAGGATGCGCGCGCGCTGCGAAGCGGCCTGCACCTGCACTTCGCTGACCCCCGGCACAGCCTTGATCGCGTCCTCGATGGTGATGGTGCAGGCGGCGCAGTACATGCCCGAGATGCCCAGGCCGATGCGCCGCAGCGGCCCCATCGGCAACTCCACCACGCACTGCGCAAGCAGGTCCGGGTCATCCAGGCCGGCCGCTTGCGATGCCGTCAGTTCGGGCAAGGGAGGCAGGGGCGCCTGGGGTGTCGCGGGGGCGGAGGCATTCATGAGACGGCTGCTACAGTCGGACCCGTGAACCAGCTCATCGAGACACGGAGATGACGAAAGCGGGCATTGTCAGTCAAAGCGCTCCCGGCCGGTGGCGCGTCAGGTCCAAAGCCCTGCGCGCAGGCTTGATGCAGATCATGTTGGTCTCTGGCTGCCTGGCCATGGGCAGCGCAGCCGCCCAGGACGCCCCGCAGAAGCTGCGCACCATCCAGTTGCGTGCCGGCATGCAGAACATCAGCGCCGAGCTGGCCATGACCGATCGCGAACGCGCCATCGGCCTCATGCACCGCACGCAGATGGGCACCCACGAGGGCATGCTGTTCGTCTTCGAGCGCCCTGGGGTGCAGTGTTTCTGGATGAAAAACACCCTCATCCCACTGGCGATTGCTTTCGTTGACGACGACGGCACCATCGTCAACACCGACGAGATGAAGCCCCAGACGCTGGACTCGCACTGTTCTGAGCGGCCGGTGCGCTACGTGCTGGAGATGAACACGGGCTGGTTCAAGAAGCGCGGACTGGGCCCCGGCTCGAAGCTGACCGGGCAGCCGTTCACCGCAACCGCTCGCTGAAGCACGGCAGGCCGGAGCGGCGCCCCTGGCCCTGCGGTGCGGATTCAGCGCGTGCGCGCCGTGATCCGCTCCTTGAGCTGCGGCAACACCATCAGCGCGGCCTCCCGCCCCGCCAGGATCGACAGCCGGCGCGACGAGAAATCGGCGCTGCCGATGCCTTCCAGCTTGGGGCGCATCACCACGTCGGCCTCGGCCAGTTCGTGCTGGCTGATCGCGTGCCCCATGATGTTGAAGGTCTGCAGCAGGATGTCGACCGCGCGCTTGGTCGGCTGGCCCTGCGGGATGGCCGAGATGTCCACGGCGATGACGACCTCAGCGCCCATCTGACGGGCGAAGCGCACAGGAATCGGAGAGACCGCGCCCCCGTCGATGTACTCGCGACCGTTGATGCGAACCGGCTCGAACACCGCCGGCACGGCGCTCGACGCGCGCACCGCCACACCCGGGTCGCCCCGCCTGAACAAGATGGGGGCACCGCTTTGCAGGTCGGCCGCGACGATGCCCAGCGGCAGGCGCATGTTCTCGATCTGCTTGCCGGCCGTTTGCGTGCGAATGAAACGCGCCAGCGCCTCGCCCTTGAGCAGCGAGCGCCCCGGGAAGACCCAATCGGTGATGCTCGATTCGTCAAGGGTCATGGCCATGCTTTGCAGCTCGGCGGGCGTCTTGCCGGCTGCGTAGAGCGAGGCGACCAGGCTGCCAGCCGAGGTGCCCACCACCAGGTCGGGCTTGATGCCCTGTTCTTCGAGCACCTGCAGCACGCCGATGTGGGCGAAGCCACGGGCCGCACCACCACCCAGGGCCAGGCCGATGCGGGGTGGGCGGGGAGCCAAGCGAGGGACGGCGGGCGCCACCGGCGGGGGAACAGGTGTCGCACCGGTCGTGCGAGGCGGCTCTTCGCGCGGCAGCACGGAACACCCTGCCAGCCAAACCGCCCCCCCGAGGATCAGCCCCCGGCGCAGAGCGGCCTCACCTCTTAATTCCACCTGGGAATTAACAACTTCCATAAATGTTCTTCTCATGAATAAAGACGATCTGTAGCATTCGCGCTTCCCCATTGTCACGTGGTCCGCCCCGCATTTTCCGGCCCCATGAAGATCCGCAACCTCGACCTCACCGACAACGCGATCAACGCCGAGCACACCGCGCTTGGTCTGCCGCCTGTCGAAGACGACGTCAGTCACCCCTCCGATCACCCCGTGCTGCGCATCGCCGTGTGGGCGGTGGGCTTCCTGCTCATCGGCGTGGTGGCTTACCTGGGCTCCAAGCTGTTCAACGGCCAGCATGAGCAGACCGGGATGCAACTGATCGTCGCCACCGTGATGGGCGAAGCCTTCTGGAAGGCCGTGCTGGTGGGCCTGCTGGCCCAGACGGTCGATGGCGCCCTGGGCATGGCTTACGGCATCACCTCCACATCCTTCCTGCTGGCCACCGGCTCTTCACCGGCCGTGGCCTCGGCCAGCGTGCACATCGCCGAGGTGTTCACCACCGGGGTTTCGGGCATTTCCCACGTCAAATTGGGCAACGTCAACAAATCCCTTTTTCTGCGTTTGCTGATCCCCGGCATTCTGGGTGCCAGCGCGGGTGCATGGGTGGTTTCCAGTGTGGATTCATCCATCATCAAACCCATCGTTTCAGGATACCTTTTCCTGATGGGCCTTTATATTGTCAGCAAGGTTTTCAAGAAAATCACCCCCCGCCGCGAAACCCCGAAACACGTGGCCAAACTCGGTCTGTTTGGCGGGTTCGTCGATGCGGTGGGCGGCGGCGGCTGGGGTCCTGTCGTGACCACCACCCTGGTCGGCACCGGACAAGACCCCCGCACCACCATCGGCTCGGTCAACCTGGCCGAGTTTTTCCTCACGTTCACCAGTGCGGCCGTGTTCGCCGGACTGGTGGAAGAAGGCCCCTGGCCCACGGTGGCGGGCCTGGTCGTGGGTGGCCTGTTCGCCGCGCCATTCGCCGCCTACCTCACCCGCCACCTCAAGACCAAGACCCTGCTGATGCTGGTGGGGGGCGTGATCTCCGGCATCAGCCTTTACAATCTCTACCGAGCCCTCGGCTGACCCGATAGATAGCGTCCGTGCGTCGCCTCCACCACCGGCGTCCACGGACTCATTTGTTTATTCCTACGCTGCGCACCATGTATCAATATACCGAATTCGACAAACAGTTTGTCCGCCAGCGCGCCGCCCAATTCCGCGACCAGCTCGAGCGCAACCTGGCCGGCAAACTTGCCGACGACGATTTCCGCCCACTGCGCCTGCAGAACGGTTGGTATGTTCAGCGCCACGCCCCCATGCTCCGCGTGGCCGTGCCCTACGGCGAGCTGTCGAGCAAGCAGGTGCGCCAGCTCGCGCGCATCGCCCGCGAGTTCGACCGTGGCTACGCCCATTTCACCACCCGTCAGAACGTCCAGTACAACTGGATCCCGCTGCCCAAGGCCGCCGAGGTGATGGACCTGCTGGCCGAGGTCAACATGCACGGCATCCAGACCTCGGGCAACTGCATCCGCAACATCACCGCCGACGCCAAGGTGGGCGTGGCCGACGACGAGATCGTCGATGCGCGCCCTTACGCCGAGGTGCTGCGTCAGTGGTCGACCCTGCACCCCGAGTTCGCCTTCCTGCCGCGCAAGTTCAAGATCGCCGTCAACGGCGCCAAGGAAGACCGCGCCGCCGTGGCCTGGCACGACATCGGCCTGCACCTGGTCAAGAACGATGCCGGTGAAGTCGGCTTCACGGTTCTGGTGGGCGGCGGCATGGGCCGCACCCCGATCACCGGCACCGTCATCAACGACTTCGTGCCCTGGCAGCAGATCCTCGTCTACATCGAGGCCATTGTTCGCGTCTACAACCGCTACGGTCGGCGCGACAACATGTACAAGGCCCGCATCAAGATCTTGGTCAAAGCCGAGGGCCAGAAGTTCTTCGACCAGGTCAACGCCGAGTTCAAGGACATCCTCGAGCGCGATGCCGATGGCGCAGCCCATCTGATTCCGCAGGCCGAGTTCGATCGCGTCAACGCCGGTTTTGCGTTCCCCGCTGCGGTGCAGGCCCACGTGCCGGCTGGCAACGGCCTGCCCGCCGATGCTTCTGACGCCGACAAGAAGCAGTTTGCCAAGTGGCTCGAGCGCAACGTCGAAGGCCACAAGGTGCAGGGCTACAAGTGCGTGCAACTGTCGGTCAAGCGCGTGGGCCAAGCCCCCGGCGACGTGACCGACACGCAGATGGACGCCATCGCCGACATGGCCGACCGCTTCAGCTGCGGCGAGCTGCGCGTGACGCACGACCAGAACGCGTTGCTGCCTTTCGTGCGTGAGGAAGACCTCTACGACCTGTGGCAAGCCGCCAAGGCCAACACCCTGGCCTCGCCCAACATCGGCCTGCTGTCGGACATGATCGCCTGCCCCGGTGGTGACTTCTGTGCGCTGGCCAACGCCCGCTCCATCCCCATCGCCAACGCCCTGATCGAGCGTTATCAAGACCTCGACGAGCTCTACGACATCGGCGAGATCGACCTGCACATCTCGGGTTGCATCAACTCCTGCGGCCACCACCACAGCGGCCACATCGGTATCCTGGGCGTCGACAAGGACGGCACCGAGTGGTACCAGATCACGCTGGGCGGCTCGGACGGCTCCGATCACGCGCCTGCCGCCGTGGCAGGCAAGGTGATCGGCCCCTCGTTCGCCGCAGACGAAGTGCAGGACGCCATCGAGGCCGTCATCGAGACCTATCAGGCTCAGCGCCAAGCCGGCGAGAAGTTCATCGACACCGTCAAGCGCGTCGGCATCGACCCGTTCAAGGCCGCGGCCAACGCCACCCGCCGCTCGACCGCCAAGGCCGCCTGAGCGCAGCGCCTGAAGGAGACCCCACCATGCAATTCATCGACACCCAACACGACCAATGGCGCACCGTGGGCGGCGAAGACGGCCCCATGGCCCACCCGCCCATCAAGGCCAACAGCCTGCTGACCCTGGCCCAGTGGCACGCCGTGCGCGACCAGTGGCCCGCCAAGGACGCTGCCGATCACAAGCCCGTGGGCGTGATCCTGACCAATGACACCGACATCGAGGTCATCGAAGCCGATGTGCCCAAGCTGTCGCTGGTCGTGCTTCAGTTCCCGAAGTGGACGGACGGCCGCGCCTACACCCAGGCCCACATCCTGCGTTCGCGCTACCGCTTCGGCGGCGAGATCCGCGCCACGGGTGACGTGCTGGTGGACATGATGCCCCTGCTCAAGCGCTGCGGCTTCAGCTCTGTGGTGCTGCGAGGCGACCAGGACCGCGCCATCGCCGAGCGTCAGCTGGGCTTCTTCGCCGCACGTGGCCACTACCAGGGCGACGTGAACACGACCAAGCCCGTGTTCGGTCGCGCCGCCTGAGTTCCGCGTCATCCCTGGAGACCCCCCATGAGTGAAAGCTCCTCCCTGGATTTCGGTGCCGTCTCGTCGATCGGCGGACCCGCCACGTCATCGGCCATCGGCCTGTACGCCAAGGCCAGCCCCGACTTCGAGGCCAAGCTCGCTGAAACCATCGCGCTGCTCAAGGCCGCCGCCGCTGAACACCCCGGCAAGGTGGTGCAAGCCACCAGCCTGGGCGTGGAAGACATGATCGTCACCGACCTGATCGCGCGCCACGGCATCGGCATCGCCGTGGGCACGCTCGAAACCGGTGCCCTGCACCCCGAGACGGTGGCGCTGATCGGCACCATCGAGCGGCACTACGCCGACGCCTTCAATGGCCAGGGCGTCCAGGTCGAGGTCTACAAGCCCGTGGCCGAAGCCGTGATCGAGTTCGTGCGCAAGAACGGCGAGAAGGCCATGTACGAAAGCATCGACCTGCGCAAGGCCTGCTGCGGCCTGCGCAAGCTCGAACCGCTGGCGCGCATGCTCGAGGGCCGCACGGCCTGGATCACCGGCCTGCGCCGCGAGCAATCTAACAACCGGGGCGGCATGCTGCCCCGCGAGTCGGACGACAAGGGCCGCGCCAAGTTCAACCCCATGATCGACTGGACCTGGGGTGACGTGTGGCATTACGTCAAGACTTTCAACGTGCCCTACAACCCGCTGCATGACCAGTTCATGCCGTCGATCGGCTGCGCCCCCTGCACCCGCGCCATCGCCGTGGGTGAAGACTTCCGCGCGGGCCGCTGGTGGTGGGAAGACGAGAAGGCCAAGGAATGCGGCCTGCACGTTCACAAGTGAACGTCAGCGACAAGATTCAAGAGCGAGTAAAACATGAGTGATGTGAAGCAATTGCTGGCGGAGGTCGACCACCGCCACCTGGATGCGCTGGAAGAAGAAGCAATCTTCATCCTGCGCGAAGTGGCGGCCACCTTCGAGCGCCCGGGCCTGCTGTTCTCCAGCGGCAAGGACTCTTGCGTGGTGCTGCAACTGGCCGAAAAGGCCTTCAAGATGAAGAACCCGGCCACGGGCAAGCTCGAAGGCAAGCTGCCCTTCCCGCTGGTGCACGTGGACACCGGCCACAACTTCCCTGAAGTGATCGAGTTCCGCGAGCAGCGCGTGGCCGAGATCGGCGAGCGCCTGATCGTCGCGCACATGGAAGAGTCCATCAAGAAGGGCACCGTGCGCCTGGCCCACCCGCTGGAGTCGCGCAACGGCCATCAAACGGTCACCCTGCTCGAAGCCATCGAAGACAACCGCTTCGACTGCCTGATCGGTGGCGCCCGCCGCGACGAAGAAAAGGCCCGCGCCAAGGAACGCATCTTCAGCCACCGCGACAGCTTTGGCCAATGGCAGCCCAAAGAGCAGCGCCCCGAGCTGTGGAACCTGTTCAACACCCGCATCAAGCCGGGCGAGCACTTCCGCGCCTTCCCCATCTCGAACTGGACCGAGCTGGACGTGTGGCTCTACATCGCCCGCGAAGGCATCCCGCTGCCCAACATCTACTACAAGCACGCCCGTCAGGTGATCCGCCGCAAGGGCCTGCTGGTGCCGCTGACCGAGGTCACGCCTGCACTCGAAGGCGAAACCGTTGAAACCGTGGACGTGCGCTTCCGCACCGTGGGCGACATGACCTGCACCTGCCCGGTCGAATCCGATGCCGCCAACCCGGCCGACATCGTCGCCGAGACCCTGCACGTGACCGTGAGCGAACGTGGCGCCACCCGCATGGACGACCGCACGTCCGAGGCCTCGATGGAGCGCCGCAAGAAGGAAGGTTATTTCTGATGAGCACCCCGATGACCTCGAACGTCACCCACTGCGAAGCCGGCGAAGAACTGGCTCACAAGGCCCTGCGTTTCCTGACCGCTGGCAGCGTTGACGACGGCAAGAGCACCCTGATCGGCCGCTTGCTGTTCGACAGCCGCGCCATCCTGGCCGACCAGCTCGATGCGCTGGAAAAGCGCGCCGCCGGTGCGCCCATCGACCTGTCGCTGCTGACCGACGGCCTGGAGGCCGAGCGCGAACAAGGCATCACCATCGATGTGGCTTACCGCTACTTCGCCACCAAGAGCCGCAAGTTCATCATCGCCGACGCCCCGGGCCACGAGCAGTACACCCGCAACATGGTGACCGCTGCCGCCGGCTCTGATGCCGCCGTGGTGCTGGTCGACATCACCAAGATCGACTGGAAGGCCAAGCCGGTTCCCCTGCTGACGCAGACCAAGCGCCACAGCCTGCTGGCCCACCTGCTGCGCGTGCCCTCGATCGTGTTCGCCGTCAACAAGCTGGACGCCATCGAGCAGGACACCGAAGCCGCCTTCAACGCGGTCAAGGGCTCGCTGGAAGCTTTCGCCGAACAGGCTGGCATCGTCAACAAGGGCGTGATCCCCGTGTCGGCCCTGCGCGGCGACAACGTCACCACGCCTTCGGCCAACTGGCCCTGGTACAAGGGCCCGACCCTGCTGCAGGTGCTGGAACAACTGCCCGTGGCCGATGAAGCCCACGACGGCTCGCTGCTCCACCCCGTGCAATACGTGACCCGCGACAGCGTGGGTGAAGGCGAAGCCTCGGCATCGGGCACCGGCCACCAATACCGCGCCCTGTGGGGCCGCATCGCTCACGGCTCGGTCAAGGCCGGCGACGAGGTACAGATCTTCCCAAGCGGCCAGACCGCCATCGTGGCCGAAGTGCGCCACTCGGCCCTGGTGGTCGACCAATGCGAAGCAGGCCAGTCGGCCGGCATCGTGCTGGACCGCCAGGTCGACGTCTCGCGCGGCGACTGGGTGCACACGCCCGGATCGATCAAGCCCACCGACAGCTTCACCGCCACCCTGGCCTGGCTGGACACCGAACCTGCTGCCATTGGCCGCAAGTACTGGGTGCGCCACGGCAACCGTTGGGTGCAGGCCCGCATCACCGCCATCGAAAGCCGCCTGGACATCCACTCGCTGGAAGACACCGACGCGCAAGAACTGGCCGTGAACGAAATCGGCCGCGTGACAGTGCAGACCCAGCAGCCGCTGCCGGTCGAGGCCTACACCGCCAACCGCGTCGGCGGTGCACTGATCGTGGTCGACCCCACGACCAACCGCACCAGCGGCGCGCTGCTGGTCAAGGCCGCCTGATCCGGCAGCCATCGTCACCGCACCACCACCATGGACAGCAAACCCTGCTCGCTCACCGCCGCCAAAGTCGTCTTCATCGGGGCCGGCCCCGGTGAGGCCGACCTGATCACGGTGCGTGGCAGCCGCCTGCTGGCCCAGGCCCAGGTGGTGCTGTTCGACGCCCTGGCCGATCCGACGCTGCGCGAGCTCGCTCCCCATGCCGACTGGATCGACGTGGGCAAGCGAGGCTTCTCCGGCCAGCCAGGCAGCGACTACAACGGCCAGACCCGCATCAACCAGTTGCTCATCGAGCAGTCACTGGCCGTGGGCGCCATCCATGGTGAACGCGGCCTGGTGGCCCGCCTCAAGGGTGGCGACCCCAGCCTCTTCGGCCGACTGGAAGAAGAGCTGCATGCCCTGCGCGAAGCTGGCATCGCCAGCGAGGTGGTGCCTGGGGTGACCTCGGCGCTCGCCGCTGCAGCGGCAACCCAACGGCCCCTGACCCGCCGGGGCTCTGGCCGCAGCGTGAGCTTCACCACGGCCATGACCCGCACCGGCGACCTGCAATGCGGCATGGGCCCCGGCCAGCGCGCCGACACCGAGGTCTTCTACATGGCGGGCCGGCAACTGGCCCCGCTCAGCAAAGGCCTGCTGGACGCAGGCTGGCCTGCCGGCACGCAAGTCAGCGTGGTCTCCCGAGCAGGGTGGCCCGACATGCGCCACACCCTGCACACAGTGGGGACACTCGATGACGCTTCCTCGGTGCACGCCGGGCGCCCCACGCTCGTCATCGTGGGCGCGGGCGCGACCGCCATCCCTGAAGCGCCCTTGACCCACATCACCCTGTGCGGCGAAGGCACAGGCGCCACCGAGGCTTGATGCCCCTTCAAGCCCCGGTAAAATCCCACCCGCAAGATCAACCCCCTCACCCGAGACCTGTCATGACTCACGTCGTCACCGAAGCCTGCATCCGTTGCAAATACACCGACTGCGTGGACGTTTGCCCGGTGGACTGCTTCCGCGAAGGCCCCAACTTCCTGGTGATCGATCCCGACGAGTGCATCGACTGCGCCGTCTGCATCCCCGAGTGCCCCGTCAACGCCATCGTCCCTGAAGAGGACGTGCCCGGCAACCAGCAGCAGTACATCCAGATCAACGCCGACCTGGCCAAGAAGTGGCCCAGCATCACCAAGCGCAAAGAGCCGCTGCCCGAAGCCGACGAGTGGAAGGACAAGACCGGCAAGCTGGACCAGTTGATCCGCTGAGCCCCGATCTTCGCGCGCTGATGCCATCGGTGACCTCGATGCCCCAGACCGATGCCCTGGTCATCGGCGCGGGCCCGGTGGGCCTGTTCCAGGCCTTCCAGCTTGGGCTGCTGGGCCTGAAGGTCGAGGTCGTTGACGTGCTGCCACAGGCGGGGGGCCAATGCATGGCCCTCTACCCTGACAAACCCATCTACGACGTGCCCGGCGTGCCCCGCTGCACCGGGCGCGAACTCACAAGCCTGCTGCTTCAGCAGGCTTCGCCTTTTCTGCCACCCGATGCGAACACGGGCCAGCGAGCGCACCTGCACCTGGGCCAACAAGTCGAGTCGCTGAGCCAGGTCGATGGTGGCTGGCAAGTGCGAACCTCCACCGCATGGACCTGCCAGGCGCACTCGGTGGTGATCGCAGCTGGCGCGGGGGCCTTCGTGCCACGAGGCCTGGGCGTGCCCGAACTCGATGGCGCGGCCAACCTCAGCCACCAACTGCCGGGCGAATTCGCAGCAGAGCCACAGGGGGACGGACGAGAACGCCACCTCGACGCATCGCCCCCCGCCTGGGCAGGCCAGCACCTGGTCATCGCAGGTGGTGGCGATGAAGCGCTGAACGCCGTGCTCATCGCCTCACGTGCGGAGCCCGCGCACCGTCCCGCTCGCATCACCCTGCTCCACCGCCGCGACGCCTTCCAGGCCGAAGCCGAGGTCGAGGCCGAGGTGCGCGCGCTGATTCAATCGGGCGACGTGCAGCTGGTGCTGGGCGTGCCCCAAAGCGCTCGACTGAGCTCGGCAAGCACCGGCCCAGGCCGCCACATCGAAGCCCTGCAACTGCTGGGCGCCGACGGTCACCCTTTCGAACTGCCGCTGGACCACCTGCTGGTGCGCCTGGGCCTGAGCCCCAAGCTCGGCCCTTTGACGCAATGGGGCATGGCCCTCGAGCGCAAGCAGGTGCGCGTGGACACCGCCACCTTCGAGACCTCGCTGGCAGGCGTGCACGCCGTTGGCGACATCAACACCTACCCGGGTAAAAAGCGCCTGCTGCTGTGTGGCTTCCACGAGGCCACGCTGGCGGCGCACGCCATCGCCACGGCGCTCAACCCGGATGCGCCGCCCCACCTGCTCTACACCACGACGAGCCCGGTGCTCCACCAGCGCCTGGGCGTCAAAGGCTGAGGCGCGCCTACAATCTCGACCTGCTAGGGGTGCGGCCCGCGTTGCGCGGCGCCGCTGAGAGAGTCCCTTCGAACCTGATCGAGGTCGTCCTCGCGTAGGGAAGCCAGTTCGTCGTGCACGCGCCATCACGCTGGCGCAAGCGCCCTCAACCGGGCCACGACCGGGTGCCGCCAGTTCCCAGGCCGCGCCCGCGACCAGGCAGACCCCATGCGAACGACCGTGTCCCCAACCGGTGCTCCCACGCCATGGAGTTGTCTGCATGAGCCCTCGTCTGTCGCCTTCCCTTTCACGTCCCGCCCCCACCCTGCAACGCCCGCTGGCGATCGCAGCGCTACAGGCCTGCTGCCTGGCATCGCTGAGCGCGACGGGCCTCGAAGCCATGGCCCAGCAAGCCCGGGATGGCGCTGCCTTGCCAGTCGCCCAGACGGCCACTGACAACAACGCGACTGAAAGCACGCTGCCTGGCACCACGGTCAGCGCCCCGGCCAACCGCCAGGCCCGCGCCCGTATCAGCGGCCTGGGCGACACGCCCGGCTGGCAAGCGCCCGTGCAGGCGCAAACTTTTGGTCAGGCCGTTTTGCGCGATGCAGGCATCACCCGCCTGGCCGACCTGATCAAACTCGACGCCAGCCTGACCGATGCCTACAACGCCATCGGCTACTGGGACAGCATGAACGTGCGCGGCTACAAACTGGACAACACGCTCAACTACCGCCGCGAGGGCCTGCCGATCAGCGGCGAGACCCGCATCGCTCTGGACAACAAGGCCGGCATCGAGCTGTTCAAGGGCACGAGCGGCATGCAGGCGGGCACCAGCGCGCCGTCGGGCTTGGTGAACTACGTCGTCAAGCGACCCGATGTCAGCCTCAGGGAAGTCACCCTCGGGCTGAACGACCGCGGTGGCTGGCTGATGGCCACCGACCTGTCCGAGCGCTTTGGGCAGCAACGTGAGTTCGGCCTGCGCGTCAATGCTGCGCACGAAGAACTGCGCCCCACCACGCAGGCAGCCGACGGTCGACGACGCCTTGCTGCGGTGGCTGGCGACTGGCGCTTGACCCCCGATGCACGCCTCGAAGCCGAGTTCGAGCACAGCTTCCTGACCCAACCCAGCGTGCCTGGCTACAGCTTGCTGGGCCGTGCGCTGCCGTCCGCCAAAGCGCTCGATCCGACCACCAACTTCAACAACCAGGCCTGGAGCCGGCCGGTCGAGATGCAGGGCAACACGGGCAGCCTGCGCTGGAGCCAGAACTGGGGCAAGGGCTGGCGCAGCCAGGTGAGCTACGGCGAGCAGCGATTGCAGTCCACGGACCAAGGCGCCTTCACGTTCGGCTGTGGTGCCGAAGGGAACTACGCGGCACATTGCTCGAACGGCACCTTTGACCTGTATGACTTCCGCTCGCCAGGTGAGCACCGTCGCACCCGTGCGTGGCTGGCATCGCTGCAAGGCAGGGTAGAAACCGGCATCGTCCGTCATGACCTCACGCTGGGCGCGCTGCGCTCGCGTCATGACACAGACATGCAGCAGGCGGCATACAACTACGCCGGCGAGGGCAACATCACCGGCCAGTTCACCACCCCCGAGGCGCCCCTGCCTCTGGACTACGCCAACACCCTGCGCAGCGAGCGCAGCACGGAGTTCAGCGTCGTCGACGCTCTCAGCCACGATGGCCCCTGGCGCGCCTGGGTGGGCCTGCGACACACCCAACTGCAACGCGACACCGAGCTCACCGACACCAGCGCCAACCGCAGCGCCTCGCTCGACGAGAGCGTGACCACGGGCTGGGCCGCGATCGGCTACCAACTGGCCGAGCAGACTCAGGCCTACGTCAGCTGGGGGCAAGGCATCGAAGCCACGGCGGCACAGAACCCGGCACCCTCGACCTTCATCGCCTACACCAATGCGGGTCAGGTGCTGCCGACTCGCCGCAGCCGACAGCTCGAAGTCGGCCTGAAGTCGGCCGCAGGTGGCCACCAATGGGGCGTCAACGCCTTCCAGATCCACCGCCCTGTGGCCGACCGGATCACCCAGGACGATGGCCTGGGCGGCATCCTCTACACCTACCTCAACGATGGCGAGGCGGTTCACCGCGGCATCGAGGCCTCGTGGCAATGGCGCAGCGCCTCCTGGCAAACGTCGCTGGCGGGCGCCCTGCTCGACACCGAGCGCCGGGGCAGCCAACGCACCGACGTCAACGTCAATGGCAAGCCCGCCACCAACGTGCCCGAACACACCCTGCGTGCATCGGTGGCCTGGCGCGTGCCGGGCTTGGAATCGACCTGGCTGCAGACCGACGTCATCCACGAAGGCCCTCGCGCCATCACCGCCGACAACAGCCTGCGCCTGTCCTCCTGGACACGCACCGACCTGGGCTTGCGCACCGCCACAACGCTGGCCGGCAGCAACGTCGTCTGGCGCCTGAACGTGCACAACCTCTTCAACCTGCGCAACTGGCGCGAAGCCCCGACCTACAGCGACCACGTCTACCTGATGCCCCAGGCGGCTCGCAGCGTGAGCGCAACGGCCAGCGTGTCGTTCTGATGAAGGCGCCCATGGCGCGTGGCTGTCGCAAAGCTTCAACACCCGCGCCAAAAACGCCAGAACTTGCGACCGGCAGGCAAAAAGTGCTATAGTTGCGTTCTCGGTTGATGACGAGTTCAGAGAACTTGAAAGCAACCAAGAAACCGACACATTCCCCGATAGCTCAGTCGGTAGAGCGCCGGACTGTTAATCCGTAGGTCCCTGGTTCGAGCCCAGGTCGGGGAGCCAAAAAAGACTAAGCGTGACAAGCGTTTAGCAGCGAAAGCCACCCAAGCGGTGGCTTTTTGCTTTTGGGCTTATGAGACGCATGTATGGGACGCGTCTCATATACAGGCCGCACACTGTATAAACTCAAGGGGTATCCTTTTAGCTCCAGCAGCCCCGGAGTACTGGATGGATATCCAGCATATCGCAAGCCCAGAGGCAGGTAAAGACCACCCGTCCAATTGGAACGATTTCCTCGACTGGTTCAGCTCCGAGGATGCCTGT
>NZ_LFRI01000246.1 GCF_001447195.1 Aquabacterium parvum | reverse complement strand
GACCACGTTGAAGGTCAAGAAACGCTTCACCAGCGGCTCACCACTTGCGGTGACTACCTGCTGTTCCGGCACTACTTCACCATCGACGCTGTGAGGCTGCATGCGGCCAGCTTCTGCATGAAGCACCTGCTTTGCCATCTGTGTGCCATTAGACGGGGCGCTAAGTCGATGAAAGCCTACTTGGATAGGTGGGAGGTCATCCGAGCCGAGAAAACGGCTCTGAGGCCTTTTTTGGTGACTTTGACGGTGAAGAACGGTGATGACCTGGCTGAA
>NZ_LFRI01000245.1 GCF_001447195.1 Aquabacterium parvum | reverse complement strand
GCCCCACCACCAACCTGCGCCTGAGATCCTGCAATTCGTCGTTCATCGCTACGTTCCCACGTTCATCTACGTGGGAACGTAGGCTGTCAGAGCACAGCCTTGGTGGCTAGGGTGGGGTTCAATGACCGCTTACGATGCTTCACCCAACAGGGGCTTGATGTCGAGACTGTGTTCTTCGCGAACCCCGGTGACAACAACGCTGCACTTGCTGGCGGCGCCATCGACTTCAGCACGAACCCCTTCACGCTGCCATTCTTCGCCGCCAACAGTGGCGTGCCCATTCGCGTGATTGCAGCGGCAGGCGGCTGGGGCGTTATGGAGGTGGTCTCGCAAGGCAAGTTTGGCTTCAAGTCGATGGACGACCTCAAGGGCTACATCAAAGCGGGCAAGCCCAAACTCAAAATCGCGACTCTGCAAGGTGACACCTTGGAGTTGATTCTCAAGCGCGATTTCAGCCGCCTGTCCATCTCCGAGAAGGACGTTGAGTTGGTGTACTTCAACGACCTCCTTGCCATGGTCGAATCTTTCCGCGCCGGCCAGGTTGACCTGTTGAGCCACATCAAGCCCTACACGACCGACATGGTCGTCAGCAGAGGGGCTGCTGTTCTGACAACGTCAGCCAAGACCTATTCGACCACCACGCCTAACACGGTGGTCAGCGTCCTTGACAAGACTCTGAAGGAACGCCCCCAGGTCATCTCAGCCTATTTAAAAGGCCTGATTTGCGCTGCAGCCATCATCAACAAGCAACCGGAGAAGGCTGTGGAGTACCTGACCAAGGGCAATTACTTCCGCGTCCCACCCAAAGTGCTCTTGGCCTCGTTCAAGGCTGCGCCGGCCCCGGTCAGCTTCGTCCCTGACGTCAACACCATTCAAACCGTTGTTGATGAGCTGACGCAGATGGGGTATGTCAAAGGCACTACCGGCACGAAAGACATTTTCCGCTTAGACACCATCAAAGCACTGGAGAAGCAATGAGCAGCCGAGACACCGGCGCTAGCAGCGTCCTCGCATTCGATGACCTTCCCCCGCTGGCCCGTGCTGCGGTACCAGATCACTCAACGGTCTACTCATCCGACTTGACGCTTTGGCGAGAGCGCATGCCAGGGGGCTTTCACTGGTCAGGGCTTGTGCGCCGTGGGAACAGCCTTCGCATCAAGACCCTGGGTCCACGTGCCAATGTTGCGGCGCTCTTCTACAACTTCGAAGACCGTGGTGAGCGCTACAACATGCCTGACACGTTGAAATCGCAAAGCACCGCCTGCCTGCGCAAGGGGCTGGTCTGCTACTCGGACATGGGGAGAGTGCTTTGCTCCGTCGCCGACTCCAGCATTGACTGGCACGACACCATCGGTGGAATGACTGACGCATCAATCGCGGCAGAAAGGTATGGCGTCAAAACCTACCAGGAGCATCGTAATGCGATGCACCGCAACGCACGCGACGGCTTCCTGACGCAACTTGGGAAATGGGGCCTTGGCAAGCGAGACCTCGTGCCAAACGCGAACTTCTTCAGCAAGGTGGAAGTAGACGACGGCGGCAACATGCTGTTTGCCCCAGACCACTGTGTAGAGGGTGACTTTGTTGACCTGCGTTTTGAGATGAACACCATCGTCGTGCTTTCCACCTGCCAGCACCGGCTGGACCCGAACCCAATCTACGAGCCTACGGCCGTCGAACTGGTTTGTTGGCGCTCCGGCACGGCTGGCAAAGACGATGCTTGCCGCTTATCCATGCCGGAAAACGGGCGTGGCTTCATCAACACCGAACGCTACTACCTATAAGGCAAAGGTCTGTCATGAACATACGCATTGTTGAAAGCAAGCTTGACCCGGCGCACGCCGTCTTCCAAGTTGACCATCCGGCGGGAACGTCGTGGATGCATGAAATCAAGAAGGGCCAGATTTACCGCATTGTCGACCTCGAGGGGAACCAAGCCGTCGACACGCTTTTCTACAATGCCCGAGATACTTCTGAGCGATACAGCTTGGTCCACACGATTCTGGCGCAGCAGAACCTCTATCTCGGCGTCGGCACACAAATCATGTCCAGTGAGAACCGGCCGATGCTCACCATCGTGGCCGACACGTGTGGAAGACATGACACGGTGGGTGGTGGTGCCTGCTCGTCTGAAAGCAACACAGTGAGGTATGCGCTTGAGAAGCGCTTCATGCACAGCTGTCGAGATAACTACATGCTGGGTATTGCGGAGCATCCATCGGGGCTTGACAAGCGTGATGTCGTGTCGAACATCAATTTCTTCATGAACGTCCCGATGACGCCGGAAGGACGCTTGACGTTTGAGGATGGCATCTCAGGTCCTGGCAAGTATGTCGAGATGCGGGCGGAGATGGACATTCTGATTCTCATTTCCAATTGCCCGCAGTTGAATAACCCCGCCAACGGCTACAACCCAACCCCGGTCCGCTATCTGGTGTGGGATGAACCAGCACAGAGCGCAGAGGTAGCGTGATGGGCAAGCGCTCTTTCAAGTCAGCCGCGCCGCCACTCGTTGGTGCTTTGTCAGTCGGGGCATTGCTCGGTGCTTGGGAGCTGGCCGGTCTCAAAGGAGGGGCGCTTGCCAGCGTGTTGCCGCCACCGTCGCAGTTCCTTCACAGCATCGCTGCGAGTGACTTCCGAATTGGTCTAGGTTCACAGGCTGCCACCGTAACTCAATCGCTGATGGCAACGTTCCTACGGGTCTTCGTCGGCATGGGCATCGCGTTTGTCGCGGCCATCCTGACGGGCGCGTTGCTGAGCTTGTCGCGCATCGCGACCTGGGCACTGTCGCCCATCCTGCAACTGCTCGCCCCCATTGCCCCCATTGCGTGGATTCCGACAGCCATCGTGGTCTTCGGCATCAATGACGTGACCGCGATATTCATCGTCTTCATGGGGGTCTATTTCATCTTGACCCTGGCCACTCTGGCCGAGATTCGACGAATCCCGCCTGAATTCAGCATCGTGGCGGGGAATCTAGGAGCATCGCCCGCTCAACGCTGGCTATGGGTGACGCTTCCGGCAATCCTGCCAGGCGTGTTTGTACTGCTTCGCACCAACTTCATCGCTGCCTGGATGGCCGTGCTGGTTGCCGAGATGGTGGGCCTACGAGACGGGCTTGGCGCCATCATCATGATGGGCCGCAATCTCTTTAACAACGAGTTGGTGATGTTTGGCATGGTGGTCATCGGACTGACCGGCTTCATTGTTGACCGCCTGCTGCAGTTCATTGGGCAGCGCATCCTGTGGTGGAGAGTATGAGCATGCTTAAGAAAACTGAACCCACAGATGCATTCCGTGTCGAGCAACTAACGGTGGACTTCGGCGGCAATGATGGTGGACCACTCCAGGATTTTTCGCTCGCGATTCGCCAAGGTGAAATCACCTGTCTTCTGGGTCGCTCGGGTTGCGGCAAGACGACTTTGCTGAAATCCTTGGGGGGCTTCGTGGTGGGGCGCGACACAGGTGGCGTGCTGTTCGAGGGCCGTTACATCAATGGCCCGACGCCTGACATCGTGATGATCTTTCAGGAGAACAACCTGTTCCCTTGGCTGACCGTGCGCGGAAATGTTGAGTTTGGTCTCAAGTTCAAACCAAAGACCAAGGCTCGCGAGGAGGCGGTCAACGAGATGCTGAAGACCGTGGGTTTGGACGAGGCGGCCGGTCGGTACCCAAACGAGCTTTCGGGCGGAATGCGTCAGCGCACGGCCATCGCCAGGGCACTCGTGTCGGACCCTCATGTCCTGTTGCTCGACGAACCTTTTAGCGCACTTGACATCAGCTTGAGGCGACGCATGCATGCTTTGATGCTGGAACTCTGGGAAAAGACCGGTATGACGATGGTGATGGTCACTCACAACATCGAAGAGGCGCTGCAGGTCGGCCACCGGGTCGTCGTGCTGGGTGACCGGCCAGCGCGTGTTTTGATTGACGCAGACACTCGTTCCGAAGCCTTGAAGGACCGCTATTCGCCAGAGTTTCTGGCGTTGCAGCAGCGGATTGAATCAGTCATCTACTGAAAGCAATCATGAACGGCATTCACGACATGGGTGGCCTGCACGGCTTTGGCTTGGTGGCTCGCGAGAAAGATGAGCCGGTGTTTCACTCTCGTTGGGAAAGCAGGGTCTTTTGCATGACCCAGGTTCTTGATACAAAACAAATCTGGAATCTGGACGAGCACCGCCACGAAATCGAACTCATGCCGACCGCCGACTACCTGACGGCTGGGTACTACGGCCGCTGGCTTTTCGCGATGGAGCGTTTGCTGGCCCGCAAGGACATTTTGGGTGTGCAAGAGGTCCAGCAGCGAGTCGACGAACTCAGTGAAGGGGCCGAGCGACTCACCCCACCGGCGGCTGGAGCCAGAGCCTGGCCCTTGTCGAACGACAGGAAGGTTCGATGGGGCGCGTGGCGCCATGAAGAGACCGTGACACCTCGCTTTTCCGTTGGGCAAATCGTCCGGGTTCGCAACCTCCATCCGGAGGGCCATACCCGGGTGACAGCTTATGCGCGCGGAAAGGTCGGCGTGGTCGACCGGGTCAACGCCGAAGCCTGGATATTCCCGGACACCAGAGCCCACTACCGGGGCGAGCACCCGCAGCCTGTTTACGGCGTGCGCATTCCGGCAACGGAGCTGTGGGGGCCACAAGCCGAAGCCAACACCAACGTCTTCATCGACTTGAGCGAAGACCACCTTGAACCAGCCTGAACTGACATGGACAATCACTCAAACACTGAAAAACCTTGGCAAGCGGTTAGGACCGAGGCGGTCGAAAGCCTGCTCGTCGAGCTCGGCGTGATTGACTCGGCGCGAGTCGATGAGTTTGTCCGCCACTATGAGGAGAAGGTCGGGCCAAAAGGTGGCGCTCGGGTTGTGGCCCGGGCCTGGATGGACCCTGACTTCAAGGCGCGCCTCATGGCGGATGGTCTGGCGGCCTGCGCCGAGTTGGGCCTGGGCGGGCCTGAGACCGAGAAGCTCCATGTGGTTGAGAACTCGGCGACAGTTCACAACGCGGTGGTCTGCACCTTGTGCTCATGCTATCCGTGGCCCATTCTCGGCGTCCCCCCGGCCTGGTACAAGTCCAGCGCGTACCGGTCACGCATGGTGCGAGAGCCACGTCGCTTGCTTGCGGAGATGGGGCTCGTGCTTGACCCTGCAGTCGAGGTTCGTGTCTGGGACAGCGTCTCGGAGATTCGCTACCTGGTGTTGCCCGAAAGACCTGCTGGCACTGAATCGTTTACGGAAGAACAACTAGCTTCGTTGGTGAGCCGTGACGCGATGATTGGCGTGGCCAAGGTGGCACTATGAATGCTGCTCTCGAAACGGCACCAGCAACCTTTCCCACGCCATGGGCTGCCCGGGCATTTGCGCTGGTCAATGCCGCAGCGCAATCTGGCCTGTTCGACCTGCGGGAATTTCAGCAGGCCCTGATTACCTCGATCCGCGCCAAAGAGGCTGAGGGAGGCTGTATTGGCGACGAGGCGGCCTACTACGACTGTTGGATTGAGTCGCTGACCAACCTTGTGCGAGACAGGGGCGTCTCACCCACAAAGCTTGCGGAGGCAGAAGCCGCCATCAGAGAGCGCTTTGCTTCTCGGCAACATCAGCATGACCACCACACCCACCATGACCACCACGGTCATGACCATCACAGGCATGACGAGCATCCTGGCGATACGCCTCGACCCATTTTTGTGGAGCAAGCACGATGAGACAGGTAAGCGCCCAGCCGTACATGTTTCCGGTAGAGAGGCACTTTGACCCGAAGACTGCTGTCCTCGTGGTGATTGACATGCAGAGGGATTTTTGTGACCCCCAAGGCTACATGGGACGCCGCGGCTCGGATGTCAGTGCGGCCCAAGCGCTGGTCCCTCGGATTGCCTCATTGCGAACTGCGGCGCGGGCTGCAGGCATGCGTGTCATCTACACGCGGGAAGGTCACCACCCCGACCTTGGTGACCTACCAGCAAGCAAGCGTGCCAAGACGCGAAGAGCGGGAGCGGAGATTGGCTCGAAGGGCGCCTTGGGACGACTGCTCATTCGAGGAGAGGTGGGCTGGGACATCATTGCTGAGCTAGCACCAGGGCCGGGTGAGACGGTGATTGACAAAGTTGGCACGGGCGCCTTCTACGCAACCGAGCTTGAGCACCGTCTTCGCGTGCAGGGCATCGACCAGGTGATTCTGGTAGGTGTCACCACGGGCGTGTGCGTCTCGACAACGGCACGTGAGGCCTCAGACCGCGGCTTCCATGTGCTGGTCCTGGCCGACTGCTGTGCAGAACCGGAGCAGCGCATGCATGACATCGCATTGGAGCTTCTCCAAGTGGAGGGTGGCTACATCGCCGCCGTGGCCGACAGCCATGCATTGATGGATGTGCTCTCCAGTCATTTCGAAGCCAAAGGAGGGGAGTGATGAACAACCATGTTGAGTTCACGGAAGCTGGGGTACCTGGCGAAGCCAGCAGTGTCCGTTCTCGATGGGTAAGCGCTGCCATCTCAGTGCTTCTGGGGATGTTGATTGTGTATGGCGTCGGCTTTGCGCCCGGCACCCTGCATGGCAGTGCACACGACGCCCGACATTCAGTTGGCCTCATCTGTCATTGAGGCGGCCATGCTGACTCGAATTCTCCTCATTGGAATCCTCGGTGGCGCGATGGCCGGCTCAGCGGCATCGTTGGTGCAAGGCACAGTCCTTCAACCCATGATTGTGTTGGCAGAGGCCGCAGAAGCTGCACAGCCGGAGCGCGAGGCCGTCTCTGACCATGACCACGGGGAACATGAACACACGCACGGATCAGACGAAGAGCCGCCCGGCGACCCCATCGTGCGAAAGATATCGACCGCTGTAGCCGTGATCTGCACCGCCATGGGCTATGGACTGATGCTCAGTGGCGTACTTGCACTGTGCCGCAAACAGGGGTGGCGGGCTGGCTTGACCCTTGGCGCGATTGGATTCCTTTCTTTTCAATTGGCCCCTGGGCTAGGAATACCTCCACAACCGCCTGGGATGCCATCCTATGACGTGCACATGAGGCAGTTGTGGTGGCTTCTGACAGCATTCGGCACATTGGGGGCCTCCTTCTCGGCCATCCAAGGCGTCAGACGTCGCAAAGTGGCGCTCTTGACGACATCGCTTGCCCTGATAGCTCTGCCTCACATCCTGCGGTTTTGGCTTCCTGGCACGGGGCCCCTGCCCGAGCTGGCTTACCTGACCACACCGTTTGTGCTCGCCTCATTTGCCATGACGGCAGTGCTTTGGCTGTCGTTAGGCGCGGCGGTCGGATTTCTACAAGCCCGCATACCGCCATACGCATAGCGCAGCGGTTTTCATCAATTCAGTTCACACCGGTGAAACACCCGGTGCGAGTCAACTCGTCTTTAACCACAGAGAGTACACATGCACATCAGCATAGAGCCACACATTCGCGGGCTGATTCAAAAGACGGTGACCGGCGAGTTGCACCCCTTGACCATCGTCGACGAGGTGCTTCATCGGCTGGAGAGCCAGCGCGAGAATCCCATCTTCATATTCACGGTAACCCCGCAAGCCCTGCGCCAGCGAGCCAATGAGCTTGCCGCCCTGACGGAAGTAGAGCGAGCGCGCTTGCCGCTTTATGGTGTGCCGTTTGCCGTGAAAGACAATATTGACGTGGCAGGCATGCCCACGACTGCCGGTTGCCCCCAGTACGCCTACACCCCCGAGAAAAATGCTTTTGTGGTTGAGCGCCTACTCGCCGCCGGCGGCATGCTGGTCGGAAAATGCAATTTGGACCAGTTCGCAACGGGGTTGACAGGCATGCGTTCGGTTTATGGCAGTCCTATCAATCCCTACAGCCCTGACCACATTTCTGGTGGTTCAAGCTCCGGCTCGGCTGTGGCGGTGTCTTGCGGCATTGTCCAGTTTTCCCTTGGGACGGACACTGCGGGTTCGGGGCGCATTCCTGCAGGTTTCAACAACATCTTGGGCTTTCGCCCATCGGGAGGCCTTCTCAGTGCATCAGGTGTTGTTCCTTGCGCCAAATCACTTGACACGATTTCGGTGTTTGGGAACTGTGCTGACGACGTCCGACGCGTTCTGGAGGTGGCCGTTGGTTTTGATGTTGAGGACCCTTTCTCGGTTGAACTGCCAAGCCGCTCAGATGCATTCACGGCACCTTCCTTTGGCGTTATCGAATCCCGAGACGAGTTTTTCCTTGGTGACGCTCACGCCCGCTCGGCCTATGAGCGGGGCGTAGCGCGACTGAGGGCGCTTGGCTACCGAGTCGAACTTATCGACTACGCGCCGTTCAAGGAAATCTCGGATATGACGTACTTCGGGCCGTCCATGGCAGAGCGGACTGCCGTGCTTGGTGACTTCATCGCTAGCCATCCTGAGGCCAGCTACACACCCGTCGTGAGAGACGCAATTGCCAATGCCGTCAAGTTTTCGGCAATCGATGCTTTTGAGATGATGCATCGCATCAAGGAACTTGAAAGAACAATCGAACTTGATGTGTGGTCGAGGGTGGACGTACTGTGTCTTCCAACAGCACCCACGATACATACCCGGGAGGTGGTCAGGAAAGACCCGGCCTATGGCTCGAGCAGTCTCGGTGCCTACACAAATTTCGCGCCGTTCCTGAGCATCCCCGCCGTCTCCGTTCCGAACGGCTTCCGGCCTGATGGTCTGCCATCGGGCATCATGTTTGTGGGCCGCCGTGCCGACGACATGCGTTTGCTTCAGGTCGCTGAGATGTTCACCGGGTAGCCAGGTTTGCTGGCATGGAAGGGCGCTTGATTGTTCCCTCCTGTGGCTGCAAATTTGCAAGTCGGTCAAAATGCCAAGGTGGGGCAAGGTTTAGGACCCAGCTTCCCATCGATCCGAGCTGTATGGGTTTGACACCGGCAGGAGGCCCTTCAATTTTGAATCCCCGTATACCCTAAGGACCTCTGCTATTACCACTTGATAGCCATTCAGCCACTGTCCCTGCTTTGCCTTGGCTTCCAAATGCGTTGGATGCTTCATGAGGGCCTTTAAGGCTTCAAGGGATTCCCAATAGTAGACGTTGGACACAAGACCCGTGGAGTTGTTCTCCCAAGTCTCCTCGCCTAAGTAGCCGGGGATGTCGCGCGCTGCTTCAGCGATAGCTTGGTCCAGCCGATGAAACTCATCATCAAACTGGTTCTTGGCAAAGATGAAGGTAGACAAAAACATTGTGGTGCTCCTGGTGATTTAGTTGATTGCTGGTTAAAGCGACTCAAGGGAACTCTCTTGACTATGTATGCCCAGAGGGCTGTAGCTTCATGCGTCAACCGTGATTGCGTGGAGGAGCTTTTCACGCAAAACCGTCGAGTGACCGCTGTTGCTGACGCAAGCGGCCCATCGTTTCTCCGCGCACGAGGTCCGCAACCGCTGCAAAGGGGTCATCGCCGACCGGTCGCCCTCCTCGGGGCGAGGACCGCGCAGGAGGGCCGCCGTTGGACGACTGTCGCAGGCTTTGTTGCGCTGTCGCGCACTCTATTGCGCGTGAACAGCTGCTCACCGGGGTTGACTCCCTAAGCTTGCGTGTGACCGTGGTCGGGTCAATGCAAGGAGACCCGACATGCGCAAGTTTTGGTACATCACTGGCGAGCTGGCCGAGGTGCAGCGGTACATCAATGTGCCGATGCGATGGTGCGAGCAATACCCTGCCCGCGAACGGCGCGAGTTCTGGATTGCCGCCGATGATGGTCGTGACATCAAGCTCGTTGTTCACAGCAGGGTGATGCCCGCGCGCCGGGGGCACCGGGTCAATGTGTTGCTGCTGGGCAATTGGGTGGTCGGGCTGGCCAACCTGACGACGGGGCGGCAGGTGAATTTCGTGTCAGAGGATCCGCCAATGTTGCTGCGCAAGTGCGATGCGCTGGCGGTGCTGGTCATCCTGGCTGGCGGCCTGGCCGCAGCGGTTGCCTGGGACGTTCGGAGCCTGGTGCTCACCGTGCCGGTGGTGCTGATGTACCTGCCGTTGCGTGTTTTGGGCCGTTGGCTGACGACGTGCCGACTGCGTTGGCAGGTGAGCCATTGGCTGGCATCCATGGCCTGGGCGCCGTGCGCTAGAGACAATGCCGCCTTGGCCCTGCCATCGCGTACGGCTCACAACGTCTACAGCCTCTGTCTGAAAAGCCGGAAATCAGAGGATTGAACGCCCGATAAGATCACCCCCATGATTGACGACATCAAAAAGACACTCTGGGCCACCGCCGACAAGCTGCGCGCCAACATGGACGCCGCCGAATACAAGCATCTTGTGCTCGGCCTGATTTTCGTGAAGTACATCTCGGACACTTTTGCCGCCCGCCGCGCTGAGCTGAGCACCCGCCTGCGTGACCCCAACGACGAATACTTCTATGGCGATGCCAGCCAGGAAGACATCGATGCGGAACTCGAAGACCGCGACTACTACCGCGAGGTCAACGTGTTCTGGGTGCCCGAGCCTGCGCGGTGGGAGGCCATCCGAGCCGCAGCCAAGCAGCCTGACATCGGCAAACGCATTGACGACGCCCTGAGCCTGATCGAAGCAGAGAACCCCAAGCTTAAAGGCATCCTCGACAAACGCTATGCCCGCGCCCAGTTGCCCGATGGCAAGCTGGGTGAGCTGGTTGACTTGATCTCCACCATCGGCTTTGGCACCGATGCCAGCACCGCCCGCGACGTGCTGGGCCAGGTGTACGAATACTTCCTGGGCATGTTCGCCAGCGCCGAAGGCAAGCGGGGCGGGCAGTTCTACACGCCCGCCAGCATCGTCAAGACCTTGGTGGCTGTGCTGGCCCCACACCATGGGCAGGTGTATGACCCGTGCTGCGGTTCAGGCGGGATGTTCGTGCAATCCGAGAGGTTCATTGAGGCGCATGGAGGCCACCTGGGCGATGTGTCCATCTACGGGCAAGAGGCCAACCCAACCACCTGGCGCTTGGCGGCCATGAACCTGGCCATTCGCGGCATCGACTTCAACCTGGGCCGCGAACCTGGCGACACCTTCACCAAGAACCAGCATCCTGATTTGAGGGCTGACTTCATCCTGGCCAACCCTCCTTTCAACATCAGTGACTGGTGGCATGGCAGCCTGGAAGGCGACCCTCGCTGGCACTATGGCGACCCACCGCAAGGCAACGCCAACTACGCCTGGTTGCAGCACATGCTGCACCACCTCAAGCCCACCGGGCGCGCGGGCATCGTGTTGGCCAATGGCTCAATGTCATCCAGCCAGAACAACGAAGGCCAGATCCGAGCGGCCATGGTCGATGCCGACGTGGTCGAGGTGATGATTTCTTTGCCTGGACAGTTGTTCTTCAACACCCAGATCCCGGCTTGCTTGTGGTTCCTGGCCAAGCGCAAGCAGCGCAAGGGCGAAGTGCTGTTCATCGACGCCCGCAAGCTGGCCCGCATGATCAGCCGTGTGCAGTGCGAGTTCACTGATGAGGTGATCGAGCGCATCGCAGGCACGGTGGCTGCTTGGCGCGGCGAGGCCGATGCCGCCGCGTATGAAGACGTGCCCGGCTATTGCCGCAGCGTGCCGTTGGCCGAGATTGCGCAGCACGGCCATGTGCTGACGCCAGGGCGCTATGTGGGCGCCGAAGAAGTGGAAGACGACGACGAAGCCTTTGCCGACAAGATGCAAAAGCTCACCGAAAAGCTGGGCGAGCAGATGGCCAAGGGCGCGGAGCTGGATGCGCTGATTCGGCAGAAGCTGGGGGGGCTGGGGTATGAGTTCTGAGTGGCCAGTCCTACCACTTGAGGAATGCTTAGACGCCCTCATTGACTATCGCGGAAAGACGCCTGATAAGACCGACTCGGGCATTCCCCTCATTACCGCAAAGATCATCAAGGCGGGGCGAATTGAGACCCCTACGGAGTTCATCGCTGTCGATAACTACGACGCATGGATGAGGCGTGGCATACCTCGGGCTGGCGATGTAGTGCTCACGGTCGAGGCCCCACTTGGGGAGGTAGCTCAGCTTGGAAAAGAGAAGGTGGCTCTTGCTCAGCGGGTCGTCACCCTGCGAGGTAAGAAGGGGCTTTTGGACAGCACGTATCTGCTGTACCTCCTTCAGTCGGAAGAGCTTCAAGATCAACTACGGTCTCGTGCAACTGGTACCACCGTGCTGGGCATCAAGCAAAGCGAGCTGCGAAAGGTCCCTATCAAGTTGCCGCCGGTCGATGTTCAGCAGGAGGCCGCGGGAGCGCTAAAAGCACTCGACGACCGCATCACCCTCCTGCGCGAAACCAACGCCACCCTCGAAGCCATCGCCCAAGCCCTGTTCAAGTCCTGGTTCGTCGATTTCGATCCCGTGCGCGCCAAGCTGGCTGGTCTCGCGCCCGAAGGCATGGACGAGGCCACTGCTGTGCTCTTCCCTGATGCCTTCGAAGAGTCGGCTCTTGGCCTGGTGCCGAAGGGGTGGGGTGTTCATCGACTGGGCGACATTGTTGAGCGAGTAACCAAGGGCACGACGCCAACAACGCTGAAGCGCCCCTTTGTAGAGTTCGGAATTAATTTTGTCAAAGCGGAATCCATGACGGATGACGGCGACTTTATCCCTGCAAAGTTTGCGTTCATTGATGCTGAGACTCATAAGCTGCTTCAGAGGTCTCAACTGAAGGAGGGTGATGTATTGATCTCGATTGCTGGCACCATCGGGCGAACAGCCGTCATGACTGAAGACTTCTTGCCAGCGAACACCAATCAAGCCGTGGCGATTATTCGACCTAGAGATGAACTGCTACCGAGTGGGCTCATTGTTCGGTTTCTCAACAGGGCCGAGTCGAAGCAACTCATGGGCGAACGTGTTGTTCAGGCTGTGCAGGCAAATTTGAGTCTGGGCACGCTATCTGACTTGAAGCTTGTGGTGCCGCCTTCAGATGTCATTCGCCAAATATTCAACGCAGCCTTAGCGCCAATTGATGCTGCCAAGACGATTAATCGGAAAAGGGCTCGCACGTTGGCCACCCTCCGCGACACCCTCCTCCCCCGCCTGATCTCCGGCCAACTGCGTTTGCCAGAAGTCCAGAAGCTCAACGAAGAGGCCATCGCATGATTAGTGATCTGACGGTGCATAGACCAATGAATGAGCCCGCACGAAGCGGGCTCAGGGTCAAACGGGCAACGGTGAGGTCACTTGCCCTTTGGCTTGCCCGCCGCGTCAGAATAGTTGTCGTGCCGATAGAACTCAACAATGAGCGGGCGGCGATGAAGGATTTCAGTGGCTCGATACGGACAAGCATTCAAAGACAGAGCGGTGGCCAGGTTGTTGCCGCCGGAGAGCGCGGCGTTGGCGGTGGTCTCGAAAGAGATAGGCATTGCAGTGGACACGCTGGAGCGTTGGCTCGCGGATGCCCTGTCCAAGCCTGCCCGAGGGCGGGCTTGGACAGCCAGTGCTCGGCTTGAGGCTGTGATCACCACGGCCTCGATGAGCGAGTCAGACAAAAGTGCCTGGTGCCGAGAACACGGTGTGTATCCGAACGAGCTGGATCAATGGCGCGCCAGCTGCACCACGGCATTGTCCGACCCCCACGAGGCTCGCGCCAGCCCTCAGTCGACCCGGCAAGACCGCAAACGCATCAAGGAACTCGAACATGATCTGCGGCGCAAGAACGCCGCGCTGGCCGAGACAGCAGCCTTGCTGGTGCTATCAAAAAAACTCGAGGTGATCTTCAACAAGGGCGAGGACGAATGATCGCCCTCGAAGATCGCCGAATCGTGGCCCACAACATCCAGATTGCCCATGCGAATGGCGCGCGTTTGCGCCCGGCGTGTGAGATGGCTGGCATTGATCTGCGCACCCTGCAGCGCTGGCAGGCTCACGCGGGGCTCACAGCGGGCGATGGCAGGCCTTTGGCTGCCCGTCCCATGCCCCGTCATGCCTTGACGCCAGACGAGCGTGCGCAGCTCCTGGCCGTGGCCAACCAGCCTCGCTTTGCCAGTGTGCCGCCAGCGCGTATCGTGCCGATGCTGGCCGACGAAGGCGTCTACCTGGCCAGCGAGTCGAGCTTCTGCCGTGTTCTGCGCGAGCACGGGCAGAGCCGTTGCCGAGGCCGCGCCAAGGCTCCCAGGGCCTCGCGTCCGCCGACCACGCACATCGCCACGGCTGCACGACAAGTGTGGTGCTGGGACATGACCTATCTGCCCGCGAACGTCATGGGGCGCTGGTTCCACCTGTACCTGATCCTGGATCTGTACAGCCGCAAGATCGTTGGCTGGGAAGTGCACGACACGGACGACTCGGTTCATGCCGCGCATCTGGTGCGCCGCACCGCCTTGGCCGAGGGCATTGCCATGCTCGCCCAAAAACCCGTACTGCATGGCGATAACGGCTCCACGCTCAAGGCCACGACGGTGTTGGCCATGCTCAACTGGCTGGGCGTCAAACCTTCGTACTCCAGGCCACGTGTGAGCGATGACAACGCCTATGCCGAGTCCTTGTTCAGGACAGCCAAGTACCGCCCAGAGTTCCCCGCCAAGGGCTTCGCAAACCTCGACCAGGCCAGGACATGGGCCGCTGACTTTGTTCGTTGGTACAACCACGATCACCGCCACAGCGGCATCAGCTACGTCAGCCCGGCTCAGCGCCATGCCGGTGAGGATCACGCCATCTTGGCTGCTCGCCACGCGCTGTACACACAGGCCCGCGAGGCCAACCCAGCTCGCTGGTCTGGCTCGACGCGCGACTGGTCACCGCTAGGGCCGGTCACTCTCAATCCAGAACGTGATTGCGTCGTCAGGGGCCACTCCCCAGCAGTGGATATATCGCTTCTGGCTGCATGAATGACGCGACAACTACCTTGACACGCGCCGCTTGCCACCAGGCCGTTGTGTCAGCGCTGAGGCTGCCACCGACTTCACTGCAGCCGGGGTCTTGGGGTTGCTCAACAGCTTGGAGGCTGTGGAGGCGACGCGAGCAGACGTCTGCTCATTGGGGGTCTTCTTGGTTGCCAAGATGGATACCTTTCAAAGTTCACGTGCAAGGAAGTGGCAGGCGCCTTGAGAACAAGGCACCTGCCACCAATGGGTCAGACGAACAATTCCATCTGACCGGGATGCGAGCGCCAGTGTTGGCAAACAAGTTCCCGGCGTCCAAGCCGGAAACGGACGTATGCCCGCACAAAAACGCTCTTCCAACGGGCGTAGGCCATGCCAACTCCTTTGCGAAGAATGGAGGGGTTTTCACGTATGCCCGTGCACTGCGAACTGGTAAGATCCGCCGTCTTCGCTAAGACGTGTTGTGCATGGGTGGTTTGGTAGACCCCTGTTCACCTCACCAAAGGCCCTTGAGTGTTAGCGCACTCCGGGGCCTTTTTCTTTGCTGATCAACTGGGTTGAGCGTGCTCCTGAAGTTGATCAGGGAACTGGCTGCGGACTTCAGCCTTGATGCTGCTGAGCAAGCGCCAGTTGCCGGATTCAAAACGCACGCGCCCAGCCACGATGGTGGGATGGATGCGCAGCTTGTCTGCCAAAGCCATGGCGGCATCCATCGTGGGAGAGCTGACCAAATCTGACGCCAACCATTCGGCTTGTGGAATCAGAATTTCCCGAGCGCCATCGTCGGCCTGGCGTTCCTCTTTGGTTTGCTGATGGATCTTGTCTTCAAGGTTGTCGGCGATGAAAGAACAGCCAGGGCCCAAATGCATTTTGACGTGCACCAGCTCGTGCAGCAAAGCGAACCAGAAGTTATCGAGCCGGTCATGTCTTAGCGTCAATGCCACAACGGGGCGATCCCCATCAAGCATGGCGGCACCATCAAGATAAGTCCTGTTGAAGTGGTTCTCGAACACCAGGGCAATGCCCATGTCGGCCAAGAATTCCTGCGCCAGACGAGGCCCTTGCTCGAAGCGAGACAGGCGCGCCAACTCTTTCAGGCGCTCGTCCGTCAAGCTGCCGTCCACGTACGCCGATTTGAACTTGATTTGGCGAGCCTTTTTGAGCACAGCCACATGCCAAGTCAGCAGGGCATAGTCATCCATCGTGCGGCTACCGCTTTGGTGCATTGGCGCACGCAGCCTTGCTTGCTGGGTGGGGTGTAGCTGGATGCCGCGCATGAAGGAACGAACCAATTCCTCGGCGTTGTCCTTTGCTTCTCGGAGCGTGCCTCGAAAGTCTTTGAAGTAACCACGGTTGAACATTTCCTTGATGGGGAACTTGCTCGCGTCGTAGGCCGGGTCCTCAGACAGGTCAATCGCATCATCGGTCTTGGCCAGCAAAACATCAGCCGGGATGCCCAGCTCTTGATGCAGCTTGCGGATCATGGCCAGGTTGAGCGGGCGCTTTCGTGCCAACACCTCAGACACCTTGGGCAGTGAGCCCATGTACTGCACCAGATCCACCTTCTTGAGCCCCAGCTGATCCATGCGAAACAAAATGGCCTCAATCGGATCAGGAGCCACGGGCTCGACTTTGCTGCGCTCGTAAGACTCAATGACCAAGGCCAGCAATTCCAGTTCAGCTTCCTTGCTGGAGCCCGGCGCCAATTCTTCGTCCATCAAAGCCGACAGACGAACGACAGCCGCATCGTAATCACGCTGCGTCTTGATCACTTTCACCTGTTGCTTCATACCCGTTCCTTTCATTTGCCGAGCCAGCTTAAAACTTCAGCTTGTCGTACTCGGCATGTGTGCCAACCCACTCGATCAAGATCACGCCGTTTTGGTACTTGGCCTTGATGACCAATCGGTAGGTGTTGCCCTTGATGTTAAAAATTACCTTGTTGTCCGCCAGAAAGCTGGCACTGGGGTATCGGATCTTGACGTCCTGCGGGCCTGCCCAATGGGCGCGCTCAGCCTCAATGCGCCAGGCGTCAAGTGGCCCACGTGCATCAGCGTGTTTGCGTTTGAAATCGTCGAGCTTGATGAGGCCAAGTAGTTGCATGGTTTGGTCATGACTGTTCCCCCCAGTCCTTTGCGTATGATACTTCCCTGCGCAGGGTTGTGTCAATTGTGGTTGAGCGGAGGAAGTGTCATGACAATGGCACGGGCACCTACGCTGTGGAGCGCATGAAGCAGATGTTTGTGGGGCCACTGAACCCCGAAACGGGGTTGGGGCTGGAACTGTTCACGGTTCGCCTCCCGCAGTTCCCAATCGAGGGGGGCGTGAGACCATCTTGAACGCACCCACCCACCGCGATTACCTGAACCCTGGCGAAATCCTGATTCGTGTTGAGTTGCGAGACCTGCTCGGGTTGGGTGATTCGCCCTCAGCCAGTGTGGAGGCCTCGCATCACCTGACCAAATGGAGCCAGGACGATGGCTTCCTGGCTGGTCAAGCAGGTGCTACGTGGTAAGCCGTTCCACACCTTGAAATGAGCGTTTAGCAACTGTTAAGCAAACTGCTAAACAGTCTAAAAATGGCTTTCAAATCAATAGCTTGCAGATGAGTTTGCTAAACGCGTTGTTAAATGCATGCCCCTCAGGGGGCTACGGCCCGGATGGCCCACCGAGGCGGCGTCTGCCATCAGCTCCGGTAATAACGGCGGTAGCTCCGGTAGTAAGCACGCCAGCTCCGGTAGCAACGGCGGCGGCTCCGCTATGCGCGCAACTTGCCGTTCTGGGCGTAGAGAGTGCTTAAAAGCAAAACCTTTGCGACAAGGCCGGAAGGGGAATTTGTCTTTAAATTCAATGGTTTAAGTGCTTAAACGCAAAACATAGTGCGCCTGCCAGAAAGCGAAAAGCCCCGATGAACCCACCGAGGCTGCAGCGCCAACCGGGAACCCCCAATCCACTTGGGCTACATTTTAACTACCTCGCGTCAAGCAAGCAATAAGCATCAGGGTGTCGATGACCGAAGACCAACTCGAACAAGAAGCACTGGGCTGGTTGGCTGAGGTGGGCTATGCGGTTCATTCCGGCTTAGACATTGCGCAAGACGGCAGCAACCCGCAACGCGCCGACTACCGCCAGGTCATCTTGCCCTTCCGGCTGCGTGAAGCCATCCAGCGCCTGAACCCCAGCATCCCCACGTCGGCGCGTGAAGACGCCCTGCAACAGGTGCTGGACCTGGGCATCCCGGCCTTGTTGCCTGCCAACCGTGCCTTGCACAAGCTGCTGGTGGGCGGCGTGCCAGTGCAATACCAGAAAGACGGCGATACCCGGGGTGACTTCGTGCGCCTGGTCGATTGGTCTGATGTATCGCGCAACGAGTTCTGGGCCGTCAACCAGTTCACCATCAAGGGGCCGCACCACACCCGCCGCCCTGACATCATCCTGTTCATCAATGGCCTGCCTCTGGTGCTGCTGGAGCTGAAAAACCCCGCCGACCAGGTTGCCGATATCTGGAAGGCCTACGACCAGATCCAGACTTACAAGGCCCAGATCCCCGATGTGTTCCAGTACAACGAGGTGCTGGTCATCTCGGATGGCACCGAGGCACGCCTGGGCTCTTTGTCAGCCAACGCCGAGCGCTTCATGCAATGGCGCACCATTGATGGCGTCAGCCTCGACCCGCTGGGCGAATTCAACGAGCTGGAGACCTTGGTTCGTGGCGCCCTGGCGCCGCAGTACCTGCTGGACTACCTGCGCTACTTCGTCCTGTTTGAGGATGACGGTGCCCTGATCAAGAAGATCGCCGGGTATCACCAGTTCCATGCCGTGCGCGCCGCCATTGAGCACGTGGTCGCCGCGTCGCGCACCGACAGCCCGGCCAGCATCCAAGGTAAGGGTGGCGTGGTCTGGCATACACAAGGCAGCGGCAAGAGCATCACCATGACCTGCTTTGCCGCTCGGGTGATGCAAGAGCCAGCGATGGCCAACCCCACCATCGTCGTCATCACGGACCGCAACGACCTAGATGGTCAGCTCTTTGGTGTGTTCAGCCTTGCGCAGGATCTGTTGCGCGAGCAGCCCGTGCAGGCCACCACGCGGCAAGAGCTGCGTCAGCTCCTGAGCAACCGACCATCCGGCGGCATTGTCTTCGCCACCATCCAGAAGTTCATGCCTGGTGAAGACGAAGACATGTTCCCGGTCTTGTCCGACCGCCGCAACATTGTCGTGATCGCCGATGAAG
This sequence comes from Aquabacterium parvum, assembly GCF_001447195.1. Classification (GTDB taxonomy): domain Bacteria; phylum Pseudomonadota; class Gammaproteobacteria; order Burkholderiales; family Burkholderiaceae_C; genus Aquabacterium; species Aquabacterium parvum. Next base: position 80,338 of record NZ_LFRI01000245.1, on the reverse strand, counting down.
CCCACCGCACGCAATATGGCTTCGAGGCCAAGCTGAAGACCCGCAAGCTCAAGCCCGAGGCTGGGAAGAGTCCCGCCACGGCGCTCATCACAACCGATGGCGACGGTACTGTGGTGGCCTCCACGGCTGACTTCGCGCCGCCTGAGTACAAGACCAGTTACCAGGTGGGCTATGCCCAGCACCTGCGCGATGCCTTGCCTCAAGCCACCTTCGTGGCCTTCACCGGCACGCCCGTCAGCAGCACCGACCGTGACACCCGCGCTGTGTTCGGTGACTACATCCATGTCTATGACATGCAGCAGGCCAAGGAAGACGGCGCCACGGTGGCCATCTATTACGAGTCACGCCTAGCCAAGCTGAGCCTGAAAGAGGACGAGCTGGCCCACATCGACGACGAAGTGGACGAGCTGGCCGAAGACGAAGAAGAGAGCGACCAGGCTAAGCTCAAGAGCCGTTGGGCGGCGCTGGAAAAAATCGTCGGCGCCACACCGCGCGTGGCCAGTGTGGCCAGCGACTTGGTCAAGCACTTTGAAGAACGCGACAAGGCCCAGCCCGGCAAGGCCATGGTGGTGGCCATGAGCCGCGACATCTGCGTGCACCTGTATGACGAGATCACCAAGCTGCGCCCCGATTGGCACGATGCGGACCCGGAGAAGGGCGCCATCAAGATCGTGATGACCGGCTCGGCCAGCGACAAGGCCTTGCTGCGCCCACACATCTACAGCGCCCAGGTCAAGAAGCGGCTTGAGAAGCGTTTCAAAGATCCCACCGACCCGCTGCGCTTGGTGATCGTGCGCGACATGTGGCTCACCGGCTTCGATGCACCGTGCGTGCACACCTTGTACGTGGACAAGCCCATGAAGGGCCACAACCTCATGCAGGCCATTGCCCGCGTGAACCGTGTGTTCAAGGACAAGCAAGGCGGCCTGGTGGTGGACTACATCGGCATCGGCAATGAGCTGAAGGCCGCGATGAAGGAATACACCGCCAGCAAAGGCCGGGGCAAGCCCACGGTCGATGCCCACGAGGCCTACAGCGTGCTGGCCGAAAAGCTCGATGTGCTGCGCGCCATGCTGCACGGCTTTGACTACAGCGGCTTCCTCACAGGGGGCCACAAGACCTTGGCAGGTGCCGCCAACCATGTGCTGGGCATCAAGACCGAGCAAGGCCGCGAAGGCAAGAAGCGCTTTGCCGACACGGCATTGGCCATGAGCAAGGCCTTCACCCTGTGCTGCACGCTGGACGAGGCCAAAGCCGTGCGCGAAGAGGTGGCCTTCATGCAGGCCGTCAAGGTGATCCTGACCAAGCGAGACATCTCAGCACAGAAGCGCACCGACGAACAGCGAGACCTGGCCATCCGCCAGATCATCAGCTCTGCCGTGGTGTCTGAAAGCGTGGTTGATATCTTTGATGCCGTGGGCCTGGACAAGCCCAACATCGGATTGTTGGACGATGACTTCCTTGCCCAGGTGAAAAGCCTGCCCGAGCGCAACTTGGCGGTGGAGTTGCTGGAGCGCTTGCTCGAAGGCGAGATCAAGAGCCGCTTTGCCACCAATGTCGTGCAGGAAAAGAAGTTCTCCGAGCTGCTGGGCAACGTCATCAAGCGGTACCAGAACCGATCCATCGAAACCGCGCAGGTGATGGAGGAGCTGGTCGAGATGGCCAAGAAGTTCAGGGAGGCGGCATCGCGCGGCGAGACCCTGGGCTTGACCGACGACGAAGTGAAGTTCTACGACGCACTGGCCATGAACGAGTCAGCCGTGCGCGAACTGACCGATGAAACGCTCAAGAAGATCGCCCACGAACTGACTGAAAACCTGCGCCAGAACATCAGCGTGGACTGGTCACAACGTGAAAGCGTGCGGGCCAAGCTGCGGCTGATGGTCAAGCGCATCTTGCGCAAGTACAAGTACCCGCCAGATGCTGCGGATGCGGCGGTGGAGCTGGTGCTGGAGCAGGCTGAGTCGCTCGGGGATGCATGGGTGGGTTAGCCTCGCATCATTTTTTGGTTACGCGCAGGGAGATAGACGAAGTGCCGAGATTCAGGGCATCTGCCGCATAACGGGCCTAAACATCCCTCAGTCTCGGGGGTGGCGATGCCAAAAGTGCTGCCAGACTTCAACCTTGTAAGAACTTGTCCGGATCGGCAGGGCTTGTTGTGGCGGCCACAATGACGTGTTGCCCTGAGCGCACGCATTGCTGCGATCGTTCCGTACTTGGTTGTTTGCGCCTAGACTGATTCAAATGCAGAATTTGACCTTATCTACTGATGTACTTACATGGGCGGCCGATCAAATCGGCAGGTCCTATGAGTCTTTGGTTGAAGGTCTGGCAAAGCGCGAAAAAGATAGGGATCGGCTTCTTGAGGGGCGACTGACTCCCGCTCAAGCTGAGAAGGTGGCTAAGCTCACTGGAGTGCCATTTGGCCTGCTCTTTCTGTCGGTGCCGCCTACTATCCGACGACCTGCAATACCGGATTTACGTCAAACGGTAGATCCATTGCCCCTTAGTAAGGATTTTCAGGAGGCGTATGAAGATGCGCTTCGGAAGCAGCAATGGTACGCCGAGCATCTTAAGGAGGCCGGAGCAGAGCCATTGCCAATCGTTGGGAAATTTAATGCCAAATCTTCCCCCGCCGATGTGGCGGCAGATATTGTTAGTTCTCTTGGTATATCCGATGCTCTTCGGAAAACGGCTGCGACAACAGAAGATTATTTCAGTATTTTGGCCGAACGGATTGAGAATCTTGGCGTGCTTGTTATGAAGACTGGCATTGTTAAGTCTAATACAAAACGCCCGCTCTCGGTTAGTGAGTTTAGAGGATTCGCTGTAGCTGATAAAATTGCGCCGCTCGTTTTTATTAATGGGCGTGATGCGGAGGTGGCGGCAGTTTTCACGTTGATTCATGAGATTGCCCACATTTGGACTGGTCAAAGCGGCATATCGGATATAGGGCTTGCAAAGACGAGTAATCGTGGTATTGAGCAGCTTTGCAACCAAGTTGCTGCCGATGTTTTGGTTCCCAAAGATGAGTTTTCTCAATTTTGGAAGACCTTGGGGGACGTTTCTGCTGTAGCGAAAAAATTTCGTGTAAGCCGTATTGTTGTGGCTCGACGGGCGCTGGATTTTGGTTTTATTCAATACCAAGAGTATTCTGATATCGTAAATCAGAGTCGAATGAAACCCGCAAAAGCAGGGGGCGGGGGAGATGCATACCTCACAATACCTGTCCGAAATAGCAAAAAATTAACCGCAACAATTGTGAGAAGCACGATGGCTGGGGAAACATTGCTTCGAGAGGCGGCAACTCTTCTGCATGTGAAGCCAGATACGATAATGGAATTGGGGCGAAGGGGGAAGATTTTTGGCTAGCAAGTATTTGATAGATGCAAACATCTTCTTCCAGGCAAAAAACTTTTGGTACCAGTTCGGATTCTGTCAGCAGTTCTGGACGTGGCTTGAAGATGGGCACAGCGCGGATGTTCTTTTTAGCATAAAGAAGGTCAAGAAGGAAATAGCCGATGGCGTTGCTTCTTGTCCTGTCAAAGGCTGGGTAAAGCACTCGCTAGATAGCAGCTTCTTTCTCGATGACGAAAAGGTTGGGAAGGTTAATCTTCATTATGCAAGTCTCATGGATTGGGCTGCCCAGCAACAAGCTAAACAAGTATATTCGTACGCGGCCCTTGCAACCTTTGCAAATAAAGATAAGGCCGACGCGTATCTAGTGGCGGCGGCGAAGCATTACGACTGCGTGATTGTTACTGCCGAAACTCCAACCTCGGGTACAAAAGGGGTAAATAATATAAAAATCCCAAATGCTGCTAATGCAGTGGGTGTGCAGACAATAACCTTATTTCAGCTGCTGAGTAAGCACGCCGGACCAGCTTTTAAGTTTCAACCTTGAAGATGCGCTGGCGATTGTCCGGTTTTCCTCTGCATTACGGGGCAGGGCCGACCGCTATAAACGCCGCTGCAGGCAGCCTCTGCCAAAGCGAAGCCGCATCCTTGATACGCAGATGATGTAGACGCGCTGATCACGTGTTCCACATGGTGGGAACTGGGTCCCATAGCTCGCTACGCAAAGGCATTTAGCAAGTTGGCGAGAGTCGATGCCCAGATTGGCTAAAATCATCACCTATGCGTGCGTTCTTGTCTTCCTCAGCACCCCTCTACCGTCAGCGTTGGCGTAAGCCAGCGACCTGATCGACCTATTGCGCCCCTGCTGGGCGCCAGACTCCCCACCTGCATGTGACACTGGCTGTCCAGTGAGCAAAAAAGCGGGTATCAAAGCGGGTATCAAAACGAGGGCTGCCAAGAAATCCCTCATGAAATCAATAGGATAGAGCGCATATGCTGCTGATGATCGACAACTACGACAGCTTCACCTTCAACCTGGTGCAGTACTTCTGCGAACTGGGTGAAGAGGTCAAGGTGGTGCGCAACGACGAGGTCACCCTCGACGAGATCGCCGCCATGAAGCCCGATCGCCTGGTGCTTTCGCCCGGCCCCTGCTCACCCGCCGAAGCCGGTGTGTGCGTGCCCGCGCTGCAGCGCTTCACCGGCCAGCTGCCCATCCTGGGCGTGTGCCTGGGGCACCAGAGCATCGGTGCGGCCCTGGGCGGCAAGGTGATCCGCGCCCGCGAGCAGATGCATGGCAAGACCAGCGTCATCACCACCGATGAGCAGGGCGTCTTCGCCGGCCTGCCCAGGCAGTTCACCGTGATCCGCTACCACTCGCTGGCCATCGAGCGCGCCACGCTGCCCGAGTGCCTGCACATCTCGGCCACCACCGAAGACGGCGAGATCATGGGCGTGCGCCACAAGGGCTCGCTCACCGACCCCCACTTCGCACCCCTGGAAGGCGTGCAGTTCCACCCCGAGTCCATCCTGACCGAGCACGGCCACGCCATGCTGGCCAACTTCCTGAAGATGTGAGGCGCCAGCCATGAGCCAGATCACCGATCAGCAAGCCCTGCAGCGCGTCATCGAGCACCGCGAGATCTTCCACGACGAGATGCTGGGCCTGATGCGCCGCATCATGACCGGTGAGATGTCGCCCGTGGTCATGGCCGCGCTCATCACGGGCCTGCGCGTCAAGAAAGAAACGGTGGGCGAGATCACTGCAGCGGCGCAGGTCATGCGCGAGTTCGCCACGCCCGTGCAGGTCGATGACAAGCGCCACATGGTCGACCTGTGCGGCACGGGTGGCGACGGCGCCCACACTTTCAACATCAGCACCACGGCCATGTTCGTGGCCGCCGCGGCGGGTGCCCGCGTGGCCAAGCACGGCGGGCGCTCGGTGTCCTCGTCCACCGGCAGCGCCGACGTGCTCGAATCGCTCGGCGTGGGCATCAACCTGCAGCCCGCCAACGTGGCCCAGGCCCTGCTTGATACCGGCATCGGCTTCATGTTCGCGCCCAACCACCACGGCGCCATGAAGCACGCCGCGCCCGTGCGCAAGGAGCTTGGGGTGCGAACGCTGTTCAACATCCTCGGGCCCTTGACCAACCCGGCCGGTGCGCCCAACCAGCTCATGGGGGTCTTTCACCCCGACCTGGTCGGCATCATGGCCCGCGTGCTGCAGCGCCTGGGCTCCAAGCACGTGCTCGTCGTGCACGGCAGCGATGGCCTCGACGAAATCACCCTCAACGGCGACACCCTGGTGGCCGAGCTCAAAGACGGCGAGGTGCGCGAGTACCGCATCAACCCGGGCCAGTTCGGCATCGCCGAGCACGACGGCTCCATGCTCAAGGCCCAGACGCGCGAGATGTCGCAGGCCGTGCTGCAGCGCGTGCTGGCCAACGAGCCTGGCCCGGCGCGCGACATCGTGCTGATGAACGCCGGTGCCGCGCTGTACGCCGCCGATGTGGCGGACAGCCTGGCCGATGGCATCGAGCGCGCCCGCGAAGCCCTGGCTTCGGGCCGGGCCGCCGAGAAGCTCGAACAGTTCGTGCAGGCCACGCAGCGCCTGGCGGCTTCGCAAGCCTGATTCCGCCCTTCGCGCCAACAACGATCGCCGGCGAGCTCACCCGCGACGCCCCTGAAAGCCCACCTCATGTCCGACATCCTGCAAAAGATCGTCGCCGTCAAGCACGAAGAGATCGCGCTGGCGCTGAAAACCCGCTCGCTGGCCAACGTGCGCGCGCAAGCCGAGCAACGCAACAGCGACCTCAACGATGTGCGCGACTTCACTGGCGCCCTGCGCGCCAAGGTGGCCGCTGGCCAGGCCGCCGTCATCGCCGAGGTCAAGAAGGCCAGCCCCAGCAAGGGCGTGCTGCGCGAGCAATTCGTGCCGGCCGACATCGCGCGCAGCTACGCCCAGCATGGCGCCGCCTGCCTGAGCGTGCTGACGGACGAGCGCTTCTTCCAGGGCTGTGAGGCCTACCTGAAGCAGGCCCGCGAGGCCTGCAGCCTGCCCGTGCTGCGCAAGGATTTCATGGTCGATGCCTTCCAGGTCTACGACGCCCGGGCCATGGGCGCCGACTGCATCCTGCTGATCGCCGCCTGCCTGGACGATGCCCAGATGCGCGACCTCGAGGCCCTGGCCCACGAGCTGGGCATGGCCGTGCTGGTCGAGGTGCACGACGGCGAGGAGCTGGACCGGGCTTTGAAGCTCAAAACCCCGCTGGTTGGCATCAACAACCGCAACCTGCGCACCTTCGAGGTCACGCTGGACACCACACTGGGCCTGCTGCCGCGCGTGCCCGCCGACCGCCTGCTGGTGACCGAGTCCGGCATCCTGGGGCGCGAAGACGTGCAGCGCATGCGCGCCGCCGACGTGCACGCCTTCCTGGTGGGTGAGGCCTTCATGCGCCAGCCGGATCCTGGCGTGGCCCTGGCCCAGTTGTTCAACTGAACGCCAAAGCGGGCCATGGCAAGCAAGGCATCGGCACCGAAGCAGGTGCCTCAAGCGGCGCTGGATTTCGGTGCTGAGCCAGTGGGTGTGTCGGCTGTGTCTGCCTCGGCTGGCGAGCCTGCAGCGACCCAGGCGCCCGCGCTGTCACGCCCGCTCGACGACCTGTTCGATGCCGTGCCGCCCGACTGGCGGCCGCTGACCGATGCCTTCCGAGCCAGCCCGCAGGGCCGGGCCCTGATCGATCGTGTCGACCTGGCCCGCGCGGCGGGTGCGGTCATCTACCCCGACGAGGTTTTCCACGCGCTGCACCTGACGCGACGCGTCGACGTGAAGGTGCTCATCCTGGGCCAGGATCCGTATCACGGACCCGGTCAGGCCCATGGGCTGGCGTTCTCGGTGCGCCCGGGCGTGGCCATCCCGCCCAGCCTGCGCAACATCCGCAAGGAGATCCAGCGGGAGCTGGGCTTGCATGCGCCCGTGCACGGCTGCCTGCAAGGCTGGGCCGAGCGAGGGGTCTTGCTGCTCAACACCGCGCTGACGGTGCAGGCCGCCGAGGCTGGCAGCCACGCCGGCTGGGGCTGGGAGCTGCTGACCGACGCCCTGGCCCAGGCCGTGGTGGCAGATGCCGGTGCGCTGGTGGTGATGCTGTGGGGTGCGCATGCCCAGCGCAAGGCGCCATTGCTCGAAGCCGCGCGGCGGGCGTCGGGGCAGTCGCTGGACGACCTGCTGGTGCTGCAAAGCAACCACCCCTCGCCCTTGTCCGCCACGCGCGGGCCGTTGCCCTTTGTGGGCAACGGGCACTTTGGTCGGGCCGTGGCGTTCTGGCGTGAACGCGGTCAGGCGCTGGACTGGGGCTTGGCCTGAGGCCTGCCTGGTCCGGCGATGCCGGATTCGACGGGTTCAGTCCACGTACCAGACGCTCTGGATGGCGACGTGGTCGCCTTTGACCTTGTCGAGCTCCGGGAAGTCCTTGTAGCGGAAGGTCTCGTACACGTAGCGGCCCTTGAGGCTCCAGCCCGGCGTCACCGCGTACTCACCTTCGACGATGAAGCCGGTGCTGGCCTTCATGTCGAACTTGGCATCGAAGCGGGTGGTGTCGCCAGCAAGGCGGCCGTTGTCGATCTTGACCGTGGGCTGGGTGGACTTGCGCACACCGAAACCGATGCGTGCGCGGTCGGTGGCGTGCCACAGCAGCGTGGCCTCGACGGGGACGCGGCGGAAGCGGTACTTGGTGTTGTCCTGCCCGTTGCTCTGGTCGTTGTGGTACGCCACGACGGTTTGCAGGCTCCAAGGCAGGTTGCCCAGCTTCAGGCTCAGGCCCACGCGCAGGTCCAGGCCGTCGCCAGCCCTGATGTTGGTGACATCGTTGGCGCTGGCGCCCTCGGCGTCGTTCTGCACGCGCAGCAAAGTGTCGCCACCCGCAGCCAGGCCCACGCCGATGAACGGACGCAGCCCTGTTGGCGAATAGGTGTTTTCGGCGACTTGGGCGCCAGCCGTGGCGACAAAAGAGGACAGCAGGCAGGCTGCCAGCAAGGTCTTGCGCATCTTCTTCCCTGTTGAATGTTGGCTCAAGCGCCCGATTCTGCCCCAGTCGCGCCGAGCACGGGGAGGCCAGCAGGCGCCTTAGATCCCCCGTCAAGTGTGACTTTGACCAAACAGAGTGGCAATGCATGTGTTCTGAAACAGTAACCCACCCATGCTCGGGATTACACGGGGTTTGATCCCTCTGACACACTGGCCCTCAGCGTTTTCCCACCCTTTTGGGCGTGCGCAGGGCGATGCGGTTGATCCCTTGGCTGACCCATCCACCCATCGAACCCGCTCCAGCCCAACCGGATGAACACCATGAACGACCGCCAACACCCACTTCCCTCGCTGGGGGCAGCCTGCCCGCCGGCGTGCGCCTGGTGCTGTCGCCGCGCAACGGTGGCTTCGGGGCGGGCGTCAACATCGGTGTGGCTGCGTTGAGCACCGACCTGGTGCTGGTGCTCAACCCCGACACCTACTTCCTGCGCAACCGGGTGGAGGTGCTGCAGCGCTTGTTCACCGAGACGCCCAACCTGGGCATCGCCGGGCTCAAGCTCATCAACCCCGATGGCAGCCTGCAGTACTCGGCGCGGCGCTTTTATTCCCTGCTGGACATCCTGGCGCGCCGCACCCCTTTGGGCAACCTGGGGCCGCTGCGCAAGCTGGTCAGCAGCCACCTGCTCAAGCGCAACTGGCAGGTCGTGGCCGTTCCCGAGGTGGAGCTGGTGCACGAACACCAGCGCCACAGCCAGGCTGGCATCTGGTCCAGCTCGGGCCAGACCCACCTGCGCAGCATGGTGCGCTTCTTCACCAAGTTCGGCGTGCCCTGGGTGCGGCGTCCCCATCGCTCGAAGATGAAGTCGGCCTACCTGAGGTGGCGCAGGCAGGTCATCGAGCATGGGGTGGGCGCCCAGTCCGACGCCCAGGTCTGATCGACCCTGCCGGCCCCTGTGGCCGGCTTTGGTTTGGCTCTCGTTCCTCTCCACTCCTGGTTCGACATGAAGCGCATTGCCCTGGTCCTGTCCAGCTGCCTGCTGGTGGCCTGCACCCCGATGGGGAACCTGCAGCCCTCCGAGCAGGTGCGATACCTGACCGCCGAAGACCTGGCCGCCATGGCCAAGGAGCCCACGCGTGTTCAGGCGGGTGACACGCTGCGCATCGTGCGCGACGCGCAGGACCCGGCCATGGACTTGCGCAACCTGGTGGAAGACAGCCAGACCCAGCTCTACGTGGTGCGCCCGGACGGCAGTTTTTCCTTCCGCTTCGCCGGTCGTGTCGAAGCCGCAGGCAAGACACCCGATGAGCTCGCCACCGAGATCTCCGCCAAGCTCGACGCCTACTACCGCCAGCCCGGCGTGACCGTCAACATCGTGTCATCGCCCAGCAGCAAGGTGGTCATCGGCGGGGCCGTGCGCGCGCCCGGCGCCATCGACACCAACGCGATCGCCACGCTGGAGCAGGGCCTGTTCGCCGTCGGTGGCCTGCTGCCCGCGGCCGACCCCACCCACATCGCCCTGCTGCGCTTGAACCAGGCGCAGCGCTACCAGCTGTACTTCGTGGACATGAGCCGCATCCTGCAAAGTCAGTCGGGTGACGCGGCCACGCCCAACCTCGCCTTGCGTCGCGGCGACATCCTCTTCGTGCCCAAGTCGACCGCCGGCAACGTGGGCGATGGCGTGGAGGTCTACATCAACCAGATCCTGCCCTTCTCGCGTTCGCTGGGCATCGGTTATTCCTGGGGTGAGACCCGCGTGAAGTAAGGCCCGGCCCACATGATCGACATCCGTTCCTCGCGCGACATCGTCCGCCTCTACTACATCTTCCGCCGCAACTTCGTGGTGGCGATGGCCGTGACCGCGCTGCTCATCGTGGCCGGGGCCTTCTTCTGGCCGCCCAGCTACACCTCCGAGGCGCGCCTGCTGGTGCGCGCCGGCCGCGAGAACGTGACGGTGCCGCTGGACGTGGGCGAGCGCCAGGCCTACACGCCCTACGCCACGCAGCGCGACCCGATCGTCGACGACGAGAAGATGCTCACGGGTGACCCGGTGGTCAACCAGGTGGCGCGCCTGTACCTGGCCGAGGTGGCCGCCATGCCGGCACCCGAGGGTTGGAAGGCGCAGGTCAAGATCGCGCTCAAGAAGGGCGTGCAGGCCGTCATCGATGGCATTCGCTGGGTGACCGTGGCGCTGGGCCTGAGCGAGGCACAGAGCCCCGAAGATCGCCTGGCCACCAAGCTCGCCAGCAAGTTCAAGGTCAGCCACGGCATCGGCTCCAACGTGATGGAGCTGAGCTTCACCTGGGACGACCCGCTGACCGCGCAGCGCATCATGCAGACCTGGATCAAGGTCTACACCGATGAGCGCACCAACGTGCTCGGCCGCAAGAGCCTGGTGCCCTTCTACGACGGCAAGGTGCGCGGCGCCGACCAGCAGATCGAGTCGCTGAAAGAGCAGATGCGCACGCGCCTGGCCGCCATCGACGGCGTCAGCGCCGAAGAACGCCTGACCGCGCTGACCAAGCGCATCAACGAGCTGCGCGACCGCCAGGCCGAGGCCCAGTCCGAGAAAAGTGCCATCGAACACGGCGTGGCTTTTGCCACCAGCCAGGCCGGCCGCATGAAACGCGAGGTGGTGGCCGAGCGCGAGGTGGGGCTGAGCCCTTCCTGGATCGCCATGAGCGCCCAGTTGGCCGAACTCAAGCGCCAGCGCACCGACGCGCTGCGCGTGTACAAGGAGGGCGCACCGGCGCTGCAGGCCATCAACGAAAGCATCGCGGCGGTCGAAGCCCAGCTCAAGGCCGAAGAGCGCAACACCCAGCGCGCCGAGAAGCGCACACCCAACGAGTTGGGCGTGCTGCTCGAGCGCAACCAGCTTGAAAAATCGCTGCGCCTGCAAGAGCTGCGCTCGATCACGGCATCCATCGAGCGCGAGCTTGAAACCTTGGGCAAGGCGCGCGCCCGCGTGCTCAGCCAGGAGCCCGAACTCGCCCGCCTCGAACAAGCTTTGCAGGTGGCCGAGAAGTCTCGCCTGCTCTACCTCGACAGCCTTGAAAAGGCCCGCATCGACCAGGCCTTGGACGACAGCCGCATCAACAACATCGCCGTCATCCAGGCTGCGTCGTTCAGCCCCAGCCGCTCCAGCCCCAAGAGCCTGCTGATGCTGTTCCTGGCCTTGCCCGCGGGCGCCATGGTCGGCCTGTTGACCGTCTACATCAGCGCCATGCTCGACCAGCGCATCCACGATGGCGGCCGCATCGAAGCGCGCTTTGGCGTGCCGCTGTGGGGCACCGTCAAAGACGTCAAACCGGGCGAAGAAGACAACGAGTTCTACGCCAGCTTGCTGCGCATCGTGGGCACCTTGCCGATGGACCGCATCCGAGACAAGGGCCTGATCGTGGGCCTGGCCTCGTCGCGCAAGGGCGAGGGCGTGAGCTTTTTGATTGTGCACATGGTGATGCAGCTGCAAGCCCTGGGGCTGACGGTGCGCGTCAACCCCGAAGACGCCCGCGTGTCGCCTGGCGAGGTGGTGCTGATGAACGGCTCGAACCTGCTGAGCAGCCAGTCTGCCTTCGTTCGCCTGCGCCACGCCGACCTCAACGTGCTGGTCGTCGAGGCCCGCACCAGCGTCGTGCCCGTGGTGGAGAACGCCCTGGGCATGCTGCGCACCGCCTTCCGCCGTGTCGACGGCGTCATCCTCAACCGCCGTCAGTACGAGGTCCCGGCCTCGGTGATGCGCTTCTGGCAGCGTTGACCCATGCGTGGCATCCGAGTCGTCCTTTTGTCGCCCTTGCCGCCTGAGCGAACGGGCATTGCCGATTACGCCGCGAACTGGCGCCGCGCAGCCAATGGCGCCGGCATCGAGGTGCTGACGCCCCTGCAAGGCCAGCAGCCCATCGAGTCCTTGCAGGCCGCGCGCCGCTGGGTGTCCGAGCGCGACTGGTCTCGCGTGGACGTCGTTCACGCCGAGCTGGGTGGTGGGCGCCATGGTGAGTTTTTTGTGCTGGCGGCCTTGTCCGAATTGCGTGACAGGCCTGCGCTGTCGGCCACCGCGCACGACCCGGAGCGCCTGGTGTGGCGTCCGGTGGCGCGCTGGTGGCGTGCGCTCGATGGCTCGCGCGTGCTGCCCAGCTGGTTCAGCAAACTCACCGCCGTGCTGGTCGACCCGCACACGCTGATGTGCGAGCGCCGCCTGGCCAAGCGCCTCGATGGGCTGGTCACGCTCACCCGCACCGGGGCGCAGGCCCTGAGCAAGCGCATGCGCCTGGTGCCCGAGCGCGTCAGCGTCATCCCCCATGGCGTGCTCAGCCTGCCGGTGGCGCCGCTGCCCGATGACACCGTGCTGCGGGTGCTCTACTTTGGCTACATCTACAGCGGCAAGGGCATCGAAGACTTGGTCGACGCGGTGGGTCAGGTGGTCAAGCAGCACCCGGAACACGCCGGCCGCATCCGCCTGACGATCGCCGGGGGCACGGCGCCCGAGATGACCTTCGGCGGCGGTCGCAGCTACCTCGACGAGCTGCGCCAGCGCGTGGCCGACCGCGGCATCTCCGGGCATGTGGACTGGGAGCTCGACGTCGAAGAGCCCGACATCCCGGCACTCATCCAGCGCCATCACCTGGTGGTGCTGCCATACCGCGAGTCGCGCAAGCTCTCGCTGCTCGGGCAGATGCGTGGCACCAGTGGTGCGCTGGCCTGGGCCATTGGCTGCGGACGCGCGGTCATCACCTCCGACGCCCGCTCCTTTGCCGAAGAGATCTCGCACGGCAATGGCCTGGCCTACAAGCAAGGCCAGGTCGGGCAGCTCGCCCAGGCCCTGCATGGCTTGCTGGTCGACCCCAGCAAATTGATCGACTGGACGAAGGCCGCCGGCCGCGTCGCAGAGGCCCGTCAGTGGGACTGCACCGGTCACGCCTTTGCCGGGCACTTCCAGCAGGTCGTTCAGCGTCGAGGCAAGGCGCGGGCCCGTGCCGGCTTGCCCGTGGCCAACCGGGGGCAGGCGTGAGCGACGGCGGCGCAGGGCTGGATCGCCGCGCCTTGTTGCAGGCCGGCGGCGCCCTCGCGACCCTGACCGCTTCGGCCGCAGGCTGGGCTGCCTGGCCCTGGCAGAAACTGCCCGAGCAGGTGCTCAAGCCGGCGCGCACCGTGGTCTGGCAGGACTTCCTGGGCTTGAACGCCCAGCTGCAGTGGTTCCCGCCCGAGGTGGCGGCGCACCAGGTGCAGCGCATGAAAGAGCTGGGCCTGAATTGGGTGCGCCTGGGCTTGCACTGGATGCTGCTCGAGCCCAAAGAGGGGCAGTTCGACCTCGCCCCCATCGACCGCATGATGAAGCTCGTCGAAGGCAGCGGACTCAAGAGCATCGTCTACATGGTGGGCACGCCGCGCTTTGCCTCGTCGGTCGAAACGGGCAACCAGTACGAGCGCTACTTCGACAAGTTCCCGCCGCGCGATCCACGCCTGTACGCGCAGCGCCTGATGCAGGTGGCCAAGCGCTACCCGCAGGTCAACGTCTGGCAGGTCTGGAACGAGCCCAACATCCTGGGCTTCTGGGCCCCCAAGCCCGACCCCGAAGGCTACGGTCGCATGCTGCTGGCCTCGGTCCAGGGCCTGCGCGCCACCGTGCCGGGCAAGCCCATCGCCATGGCCGGCATGGCCTACTTCAGCGAGATGGGCGACGGCAGCGGGTTGATGATCGAAAAGCTCGGCCGCCTGGGCGCCTTCAACCTCGACGTCACCGTGGCCTACCACCCGTACACCACGAAGGCGGAGGGCTCCGACGCCGACGCCCGCGACTTCGTCAAGCGCGTGGTGCCCGCTCACCAGTGGCTGCGCTCGGCTGGCGTCAAGCAGATCTGGGCCACCGAATGGGGCTGGTCGAGCTACAAGGGCCCGGTGGAAGAGCAGCCCATCGTCGGCGAAGACGGCCAGGCCGACTTCACGCTCAAGCGCCTGGCCCTGATGGCCGCGCTCGATTACGACAAGGTCTTTCTGTTCACCTTGTCGGACCTGGACTCGCGCGCGTCCGAGCGCGACCAGCACTACGGCCTGCTGCGCCTGAACGGCGAGCCCAAGCCCGTGTTCCACGCGCTCAAGCGCTTCCTGCAGGTCTGTGGCCCCCGCCTGGAGCCCGACACGCCGCCGGCCGTGGAGGCCGTCAAGGGCGATGCCCCAGAGGGCCTGGTCAGCATCGGCTGGCGCCGCCCAGATGGCTCGCGCCTGTGGATGGCCTGGGCCGAGAAGAAGGCCGAGGTGCGCATCGCCGCTCAAGGCAAGGGCGCGGTGCTGCACCACCCCGTCTCGGGCCGGCAAACCCCCATCGAGCCCAACCAGGGCAAGCTGCGCCTGACCCTGGAGCCGGGCCTGCAGATCCTGGTGCAGGCCGCTGCGACAACCTCGGGGAAGCCGTGAAGTCCCTGCGCATCCTCTGGACCCTGCCCTACCTGCCCTGGCCCGTGACCAGTGGCGGCAAGTCCCGGCAGTTCAACCTCATCCGCGAGATGGCGGCGCGCGGCCACCGCCTCACGCTGCTCATCCAGTCCAAGACGCCGGCCGACGAGGCCACGCGCCGCGTGCTGGGCGCGCTGGCCGAAGAGGTCATCGTGCTGCCGCGTCGCCCGCTCAAGCACCCTGCCACCTTGTGGCGGGCGGCCATGTCGCGCCAGCCCTTGCTGACCACCATCAACGGCCACGCGCCGGCCTTGAGCGCGCGCTTCGAGCGCTTGCTGGCCGAGCAGAAGTGGGACATCGTGCAGGTCGAACACAGCTACGGCTTTCAGCCCTTCGAGCAGGCCTTGCGCCGCCACCGCCAGCGCTTCGTCATCACCGAACACAACGTCGAGTCGGCGCTGGGTTCGGCCACCTATGGCAAGTGGCCGGCGTGGCTGCGAGGCCTGGCCGCCTGGGACCAGCGCCGCGCCCGACGCTGGGAGCGCCACGTGTTGGCCCAAGCCAGCGCCATCGTCGCGGTCACGGACGCGGACGCCGGGCAACTCGGTGTGATAGGCAATGGCCGGCCCACCCACGTGGTCAGCAATGGCGTGGACACGCACGCTTTCGCTGCCGTGCGGCACGACGCGGCCTCGCGCACCGTGCTCTTTCTGGGCAACTACGAGTACGCGCCCAACGTCGATGCCGTCGAGTGGGCCCTGACCGACATCGCCCCGAAGGTGTGGGCCCTGGCGCCCGATGTGCGTTTTCGAATCTGCGGCCATGGCATGCCGCAAGCCTGGGCCAAGCGCTTCCCTGATGAGCGCATCGAGTGGCGTGGCTACGTGCCCGACCTGACCGAGGTGCAGTCCCACAGCGCCGTGTTCATGGCGCCGCTGCGCTTTGGCGGTGGCTCCAAGCTCAAGGTGCTCGAGGCCATGGCCGCGGGCCTGCCGGTGGTCTCCACGCGCGAAGGCCTGTCGGGCCTGCCCATCATCGACGGACGCCACGCCCGCATCGCAGACACGCCCGAGGCCATGGCCCAGGCCCTGATCCAGGCGCTGGACCACCCTGATGCCGCCCGGGCCATGGGCAACGCCGCTCGGGCGCTGGTGCAGGCAGAGTTCGACTGGTCTGCGGTGGCCGCACAGCTCGAAGGCGTCTACGCCTCGGTGCTGACTGGCGATCGATCTGCCAGCGGGGTGCACTGATGCACCAGGGCGCTCGCGCCTCGCTGCTCCTTCCGGTCACCCTGGGGGCGCTGTTCGCTGCCTTGATGGTGCTGACCACCCCGGTGCTGACCGGCATCGCCCTGGTGGCGCTGGCGTCCCTGCTCTTCGTGGTCAGCCAACCCAAGCGCGGCTTCCTGCTGTTTTGCCTGTTGGCGCCCGCCCTGCCCTGGATGACGATCTCGCTGGGCGTGCGCATCACCACCTCCGAAGCGCTGCTGGCGCTGACCTGGCTCGGTGTGTTCTGGCACTGGCTCACTGGCACGTTGCCGGGCATCCACTTTGGTCCCACCGAGCGGCTGGTGGCCCTGTTCCTGGGCTGGACCGTGGTTCCGCTGATCGTGGGGCAGTTCATCCCCGAAGGCGATGGCATCGGCCCGGTCAACTGGGTGCGCTACCTGCTCAACGTCTCGCCCATCGCTTTGTTGCCCATCCTCGCGCCCACGCCGCGCGAGCGCGAACAGGTCATCCTGTGCCTGCTGCTGGGCTTCGCGCTGCTGGCCTGCATCTCGCTGGGGTTCTTCTTCGCAGGCCGCGACGCGCGCCTGATGGTGCCGTTCCTGACCAAGCTGCAGTACGCCCACCCCGAGGTCATCGCCGACATCTTCGGCGCCGACCCGGGCCGCATGGCCTCGCCCTGGGTGCACCCCAACTCCACTGGCGGCGCCATGCTGCTGGCCGCCCCGTTGGGCCTGTTCTACGGCGTGGCCAACGTGGGCTGGCGTCGGGCGCTGGGCTGGTTCGTGGCCGTCACCTCGTTGGCGGGCATCGTGTTCTGCGGCTCTCGCGGCGCCCTGGTGGCCATGGGCGTGATCGTGATCTGGCTGGCCTTCAAGCGCACGCCCTATGCCTTGCGCGGCCTGGCCATCGCAGGTGTGCTGGCGGCCGTCTTCGTGGCCACCTACCCACCCGCCCAGAAGCGCTTTGCCTCGCTGTTCTCCAGCAACGACGTCAGCACCGGCGTGCGCTTCGAAGAGTACAAGCGCTTCCCCGAAAACGCCTTGCGCTACCCGCTGGGCCTGGGCTTCAAGGCCGACACGCCCGCCTCGTCTCCCGAGAAGGACGTCTACGGCATCTCCAACCTGTGGCTCAACTACTGGTTCAAGCTGGGCCTGCCGGGCATGGTGCTGTTCATCCTGGCCACGCGCGCCTGGTGGCGTGAGGTGCGCATGCCCGGCCGCTTCGAGCGCGTGGACCGCAGCAACGCCATGCGCATCGCCACCGTGGGCACGGTGCTTGCGGCGCTGTCCACCGGTTTCATCGACCACTACTTCAGCTTCACGCAGGTGCTCATCGCCCTGTTCTGGCTGGTGTTCGCCTTGGGCTTGCATTACGCCCGCACGCCCGACGCCGCCTTGTCATCGTCGTCCTCACATCCGATCCGACCATGAAACACCGCATCTATCACAGCAACAACGTCCGCCAACGGCTGGGCGAGTACGCCGCGCGCTTGGGTGTCGCCGAGCCGGAGCTGCAGACCGCTTACGACTGGTGCCTGGCCAACAACGTCGTCTTCGAGAGCCAGGGCAAAGGCCCGGACGACGTGATGGTCCACATCGCCAGCCTGGACATCCGCCAGCGCATCACCGAGCCGCTGGCGCGCCGGCTGTTCGTTGCGCTGTTCGACGAGGTCCCCGGGCGCAAGCTGCCTCTTTACGGCAAGAATTGGCCGACCCTGGTCGACCGCATGCGGCGCGTCTGGGAACAGGTCTACAACATCCTCATCAACAAGATCCCCAGCCACACCTTGCGCGTGAATTGGCTGCGCCTGGGCGGCGCCAAGATCGGCAAGGGCTCGTCCATCTGGCGCAACACCGAGGTCATCGGCGTCGAGAGCCTGACCATCGGCGATGACTCCTGCATCGGCTGGCATTGCCAGATCGACGCGCGCTCGGGCCTGACCATTGGCAACCACGTCACCATCGCCTCTCACGTGCTCATCGTGGCGGGCGGGCACGACCTGGAGGCGCCCGAGTTCTGGTCGGTGTCCGCGCCCGTGCGCATCGACGACTGGGCCTGGGTGACTTCGCGCGCCATCGTGCTGCCGGGCTCGCACATTGGTGAAGGCGCCGTGGTCTCGGCCAACACCACCGTGAGCAAGAAGGTCGAGCCCTACACCATCGTGGCCGGCTTCAGCGCCAAGCCCGTGGGCCAGCGCGTGCGCAACCTCAACTACAAGGTCGGCGGGCGCAGCCTGTTCGCCTTCCTGCACTGAGCGGGCGGCCTGAGCATGCTCGGAGCGTCTGGCGCCCTCACCCTGGTCACCGTGGCCGGTCTGGCTGCGGGCCTGGGTCGAGAGTGGCTGCTGGTGCACAACTGGGGCGCGGGCGCGCGCACCGACGCCTTCCTCGTGGCTTTGTTCCTGCCCGAAGCCATCCGCATGATGCTGGGCGGCGGCCTGCTGTCGTCGGCGGCCATGGCCTGGTGGCAGGCTTTGCCCGCACACGAGCGGCCGGCTCAGCTGTCGCGCTTCACCATCGGCATGGCCGGCGTGGGCGTGGTGCTGGCGTTGCTTTGCTGGCTGGCGCGCGAAGGCCTGCTGCGCTTCATCGGTCCGGGCATGGACGCTGCCCATCTGGTGGCGGCCGAACAGGCCCTGGCGGTGCTGGCCTGGAGCCTGCCCGCCTTCATCCTGCAGGCCGCTTGGTCGGTGCCCCTGCACGCCGACGGGCGCTACCTGCTGCCAGGCTTCGCTTCGCTGGCTTACAACCTGCCCGCAGTTGCCTGCCTGGCCTGGCTCGGGCGCGACTGCACCGAAACCGCCGTGGCCTGGAGCTTCGTGGGTGGCGCGGTGTTCAGCGCCCTGATCCTGCTGCCCGGCGTGCGCCGTTTGGGCCTGCCCTGGCGCGAGTTGCGCTGGTCGGGTGCGCTCATGCGTCAGATGGGCAAGCAGGTGGCGCCGCTGCTGGGCAGCGCCCTGACCGGGCAGGGCGTGGCCCTGCTCGAGCGCGTGGTCGCGTCCTACCTGGGCGATGGCGTCATCACCTTGCTGAACCTGGCGCGCAAGCTCGCCAACCTGCCGCTGGTCGCGCTCACGGCGGTCAGCCAGGTGCTGCTGGGTCTGATGAGCCGAGGTCAGGCCGCAGACCGTGAGCCTTTGCTACGCCAGGGGCTCGCTGCCAGCACCCTCATCACCACCCCGGCGGCGCTCGGCCTGCTGATGTCGGCGCCTGCGCTGGTGGCCTTGTTGTTTCCCGGTGTGACCGGCACCGACCGCTTGGCCCCGTTGCTGGGCTGGTACGCCGTGGCCCTGGTCATCGCCGGCTGGAACGCTTTGCTGGCGCGCTATTGCCACGCCGCCGGAGACACCCGCTTGCCCTTTGCCTGCGACCTGGCTGGCAGCTTGGCGCAGGCCATCGCCATGCCTTTGCTGGCTTGGGCCTTTGGCCTGATGGGCCTGGCGGCCGCGACCCTCATCGGTGTGGCGGTGACGGGCGCCATGCTGCTGCACCACAACGGCCTGTGGCCGCGCGTGGACCTGGTGCGCCTCGTGCTCGTGTCGGCCTTGCCGCTCGCAGCCGGCGGGCTCAGCCTGGGCAGCCTGCCTGCCGAGCCCGCACTCCGTTTGGCCGCAGCCACCGCCGCCGGCCTGCTTTGCCTGGGCCTGGTGGCCGCCGTGTTGCGCCCCTGGCGGCAGTCACGGGGACGTTGATGGCGAATCGAGCCCGTTGCTGCAGTTGAAGCCAAGATGAAACGCGCCAACCACTTCGATGTCCTGCGCCTGGCCGCTGCCGCTGCGGTGGCCATGCTGCACCTCATCGACCTCACGCGCCTGCCCACCTTCGAGCGTTGGCTGGGCTGGATGCCTTTGCAGTTCGGCCTGCCGGTCTTTTTCGTGCTCAGCGGCTACCTCGTGAGCATGAGCTGGGGGCTGCGCCCCGGCTGGCGGTCTTACCTTGAGCGCCGGTTGCGCCGCATCGTGCCTGCTTACGTGGTGGTCGTGCTGTTCTGTGCAGTGGGGGGCGTGCTGCTGTCCACGCACGGTTGGCAGGCCTATTTCAGCGCGCCCGCTTGGTGGCGCCACCTTGCTGCCAACCTCACCTTCCTGAACTTTCTGCAGCCGGGCCTGCCTGGTGTGTTCGCCGACAACCCTGTGCCCGGGGCCGTCAACGGCGCACTCTGGACGATCAAGGTCGAGCTGATGTTCTACGCCGTGGTGCCCCTCTTCATGGGCGCTGTCAGGCGTTGGGGTGCCACGCCGGTCTTGTTGGCCGGCTATGTGCTGTCAGCTTGCTGGTGGACCTTCTTCACCGATTGGGCTGTGCAGACGGGGCGCCCAGTCGGTCACGAAATTGCCAAGCAGATGCCGGGGCAGCTCATGTACTTCCTGGCCGGTGCCTGGGCCTGGTGTGAGCGCGAGCGCGTGGCCCGCTGGGGCAGGGCGTGGGGCCTGGGAGGCATGTTGGCCTTGATCTGCCTGACCTGGTTGGACGGGCCCCGCACCGCAGGCGCCGATTGGCCCGACGTGCTGGTGCCATGCTGCCTGGCGGCGTTCGTGAGCTGGCTCGCCGTTGGCGTGCGCCCGCAGTCTTTGTTCGAGCTGCGATACGACCTGTCTTACGGCATCTACCTTTGGCACTTCCCGATCATCCAGGCCCTGGTGAGCCTGGGTGCGTTCGAGCTCGCGCCCTGGCCCGTGGCCCTGTTGGCGGCGGTGCTGATTGCCGCCATGGCCTGGGCTTCATGGCACCTGGTCGAAGCCCCGGCCTTGCGCCGCACACACCACACTGCCGCAGCCACGCCTGTGGTGTCCTGAGCACAAACTGCAGGAGGCCGCGGCTGTTTCCGTGGTGCCGCAGCCTCAGCGTGATTTTTCGCCACGATGCTTGCGAATGCTTGATCGGCTGTGCTAAAGTCTAGGGCTTGCCTTGGAGGGGTGCCCGAGTGGCTAAAGGGGGCAGACTGTAAATCTGTTGGCTTACGCCTACGCTGGTTCGAATCCAGCCTCCTCCACCAGGCAAACCTGCTTTGCTGAACGCATCAGGGCGCCATGCAGCATGCATGTGCGGCGTGTGCGGGCAGCGGAATGACTCCCGAGCGGGAGTAGTTCAATGGTAGAACCTTAGCCTTCCAAGCTAATGACGCGGGTTCGATTCCCGTCTCCCGCTCCAAGTGGTCAAGGTTCTGTCATCGTCAACGTGATACCATCGCGGTCTTCGCCGGAATGGCGGAGGCTGTGTCAGGTCGACACGGGTTTGGGTTCATCACCCGATCCCATACCCGTGTCGATGCCCATGTGGCTCAGTGGTAGAGCACCCCCTTGGTAAGGGGGAGGTCGGCAGTTCGATCCTGCCCATGGGCACCACACCCCCCCTTTCCCTTCTCTTCCTATTTCAGGATCGCTAGGAGCGACAAACATGGCAAAAGGTAAGTTCGAGCGGACCAAGCCGCACGTGAACGTCGGCACCATCGGTCACGTTGACCACGGCAAGACCACCCTGACGGCTGCCATCGCAACCGTTCTGTCCAAGAAGTTCGGCGGCGAAGCCAAGGCTTACGACCAGATCGACGCAGCGCCTGAAGAAAAGGCCCGCGGCATCACCATCAACACCGCTCACGTCGAGTACGAAACGGCCAATCGCCACTACGCTCACGTTGACTGCCCCGGCCACGCCGACTACGTCAAGAACATGATCACCGGCGCTGCCCAGATGGACGGCGCGATCCTGGTGTGCTCGGCCGCTGACGGCCCGATGCCCCAGACCCGTGAACACATCCTGCTGAGCCGCCAAGTGGGCGTGCCTTACATCATCGTCTTCCTGAACAAGGCCGACATGGTGGACGACGCCGAGCTGCTGGAGCTGGTCGAAATGGAAGTGCGCGAACTGCTGTCCAAGTACGACTTCCCTGGCGACGACACCCCGATCATCAAGGGTTCGGCCAAGCTGGCACTGGAAGGCGACACGGGCGATCTGGGCGAGCAAGCCATCATGCGCCTGGCCGAAGCCCTGGACACCTACATCCCCACGCCTGAGCGCGCTGTGGACGGCACCTTCCTGATGCCCGTGGAAGACGTGTTCTCGATCTCGGGTCGCGGCACCGTGGTGACCGGCCGCATCGAACGCGGCGTGATCAAGGTTGGCGAAGAAATCGAAATCGTCGGCATCGCTGCCACCCAGAAGACCACTTGCACCGGCGTGGAAATGTTCCGCAAGCTGCTGGACCAAGGTCAAGCTGGCGACAACGTGGGCATCCTGCTGCGCGGCACCAAGCGCGAAGACGTGCAGCGCGGCCAAGTGCTGTGCAAGCCCGGCTCGATCAAGCCGCACACGCACTTCACCGGTGAGATCTACGTTCTGAGCAAGGACGAAGGCGGCCGTCACACGCCGTTCTTCAACAACTACCGTCCTCAGTTCTACTTCCGCACGACCGACGTGACCGGCTCGATCGAGCTGCCGGCCGACAAGGAAATGGTCATGCCTGGCGACAACGTGTCGATCACCGTCAAGCTGATCGCCCCCATCGCCATGGAAGAAGGCCTGCGCTTCGCCATCCGTGAAGGCGGTCGCACCGTCGGCGCCGGCGTCGTGGCCAAGATCCTCGACTGATCCATGACGTGTTCTCGCGATCAGCCTGGCTTGGTTTCAGGTCGGTCGCGAGCTTGTTCTTTATTGCTTAGGAGCCGTCATGGCACAACAAAAGATCCGCATCCGCCTGAAGGCGTTCGACTACAAGCTGATCGACCAATCGTCGGCTGAAATCGTCGAAACCGCCAAGCGCACCGGTGCCATCGTCAAGGGCCCCGTGCCCCTGCCCACCCGCCTGCAGCGTTTCAACATCCTGCGCTCGCCGCACGTCAACAAGACGTCGCGTGACCAGTTCGAGATCCGCACCCACCAGCGCCTGATGGACATCGTCGACCCGACCGACAAGACGGTCGACGCCCTGATGAAGCTGGACCTGCCCGCTGGCGTGGACGTCGAAATCAAGCTGCAGTGATGCAGCTGAGTCCGGATGCCGGCGGTCACGTCGGCGCCGACTCCCCAGAAAGCCGCACCTTCCCGGTGCGGCTTTTTCATTCCCCCTCATTCCCCGCCATCGGCAGGCTGAGGCACTTGCGCTTTTTTTAAGCATTTGCTACAGTCGTGGGCTTTCCTGAAATGGGCTGCGTGTCTGCATTGGTTCATCCGGTGTTTGCGCGCAGTGCATGGATGGGATTTCCGGGCCCGGCCAATCGATGTCGGGTTTTTGTAAAAGGCTCCACGCATCGTTGTGGAGTTGGAGAAAAATATGAGTCTTAGCAATCGCCTCGGATTGCTGGGCCGCAAGGTGGGCATGATGCGCATCTACACGGACGACGGCGACGCCGTGCCCGTGACGGTGCTCGACGTGTCCAACAACCGCGTGTCCCAGGTCAAAACCGTTGAGAACGACGGCTACGTCGCCCTGCAAGTCGTGTTCGGTGCCCGCAAGGCATCGCGCGTGACCAAGCCTGAAGCCGGTCACCTGGCCAAGGCAGGCGTCGAAGCTGGTGAGTTCGTCAAGGAATTCCGCGTCCCCGCGGAAGTCGCAGCCGAATACAAGGCCGGCACCACCATCGCCCCCGCCGCTCTGTTCCAGGCCGGCCAGATGGTCGACGTGCAAGGCACTTCGATCGGCAAGGGCTTCATGGGCACCATCAAGCGCCACAACTTCGGTTCGCAGCGCGCTTCGCACGGTAACTCGCGTTCGCACAATGTCCCCGGCTCCATCTCGATGGCCCAGGACCCTGGTCGCGTGTTCCCTGGCAAGAAGATGTCCGGTCACCAAGGTGACGAGACCGTGACCACGCAAAACCTCGACGTCGTGCGCGTTGACGAAGCCCGTCAACTGCTGCTGGTCAAGGGCGCGGTTCCTGGTGCCAAGGGTGGCTTTGTCACCGTGCGCCCGGCCGTCAAGGTCAAGGTCAAGAAAGGAGCCAACTGATGGCACAGCTCGAACTGCTCAATGAGCAAGGTCAGGCTGCTTCCAAGGTTGAAGCATCCGACACCGTGTTCGGCCGCGAATACAACGAAGCCCTGATCCATCAGGTCGTCGTCGCCTACCAGGCCAATGCCCGTCAAGGCACCCGCGCCCAGAAGGACCGCGAACAGGTCAAGCACACCACCAAGAAGCCTTGGCGCCAAAAGGGCACCGGCCGCGCTCGCGCCGGTATGTCCTCGTCGCCTCTGTGGCGTGGCGGTGGTCGCATCTTCCCGAACAGCCCCGACGAGAACTTCACCCAGAAGGTCAACAAGAAGATGTACCGCGCCGGCATGGCCGCCATCTTCTCGCAGCTGGCCCGTGAAGGCCGCATCGCTGTGGTCGATTCGCTGACCGTCGAAGCCCCCAAGACCAAGCTGCTCGCCGCCAAGCTGAAGGCCATGAACCTGGACCACGTCCTGGTCATCGCCGACAACGTCGACGACAACCTGTTCCTGGCTTCGCGCAACCTGCCCAACGTGCTGGTTGTCGAACCCCGTTACGCCGATCCCCTGTCCCTGGTCTTCTACAAGAAGGTCGTGGTCACCAAGGGTGCGATCGAAAAGCTGCAGGAGATGTTCGCATGAGCACTCTGAAATTCGATGAAAACCGCCTGATGCAGGTGCTGGTCGCTCCGATCATTTCGGAAAAGGCCACCGCCGCTGCTGAAGAACGCGGCCAAGTGCTGTTCAAGGTGCTGCGCGACGCCACCAAGCCCGAGATCAAGGCCGCTGTTGAGCTGCTGTTCAAGGTCGAAGTCAAGTCGGTGCAAGTCCTGAACCAGAAGGGCAAGACCAAGCGTTTCGGTGGCCGCATCGGCCGTCGTGACCACGCCAAGAAGGCTTATGTGAGCCTGAAGGCCGGTCAAGAGCTGAACTTCTCCGGGGAGGCCGCGTAATCATGGCTGTCGTCAAAGTCAAACCGACCTCGCCCGGCCGCCGTGGCGTGGTGAAGGTGGTGCACAAGCACCTGCACAAGGGCAAGCCTGAGGCTTCGCTGCTTGAGCCGCAAAAGCAAAACGCTGGCCGCAACAACAACGGTCACATCACGATTCGCCACAAGGGCGGTGGTCACAAGCACCACTACCGCGTGGTGGACTTCGTGCGCAACAAGGATGGCATCCCGGCGAAGGTCGAGAACATCCAGTACGACCCGAACCGCACGGCTCACATCGCCCTGGTGTGCTATGCCGACGGCGAGCGTCGCTACATCATTGCTCCCCGTGGCCTGGAAGTCGGCGCCACCATCCTGAGCGGCTCGGAAGCGCCGATCAAGGCTGGCAACACGCTGCCCATCCGCAACATCCCCGTGGGTTCGACCATCCACAACATCGAGCTGCTGCCTGGCAAGGGCGGTCAGATCGCTCGTTCGGCTGGCACCTCCGCTGTCCTGATGGCCCGCGAAGGCACCTACGCTCAGGTTCGCCTGCGCTCCGGTGAAGTCCGTCGCATCCACATCGAATGCCGCGCCACCCTGGGTGAAGTGAGCAACGAAGAGCACAGCCTGCGTCAATACGGCAAGGCCGGCGCCATCCGCTGGAAGGGCATCCGCCCGACCGTGCGTGGCGTCGCCATGAACCCGGTTGACCACCCGCACGGTGGTGGCGAAGGCCGCACCGGCGAAGGTCAGGTGCCTGTCTCGCCATGGAACACCATGACGAAGGGCTACCGCACCCGCAACAACAAGCGCACGCAGACGTTCATCGTCTCGCGTCGCAAAAAGTAAGGGGTAGGCTGAAATGGCTCGTTCTCTGAAAAAGGGTCCCTTCGTGGATCACCACCTGCTGGCCAAGGTTGAAAAGGCTGTGTCCACCAAGGACAAGAAGCCCGTCAAGACCTGGTCGCGTCGTTCGACCATCCTGCCTGAGTTCATCGGCCTGACCATTGCTGTGCACAACGGCAAGCAGCACGTGCCCGTGTACATCCAGGACCAGATGGTTGGCCACAAGCTCGGCGAGTTCGCCCTGACCCGCACGTTCAAGGGTCACCCAGGCGACAAGAAAGCCAAGAAATAAGGAGCAGCTGCGATGGAAACGAAAGCAATCGTTCGCGGCGTTCGCCTGTCGGTCGACAAGGGTCGACTGGTGGCCGATCTCATCCGTGGCAAGAAGGTCGATCAGGCCCTCAACATCCTCGAGTTCACCCAGAAGAAGGCTGCCGGCATCGTCAAGAAGGCACTGGAATCTGCGATCGCCAACGCCGAGCACAATGACGGCGCTGACATCGACGAACTGAAGGTCAAGACCATTTATGTGGAACAAGGTCCCACGCTGAAGCGTTTCACTGCCCGCGCCAAGGGCCGTGGCAACCGCATCAGCAAGCCGACCTGCCACATCTATGTGACCGTGGGCAACTAAGCAGAGGCTGATCATGGGACAAAAAATCCACCCAACCGGCTTCCGCCTGGCCGTCACCCGCAACTGGGCATCGCGTTGGTACGCCACCAATCGCAACTTCGCCTCGATGCTGGCTGAAGACCTGGAAGTCCGCGAATTCCTGAAAAAGAAGCTCAAGAACGCGGCCGTGTCGCGCATCTTGATCGAGCGTCCCGCCAAGAGCGCACGCATCACCATCTTCTCGGCTCGTCCGGGCGTGGTGATCGGCAAGAAGGGCGAAGACATCGAAAACCTGAAGCTCGAACTGGCCAAGCGCCTGAACGTGCCGGTCTCGGTGAACATCGAAGAAGTGCGCAAGCCTGAAGTCGATGCTCAACTGATCGCCGACTCGATCACGCAGCAGCTGGAAAAGCGCATCATGTTCCGCCGCGCCATGAAGCGCGCGATGCAGAACGCCATGCGCCTGGGCGCTCAGGGCATCAAGATCATGTCTGCCGGCCGTCTGAACGGCATCGAAATCGCTCGCACCGAGTGGTACCGCGAAGGCCGTGTGCCCCTGCACACCCTGCGCGCCGACATCGACTACGGCTTCTCCGAAGCCCACACCACCTACGGTGTGATCGGTGTGAAGGTGTGGGTCTACCGTGGTGACCGCCTGGCCAATGGCGAAGCCCCTGTGCTCAAGGGCGACGACAGCCAAGACGACCGCCGCAACCGCCGTGGCCCCCGCAGCGACCGCCCTGGTGACCGCCGTGGTCCCCGTGGTCCTGGCCGTGGTGCCCCGCGTGCCGACGGCGCTCCGGCTGATGGCAGCGACAAGCCTGCCGTCGCCGCTGACGCCAAGCGCGTTCGCAAGGCTGCTCCGGCTGCCGAAGCGAAAGGAGAATAAACATGTTGCAACCTAATCGTCGCAAGTTCCGCAAGGAACACAAAGGCCGCAACACGGGTGTCGCCACCCGTGGCGCCGATGTGTCCTTCGGCGATTTCGGCCTGAAGGCCACCGAGCGCGGCCGTCTGACGGCTCGCCAGATCGAAGCTGCTCGTCGTGCCATCTCGCGTCACGTCAAGCGCGGCGGTCGCATCTTCATCCGCATCTTCCCCGACAAGCCGATCTCCAAGAAGCCTGCCGAGGTCCGCATGGGTAACGGTAAGGGTGGCGTGGAGTACTACGTCGCCGAAATCCAGCCCGGCAAGGTGCTGTACGAGATCCAGGGTGTGCCCGAAGAGCTCGCTCGCGAAGCGTTCACGCTGGCTGCTGCAAAGCTGCCGCTGAGCACGACCTTCGTTGGCCGCCAGTTCGGCATCTGATTGACGCGCAAGGAGAAAGAAATGGCGAAAGCCTCTGAACTGCGCGCCAAAGATGTGGCCGCACTGGAAACCGAAATCAAGGACTTGCTGAAGTCGCACTTCAACCTGCGCATGCAGCGTGCCACCCAGCAACTGAACGATCACTCGAGCCTGAAGAAGACTCGCCGTGACATCGCTCGCGCCAAGACCATCCTGGCCGAGAAGAAGCAAGGAGCCGCCAAATGACGCAAGCTCAAACCAAAGTGGTTCGCAGCCTGGTCGGCAAGGTCGTCTCTGACGCCCGCGCCAAGACCGTGACCGTGCTGGTCGAGCGCCGTGTCAAGCACGAGCTCTACGGCAAGATCGTGGCCAAGTCGAACAAGTACCACGCTCACGACGAGAACAACGAGTTCAAGGTCGGCGACGTGGTCGAGATCAGCGAAAGCCGCCCTCTGTCCAAGACCAAGAACTGGGTCGTGACCCGCCTGGTCGAGAAGGCACAAGGCGTCTGATCGCCTCGGTGAAGGCGGGGTCAAACCCGCCGCTCACCCTCAAAAACCGGCGTCCAGTCATACTGGCGCCGGTTTTTTCATGGGCGCTTGATCTGTTCATCGCGCCCGGCCACGCTTGACGCACATCGCACAAGAGGAGTTCCGCATGATCAAGGTTGGAGACAAGCTGCCCGCAGGCACGCTGTTCGAGTACATCGAAGTGGAAGGTGAGGGTTGCAGCCTGGGCCCCAATCCCTTTGACATCGAAAAGAACACCGCAGGCAAGACCGTGGCCATCTTCGGCCTGCCTGGCGCGTTCACGCCCACGTGTTCAGCCAAGCACGCCCCCGGCTACATCGATCTGTTCGAGCAGTTCAAGGCCGCGGGTGTCGACGAAATCTGGTGCGTGTCGGTCAACGACGCCTTCGTGATGGGCGCGTGGGGTCGCGAGCTCAAGGCCGCAGGCAAGGTGCGCATGATGGCGGACGGCAGCGCGGCGTTCGCCAAGGCCACGGGCCTGACGCTGGACCTGAGCGAGAAAGGCCTGGGCCTGCGCTCGGGCCGCTATTCGATGCTGGTCAAGGATGGCGTGGTCACGCAGCTCAACGACGAAAAGGGCGGCGGCTTCGCGGTCAGCGACGCCGAGACCCTGCTCAAGCAGGTGCAGGGCTGATCCCTCCCTGTCATGGCGCGCTTCGCGCCTGTTGACGGTGCAAGCCGGGCCTTCGCGCCCGGCTTTTTCTTGGGCGCTTGCCGTGCTCGGCTGGAGTCGGGGCTGGCCATGGCCTGCGCCCGGAGCCCGATGCCCGGAGCGCGCACCTCCAGCGTGCGCCAGGAGCGCTTCAGCCCTGGCACGCTTTAAGCATGAGGCTCTCCTTGAAAACCTGACCATTTGGTCAAGTTGCATCCAACGGAGGATGAGCCGTGAGCCAGAGTGCCTGCCCCGATGTCCGTGCTGCCCGCCTGTCGGCGGATGCGTATGCCGAGCGCTTCGGCGATGCCGTGCCCGCCTTGACGGCGATGCAGGCGGTGATCGAGGCCGAGCGCTGCCTCTATTGCCACGACGCGCCTTGCCAGCAGGCCTGTC
This sequence comes from Aquabacterium parvum, assembly GCF_001447195.1. Classification (GTDB taxonomy): domain Bacteria; phylum Pseudomonadota; class Gammaproteobacteria; order Burkholderiales; family Burkholderiaceae_C; genus Aquabacterium; species Aquabacterium parvum. The sequence goes on along the minus strand of NZ_LFRI01000245.1, from coordinate 51,164 downwards.
CGACGGGCATCGACGTGCCCAGCTTCATCCGACGCATCGCAGATGGCAACCTGCGTGGTGCTGCCGAGGCCATCCTGGACGCCAACTCGCTGGGCGGGATGTGCGCGCGGGTGTGCCCGACCGAGGAGCTGTGCGAGGCCGTCTGCGTGCGCCAGACGCAGCAGGGCAAGGCCATCGAGATCGGGCGGCTGCAGCGCCATGCCGTCGATGCGGTGATGGCAGATGGGGCGAGGCCAGTGTTCACGCGGGCCGCGACGACGGGGCGGCACGTGGCCGTGGTGGGCGCGGGGCCCGCAGGGCTGGCGTGTGCGCACACCCTGGCGCGACTGGGCCACGACGTGACCATTTACGACGCCCATGCCAAGCCGGGTGGTCTCAACGAGTACGGGCTGGCCACCTACAAGACGGCGGGCGACTTCGCGCGGCGCGAGGTGGACTGGCTGCTGTCCATCGGCGGGATCACCATCGAGCCCGGCTACAGGCTGAGCGAGCCGGCGCAGCTCAGCACGCTGCAAGCGCAGCACGACGCGGTGTTCATCGGCGTGGGCCTGGCGGGCACGCGCAGCCTGGGCTTGCAGGGCGACGCCGAGCTCGCCGGCGTGATGGACGCGGTGGACTTCATCGCCGGGCTGCGCCAGGCTGCGTCGCCCGCCGAGGTGCCGGTGGGGCGGCGAGTGGTGGTCATCGGCGGGGGCATGACGGCGGTGGACGCGGCCGTGCAGGCCCGCTTGCTGGGCGCCGAGGTGGTGACCATGGTTTACCGGCGTGGGCCCGAGGCGATGTCGGCCTCGGTGGTCGAGCAGCAATGGGCGCAGACGCAGGGCGTGACGATCCGCCACGGGCTGTCGCCCGAGGCCTTGCTGGGCGAGGCCGGGCACGTCACGGGCGTGCGCTTTGTGGGCACGGCCGATCCGCAGCACACAGCGTTCTTCGAGGCCGACATGGTGCTCAAGGCCATCGGGCAGACCTTCGTGAGCAGCCCCTGGGCCGAGGCCGGTCTGGCGATGACCGAAGGACGCCTGCAGGTCGATGCCCAATGCCGCACCTCGCTGCCCGGTGTGTGGGCCGGTGGCGATTGCCGCGCCGGTGGACGCGACCTGACCGTCGAAGCCGTTGAGGACGGCAAGCAGGCCGCGCTCGGCATCCACGCCTTCTTTCAAACGGAGTCCTGAACATGGCCGACCTGCGCAGCAACTTCGTGGGCATCAAGAGCCCGAACCCCTTCTGGCTGGCCTCGGCGCCGCCCACCGACAAGGCCTACAACGTCAACCGCGCCTTCGAGGCGGGTTGGGGCGGCGTGGTGTGGAAGACGCTGGGCGAGGACCCACCGGTGGTCAACGTGAGCGGCCCGCGCTACAGCACGCTGCTCACGCCGGACCGCCGCGTCATGGGCCTGAACAACATCGAGCTGATCACGGACCGGCCACTGGCGGTGAACCTCGAAGAGATCCGCCAGGTCAAGCGCGACTGGCCTGATCGCGCGCTGGTGGTCTCGATCATGGTGCCGTGCAACGAGCAGTCGTGGCGCAACATCCTTCGGCAGGTGGAGGACACCGGGGCCGATGGCGTGGAGCTGAACTTCGGCTGCCCGCACGGCATGAGCGAGCGCGGCATGGGCTCGGCCGTGGGCCAGGTGCCCGAGTACATCGAGATGGTCACGGCCTGGGCCAGGCTGCACACGCGATTGCCGGTGATCGTCAAGCTCACGCCCAACATCACCGACGTGCGCCAGCCTGCGCAGGCGGCCAAGCGCGGCGGAGCCGACGCGGTCTCGCTCATCAACACCATCAACTCGATCATGGGTGTGGACCCGCGCACGCTGACCATGGTGCCGTCGACCGGTGGCATGGGCTCGCACGGTGGCTACTGCGGCCCGGCGGTGCGGCCCATCGCGCTGAACATGGTGGCCGAGATCGCGCGCAGCCCCGAGACGGCGGGCCTGCCGATCTCGGGCATCGGTGGCGTGGGAAGCTGGCGCGACGCGCTGGACTTCATGGCGCTGGGCGCAGGCACGGTGCAGGTGTGCACGGCCGCCATGGTGCATGGCTTCAAGATCGTGCAGGAGATGGCCAGCGGCCTGAGCCACTACATGGACGACATGGGCTTCACCTCGGTCGAGCAGATCGTGGGGCGTGCCGTGCCGACCGTGACCGACTGGCGCCACCTGAACCTGCGCCATGTCTCCAAAGCGGTGATCGACCCCGACAAGTGCATCAGCTGCGGGCGCTGCCACGTGGTGTGCGAAGACACCTCGCACCAGGCCATCACCGCCATCAAAGACGGCGTGAGGCACTTCGAGGTCAAGGAAGAGGAGTGCGTGGGTTGCAACCTGTGCGTGTCGGTGTGCCCGGTGGAGTCGTGCATCACCATGCGCGACCTGGCCCCTGGCGAGATCGATGCGCGCACCGGGGAGCCCGTGCTGGCCGAGCCTTTGAACTGGACGCAGCACCCCAACAACCCCATGGCCGTGACGGCCTGAACGCCCGGTTCAAGGCACGAGGAGCGCAGCATGAGCAGCACACAGCAGCAGGTGGCCCCGGTGCTGATCCGGGGCGGCACGGTGGTCAACGCGGACGGCGAGCGGCGCGCCGACGTCCTCTGTGTGGACGGTCGCATCGCCGCGGTGGGCGATGGGCTCGAAGCGCCGATGGGCGCGCGAACCATCGACGCAGGCGGGCAGTACGTGATGCCTGGCGGGATCGATCCGCACACGCACATGCAACTGCCCTTCATGGGCACCGTCACGGCCGATGACTTTTTCACCGGCACGGCGGCGGCGCTGGCGGGTGGCACCACCAGCATCATCGACTTCGTGATCCCCGATCCGAAACAGCCGCTGATGGATGCTTACCGCACCTGGCGTGGCTGGTCGGTGAAGGCCGCGGCCGACCACGGTTTTCACGTCGCCATCACCTGGTGGGACGAGAGCGTGCACCGCGACATGGGCACGCTGGCGCGCGAAGAGGGCGTCAACAGCTTCAAGCACTTCATGGCGTACAAGAACGCCATCATGGCCGACGACGAGACGCTGGTGAACAGCTTCCGGCGTGCGCTGGAGCTGGGCGCGATGCCGACCGTGCACGCCGAAAACGGCGAGCTGGTCTTCCTGCTGCAGCAGGAGCTCAAGGCCGAGGGCATCACGGGGCCGGAAGCGCACCCGCTGTCGCGCCCGCCTGCGGTGGAGGCCGAAGCTGCGCAACGCGCCATCGCGATCGCCGACGTGCTCAACGTGCCGATCTACGTGGTGCACGTTTCGTGCGCCGAGTCGGCAGAAGCGATCGCGCGGGCGCGCATGCGGGGCCAGCGCGTGTACGGCGAGGTGCTGGCCGGCCACCTGCTGATCGACGACAGCGTCTACCGCCACCCGGACTTCGACTTCGCGGCGGCGCACGTGATGAGCCCGCCGTTTCGCGCGCCCGAGCACCAGGCGGCGCTGTGGCGGGGCCTGCAGGCCGGCCACCTGCACACCACGGCCACCGACCACTGCACCTTCTGTGCGGCGCAGAAAGCGGCAGGTCGGCTGGACTTCAGCAAGATCCCCAACGGCACGGGCGGCGTGGAAGAGCGCCTGAGCGTGATCTGGGATGCGGGCGTGAACACGGGGCGGCTGACGCCATCGGAGTTCGTGGCGGTGACTTCGGCCAACGCGGCCAAGCTGTTCAACATCCACCCGCGCAAAGGCTGTGTGGCCGTGGGCGCCGACGCGGACCTCGTGGTGTGGGACCCTGCTGCGACCAAGACGCTGTCGGCCAAGACGCAGCACTCGAAGGGCGACTTCAACATCTTCGAAGGGCGCACCGTGAAGGGCGTGCCGTCGCACACGCTGCGTGGCGGGCACGTCGCTTACGCCAACGGGCAACTGGACGTGGCGCCAGGTCAGGGCCGCTACGTCAAGCGGCCGACCTTCGGCCCGGTGTTCGATGCCCTCTCGCGCAAGGCGGCTTTGCACGCGCCGCAGCCGGTGGTGCGCGGCGCGGCTTGAAGCACGCGATGACGCCAACGTCTGGCTGCGCGCACCGGCTTGCGCCAACGTCCTCGGCCGAAGGTGCCAGGAAAGGAATGACATGACGACCAGCACGATCGAAGGCCCCTCCACCACCTGGCGCGTCAACGGCGATCGCTTGTGGCAAGCGCTGATGGAGTTGGCGCGCATCGGTGCCACGCCCAAGGGCGGTGTCTGCCGCCTGGCGCTGACCGACCTGGACCGGCAAGGACGGGACCTGGTCATCGGCTGGGCGCGCGAGGCTGGCATGTCCATCACGGTCGACCAGATCGGCAACGTGTTCATGCGCCGACCCGGCCGCAACAACGCGCTGCCACCGGTCATGACCGGCAGCCACATCGACACCCAGCCCACGGGTGGCAAGTTCGATGGCAACTATGGTGTGCTCGCGGGCCTGGAGGTGGTGCGCACGCTCAACGACCTGGGCCTGCAGACCGAGGCGCCCATCGAGGTGGCCTTCTGGACCAACGAGGAGGGCTCGCGCTTCGTGCCGGTGATGATGGGCTCGGGCGTGTTCGCCAAGGCCTTCTCGCTGGAGACGGCGTATGCCGCGAAAGACGTGGACGGCAAGACGGTGAAGGACGAGCTGCAGCGCATCGGCTACATCGGCGACGAGGTGCCGGGGCAGCACCCGGTGGGCGCCTACTTCGAGGCACACATCGAGCAGGGGCCGGTGCTGGAGGACCACGGCATCACGATCGGCGTGGTCGAAGCGGTGCTGGGCATCCGCTGGTACGACTGCACCGTCACGGGCATGGAGTCCCATGCCGGGCCCACGCCCATGGGCCTGCGCAAGGACGCGCTGCAGGTGGCCACGAAGATCATGCAGGAGGTGGTGGCCGTGGCCATGCGCCACCAGCCGCATGGGCGCGGCACGGTGGGCATGGTGCAGGTGCACCCCAACAGCCGCAACGTGATCCCGGGGCGGGTGAAATTCTCGATGGACCTGCGCAACGTCAGCAACGAGCTGCTTGACCAGATGGACGCGGAGATCCGCGCCTTCGCGCAAGGCATGGCCACGGAGTCGGGCCTGAAGGTGGAGATCGAAGAGGTGTCGCACTACCCGGCCGTGCCCTTTGAAGCCGGCTGCATCGACGCGGTGCGCCAGGCCACGCAGGCGCTGGGTTACTCGAACATGCCTTGCGTGTCAGGTGCTGGGCACGATGCCGTGTACGTGGCGCGCCTGGCACCGGCCGGGATGATCTTCGTGCCCTGCAAGGATGGCATCAGCCACAACGAGATCGAAGACGCGAAGGCCGAACACCTCGAAGCCGGCTGCAACGTGCTGCTGCACGCGATGCTGAACCGGGCGGGTGTCGTGCCTGCGTGAGGCAGGTGGATGGGCTCTTCGGTGCGATCGAGCGAGCCTCAGGCCGCCAGCGGTACCTGCAATCCACACCCCCGCAAGATCAGTTGCACCACGTGCTCCGTGGCGCGCTTGTGATCGGCCGGTCGCAAGGTTTCGCGGCCCAGCACGGCGCGGATCTGCACGTCGAAGTCGGCGTAGGTCTGCGTGGCCGCCCAGATGGTGAAGAACAGGTGGGTGCTGTCGAGCGGCGCCATGCGGCCTTGCGCGATCCAGGCGTCGATGACCGCAGCTTTGGCGCGCACCTGCTGGCGCAAGTCGGTGCGCAGCAGGTCCATCACCACCGTGGCGCCGTGGATGAGCTCGTTGGCGAACACGCGCGAGGCATCGGGCCGTTCGGCCGACAAGGCCATCTTCAGGCGGATGTAGCGTGCCAGCGCCTCGGCGGGATCGGCCTCGGGCGTGATGGCTTCGAGCGGGGCCAGCCAGTCCTGCTTGGTCACGCCGAGCACGGCGCGGTAGAGCTCGCGCTTGCTGCCGAAGTAGTAGTGCAGGTTGGCCTTGGGCAGGCCGGCTTCGTCGGCGATGTCGGCCATGGTGGCCCCGCCGAAGCCGGCCCGCGCGAACACCCGCTCGGCAGCACGCAGGATGGCCGACTCGCTGAGTTGCCTAACCTGTCTTTTCGCCGGTGCCGCCTGGGTGCTCATGCTGTCATTTTGCGGCCATGTCGGTGACCAGGTGCGTCATGGCGGCCTTGCCCGGGTCCTTCTTGATGACCGGGTCGCTGCCGCCACCCAACAGCACCTTGACCGTGCGCTCGTAAGCGGCGGGGTCGAGCACGCCCATCTTGGCGGTGCCGGCGTTGGAGATCAGCTTGGCCACGTTCTCCATCTGGCGCTTTTGCACGGCGAGGCTGGCGCTGCCCGAGGTGTCGTTGGCGACCACGATCTTGGCGGCTTCCTCGGGGTTCTTGACGGCGTCGCTCCAGCCCTTGAGGCTGGCCTTGACGAACTTGGCCATCTTGGCCACGAAGGCCTTGTCGCGCAGGTTGGGGCCCAGCACGTACAGGCCGTCTTCCAGCGTGGCCACGCCCTGGTCCTGGTAGAAGAAGGTGGTCAGCTCGCTTTCCTTGACGCCGGCGTCCACCACCTGCCAGTACTCGTTGTAGACCATGGTCGAGATGCAGGCGGCCTGGTTCTGCAGCAGCGGGTCGACGTTGAAGCCCTGCTTGAGCACGGTGATGTCCTTGCCCGGTTGCAGACCGAGTTTGCCCATCCAGCTCAGGAAGGGGTACTCGTTGCCGCCGTACCAGACGCCCAGCGTCTTGCCCTTGAAGTCCTTCGGGTTGCTCACCCCTGCGGACTTCTTGCACGTCAGCATCAGCCCCGATTTGTCGAAGACCTGCGCGATGTTGACCAGCGGCACGCCGTTCTCGCGCGCGGCCAGGGCATCGGGCATCCAGTTGACGATGACGTCGGCGGACTTGCCGGCCAGCACCTGCACGGGCGAGACGTCGGTGCCGCCGGGCTTGATGGTCACGTCCAGTCCGGCTGCCGAGTAGTAGCCCTTGGCCTGTGCGACGTAGTAGCCAGCGAACTGGGCCTGGGGCACCCACTTGAGTTGCAGCACGACCTTTTCGGCGGCGTGGGCGGACAGGCCCACGGTCGCGCAGGCAGACAGCAGGGCCAGCCGGAACAGGGAAGACATGCGGTTCATCGAGAGCTCCTGTGACAAGGGGTGGAGAAAAAAGAGGCGCACCCGGGCGCGCGATCAGGCCGATCGCACCGAGGGATGCCAGAAGTTCACGCGCCGCTCCAGGCGGCTCAGGCCCGCGTAGAACAGCATCCCCGTGGCGCTGGCCACGACGATCGTGGCCCACACCAGGGGCATGTTCATGCGCGAGGCCTCGGTCGAGATGCGAAAGCCCAGCCCCACCGTGGGCGAGCCGAAGAACTCGGCCACGATGGCGCCGATCAGCGCCAGCGAGGCGTTGACCTTGAGCGCACTGAAGATGAAGGGCAGGGCCACGGGCAGGCGCAGATCCAGCAGCGTGCGGCGGTAGCTGGCGGCGTACGAGTGCATCAGCTCGCGCTCGAGCTTGCCCGCTGCTTGCAGCCCGGCCAGCGTGCTGATGAGCGCCGGGAAAAAGGTCATCAGCACGATCACGGCAGCCTTGGAGGGCCAGTCGAAGCCGAACCACATCACCGCAATTGGCGCCACGCCCACCAGCGGCACGGTGCTGCTCAGCGAGGCAATGGGCAGCAGGCCGCGCTGCAGGAAGGGCAAGCGGTCGATGGCGATGCCGGTGAGCACGCCCAGGCCGCAACCGAGCGCGTAGCCGATGAACACGGCCTTGCCCACGGTCTGCACCAGGTCGGCGCCCAGCGTGCCGGCGTGCGTCCACAGCGCCACGGCGACCGACGACGGCGGTGGCAGCAGCACACGCGGCACGGCAAAGGCCGTCACCAGCTGCTCCCACAACAACAGCAGCCACAGGCCGAAGAGGCCGGCGGTCATGGCGCGTGCGCGCGGTGAGTCAGGCAGGTGGGCCCAGCGCCGCACCGTGACCCCGCTCAGCAGCGCCAGCGCCAAGGTGGCGAGCCAGTAGCCGCCAGCGACCACGCGGGTGTCGTCGCTCGGGGCCAGGTGAACGAGGCCAGCGCCGCCCAGCAAGGCCAGGGCGCTCAACAGGGCCGTGGCGGGCAGCCCAGGCGAAGGCCACAGGGCGCGCAAGGCGGCCAGCGCCAGGGTGGCGGGCGTGAGCAGCTGCCACAGCGTGTCGGCAAGGCCCTCGGCCTGCCACCAGGCGCGCGGCTGCAGGGTGAAGTCGCCCGGGTCGACCTGCATGAGCGGGGCGGTGATCGCCAGCAGCACGAGGGCCAGCGCCAGCACCGCGAGCACGGCGCCTGGGGCGGCGGGCCGTGGCGTGTTCGTGGGGCGGGCGATGCTTGGGGCGCTCGGGGCGCTTGAAGTGGTGCGGGTTGGCATGTCGGTGTCCCGTCGGTGCCTTGGGTCAGCGCACCGCGCCACGGTGGCGCAGCGCCAGGCGCTCGAGCCCGCTGACCGCTGTGGTCAGCAGCACGCCCAGCACGGTCGCCATCAGCAGGGCCGACCAGATCTGCACCGTGTTGCCGTAGTAGGAGCTCGTCAGCAGGCGCGCGCCCAGCCCGGCCTGCGCGCCGGTGGGCAGCTCGGCCACGATGGCGCCCACCAGCCCGGCGGCCACGGCCACGCGCAAGGCCGGGAACAGGTAAGGCAAGGCAGACGGCAGGCGCAGCAGCCACAGGCCCTGCCAGCGCGTGGCGGCGTAGGTGTGCAGCAGCTCGCGCTCGATGGCCTGGGGCGCGCGCAGGCCCTGCACCATCGCCACCGTCACCGGGAAGAAGCACAGGTACATCGCGATCACGGCCTTGGGCAAGACGCCGGTGAAACCCAGGCTGCCCAGCACCACCAGCACGATGGGCGCGATTGCCAGCACCGGCACCGTCTGCGACGCGACGATCCAGGGCATGAGGGCGCGCTCCAGCGTCACCGAATGCACGATGCCGATGGCCAGCAGCGCACCCAGCAGCGCCCCGAGCACGAAGCCCAGCAAGGTCGCTTCGGCGGTGACGCGGGCGTGAAAGATCAGGCTGCGCGGGTGGTCGATGGGCCAGTCCAGCAGGCTGTGCCAGGTGTCTTGCGCGATTTGATGCGGGGCAGGCAGGATGGGGCGGGCCATGGACCAGGTGGTCTGCACGAGCTCGGTGGCCGTCCACGGGGCATCGGGGCCGCCCAGGTGGCGCTCGATGGCGCCAGGTGCGTTCAGCGCGATGGCCAGCGCGTACCAGAGCAGCATCAAAACGGCGAGCACACACGCCACCGGCAACAAGCCTTGCGCGCGAAGCCAGCCCGTGCCGCCTGGTGCGCCCAGACCGGTGGCGGGGGAGGGGGTGGATGCGCTGGACACCGCTCGCGCCTTCAGTGGTGGCCGTCGGCCAGGGCGTCGCGCACCTCGTGCGCCAGTGCCATGAACTCGGGCGTGTCGCGCATGGCCAGCGTGCGCTCGGCGGGCAATGGCGAGTCGATCACCTTGACGATGCGACCGGGCCGGGGAGACATCACCACGATGCGCGTTGACAGGTAGACGGCTTCCGAAATCGAGTGCGTCACGAAGACCACGGTGCGCTGCTCGCGCCGCCACAGCTGCTGCAGCTGCGCGTTGAGGTCGTCGCGGGTGATCTCGTCGAGCGCGCCGAAGGGCTCGTCCATCATCAACAGCTTGGGCTCGAAGCCCAGCGCCCGCGCGATGGACACGCGTTGCTGCATGCCACCCGAGAGCTGCCACGGGTGCTTGCGCTCGAACTGCTCCAGGCCCACGCGGGCGAGCTGGGTGCGGGCGATCTCTCGCGCCTCGTCGGGTTGCCTGCCTTGCAGCTCCAGCGGCAGCATCACGTTGGAGAGCACCGTGCGCCAGGGCAGCAAGGCCGCAGCCTGGAAGACGTAGCCGTAGGCGCGGGCCAAGCGGGCTTCGTGCGGCGTGCGGCCGTTGACCAGCACCTGGCCCGAGGTGATGGGCTCGAGGTCGGCGATCACGCGCAGCAGCGTGGTCTTGCCGCAGCCCGAGGGCCCGATCAGCGACACGAACTCGCCCTGGCGGATGTCGAGGCTGACCTCGTGCAGCGCCCGCACCGGGGCGTCGGGCGCCGGGTAGGTCACGCTGGCGGCGTTGATCTGCACGACGGAGGGGCCGAACCCCGGGCGGCTGACCGAGGCGGTGGGGCGGGCGGGCATCGGGGACGCGTTCATGTCGGGGCCAGAAAGTTGACCGGGTGGTCAGGTTTTCATGGCGGACTTCATGCGAGTTCTGTGCCAACACGCAGGGCACGGCCTGCACCGCTTTGGTGGGTGCGCGGTGTTCAGGGCCTGGGCAAGCGCTTGGCCACACGCTGCAGAAAGCGCATCAGCTGTGGGTCGTTGGCGTGCGCCACGTTGAAGCGGAACCAGCCCGTGGGGCGCTGGTCGAGCATGAAGTAGTCGCCCGGCGCCAGCGCGATGCCCTCGGCCAGCGCCTCTTGCGCCACCTGGCGCGCCAGCGAGGCCCGATCGGGCTCGTCCACGTCAGGCCAGCCTGCGCACACGTACAGCCCGCTGTCCGGCACGGCCAGCGGCGCCATGCCGACGTCGAGCAGCGCCTCGACCACGCGCTCTCGCGAGGTGGCCAGGCGGTGGCGGATGCGCTCGAGGTAGCGCCGGTGCCCCGGGTCGGCCAGCACGCGCGCGGCGGCCCGCTCGTTGATCTCGGAGGTGGTCAGGCCGCAAGCCATCTTCACGCGCGCCAGCGGCTGCACCAGCGCGGGCGGGCAGGCCACGTAGCCCACCCGGATGGCCGGCGCGATGGTCTTGGAAAAGCCACCCAGCGTCAGCACCCGTTGCAGGCCATCGAGCCCGGCCAGCGAAGGCGCGTGCGGGCCGTCGAGGTCGCGGAAGATGTCGTCCTCGATCACCCACAGGTCGTGGCGCTCGGCCAGGGCCAGGATGCGGTGCAGCTGCTGCAGCCGCAGCGTGGTTGACAGCGGGTTGTGCCCCACCGTGGTGATGAACATGGCACGCGGGCGGTGCGCCAGGGCCAGTCGCTCCATGGCGTCGAGGTCCAGGCCCTGCTCGTTGCGCGGCACGCCGATGGGGTTCAGGCCATGGCAGCGCAACTGCGCGTGCAGGTTCCAGTAGCCGGGCTCTTCCACCAGCACGCTGTCGCCGGGACGCAGCAGGCCCATCATCACCAGCTCGAAGCCATGCGTGACGCCGTGCGTGAGGATGAGCTGGTCGGCGTGCACAGGCCCCAGCCGCTCGCCGAGCTCTCGGGCCAGCAGCTGGCGCAGGCCGGCATAGCCCAGCGGGTGGCCGTAGCTGGCCAGGTGCTCGCCAGCGATGCGCGTGGCCTGGCGCAGCGCGGCGTGGAAGTCGTTTTCGGCGTACCAGCTCAGTGGCAGCCAGCCGCAGCCGGCGGCCAGCAGGTCGCGTCCTTGCGCGAACATGTTCAGGCTCAGCCAGTCGTCACTGACCTGGGTGGACAGCGCCAGCTCGCGCGAGCTGCGCCGAGCCGCCAAGCGACTGGACTGCACGAAGTAGCCTGCCCCCTGGCGCGAGGCCAGCACCTGGCGCGCAACCAGGCCCGAGTAGGCCTCGGCCACGGTGAAGGTGCTCACGCCCAGCCGCGTGGCCATCTGCCGCACAGAGGGCAGGCGGGTGCCGGCTCGCAAGGCGCCTTCGGTCACGGCCTGTTCCACCGCGCCAGACACCAGCGTGACCAGGCTCGGTTCGTTGCGCACGCTGGTGTGCGCCGAGCGCTCGGCCCGCTCACCCAGGTCGGCCTGCAGCGATGCAAGCCAGTCGGCTTCGGCGGGGTGTTGGGTTCTGTCTGGGCGTGGCGATGGCATGGGCTGACTGTACAGGTCAAGATGCCTGCACGGCAGGTGTGTTCAAGCAATCCGTTTGCCAGTTTCATGCGCTCGCGTCATGCCGACGCTGGGCTGGGCGTGCCTACGATGGACGCCAGGCCATGGCTTGGCGGCGTCCCGCTGTCACCCGAAGCCCTCACCGAGGTCCACCCGATGCCCTTCAACCCCGCCACCGAAACCGCCGACCCGGCCACCCTCGACGGCCTGGCCCAGACCTGGTTGCCCTTCACGCCCAACCGCTATTTCAAGCAGCACCCCAAGGTCGTGGTCGGCGCCAGCGGCGCGCACTACCGCACGTCCGATGGCCGCGAGTTGTTCGACGCGCTTTCGGGTCTGTGGTGCTGCCCCATCGGCCACGCTCACCCGCGCGTGGTCGAGGCCCTGAGTCGCCAGGCCGCTGAACTCGACTACGCCCCGGCCTTTCAGGTGGCCCACCCTGGCGCGCTCAAGCTGGCCAGGCGCATCACCGAGCTGGCCCCTGCCGGCCTGGGCAAAGTCTTCTTCACCAACTCGGGATCCGAGTCGGTCGACACCGCCATCAAGATGGCGATTGGCTACCACCGCCTGCGTGGCGAGGGCGGCCGCCACCGCGTCATCGGCCGCGAGCGCGGCTACCACGGCGTGGGTTTTGGCGGCATCTCGGCCGGTGGCATGGTGGCCAACCGCAAGATGTTCGGCTCGGTCATGCTGCCTGGCGTGGACCACCTGCCGCACACCTGGTCGCCCCAGCACATGGCCTTCTCCAAGGGCCAGCCGACCTGGGGCACGCACCTGGCCGACGAGCTCGAGCGCCTCATCGGCCTGCACGACGCCAGCACCATCGCTGCTGTCATCGTCGAGCCGGTGCAAGGCTCGACCGGCGTCATCGTGCCGCCCGTGGGTTACCTGCAAAAGCTGCGCGAGACCTGCACGCGCCACGGCATCTTGCTGATCTTCGACGAGGTCATCACCGGCTTTGGTCGCCTGGGCACGCCTTTCGGTGCCCAGCGCCTGGACGTCACGCCCGACCTCATCACCTTCGCCAAGGGCATCACCAACGGCACGGTGCCGATGGGCGGCGTGATCGCCCGAGACGACATCCATGACACCTTCATGGGCGTGCAGGCGCCCGAGTACGCCGTCGAGTTCATGCACGGCTACACCTACTCGGGTCACCCCATGGCCTCGGCGGTGGGCCACGCCGTGCTCGACGTGCTGTTGGGCGATGGCCTGATCGAGCGCGCCCGCAGCCTCGAGCCCGTGCTCGAAGAAGGCCTGCACAGCCTGAAAGGCGAGCCCGGTGTCACCGACATCCGCAACTTCGGTTTCTGCGGTGCGGTGGACCTGCAACCCTGGCCGGGCCAGCCGGGGCTGCGTGCATTGCGCGTTTTCGAGGTCGCGATGACGATGGGCGTGCTGCTGCGCTTCACCGGCGACACCATCGCCATGGGCCCGCCCTTCATCGCCACCCATGACGATCTGCACAAGATGGTCGACGTGCTGCGCACCGCCATCCGCCTGAACGCCGACCCGCAATGAGCCTGTCGCCCCGAGACCGCTCCTTGAATTCGACCCCAGCACCTTCCCCGGAGACACGCATGTACACAGTCCACCACCACATCGGCGGTCGCCTTCAGCCCTCCACCTCGTGCCGCCAGGCCGACATCTTCAACCCCGCACTGGGGCGCGTGCAGGGCCAGGTCGACCTGGGCACCGTGCAGGAGCTCGACGCCGCCGTCGCCGCCGCGCAGGCCGCCTTCCCGGCCTGGTCGGCCCAGCCGCCGTTGGCCCGCGCCCGCGTGATGTTCCGCTTCCTGAACCTGCTGCAGGCGCGCGCCACCGAACTGGCCGAGCTCATCGTCAAGGAGCACGGCAAGACCTTGCCCGATGCCATGGGCGAGGTGGCCCGCGCCATCGAGGTGGTCGAGTTCGCCACCGGCATCCCGCAGCTGCTCAAGGGCGAGTACACCGACCAGATCGCGCGCGGCATCGACGCCTGGTCCATGCGCCAGCCGCTGGGCGTGGTCGCCGGCATCACGCCGTTCAACTTCCCGGCCATGGTGCCCATGTGGATGTTCCCGGTGGCCCTGGCCTGCGGCAACACCTTCGTGCTCAAGCCTTCCGAGCGCGACCCCTCGCCCTCGCTGCTGATGGCCGAGTGGCTGCAAGAAGCCGGTCTGCCCGATGGTGTTTTCAACGTGGTGCAGGGCGACAAGGCCATCGTCGACGCCATCCTGGCGCACCCGCAAGTGCAGGCGGTCAGCTTCGTGGGCTCGACCCCGGTGGCCGAGTACATCTACGCCGAAGGCGCGCGCCACGGCAAGCGCGTGCAGGCCCTGGGCGGCGCCAAGAACCACCTCGTCGTCATGCCCGATGCCGACCTGGAGCAGGCCGTTGACGCGCTGATTGGCGCGGCCTACGGCTCGGCCGGCGAGCGTTGCATGGCCATCTCGGTGGCCGTGGCGGTGGGCGATGTGGCAGACGAGCTGGTGGCGTCGCTGGCCACCCGCGTGCGCGCTTTGCGCGTGGGCGAAGGTCATCAAGCTGATGCCGAGATGGGCCCGGTCATCACGCGCATGGCGCAGCAGCGCATCGAGGGGCTGATTGGACAGGGCATCGAAGAGGGCGCCCTCGCCGTGGTCGATGGGCGTGGCCTGCGCGTGCCGGGCCACGAAGACGGCTTCTTCGTCGGCGGCACCTTGCTCGACCAGGTCTCGCCCGAGATGAGCGTCTACCGCGAAGAGATCTTCGGCCCCGTGCTCTGTGTGGTGCGCGTGCCGGACATCGCCGCCGCGGTCAAGCTCATCAACGACCACGAATACGGCAATGGCGTGGCCCTCTACACCCGCGACGGCGGCATCGCACGCGAGTTCGTGCGCCACATCCAGGTGGGCATGGTGGGCGTGAACGTGCCCCTGCCGGTGCCGATGGCCTTCAACAGCTTCGGGGGCTGGAAGCGCAGCCTGTTCGGCGACCACCACGCCTACGGCCCCGAGGGCGTGCGCTTCTACACCCGCCACAAAGCTGTGATGCAGCGCTGGCCCGACAGCATCGCGCGCGGGCCTGAGTTCGCGTTCCCGCAGCTCAAGTGATGCCTCCAGCTCGATGCAGTGAGATCTGGCACGCCCTGCCAGGCTGCCCCGGCAACCCCGGGTTGTGGCCCGTCAACAGGGCGTGCTACAGTGTTTCCATGCGTACCACGGTCCGTTACTACTTTTGGCACTTTCACATCCAGCACCTCACCGGCGCAGGAGTGGCCAACGCGTAAGCAGACCCACCCAACTGAAACCGCCGGCACAACCGGCGGTTTTTTTTATTCCGCCTCTGATCGAAGCACCCCAACAGGATCGCCCCATGAGCACCCACTCCAGCGCCGCCGAAGGCTGGGTTCCGCCCGCCGACAAGACCTCGCAGACCGATGACGAACGCATCAAGAACGTCACGCCGCTGCCGCCGCCCGAGCACCTGATCCGCTTCTTCCCGATCCGCGGCACGGCCATCGAGACGCTGGTTTCGCGCACGCGCAAGGCCATCCGCAAGATCGTGCACGGCAAGGACGACCGCCTGCTGGTGATCATCGGCCCCTGCTCCATCCACGACCCGGCCGCCGCCATCGAGTACGCCCGCAAGCTGCGCGATTTGCGCGAGCAGTACGAAGGCACGCTGGAAGTGGTCATGCGCGTGTACTTCGAAAAGCCCCGCACCACCGTGGGCTGGAAGGGGCTGATCAACGACCCCTACCTCGACGAGTCCTTCAAGATCGACGAGGGCCTGCGCATGGCCCGCCAGCTGCTGCTGGAGATCAACCGCCTGGGCGTGCCCGCGGCCAGCGAGTTCCTCGACGCGATCTCGCCGCAGTACATCGGTGACCTCATCAGCTGGGGCGCCATCGGTGCACGCACCACCGAAAGCCAGGTCCACCGCGAGCTGGCCTCGGGCCTGAGCGCACCCATCGGCTTCAAGAACGGCACCGACGGCAACATCAAGATCGCCACCGACGCCATCCAGGCTGCCGCCGGTGCCCACCACTTCCTGTCGGTGCACAAGAACGGCCAGGTCGCCATCGTCGGCACGGCTGGCAACCCCGACTGCCACGTCATCCTGCGCGGTGGCAAGGCCCCGAACTACGACGCCGCCAGCGTGGCCGCCGCCTGCAAGGACCTCGAAGCCGCCAAGCTGCACCCTTCGCTGATGGTCGACTTCAGCCACGCCAACAGCTCCAAGCAGCACGAGCGCCAGGTGGTGGTGGCCCAGGACATCGCCGAGCAGGTCTCGGGTGGTTCGCACCAGGTCTTCGGCGTGATGGTGGAAAGCCACCTGTGCGCCGGCGCCCAGAAGTTCACCCCGGGCAAGGATGACCCCAAGAAGCTGGCCTACGGTCAGTCGATCACCGATGCCTGCATCGGCTGGGACGACTCCGAGAAGGTGCTCAAGATCCTGTCCGACGCGGTCAAGGCCCGTCGCGCGCGCAAGGGCTGAGCGAGGGTTGAGCGCTGGACGGCTGCGCCCACCTCCCCCTTATTGGGGATTTGGGACCGCAGCCAGGGGGGCGATGACCGGAAAACGGACGGTGGCAGCGGATACTCGCGGCTGCAGTCCCTTCACCCTTGGCAGAGCATGACGATCGCTGGCCCCCGTTTCCTCCTGGTCGATGACCACGCCCTGTTCCGCATGGGCCTGGGCCTGATGCTGGCCGAGCGCTGGCCGCAGGCCTTGCTCACCCAGGCGGGCACCTGGGCTCAGGCGCTGGAACACCTGCGTCACCAGCCGGTTGACTTGGTCATGCTCGACGTCCACCTGCCAGACGGGCACGGCCTGTCCGACCTGCCCGCGCTCAAGGCGGCGGCTCCGCAGACGCGGGTGCTGTTCATGTCGGGCGAGGTCACGGCCGAGCTGATCGCGCAGGCGCGCGAGGTGGGCGCCGAGGGCTTCATCCCGAAATCGGCCCAGGCCGACGACATCGTGGGGGCCGTGCAGACCTTGCTTCGAGGCGAGACCTCGTTTGCCGCTCTGCCGTACGCCACGCTGTCCGCGCTCCAGGCCGGGGCTGCACACGGGGCGCAGGCGCCGGAGTTGGCCATGCTGGCCAGCGAAGCCGGCCCCACCTTCACCGAGCTGCAGCTCCAGATCCTGGGCTACCTCGGGCGGGGCACGCCCAACAAGGCGATCGCTCGGCAGTTGGGCATGAGCGAGAGCGCGGTGCGTGCCGAGGTGTCCTGGATCACCGAATGGCTGCAGGCCACCAGCCGGCAGGAAGCCTACGAGCGGGCCGTGGCCCGTGGCCTGATCTCGCCATGACACAAACGTCGATGTGGGCCAGCGCGCTGCGCTTGGATCCGCCCCGCTCGCTGTCGGCCCAGGTGGAGTTGATCGACCGGGGCCTGAGCACCGCGATGGTGGCCACGGCCCTGGTGGCGCTCATCGCCGCCGTGGCTTACCAGTTCACGGTGGGCGATGGGCGAATCTGGTGGTGGTCGGCGGGCACCGTGGGCCTGGCCTGGGCCGGTTTGATCGCGCATCGCCTGATGCCTTCTCCAGGGCAGTCGGATTTCGAGCCGGTCCGACATGCGCGGTTTCTGCTGACCTTGGCTGCGCTCAGCGGCGCGTGCTGGGGGGCGCTGGCGCTGCTCTTCATCCGCCCGGGCGAGCCTGACTCGGCCACGCTGGTGATCTGCCTGATCGCTGGCATGGGCTCGGCTGCGCTGGGCATCTTTGGCTCGGTGTGGCCGGTGGCCTTGTCTTACTGGCTTTGCTGCCTGGTGCCGCTGATCGTGGCCCTGGTGCGAGCGCAAGGCACCATCAACTGGGCGCTGGCCGCAGGCGCCACCGCCTACCTGTGGGCGATGGCCGTCTACTCGTTCCACGCTTCGCGCATGACGCTGCGCTCCATCGAGCTGCGCTTCGAAAACGAAGGCCTGGTCGACCGCCTGCGGGACCAGACCCAGCGGGCGCTGGAGGCGCGCGAGATGGTCGAGCAGGCCCTGGTCGAGGCCGAAGACGCCAACCGGGCCAAGACCGTCTTCCTGGCGTCTGCCAGCCACGACTTGCGCCAGCCCCTGCACGCCGCCGGGCTCTACCTGGGAGCGCTCTCTCGTGCCGGGCTCAACGACCGGCAGGCCCACCTGGTGCGTCACGTGATGGCCTCCAACGAGGCGGCCAACGAGATGCTGGGCACCCTGCTGGATTTCTCCAAGGTCGACGCGGGCGTGGTGCAGCCCCAGCTGCGCAGCTTTGCGCTGCAGCCGCTGTTTCACAAGCTCGAGCGCGAACTGGCGCCGCTGGCCGAGAGCAAGGGCCTGGCCTTCCGTTTGCGCGACACCCGCCTGGTGGTGCAGGCCGACCCGGCGCTGGTCGAGATGATCATCCGCAACCTGCTGGTCAACGCCGTGCGCTACACCGAGCGGGGTGCGGTGTTGCTGGGCTGTCGGCGCCGCGTCGGACGCGCCGTCATCGAGGTTTGGGACACGGGCATCGGCATCCCCGAGTCGCAGCACCGCGAGGTCTTCCGAGAGTTCCATCAACTGGGCAACCCCGAGCGCGACCGACGCAAAGGCCTGGGGCTGGGCTTGTCCATCGTCGACGGGCTGGCTCGGGCCATGGGCGTGGAAGTGGGGCTGGCCTCCCGCGAGGGGCGCGGATCGGTGTTCCGCCTGACGCTGCCCATCAGCCAGGCGGCGGTGATCGCATCGGACCGCCTTGGCGACGAGGGGGGCGACCTGGGGGGGCTGAACGTGCTGCTGATCGAAGACGACGAGTCGGTGCTGGCCGCCATGAGCGACCTGCTGATGAGCTGGGGCTGCGCCTGCGAGACCGCCTCGTCGGTGGACGAGGCCCTGGCGCGGCTGGACGCCTTCACGCCACACCTGTTGCTGGTCGACTACCGCCTGCGCGACCACCGCAGCGGCATCGAGGCTGTGTCGCTCATCCGCGCACGTTTGGGACCGGACCTGCCCGCCTTCCTGGTCACCGGCGACACCGGCCCGCAGCGCTTGCGTGAAGCCCACGCATCGGGCCTGGTGCTGCTGCACAAGCCGGTGCCGGCCGAGCGCCTGCACGCGGCCCTGCTCAGTCAGTGGCGTCGGGTGCAGGGACAGGCCGCCGGGCGTGCATCAGCAGCAGGCTGAGCGCCAGCACGCCCAGCCACAGGCCCTGGCCGGCCACGCCGTGGTGGTCGAACACCCAGCCGCTGATGACGGGGCCGATGGCGCCGCCCGCCGTGTAGCCGGCGATCATGGCCGAGGTGCCGGCGATCGCCGATGAATGCGCGAAGTCGTGCGCCACGCGGATCATGCTCAGCGTGTAGAGCGCCCCGCCGATGCCGCCCCAAAGCAGCGCACAGGCCCACAGCAGTTCAGGGTGCTGGCTCGAGCGCGTGAAGGCCAGGGCGCTGAGCACCAGCACCACCGCGCCGCCCACGAACAATCGCCGCGCGGGCAGCCGATCGGCCAGCCAGCCCAGCGGGTACTGCAGCACGAAGCTGCCCACGCCCAGGGCGCCGGCGATGGAGGTGGCCGCCGCCAGGCTCAGCCCGATCTCCGAGCCGTGGGCCGTGGTGATGGAGCCCAGCCCCACCTCGAAGACCCCGCCCACCACGGCCGCCCAGGCCAGCGTGGGCCGAAAGCGCCAGGCTGAGAGCAGGCCCATGGGCTCGTGGTCGTCGTGCATGGCTTTGAGCCGGGTGATCGAGGGCACCAGCACCAGGGACAAGCCCAGTGCGAGGCCGCCAGCCGCCAGCAGGTTGGCACCGATGGGCCCCAGCCCCAGCAGGCCCGGCAGGAATGGCCCCAGCGCCATGCCCGCACCCAGCTGCGCCTGGTACAGGCCCGTGAGCCGGCCCCGGTGCGAAGGTGGGGTGTTGTGCGCGATCAGCGCCTCCGTGGCGTTCCAGGCTGCGGCGGCACCCAGGCCGGCCATCAAGCCAAAGACGCACCACAACCGGTAGTCGTTTGTGAAGAGGTAGCCCAGGCAGGCGATGAGCTCGAGCAGCAAGCCCAGCCGGTAAGCCTGACCCACACCGATGCGGCCGAACAACCTGGGCACCAGCGGCACCAGCAGCGCCACGCTCAAAAACGGCAGCGTGGCGAACCAGCCGATGGCCGTGGCGCTGGCACCTGCGGTTTGCAGGCGCACGGCCAGCACCGGGTTGAGCAGGCTGTAGCTGAGCACCACGAAGGTGGTGCCCCACATCACCCGCCACAAGCCGGGCGGCAGCGCAGGCAGGTTCAGGCCAGGCACGTGGTTCAGTTCAGCCAGCCCTTGCGGCGGAAGTACCAGAAGGGCGTGATGGCCGACATGATCATCACCAGCACGGCGAAAGGGTAGCCGAAGCGCCAGTTCAGCTCGGGCATGGCGTTGAAGTTCATGCCGTAGATGCTGGCGATCAGCGTGGGCGGCAGGAAAGCCACCGAGGCCACCGAGAAGATCTTGATGATCTTGTTCTGGTTGATGTTGATGAAGCCGACGGTCGCGTCCATCAGGAAGTTGATCTTGTCGAACAGGAAGGCCGTGTGCGAGTCCAGCGAGTCGATGTCGCGCAGGATCTGGCGGGCCTCTTCGAACTGGTCGGCATTGAGCATGCGCGCGCGCATCATGAAGCTCACCGCGCGGCGCGTGTCCATCACGTTGCGGCGGATGCGGCCGTTCAAGTCTTCCTGGCGGGCGATGGCGGCCAGCGCTTCGGCGGCGGCCTGGTCGTTGACCTCGTCCTGCAGCACGCGCTTGCTGACCTTTTCCAGCTCGTCGTAGATGTTCTCCAGCGTGTCGGCGGAGTACTCGGCGTCGGCGTCGTAGAGCTTGAGCAGAACGTCCTTGGCGTCTTCGATCAGGGCCGGGATGCGGCGCGCGCGCATGCGCAGCAGGCGGAACACCGGCAGGTCTTCCTTGTGGATCGAAAACAGGATGTTGTTGTGCAGGATGAAGGCCACGCGCACGTTGCGGGGGGCTTCGTCGTCGTCGATCAAAAAGTCCGAGCGCAGGTGGATGGCGCCTTCTTCTTCGTAGAAGCGGGCGGATTCCTCCAGATCCTCGTCGACGATGTCGCCGGGGATGACGAGGCCGAAGCAGGCGGCGATCCAGCCCTTTTCTTCCGGGGTGGGGTCTTCCAGGTCGACCCAGACAGGGCGCGACGGCGTCAGCTCGTCGAGGCTGTCGATTTCTTCCTGGAACAAGCGGCCATTGGCCAGCGTGAAGACGTTGAGCATCGGGACTCCAGCACCTGATCACGCTCGGGTCGCGTCGCATGCGAGGTGATGCGGGCCGCGGGGCGTGCAGGTTGTTTTGGCGGGTAGGGGGGTGTGGTTGCCGCCCCCTCCCGCGTGGGCCCGACCGGTCTCAGCACGAGGCTGACCGGGTGGGCCGCAGCCGGTGCCTGCGTTTGCCTTGCGAGCGCTGGTCAGCGCGAGGCGGTGCAGGTGGCCGGCTGGCCGAAGTGGGCGGTCACCAAGGGTGACTGTCCAAGGTGGTTGCTCCAAAGGTGCGCCGTGCAAACGGCAACGCGCCATTATGGCGTGTGCTCGACGCGGGCTGGGGTGCGGAGTGCCGCATCGGGTGGAAAAAACACACGGGTGTGGGGAGGGCTGTATCGTTGTGCCCCATGTCCCTGCCGCACACCGCCTCCCGCCTCGACCTGAACCTCTTTCGCGTCATGGACGCGGTCTACGAGCATGGCGGCATTTCGGGCGCGGCTCGGCACCTGCACCTGAGCCAGCCCGCCGTCAGCCACGCGTTGGCCCGCCTGCGTCGCCTATGGGGCGACCCGCTGTTCGTGCGTCAGGGCAACCAGATGGTGCCCACCGAGCTGACGCGGCGAGTCATCGGCGAGGTGCAGGCCCACCTGCGCGGCCTGCAGTCGCTCATGGGCCAGGCCGACACCTTCGACCCCCTCACGTTGAACATGACCCTGCGCCTGGGCATGCGTGACGTGCTCGAAGCCATCACCTTGCCGCCCCTGATGAGCCGCCTTGCTCAGGCTGCACCACAGGTCAAGATCGCCAGCGTGCGCGTGCCGCGTGACGCGCTGGAGCGCACCTTGACGATGGGCGAGGTGGACCTGGCCATCGACCGCCAACGTCGCGTGACCGGCCGCATCCGGGGCGAACACCTGGCCGACGAGCAGCTCTCGGTGCTGATGCGGCGCGGCCACCCCCTGGCCAGCCGCCAGCTCAGCGTGGCCGACTACTTTGCCCAGCCGCACGTGATGGTGGCGCTGCAGCCCGACCAGCCCGACCCGCTGCAGGCCGTGTGGGCGGCCCAGGGCCTGGGTGAGCGCCAGGTCATCCTGCGCTGCCAGCACTACTTCGCGGCGGCCAACGTCGTGGCGGCGGGCGATGCCCTGCTGACCCTGCCGCGCACCTACGCCGAGGAGCTCACCCGCGCGCTGCCCCTGGTGCTGGCCGACCTGCCGCTGGCGCTGCCGCCCATCGGCATCTGGATGTACTGGCACGCCGACCGCGAAGCCGACCCGGTGCACCGCTGGATGCGCGAGAGCGTGGCCCAGGGCGCCCGTGAGGCCATGCGTCACGTGCATGACTTGGGATGAAAATTCATCATTTGATGCAAGGGTGAGGGCGGCGTAGCATCCAGGGGCAACGGTCGGACACCGACTTTTCACATCCCCAAAAGGAGACAGCCATGGACTTCCAGCCCAGCGAACGCGCCCAGAGCTACGCCAAGCGCGTGCGCGCCTTCATCGACGAGCGCATCGCCCCCGTCGAGGCCCAGCACTGGAAGGAGATCGGCGAGGCCCGCCACGGCGGCGACTGGACGCAGTGGAAGATCCCGTCGCGTGTCGAGGAGCTCAAGGCGCAGGCCAAGGCCGAAGGCCTGTGGAACCTCTTTTTGCCCGACGCCAAGCTGGCCCCGGGCCTGAGCGTGCTCGAGTACGCCTTCAGCGCCGAGCAGACCGGCCGCTCGATGATGGCGCCCGAGATCTTCAACTGCAACGCGCCCGACACCGGCAACATGGAGGTGCTCTGGAAGTACGGCAGCGACGAGCAGAAGGCCCAGTGGCTCACGCCCCTGCTCAATGGCGAGATCCGCTCCGTCTTCTTCATGACCGAGCCCGATGTGGCCTCGTCCGACGCCACCAACATGGCAGCCACTGCCGTGGTCGAGGGCAACGAGATCGTGCTCAACGGCAAGAAGTGGTGGTCCTCCGGCGTGGGTGACCCGCGCTGCAAGATCGGCATCTTCATGGCCGCCACGCCCAACGCCGAAGCCGGCCGCCATGGCCAGCACTCGATGGTGCTGGTGCCGCTGGACGCGCCCGGTGTCGAGATCAAGCGCATGCTGCCCGTGTTCGGCGAATACGACGAGCCGCACGGCCACGGCGAGGTGCACTTCACCAACGTGCGCCTGCCGCTGTCCAACGTCATCGCCGGGCCGGGGCGTGGCTTCGAGATCGCTCAGGGCCGCCTCGGCCCGGGCCGCATCCACCACTGCATGCGCTGCATCGGCGCGGCCGAGAAGTCGCTGGAGCTCGCCATCCAACGTGGTCTCAAGCGCGTGGCCTTCGGCAAGCCCATCATCAACCTGGGCGGCAACCGCGAGCGCATCGCCGAGTGCCGACTGGCCATCGACCAGGCTCGCCTGCTGACCCTGCAAGCCGCCTGGAAGATCGACAACCTGGGCGTGATGAGCGCGCTCACCGACGTCTCGGCCATCAAGGTCGTGGCGCCGAGCATGCTGCAGCAGGTGGTGGACTTCGCCATCCAGATGCACGGTGGCATGGGCGTCTCGCACGACACCCCGCTGACGGCCTTCTTCAACCAGGCCCGCTCGCTGCGCCTGGCCGATGGCCCCGACGAGGTCCACAAGGGCATGATCGCCCGACTGGAGCTGATGAAGTACGGCTCGAAGTGACGCGGAAAGTGACGCACTGAGATGGGATCGCTCTACCTCGTCCGCCACGGCCAGGCCTCGTTCGGCAGCCAGAACTACGACGCGCTCTCGGCGTTGGGTCACCAGCAGGGGCACGTCGTCGGCCAGGCCTTGAAGGCCCGCGGCGTGGTGCCCGAGGTGGTGGTGGCCGGCACCATGCAGCGCCACCAGGAGACGGCGCGTGCGGCGCTCTCGGCCATGGCGCTGGACGTGTCGATGCAGGTGTTGGCCGGCGTCAACGAGTTCGACCACGAGGACGTCATCGAGGTGGCCGAGCCCCGCTTTGCCGACAAGGCTTTGATGATGGCGGAGATGGCCGCCAGCGGTGACCCGCGCCGGGCCTTCCAGGCCTTCTTCCAGGACGCGGTCTCGCGCTGGGTGGCGGGCCACCACGACGCCGAGTACCAGGAGCCGTGGTCCACCTTCAAGCTGCGCTGCGTGACGACCCTGGCCGAGCTGGTCCAGCTCACGCCGCCCAAAGGCCAGGCCGTGGTCTTTACCTCGGGGGGCTTCATCAGCGTGGTGTGCGCGCACCTGCTGGGCCTGCACGACACGCAGGCCTTCACCATCAACTGGACGCTGGCCAACGCCGGCATCACCAAGATCAACGTGGGCCGGGACGGCCTGCACCTGCTGTCGGTCAACGAGCACGGGCACCTCGAAGGCGTGGCGCCTGCGGGCGCGCCCTCGCTGCTGAGCTACCGCTGAAGAGGGCAGCCGGCGCTGGCTGGTGCCGATCTGTGCTGCCTGACCTGGCGGCCATCTGTCGATGGGACGGCTGCTGTGGCTCGCGCACAATGAGGGCAGGCCGTGCGCTGGGCTCGGCCTCAATCAACAAGGGACACGAACATGAAGACGGCGCTGAAGGTCGTGGGTGGGCTGGTGCTCGCCCTGTTGTTGCTGGTGGTGGGCGGTGTGGCCGCATCCTGGGCCCCCGATCGGGACGTGGAAACGCTCAAGGCCAAGTGGGCGCCCGCGCCCTCGCAGTTCACAGAGATCCTGGGCATGCAGGCCCACTACCGCGATGAAGGCCCCCGCGACGACGCCGAGCCCATCGTGCTGCTCCACGGCACCTCGGCCAGCCTGCACACCTGGGACGGCTGGACAGAGGCCCTGAAGGGCCAGCGCCGCGTCATCCGCATGGACCTGCCTGGCTTCGGCCTCACAGGCCCCATGCCCGATGGCAATTACCGCCTGACCCGCTACGTCGAGTTTGTCGTCGCGCTGATGGACAAGCTGGGCGTGCAAAAGGCCGTGGTGGCTGGCAACTCCTTCGGAGGCAACCTGGCCTGGAAGGTGGCGGTGGACCACCCGCAGCGCGTGAGCAAGCTCGTGCTGGTGGATGCGGCCGGCTACCCCTTCGACCCGCAGTCCATGCCGATCGGCTTCAAGATCGCGCAGATCGGCGCGCTCAAGCCGCTGATGCAGAACACCCTGCCGCACAGCATGATCGAGTCCAGCGTGCGCAACGTCTACGGTGACCCGTCCAAGGTCACGCCCGAGTTGATCGATCGCTACTACGAGCTGACCCTGCGCGCTGGCAACCGTGGCGCCTTGCGCGAGCGCTTCGCACAAAGCCCCAGCGGCGAGTTCACCGCGCAGATCGCCAGCATCAAGCAACCGACGCTGATCATCTGGGGCGGGCAAGACCGCCTGATCCCGCCGGACAACGCCGACAAGTTCCAAAAGGACATCGTCGGCAGCCGACTGGCCATGTTCGACGCCCTGGGCCACGTGCCCCACGAGGAAGACCCGGCGGCCACCGTGTCGGCGGTGCAGGCTTTCCTGAAGCAGTGATTTGAGTCGTTCAACGCGAAACGTTTGATCACATCGGGCGGAAACATTGGGCGACAAAAAGCCCCTGGAATGGGGGGCAGGGCGTCCGGCGCTGCGACTACAGTCCGCGCCGGACGCTTTGTTTGAGCCGCCGATCGCGCATCGGGCGGCGCTTCACACCCCTACAGGAGACCCCATGAACAAGATCGCCCTGGCCGCTGCCCTGCTGGCCCTCGCCACCTCCGCCTCTGCCCAACTGGCCAACAAGGCCTACATCGGCGGTGCTTTCGGCATGTCCAACGTCGCTGTCGATTGCGGTGGCGTCGCTTCGTGCGACAACGACGACACCGGCTACAAGTTCTACGCTGGCTACAAGGTGCACCCGCAAATCGCCATCGAAGGCGGCTACATCGACTTCGGCAAGTCCAACATCAACGTGGGCTCGTTCGGCGTGGGCTCCATCGCTGTCGACGGCTTCCTGATCAACGCAGCTGGCCGCCTGCCCTTCACCCGCGAGCTGACCGGTGTCGGCCGCCTGGGCCTGGCCATGGTGGACACCAAGTCCACCGGCTTCCCCTACGGCAACCGCACCGATGGCAGCACCAACGCCTACTTCGGCCTGGGCCTGGAATACAGCTTCAACAAGAACCTGCGCGGCACCGCCGCCGCCGACTTCACCACGGGTGAGATCGCTGGTGAAGAAGGCTCGGTTCGCCTGCTGAGCATCGGTCTGCAGTACGACTTCTGATTCGTCAACGCCTGAAAAGGTGGCCGCCACGCAAACAAGTGTGGTGGCCGATCCTCACCCGTTTGACCGATCGGAGCGCCCCTGCTGTTTCAGACACGTAACGTTGTTAGATTCGCCACCGCGGCGAATGGCGCCGTGTTTTTGATCCAGGGAGTTCCCATGAAAAAGATTGCTGTGGCGGGTCTGCTGACCGCCATGATGGCCGCTGCTTCGGCGCAGGTTTATGTGGGTGGCGTTGTGGGCAAGTCCCACGTCAACCTCAGCTGCGAAGACTACAACCTGGGCTGCGACAAGTCCGACACCGGCACGAAGTTCTACGTTGGCTACAAGCTCAACCCCACCGTGGCGCTGGAAGCTGCTTACGCTGACTTCGGCAAGGGCACACGCGGTTTCACCGACAGCTACTTCGACGGCTTCCTGCTGCGCGATGGCGACGTGACGGAAAGCTTCGAGGCGCGTGGCGTTTTGCTGGCTGCGGCCTTCCGTGTTGACGCCCACCCTCAGCTGGCACTGGTGGGGCGCCTGGGTCTGGCGGCCCTGAAAACCCACTTCACCCAATCGATGCCTGTTGCGGCCTACCGCTATTCGGAGTCCGACGACTCCGTCAAGCCGTACTTCGGTCTGGGCGTCGAGTTCGCGCTGAACAAGAACCTGCGCCTGACCGCTGATGCGGACTTCACCAACGCCGAAGTCAACGGCGACAGTGGCGCGGTCCGCCTGTTGGGCGTCGGCCTGCAATACGCCTTCTGAGCACCGGTTGGCACCTGAGCAGCGAGCCTGCTCAAGCCTTCGAGACGGCCCTCTTCGCAGGGCCGTTTTTCATGGTTTCATCGCTGCGCGAGGGCATCAAAGCCTGGCGGCCAGGCGTGCCGCTTGGTCGATCGCCTTCTTGGCATCGAGCTCACCCGCTTCGAAGGCCCCGCCAATGACGTGCACCGGCTTGCCCAGCGCCACCAACTCATCGGCCAACTCGCGCAACGGCACCTGACCCGCGCACAGCACCACGTTGTCGCAGGCGATCCAGGTTGGGTTCTCGCGTTTCTCTCCGAAGCTGATCAGCAGGCCCTCGCCGCCGATGCGCTCGTAGTTCACGCCGCCGATCATCTCCACGTTCTTCATCTTCAGCGATGCCCGGTGGATCCAGCCCGTGGTCTTGCCCAGGCCGTTGCCCAGCTTGCCCTTCTTGCGCTGAAGCAGCACGACCTCGCGCGCAGCGGGTGTGGGCTTGGGCCCCTCGGGGCGCAGCCCGCCCGGTGCGCTCGACGGGTCGGTCACGCCCCATTCCTGCATCCACGCGACCAGGTCTTGCGAGGGCGACTTGTGTTCGGTGTCGTGCACCAGGTACTCGGCCACGTCGAAGCCAATGCCGCCTGCGCCGATCACGGCCACCTTGCGACCCACCGGTTTTTTGTGGC
Source organism: Aquabacterium parvum (assembly GCF_001447195.1). GTDB lineage: Bacteria > Pseudomonadota > Gammaproteobacteria > Burkholderiales > Burkholderiaceae_C > Aquabacterium > Aquabacterium parvum. The sequence continues at coordinate 23,620 of NZ_LFRI01000245.1, read as the reverse complement.
GCAGCACGTCGATGTAGCTCAGCACCTTGGGGTGGTCCTGGCCGGGGATCTTCGGGTCGCGCGGGGTCACGCCCGTGGCGACGATGACTTCGTCGAAGCCGTTCAGCGCGGCGGCGTCAACGCGCGTGTTGAGCTTGAGCTGCACGCCCGTGACCTCGATGCGCTTGCGAAAGTGCCGCAGCATCTCGTCGAACTCTTCCTTGCCCGGCACCTGGCGCGCCATGTTGAGCTGCCCGCCCACCTCGGCTGAAGCGTCGAAGAGCTCGACGTGGTGGCCGCGCTCGGCCAGGTGCGTGGCCGCGGTGATGCCAGCCGGGCCCGCGCCCACCACGGCGATGCGCTTTTTCTGCACAGTGGGCAGGAAGTTCAGCGTCGTCTCGTGGCAGGCGCGCGGGTTGACCAGGCAGCTCGAGAGCTGGTTCTTGAAGACGTGGTCAAGGCAGGCCTGGTTGCAGGCGATGCAGGTGTTGATCTCGTCGGCGCGGTTGGCCGCCGCCTTGGCCACGAAGTGCGAGTCGGCCAGCAGGGGCCGGGCCATGGACACCATGTCGGCGTAGCCACCGGCCAGCACCATCTCGGCCGTGGCCGGTGTGTTGATGCGGTTGGACGTCACCAGCGGGATGTCGATGCCCGCGTCGGCGAAGTCCTGCTTGAGCTTGGCCGTGACCCAGGCAAAAGCCGCGCGCGGCACGCTGGTGGCGATCGTCGGCACGCGGGCCTCGTGCCAGCCGATGCCGGTGTTGATGATCGTGGCGCCCGCTTGGGCAATGGCCTTGCCGAGTTGCCGAACCTCGTCCCACGTGCTGCCTTCGGGCACCAGGTCGATCATCGACAGGCGGTAGATGAGGATGAAGTCGGGGCCCACGGCCTCGCGCGTGCGCCGCACGATCTCGATGGGCAGGCGCATGCGCTGGCTGTAGTCGCCGCCCCAAGCATCCTTGCGCTGGTTGGTGTGCTGGGCCAGGAACTCGTTGATGAAGTAGCCCTCCGAGCCCATGATCTCGACGCCGTCGTAGCCGGCCTCGCGAGCCCGCACGGCGCTGTCGACGAAGGCCTGGATCTGGCGCTCGACGCCCGCGGCCGACAGCTCGAATGGCGTGAACGGCGAGATGGGCGACTTGATGCGCGAAGGCGCCACGGCAAACGGGTGGTAGGCGTAGCGGCCCGCGTGCAGGATCTGCATGGCGATCTTGCCGCCGGCCTCGTGCACGGCGCGCGTGACCACTTGGTGGCGCTTGGCCGACGAGGCGCTGCTCATGCGCCCGGCCAGCGGCTTGACCCAACCCGCGATGTTGGGCGAAAAGCCCCCGGTGACGATCAGGCCCACGCCGCCTTCGGCCCGTTCGCGGAAGTAGGCGGCGAGCTTGCTCAGGTCACGGCCGTCTTCGAGACCCGTGTGCATCGAGCCCATCAGCACGCGGTTCTTCAGCGTGGTGAAGCCGAGGTCGAGGGGGGCGAGGAGGTGGGGGTAGGGCGCAGGCGTGCTCATGCTCACCAGTGTCGCATCACGCCCAGGCCCCAGGTGGTGACGGGGCGGGTGCGTTCCCGGTGTTGTTGCTGAATCTGACCGTTCAGGCTCCAGTCTGCATGCGGGTGCACGCGCGTCTGCAGTGACCAGCCCCATTCCTTGGGCAGGTCGCCGAGGTAGGCGCGGCCGTGTCCTTCCAGTTGCACACCGAGGTGCGGCGTGACCTGCCACAGCAGCCCAGCGGCCAGGCCCGAGCCCAGCGCCCAGGGCTGGTCGGCGCGGCGGCGGTCCCATTGCAGGTGGTTGTCGAGGAAGGCGTAGGGCATCAGGTCGCCGATGCCATCGCCGCCCAACTGCCATGCCCAGCCCGGGCCACCGCGCACTTCGGCGCCCATGCGGCGGCGCTCATCGGCCTGGCCGAACGGGTCGCGCCGCAGGTGCATGCCCACGCGCCACGAACGGGCGCGCAGCAGCGGTTCGTGCGGGCTCAGCGAGCTGATGTCCACCGGGGTGAAGCGCTCAAGCTGCACATGGCCATGCGCGGATCGACTCAGCACGGTCTGGAAGAACTGGATGGCGGCGCCCCTCTGGTAGCCGGCGGGTGGGTCGAGCAGGTCGTGGTACGCGGGGCGCGCGGTGAGGGTGTAGAAGTCGCTGCCGGCGCGGCGCCCGGCCATCACGTCGATGCGGGCGGTGGCGTGGCCGGTGGTCGGGTCGTCTTTCGGGGTGGGCACCGTCACGGCTTCGCCAGCGGGCAAGGCGGCGCGGGCGCGCAGCAGGGGCATGCGGCGGGCCTGGGCTTGCGGCTCGCTCCAGCCTTCGCGCACGGCGTCGTAGGCCACCAGGCGCTCGGCGGTTTCCAGCGCCAGGGCTTGCTGCGCAGGCGTGAGGTTCGCGGCCTGCACGGCTTCGATGGGTTGAGTGCCATCGGCGATGTCGCGCGCCAGGCGGGCGTTCTCGGGGCCCAGTCGGTTCGCGCGCTCGCGCAGCTCGGTGCTGTTGGCGGGTCGGTAGCGCACGGCCTTGAGCATGCCCGGTGTGCGCATCACCGCGCGGATGGTGTCCACCGGGATGGCCCACCAGGTGAAGTCATCGACCAGGTTCCAGCCGGGCCGGGCGGCGTCGAGCAGCGCCAGCAGGTGGTAGGAGCAGTTTTCGTCGAAGAAGTAGTAGTCAAAGCGAGTGGGGCCCAGCTCCCAGGTGTGGGCCAGCAGCCGCTCGATCTCGTCCGAAGTCAGGTTGAGCTCGTACTCCCAGATGTCGCGGTTTTCGAGGTCGTTGTATTCGCGGATGCGCAGGTAGTAAGGCGCGTTGGTGAACGCCCCGGGGTACAGGCCCACCAGGCCTTTGAACGCGAAGGCCAGGCCTTCGTTCTGGTCACCGTTGGCCGCGTAGTTGATGGCGTAGGACAGCATGGGCGAGCCGGCGCCATCGCCCTGGGGCCCATCGAGCCGCAAGAAGGTGTGGCCATACATCGAGGCCGGGCTGTTGAGGTAGGCCGACGGGAAGATCATGCTCACGCGGTCGGCACGCAGGCCGGCGCGCCATTGCGCGAAGCGTTCGCACTGGGCCTGGGGCCAGAGGCCGGGTGCGGCGCCCAGCTCCTGACGCAACCAGCGTTCGCGGGCGATGAAGCGGCACGCGGCTGCCTGGTCGAGCGCGTGGCGGGGCGCGGGGTCGAAGAAGGCGGCGATGGTCGCGTCCAGCTCGGCTTGCGGGTCGGTTCGGCCTTGCGGAGCAAGGAAGAAGCCGGGGTCGTCGGCCAGGCTGCGCAACTGGCGCGTCAGTGGATGGCGGCGGTAGTGCAGCAGCGCGTGCCACATGGGCGTGGTGGCGAGCTGGCGCTCGCGTGCGAGGCGTTGCAGCTGACCGATGGTGTGGGCCGATGGCACGACCACGCGATCGCCAGCCGGGTTCGGGCTCAGCGGCGGATCCAAATCCAGGGAATGGGTCAGCGGCGAATGACAAACCAGCGCAGCGGCCAGCATCAGCCTGGCCATGCGCGGGAGCAGGGCTTGCAGCACGGAAAGGGTGCTCCTGAAAAAGACACACCCTGCTCCGGCTGGAGTCAGGGTGTGGGTCGGATCGGATGGGTCAACCGGCCCAGGCAAGGGGCCGGGCCTTCATCAGATGACGGCGGCGTAGGCGCTCAGCTCGGGCGAAGCGGCCAGCACCGACTTCAGGTTGGCGGCGATCTGCTGGTCGTTGGCGAACACGGTGGCGAAGTTGGCCTTGATGGTGGCGGCGAACAGGGCGCGGTCGGCGTCCTTGACGCCCATCACGGCGGCCAGGGTGTCGAGGCTTTCGCCTTGGCCAGCGGCGGCGTCACGGGCCAGGGCCACGCGGTTGCCGTCGATGTACATGGCGGTCTTCCAGGAGGACGACACGACGCCGTCCTGCGTGCAACCCGAGGTGCCGAAGGTGATGCCGAAGGTCTGGTTGCCCGAGGTGCCGTTGGTGGTGGCGGCCAGCACTTGCGGGAAGATGCCGCGTTGGCCTTCGAACACCTTGGAACCCCAGCCGCAAGAGCCGACGTTGTTTTGGGCCATGGCGGAAGCAGCAGCGAGGGTGGCGAGGGCTGCGATGACGATCTTCTTCATGAAAGGAACTCCTGGTCTGTGTTGATGATGGGATGGACGGGCCGCCGTGGGTGGTGACCGTCTTGGACCATTCTAGGGGTGGCAGACTCGGTTTTCGATTGAGGTGTGTTCGGATGAAAACACGCCGCTGGGCCTCTCCCCTTTCAGGGTGATGCGGGCGTGTGTTACCTCTTGTTCACAGGGCACAAAAAAAGCGCCCAGGGCGGGCGCTTCATGCATGCCCGACGGGCGTGCTCAGTTTGTGTTGTCCTTGCCGTAGAGGGGTGAGCGGGGGCCGTACAGGAGGCCATTGGGCGTGCCGGAAGACAGAAGTCGTGCGCTGGTGACACCCGCAACGGGGTGCGACGCATCGGTCACGTTGTTCATGATCTGCTTGACGATGGCCGCAACCAGCAAGCCGGCCAAGCCGCCTCCGCTGTTGTTGTTGTTTTCGTCGCTGGACGCGCTGGCTCGTCCGCTCCACAACAGCGTGCCGGTGGACAGATCGACCAGCCGTGCCTCGGCGCTCACGACTGCCGCGCTGCTCAGAATGGTGTACGTGCTGCCGTACCTTGTGATCTTCATGTACAGCGCGGCGTCGGCACCGAAAATCTCCTTGAGCTTGGTGACGGGCACTTCATGCATGTCCGTGGCAACCGTCAGTCCGTTCTGATGGAAGGTCTCGTTGACCAGCGTCACCGGCATGACGTAGTAGCCACCCTCAGCCAGCGGGTAGGTGGCCTGTGCCAGCATGCTGAACGTGGCGTTGACCTCCGTGCTCTCGTTGACGGGGGGCAATACCAGGATGGACGCTGGCTTGGCCGCACGGAAGGCGGTGTAGTCGGTTTTGACCGGCGCAGCGCAACCTGCGAGGAGCGCTGCGGTGGCAAGCAAGGTGCATAAAGACGTGCGTTGGATGGCGTGCGTGCGCATGGTCAGCTCCGGTTCTTTTTCATGTTGCCGATCAGGAAGTCGATGTATTTCGTCGACTCAGGAAACAAGGCCTTTTCCTGGTTCCACGCCGCGAGGGCTTGATCGGTGCGGCCGGTGTTCAAGTACAACAGTCCGAGGTGCGCGTGATAGCCCGGGGGGACTTGTGCGCCCTTGGCTGCGGCTTGCTGGATGCCTTTTTCCAGCTCGATGATCTGCTCTTCGGCCGACGACTTGCCGTCGTTCTTGAGGTGGGCATAGACCTGTGGCTGGTAGCTGTTCCAGCTGTAGATCTGCTTGGGGCCGGCGCAACCGGCCAGGGTGGTCAGCAGGCAAAGCGCTGCCAGCCCCCGGGTGATGGGGCGATGCATCATGGTTTGATTTCTCCCTGAGGCTTAACGCGAAACAGGTTTGAACGCGCCTGCGTCAATGCCTTCGCCAAGGCGATCGACGGCCTCGCGAATGGCCAGGTCCAGAACCTTGCCGTTGAGCGTCGAGTCGTAGCTGGCTGTGCCGCCAAAGCCGATGATTTCGCGGTTTGACAGCTGGTATTCACCGGCGCCCTGGACCGAATACACCACCTCGGAGGTGCGGATGTTGACCACATTGAGGGTGACCTTCGCGTAGGCCACCTGGGTCTTGCCTTTGCCCAGGATGCCGAACAACTGGTGGTCACCCACTTCCTTGCGACCGAACTCCGTCACATCGCCGGTGACGACGAAGTCGGCGCCCTTGAGTTGCTGGGCGGCGCCCTGGATGCTGGCTTCTTGCTTGATCTCGGCCATGTTGTCGCGGTCGAGCACGTTGAATCGGTTGGTCTGCTGCAGGTGGCCGATCAGGATGGTCTTGGCCTGGCTGCCGAGGCGGTCGACGCCATCGGAGAACACGCCACGCAGGTAGCTCGAGCGGTTGTCGAACTTGCCGACGGCGATGGGCGCACGGGCGCCCACGTAGGCGCGCGTGGCGGCCTGGGTTTTCTGCACGGCCAGCGCTTGTGAGGATTCGGTGGCGCAGCCCGTGATGAACATGGGGGCGGCGATGGCAACGCTGAGCGCAGCCAAACGGAACGAGGACTTCATGGTTGTCTCCCTGGGTTGAACAGCCCCTGTCTGAGAAGGGGAATGCGTCAATGACTGTAACTGAACGTTGGAGCCATGGCGGTGGGGCGGTCGTGTTGTGCTCCATGAAAAACGGCGCCCCGCAGGGCGCCGTTCTCATCGAGCATCAGCCGTTCGGCTGAGCTTGATCAGGCCTGAGCCTTCTTCTTCAAACGCCAGGCGTGCAGCAGCGGCTCGGTGTAGCCACTCGGCTGTTCCTTGCCCTTGAAGACCAGGTCCAGCGCGGCCTGGAACGCAGCGCCTTGCGGGTTGCCCACCAGGCTCTCGTAGGCGGCATCACCAGCGTTCTGGCCGTCCACCACGGCGGCCATGCGCTTGAGGCTGTCACGCACCTGCGCTTCGGTGATCACGCCATGGTGCAGCCAGTTGGCCACGTGCTGGCTGGAGATGCGCAGCGTGGCGCGGTCTTCCATCAGGCCGACGTTGTGGATGTCGGGCACCTTGGAGCAGCCGACGCCCTGGTCGATCCAGCGCACCACGTAACCCAGGATGCCCTGGATGTTGTTGTCCAGCTCTTGCTGCCTCTCGGCGTCAGACCAGTTGGCCTGTGCCACCACGGGGATGGTCAGCAGCTTGTCGAGCAGCGATTGCGGGTCTTCGCCGGTCTTCTCGATGTCTTGCTGGATGGCGGCGACGCTCACTTGGTGATAGTGGGTGGCGTGCAGCGTGGCGGCGGTGGGCGAAGGCGTCCAGGCGGTGTTGGCACCGGCCTTGGGGTGGGCGATCTTCTGCTCGAGCATGCCGGCCATCAGGTCGGGCATGGCCCACATGCCCTTGCCGATCTGGGCGCGGCCGCGCAGGCCCATCTGCAGGCCGATCAGCACGTTGCGACGCTCGTAGGCGGCGATCCAGGCGCTGTTCTTGATGTCGCCCTTGCGCATCATCGGGCCGGCCAGCATGGCGGTGTGCATCTCGTCGCCGGTGCGGTCCAGGAAGCCGGTGTTGATGAAGGCCACGCGGCTGGATGCCGCAGCGATACAGGCCTTGAGGTTCACCGAGGTGCGGCGCTCTTCGTCCATGATGCCCAGCTTGACGGTGCTGTCGGCCAGGCCCAGCAGCTTCTCGACGCGAGAGAACAGCTCGGCGGCAAACGCCACTTCAGCGGGGCCGTGCATCTTGGGCTTGACGATGTAGACCGAGCCGGTGCGCGAGTTGCGGATGGCCTGGCCGTTGATCTGACCGTGGCCTTGCAGGTCGTGCAGGGCGATGGTCGTGGTGATCACGGCGTCCATGATGCCTTCGGGGATCTCTTTGCCTTCAGCGCCCCACAGGATGGCGGGGTTGGTCATCAGGTGACCCACGTTGCGCACGAACATGAGCGAGCGGCCGTGCAGCTTGACTTCGCCGCCGTTGGGGGCGGTGTACACGCGGTCGCCATTGAGCTTGCGGGTGAAGGTCTTGCCGCCCTTGGCCACTTCTTCGGTCAGCGTGCCCAGCTGGATGCCCAGCCAGTTGCTGTAGCCCAGCACCTTGTCTTCGGCGTCCACGGCGGCGACCGAGTCTTCCAGGTCCAGGATGGTCGACACGGCCGATTCCAGCACCAGGTCCGACACGCCAGCCGGGTCGGTCTGGCCGATCGGGGTGCTGCGGTTGATCTGGATGTCGACGTGCATGCCGTTGTTGACCAGCAGCACGCTCGAAGGCGAGGCGGCATCACCCTGGAAGCCGACCAGTTGCTCGGGGTTCTGCAGGCCGGTGGACTTGCCGCCGTTGAGGGCGACGACCAGCTTGCCGCCGGCGATGCTGTAGCCGGTGGCTTCCTTGTGCGAAGCGCCTTCCAGCGGGGCGGCCTTGTCCAGGAAGTTGCGGGCCCAGGCGATCACCTTGGCGCCGCGCACCGGGTTGTAGCCCTTGCCCTTGTCGGCGCCGCCTTCTTCGGAGATGGCGTCGGTGCCGTACAGGGCGTCGTACAGGCTGCCCCAGCGGGCGTTGGCGGCGTTGAGCGCGTAACGGGCGTTCAGGATGGGCACCACCAGCTGCGGGCCGGCTTGCAGGGCCAGCTCGGCGTCCACGTTGGCGGTGGTGGCCTTGACGTCACCGGGCACGGGCACCAGGTAGCCGATCTTTTCCAGGTGGGCCTTGTAGGCGGCCATGGCGGCCCCTTCAGTGATGGGGCCGGGGTTGGCGGTGTGCCAGGCGTCCATCTCGGTCTGGATGCGGTCGCGCTCGGCCAGCAGGGCGGCGTTCTTGGGGGCCAGCTCGTTGACGATGGCGTCAAAGCCAGCCCAGAACTTGGCGCTGTCGATGCCGGTGCCTGGCAGGACCTTGTCTTCGACGAAGCGGAAGAGCTCGGTGGCCACTTGCAGGCCGTGAACTTGGGTGCGTGCGGTCATGGAGAACCTCTTGAAGAGAGTCAGTGGAATCTGGTGGAGGCGGGGGCGGGCCATCGGGCGGCTGTCGCGGGGGTGATGCAACAGGCGGACCACGCCTCTTTTGGAACTCGTCAGTTTATTCCATACCTATCTGATCATTACCAACTCAAAAATCCATTGATTCATGACTTTTTGGTAAAAATCGAACCCGCCCCCTCGGATCTTCCCGGGCGGCGCCCCCATTGTGTTTTGACGTGTCCCTGATCAACATGGCTCATCGAACGGCCGTGAACCGGTGGCACTCAGGGGCTGTTTCGGGGGTGCAGGACATCAAACCAGCGCCTACACAGGACAACAGGGCAGGAGCATGGACCGACTCAAGCAGCTGGAATCCTTCGTCGCCGTCGCCACCAAGGGCAGCCTCACCGCGGCGGCCGGGGCCGAGGGCGTGGCGCCCGCTGTCATCGGCCGGCGCATCGATGCGCTGGAAGAGCGCCTGGGCGTCAAGCTGCTGCTGCGCACCACGCGCCGCATCAGCCTGACGCACGAGGGTGCCGCCTTCCTGGAAGACGCGCAGCGCATCCTGGCCGACCTGGCCAACGCCGAGTCCGAGGTCAGCGCCGGGGGGCTGCAGGCCCGTGGTCACCTTCGAATCACCGCGCCGGCGGGTTTCGGGCGGCGTCACGTGGCGCCCCTGGTGCCGCGCTTCGTGACCGACCACCCCGGCCTGACCGTCTCGCTCGATCTGTCCGACCGCCTGGTCGACCTGGTGCACGAGGGCTTCGATTGCGCCGTGCGCGTGGGCGAGATGCCCGACTCCAGCCTGGTCAGCGTGCGCCTGGCCGACAACCGCCGCCTGTGCGTGGCCAGCCCGGCCTACCTGGCCGCGCGCGGCCGCCCTCAGCGCCCCGCAGACATCGCCCGCCACGAGTGCCTGACCTTGAGCTCCGAGGCCAGCCAGACACGTGGCTGGGCCTTCACCGTCGAAGGTCAGCTCACCCATGTGCGGCCCACCTCGCGCTTCGATTGTTCCGACGGCCAGGTGCTGCACGCCTGGTGCCTGGCGGGCCTGGGCCTGGCCTGGCGCTCGTGGTGGGAGGTCGAGGCCGATGTGCGCACCGGCCAGCTCGTGACCGTGCTCGACGAGTTCGCCGCGCCGCCCACCGGCATCTACGCGGTCTTCGCGCAGCGCAAGCACCGGCCGCTGCGGCTGAGCCTGTGGGTCGATTTCCTGCAGGCCACGTACCGCGAGCCCGGCTACTGGAAGCAGGCCGTCGCGCTGGCCGCGTGATCAGGCATGATCGCGCCATGACCGAAGCCCTGCTCGCCTACGCCCACTTCGTTGCCATCCTCAGCGTGGTGGTCTTCATCACCAGCGAGGCCGCGCTGTGCCGTCCCGAATGGATGAACGCCGCCGTCGTGCGCCGCCTGGCCCGGGTGGACCTCATCTACCTGGTGGCCGCCATCGCCGTGCTGGCCACGGGCCTGGCGCGCACCTACTGGGGCGTCAAGGGCATGGGCTGGTACTGGGGCCAGCCTTTGTTGCATGCCAAGGTGACGCTGTTCGCGCTCATCGGGCTGATGTCGCTCAAGCCAACGTTTGCGTTCATCCGCTGGAAGCGCCAGCTCAACGCGACCGGCGCTTTGCCGGATGAAGCCGAGGTGCGCGGCATCCGCCGCTGGATCATGGCCCAGGCCCACCTGCTGCTGGTGCTGCCGTTGCTGGGGGCGTTTTTGGCGCGGGGCATCTGGGTGCGCTGAGGGGTGCACTGAGGGGTGCACTGAGCGCGCGCTGCATCCAGCCTCATCGCCCACAAAAAACCCGGCTCAGGGCCGGGCTTCGGGTGGGCGGGAGCGAGTGCGATGTCAGCCCGCCACCGCTTCCTTCTCGCACTTTTTCATGAAGCTGTTCTTGGCGGCACCGGCCAGCGGCTTGCCGTTCTTGTCCAGCGCCTTGGCCGAGCAGGCCGCGCCGGTCGTTTCCTTGACGCACTTCTTGACGAAGCTGCTTTTGGCGGCGCCGGCCAGGGCCTTGCCGTTCTTGTCGACGGCCTTGGCCTCGCACTCGGGGTTGGCGTGGGCCAGGCCGGCCATCAAGGCCAGGGAGAGGGTGGCGATCAGTGCACGCATGTCTTCACTCCATCGAAAGGTGTCTGTTGTGGGTGGATCAGGTGTCTTGGGGCACCTGACCCATTGTGAACGCCCCACCCACCGCTGTCGATGACACACCGCAACGCATGCCGCCAAGGCGGCTTGGCGGGCGACCGACCCCGCGCTCACGATCATAGGGATAGGAGTTGGGGCGGCGCGCCTCTTAAGCTGCGCAACCGATTCACCAACGCAGAGGAGCCGCCGTCATGTCCATGCCTGTCTGTCCTGCATTGGTTCGTCGTCCCGCCTTTGATCCCAAGCGCCTGCCAGGCGCAACGGTGCTGGCGGCATGCCTGGCCCTGGCCCTGCCGATGGCCGCCCAGGCCGCGCCCGTCCAATGGGCCACTGGGCAGGTCCTCATCGACTTCGACCCCGACACCTTTGTCTTCCAGAGCGACACCACCTACAACGGCCTGATGGACATCTCGCCCGATGCGATGGGCTACGCTCAGTCGGGGCAGGGCGTTGTCATCAACCTGGGCGGCCTCGTTGCGGCCTACGCCAGCAGCTACCCCTATTTCAGTGAGGATTCACGCTCGGCGTCCTTCAGTGCCTTGTTCAATTTCACGGCCGAAGCGGGCTACGTGATCAACGGCTACACGATCAAGTACACCGGGGGTTATTTCACCGAGTCACCTGGCAACGTGGGCCTGAACGCACAGTCTGGCGCCATCACAACCGGCGGCAACTTCGGTGGCGACAGCTTTTCGATCGAGACCTACCAGGCCGGGGCCGCCGCGCCTCAGCTTTCGGGCAACCTGAGCGCCTGGGGCGGGGTCGATTACATCGAGGTCCTCGATCGCTACGAGCAGGTCTACTCGCACGACGAGCAGGTGCTCGACTACTGCGAAACCGAAGAGCCTTTCACTTGTTACTACACCTATGTGCCGGTCTACATCGAGCAACCGGTCTACCGGTACGAGACCGACCTGGGTGAGGCTCAGATCTTCCTGAGCAGCATCGAGATCCACCCCACGGTCGTGGCCGTGCCCGAGCCGGGCACCACCGCGATGACGCTGGCCGGTCTGATGGGATTGGGTTGGTGGGCTGCGCGCCGTCGCCGGACAGCCTGAGCCCGATCGGTCACAGCGAGGTCACATGATCCGCCGTGGGTGCGCCAGCGCCTCGTGCGCCGCATGCAGCCGCCGCACCAGCACCCGGATGAACGACTCATCGAAGAGGTGCCGGCTGGCCGGGCTCAGCGACTGCATGGCCTCCGGCGTGAACGAGATCGTGGTGGCCGGCTCGGTCACCACCACGTCGGTGCTGTGCTTGCGCAACTCGGGGCTGGGCGCCAGGTAGGCCATCTCGCCCACCGAGGTGCCCGCGCCCAGCAGCGCCACGCGCTTGTTGTTGCGATACACCTCCACGCTGCCTTGCGCAATGATGTGAAAGGTCTTGCCCTCTTCGCCGCGTCGGTACAGCGCATGGCCGAACGGGAAGCGCTGCCACCGCGCGCGGTGCACCACCTCCCACAACTCCACGTCGCCAAAGTTCGAGAAGAAGTCGAGCGTGCGCAGCAGGTTGAAGCGCTCCGAGTCCAGCACGCCCTGCACATGGCCGCGTGGCACCTGGTGCTCCGACACCAGGCTCGAGAGCGCCTGCGCGAACTCGTCCCAGTTGGCATAGCGGTCGTTGGGTGACTTGGCCAGCGCGCGCAGCACCACCTGATCGACCGCCGGGTGCACGCCCGAGCGCAGCGTCGACAGCGGCGTCGGCTCCTGGTTGTAGATCAGGTTCATCAGCGCGGGTTGCGAGGGGGCGTCGAATGGCGGGCGTCCCGCGATGAGGTGGTACAGCACCGCCCCCAGCGCGTACATGTCGGCGCGCGCGTCGAGCGTGTGGCCATCGAGCTGCTCGGGCGCCATGTAGGCCAGCGAGCCCACCTGGTGCACCTGGGTCGAGTCGGCCGTCATGTTGAGCACGCTGCCGAAGTCGGTGATCTTGACGTCGGTGACCAGCCCCTGCGCATTGGTCAGCGCCAGGATGTTGGCCGGCTTGACGTCGCGGTGGATCAGGCCCTGTCGGTACACATAGCCCAGCGCCATCGCGCACTTGAAGCCGATTTCCACGATCAGCTCCAGCGGCAGCAGGCTGTCGGGGCGGCAGAAGCTGCGCAGCGTCGTGCCCGGCACGTACTCCATCACCACGTAGGGCGAGGTCGGGTCGGCCACGGCGTCGTAGATCTGCACGACATTGGGGTGCTGCAAGCGCCCGACCAGGGCAGCTTCGGCGGCGAAAAAGCGCGCGTAGACCGGCCCGTCGACCGCGTCGCCCAGCACCGACGACCGAACGCGCTTGATGGCGACATCGCGGTCGTGGAAGTCGTCCCGGCACAGGAAGACTTCGCTGGTGGCGCCTTCGCCCAGCCGTTTGATCACCCGGTACTTGCCGACGGTGCCGGCAGCCAGGTCGATGTCGATGCCTGTCATGGTCTTTTGCTCATCCTGTGGGGCATCTTGTCACGTTCGACCCTGCTTGCGTCAGCCAAAAAGCCTGCTGCCAACTGTGCATTTCTTCTCGCTTGACCCGGGTCAGCCCCGCGCGACGCGGGTTCTGGCGCCGCCTCGTAGAATCCCGCCCATGATCCAAGCCAAGCGTGACCTCCTTTCGGCCCTGGGCCAGGCCCTGTCGCAAGTCCTTTCGCAGGTGGCCCCAGACGCCGCCACCCCGCCGGCGCCCGTTTTCGAGGCGCCCAAGCAGGCCGCCCATGGCGACCTCGCCGTCACGGCCGCCATGCAGCTGGCCAAGCCCCTCAAAAAGAACCCCCGCGAGCTGGCCGCAGCCCTGGTCGCCGCGCTCGAAGCCCAGCCGGCTGTGCAGCGATGGGTGCAGTTGCCCATCGAAATCGCCGGCCCCGGCTTCATCAACCTGCGCCTCAAGCCCGAAGCCAAGCAAAGCACCATCACCGACGTGCTGACCGCTGGCGACCAGTTTGGCTGGCAGCCCGCCACCGGCAAGAAGGTGCTCGTCGAGTTCGTCTCGGCCAACCCCACCGGCCCGTTGCACGTCGGCCACGGCCGTCAGGGCGCCCTGGGCGACGCGCTGTGCAACCTGTTCGAGACGCAAGGCCAGCAGGTCACGCGCGAGTTCTATTACAACGACGCTGGCGTGCAGATCGACACGCTCACCCACAGCACGCACCTGCGCATCCAGGGCTTCAAGCCGGGCGACGACTGCTGGCCGACAGATCCGGAGAACCCGGAGAGCAAGAAGTTCTACAACGGCGACTACATCGCCGACATCGCCGCCGACTTCCTGGCCAAGAAGACGGTCAAGGCCGACGACCGCGAGTTCACCGCCTCGGGGGACGTGAACGACCTCGACGGCATCCGCCAGTTCGCTGTGGCCTACCTGCGCCACGAGCAGGACCTGGACCTCAAGGCCTTCGGCGTCCGCTTCGACAACTACTACCTCGAGTCCAGCCTCTACACCTCGGGCCGGGTCGAGGCAGCGGTGCAAAAGCTCAAAGACGCCGGCAAGACCTTCGAAGAAGGCGGCGCCCTGTGGTTGCGCAGCACCGACTACGGCGACGACAAGGACCGCGTCATGCGCAAGTCCGATGGCGGCTACACCTACTTCGTGCCCGACGTGGCCTATCACATCGCCAAGTGGGAGCGCGGCTTCGAGCAGGTCGTCAACATCCAGGGCTCCGACCACCACGGCACCATCGCCCGCGTGCGCGCCGGCCTGCAGGCCGCGGGTGTAGGCATCCCCCAGGGCTGGCCAGACTACGTCCTGCACAAGATGGTCACCGTGATGCGCAACGGCGAGGAGGTCAAGATCTCCAAGCGTGCCGGCAGCTACGTCACCCTGCGCGACTTGATCGAGTGGACCAGCAAGGACGCTGTCCGCTTCTTCCTGATCAGCCGCAAGGCCGACACCGAGTTCGTTTTCGACGTCGACCTCGCCCTCAAGACCAACGACGAGAACCCGGTGTTCTACGTGCAGTACGCCCACGCCCGCATGAGCAAGGTGATGCGCGACTGGGCCGCCGAGCGCGGGGGTGACCTGGCCGGCCTGCCCCAGGCCCAGCTGACCCTGCTGACCGCCCCCAGCGAACTCACCCTGATGAGCAAGCTGGCTGAGTACCCCGACATGCTCACTCAGGCTGCAGCTGGCCTGGCCCCGCACGACGTGGCTTTCTACCTGCGCGACCTGGCCGGTGCCTTCCACAGCTACTACGCTGCGGAACGATTCCTGGTGGATGATGTCGAACTGACCCGCGCCCGTGTTGCGCTGCTGGCAGCCACCGCCCAGGTGCTGCGCAGTGGCCTGGCCCTTCTGGGCGTGAGCGCGCCAGACAAGATGTGAAAAACACCAAGGACTTGACCTGATGAAATCCCAACGCGGCGGCTTTTTCCTGGGCGTCATCGTCGGCATGCTGATCGGGCTGGCCATCGCCCTGGGCGTGGCGCTCTACATCACCAAGGTGCCCCTGCCCTTCATCGACAAGGTGCCCCAGCGCACGGCCGAGCAGGACGCAGCCGAGGCCGAGAAGAACAAGAACTGGGACCCCAACAGCCCGCTCTACGGCAAGAACCCCGCCAAGCCCAAGCCCGTGCAGGTGGAGCCAACGGCTTCCGCAGCCTCCGCTGGTGGCGAGGCCCCGGTGGTCGAGGTGCCTGTCGTGGCACCCCCTGCCACGGCCCCTGCTGCGTCGACGGCGCCTGCCGCTTCGGCCGCCGCACCGTCTGCCAAGGCATCCGCCAGTGCGCCCGCTCGCAACCCGGCTGCCATCCTCTCGGGCGAGCCCGTGTCCACCGGCGCCACGTCCGACGCGTTGAGCTACCAGGTGCAGGCCGGTGCCTACGCCAGCCAGGCCGAGGCCGAGCAGCAAAAAGCCAAGCTGGCCATGATGGGGCTGGAAGCCCGCGTCGCCGAGCGCGAGGTCAACGGCCGCACCATGTACCGCGTGCGCCTGGGGCCTTACTCGGCCAAGGAGCAGGCCGACGAGGTCCGCGTCAAGCTGCAAGGCGCTGGCATCGACTCCGCCCTGGTGCGCATCCAGAAGTGACCGCGAATTGACCGATTACCCGAAAGGACTGTCCTGATGAACCGCCGCGAATTCTCGATGCAAGCCGCCTCGGCCCTGGGCCTGGGCCTGGCTGGCGCTCCGCTCATGGCTTCGGCCCAGGGTGGCCCGGTCGAGGGGCAGAACTACACGCGCCTGGCCCAGGCCGCGCCCGTGTCGGCCCCGGCGGGCAAGGTCGAAGTCGTCGAATTCTTCTGGTACGGCTGCCCTCATTGCTACCACTTCGAGCCCTCGCTGGCCGCGTGGGTTGCGCGACTGCCATCTCACGTGGCCTTCCGCCGCGTGCCCTGGGCCTACCGCGAGAACCCCTTCGGTGTGCACCAGCGCTTGTTCTATGCCCTCGAGGCCATGGGCCTGGTGGGCTCGCTGCATGAAAAGGTGTTCAACGCCATGCACCAGCCAGGTGGGGCATTGCAGGGCGCCACGGCCAACCTGGACCAGATCGGTGCCTTCCTGGCCACGCAAGGGGTCGACAAGGACAAGTTTCGCTCGGTCTACGAATCGTTCGCGGTGCAGACCAAGGTCCGCCAGGCCCGCTCGCTGGCCGAGGCTTACCGCATCGACGGCGTGCCCACCGTGGGCATTGGCGGCCAATTCACCACCTCGGTGTCCCTCAACGGCAACGCCTCGCGCACCCTGGCCACGGTCGACTTCCTGATCGATCGCCTGCGCAAGGGCTGATCCTCGCGCCCGGTGCGCCGCCATGGCGCATCAACTGTGACCAAATGCCCCGCCGCCGCACTGTGTGTTGTGTGAAACAGGGGCGTGGGCACGACGCCATGGGCTAGAATCAAGCAAAATTCATGCCGAAGGCGTCACACATGCTCACATCCGCTTCCGTCACCGCGCTCGCGCGCCCGCTTGCTCGCGCCCTGGCTGCGTCGCTGGTGGTCGCTGGCGTGGTCTCGGCGCCGGTGGCCCAGGCTGAGAAGGCCGACCGCACCCAGCCGCTGCATTTTGCGGCAGACAGTGCCCGCGTCGAAGAAGGGCAGCGCTTGAACGTGCTCACCGGCAACGTCGACATCACCAAGGGCACCATGGCCATTCGCGCTGACCGGGTCGAAATCCGGCAGACCCCGGATGGCGCGCAGACCGCCACCGCCACGGGCGGGCAGGGCGGGCGCAGCTACTTCAAACAAAAGCGCGACGGCGTCGAAGAACTGATCGAGGGCGAGGCGGAGAAGATCTTCTACGACGGCCGCGACGACACGGTTCATTTCACCGGGCGTGCGGTCATGCGCCGCATCGTGGCGGGCGTGGCCTCCGATGAGGTCAATGGGCAGGCGATTCGCTACGACAACAAGACTGGCGTCTACCAGGTGATGGGTGGTGGCCCCTTGGGCGGCGCCTCCACCGGGCGGGTGCGTGGGGTGATTTCTCCGCGTGGTGGCGCCAATGGGGCTGCCGCGCCGTCGCCCACCCCGGCCAGCTCCGCTGTGCCCACGGCCACGGCCCCGGCCGCACCAGCAGGTGCCCGCTGACATGACGTCCACACCCGCTGTCGCCAGCGCGGCAACCTCGGTCAGCCGCCTGCAGGCCCAGAGCCTGAAAAAGCGCTATGGCGCTCGCACCGTCGTGCAGGACGTGCACGTGGCCGTCTCGGCCGGCGAGGTGGTCGGCCTGCTCGGCCCCAACGGCGCCGGCAAGACCACCAGCTTCTACATGATCGTGGGCCTGGTGCGTGCCGACGCCGGTGCCATCGAGATCGATGGTCAGCGCATCGAAAGCCTGCCCATGCACGAGCGCTCGCGCATGGGCCTGAGCTACCTGCCGCAAGAAGCCTCTATCTTTCGCCAGCTCAACGTCGAGGACAACATCCGCGCCGTGCTGGAGTTGCAGCTCGATGAGCAAGGCAAGCGCCTCAAGCCCGCCGTCATTGAACAACGCCTGACCGCGCTGCTCAAAGACCTCAGCATCGAGAAGCTGCGCACCAGCCCGTCGATGGCGCTCTCCGGTGGCGAACGCCGCCGCGTCGAGATCGCCCGCGCACTGGCCACGCAGCCGCGTTTCATCCTGCTCGACGAGCCCTTCGCCGGGGTCGACCCCATCGCCGTCATCGAGATCCAGCGCATCATCAGCTTCCTCAAGGCGCGTGGCATCGGTGTGCTCATCACCGACCACAACGTGCGTGAAACCCTGGGCATCTGCGACCGCGCCTACATCATCAGCGAGGGCCGGGTGCTGGCCGAAGGCCGCCCTGCCGACATCATCGAAAACGCCGACGTCCGCAAGGTCTACCTCGGCGAGCACTTCCGCATGTGAGGCGCCGGAGCAGTCCATGAAGCCCTCCTTGCAGTTCCGACTCTCGCAGCACATGGCGCTCACGCCACAGCTGCAGCAGTCCATCCGATTGCTGCAGCTGTCGACGCTCGAGCTCAACCAGGAAATCGAGCAAATGCTCGAGCAGAACCCCTTCCTGGAGCCCGAAGACGACCTGCCCGCGCTCGACCTGGCTGCCGCTGCTGAATACGAGCGTCAGCGCAACGACCGCAACAACACCGAAGAGACCGCCTCCACCGCGGCCGAGTCCGACGCCAGCTCGTCCGATGACGGTGGCGGCATCGACACCGCCGACCTCGGCACCACCGAGCGCGACGACTGGGAGAACGGCACGGAGCGCGACGACTTCGACGGCATCAGCGAAGCGCCTTCGCGCAACAACGACACCGACGACGACTTCGACCCGATGTCGCGCAACACTGCCGGCATCAGCCTGCAGGACCACCTCAAGCAACAACTGCTGGGCATGCGCCTGGGCGCCGAAGACATGGCTGCCGTCGAGGTGCTGATCGAGTCGCTCAATGAAGACGGCTACCTGGCCGACTCGCTCGAAGAAATCGCCGACAGCCTGTTACCTGAAGAAGCCGACGAAGACACCCGCGACGAGGTCCTCTCGCGCCTGAAATGTGCCCTGGGCTGGCTGCAGCACATGGAGCCCGTCGGTGTCGGTGCGGCCAACCTGAACGACTGCCTGGTGCTGCAGCTGCGCACGCAGTCGCCCGGCCGCATCCGTGACGTCGCCATCGACATCTGTCAGCACCACCTCGAGCTGCTCGCCCGCCGCGACACCAAGAAGCTCATGGTCGCCACCGGCGCCAGCGAAGGCGAGGTCAAGCAGGCGCAAGGCCTCATCGTCCAGCTCGAACCCAAACCGGGCCGTGCCTTCACGCGCGCCGAGGCCAACATCATCATCCCCGACGTCATCATCCAGAAGTCGGGCCGGGGCTGGAAGGTCGTGCTCAACCCCGACGTGATGCCCAAGTTGCGCATCAACGACCTGTACGCGCAAGCCCTGCGTGCCTCGCGCTCACCACGCGGCACGGCGGCCAGCGAAAGCCACACGGCGCTGAGCTCGCGCCTGCAGGAGGCCCGCTGGTTCGTCAAGAACATCCAGCAGCGCTTTGACACCATCCTGCGCGTCTCCCAAGCCATCGTCGACCGCCAGAAGAACTTCTTCACCCACGGCGAGATCGCCATGAAGCCCCTGGTGCTGCGCGAGATCGCCGACGAGCTGGGCCTGCACGAGTCCACCATTTCGCGCGTGACCACGGCCAAGTACATGAACACGCCGTTTGGCACCTTTGAGCTGAAGTACTTCTTCGGCTCGTCGCTCAACACCGAGGCCGGCGGCAACGCATCGAGCACCGCCGTGCGCGCGCTCATCAAGCAGCTGGTCACCGCCGAAGACGCCAAGAAGCCGCTGTCCGACAGCCAGCTCGCCAGCATGCTCGAAGAGCAGGGCATCCAGGTCGCGCGCCGCACCGTGGCCAAGTACCGCGAAGCCCTCAAGATCGCGCCAGCCAACCTGCGCAAGGCGCTCTGAGCGTCCCACCGATGGCGCCTGCATCGGCAGCTGTCGACCCGCCGAGCGCTCCCCGCCTGCCACAGCCCGCCCGTTGACCGAGTCAGACCATGGCCCTCATCAACCCCTCTGTCACCGTCACCCAGATCCTCGCCGTCCTGCCCTGGCAAGACTGGGCCGCGCTGGCGCTGTTCTTTTTCGGTTGGGTCGGCTACGCCCAGTTCGCCAGCTGGCGGGCCAAGCGCGAGCGCACGCTGCTGGCCAGCACCAACCACTTTCGCAAGGTCTGGATGATGCAGGTCACCTACCGCGACCAGCGCATCGTCGATGCTGCCGTCACGCAGAACCTCGCCAGCAGCCCCAGCTTCTGGGCTTCGACCACCATCCTGGTGCTCGGCGGTCTGCTCGCTGTGCTGGGCACCTCCGAGAAGGCCACCGAGCTGGTCAAGGACCTGCCTTTCGCTGCCACCACATCGATGCTGGTCTTCGACATCAAGATCGTGGTGATGCTGTGCGTCTTCGTCTACGCCTTCTTCCGCTTCACCTGGTCGATGCGGGTGTACTCGTTCGGCGCCATCCTCGTGGGCGCTGCACCCAACGTCGAAGTCTTCGACTCGGGTGAAGCCGACCGCGAAGCCTTCGCCGAGCGCGCCGGCAAGCTCATGGGCATGGCCGCCGAGAGCTTCGCCGATGGCCTGCGTGCCTATTACATGTCCTTTGCCGTGATCGGCTGGTTCATTTCCCCGACCTCGTTCGCCGTTGCCACCCTTGCCGTGCTGTGGGTGCTGTATCGTCGCGAATTCCGATCCGACGTGCTGGCCGTCCTGCGCGCCTGACCCTTCCGTCACCCGCTTCGCTGCCTCCGTCCACCCGCCCCATGCCGATCAAACCGATCCGTCGCCCCCGTGTTTCCGCCGCCACCGGCCGGCCTTCTGATGAAGCCGGTGCGCCTGCGCGCGGCGAGCATGGCGAGCGGCGGGATGCGCATTCGCAGCGTCCCTCAGGCCCTGGCCGATCGCCGACGCAGCAGCGCCCGCAGTCGCCCCATGCCGGGCGCGGTGAGCCGCCTTATCGCGCAGGGCCTGCCGACCGTTCTCGCGCACCGACTCGCTCGCCAGCTTCGAGCGGCCCGCGCCCGCAACCCGCCGGCCCCGTGCTCGCGTCCGATCGCCCCATCGCTCTCTACCTGAGCTGCCCCGCCGGCGTCGAAGAGCTGCTGCTCGAAGAAGCCCGCCGCATCCTCGGCCCCGCGCCTTTCATCCAGGCCTCGCGCGGTGGCATCGAGGTGCAGCCAGCGCCCTCCTTGCGCACGACCGCAGAGCGCCAGGCCGCCCTCATCGACAGCGCCATGCGCCTGAACCTGGAGAGCCGCCTGGCCCAGCGCGTGCTCTGGCGCGTCGCCACCCGCGTCTACCGCCACGAAGACGACATCTACGCCTTGGGCCGCACCGTCAACTGGTCGGACTGGATCACCCCCGAGCAGACCCTGCGCGTTGACGTCACCTCGCGCCGCAGCCACCTGCGCAGCCTCAACTTCGCCGGCCTGCGCACCAAAGACGCCGTCTGCGACGACCTGCGCGAGCGCACCGGCGAGCGCCCCAGCGTCGACACCCGCCACCCCGACCTGGGCCTCGTGCTCTACCTCGACGACATGGACGCCATCCTCTATGTCGACACCTCCGGCGAGGCCCTCTTCAAGCGTGGCTGGCGCGAAGACACCGGCGAAGCCCCGCTGAAAGAAACCCTGGCCGCCGCCATGCTGGCTGCCGCCGGCTGGCAAGGTCGCCCCGAAGACGGCGCCCTGCTCGACCCCTGCTGCGGCGCCGGCACCATCCCCATCGAAGCGGCTCAGATCACCTGCGACATCGCCCCGGGTCTGCAACGCCGCTTCGCCTTCGAGCGACTGCTGCCCTTTCGCCCCCACCAGGGCGCCTGGCAACAGCTCAAGCAAGCAGCCCGCACCCGCCAGCGCGCACCGCAAGTGGCCATCTACGCTGGCGATGTCGCCTTCCGCATGACCGACTTCGCCACCCGCAACGCCGAGCGCGCGGGCGTGAGCCACGCCATCGAGTTCAAGACGGCTGACGCCCTGCAGCGCCCCGTGCCCTGTGAAAAAGGCGTGCTGATGTTCAACCCGCCCTATGGCGAGCGCATCGACACCAAGGGCTCGGTCCGCGACGCCTACGGCCAGCGCGCCGCCCAGCATGGCGACCGCTACGCCATCGATTCCGACGAGCCCGACGACCGGGCCCGCCCAGGCGTGCGCGTTGCCCGCGAGAACTTCCAGGAAGACGAAGCCGCCGCCACCTTCTTCCAGCGCCTGTCCTCGCACTGGAAGAAGAACTACACCGGCTGGACCGCCTGGATCCTCAGCCCCGACATGAAGCTGCCCGGCGCCATGCGCCTGAAAGAAAGCCGCCGCGTCGTCATGTTCAACGGCCCCATCGAGTGCCGCCTGTTCCGGTTCGACCTGGTGGCCGGCAGCAACAAGCCTCGCTCGACGTCCTCCGATCGCCCGGCAGACCCAACGGCCTCAGACCAAGGCTGAGCGGCTCGCCCGCACCAAGTGCCGCTTCGGTCGCCCAAGGCGGGCCGCAAGCCTGAAGCGCCATCCATCGATGGCGAAGATGGTGGCCGCTCAGGCCTCCAGCGCTGCAGCGATCACACTCAGCACCGCCAGCGGCGCGGTGTCCGCGCGCAGCACGCGTCGTCCCAGGCTCACCGCCTGCCATCCGCACGACAAGGCCAAGTCCTCCTCCTCGGGCGTCAGCCCGCCTTCCGGCCCACTGAAGAAGCACCAGTTCTCGGCCTCTCGCGCTGATGCCTGCGCATCGACCAGGTCCGGCCGCATTCCCCTCCCGCCCAACAGCCCTTCCAGCCAGCGCCCCACAGGCGCCGCATCGCGCAGGCTCAGCACCCCGCGCGCATGCCAGCTTCCATCCAGCGTGTTCGCCTGAGCCGCTTGTTGCAACCAGGCCAGCGAAGGCGCCACGGGCAGCAACCGGGGCACCACCGCCCGCCCGCATTGCTCGCTCGCCGCCACCGCCACCGATTGCCAATGCGCCACCTTCTTGGCCGCACGCTCCCCATCCAGGCGCAAAACCGAGCGCGTGCACAAGAGAGGCTGGATCGCGTGCACCCCGAGCTCGGTCGCTTTCTCCACCAGCGTGTCCATCCGGTCGTTGGCGGTCATCCCGACGGCCAGTGTCACCCGCACAGGCAGCTCGCGGTCGTGTTGGATGCGGTGCAGCACCCGCACCTGCACGACCTTTCGCCCCATCTCTGTGACTTCGGCCTGCCACTCCGCCCCCTGTCCGTCGAACACCCTCAGGCCCTCTCCAGGCTG
This sequence comes from Aquabacterium parvum, assembly GCF_001447195.1. Classification (GTDB taxonomy): domain Bacteria; phylum Pseudomonadota; class Gammaproteobacteria; order Burkholderiales; family Burkholderiaceae_C; genus Aquabacterium; species Aquabacterium parvum. The sequence goes on along the minus strand of NZ_LFRI01000245.1, from coordinate 879 downwards.
CATGCGCAACACCTGCACATGCCGAGATGGCCCTTCGTCCAGCGCGAACACCGCCCCGCTGACATCCAGCTTCCCTTCTTCCACATGCAAGCGAGGACCCATCGACACGTTCTGCTTCTCCTGCGCCACTGGCGCGTTACTGATATGGACATGATTGAGCCGCCTGAGCAAAAAGCATGGGGCGGCTGGCTTGGGCGATGTCGCAAGCCGGCCCAGCTCCCGACGCCACCCTGCTGACACCACCAGCCATCCTGCCCGCCTGCGCCCTTTGGCTCGCTCCCTGTGAGTCAAGGGCCCAGCAGAAGGTTGCCGCCTTGATAGATAGAGACAAGCAAGGGAGCCTGGCGCGGCCGTACTCCAGCGCTCCGGCAGTTCCTTCATGGCGACGCATCCGCCCGACACAACTTCTTTGTGGCAGCTTTGTCGCATTGTCCGCCACGTGGTGCATCCACCACGCAACAGTCGCTGTATGATCTCGCGCCTTGGCGCGTTCTCTCCGAGTGACGCCGTGACACACCCCTTTGCGAGCGTTTGCGGCCCTTCCAAAGGCCCCTGAATGCAGAAAGTTGAAGATTTTTCGCCGAGGGGCTTGCAAAGGGTGTCAAAAGGGTGCCATAATTGCATTCTTCGCTGATGACGCAGACAAAACAACGCAGCAAACAGCTGCAGCGGTTAAGTCAACCAAGTCAAGCGATCGTTCTTTAAAAATCAACAGCCGATAAGCGTGGGTGTTTGGTTCGTGAGAGGTGCGCTGGCGTCGCAAGACGCCAGGTCCTTGGACCAAACGCTCATGGAAATAGAAGTGTTAACACTTATGTGTCACTTCAATTCCTGAGTGAGTTTACAGAGATTGAACTGAAGAGTTTGATCCTGGCTCAG
>NZ_LFRI01000244.1 GCF_001447195.1 Aquabacterium parvum | reverse complement strand
CTGTTCTATCGCTATCTGCATGGAAAGGGCTACGCCGTTTCGCATGCGAATCGCCCCAAAGCGGCGTAGCCGCCGAGGGATCAGACGGGTAGGGGATTGGCCTGGAACGCCGCTCCCCTGCCCTAACCAAGCCAACGACACAGGAGTTGAAATGGCTGGAATGAAGTCTATCGATGAAGCGCGCAATGTCCTCGAAGAGGCTGCGCTGATGACCACTGAGACGGTGAGGGCCTTCTACGGGATCGTAGCTGCTGGCCCGGATGTTGACACGCC
>NZ_LFRI01000243.1 GCF_001447195.1 Aquabacterium parvum | reverse complement strand
CGTATGAGGCCGCTGGCGGCGGCCCTGCGGGATGGGCGAAGCCCGCACGCTGGGACGACGCAGGCGGCTCTAGAGTTCATACATACAAACAATTCGCCCAACCCAATACTGGCGCTGCTTTCCGGCCGATTTGAGGACGTTGTGTATGCGTCGAAAACGGGTAGCCGAATACGGCTAAACCGTCTGTCAGATCACGGCATGGCCCCCTGCAACATGGGTTGCGTGATGTGTGACCTGTTCACACGGGGGAGCGGGGGAGTCCCCCGGCCAGGA
>NZ_LFRI01000242.1 GCF_001447195.1 Aquabacterium parvum | reverse complement strand
AGCGCGCAATGTCCTCGAAGAGGCTGCGCTGATGACCACTGAGACGGTGAGGGCCTTCTACGGGATCGTAGCTGCTGGCCCGGATGTTGACACGCCGCCCTGGCTGTTCATCCTGGCCAGACACATCGACGCCTGGAACAAGGCCTCGCAGGCCTACATGATGGCCGTGCATCAGCATGCTCGGCCTGTCCTCAATGACATGGAGCGCCTCTCCGCGTCGAAGTAAGCCGGGGGGCTGGGGGACACCCCAGTGAGCCCGAAGGGCGTTGCAGA
>NZ_LFRI01000241.1 GCF_001447195.1 Aquabacterium parvum | reverse complement strand
CCCTCTGCAACGCCCTTCGGGCTCACTGGGGTGTCCCCCAGCCCCCCGGCTTACTTCGACGCGGAGAGGCGCTCCATGTCATTGAGGACAGGCCGAGCATGCTGATGCACGGCCATCATGTAGGCCTGCGAGGCCTCGTCCCAGGCGTCGATGTGTCTGGCCAGGATGAACAGCCAGGGCGGCGTGTCAACATCCGGGCCAGCAGCTACGATCCCGTAGAAGGCCCTCACCGTCTCAGTGGTCATCAGCGCAGCCTCTTCGAGGACATTGCGC
>NZ_LFRI01000240.1 GCF_001447195.1 Aquabacterium parvum | reverse complement strand
ACAAGGCCTCGCAGGCCTACATGATGGCCGTGCATCAGCATGCTCGGCCTGTCCTCAATGACATGGAGCGCCTCTCCGCGTCGAAGTAAGCCGGGGGGCTGGGGGACACCCCAGTGAGCCCGAAGGGCGTTGCAGATGGAGGGGTACCCGACCGGTCCACCTTCAAGCCAACCAGCGGAGCGATGGTCGCCGTCCTCCGCTGGTCTTCGCGTGCATTGCGTTTCGTGTGGCACTGCCTATCCTGCGCGGCCATCAAAACCTTGAACTTTTCAA
>NZ_LFRI01000239.1 GCF_001447195.1 Aquabacterium parvum | reverse complement strand
AACAATTCGCCCAACCCAATACTGGCGCTGCTTTCCGGCCGATTTGAGGCCGTTGTGTATGCGTCGAAAACGGGTAGCCGAATACGGCTAAACCGTCTGTCAGATCACGGCATGGCCCCCTGCAACATGGGTTGCGGGATGTGTGACCTGTTCACACGGGGGAGCGGGGGAGTCCCCCGGCCAGGAAGGGGGGGGTATGTCGCCACCCGACCTTGAAAAGGAAAGCCCCGAGTCCTGGTCAGAGGAGTTCGGGGCTGATGGAATCGAGACGCT
>NZ_LFRI01000238.1 GCF_001447195.1 Aquabacterium parvum | reverse complement strand
GGTTCTGCCAGAAGTAGTTAGCCTAACCGCAAGGAGGGCGATTACCACGGCAGGGTTCGTGACTGGGGTGAAGTCGTAACAAGGTAGCCGTATCGGAAGGTGCGGCTGGATCACCTCCTTTCTGGAAAACACTGAAATCCTTGAATCATCTTCGGGTGGATCAAAAGATGGAAGTCATCAAAAGAAGCGTGCTTCGAAGAATCAAGCACCCACACTTATCGGTTGTTGATTGAGCAAAGAGCAAGAGTGAATACAGTTGGGTCTGTAGCTCAGTCGGTTAGAGCACCGTCTTGATAAGGCGGGGGTCGTTGGTTCGAATCCAACCAGACCCACCAACCTGGTCAAGCACACTGGGGGATTAGCTCAGCTGGGAGAGCACCTGCTTTGCAAGCAGGGGGTCGTCGGTTCGATCCCGTCATCCTCCACCATTCATTTGGTGATCATCTTGCTCTTGAGCTTGGGGTTGTAGACCTGAGCGCCTGCTGCGGACATTGTCCGGGCGGTGTTGAGGTCTACAGCTGAAAAGCTGTTTGTTCTTTAAAAATTCGTAGAGTCGAAATCAGCGTTGCTGGTGGAAAGCGTCCATTCGTAAAGGGTTGGGCGCACCGTGCCGCCAGCAACATCTTGATTGCGTCAA
>NZ_LFRI01000237.1 GCF_001447195.1 Aquabacterium parvum | reverse complement strand
CATCGGCTGATGGCACCCCTGGGCTACAGGCCACCTGCCGAGTTCGAAGACCGATACCATTCCCAACGCGCTAGTCAGGCCGCGATCAACGTCTGACTCAAAGCAACTGGCCTCCGCAGAAGCCGGGGCGGTTCAGGTGATTCGAGCCGCTTGGGCTTGTGGCTCGCAGGTGCCGCCGCGTCCACTCAAACCCTGTGGGTGTGCAGCAGGAGTCTGCGCGTGATCTAAGATAGAAAGATGGCTGCACCAAATTTATCAATCTGCGTTGTTGCCAAACGGACGGGTTGCTCTGTCCCGACCATCCGCTACTACGAGGATATTGGCCTCTTGCCAAACGCAGATCGGACGGATGGATTTCGACGAAATTTCTCGGAGGCGACCATCGCACGTCTGACTTTCATCCGTCGATGTCGAGACTTCGGCTTCTCCATTGATCAGGTGCGAGAACTTGTCTGTCTTGTCGATGAGCCAACTCGACCTTGCGTTGAAGTCCGAGACCTCGCTGCCAAGCATTTGGCTGAGGTGCAGCGTAGGCTGTTGGAACTCCAGGCACTAGAGAGCAGCCTGGGAGCCTTTGTGCGCGCATGCGACAGGGATTGCGCGGGGGGCCCTACGCTCGATTGTTCCATTCTGGAGGATCTGTCTCGTCCGGCCGCGGCCGCGCCGAGCCGAAGCTCAGGCTGCTGTGGTACTTGAAGCAAGGTTCTTGCAGGCCTGATGTTCAGATTCTTGCGTGAAAGTCCCTGATCGCCGTCCCCATCAACGTGCCGATGACCACAGGCACGCATGGCACGGCCAGGGGATGCAAGGTGAAGGGCAGCACAAACGCCAGGACGGTTGCGCAACTGGTGAGGATGGCCAAGCAGGCATACAAGGCGAACATCTCCGGGCTGTGGTGCAGGAACTCTTTGGCTTTGACCACTCGTACAAGGCAGCCATCCACCAAGGCAGCAACCGGGAAGGCCAACAGCCAGGGGAGCCACTCCAGCAGCATGGCCAGGCGGAAGCTGGCGAGCAGCAGCAGTGCGTCAATCGAGCGGAAGTAGGGGTTGTTGAACAGCCGTTGGTTGACCGAAGCCATTTCTTGCCCGACAGCCGCGTTGACGCCACCCACGGGGGCCGCGTCTTTGGATGAGGGGACAGGTGATGCCTGACGTGCAGACTGCTGCATGCTCATCGCACGCGACAGCATGCGGGTGCCCGCGTCTTTGCCCCAGAACACCGCCGCATTGGTGTATTCCGTTCGCAGTTGCTCTATGAACCGTTCTGGCGGATGGGCGGACGGCACATAGAGCACCAGAACCAGCAACACCAGCAGTGACACCACGGCCATCGCCCTGATCATGCCGCCCTCCTGATGGGTTGATCGTCCCCATGCGCATCCGGATCCAGGATGGGGAAGCGACCTTTGATGATGCGCCCGCCAGACACCGAGGCAAAGTACTGAAGGTTGGGCAGTTTGCCCAGGACATCGGCGGGCACCATCTCCTCGAAGCTCTCGGAGAGCTGGCTTGAATAGCTGGTCGAGAAGTCACCCAGATGGGTGTCTGCACCATGCCCGAGCCCAACTCTCATCGAATGAATGGCGGTCTTGCCAAAGGTCTCCACGATGAAATCCTGCGTGGGGCGGTCTTTTGAGCGCAGCGCAATCAGGTTGTTCAGGTTGCCCAGTGCCATGCGCGCAGCCGCTTCGCTGCCCAGGCGTTTGGCCAGGTCCGCCAGTGTTTGCATCGCGCAGGTGGTGTAGATGCCGCCCTCGGCACCTTTGTTGAGGATCTCGATCAAGGGCTGGTTGATGACGTTGGCCACCTCATCTACAAACAGCGCAATGCGCCGATAGCCGCCGAGGTTGTAGCGCATGCCCGCCCGTGCGGCCAGGTCGGCCAATGCCAGCGCACCGATGGCCGAAGCCACCGAAGGGTCGGGCAGCGAATCCAGACACATGTACAGCACATGCCCGCCGCGCTCGATTTTCTCGAAGTTCATGATCGGGCGCGTGTCGTCGGCGTCGAACGGATCAGGCGACAGCGTACGACCCAGGTCACCCGAGGTCAGCATCGACAGCACGGGCAACAGGTTGGCGGTGATTTTTTGATAGTGCTCGCGGTTGTGCCTGAAGGTTCGCACCTGGGCATCGATCACCTTGCTGCGTTGTGACTGGGCAATGTGGTGTTCGTAGTACGCGACAAAGGCCATCAACTCGGCGCTGGCCGCTTCTGATGGGCGCTTCATGTGGCCTCGATGAGCCTCCTGCATCAGCTTCTTCATCTCGGGCAACTCGCGCCAGGCGGGCCCCAAAGTTTCTTCATAGAAGCGGCGCAGAGAGCCTTCTAGCACGGGTTCGATGCCACCTTCGATGTAGCGGGTCAGCTTGGCCAGGTTAGGTCGTTCTTCCAGTTCGACCAGGCCTTGCACGACCACGTTGACCGCATCCCAGCCGAAGGCGGAGAACGCGCCAGCCGTGTCCGGCGGCATGATCGATTGGATGCGGGATGCAATCTCGGTGGGCTTTTGCCAGTTGAAGGTGAAGTCCAGCCGCACACCGGCTTCCGGGAAGGCCGGATGGAACTCCATGAAGGTATCGGGCTCGCGCCAATCCTGGCAGGCTCGCTCAACCACTCGCTTGAGGCGACGGCTGTTCTTGGGGTCGATGACGATCACCACGTCGCCGCGCCTGACGGCTTGGGTGATCAGGTTGGCCAGGGCCACACCTTTGCCGGATTGGGTGGTGCCGACCAGCAGCGTGCCGCCTTCGAAGTTCTGCAAGGGGCGATGCAGCGGCACCTCATGGGGCTCGACGCCGTGTATGTAAGGCAAGCCAATCTCGGCATCGGGTTGGGGTGCGCTGTCATAGCCCAGCAGACTCAGGAGGCGCGGAGATACCGTGAAGTCGCGGTAGTCGATCTTGGCCAGTTCATACAGACGCTGAGAGTGCACGGGCCGCCACTCGAAGCCGAACCCAAGGAACACGGCCGTTGGATCCTGACACCACCGCGCCTGGGTTTGCGTGCTGATCACCTGGATGGCGTGACCAGCCAGCGACGCCCTCAGCACGAGAATGCGCAGCGCCTGCGAGAACCTGAGGGCACTCATGCCGAGGCAAGTGATGGACAGGGGGAAAGCGAGAATGCGGGGCAGTTGTCCGATGGCGCCGACCGCCGTGAAGAACATCAACGCGATGCCCCAGGCAAGGCCTGCATAGGCCTCGTAGGCGTGGCGCCATGGCATCTCGTAGCGGCGGATGGGCATGTCACCCTCCCTGAGCCTCGGGCGAGGCAAAGGCTTCCATGTCCACGCCGCTGATGAAGTGCGGGGCTATGGTTAAACCCACGGTCGATGTGCCGTTGAAATCCCTTGAGGTTGTTGGTGGACCTTTGCCCGCGGCGCGAACTAGCATGTGCACGTCAGACAGGGCGCGCAGAGCCATCGAGGGTTGAATGCCGCGCCGCTCGAATTCCTGCAGAGGCACAAACACCCCCGACGCGACAGTGCAACCCTGGGCGGGACCAGTACCTGTGTTCAAGGTGTTGATCACCTCGGTCAACGCGTCGCGCACCACGGGGTTGAGGCGCAGCGGCGCTTGAAGACCTATCGTCGCTTGCTGAGTTGGGTGGGCATCGCTTGTCGATACCAAGGCAGTCGGCGGGGCGGTCGACAAAAGTGCCGCTTCGGCTTGAGCCTCTCGGACATTCGAAGCTGCTTGTGGAGTTTGCTCGGCGTTACCAGGGATGAGCGAGAGTTGTGTGCCTGGCGGGCCATCAGGGCGAGATCTTGGTGCAACCGGTTCGCCCGCTTGGGCCGACGGACTGTTGTTGCTTGGCGCACTCGTGAGGTTTTCCGCCAGAGGCGGCGGCAACGGGTCATGTCCTGCAAACAGGATCGCCTGCGACGACAGCTTGACTGCGTCGATTTTGGCCTTGCCGCCTGGTGGTTGGATGAGCCAGATTGGGGCTCCTGTGGGCGTGGGTTCGAAGACGCCGGCTAGCAGGAGCACTTCCATGATGGTCTCCGGCGCTTTGGGAATGCCTGGCAACTGGGCGGCGTCCAGTTGCTTTTGGAGGTCTTCGGCAGCGCTAGGCCAGGCCAGGAACAGGCCATCGGGGCCGAGCCAGACGCGAGACTTCTCGCGATTGGCTTGCCACCCCGAGTTGGAGACCGCGAGATGCCTTAGCGCGTCAACCAGGTAGCGTTCCAGGTGCGAACCGTATTGAGGCGTACCGTAGCGGTCGGCATTGGCCAGCAGGTTGCGGTCAATCACCAGCGCCAAGGAGCGCCGGACCAACTCGTCCAGCAAGTTGTGATCGCGATGCTGCGAGATGCCGCTGACGCTGCCCATGAGGTGAGGCACGATGACTGTGTTGTCTTCAGCCAGGTAATGCATGACCGTTGGGGGTACGACATGGGCCAGCGTGAACACGCCAAGGCTGCGTGTCTCGATGGCGTGTGGGCGCCAGCGCAAGAAGTAGCGGTCCGCTTGTCGCTCCATCAGCCAATCACTCAGGGACAGAAGGTAGGCTGGCCACACATCGCCTGGGGCGTTGGTCACGATGATGTGACTGAGCACCCGGTGGGCCTCGCAGCAAAGCCCCGCGACGAAGGTTGCCAGGCGCCAGCGCGGCTCCAAGTGGCGGCGTGCCGATATGGTGGAGCGACCGGAGAATATGTGCGCGTCTGTGCCCTGCAGGCTGAAGAAGCTGACTTCCATGCCCAGGCGCAACAGGCCGCCAGGGGTGCAGAAGTAGTTGTCTGATGTGGCTGGCAGCAGGTGTACTAGGTTGGCGTATCGTCTGATAAGTGACAGGATGGTTTGTTCGAACTCGGTACGGTCAGACCCATGGCAGAGCTTGATGCGGGCGATCAGGTCATCGTTTTGCGACAGCAGAGCATCAATGGGCAGGGCCTCGAAGCCGGGATCTGACGATGCAAAAGTGCTGTGTGGCAGAGACGGGGCAAGCATGGTGGTCCATTGCAGATGACCCATTCATTTGGTCACCATGCGTTTCCGTGCGCACCTCAAAATGTCATCTGTTCATCTGGGCTTTCGCCATCGAGACTTGACTAAAGAGGAGCTGTTTCGGATCAGTGCGATGGGCGTCGATCCGTCTGATGCCTTGGCCTTGACTCTGAATGCAACGACGGAGATCCAGGCACTTTGGTCAGGTAGCCAAGGAGCTTGCAATGTAGGATGTTGGCATCCAAACTCGGCGATCGCCAAACACTGCAATCATGACTACGTATCAAGAACTACTGGCCCAGAAAGCCGCCCTGGACAAGCAGGCTTCGGAGCTGGACAGGCAATTGCAGGATGCCCGCAAAGCTGAGCGAGCTGGTGTGATTGACCATATCAAGCAACTGTTGGCTGCCAATGGTTTGACTGTCGCCGATCTGGGTTTGAAGGTCGGTGTGGCGAACCGCTCCAGTGCTGCAGCAGGAAGCAAGGTCGCCCCAAAATATCGCAACGTTGACACGGGCGAGACCTGGAGCGGACGGGGACTTCAGCCTAAGTGGATCAAGGCCGCGTTGGCCGCTGGCAAGACGCTGGATCAACTGAAAGTAGGTTGATTACAAGGCCATCGGTTCAGGGGGTAGTCGCAGGTGCGGTCGCCATCCCGTTCTTGGGAAACGAGGCCTGGAGCCGAGGGTCGCAACTGTAGCGCTGTACCAGTTTGCAGAACGGACAGTTGTCGCCCAAGTGGACCACGGTGCCGATGGCCATCAGCACATCGCTGCCGCAGGTCGGGCAAGCGAGGACCTCGAACACCGGGGTGCAGGCCAGCCAGATGCCATCGGTGTGCGATGCCAGATCAAACGCCGGGGGTGCGGACGATTTCTTGGACTACCTGGAGGTAGTTCATGTTTTCATACGAGGATCGGCTGCGAGCCGTACAGCTCTACATCAAGTTGGGCAAGCGCGTTGGGTTGACCATTCGCCAGCTTGGCTATCCAACG
>NZ_LFRI01000236.1 GCF_001447195.1 Aquabacterium parvum | reverse complement strand
TGTGCTCATCTTCAGGTCCTCAAAACTCCCAGAAACTGAGCGTCATTGCACACAAACCTGGGAGTTCTGACCATCCCCAGTTGCCAGGTTTGATCAGTGTTCATCGAGGATGTGGCAGTTTTGCAGGGCCGACGACGTACAACGCCAAGCGTCTTGTCTGGCTGGTCAGCCATGACCCCATGCCGAGAGCGCCATGAGGGCCGAGGTGCGCCCGCAGAGTCCCCAAATGGGGTTTTGCAGGGCGCCTGCGGCCACTGCGGGCCTTGTCACGTCCTGCCTGCGTCCTCAAAACCCTCTGACTTGGCACTTGTGGGTCACTTCGCGCCGGATCGCCGCGAAGAACGGGTTACGCGAAGTGCCCATTGGAGCCTGAAATGAACACCATCGATCTGGAAGTCAAGGGCATGAGTTGCGACTCGTGCGTCAAGCACGTCACCCAGGCGCTGCATACACAGAGCGGCGTCCAGCAAGTGGATGTGAACCTGCAGTCCGGCCATGTCAAGGTCAGCGGTGATTTGCCTGCCGATGCGCAGACCCTCATCGCGGCCCTGGATGCAGCAGGCTATCCCGCCAAGCTGACCACCTCTGCCTTGCCTTCTGCTGACAAGCCGTCTGGCGGCTGCGGCAGCAGCACCGGCAAGGCCAAAGGCGGATGTTGCTGTGGCTGATCGCGAACGCTGAACGCTACTCACAAGACCACCGGCGCGTCCGGTAGTTCCTTGTGCGCGTGCCCTGCGAAGGGAAGTGCTGCGAGCGTAGCTTGACTACTGCGTGAATGCACGTGACGGCAACTTGTTCGTGCTGGGCACTGCGAAATGGGGGCGCCATGCGCAGCACAGTGACTCTCATACGCCCGATCTGACCAGGCGAGAGCCTTCGGGTGCACGAACAGCTTTCGGGCCTGTCACGTTCAGGCGACGATCCCGCACTCAAGCTTGCCTTCGTCCTGCTAGTGCGCCATCACTGAAAACAACGGTGCTTCAGCGTGTTGTCGTGCCTGCGATCTCAACTGGATATCGCTTGTGATCGATCACTGGTGACAAATACATTACCCACGACAACGCAAACTGCCGAGCAAAAGGGCCGACTCTGTCTGTCATTTTTGGTGGCACCGTTTCGCTGCCCTCCGACTCACTGAAGTATCTTTGGCGTTGCTGATGCAATGAACGTTACTAGAAATTCAATGTCGATTATTCAGCCTCAAAAAACCATGGAGCCTTTCATGCGCATGCGTAGAATTTCAAAAGCGAGCATCACAATGGTCACGCTCGCCTCGGTACTATTCGGTGGCTGCGCATCCAATGCACCAGCGCTGTCCTCGCATGAGCTACCAATGCGAGTCGAAGCCGCTAGAACTCGTGCAGACCATGATGCAATTGCCCTTCACTATGAGCGGGAGGCGACAGCGGCCCGCACAACGGCCGACAGGCATCGTCGACTTGCGGAAACATACAAAGGACACGTACTGGATGGGCGCGGCTGGGCAAGCATGAGCGCTCATTGCATAGCGGTGGCGACGAACTATGAAAAGCTGGCAGCAGAATTCGACAAAATGGCTGCGGAGCACCGTGAACTAAGCAAATCGATCGAATAATACTTGTCGCGTGCCGATATATCGATCGCAGTCCGCGATAGTTTGGTCTTGGCTGTGCGGGTAGTGGCACTCGTTTGAACGACCTGAACAACAGCGCCCAAGGGGGCCTGCAACGGTAAACTGTTGTTCAGCAGATTACTCGCCACCAAGGCGAATCGCTTGCTGACAATCCAGAATGTTGACCGCAACCTTATCACCGACGTTGACTGTTCGTTAGCAGGGACCGGCGCTATCTGATGAAGAATCAACGTGGCACTTCCGCCAGTAGAGTGGCCTATCAGGGCGAAATCAGTAAAATCTGAGCGATCAATCAAGCTTCGACGGCAGTCCTTGTCGGCATGCTTGAACAAGGAATTTCGCACCCCGACAGCTAAAACCGTCCCGCGACGCCATCCGCTGTGATATCCCTCGACCTCACCTGGCACCAGGGCACATCCGGTCATCGCGAAAAGTATGGCGACCCAAAGAAGAATAGCAAGTCGCACAGGGGGCCGAGAGAAAGTATTGCAACATCTCATACGGCCCCTCGCAATCAAACCATTTACTTCGTCGTTTCGTGCTGATTACCAGCCCGACGCTGATGCCCCAGCGACTCAACGCGAGCGACCTCATCACCAATCATGATCAAACGTTCGCCACTTTTGGTTTCCATGATTACGCCAGGCTTCATGCGAACGGGCTTGCCATTTTTGTTTTCCATGCCCATTTTGCCGCCTTCAAAGAGAAAGACCTTTGAGCCATCAGTCAACTCATAAACCTTCTCAACGCCCTTATTGTCAGCAGCGAATGCCGAGATTGCAACCACACAGCCTGCAGCAGCGATCAAAATTTTCTTGAACATTTAGATTCTCCTTTTCACGTTAAAAAAACCAACCAACCAACCAACTCTTTCCCTTGATTTTTTGATTCAAAGTTTGAATCACCTGAAATGCGCCGGACACGCAATGAGGCTCAATCACCCGGGTAGACATGACCTAGCGCCATTAACTGCATACGCTTTCCATTGTTCACTGGCCGAGCTTCGGATGCAACAAGTTATGATTCCTGCGAATTTGCATTGCGATGGAACGGGCAGATACGCGCCTAAATAGTTGTATTTTGACAATGGATCCGCCCCGAAACGGGGCATTGCCCAGCAGTGGTGCGCGATCTCATCGGCAACGATTGGCTTGACCCCAGCCATTGACGTTCAAGCATGTTCAACATTTTGTCCAGTTGTCTTTGTCTCTCAACGCTAGGCGTTGCGCTTGGGTTGACATGATGCAACGACCGTGCCAAGGCGAGCAAACTGCGCAAGGGTTCCTCATTGCCCTGGCTGAGATGGGTTCGCAGGAAAACCATGCGCTTTGGTAAGCCACCACCTTCTGCACACTTTTCCCAGCTCAAGCACAACAAGAGGCATAAAACCTATGGCGAGCGACAGACCGCAGTCGGCAAGACTTATTGCGCCGATACTGAAGAGTTTCTGAGTAGCAGGTATATGGTGAAGACCCAGTTGCAGCATAACGGACAGCACGACGATGAGAAACAGTTTCATATTGCTGAAAAGACCTATTTCCCAGAACGGGCGATCTGGATCTCGGGCGGAAAAGGCGCGAAGCAATTCGCCGAATACCAAAACGGAGAAGGCCAAATTACGCGCCTCTTCAAGGCTGCGAGCCTCCAAGGCCCAGATGAAGACCGCCATCACCAGTATTGCCTGCAGCGCACCGGCAAAAAATATACCGCGCCATTCGCGTGCGCCTATAAGGGGATCGCTCGCCGGCCGAGGGGGGCGATTCATGATCGACGAACTGCTTCTATCCGTGACCAATGCGAGCGCCGGAACACCGTCGGTCACCAGATTGATCCACAACAACTGTAGAGGCAGCAAGATCGGCGGGTATCCCATAACCGCCGCAATAAAAACAACCGAGAGTTCGGCCACGTTGCCCGCCAGCAGATAGGCAATGGCCTTGCGGATGTTCTCGAAAATGCTACGCCCCTCCTCCACTGCCGCTACGATCGTGGCGAAATTGTCATCCGCGAGGACGATGTCGGCTGCCTCACGGGTCACTTCCGTGCCGGTCTGCCCCATGGCAATGCCAATATGGGCCTCTCGCAATGCGGGCGCGTCATTGACCCCATCGCCCGTCATCGCGACGATCGCGCCCCGCGACTTCCAGTCGCGAACGATGCGCAACTTGTCTTCCGGTGTTGCTCGGGCATGAACTGTTTCGCCTGGATCTTCGCCTGGCTTGAGCATGCCCAGTTCACGTGCGATGGACTGGGCCGTCAGATGGTGATCGCCCGTGATCATCACGGTCCGAATGCCGGCCGCAGATGCGCGTGCGATTGCCTCAACGGCCTCTGTTCTCGGAGGATCTGCAATACCCAGCAGCCCGATCAACTCCAACCCTGCCTCGCGATCCTCCCGGCCAACCGCCACGCACAGGACGCGCAGGCCACGCCCCGCCATCTCTGCGGCGGACTCCATCATGCCCGCAGGGATCAGGCTGGCCTGCCCAGCAAGAGACTCCAAAGACCCTTTGGCATACAGCACGCCGTCGGAGCGAAAGATCGACATGCGCTTGCGATCTGCATCGAATGGGTAGATCGACACCCGCGCTCGCACCGCCTCAATCTGTTCGCGTTTGATCCCGCGTTGAGCCGCAGCCACCACGATCGCCACCTCGGTGGGATCGCCAACGCCACTGAGCTCATCTTCGGACAGATCTGCATCGCAACAAGCGGTCGCGGCATCAAGCACCTGGCGTTGGTCAACACCCCATATCTCGCGAACGGTCATGACTCCCGTGGTCAAGGTCCCGGTCTTGTCGGTGCAGATGACGGTGGCGCACCCCAATGTCTCGACTGCCGTGAGGCGTCTCAACAAGGCATGGCGTGCGGCCATGCGCTGCATCCCAACTGCCAATGCAATGGTCACGATGGCTGGCAGCCCTTCCGGAACCGCAGCCACAGCGAGCGAGATGGCGGACAGCAGAACCTCCATGCCGCCCAACCCCTGCTTCCATCCCAACACCGCCACAGCGACCACAATTCCAAGGCAGATGAGCATGAGTCGCCGACTGAGCGCGGCGAGACGCTGCTGCAGAGGCGTTGATTCGTCCTTGGCGGTTGAAAGCAGATGGGCGATGTGGCCCAGTTCTGTTTGCATGCCAGTGGCTGTGACTTGCGCGACACCTGTCCCCGTTGCGATGTTGGTTCCTGAGAAAACATGATCGCAACGCTCGGCCAGCGGTGCATTGGGCGCGCTAGCCTTGGTCGATTTGCCAACGGGCGTACTCTCGCCAGTGAGTGCTGCCTCCAGGGTGCTCAGCACATTGGCTTCAAGCAGGTGAGCGTCAGCCGCCACGATGTCTCCGGCTTCGAGCACAAGGATGTCACCAGGCACGACCAGTGCGGCCGGTATCACCTGGAGATGGCCATCGCGCATGACCCTTGCTCTCGGGGCCGTCATCGACCTCAAAGCCAGTACAGCTTTCTCAGCCCGATACTCCTGGAAGAAACCGACGAGTGCATTGACGATGACGATGGTGCCAATGGCGATGGCATCAATGACTTCGCCAAGGGCGGCAGACACCAGGCACGCACCGAACAACAACCAGATGACTGGGCTGTTGAACTGACCAAGAAGCAATTTCCAGGCTGGCGTACTGGACTCGCGCACCAACTCGTTGGACCCGATCTCTGCCAGCCGCTGTTTAGCCTCCTGGCTGCTCAGACCGGCATGGCCGCTTTGCTGGGCAGGTGTGGCACTTGGATGGGTCATGGTTGAACCGACTCCTCTTTCGGCAGATGGGCGAACTGCCAACGACGCCATATTGCATAGGCGGCCGGCAGAACCAGTAGCGTCAAGAACATGCAGAACCACAAGCCGCCCACGACCGGCGCCGCTGTACGAGCCGAAAGATCGGCGCCCACACCCGACTCCCAGAGCAGGGGCATCAAGCCAAATACCGTGGTGGCAACTGTCATCAGCATTGGGCGAAGACACATTGACGTCCCGTCTACTACGGCCGCATCAATATCTTCAGCGATGCGCAGGCGACCTTGGCTCGCCGCATCCTTGTAAGCCTGATCAAGATACGAAACAACCACGATGCCTGTTTGCGCTGCAACGCCCCCCACTGCGATCAATCCAACCCAGACTGCAGTGGACAGGTTGTAATCGAGATAAGCCAACATCCATATGCTGCCAGCAATAGCAAAGGGCAGGGCCAGCATGACCAGCCATGTCTGAGCCCAGCCCCCCATCGACATGTACAACAACGCAGCTACCAGCACCAGTGTCAGAGGAATCACAGTTTTCAAACGAGACTCCATCTCCGCCATGAATTCATACTGGCCAGTCCATTGGAGGCGAAATCCAGTCGGCAGAGTAAGCCGCTTTTCAACAACTTCCTTGGCGTCCTTCACCCACCCGCCCAAGTCGCGTTTCGAGCTGTCGATGTCAGCAAAAACATAGCCAACCAGTGTGCCGTTCTCGTTCTTGATCATCGGTGGCCCGCTGACAACTTGAACGTCAGCCAGTTCAGCAAGTGGCACGATCGTCCCGGCTTGCCGCCATCGGTCCCAGTCATTCCCGCTGCCCGCCGACGCCGGCATCTTGCCGGAGCTTGTGGACATGCCTGCGCTAGCCATGCCACCTCCAGCCATGCCGCCCGAGTCTCCCATCGCGGCACTCCGCGATTGGACTTCGGGCTGACCTGTGGGTGAACTGCCGCCGCCCGAACCTTGCCCACCCACGAATGAGAGGGGCTTGGGAGCAGGAATCGGTATCAACAACTCCTTTAATGCTTGCGGGTCAGTGCGGAAGTCAGCGCCGTAGCGCACATTAACTGAGTAACGGGCGCGCCCGTCAATGATGGTGGATACAGACATCCCGCCGACGCCTGCTTCGACCGAATCCAGCACATCGCGCACGCTCAAACCATAGCGCGCGATTGCATCGCGCCTGGGCACGATGTCAATGTACTCACGCCCGCTTTGGCGTTCAGCAAACGTGCTGCGAGTTCCCGGTACTTCACGCAGCATTCCTTCCAGCTCAAGACTGAGCCGCTCGATTGCCGCCAGATCTGGGCCGAAGACCTTGATCCCTACTGGTGTGCGCACACCAGTGGTGAGCATGTCGATTCGGGTTCGAATGGGCGGTGCGATGGCCATTTGATAGCCGGCCATGCGCAAGGCTTTGTCCAGATCGCGCGAGAGTTCTGCGATAGTGCGCTGGCGACGCTCTGGCCAGACAAGTCTCAGGCCGACTTTCAGCCACTCTGGAGCCTGGTCGCTGTACCACCGCTGCGTTGGGATCGTTGGCCACTTTTCCTGGGGCTTCAACGTCACAACCAACTCACTCATGTCCAATTGGGCTGGGTCGGTTGCAGTTTCCGCGCGACCGGCCTTGCCGTGCACAGTCTCCACTTCTTCAAAGCTTTTGATAATGCGGTCCTGGGCGGTCACCGCACGCCGCGCTTCTTCGATTGAAATGCCAGAAAAGGTCGTTGGCATCACGAGCAATGAGCCCTCATCCAGCGGAGGCATGAACTCTGAGCCCATGCGCGTGAAGACCGGAACCGTCGCGACCATTGCCAACACTGATATGGCAACCACCACATGACGATGGCGTACGACAAAGGCAGAGATGGGTCGGTACCAACGCCCAAATACCCGATTCAAGGGATTCTCCGCCTCGGTGCGAAAGCGACCGCGCAGAAACCAGACCAAGAGTGGTGGGGCCAAGGTAATCGACAAGACAGCCGCAACAAACATCGCCAGTGTCTTGGTGTATGCCAGAGGTGCGAACAGCTTCCCAGCCTGTCCGGTCAACGTCAAAATTGGCAAGAATGCCACCGTGATAAGAAGCAACGAGTAGAAGATCGGCCGTCCTACTTCTTTACACGAATCGATGATGATGCGGATGCGATCCTCAGGACGCGAGTTTTCCGCGAGCTTTTTGTGAGCATTTTCAATTTGAACGATAGCCGCATCACTCAACTCACCAACCGCGATGGCAATGCCGCCCAGCGACATGATGTTGGCCGACAGACCGAGGTAGCGCATACCGATGAACGACAGCAAAACAGACATCATCAAGATGATGAGCGCAACCAGAGCCGAGCCAGTATGCATTAAGAATATCAGGCAGATGAATGCAACGATCGCACCTTCAATTATTAAGGTTTCCCTCAGCGTTTTGATCGATCCCTCGATCAGTTCGGATCGGTCGTGCGTCACCTTCAGGCGCACGCCGGGCGGCAGAGACAACTGGCCGATCTGGGTTTCCAGAGCGCGAATCACCTCTAGGGCGTTAGAGCCCAGGCGCATGACGACAATGCCGCCGACGACTTCCCCTTTGCCGTCCAGATCAGCCGCACCTCGTCGAATATCTGATCCGAATTGCACACTCGCAACGTCTCGGAGCAGGATCGGCGTGCCACCACTGGACACCGAAATCACGCTCTGCTCCAAGTCCGCCAGGGTCTTCGCATAACCCCGGCCCCGCAGGACATATTCGCGCCCCCCCATCTCCAGTACCCGCGCCCCGACTTCCGCATTGGAGTCACGAACGGCGCGTGAGACATCCATCGGCGTGACGCCATAGGCAGCAAGTTTCTTCGGATTCAGGACAATCTGGTATTGGCGCTCAAAGCCACCAACCGAGGCCACTTCTGCAACCCCTAGTACGCCCTGCAACGCAGGGCGTACGGTGAAGTCCTGCAACGCCCTCAGATCAGCTAGATTCATGCGCCCAGAGGTGTCCTCCAGCACGTACTGATAGATCCAACCTACGCCACTGGCATCTGGGCCAAGCGTTGGCACCACGCCTATGGGGAGTTGCTGCTGAACGCGCCCAATCTGCTCGGACACGCGAGTTCTGGCCCAATAAATGTCCGTTTCATCACCAAAAATGGCATAGATGAAGCTCATGCCGAACATGGAATAACCACGAACAGTGCGCACACCGGGCGTGCTCTGCAAGGCCCGCACGAGCGGGTAGGTAATTTGGTCTTCGACCAAGTCCGGACTGCGTCCCATCCAGTCGGTAAAGACAATCACCTGAGGGTCAGATAGATCTGGCAGAGCGTCGAGCGGCGTCTTGCGTATGGAATCCACCGCCCACAGCGAAAGTATGAGCGTAATACCGAGAACTATCCAGCGATGCTGTGCGCACCATTCGATGATGCGCTCAATCATTGTTTGTGCTCCTCATGCTTCTCAGAAACAGCTGGCGGAGTGGTCCCGCTTTTCTTATCGGAGGGCGAACCGCCATGGCCGGAATGCACTGCACCGCCAGAGGCCCGCAAGCGACTTTCCGAGTCGATCAGGAAGACACCCGACGTCACAACACGCTCGCCAGCCGCCAGCCCCTGAAGAATTTCAACGCGGTCAGCCAATTGGGCGCCCACCTTGACTTCCCTAGGTTCAAAAACATTCGGCGCAGTCTGGACGAATACATGCCGTTTTTGCCCCGTGTCGACGACCGCGTCGCGCTTCACCGTGAGCGCATCCCGAGAGACACCGGCAAACTGAGCGCTGCCGAACATACCAGGGCGCAACACCCCGGCAACATTCGGAACTGACAAGCGGACGCGCACTGTCCTGGTCCCCTCTGTGAGCGTCGGGTAGATGTAGCTAACACGAGCCGAAATGGGCTCGCGACCAGAGGCGGGGAAGGTCAGCGTCGTCATCGTCCCCACGCTGATGCGCGAGGCATCTGACTCTGCGACTTCGGCGATCACCCATACTTGAGACAGATCGGCCAGCGTAAGGATCTCGGTTGAGGGGTCGATCGCAGTACCCTCGGTGACACCACGGTTGAGCACGATGCCGCCTTTCGGCGCCGTAATCGTCACCAGTCGACGCACCGTCCCAGTAGCCTCAATGTTGGCTACTTCTGCATCGCTCATGCCCAACAATTTCAAGCGTGTGCGGGCCGCCTCCAACACGACGCTTGCGGGACCACTGGCAGCACGACGCAATGCTGAAAGGTATTCACTCTGGGAGGAATACAACTCCTGAGAGAAAACGGCCCCCAGCGCCTGTCCTGCCCGGACTTGCTGTCCTGTCGTGTTGACGTACAGCGCTTCCAGCCACCCCGCCACGCGTGTGTGGACATGCGTCACTCGCGATTCGTCAACAGAGACCGTGGCAACAGCGCGGACTGGATCATTGAACACGCCAAGCCCTACCGACTCGATCTGTACGCCCAGTGTCTCGACCTGATTTGATGGCAGTTCAATGGCCTGGCGAGCCGCAGGAGCGTTCAGCGGACGGCCCTTGTCAACAACTGGCGAGGTCGAATGGGCGAGCGGGCTCCCCCCACGTTGAGAGAACGGCCAACCCTGCCGTTGGTCCTGGACCACGAGAAATGCGACGAGCAGGCCGACAGGGAGAGTGGCGCTCACGATCAGAGTAAATCGGCTGATGTTTTTCATTGCTTATTTTCCTGAGCCTTCCCGATTGCACGATCCAGCCTTACCCACGCTTCACCGAGTGCGGACTCAGCCATGATCAACTCTGCTTGCACGCTCCAAAGTGCGCGAGCGGACTCGATAGCGGCAACCAACGACCCTTTGCCTGAGGCATAACCAGCAAGAGATGAGTCCACTGCTATGAGCGCGCGTGGCAGCACTTCCGATTCAAGCGCGCGCAATTGCGTGCGAACCGCATTGACTTTTTCCCTACCGGCAAGTACCTCGCCCGCGACCATGCGCCGCATGGAATCCAAATCTGCATCTGCCATGCGCTGCATGGCCTGCGCCTCGGTCACACCTGCGTCCAGGCGCTCCCTCCACAGCGGTACGCTCACACCAATCATGAACATCGCGCCGCGCCCCTCGGCCATTGTTGAGGCCTCACCGATCCGAATCATGGCCATGGGCTTGTACATCGTCCGCATGACCTCCAGATCGGCTTTTGACTTGGCCACTTCGGCTACCCCTGCCGCCAATTCAGGTCGATTTGAAAAGGCTTGATCAAGCAAGTTGGCGTCCGGTCCAGGTTCTTCGCGATTGGGCTTGTATTGCAACGCAGGAATGGCCTCTTGTGCCGACCGCCCCAGGCTGACATTGAGCATGACTTCGGCAGCTCGAATCTGTGCGGCAAGGGACTGCTGCTCCGCCCGCAAGCGTGCGACTTCAACCTCGGCGCGCAAAACATCCGCCTGCACGCCGGAGCCACTGGAGTAACGACTGGCTGCTGCACTCACAAGTTGTCGGGCCAGCGAGATCTGCTCTTCGATAACGCCCTTCATGCGCCGGCGCTCATAGAGCATGAAAAAACTCCGTTGCGCATCAAGGACAACATCCAGTTCAGTACCGGCTACGAGAGCCTTGGCGCGATCTGCTTCCGCACGGGCTGCATCCGCGCGATGAGCGCGCACCCGAGAAAGCGGAAATTTCTGTTCAATCGCAAAGCTCTTGTTGTATCGCCTTCCGCCCTCCATCATCGGATTGTTGTATGGGTAGTGATCGATAGAAGCCGAGATCATCGGATCTTCAAGGGCTGAGACAATGTTGGGGCGCTGCGCTGCAGCTTCAGCGCGGGCCTTGGCCACCAACACCTCAGGCCGGCTACCTAATGCGATGGCAGTCACATCAATCAGCTTCAGCGGATCTGGGAGCATTGACTCTGCTATAGCCGAGCCCGCTGCACAGGACGCTGAAAGAAGAAAAATGAAACTGCGGATGTGGAGTCGACAGGACAAAATGCCACCTTCTTTTACAGAGCCCCTTGGGGCGTTGAAGCGACTCAACCACGGAGCAATTGGGGGTAAGGCGATGCCAAATCTCAGCACAGTCAATCTCGCCAAAGAGCCTTGAAGATAACTCAAGACACATTTTTTTTATGTCGTGGGCACATTACATTTCTGCAATGCTGGGCCCGTTGTCTTCATCGAAACTAACCAACAAACCATCTATCAACAGGACGGCGCATAGGTTTAGCCGTCTTGCCGTTTCACGATTTGTATTTCGATCGCTGAGCACGGCTCACAAAACCAGCGGGGTGTCTGGTAGCTCGTTATGGGCGGACCCTCGCGAAGGAAAATGCCGAGAGAGATGCTGCGCCACTGCGTCAATGCACTTGATGGCACCTTGTTCGTATTGGGCACTGCGAAACGAAGCCTCCATGTCACGGCACAGGGCCTCCCATCCGCCCGGTCCGACCCGGGCATGGATGCCCCGATCTGCAACAATTTCGACGCGCCGATCAGCCAGCAACAGGTAAATCAGTACACCGCTGTTGTGCTTGGTGTCCCAGATGCCCAGGAGAGAGAAGACCTCGATAGCCCGCTCACGCGCGGACTGGCCTTTCAGCAAAGGCCAGCCATCCAGCGCGCCTTCCACCACAAAGCGAATTTCGCCTGCATGACCGACTTCGGCCGCCTTGATGGCTTGCTCAATGGCTTTCATGGACTTGGGCGGAAAGGCACGGCGGACGCAACCGCGTGTGTTCGTCAAGTGCGACAAGATCCTGGCGAATTTGTTCATCACCATCTCCCGGACGCGCCGCCGCCGCCAAAACCACCGCCGCCACCTCCAAAACCACCGCCGCCGTGGCCACGGTGGCCTCGGCCGCCCATGGCAGCCAACAAGCCCACGCCCCCAGCGAGCGTGAACACAAGCGCCATCAGCCCAGCAGCCAAGGCCAGCGACAGTGCGCCCGCCATGAACCAGGTCACCCCTGCCACCACTCCGCCCGTGACCACCGCACCAGGCAAACGCCCCATCAACGCTCGCAAAATGCTGCCCAAGCCAAGTACCAAAATGATCGCCACTGGCGCAAATTGCTGCACGTCGTTGCCCCCCGGTTTGGGCCGCTCCTGCAGGGCAGGCAGAGGTTCACCATCAACCACGCGGATGATCTGATCAATCCCCGCCGCGATGCCACCCGCAAAATCCTGTTGCTTGAAGCGGGGCACGATGACCTCGCTGATGATGCGCTTGGACGTCGCGTCATTGAGCGCCCCCTCCAGGCCATAGCCAACCTCGATGCGCAAGGTGCGGTCGTCTTTGGCCACGACCAAAATGGCGCCATCGTCTACCTTCTTGCGCCCGATCTTCCACTGCTCGGCCACGCGCAGAGCGAACTGCTCAATGGGTTCAGGAGTAGTCGTGGGCACGATCAGCACGGCCAATTGAGAGCCCTTTCGGGTCTCAAAGGCTTCCAGCGCTTGAGTGAGGCTGGCTTGTTGTTCGGCGCTCAGCGTGCTGGTTTGATCAACCACGCGCCCGCTCAAGCGCGGCACGGGCACTTGCGCACCGGCCAGTGCCGTCCACCAGATAGCGATGGTGAACAGCAGCACTCGTGCGATGGTCGATGTCACTTCGATGCCCCGGCCGCAGCGCCGAAGTCCACAGTGGGGGGTTTGGCGATTTCCTTTTCGTTCTCCACGGCGAAGTTGGGCTTTTCCTTATAGCCCATGACCATGGCCGTGAGGTTTGAGGGAAAGGAGCGCACCGTCACGTTGTAGTCCTGGACTGACTTGATGTAGCGATTGCGCGCAACGGTGATGCGGTTTTCCGTGCCTTCCAGCTGAGCCTGCAGGTCCCGAAAGCCCTGGTTCGCACGCAACGTCGGGTAGTTCTCCGTCACCACCAGCAAACGAGACAGCGCGCCAGACAATTCACCTTGAGCCTGCTGGAATTTCTGGAAGGCCTGGGGATCGTTGACCAACTCAGGCGTGGCTTGGATGGACGTGGCCTTGGCGCGCGCCTCCACCACTTTGGTCAGCGTGCCTTGCTCGAAGTTGGCCTCACCTTTGACTGTGTTGACCAGGTTGGGGACCAGATCGGCCCGCCGCTGATACTGGTTCACCACCTCTGACCAGCTTGCCTTTATCTGCTCGTCGGTCGTTTGGAAGGTGTTGTAGCCGCAACCGCTCAGGCTCAGGGCTGCTGCGGACGTCGTGATGGCGATCAGCTTGCGCATGTCACTCCTCCAGATTGGATGGTGATTTAAAGGTCTTGAACTTCTTGGCAGAAGTACATCTGGAACAGGGTCTCGCCCATGGCATCGCGCAGGTGTCGGCCGTTGTCCATGACGTCGGCCAGGCTCTTGGCCGCTTGTGCCTGGGTTTTCAAAAAAACATTGCCGGGATCAACAGGCTGCCTGTTGTCATTGGCCCAGGCCGCCCAAGGTGTCAGCGAGGCGGCCAAAGGATTGAGCGCCGTCGCAAAGGCATAGCGCTGAACGCGCATTGGATGCATCCACTTTTGGAGTGCAGCACCCCAGGGGTTGGCCACGGCACGCACCCACGGGCTGACCCAACTGGCATACACAGACTCGTTCATTTGCGAAACCTGGCGTACCTTCTCGAAAGCCTGCCTGGGGTAGGCGTAGTGCACGTCCTCCACTTGCCTCTCCTCATAGTGCACGCGTGCGGCGCCAAGAGATCCCTCTGCCTCATCAGCAGAATCAATGACCATCTGGTAGAGCCCGGGTGGAAGGGTTTCGATGTGTTTCAACTCCTGCAAGATGGCGTGGTGCTCATGACGCGCGACGCTGGCCGAGACAAAGATGCCCAGATGCCCCACATGCCCGTTGATCAGGTACACGATGCGCTGACCGGCGTCCTTAAGCGCCTGGGTGGTGGGGTAGACAGCGGGAATCCAGTTCAGCGCCTGATGCGGCGGGGTGATGTTGTCGGCGCTGGAGGCGAAGATCACCACCGGCTGACGGATGCGGCGCAGGTCGGCTACACAGTGCTCGCAGATGCGCATCAGGCCTTGTTCAAGTTGGTTCCCGATGAACAAATTCTCCACGATGGTCTTGATCTCTTCACGGCTCAAGAAGTAGTAGCCGCTCCACCAGCGCTCGAAATCCAGGAAGCGCTCACGCTCGGTGTCAACCTGAGAGAACAACTGATAGTTCTTGGTGAAATACGAGTGCGCCGGGTTCAAACTCTCAAAATTCTGAACCAGCCAGGCGCCGTCAAACAGGCCGTTGCCCAGGTCCGACGTGAAGTGGGACAACCAGGCGCCTCCCAAAAAGGCGCCAGCCAGCCGCATGGGGTTCACATCCGAGGCTCCCGCCCAATACGACAGCGGCGAGCCGTTCATCACCACCGGGCCGGCTGTACCTTCGCAGTCAGCGGCCAGCAAGGCTACCGCCCAGCCGCCCTGGCAGTTGCCGTACAGAACCGGCGCCACACCGTCATGCAACTCGCACACCTTCGCTACGAAGCGGCGCAAGGTGTGGTGGACGTCGGCCAGCGTCTGCTCAGGACGAGGTTCGGGGAAGAACACCACGAAATAGACCGCCCGGCCATCGGCCAAGGCCATGCCCACTTCAGAGTCGCGCTTGAATCCCCCGATGCCTGGGCCGTGACCGGCACGCGGGTCCACTACGAGGATAGGCCTGTGGTCGGGGGAAACCTTAGTCGGCCCATCTTCTTTGGCGGGCAGGATGCGCAACAGGGCGTAGTTCACCGGCACAGCGAACTGCCTTGCATCCAGCACCACCTCATGCGCGAAGTCCAGCAAGGGTGGCATCCCTGCCGCTTCGTGGGAGAGCATGTTGTCGGCACGCTGGCGCAACACATCCATGAACAAGATCGAGCGCTGAACCACATCGACTTGGTAGCGAAACAACTGCTCAGTCACGCTTTGATGACCGCCTGTAATTTGAATTTCAGGTTCACTGGCGGCGCTGGCCTTGGCACTATCTTCACCAACCACCAGTCCCTTACCACTGGCGACCAAGGTGCCCGCTGTTGCTGGGAGCTTGCGAGGTTTCAATATAGTCTTCATGAGGAGCTCACACTTTTGACGAACGCAAGCGAAGGGCATTGCCGATCACCGAAGCCGAACTGAAGCTCATCGCCAGCGCAGCAATCAGCGGCGACAGCAGCCAGCCTGTCAGCGGGTACAGCACACCGGCCGCAATCGGAATGCCCAAGGCGTTGTAGAGGAAGGCAAACATCAGGTTTTGCTTCATGTTGCCTACGGTGTCCTCCGACAGGGAGCGGGCGACCGCGATGCCGCGCAGATCCCCCTTGACCAGCGTGACCTGGGCGCTGTTCATCGCCACGTCCGTACCAGTGCCCATGGCAATCCCAACGTCGGCTTTGGCCAGCGCCGGTGCATCGTTGATGCCATCACCGGCCATCGCCACGACTCGGCCTTCCTTCTGTAAACGAGCCACCAGCTCTAGCTTGTCTGCCGGCTTGACCTCGCCATGCACCTCGTCAATGCCCAGCCGTGCGCCGACCGAGCGCGCCGTGGTCAGACCATCCCCGGTCGCCATCACGATGCGCAGTCCGGCCGCCTTCAGCGTGGCGAGCGCCTCAGGTGTGCTCGCCTTGACCGGATCGGAGACTGCCAGCAAGCCCGCCAGCTGACCGTCGACCGCCAGGTGCATCACGCTCGCGCCCTCCGAGCGCAGCGCCTCCGCCTGCGGAACCAGAGCCTGAACGGACACACCGAGCTGGTCCATCAACGCCGTGTTGCCCAGCGCCAGTTCGCGGGCACCTACGTGGCCCCGCACACCGATCCCCGAGCCCGACTCGAAGTTCTCCGGCTTGCCCAGGGACAGGCCGCGCTCGCGTGCCGCGCGCACGATGGCGTCGGCCAGCGGATGCTCGCTGCCTTGGTCCAGGCTGGCCGCCAGGCGCAGCACCTCGGCCTCGTCGAACCCCGCTGCGGCCACCGCACGGTCGAACGCCGGTCGCCCTTCGGTTAGCGTGCCGGTCTTGTCGATGATCAGCGTGTCAATCTTGCGCAGGTTCTCGATCGCAGCAGCGTCGCGGAACAGCACGCCATGTGTGGCCCCGCGACCGGTGGCCACCATGATCGACATCGGTGTGGCCAGCCCCAGCGCGCAAGGGCAGGCGATGATCAAAACCGCCACAGCGTTGATCAGTGCATAGACCCAGCTAGGCTGTGGACCGAGAAAGCCCCAGACAAAGAATGTCAGCAGTGCGATCGCAACCACGGCCACCACAAAGTAGCCAGCGACCAGATCGGCCATGCGCTGCATCGGTGCCTTGGAACGCTGCGCCTGCGCCACCATCTGTACGATCTGCGACAGCATGGTGGCCGAGCCGACTTTCTCTGATCGCATCACCAGCGCGCCATTCGTGTTCAGCGTCGCGCCGATGACACTGTCGCCCACTCGCTTGGTCACCGGCACCGGCTCGCCAGTTAGCATGGACTCGTCCACTGCGCTGCTGCCCTCTGTCACCGTGCCATCCACCGGCACCTTCTCGCCGGGACGGATGCGCAGCAGGTCCCCCACATGCACATGGGTCAGCGGCACATCCTCCTCAGTGCCGTCGGGACGGATGCGACGCGCCGTCTTGGGCGCCAGACCCAGCAGCGACTTGATCGCAGCCGAGGTCTGCGAGCGGGCCTTCAGTTCCAGCACCTGCCCCAACAAGGTCAGCGAGATGATGACGGCGGCCGCTTCGAAGTAGACCGCGACCCGACCCATGGAGATGAACGAGTCCGGAAA
Source organism: Aquabacterium parvum (assembly GCF_001447195.1). Classification (GTDB taxonomy): domain Bacteria; phylum Pseudomonadota; class Gammaproteobacteria; order Burkholderiales; family Burkholderiaceae_C; genus Aquabacterium; species Aquabacterium parvum. The sequence continues at coordinate 46,145 of NZ_LFRI01000236.1, read as the reverse complement.
GACCTGTGGAGCCACGGTGGCGACCACGCTGTAGACAAAGGCGGCGCCGGTGCCCAGGCCGATCAGGGTCCACATGTTGGGGCTGCGGTTAACAACCGACTGCCAGCCCCGCGAGAAGAAAGGCCAGCCAGCCCACAGCACGATCGGCAGCGACAACACCAACTCAATCCAGCTCTGCACTGCCATATCGAACCAGTTGAGCCGATGGCCGGCCATCGCAAGGATCGTCACCACCACTGTGAGCGGCAGCGTCCACCAGAATCGGCGGCGAAAGTCGCTCAGCTCGGGGTTCTCGTCCTCCTCCAGCTCAGGGATCAGTGGCTCCAGTGTCATACCGCACTTGGGACAGCTGCCTGGATGGTCCTGCCTGATCTCGGGGTGCATCGGGCAGGTGTAGATCGCCGCGGGCGTCGACGGCGCAGGCGCAGTGGACGCCGGCGCAGCATCGGGCGACTGCACATAGCGCAGCGGATTGGTCGCGAACTTACTCTGGCAGCCAGCGCTGCAGAAATAGTAGGGTCGTCCTTCGTGGACGAGCGTGTGAGCAGACTGCTCGGTCACTGCCATGCCGCAGACAGGATCCTTCAGTGACGGCGCGACCTCCGCCCCTTCAGGCGGGTGATCATCACCGTCAGAACCTGCGTGATGGTGGTTATGGTGGGCGTGTTCGTGCATGGTCTCGTTTTCCATATTCATTCTTCTGCATTGGCGCCCAAACAGGTGCGCCATGGTCGGCTTGTCGGCCCGTTGCCGTCACCATCGTCCGCGGGTAAGCCTGTCAAACTGACGGAACTCAGTGTCCGCAGCAGCACCCTCGACCTGTGCGAGCGCCACTGCCACAACTGGTTGCGGCGTTTTCGGGTTCACTGCGCAGCCCGTCCAAGGCCAACGCAACTGACTCCGCTGGGTAACCTGCCGCCGCGAGGGCTTGCAACAGCACTGGCTGCACCGTGTCAGCCGCATCGACGCTGGCGCGCACCAAGCCGCTTTCAAGCTCCACCTCGGCGCTGTGCACCCCTGCCACGCCCAACGCGGCCTTGCTGACACGCGAGACACACGCGCCGCAGGTCATGCCCGTCACCTTCAGTTCGATCTGTTCCATGCTCTGCTCCATTCAGCCAAGATCATCTGGCTGGCGGCTACCAGACAAACGTACGTTTTGCCCCCTTCATGAGGGGCACACCCGCCAATCGGTCATTTCAACTTCAGTCGAGGAATGAACCTGGGTGTCTTCTGCGCATAGCGTTCGAACTCATCGCCAAAACTTGCACGCATCTCGGCCTCTTCTGTGATGGCAAGACGCCCATACATGGCCAGCAAAATCGGGAACATGATCAGCGTCAGCAAGGTGGGCCACTGCAACAAAAAGCCAAGTAGGATCATCACGAAGGCGACGTACTGTGGGTGCCGAATGCGTGCATAGGGCCCAGATGTGGCCAACCCGTGGCGGCGCTGTGCGTGGTACAGCACATTCCAGGACTTGGATAACAAATAGAAGCCATAGCCCAGAAAAATGTAGCTACCGATGTGAAGGATGCCGAAATGCGGATCCCCCTTCTCGCCCAGGAGCGTGGACCATAAATGGCCGGAGTTGTGGGAGAGAAGGTCAAGACCAGGGAATCGAGTCTGGAGCCATCCTGACAACAGGTAAATCGTCAGAGGGAAACCATACATCTCCACAAACAAGGCAACGATGAACGCGGAAAAGGCACTGAATGAACGCCAATCCCGCGTTGTCGCAGGCTTGAAGAAGCTGAAGGCGAACATGATGAAGATCGCCGAATTGAAGATGACCAGAGACCACAGGCCATACGCAGGATCAGCATGATTCATGATGGCTCTCCTGGCTCTCCTGGCTTGCGTGACTTCGCGCTGCTCGGTTTGTCCGGCTGGCCCGGGTGCTGATTCTGATGACCATGCCCGCCATGCATGAAGACGTGCATCAGCGGACAGGCCAAAAGAAGCAGATATGGCAAAGCGCCCACCACATGGGCCAAATGCTCCGCCAGCAGAAAGTAGGCTGTGACGCCACCAATCACCACCAAACCGATGGCATAGCGTGTCGTCCAGAAGTTCGGGGGCGAATCATGGCCCTTGTGTTGGTGGTTCATGCGATTCTCCGATCAATTGATGCGAATCAGTTGGCTGGAGCCGGGGGCATACGATCCATCATCATCTGCATCATGGACTCCATCATGTCCATGCGTTTTTCCATCATTTGCTGACGGCTGGCCATGTCACCCTTCATGCCCTTGCCTCCCATCTGTTTCATCATGGTCATGCCTTCCTGCATCGTCTTCATGTGCTCAGCCATCAGGGCCTGACGCGCTTCAGGGGTGGGGGCAGCCATCATCTTTTCGTGCATGGCTTGCATCGACTTCATGTGCTGGTCCATCGCCGCCATCTTGTCCGCCCCCATGGCTTTCACTGGCGCTTTTTTGACAGGCCCTGCCGCCGAAGCTGCGCCCGCTGGATGGTGGGCTTGATGTTCCTCGGCAGCCTGTGCGAAGGCCCCCATCGATGCCGTCGCGGCACAGAGTGCAATCAGAGTCTTGCGAATGTTGGTAATGGTTTTCTCCTGTCAGGGTTTGAAATCAGCCGATGCCCGTCCTGGCTCCAGGAGACATGGCGGCTACAGCACGCAGGGTCAGCGTTTTTTATTGGGCAGGCTGGATATCGGTGACCACCAGCTTTCCGCCCTCGTTCACTACCATGAACTTGACCTTGTCTCCCGGCTTGACTTGGGACAGCAAGCTCTTGTCCTTCACCGTGAACACCATGGTCATGCCTGGCATGTCCATGTGCAAGATGTCGCCATGTTTGATCGTGATCTTGCCGTTGGCGACGTCCAGTTTCTTAATTTCTCCGTCGGTCATGGCGGCCGGATGCGACATGCCCATCTTGCTGTGATCCATGGCTGTTTGAGCAAAGCTGCTCACAGGTATGACCACACTCAGGGCCAACGCAGAAATGGTCAGCAGTTGGTTGATTTTGTTCATGGTTTCCTCTGATGAATACGAGTAGCTGTATGTGTCGATGCTGTCGCGTCAGGGCATGTCAACAAGCCAAAGAGCACCCTTCTGGTGTGATGGACTCGACATGCACTCCTGGTCTGCGACGCCGTGAACTCTAGGACTCATTCTGAAGAGTTATTCCTGACAAAAAGCCATCTACCAAATTACATGTTTGTTATCTACATGTCAGCGGCACTAAAGCTTGTCACACTATCCTCACACCAGAGAGAGAAGAACGAACATGCGCATCTTGATCGTCGAAGACGAGCCCAAAACCGGTGAGTACCTGCGCCAAGGCTTGCGTGAAGCCGGGTTTTTTGTTGATCTCGCCCAGAACGGGACGGATGGCTTGCATTTGATGGAGCACAGCGAGTTTGACTTGGTGATTCTGGATGTGATGCTTCCGGGCCTGAACGGTTGGCAGGTATTGCAGGCCATGCGCGAACGGGGTCTGCAGACGTCGGTCATGTTCCTGACCGCGCGCGATCAGGTGGAGGACCGCGTGAAGGGCCTGGAGTTGGGCGCCGAGGACTACCTGGTCAAGCCCTTCTCATTTGCCGAGCTGTTGGCACGCGTGCGCATCATCTTGCGGCGAGGTCGCAGCGGGAACGAGCCCACAAGACTGAAGGTGGCTGACCTGGATTTGGATTTGCTGCGTCGGCGTGTCTCGCGCGCGGGCAAGCGCATCGACCTGACGGCCAAGGAATTCGGGCTCCTCGAACTCCTGATGCGACGTCAGGGCGAAGTCCTCCCTCGCTCGCTGATCGCGTCGCAGGTGTGGGACATGAATTTCGATAGCGACACCAATGTGATCGAGGTGGCCATGCGGCGTCTGCGCGTGAAGATCGACGAGGGGCACGATACCAAGCTGATTCAGACGGTCCGTGGCATGGGCTATGTGCTGGAAGCGCCGGAGGATCAGTAAGTGCTGCGCCATCTTTCGTTGACCAGCCGCCTGACTGTGTTTTTCACGATCGTGGCGGCCACCGTTGTGCTCGGTTTGGGTTACTTGCTCTTGCTGGCAACGGATCAGCATTTCCAGGAGCTTGACCGTACGACCTTGGAAGACAAGCAGCACTTGATCGACGAAATTTTGACCAAGTCCAATTCACTTGGAGACGCGCGCTCCCGGCTGAGTGAGGCACTGAATCATCATCATGGACTCTATGTGCTGGTCAAGGTACCAGGTGGTGACGTGATCTTCCAAACCAATGGTGTCGGCGATCTAGCCAAGGACTTCAGCGCAGACAGCATTCAAGGCGACCACGCGCAGCCCACCAGGGAACACGGGGAAGGTGACTTTCACGCAGTCCACTCTCAATCATCACCCGGGTACGATCAGGTCAAACGATTAGATGTCACGGTTGCGATTGAGACAGCACACCATCAGAAGTTTCTGACCGAGTTGCAAGGCAAACTGGTGATCTACGCCGTCATTGCAACGCTCATCAGTGGTGTTCTGGGTTGGATCGCTGCGCATCAAGGCATGGCCCCGCTTCGCGACATGAAGACACGAGCGGCTGGGGTGACGGGCCAACAACTGGAAAGGCGCATGCCTGTTGAGGCCGTACCGATTGAGATGGCTGACCTGGCACGCGAGTTGAACCAGATGTTAGGCAGGCTTCAGGAGGACTTCCTGCGCCTGTCAGAGTTCTCATCGGACCTGGCCCATGAACTGCGCACCCCCATCAGCAACTTGCTCACACAGACGCAGGTGACGCTCTCCGCCGACCGGGATGCACCTACCTACCGCGACGTCCTCGCATCCAACGCCGAAGAGTTGCAGCGCCTGGCTCGCATGGTATCGGACATGTTGTTCCTGGCCAAGACCGAGCGAGGCGTTGACCTGCCCAACAAGGAGCGTTTCTCGGCGGCACGTGAAGTACAGGCACTGTTGGAGTTCTATGACGCTGTTGCCGATGACAAACGCATCTGCTTGAGCACTCACGGCGATGGACAGATTTACGGTGACCGGTTGATGTTTCGTCGCGCCGTGAGCAACCTGCTGTCGAACGCACTCCGCCATACGCCGAAAGAGGGTGTCGTTCAAATTGCCATTGTTGCGTCAGCGAAAACCACCGAGATCACAGTTGAGAACACGGGCCAAGATATTGATCCTCTTGTGTTGCCAAGGTTGTTTGACCGCTTCTATCGCGCAGATCCTGCAAGATCGCATCCTGACTCTGATGGAACTGGGCTTGGCCTGTCGATTACAAAGGCCATCGTTGAAGCCCATGGTGGCAATGCCTCGGCCCGATCAGGAGGCGGTAAAACGCAATTCACCTTGTCATTTCCACACTGACAGGCGTCAGACCTCAGTGGCTTTGGTCGGCAGGTTGGGGTTCACGTAATCGCGATGCGACCGTCATTGGGTTGGAGAAAGAACGCCTAGCCATGCAACACATGCGATAACAAGGACCACCATGCATGCCTCAATGACCAGGCTGCGACGCAACAGTACGGCCGCTTGCGCATGATCTCCTATGCTCAGCGCCACTTCGAGTCGCGGGCTCAACTGGAAGCGGTTGGCAGCTGCCAATCCGAGCATGCCGATGAACAATGCGATCTTCAGTGCGAGCAGGCCGCCATAGAGCGTCGTGAAAATCGGCTTGACTGACGCACCCACGATCAGCAGATAGTTGACGATGCCCGTCACGACCAGCGTCGACACGATCACGGTGCCAAGCTGCGCAAAGCCATTTGACAGCCGGCTCAGAATCTCGACCGATTCGTTTGTCGTTGCAGCCCGATGCATCGCCAGCATGACGAAGGCAAAAAGTGCCCCGATCCAGGCGCCGGCCGCCAACAAATGGGCGATGTCAGACCCCAGGTGCAGATAGCCCTGAGCCCCTTCACTCATCGCGCCGTGTCCGGACCAAGCCAACGTTGCGAGTGCCAGAGCGCTCAAGGCGGTCGAGCCAATCAGCCGGTGCACTGTGCGCAGCTTCGACACGGCGAGACCGACGCATGCAACAAGGGCCAGCAGACGAACCGACCAGGCAATGCCCACAGCCGTCTCCGAAATGATCATCTCGAAGACGTTGCTGTTCAGCTCTCCATAAGTGGCAGCGCCGGACATGGCCTTGGCGAGCACTGCCATGGCGCCGAGCGATAACGCGATGCCCACGAGCGCACCGGCAAAAGCTGCGCGGGCGAAGCGCTGCGCGACGAGGGACGAACGACTGTCCAGACGAAGTGCGTACACACCGAACAGGGAGACACCAAAGGTCGCGCCCAGATCCATGTACACCGCGAAGCGCAGCGCAATGTTGAGCCAATCGTCCGTCATGGCTCACTTCACCTGGAAGGTAAAGCTTCCCTTGACTGGGTGGGTGTCCGAAGAGACGGCCCGCCATTCCACGCGGTAGTCGCCGGCGACCAAGGGGCTGGCGGGAGTGATGATCATCGTCTTGCCATCGCTGGCACCAGCGACGCTGGCGTTGATCTTCATCGCGCCGTGGTTCGGCATCCCCGGCATGCCGGTCATGATGAGATTCGCGCCCGAGAATTGCGTGGTCAGCGTTTCGGAAAACTTCAATTCGATTTTCGCGGGAGCCGGGCCCTGGGACTTGTCCGCCGGTGAGCTGGACAACAGTGCCGGATGGGCAAATGCTGCCGTTGTAGCGAACAAGGCGGAGGCGACAGCGAGGGTCGCTTTGGAGAAGAGGTTTGAGAGCGTCATGAATAATCCCATGCAGTGGGAGTGATGGAGGGAAAAGCAGAACGTGGGACTTGAAGGTCCTTCGAATTCTTCAACATCGGAAACCGAGGGGGGAGATATCCACCAAATCATGATTGGCATGCCGCTCGGTCAGGCAGCAAATTGCTGGCTGAGGTGTCACGGTGAGTTTTCATCATGATTCCCAGTTTGGTTAGGGGCAAGTGGATGGGTGCGCCAGAGGCGCTGTCAGAACCAGAACCGCAGGCCAGCCACGAAGCGTGTTTGCTTTGCTCGTCCGCCTTCGGCGCTGACGTAGTCGGCCGTCTTCCCGAACGAGCCCGCACGCTCGATGCCGATGTAGGGCGCGAATTGGCGGCTGATCTCGTAGCGCAACCTCAGCCCGGCCGATGCCTCGGCTAGGCCGCTGCCGATGCGCCGCTCGGGATCGTCCTTGCCGTAGAACTGCGTCTCGACCTTCGGCACCAGGATCAGTCGTTGCGAGATTAGCAACTCATAGCTCGCTTCGAGCCTCAAGGCCGTCCTTCCGCCATTGCCCACATAGGCGGTAGCGTCCAATTCGAACCAGTAGGGCGCCAGCCCCTGCATGCCGAAGGCCAGCCATTGGCGACTGGGGCCTTCACCGCTGTCCAGCCGCACCCCAACCTGGGTGTCCCAGTACGAGGCGATGGCGCGGCCCCATAGCAGCTCGGTGCGAGACTCCTCAAGCTTACCGTTGGAGATGGCGCCTTCGGCTTTCAAGGCCAGCCGGTTGTAGGTCGTACCGTACCAACCCTGGAAGTTGTAGGCCGTGCTGTCGCCCCCCTTGCGGGTGAATTGACGCTCCAGGGTTTCACCGAGGAGCGAACCGAAGCGGTGCTCGTCGGCCAGCATCAGGCGAGGAACGCCAGGAACTGCATAATCGCCTTCGCCGAGCTTCAGGCCATTGGAATAGGCATGCGGGTCGCGCGCGTCCGCCGGCGCCGAGCCGCCCTGCATCTTCATGTCGCCGTGGTCCATGGCCGGGGGCGCATCGCCTTGCGTAGTGCTATGCCCGGCGTGAGGGTCTGCCGCAGTCGGGGCAGGCGCCGTATCTGGCTGCTCCGAGGTTGCACCGTGGTGCGCGCTGTGGTCCTCGGACGCGGCAGTCTGGGCATGCGCGTTCACGGTGGTCAACGTTGCTACCAGCATGGCCAACGTTGGGAGATATCCTGGTTTGAACATTTTGGGGTTCCTTTTCTCGCTGGGACTCACGACACCACGACCTCGCGGAACATGCCTGCGTCCATGTGGAACATCAGGTGGCAGTGCCAAGCCCAACGTCCGAGTGCGTCGGCCGTCACAAGGAAGCTGATTCGCTGCGCGGGTTGCACAGGCAAGGTGTGCCGACGTGCGAGGAACTTGCCGTCAGGGCTCTCCAGCTCGCTCCACATGCCGTGCAGGTGCATGGGGTGCGTCATCATCGTGTCGTTGTGCAGAATGACCCGCAGGCGCTCGTTGTGGCGGAAGTGCACGGGCGTGGAGTTGCCGAACTCGAGCCCGTCAAGCGACCAGGTGTAGCGCTCCATGTTGCCGGTCAGGTGCAGCTCGACCTCTCGCCCAGGGCCTCGGCTGTCCATCGGTCCTGACGGCGTGTGCAGGTCAGCGAGCGTGAGCACCCGACGGCCGTTGTTTCGCAGGCCGATTCCAGGGTCGTCCAGGTTGGTGCGCGCCATGTCGACACGCATGTCCGTGCTCGCGCCGTATTCCGTGCGCGCGTGGCGTGCCAGAGTCGACGGAATCGCCAGACTGCCGGCGGCCGCCGCGTGCTTGCTGTGATCCATGGCCATCGCGCCGTGGTTCATGCCCTGCATGGCGCTGTGATCCATTCCGGCCATCCCGGTCATTTCGGGCATCCCCGCCATGGCGGTCATCTCCATGCTCTCGCCTTCTGCTGAGCCATGGTCCATGCTCCCCATCATGTCGGCCATGGTCAACCACTGGACGGGATCGAGCGCGGGCACAGGTGCCTGCAGGCCCTCGCGCACAGCCAGCGTAGCGCGCGCATAGCCGGTCCTGTCCATCGCCTGCGCGAAGATCGTGTAAGCATCGTCTCGGGGCTCTACGATCACGTCGATCGTTTCTCCAGGGCCGAAGCGGAATTCGTCCACAGTAATGGGCTCAATGTCCACCCCGTCGACATGCACAACCTTGAGCTTCAGGCCGGGGATGCGCACGTCATAGAAGGTGTTGCCCGCGCCGTTGACCATGCGCAGACGCACCCGCTCGCCAGCCTTGAACAACGCCGTCCAATTGCCGGCCGGCGTGACGCCGTTGGCAAGATAGGTCAGGGTCTGCGCAGATAGATCGGCCAGATCGGTCGGATTCATGCGCGTCTCGTTCCACATCTTGCGCTTGGCGAGTGAAACCTGCAGTCCATCGCGGGACACATCGCGGAAGAAGTCGATGGCGGTCGGCTGGTTGTAGTTGTAGTAGTCGCCCTGAGCCTTCAGCTTGGCGAAGACCCGCATCGGATCCTCGTCGGTCCAGTCCGAGAAGAGCAGGACATGGTCTCGGTCGGCCTGGATGGTCTGCGGACCAGCCGGGTCGATGATGATGGCACCGTACATGCCGGTCAGTTCCTGGAATCCGGAATGCGAGTGGTACCAGTAGGAGCCGCTTTGCTGAACCTTGAAACGGTAGGTGAAGGTCGCCCCGGGTGCGATACCGGGGAAGCTGATACCGGGCACACCGTCCATCTGGTATGGAAGGATGATGCCATGCCAGTGGATGGAGGTCGCCTCGCGCAACCGATTCGTCACCCGGATGGTCACCTCTTCGCCCTCGCGCCAGCGCAGGGTCGGAGCAGGCAGGGACCCGTTGATCGTCGTGGCGACGCCGGGCTGCCCGGTGAAGTTAACTGGCGACTCCGCGATCACCAGGTCAAAAGTATTTCCGCGCAGAACGGGCGCCGTGCCGCGGCTGAGCTGACCTGCCTGCGCGAGCGCCTTCATCGCCGGTAGCGACAAGCCGCTGAGTACACCACCAGCGGTCAGCCCCTGGACAAAGCGGCGACGGCTCAAGCCGGCAGATGGGAAGACAAGAGGGTTTCGAGGTGCCATGTCGGGTTTCCTGGAGATGCAATTGGGTGTTGCTCCTGGGTGCCACCTGGGGCACCCACCTTGGCGCAGTAGGCAATAGCTTACGGAGGCGGACCTTTCCCTTGAATGACCTGCGCATTACATTCGCGTAATGGTGCGGAAGGCCTGGATAAATCGTCCGAACACGTCCGTGGCACCTGCGTGGTTGCCTGAGCTCATTGAGCTCATGAAGCAAGCGAGAGTTAGATGGGGAACTTCGACGAGACGCACGCGGCATCGAAGCTCCTCGATGGTCCGAATTGGTAGAGTTGATCGCTCCCTACATGCCAGAAGGCAAACGTGGCCTTCCGCCGTTTCCGGTGGAGTAGCAACTGTGCATCCAGTTCATGCAGCAGTGGTTTACGTTGAACGATCTGGCCATGGAAGAAGCGTTGCATGACATGCCGCTATTCCGTTACTTCACTGGCCTGGGTGGCTAGACCGACCGCTTGTCCCTGCGTAGCGCAATTTCATAGCGGGCGATCCAACTTACGCTACGGGTCGGTTTGAGCCGGTCACTCTGCGCAGAGCGACCATTCAAACCGGCTTGCTGCCTGCAGTGCCGTCGAGCGACTGGTGTTAGTTGCAAAGCAGTCGGTTGAGGCCACCGGCCCTCAATGTTCGCTATTGGCAGTCGCTGCCGTCCAGGAACCACCCGCGAATGTCGCAGATCAGCCTTTAGCCGTCATGGCGCGCCGGTCGACTCGTCCACCTGACTGTCGGTTAGCTTGCATCCAATGACGATTTCATCCGATCGGCTGGGACGGGATTTACGGCTGTTGGCGCGTTGACTGGGCCGAGAAGCGCACCAAGTGCTACCCTTTCCAGAAGGTGTTTTGAATCAAGGCGTTTTGAAACTATGTTTCGCCCTGTCAGAGGGTCGGATGGCGCAGTTTTGAAACCTTGTTTTGAATTTTGTGACTTTGTTCAGAAGAACTACCATCGGCGTCATGCTGCGCCGCCTCACCCTCCCCGTCACCGCCTTCGAACAGAACTGCTCCCTCGTCTGGTGTGACGAGACGAACGAGGCCGCCCTCATCGACCCGGGTGGCGACATCGGCAAGCTGCTGCAAGCGGTCGAAGAACGCGGCCTGACGCTCAAGGCCCTGTGGCTCACCCACGCCCACATCGACCACGCCGGCGGCACCGGCACGCTGGCGCGCACCCTGACCCTGCCCATCATCGGCCCGCACGAGGGAGACCAGTTCTGGATCGACGCCCTGCCCCAGCAAAGCCAGATGTTCGGCTTTCCGCAGGCCGAGCCCTTCGCGCCCACGCGCTGGCTGCACGATGGCGACGAGGTCGAGATCGGCAAGCAGACGCTCAAGGTGCTGCACTGCCCCGGCCACACGCCCGGCCACGTCGTGTTCTTCCACGACGGCACGCGCCACGCCTTCGTGGGCGACGTGCTGTTCAACGGCGGCATCGGGCGCACCGACTTCCCCGGTGGCAACCATGGTGACCTGATCCGCGCCATCACGCAGCACCTGCTGCCGCTGGGCGACGACATCACGTTCACGCCGGGTCACGGGCCGGAAAGCACCTTCGGCGAAGAGCGTCAGTTCAACCCCTTCCTCAAACGCTGACCCTGCGCTCGCACCCACGAGGGGTGCGTCGCCCGTGTCGACCACGCCGCGCAGGGCCACCAAGGCAGGTTCCTTGCGTCAAGGCAACGGCTGGCGTTCGTAAGCGCTGCCGTCCCGCACGAACGACTCCAGCACCACCTCTTCCGGCCGAGCCGCCACGTGCCCATGTGACGGACTGAGCACGTGGTCCAATGGATCGCCTTGCCGCGTCATCCACACCTGCCCATGGCGAACCAGCAGGGCGTCACCGGCACGCAGTCGAAGCCGATGAACCTGTCCTGCGGGCAGCACCACCGGCCCCTTGAGGTTGACGGAGGTGACGGGCGCGAGCGCGGGGACCAAACCCCTGATCCAGTTGAACATGGTGAGCCTCGTGGGTGGGTGGGCCTCTCACCTTAGGCAGCAACTGCGCCACGTGGCCGCGTCAGCAGGCCACCAATGCCACCCACACAGGCCGCACCACGGCCCGGCTGTGCCGGTCGTGTGCGCCACCATCTGTGCTGGTCAAACGGTGGGGGTTCCATACAGAATGGGGCTCATGCACACCCACGCGAGCCTGCCCGACACCCTCTACCTGCGCATCGCCGACGCCATGGCCCGGCAGATCCGCACCGGCACACTTTCGCGCGGCGAGCGCATCCCCTCGGTGCGCAACCTGGCGCATCAGCACGGGGTCTCGCAGTCCACCGTCGTGCAGGCCTACCGCACGCTCGAAGACGCGCGCCTGATCGAAGCCCGCCCGCGCTCGGGCTACTTCGTCGCCGCGCGCCCGCCGCAGCTGCCCGAGCCCGACACCTCGCGCCCCCCGAAGCGCTCGGTCAGCGTGGGCATCAGCGCCATGGCCAGCAAGATGATGAGCGTGGCCCACCACCCGGACTACGTGTCCTTTGGCGCCGCCTGCCCCGATGCCGCATTGTTCGCCCAGGACCGGGTGCGCCGCGCCGTCAGCCGCGCCACCCAGCGCCACCGCGCCACGCTGTGCCAGTACCCCTTCGGCCCCGGCGATGAATCGCTGCGCAAGGCCATCGCGCGGCACGCGCTGCGCATGGGCTGTCACGTCAACGCCGACGACGTCATCGTCACCAGCAGCTGCCTGGAGTCGATCACGCTGTGCCTGCGCACGGTGACCAAGCCGGGCGACGTGGTGGCGCTGGAGTCCCCCACGTACTACGGCTTCCTGGAAATCCTCGAAAGCCTGGGCCTGCGCGCGCTCGAGATCCCCACCCACCCGCGCACCGGCCTGTCGCTCGACGCCCTGCAGTTGGCGCTGGACACCCAGCCCGTCAAGGCCATCCTGGCCGTGCCCACGCTGTCGAACCCGCTGGGTTGCAGCATGCCGCTGGCCGAACGCAAGCGCCTGGCGCAGATGGTGGCGCGCCACCAGGTGCCGTTGATCGAGGACGTGCTCTACAACGACCTGTGCGAGGACGACGACCGCCGCCGCGCGGTGCAGTCGTTCGACACCGGCGGTCAGGTGATGCTGTGCGGCTCGTTCAGCAAGACGATCGCGCCGGGCCTGCGCCTGGGCTGGATCGCCGCGCCAGGTCGCACCGAGCGCCTGCAGCGCATGAAGTCGGCCACCTCGGGCAGCGAGACCGTGATGCTGCAGCGCGCCCTGGCCGACCTGCTGACCCAGCCCGGCATCGAGGCCGGCTACCGCCAGCTTCGTGGTGTGGTCGCGGCGCGCATGGACGAGGCCCGTGCGCTCATCTCGCGCCACTTCCCCAAGGGCACGCGCATGACCTCGCCTTCAGGCGGCTTCATCCTGTGGCTGGAGCTGCCGGGTGAGGTCGACACCGTGGAGCTGTTCCACACCTGCCTGGAGGAGCACATCTGCATCGCCCCGGGCAGCCTGTTCAGCACCAGCGACCGCTTCAAGCGCTGCATGCGCCTGGGGCTGGGGGGCAAGTGGGGCGAGGCCGAGCGGCGTGCGCTGGCCCGCGTGGGCAAGCTGGCTGCGGAACTGATGGCCACCAGCCCTTGAGGCCCTCGCCTCATCAAGCGCCTGCGTTCACACGGTGCGCCTGAGCGCGGTGTCGCCCCGATCGGCTCAGTGCCCGTGATCGCCGTGACCGACAGGCATGGACGCTGGGCTCCGGCCCAAAGCGCCCTCACCCCGCCCCCAGAACGCCAATGCCAGCGGATCGGCCGTGTTCAGCCCTGAGCGGGCTGGGGCGTCCCAACGCTGCTCGGGCTTGGGCGCACGCTCGAACAAAGGCATCACCTTGGGCAGGTTGGCCTGGATGTCCTGGATGCGGGTGCCGCTGGACGGGTGGGTGGACAGGAACTGAGGCGGCGCGCCCTTGGAGGCCGCGGCCATCTTCTGCCACAAGGTGACCCCCGCCTGCGGGTTGTAGCCAGCGCGCGCAGCCAGCTCCATGCCGACCAGGTCGGCTTCGGACTCGTCCTGGCGGCTGAATGTCAGGGTCAGCAACTGCCCACCCATGTTCAGCAAAGAATCACCCAGGCCACCCAGGCCCAGCAGGCCCGAGATCACGTTGGCGCCCAGGCGCGTGGCCGACTGCTTGCCGATGCGCTCGCGGGCGTGCTCGCGCAGGGCGTGAGCCACCTCGTGGCCCATGATCATGGCGACCTCGTCATCGGTCAGCTTGAGCTGCTCCAGGATGCCCGTGTAGAAAGCGATCTTGCCGCCCGGCATGCAGAAGGCGTTGAGCTCTTTGGAGTGGATGGCGATGACCTGCCACTGCCACTGCTTGGCCCGTTTGTTCCAGCTCAGGCTGTGCGGGATGATGCGTTTGGCGATGGTGCGCAAGCGGACCACCTGCGGGTGGTTGTCGGGCAGCAGCGCATTTTGCTGACGGGCCTGCACGGCCATTTGCTGGTACTGCTGGGCGGCGGCCTGCTCGATCTGCTCGGCCGGCACCAGGCGTGCAAAACCCGACTGCCCACCCACGTCCACCCCTTCGCGCGCCCAGGCCGAGGCCACCGGCATCAGCAGGCTGGCGGCCAGCGCCACGCACAGGCCGACCACCCGGGCGCGTGGCCGCAGCGCTTGGCGTGGTTCGTTGATGCGGCGAGGGTGGGCGACAGCGTTCAGGGGCATGGTGTTTGGCAGCGGTTGGGCGCGGGTTGCTGGGGTCTCAAGGGGCAGGGCCACAAATGGGGGCGGCCCTGAAGGAGTCAACGCGCCTCGTCGCGCAACAGCATACGCCGCACCGCCGGCAGCAGCGCGTAGGCCGGGAATGACAGGAAAAAGGTCAGCAGGAAGAAGGCCGAGTAGCCCATCTGCTCGACCCCCAGGCCGCCAGCCCAGCCCGCCACCGCCCGCGAGAAAGCGAAAATCGACGACAGGATGGCGTACTCGGTGGTGGCGCGGCGCTTGTCGGTGATGCCCATCAGGAAGGCCAGGAACGCTCCCGTGCCCAGGCCGCCGGTGAAGCTCTCCAGCGCGCTGGCGGCGTAAACCACCATTTGATGGTTAGCGCTCACTTCGGCTCCAGGCAAGGCGTGGGGCACCACCGAGGCCGCCGCCGCGTACCCCAGGTTGGACAGCGCCTGCGCCAGCCCCAGCACCCAAAGCCCCTTGAAGATGCCGGCTCGGTCGACGTACCAGCCCCCCGCCAGGCCCCCGGCGATCGACAGCCCCAGGCCCACGTTGACGCTGACCAGGCCGATCTGCGCCGGGGTGAAACCAGCGTCCACCCAGAAGGGCTTGACCATGAAGCCCATGGCCGCGTCACCCAGTTTGAACAGCAGGATGAAAACCAGCACCGCCAGCATGCCCGGTCGCGCCAGCAGGGCCACCCAGGCGCCAAACACCGGCCCGTCGGCCAGGCGAGCCGCCTGCGGGCCCCGCGCCGCGCGCACCATCAGGCTGGCGCCCAACAGCATCAAACCGACCGGGATGCCGCCCTTGAACCACCAGGTGCCGCTGATGGCCTGCACCGGCGCCCAGGACAAGGCTTTGCCCACCGGCCCCAGCACCGGCCACAGCAGGCCCGCCAGCACCAGGCCCAAGGCCAGCAGCCACTGGGGCTGGCTGCGCAGCACCCGCCACTCGTCGGCTGCAGCGCCCTTCGGCGCGGGCGCACGCGGTGGCTGCGCCGGCGCCAGCAAAATCAAAGCCGCGTTGAGCACCATCAGCGCCCCGCCGGCCGCATACGCCGCAGACCAGGCCGGTTGCCCTGGCGTGCCCATCCAGCCCGCCACCACCAACAGACCGCCTGCTGCCAGCATGCCGACGCGGTAAAAACCGATGCGCAGTCCGTTGGCCAGGCCGTACTGCCCCTTGGCCAGCAGCTCGATGGTGTAGCCATCGGTGGCGATGTCGTTGGTGGCAGACAGCACCGTGAAGGCCGCCAGCAGGGCCCAGGGCCAGGTGGCGCCCTGCCCCAGGGCCTCGGGCTGGGTGGCCAAGGTCAGCAGCACCGCGGCCATGCCCACGTTGGCCGCCGCGATCCAGCGCCGGTGGTGGCGCCAGGCATCGACCAGCGGCGCCCACAGGAACTTCACCGTCCAGGCCAGCCCCAGCAGGCTGAGCAACCCGATCTCGGCTGGCCCCACCCCCGCCTGGCGCATGTGCACCGGGAACAGGTCGTAGAACACGCCCAGCGGCAGCCCTTCGGAGAAATACAGCAGCGCCACCCAGAACATCGGGTTGCGAACGACAGCGGAGCGAGCCGGGCCGGCGGGCAAAGGTGCAGACATGGCGCGGATTGTAGGAACAGGCGCACAAACGGCCTGGGAAGCACGACTTATTTGCGCCTTTTGACTTCAGAGCCTCGGCCATCATGCCGATAGCCTCACCGTGGAGGGCATGCCGTTCGCCCGGTCTGCCCTCTTCCCTCGCAGGAGCCAAGATGAACTTTCGCACCAAAATCTGGATGCTGCCGATCAGCGCAGCCGCAGTCTTCGTCGTCGGCGTGGCCGTCAGCTTTGCTGTTGGCGAGCGCACCTCCGGGATCCTCCAGCACCTCCACGAGGTCGACAACCCGCACATGGCCCACGTGCAGACGGTGGACCGCAGCGTGGAGCAACTGCGCCTGACCCTGCAGACCGCCGCCGCAGAAGGCGAAGCCGAAAAGCTCAAGGAAACCGACGCCATGGTGGCCACGGCCAAGAAGGCCCTGGCCGACATGGGCAAGCTGCCGGAAAAATCCGCGATCGCCAAAACACTGGGTGATGCCTTCGAGGCCTACCAGTCCTCGGCCATCGGCGCCACGCGTGCGCTGCTGACCCAGCAGCCCCCTGGCGACCAGCTCGGCAAAATGCAGAGCTCGCTGCAGTCGCTGGACAAGCTGCTGAACGAACACAAGGCTTCGGCCAAAGCTGCCATCGATGAGGCCCAAGCTTCGGCGCGCGCCGGCGTGGACACCAACCTGTGGGTCACCATCGTGACCGGCGTCATCGTGCTGGGCGTGCTGGGCGCGGCCTCGGCCGCCATCGTGTCCTCGGTGTGGAAGGACCTGGGCGACGAGCCTTCGACCTTGCGCGACCTGGTCAGCCGCATTTCCGATGGCCACCTGGACATGAACCTGCAGCACCAGGCAGGCGACACCGGCTCGCTGCGTGGCTCGGTGGTGGACATGACGCACAAGCTGCGCGACACGATCGCCGTGATCCGCCAGGCCACCGATTCGATCTCGACCGCATCGACGGAAATCGCCACGGGCAACCAGGACCTGAGCCAGCGCACCGAGCACACCGCCTCGAACCTGCAGCAAACCGCCAGCTCGATGGAAGAGCTCACCGGCACCGTGCTGCAAAGCGCCGACGCCGCCCGCCAGGCCAATCAGCTGGCATCTGGCGCGGCCACCGCCGCCCAGCGTGGCGAGCAGATCGTCTCGCAGGTGGTCTCGAACATGGCCGAGATCGACAACGCCAGCCGCAAGATCACCGACATCATCACCGTGATCGACGGCATCGCCTTCCAGACCAACATCCTGGCGCTGAATGCGGCGGTGGAAGCCGCCCGCGCCGGTGAACAGGGCCGTGGCTTCGCCGTGGTGGCTGGCGAAGTGCGCACCCTCGCGCAACGCTCGGCCAACGCCGCCAAGGAAATCAAGACGCTGATCAACGCTTCGAGCGAGAAGGTCGAATCAGGCTCGAAGCTGGTGCAGGACGCTGGCTCGTCGATGGTCGAGATCCTGACCAGCGTGCAGCGCGTCTCGGACATCATCGGCGAGATCAGCGCCGCGTCGTCGGAGCAGAGCCAGGGCATCGGCACCGTCAACCAGTCGGTCAACCAGCTCGACCAGATGACGCAGCAAAACGCCGCGCTGGTGGAAGAGTCCGCCGCCGCAGCAGAGAGCCTGAAAGAGCAGGCCACGCGACTGGCTTCCGCCGTCTCGGCCTTCAAGCTGGGCGCGGGCGGCACGCAGAAGCTGCATGCGGAACCCGTGCTGACGCCGGTCAAGTCGCTGCATTCGGCACCGACCATGTTGTCGTCTTCGAGCGGGGTCAGCGAGGCGAAGGCCCTGACCTCTTCGGCAACCGTTGCAGCGAGCGCCAGCAAGCCCGCATCGGAAAGCAAGCCTGCCCCAGCCAGCAAGCCCGTGGCCCGTGCCAGCCTGCCCAAGCCGGCGGCCAAGCCTGCCGCCCCGGCCGCTGCAGCCGCAGCCCCTGCCGCCACCGCGAGCTTCACGCCCGCGACGGCCGCCGCCGACGATGGCGATTGGGAAACCTTCTGATCACGTGCTGATCATGGCCTGACGCGATTCAGGCGATCAGGTCCACAAGATCCGCAAACGCCTGTGAGGGCTTCGCGGATTTTTCACTGCAACGCCACGTTCACGTAAGCGTGCACGCGCACATCGCTGCGATCGGTCTCGGCCGGATGGTGCCGCTTGAGCGGCGCGGCCAGCACAAGGCGGGCGTTGACGTTGCGCCAGTCCATCACCACGCCCACGCCGGCGCTGGTGAGGAAGTCGTCGCGCTGAACAGCCTTGAGGTTGCCCGGCCGGTAAGCGATGGCCGCACCGTGGTCGATGAAAGCCAGCCACTGCCAGCGCGGCGCGTTGGGCTCGCGCTCGAGGTACTCGATGGCGCCCAGGCCCTGGCGGATCTCCACGCTGAGCTGGTAACCGTGGCGGCCCGAGACCAGGCCTTCCGAGTAACCACGCACCGTGTAGGCACCGCCTACCTGGAACTGCTCGCCCGAAGGCAGCAGGCGGTTCTGCGACAGCTGCAGCGCGGCGCGGCTGATGAGCTGGGTGCGCTCGCCCAGGCGGTCGAGCCGGTTGCCCTGGGCGCGGTAGTACATGAAGCTGGCGTCACCCGCCAGGTCGGTCGAACCCACCACCAGCTGCTGATCCAGGAACCAGGCGTGGCCGTCGGTGAGCTGGTCACCGGCCAGACCGAAGGTCATCACGCGGTGCTTTTCGTGCGTCTGCTTGAAGCCCGAGAACGAGCTGCGCGACTGGCGGTCGGACAGGCGCGCGTAGGTGGACCACGCGCGTTCGGCCTCGGTCACCAGCGGCTGGCTCACGCCCACCGTCGCGTCCTGCGAACGACCGGTGATCTCCAGTGGCTGAAAGGGCCCGCGCAGGATGCGGATGTCGCCGTAGCTGGCCGACAGATCAAGCCGGGTGTCGTGGCGGTTGATGGGCAGCGAGTACGAGCCCGCCAGGCTGTTGGAGCCACGCGCGGTGGTGGCGGTCAGCGATGCGGTGTCGCTGTCGGCCAGCCAGTTGCTGCCGCGCAGCACCGCGCCCACGCGGCCACGGCCCGTGGTTTCGCGCCCGGCGTTGTCGGCGAAGAGGTCGGCGCGCAGGCGCTTGGGCTCGCTGACCGTGATCTCGACGTCGGTGGTGCCAAAGCGCTTGCCGGGCACGACGTTGGCACGCAACTGGGTTTCGTTGAGTCGGTTGAACTTGGCCAGGTCTTCTTCGAGCGCAGGCACGGACAACAGCGCGTCCTGGCTGAGGTGCAGGCGGTCGCGCACGTAGTCGCTTGCCAGCGCCTGCTGGCCGCTGATGCGCAGCTCGCCGGTCTTGGCTTCGACCAGGCGGATGCGCACCACACCATCCTTGATGGTCTGCGTGGGCAGCACGGCTCGGGCGGTGAGTGCGCGGCGCGCGTCGTACAGCTCGTTGATGCGAGCCACGGCGGCTTGCAGGTCGGCCAGGCTGACGGTCTGGCCGCGCAGCGGCGCCAGCACGGCGTCCACCTCCTGGGCGCCGAGGATCTGCGAGGCATCGACCTCGAAGCGCTCGACGCGGATGTTGCGCTCGGTGCTGGCGGCCGTGGCCTTGGGCGTGGCCGGCGCCTGGACCGAGGCGTCCGGCGCGCCCTGCTGCAGGCGCTCTTCGCGCTGCTGGGCCTCGCGTTGCTGGCGCTCGGCGGCCTGGGCGGCACCGGGCGTCAAGCCCGATGGCAGCGTGGTTTGCGCCTGTGCGGTCGAAGCCAGCAAGGCCCCCGCGAGCAAGGCGCAGACCGCCAGGGAAACCGGCGCCACGGCGGCGGCAAAGAGGGGTTGGGGGCGGTTCATGGTCATGTCCTCATTGGCCTGCTGCCGGCGGGGCGATGCCCAGCTCCAGGCACTCGGCTTCGTGGTCCTTGCACTCGAAGGGGTCGCCGCTGATTTGCAGCACGCCAGCGGCCGGCGCCAGGTTGCCCTGGACGTTGCGCACCACGCTCAGGGTGCGCGTGGCCACCTGGTCGCGCTGGCCACCGAGGTCGCCCACGGTGCGGGTCTCGCCGGTGACGACGCCACTCGGGTTGCTGAAGATCACCTTCTCCGGGTTGCCCACCAGCACGTAGGCGCCGATGAGCGCGGCCTGCGGCGTCAGCACCAGGTCGTAGGCACCGTCGAGCGTGTAGCCGTGAACGTCCCATCCCTGCTGGGCACGGCGGTCGGCGGCGTCGAGGCGCACGCTGTAGAAGGGCGTGAAGAACTCGGTCCAGTTGGTGACCAGGCCTTGTTCCACCGTGATCGGTGCGGCGTTGGCCGAGCGCACCTGCGAGCGCTCGGCATTGAGCAGCGCGAAGGTCACGCCTTGGTCGGCGCCTTCACCCGCGCTGACGTCGAGCGACACGCTTTGCGCAGGCAAGCCGTTGTTGCCGGCCACGCTCAGCAGCAAGGCGCCAGGTGTGCTCACCTGGGCGTTGATGTTGCGCGCTTCGAAGCCCACATCGGGGCTGTCGATGCTCAGCGACTGGCCTTCGCCCACGGTGTCGGCAGCGACGATGCGCACCACCGGCGAGCTGACCAGCGGCGAGGCGGTGACGGCGGACTCGACCACCACGCTGCCTTGGCCATCGGCCCCAGCCTCGAGGTCGATGCGCTCGATGGCCACCAGCTTGCCACCCGGCGTGAAGACGATGTCGTCGTCGGCGCCCAGGCGCATGCTGCGCGCCTGCACCAGGCCCGTGAGGGTCAGGTTGCTGGCCAGCGCGTCGTACGCGAAGCGGCCCGCGGTGGTGATGTTGCCCAAGCGGCTGTTCTGCCCCATGCCGGCCAGGAAGATGCCATCGGGTGCGCTGGCGTTGAGCAGGCCGTTGGCGCCGGTGCTGACCTCGAGTGCTTCGTCGATGCCACCGTCGCGGCCGATGGTGGTGCCCGCGATCAGGTTGATCTCGCGGGCCTGCACGTCGAGCTGTCGGTCGTTGCGGCCATCGAGGATGGCGCCGGGCGCGGTCAGCGTGGCGCTTTCCTGGGCGTAGACAGTGCCCACAGCCATGTCGCCGGTGGCCTCGGTCAGCCAGATGTGTTGCTTGGCCCGAGCGGTCGTTCGACCACCATCGGCCACGTCCACCAGCATCGCCTTGCTGGCCGAGCCGATGTCGCCTTGGCCCGCTTCGAGCACCAGGGCACCGGCTTGCACCGCGGCCACGCCATCGGCGGCTGCGTTGCTCAGGCCCGAGCCGCTCTTGATGCGCACCTCTTGGTTGCTGCTGACGTTCTGCAGCGCCAGGTCACCTTCGCTGCCGATGAAGATCGGGCCTGTCGCCTGGGCACGGAGCGTGCCGCTGGCCTCGACGTCGATGTCCTTCTTCTGCGCGATCAGGATCTCGGTGTCGGTCACCGTCATGTCCTGCAGCTCGGCGCTCAGCAGGGCCAGCTTCTCATCGTTCGTCAGACCTTGCTGGCGCTTGATGCGAACCACACCAGCGTCTTCACCGATGGAGCCGGCCACGTCGAGCACCAGGTTGCGCCCGATGATGTTGGCCGCCTCCACGCGCACCTCGGTGTCGGCCACCGGGCGGAAGAGGCCGGCGCCGATGGCGTTGGCCAGCTCGGCATCGGACCATTTCACGCCCTCTGTCAGGGCTGCCACCTCGGCGTCAGAGGCCTTGTGCGTGAAGTTGGCGTTGTAGGCCTGGCCACCGAAACGAGCGTGGGCCGCGCGGAAGGCGCTGGTCTGCTGCTGCTCGAAGGAGGCCACATCGGCATCCGTCCACTGGTTGGCCTTCTTGAGCTCGGCGGCCTGCGCAGCGCTCAGCTTGAAGGTGTAGGCCGGATCGAAGGCGTCGGCGGTGTAGCCACCCGCCCCGTCGCTGCGCACGTTGCGCAGCTGCCAGTAGCGCTGGTACTCGGTCTCGACCAGGCGCTCTGCGTTGCGCACGGTCTGGCTGGCGCTGCCCTGGTAGGAGTTCTCGCGCAGGCGCATGGTGTCCCACAGGTCCAGCAACTGCTGGGCTTGCAAGGGGTCCAGCACCTCGACGTCGTTGGCGTCGATCAGCTTGCCGCCGGGCACGCTCAGGTGCACGTCACCGACGGTGGAGGCCACCTGTTCGACGCGCAGGTCACCACTGACTTCGCGCAGGTGGATGTCGTCCAGCGCCTGCGCCGAGAGCACGCCCATCACGGCGTCGGTGTCGATGCGCAGCGGTGAGGCGGCGCTGCCGATGCGACCGCTGTCGCTGACCAGGCGCACGTCGCGACCCTTGAGCGTGACAGTCGGGTCCGTCGTCGCGATGTGGCCGTCGGCACTCAGGCGCAGCGCACCGGCGGCGACTTCGGCCGCAGCGATGCGCAAGTCACCATCGGTCTCGCGGATGGCGATGCCATCGCGGGCGCGGGCCGTCAGCGTGCCATTGATCAGGCCGCGGCTGGGGTCGGCGTCGGTGAGGTCGATGTGCACCGCCTGCGTGGCCGAACCGATGGCGCCTGTGTTGGCGCTGAGGTTCACGGCCTGCGCGTTGATCACGGCCTGGTCATTGACCTGCTGGATGCCGTTGGTGGCGGTGATGTTGGCCGCACCGGTGAGGCTGCGCACCAGGCCACCCAGCAGCACCTTGCCGGTGTTGGATGTGATGTTGACGGCCGAGGTGTCCTCGCCCACGAAGTTGACCTTGATCTGCTTGGAGGCGTTCAGGCTGTGCTGGAAGTACTCCTTGACGGTCCACTCGAAGTTGGCCTGGCTCTTGATCTCTTCGTAGATGGCCACTTTGCAGATGCCGATGCAGTAGCGGTCGATCACCGTGGGGTAGCCAGCGACCAGGGTCTTGTCGGACGTCACCTGGGTGTAGTCCATGCGGTAGCCCTCGTTGCCACCGCCCACGGACAACCAGTCGCCCGTCAGTCGCTGCACGTAGGTGGGGATGCCAGGCACGATGCGGTCCGGGTCGTCGTAGTCCGGCGCCAGCCAGTCGGCGCCCAATGCGATCTTGGTCGTGTAGTAGCGCTCTTCGGTCCACTTCTGGGTGCGACCGTTGATCCAGTTGAAGCGGCGGTTGGCCACCGGGTCGTACGCCGTCGACTTGCCGTCTTCGGTGTCGGCCAGGTAGGTGGGCTTGCCATCGGCGTCCACCGTGCGGCTGTCGCGCACCTGGATCTGGTTGCCCAGGCGGGTGATTTCGGTGACCAGCGGCTTGCCGTCGGTGCGGGTGCCGGTCTGATCGACCTGGCCCACACCGATCACGCGCTTGCCCGTGTCGGTGATGCGGATCTTGCCTTCGACGCCCTGGCCCGTGTCCACGCGGCCCAGCGCGATGTCGTAAGCGGTTTCGTTGCCGATGTCGATGCGGCCGTAGCCATCGAGCACGCGCAGCTCGCCATTGCCGGTCGAGAAGATGTTGCCGAACAGCTCCATGTGGCCGCCGCCGATGCGCACGTTGTCCAGCTCCAGGCGATCGTTGGCCGCGTCGTAGCGCACCTTGATGTCGGCGCTGCCGGGCTCGGGGTTGGTCAGGTCCAGGTAGCGGTCGCCGGTGCCGGCCAGGTACTTGATGCGCGCCTGGGCGATGTCGGATGCCTTCGACGTGATCAGGGCCTGCGTGACCTTCACGCTGCGCATGGGCAGGCCGGCCTGGATCAAGCCGTTGATGTTGAGCTTCTCGGCGCTGATGTAGACGTTGTTGCCAGCGATGGTGCTGCCGCAGGAGACGGTCAGGCAGTCACCCGGCAGGCCGTTGTTGACGTAGTCGCCGGAAACGCTGTCGGTGGCGTCGCTGCCGCCCAGAGCCATGGCATCGCCCTCCCGAGAACCTGGCACGTTGCCCAGTTGCGAAATCGGGTCGCCGCCCTGGTGGGTGAAGCCTGGCGTGTAGGTCTTGATGAAATCACCGCCCGTGGCGATCTCCACCGTCTCGGCGCTGATGTTGGCCGAGGCGCGGATGGTGCCGTGGCTCTTGGCCTTGGCCAGGCCACCGAGGTTGCTGATGTCGCCCTGGATCCACAGCTGCGCAGGCGATCCTGTGGCCGTGTCGTTGCTGTTGGAGTTCAGCACGCTGATGACCGGTGCTGGCGTGGACAGGGCGTCCACCACCGACACGGCCGTGGTCTGACCGGCGCGGTTGCGCGCGTTGATCTGCTCTTTCGAGGAGACGCGCTGGCCGTTCCACAGCACCTGGCCACCCTCCTCGTCGGGGATGGTCAGCGTGCTGGTGGTCATGAAGCGCGTGGACTGGTTGTCGATGTCGATGCGCACGTCGCCCGGGGCAATCAGCTGGCCGCTGGCTGCGCCCGTGAGCACGCGCGAGGTGACGTTGACGTTGCCGGTGGTGGCCAGGATGGGGCCGACGTCGAGGAAGCCGACGCGCGTCTCACCACCCAGGGCTGCCAATTGCGCCTCGAGGATGTCGGCATCGTTGTCCAGCGCCAGGGCCACGTCGGCGGCGTTGGTGTCACCGGTGTAGTTGTTGGCCGCGTTGCGCACCTGGTCGGCCTTCTGGCGCAGCTTGTCGATCTCGGCCGTCAGCAGATCGGCCAGCTTGACGTTGTCGCGCGAGGTGAAGCTCACGCCCTCGGACATGCTGAAGCCGCCATCGGCGCGGTAGGTCAGGTGCTGCAGGTGCCAGATGCCGGCCTCGACCTTGCCGTCGACGTTGACCGACGAGGTGATGGCGTTGGGGTTGCGGGTGTTGTCCCAGGTGCTGCCGCCGCTGATCTTGAGCGAGGAGGTGTCGGCACCGAAGAACTCACCGATGGCCGAGAGCACCTCGCGGTAGGCATCGGTGCCTTCGCCAAAACCACGCGTGCGGTGGTCGCCTTCGGTGGCGGTCAGGTAGACGCTGCGCACCGATCGCACCTGCGCGCCATCGGCCACGTTGATGTCGTTGGACTGCACCACCTCGGCGTGCGCCTTGGGGTCGGTCTCGATGGGCACCGCCGTGCGGTTCCACAGGCGGGTGTCGGCGTCGGCCTGCAGCAAATTGGGCGCGCTGCGGTCGGTGCCAGCCATCAGGTGCACGTCGCGCTGGCCTTCGAGCAGGGCACCGGTCGCGACATCGACCACGTTGTCGGCGGCGATGCGCGAAAGGGTCTCGCCCTGCGCAGCGCCGGCCAGGCCATAGGTCTTGGAGCGCGCCTCGGTGAACACCTGGGCATCGGTGCGGGCCGAGGCGTTGATCTCGCCATCGGCCTTGATTTGTGCGCCGGCGCCCACCTTGACTTCGGCGTGGTTCAGGTCGGCGCGGATCTCGGACTCGCTGCGCGCCACGGCGATGGCACCGCCCGAGTCCAGCCGCACGCTGTCGTGCGCGTCGATGTGGTTGAGCGCGCCCAGCTCGACCTGGCCGTAGGTGCTGCCCGGGATGTTGACCGTGACGTTGCTGCCAGCGCCCACGCCCACGTGGGCCCGGTTGCGGATCAGCGTCTGGCTGCGGGCGGCCGCGCCGTTGAGCAGGCCACCCGATGCGGAGTCGACGTTGAACTGACCCGAAGCCAGCGCCTGCTTGATCACGTGGTTGACGGCCTTGACCTGGACGTTGCCGTTGTTGGCCGTGACGTTGAAGCCCAGGCCGATGTCGGCGCGGGTGTCGGTGTCGACCGTGTTGACGGCGCGGGCACCGGAGTAGCCCACCACCGAGGCGTTGAGCGAATCGGCCGTGGCGTTGAAGTTGGTGGTCTGCGTGGCGTTGACCTGCACGCTGCCAGCGCTGGCCTGGCCGCCGCTGGTCTCCAGGGACCCGAGGGCGGCGCTGGTGTGGGATTCGGCCTGGGTTTCGGCCTTGGAGGCCACCAGGGATCCCAGGCCGCCTGCGCCGGCTTCGGTGTCGGCTCGCAAGGCGTCCGAACCCGTGGCGTTGACGGCCAGCGCGTTCGTGGCGCTGAGGTTCGCGCCCTGTCCCACCTTGGCGGTGGTCGTCGTGTTGGCCTTGGTCACGGCCTCGTTGCTGCCCCCGGCGATGAAGCCGGCGTAGACCCCGGTGGCCGAGGTGTCACCCGAGGTGGCCGAGTTGGCCAGCACGCTCAGGTTGCGCGTGGCGGTGGCCTGCACACCCTGGCCCAGGCTGGCTTCGGTGGTGGTCTGCACCGACGCCTCGGCCGAGGTGGCGCCTGCGCCCAACAGCGCGCCACCCGCCACGGCTTCGGCCTTGGCGCGGGCCGTGGGCGACCCCGTCTGCAGCGTGTTGGCCGCGACCAGGATGTCCTGGCCCTTGAGCGTGGTGGTGTCGCCCACCTGGCTGAGCGCCTTGCCCAGCACGGTGGCTTCGGACATCGACAGGCCCACCGACACGCCCGAACTCACGGCCACGCCGAAGGTCTCGGCGCGCGCATGCGGGTCGATGCTGGCGCGCACCTGGTTGAGGCCGCCCGAGGCATCGAGCAAAGCGCCCGTGCCCACGCTGGCCTTGGCGGTGTGCTGGTCGTTGGCGCGCGCATCGGCGCCGGCACCGCTGACGATGCCACCCGCCGCCGCCGTGGCCTCGGCCTGGGCGTCGGTCAGGCTGTGGCCGTTGACGTCGATCGACTTGCCCGTGATGCGGGCGCGATCGCCCACGCTGGCGGTGGTCGATGCCTGGTTGTCGACGTGAGCGATGGCCGCGCCCACGGCACCGATGCCCACGGCCGCGCCCAGCGCCTGCGACTTGAGGTGGTGTTCGCTGCCGGCGTCCACCGCGACCTGGCCAGACACGCCGCCCGGCTCGGCCGCCGCAGTGCCCTGAGCCGTGACGACCGCGTCGGCCGTGACCTCGGCGGTGGAAGAGCTGGTGCGATCGAAGATCGTCACCGAGGCGCCCAGGCCCACCAGGCCGCCGCCGCCCGCCTTGGTCTGCAGCAGGCTCTGGCCCGCGCCACCGTCAAAGGACTGGATGCGCACATTGCGCCCAGCGGTCACCGTGCCGGCCACCTGGGCCAGCGTCTGGTCGGCCACGTTGGCGATGGCGATGCCCCCGCCGATGGACAGGCCGCCCGAGACCGCCGCGCCAATGGCGTGCGCGTCCACATCGGTCGAGGTCGATGCCTTGACGAGCACGTCGCGGCCGGCGTTCACCTCGGCACCACTGCCCACGCGGGCCAGCGCGCTGGTGCCGGCTGGCACGGTGGTCAGGTCCCGGCCCAGGTTCATGCCGCTGCGCGCGGTGTCGGCGCGCTGGGTGCTGGCTGCGGTGCCGCCAGCGTCGGAGCTGGCCTGGTCACCGAACAAGCCACCGCTGCTGACGCGATTGGCTTCGTTGACCGAGCCCATCAGCTCGGACTGCGCGTCGCTGCTGGCGCGGCCGCCCGCGCCGATGTAGGAGACGGCACCCGAGATGCCGAAGGTGGCGCCGCCCGAGAAGGCAACGGTGATGGAGCTCAGGTCACGCTGGGTGTTGGCCTCGACCTTGACGTCGCCACCGGCACGCACCTTGGCGCCCGAGGCGATGGTGGCCGAGGTGCCCGAGTTGGCCAGGATCACGTCGGCCGTGGCACCGATGCCGCCTGTGGTGATGCCCACGCCCAAGGCGCCCAGCTTGTTGTCCACGGTCACGCTGTCGGTGGCCTTGACGCTCACCGACTGCGCGGGGCTGCTGAGGGTGAGGTCCTGGTTGACGAGGGTGCCGCCACCGATGGCCGCGTCGGTCTGCCCCTTGAGCACGGTCACGGCCACGGTGCCAGCAATGCCTGCGCCGCCCGCCACCGCACCCGTGGCGGCCTTGACGTCCACGTCTTGCTCGGAATGCGCTTCGACGCTGGTCTGGCCGGCGGCGTCGATCACGCTGCTGCCCAGCGTGGCCGCGCGCGTTTGCTGCTCGACCAGGGTGACCACGGCCGTGGCGCCCACGCCCACCGCGCCCGAGGCGCTCAAGCCACCGGCGATGTGCTCGGCGGCCAGGACCGAATCAGCCTGCACGCTGACGTTGCCACCGGTGGAGCGCACGGTGGCGCCATCGACCAGGGCCTGCGTGTTCATCTTGGCCAGCAGCACGTTGCCCGACAGGCTCAGCGAAGCGGCACCACCGCCCGCCGCGCCCACCACGACCTGCTGCGTGGCGGCGGTGTGCGCCGCGTCGATGGCGACCCGGTTGCGCGCGGCCACCGTGGCCGACTGGGCCTGCGCCAGGGTCTGGTGCGACAGGATGGTGGTGTCAACCGAGCCGCCCACGCCCACGGCGCCGCCCACGCCGGCGCTGCCGACACCTGCGACGACTTCATCGTGGTGATAAGCGCCCACGCGAGCCTGCTGCTCGCTGGATGCGCCCGTGGCATCGGCCTGCACCGAAGCGCCGTCCTTGACCTGCGCCGTGGTGCTGCCGCCCAGCATGTTGACCGACACGCTGGCGGCCACGCCCACCTTGCCCCCGCCCGAGACGTTGGCCAGGATGGTCTCGACTTGACTGGTCGAAGAGGCCACCACGGCGGTGCCCTTGAGCGAATCCTTTTGCTGGCGCGCGTCGAGCGTGCTGCCCGATGCGGCCAAGGAGCCGTTGTCCACCGCGAGCGTGCTGCTGCCCTGAGCCAGCGCGTTCACCGTGGTGCCGCTGCCGGTGACTTCAGCCGTGGTGGTGTTGCGCACGTCGTTGATGGCGATGGCGCCACCGCCGCCCACCGTGCCCCCCAGGGCCACGGTGCCGGCGCGGGCCTCGATGCGGTCATCGGCCTCGGCCGTCACCCGCACATTGCCTTGCGCCTGGACTTGCGCGCCGTCGCTCACGCGCGACGTGGTGCTGCCGCCGATGTCGTTGATGGCAATCGAGCCGGCAAAGCCCGCCGTGCCACCGCCCGAGCCCGATGCGGCCCAGACTTCGACCTCGCCATCGCGCAGCGCCTGCACGGTCACCGAGCCGGTCTGTGCGCTCACCTGGCCGCCGGTGACCTGTGCCAGCACCGTGCCAGAGAGGTGGTTGTACGAGCCCGACGCGCCCACCGCCGCCGTGCCGCCGCCCGACAAGGCACCGGTGGCCGCGAAGATGCGCGCGCGCTCCTGCGCCTTCACGTCCACGGCTGAGGCCGTCACGCGGCCGCCCTGCGTGGTCGCGCTCAGCTGCGTCGTGATGTCGTTGATGGCCAGCGAGCCCGATGCGCCCACCTTGGCGGCGCCGCCACCTGCCATCGCGTAGGTTTCGATGTCGCCATCGTGCTTGGCGCTCACCGACGTCAGGCCCGTGGTGCTCACGTTGGGCGAGACCAGGCTGGCGTGCACCTGCGAGCCGATGTCGTTCCAGGCGAAGCTCACGCCGAAGCCGGCCTTGCCTGCGCTCAGGCCCAGCGCCCCGACGATGCTGTTGATGTCCGACTCGTCCGAAGCGCTCACGCTCAGCGATGCCGCGTCCAAACCGGAGGCCGTCTTCTGGCCTTCCACTCGCGCCGTGGTCTGCGTGTCGATCTGGTTGATGGCCACGGCCCCTGCGCCCGCCATCTGGCCCGAGCTGGCGCCCAGCGACGCCGCGATGGTGTCGATGCTCGCGTTGCTGATGGCGCTGACGGTGACCGCGCCCGACGTGTTGACGTCGCTGCCCGCCATGAAGGCGCTGATGCGGTTGTCGATGTGGTTCCAGCCGAAGGACAGGCCGATGCCGGCCTTGCCGCCGAAGGCGATGGCACCGGCCACCGACTTGATGGCCGCGCTGTCACGCGCCGACAGCGTCACGCCACTGGTGCCCGACACGTCAGCACCGCGCAGGAAAGCCTGCGTGGCGTGCGCGATCTCGTTGATCGACACCGAGCCGGCCACACCCAGCTTGCCGTGGCTGGCCTGCACAGAGGCCGACAGCGTCTTGATTTCGCCATCGACCGTGGCCTCGACCTTCGTCGTGCCCGTGTTGCGCAGCGTGGCGCCATCGATGTAGGCCGAGGTTGAGCCGCCCAGCTCGTTGTAGGCGAACGAGCCCGCCAGGCCGTTGCCGTTGGCTTGCGTGGAAATGGTGACCGCGCCAGCCAGCGCGTTGAGCGCCAGGTCGTTGGTGGCGGTCACGGCCACGTCCGTGCCTTGAGCGATGTTCGCGCCATCGGTGATGGCAGCGGTCGTGTTCGCGGTGATCTCGTTGTACGCGGCGTCGGCCGAGACGGCGATGCCGAACTTGCCCGAGCCCGCGCCGCTCTTGCCCGACTGCGTGCTGCTGTCCGAGCCCGAAGGCGCTTCGGTCTGTGCCTTGGAGTTGGTGGCCAGCGAGCCCGCCACCGAGTAGGCGCCGACCTCGGTGCCCGAAATCGCCTGCACCGTCACGGCGCCGCTGCTGCGCACCGAGCCTTGCACGCCCGCCGCGTCGGCACCTGCGGCATCGACGTTGCCGATGATGGCCTTGGTGTCGGTGTCGACCTGGTTGACGGACACCGCAAAGCCGATGCCCACCTGCCCCTTGGTCGCCACCACGCCACCGGCCACGGTGATGTCTTCGAGGTCGCCGTTGGCCTGCACGGTCACCGGGCCACCGGCCTGCACGCGCGCGTCGTCGTCGATGCCGGCTTCGGTGCGCTGCTTGATCAGGTGCACACCCACCGCGCCTTCCACGCCCACGTTGTCAGACTGCCCACCGGCTTCGGCCACGCTGACGATCTGCGTGGTCTGCTCGGCGTCGACGGTCACGCCCTGCGTGGCGCGCACATCGGCGCCGCCGTAGATCAGCGCGGTGGCCGTGGTGTCGAGGTCCAGCACGTTGGCCGAGCCGCCCACCGCCGCCTTGCCACCCGTGGTGCCCAGGAACTTCTTGCCCGCGATGCCAACCGCGTGCACGGTGTTGACGTCGTTCTTGGCGTGCACCGTGACCGACTGGCCGCCCGTGCCCTCCGAGCCCGGCGTGAACACGGTGTTGACCTTGGCGCCTTCATCGATCCAGGCCTGGGCCGAGTTCTTCATGTCAAAGACGGTGACCGCTGCCGCCACCCCGGCCCCGCTCTTGCCACTGGCCGAGTTGATGCCGAAGCTG
Source organism: Aquabacterium parvum (assembly GCF_001447195.1). GTDB lineage: Bacteria > Pseudomonadota > Gammaproteobacteria > Burkholderiales > Burkholderiaceae_C > Aquabacterium > Aquabacterium parvum. The sequence continues at coordinate 15,292 of NZ_LFRI01000236.1, read as the reverse complement.
GTGAAGACCAGGTCCAGCACGCTGCCCTGCAGGTGGTTGAGGATCTGGTCGGGCGAGCTCCAATCGATCTGCCAGGCAAAGGGGATGCGGGTCTGCGCATCGACCTTGGTGGTGCGCTTGGCGTCCACCTTCGCGTTCTTGCCGATCCAGGCCTGGGCCTGGTTCTCGAAGTTGCCCAGAGCCACCGCACCGCCAATGGCCGTGCCGGTGGAGGTGGACTTGGCGCCCACCGTGGAGGTCGGGCGGTCCTTGATGTCGGCGATGACGTTGAGGTCGCGCGCCGAGCTCACGGTGGCGCCGTCGGCCACGCTGGCCTTGGCGACGTTGAGCGAGTCGTTGTAGCTGACCGCGCCCGAGAGGTTGAACTTGCCTTCCTTGATGCCGGGGAACAGGAAACCGCTGACCTTGTCGGCCGTCCCAGAGCTCAGCTTGCCCGTCGCGCCCAGCAAGCCGCTGGTCACGTTGCGCTGGATGCCCGCCTGGAAGTTGGTCATCCTTGCGCTCAGCGAGCTGGGGTTGCCCAGCGTCGAGGCGTCGGCGCCCGTCGTGTTCTTCAGCATCTCGATGCTGGCCTTGACGTCAACATCGCCGCTGGTGCTGGCCGCATCGCCACCCAGGGTGGCGCTCACCCTGTTCTCGGACAGGTTCACCGCCACGGCGATGCCCACGCCGCTGCCACCGGTGTTGGCCGCCGTGCCGCTCACCGACAGGTCGGTGGTGTTGGCTGCGCTGACCTCGACGCTGCCGGCGCGGATGCGCGTGTCGGCGCCGGTTTCAGCGGTGGTCGTGGCCGAGTTGTCGGCGTAGACGAACACCGCATCAATCGGCTTGTTCGTCGAGTTGACCGTCGCGTTGACGTTGACCTCGACGTCGGTCGAGGCCTGCACCTTCGCGGCGCCACCGGCGTTCAGCTCGGTCTGCCCCTGCACCTTCGTGCTGGCTTCAGCGGTGGACTCCGCCCAGGCGGCCGAGAACAGCAACGGGCTGGCGAAGGTGGGCTTGGCCGCCGAAATGGCATCGGCCTTGACCGTCACATCACCCGTGGCGTTGACGACGGTGTTGTCGTCAAGCTGGACGGTGCCCTTGGCTTTGGAGAGCGACACCAGCGGCACGCTGCTGAAGTCGAACAGCTGGTCGTTGAAGGCCTTGAGGGTGGCGTCGTCGGCCGGCAACCAGCTCTGGTCGGCCAGCTTCATCACCGAGCCAAGCACGTTGAGCGTGAACGAGGTGCTGGCCTCGGCGCGCAGCGTCACGTTGCGACCGGTGATGACGGTGGCGACCGCGGGCTGTCCACCCGCGGCAGGCGCGTCGCGCACCAGCAGTTCGGCCAGGGCGTCTTTCTCGAAGCCGGCACGGGCCGTAGCCAGCGCCTCGACCGTCACGTCACGCGAGCCTTCGATGCGCGCCTTGCAACGTGGTGCGCGCCGTGGCCTTGGTCGTGACCGCCATGAACTCGCCGCCCGGCCCATCCTTGAGCAGGTCATCGAGCTCGTTGTTGACGAGCTTTTGCGCTTCTTCGATCGTGGTGGCCGGGTTCTGTGCCAGCGCCACGGCGATGGCCGATGTGTCGGCCTCGGCGCGGATCAGGATGTCGCGCCCCTTGATGGTGGCTCGGTCGATGCCGATGCTGGCATCGGCTTCGCGCAGCGCACCGATGGCGTTGATGTCGCGCGCCAGCACCGTCACGTCGCCAGCGGTGTGGCCGTTGTCGGCGTGGGCCAGCAACTTGGCGCCACGCTTGAGCTCGATGTGCGAGGCCAGCAACTTGAGGTCGCCCGAGTTGCCTTCGGATGTGGCCGTCTCGTGGTTGGCGTTGGCCGGGTCGGCCACGTCGCGGGTGGAGATGACCACGTCTTCGCCCACCACGATGCGGTCGTTGGCGGTGAGCTGGTAGTTGGCGCCATCGGTGTAGATGGAGCCGCCCAGCGTGATGTCGTCCTCGGCCACGATCTGCACCGTCTCGCCCTGCACGAAGGTGGCGCCGCCAGCGCTCAGGCCGTTGACGTTGACCAGTTGCCCCAAGGCCGCCAGCTCGTTGCGGGCCGCCGCGCCCACTCGCACCTGCCCACCGCCGCTGATGTCGACGGTGTTGGCCTGCAGCAAAGCGCCATCGGCCGCGCGGATGCGGCCCTGCACGGTGATCAAACCGCTGGCGGTCAGGGGGATGCGCCCGGCCAGCGCATCGGCCACCGAGGCGTCATCGATGGCGCCATCGGCACCCACCAGCTTGTCCATGAAAGCCGACGTCGGCGTCGCCATCAGCAGGCTGCCCACGTTGATCTGGCCGCCCGCACCCACCACGAAGCCGTGCGGGTTGAAGAAGAACACGTTGCCGCCGATGCGGCCGTCCTTGTAGGCGTTGACGATGCCCCCGATGTTGCTGGCCGAGTCGCGCACCAGGTTGAGCAGGTTGGCCGTGCCGGTGGGCAGGTTCAGGTTGACCGTCTGCCCCGCGTTGACGTTGAACTGGCTGAAGCTGTTGAAGGCGTTGACGCCCTTGACCGTGCCCGTGTCGACGGTGACGTTGGCCGTGCCCCCTCCCGTCACCGTGGTGGCGGTGCGGCCGTCGGTCACGATGCCCTGGGCCTGCGCGTCCACCGGCGTCAGCAGCACCATGCCGCCGGCCCCCAGCCCGCAGGCCATCCACCCCATGGCGTTCAACGTGGCGCAACGGCGCAGGATCGCCAGGTACTGACGACGGAATTGGGTGATGGCACCGTGGCTCATGGGGGACCTCCGCAAAGGCAGAAGGCAAGCCGCGGTCCAGGTCTGACCGCCGGCTGCTCCCCCACCTGCAACATTTGACCGACAACGCCCGAAGCAAAACGTGTCACATGCAACGAAATGCTGAGGGGCGGCCCGAATCTGCCATAGGCCAAAAGGATGAGCCAGGGGGTAAGCACCCCGCGAATGGATGCTACGCTGCCCTTTTTGCGGCCGCCTTTGCCATGCCGCAACACGATGGCGCCATGTCACATTTCGCCCCCTTGAATCCCTTGCAATTCGCCGCCAACCTGTCCTGGCTTTACACCGACCTGCCCTTCCTGGACCGCTTCGAGGCAGCCGCCCGCGATGGCTTCAAAGGCGTGGAATGCCTGTTTCCGCACGAACACCCCACGGCCGAAGTGGCCGCCCGCCTGCGCGACCTCGGCCTGGCGCTGGCGCTCTTCAACGCCCCGCCTGGCAACTGGGCGGCCGGTGAACGGGGCCTGGCTGGCGTGCCCGGGCGCGAGGCCGAGTTCCGCAGCAGCCTGATCTCCGCGCTCGAGCTGGCCCAACAGCTGGGCTGCCCCCGCGTGCACGTCATGGCCGGGCTGTGCCAGGACGGCGCGCAGGCCTGGTCCACCTACGAGGCCAACCTGCGCTGGGCCGCCGAACAAGCACGCGCGGCAGACCGGACGCTCACCATCGAGCCCATCAACCCGCGCGACATGCCCGGCTACCTGCTGACCCGTTCAGGCCAAGCGCTCGCCTTGGTGGAGCAAATCGACTCCGCGCACCTGCAAGTGCAACTTGACCTCTACCATGCACAGATCGTCGAAGGCGACGTCACCATGCGCCTGCGCCAGATGCTGCCCACCGGCCGCGTTGGCCACCTGCAGATCGCGGCTGTGCCCGACCGGGGCGAGCCGGATGCCGGTGAACTGAACTTCCCCTGGGTGTTCGAGGAGCTGCGCCGGCTCAACTGGTCCGGCTGGATCGGCTGCGAGTACCGCCCCAGGGCCAAGGTGCGGCCCGATGCCCCAGGCACAGCCACCTCGGCCGGCCTGGGCTGGCTGCGCCGGGCGAATGCCCCCGACGCCACGGGCTGAACCAGCCCGTCAAGACCTTTGCCCGCCCCCAGGCGGCCACTCAACCCACCATGACAGGAGTACACATCATGATGGTCGAATTCCCCGCCACCGTTGCCACGCGCGACGGCCTGGCCCTGTTCACCCGGCACTGGCCCCTGGCCGGCGCCCGCCCCGCGCCCGGCGTGGCGCTGCTCGTCCATGGCCTGGGCGAGCACATCGGCCGCTACGAGCACGTGGCCCGCCACCTCAACCAGCAAGGCTGGGCGGTGGTGGGCTTCGACCACCGTGGCCATGGCCACTCGCCCGGCAAACGCGGTGCGCTGCGCGACCACCACGACCTGCTGCACGACCTGGCCGCCATGGTCGATGCCACGCGCCAGGCCTACCCGTCCCAGCCCCTGGTGCTGGTCGGTCACAGCCTGGGGGGTGCCATCGCCGCGCGCTTCGCGGCCGCTTTGACCAACCCGGCTGACGCGACCGCCTGGGCCCGCCCCATCGACGGCCTGGTGCTGTCCTCGCCCGCGCTGGCCATCCCGATCAGCGCCTTCCAGAAGCTGCTGCTGTCCACCGTCGGCCAGCTCACCCCCGACGTCGCCGTCGGCAACGGGCTCAAGCCCGCGTGGATCTGCCACAACCCTGCCACCGTGGCCGCATACCAGGCCGACCCCCTGGTGCACGACCGCGTCACCGGCCGCCTGACCTCCTGGCTGCTCGAAGCCGGACAGGTGGTGCGCAGCCGGGCTGCACAATGGCGGGTGCCCACCCTCGTCATGTGGGGGGGCGAAGACCGCTGCGTCGACCCGGCCGGCTCGGCCGCCTTCGCTGCCAGCGCCCCGCGCGATCGCGTCAACAGCCACCCCTGGCCGCAGCTGTCGCACGAGATCTTCAACGAGGTCGAACAAGCCCGGGTGCTGGCCGCGATGAGCGACTGGCTGCAATCGACCTTCCCTGCCCAGAATTAGAGAACACACCATGGCGCTCAAAGCCACCATCCACAAGGCCAACATCCAGCTGGCCGACATGGACCGCAACGTCTACACCGACATCTCGGTGACCATCGCCCGCCACCCGTCTGAAAACGACGAGCGCATGATGATCCGCGTGCTCGCCCTCGTGCTGGGCTGGCCGCAGGACACCTCGGAGGGCACGCTGGAGTTCGCCAAGGACATGTGGGAGCCCGACGAGCCCGCGCTGTGGCACAAGAGCTTCTCCGACGAGATCCTCCACTGGGTGGAAGTGGGGCAGCCCGATGACAAGCGCCTGATGAAGGCCAGCGGACGCGCGCGCCAGGTCAGCCTGTGGGCCTTTCAGTCGAGCACGCCGATTTGGTGGGAGGGCATCGCTTCCAAGCTCACCCGCGCGCAAAACCTGACCGTCTGGCAGGTGCCCACCGAGCAGAGCCAGGCTCTGGCCACCCTCGCGCGACGCAGCATGGCGCTGCAGTTCACCGTGCAGGACGGCACGGCCTGGGTCAACGATGGCGAGCAGACCATCGAGGTCACGCCGGTCAAGCTGAACTGACCCGCTGCGGGGCGACAAAGCACTGAATTGAACGTGGTTTCCAGCTGAGATCGGCGCCTGGCTCGGCACCGCGGGCCCCAAGATTTGCACATCGCGGGGTCCATGTGCGTCCCGCGTGCAACGCAATGGGGGCTCAGCACATGTTCACTTGGTTCAGACGATTCAGCGTGGCCGGGCGCCTGCATGCCTTGGCCGCATTTTCGGTGGTTTCGCTGCTCACCGTGGCCTGGGGCCTGCTGTGGACGGCCCACCAGGCCAAGCTCGATGACCGACGCACCGCCGTCAGGCATACCGTCGAGGTGGCCCACGCCGTGCTGCAGTGGTCACACAGCCAGCAAGCCAGCGGCCAGCTCGACGAGGCTGCCGCGCAGAAGATGGCCCTGGCCGCCATCGACCAACTGCGCTACAGCGGCAAAGAGTACTTCTGGGTCAACGACCTGCAGGGGCGCATGGTGCACCACCCCATCAAGCCCGCGCTCAATGGCCAAAGCGTCCTGGACATGAAGGACCCTCAGGGCACCTTCCTGTTCCGCGAGTTCATCGCCACCGCCAAGGCTGCGGCCGATGGTGGATTCGTGGCCTACCAGTGGCCCAAGCCGGGCGCGCAAGACCCGGTCGACAAGGTGTCCTTCGTCAAGGCCTTTGGCCCCTGGGGCTGGGTGATCGGCTCGGGCCTGTACATCGACGACCTGGAGGCCGCTTTCCGGCAAGAGATCGCCGGCAGCCTGGTGATCGTGGGCCTCGTGGCCGCCTGCGTGTGGGTGCTGTCGTACCGCACCGCGCGAGACCTGGGCCGAGGCATCCAGTTGGCCGTGCATCGCGCCGAAGGCATCGCCTCGGGCGACGTGGCCCAGGCACAAGCCCCGCACCCGCTGGCGCAAGGACAGGACGAGGTCGCCCGCCTGTTGCAAGCCATGCAGGCCATGGGCCGACAGCTGGGTGAGACCTTGAGCCATGTGCGCGTCAGCGTGGACAGCGTGGCCATGGCCAGCCACCAGATCGCCATGGGCAACCAGGACCTCAACCAACGCACCGAGCACGCTGCCGCCCAGTTGCAGCAAACCGCCTCGGCCATGGACCAGCTCAGCGCCACGGTCAGCAACAACGCCGAGTCATCGAGCTCGGCCCAGGCCCGAGCCAGCGACGCGGCCGAGCAGGCGCGCCGAGGTGGCGAGGTGGTCTCGCAAGTCGTGCAGACCATGGAGGCCATCCACGGCAGCGCGCGCAAGATCACCGACATCATCACCGTCATCGACGGCATCGCGTTCCAGACCAACATCCTGGCCCTGAACGCGGCGGTGGAGGCGGCCCGCGCAGGCGAGCAAGGACGCGGCTTCGCGGTGGTGGCAGGCGAGGTGCGCACCCTGGCGCAGCGTTCGGCCAATGCCGCTCGCGAGATCAAGGCCCTGATCCAGAACTCGACCGAACACGTGGAATCGGGGGCCGCCCTCGTTCACGATGCGGGGCAGACCATGGCGGCCATCGTGGAGTCGGTCAACCAGGTGGCCCGGCTGATCCATGACATCGCTCACGCGACGCAGGAGCAAAGCCAGGGCGTGGGCAGCGTGCACGGCTCGGTCAACCAGCTCGACAGCATGACCCAGCAGAACGCGGCCCTGGTGGAAGAGTCCACCGCCGCCGCCAGCAGCCTGAAGGATCAGGCCGAGGCGCTGGCACGCGTGGTGGCGCGCTTCAAGACGGACGAGCGGGGCTGAGGCGCTCCGCCATCCACCTCACGGTGGGTCAGAGCACGGCTGCAAAGGCCCGGGCCACGGCGTCCACGTTGTTGGCGTTCAGGCCCGCCGCACACATGCGGCCCGAGCGCAGCACGTACACGCCGTGCTCGACCCGCAAGGCATCGGCCTGCTCCGGCGACACGCCCGTGTAGCTGAACATGCCGCGCTGGTCGATGAAGTAGCGCACGTCGCGGCCGGGCACACGGTCCGACATTCGGGCCACCACGCCGTCGTACAAGCGCTGGCGCATCACCTTGATGCGCTGGCGCATCTCGCTCAGCTCGTCGGCCCACAGCTGGCGCAGCTCGCTGGACTGCAGCACCTGGGCCACGATCTGCGCACCGTGCGTCGGCGGGCTGGAGTAGTTGCGGCGCACCGCCGACATCAGCTGGCCGAGCACGAGCTGGGCCTGGGCCTTGTCGGGGCAGACGACGCTGAGGCCACCCACGCGCTCGCCGTACAGCGAGAAGCTCTTGGAGAACGAGTTCGCCACGAAGAAGCTCACGCCGGCATCGGCCAGGGCGCGCAGGGCGAAGGCGTCTTCCTCGATGCCGTCGCCAAAGCCTTGGTAGGCGATGTCCAGGTAGGGCAGCAGCTGGCGCTTCTTGAGCACCTCGATGAGCTGCGTCCACTGGGCGTTGTTCAGATCCACCCCGGTGGGGTTGTGGCAGCAGGCGTGCAGCAGCACGATGCTTTGGGCGGGCAGCGCGTCGATCGCCGCCAGCATGGCGTCGAACTTCAGGCCCTTGGTGGCCGGGTCGTAGTACGGGTATGTGTTGACCTGGAAACCTGCGCCTTCGAACATGGCGCGGTGGTTGTCCCAGGTCGGGTCGCTCACCCACACCTGCGAGTCGGGGAAGTAGCGCTTGAGGAAGTCACCGCCCACCTTCAGGCCACCCGAGCCACCCAGGGTCTGGATGGTGGCGATGCGGCCGCTCTTGACGGCCTCGTGGTCGGCGCCGAAAAGCAGCTCCTGCACGGCCTGGCGGTAGCCGGGGTGACCGGTCATGGGCAGGTAGGGCTTGGGGCCGACCTTGGCCAGCAGCGACGACTCCGCCTCGCGCACCGCGCGCATCACCGGCAGGCGGCCCTCGTTGTCGAAGTAAATGCCGATGGACAGGTTGATCTTGTCCGCGCGCGGGTCCTTCTGGAAGTCCTCGTTGAGGGTGAGGATGGGGTCGCCGGGGTAGGCGTCGACGTGCAAAAACATGTTGGCTCCTGGGGCACAGCAGGATGAGAGGGGGTCAGGGCGCATTATCGTGGGGGCCCGCCCCGGTGCTGCGTGGGTTCACCCTCCAGTTTTGGGGGCGGCCTGCCGATGATGAGATCAGGGAGCGGCCTCATCGCCTGAGACAATGTCTCCCACAAGGAGCCACATGAACCCCTCTGTGCCCGCCTCTCACCAGGCCGAACAAAGGGCAGACCAGCCGGCAGAGCGCCCTGCCCAGGAAGCCACTCGCTTGCGTGCGCTGGCGCGGCTGGAACTGCTCGACACCCCGCCAGATGCCGAGCTCGACCGGCTCACCGCCGTCACGGCCCGCAGCCTGCGCATGCCCGTCTGCCTGATCTCGCTGGTTGACCGCGACCGGATCTGGTTCAAATCCCGCGTCGGCGTGACGCTGGCCGAAGCCCCCCGCCAAGGCAGCTTGTGCCACGAGGTGGTTCAAACCGGCCAGGCGCTGGTCTGTCCGGACCTGAGCAACGCCCCCAGGCACGCCCAGCACGCCCTGCTGCGTCGCTCGCCCAGCCCATTGCGCTTCTACGCCGGCTCGCCCCTGCTGGTCCACGGCGAAGTGGTGGGCACGCTGTGTGTGCTCGACGAGCGCGCCCGCGCCGATTTTGGTGCCGACCAGCAAGCCATCCTGGCCGACATGGCCCAAGTGGTCTGCGATGCCATGCGACTGCGACAGGTTCAGATCAACGCCGAACGCGAGCGCGAGCTGTTCGCCGATGGGCCTTTTGCCGCCCTCACGTGGGACAACCACCCCACGCAGCCCCGGATCAAGCACCGATCAGACAACCTGGCGAGCGTCGTGGGCACCGACGTGGCCATGGCCTTGCTGGCGGGCGCCGCGCTGCACACCTGCGTTGACCCTCGCGACGCGGAGGATGTTCGCCTGGCCCTGCTCAGCCACCAGCACCCCGCCACGACCTCAGGCAGCTCGGCCCACAACCAGACTCGCTTTCGACTCAACCTGACCGGACGCTGGCTGCAGCTCATCACGGTGGGCGACCACGACCGGCAAGGCAAGCTGCAGCGCATCCGCGGCTACCTGAGCGACGCCAGCCGACAAAAGCAGCTGGAAACCACCATCGCGTCCACCAACGAGCGCCTGCACCTGGCCATGGAGTCGGCACGCATCGGCGCCTGGGACATGGACCTGATCGCCCAAAAACGCCTTTGCAACCCCCGCGTGGCCCGCATGCTCGGCTTGCGCCACGAGGAGTTCGAGCTTTCAAGCGATGCCTGGATGGCCCTGGTCCACCCCTTTGACCGCCCTGCCTTGATCGAGAAGGCGGTCAAACGCCTGGCCCTGAGCGATGCCGAGCTCGCTGCACGCAACGAGCTGTTTTCAATCGAGTACCGCATCCGCCACCGCGAAGGCCACTACATCTGGGTGCAAAGCTGCGCCCGCCTGGTCTCGCGCGACAACCTGGGCCGCCCCTCCCGCGTGGTGGGCACGCTGATCGACATCACCGAAGCCAAAGCCGCTGAGGAGCTGCGACGCCGCCAGCAAAAGCTGCTCTCGCTGGTCAACGTGGCGCAACGCACCTTTCTGCAGGACAAGAGCCTGGCCACCGCTTGTGAAGGCCTTTTCGAGCCGCTGCTGGAGCTCACGGAAAGCCGATTCGGTTTCATCGGCATCCTCGAGTCAGCAGAAGACGGCAGCGCCGCCCTGCGGGTGCCATCGGTGTCCAACCTGAGCTGGGACACCTCCAGCCACCACTGGCAGCAAAGGCACCTGCACGCGGCCCAGGGGGTGCTTTTCACCGAACTCGACAACCTGTTCGGCTACGTGGTCAAGCACAACACCGTGGTGTGCACCAACGACGCCATCAACCACCCGGGTCAGAACACCAACCCACCCGGCATCCCGTCGTTGCAGGGCTTCATGGGCATCCCCTTGCGCCACGACGGCAAGGTGCTGGGCCTGCTGGCCCTGGGCAATCGCCAGGAAGGCTACGAGCCCGCGATGGTGCAGATGCTGGAGCCGCTGACGCTGACCCTGGGCACCTTGATCCACGCGCGAGCGGTGGAAGAAGAGCGCGCTCGCGTGGAGCGGCAACTGGTGCGCCAGGCCACGGTCGATGCGCTGACCGGGCTGGCCAACCGTCGCCGCTTTTTCGACGTGACCGACAGCCTGCTGGCCCAGTGCCGACGCTACGGCGCACCGGCCACCATCGCGCTGATGGACCTCGATCACTTCAAGCAGGTCAACGACCAGCATGGCCATGCCATGGGCGATGCCGTGCTCAAGGCGTTTGCCGGGGTGCTGCTGGAGGTGCTGCGCGAGAGCGACCTGGCCGCGCGCGTGGGCGGCGAGGAGTTCGCGGTGCTGCTGCCGTCGACGGGCGAGCAGGAAGCGCTCATCCCGCTGGAGCGAATCCGGCAATTGCTGTCAGAGCGCGTGGTGACCCTCGATGGTCATGCGGTCAGCGTGAGCGTGAGCATCGGGCTTTGCGAATGGCGAGAAGGCCTGGCGTCACCCGACGCTTGGCTGGCGCAGGCAGACCAGGCTTTGTATGCAGCCAAGGCCGCAGGGCGCAATCGCTTGTGTGTGGCCAGCAGCCAAGTGGCCTCAGGCCAGCCCTGATGGGGAACCGGCGGCGGCACACGCTGCCGAATCGCCCTGCCGCACCCACATCGGAGTGAGCCGCCGTGGTGAACGGCCTGGTCAGCGACGTTCTGCGGCCCGCGCCTGGACCTCGAACGGGTTGTCCAGGTAGGGCCTGCGCCCCCGAGCCAGCATCCAGACGCTGGCGGCAGGGTAAGCGATCAACAGGCACACGCCCCATCGCTCGTACTGACGGACGTGCGCGTGTTCGTGCGCACGCAAAGACCGCAGGCACGAGGTGCTGGAGCCGATCACGACATGGCCCAGGGTGATGGCGTCGAACGGCAACTTCTTCAAGCACCTGGTACCGAAGGCGTGGCAGCCATCACGAGGTGCGACCTCGATGACACCCGCCACAACCTGCCATCGCGTGCGGGCGATGAGCGACAGCACCAACGCCAGCGTCAGACCCAGCAAAGAAACGGGCGCGGCCCATGCTCGCGACACGTGCTTCATGGTCGCTCAGCGCAGGCGTACGGACTCGACGAAACGCCGCGCATAAAGCTCCTGGTTGTATGACGGCTCGGCCGGAAACGTCGCGGCGATCTGAATGTAAGACTCGCCAGCAGGGAAGATGCGAATCAGCATCATGCTGCGCCCATCGGGCAACTTCAGCTTGGCTTCGCGCCCCAGGTAGCCCTTCGTTGCGCCGGGCAGCGACACCCCACTTTGCTCCATCACGGTCCCGCCAGAGGTCTGCACCAGTTGGGCGATGGCTGAATCCAGCGCGTCCTGGGTCTGAACTCGGCGCATCCGCTCCTGCAATGCTTCGGGAATGGCCTGGTGGTTCAACACGTAGTTCACCCCATCGAAGGAGGCCATGTATGCATGCGCCGTCACATCCTCATCGCCAAGTTGTGCCTCCTTGGTTTTGTGCTCGATGGGCCTTGGCATCTGCACCACGATCGATGTGTCCTCGAGCGTGAATTCGCTGAACTCAGGTTTTTTCGCGCACGAAGCCAGTGTCGTGATGGCCAGAGCGGAAAGCAAAAGAGTGATTCGAGTCATGTGATTCGCGTTTTCCATTTCGTCAGAGGATATCGGGCGCTCAGTTCAATGGCTGGCTGCGTTGCTCGCCCACTGTGCCAAGAACGCAGCCAGCCGCTCTTCGATGCGCCCTTCCACCGTTCGCAGGCGCAACAAGGGGATGTTGCACTTTTCAAGGATGCTGTTCTTGAGGGCGTCTCGCTTGACCTGCTCCGGCAACTCGTGCGAGCCGCCATCCACCTCGATCACAGCGACCGGGGCCTTGCCCACCTTGAAGTAAACGACGAAGTCGCAGCTCGCCTGGTTCGCCATGAACGTTTTCTCGCGGTCTGTCAGGGCAGGGTTGTGCCGAGCCGCCACCTGATCCAAAGGAACCTGAGCGTGGAACGTCAACGCCCGCACAGTTGGGCTCGACAAAGCTTCGCGCAACAGCTGGGCCACGATCTGCTCGGACTTGTACGGCGAGTCTTCTGGGCGCAGCCTGGCCTGCAGACGCGCCAGCGACCGGTCGTGTTCCGTGTAGAGCAAGTCAAAAGCCGAGACCACGGGGGAGCGATGGATCTGGTCGCCGTCGGCGTGGTAGCTGATGTAGCGAACCAAGGCGGCCAGCGGCCCGTTGTGGCCCGTGAAAACCTCGTCTCCGGTCACCAGGGTGAAATGGTGTTTTGCCCTGGACACCGCCACGTTGACCATGCACGGGTTGTCCACGAAGCATCGCATTTCCTCATCGCGGCAGTTCTTGTCCAACACGGTCGAGAACACGATCTCATCGCACTCGCGGCCCTGGAACTTGTGAACGGTGTCGCGCACGAAGTCGCTGGGCAAGCGCGCGCCTGACAGTTTGACCTGCGCCCGAAACGGCGCGATGAACCCCCTGCCGTCTTCACCCGGCGACGAGGTCTCGCCGGCATCTTCCAGCACCTGCATGACCGAGTCGAGCTCGCGCAGGTTGGTGGTGCGCCGCGCATGGTTACCCTTGGCCGTGACCACCAGGCGCAGGGCCTGTTCCCCCTTGTCTCGCGTCATCGGGATCAGCTCGTTGTCATAGAACTGCTGGTTGCAGAACTGGATGATTCGGGGGTGGCACCGGTAGTGCTCCTTGAGCAGGGTCACCGGCAAGCTGTCCCGGAAAACGGCCAGACATGAATCGAGCAGGCTGTGCTTTTCGCAGTCCCACGCGTCCGCTGGGGCGGTCATGCCCAGGCGCAAGGGGATGTGCGGCAGCTGCCTGCGATCGCCAACGATGACGATGCGCTTCGCACAGCCCAGCGCCAGGATGCCCGGCACGATGTCTTGCAGCGAGGCCTCGTCGATGATGACGCAGTCGAGCAAGGCCCCTGGCGCGATCGAGTTGACAATGGAATGCGTGCCGCTGCACAGAACTGGAAAGCGCTTCAGGAAGTCATCGAATTGGCGGCGGTAGGTGGTGGCATCGAAAGCCTGGCCAGCACGCAAGCTGCCATGGAGGTGGCGCTTCAGGTGGCGCATCGAGTCGGTCGTCAAGGCCTGCAGCAACACCTGGAAGTCGCCACGGCTCAAAGCGGCGCGACATTCGGCCAGGGCCGCCTCCTTGTCGCGCAAGGATTGGTCATAGAACCGGCGCTGCAAGGCGCGCACAAACGCCTGCCGCCTGGCCGCGTCGCCAAACGGCCGGGTCCGCAAGATCCTGAAGCGGCGAAACAACGCAAAGCGGTCGCGCAACCGGATGCTTCGCCCTTGCAGGTGCGACAGGTAAGCCATGAGGTCCACTGCCTGGCTCGCAGACAGGTCGTACCGCTCCAGGCTGGGCAAGCGATTGGTTGGGTTGTCCTGCTGCCACTGCAGCAGATGGCGCTGCTCGATGGCGATCTCGTCCAGCTCCGCCTGCCATCGAGCGGCGGCGTTGAAGGCCTCCAGTTGCCCCTTGAGTTGCGACAGGGTGCCCTGCAGCGCGTCCAAAGTCGGAGCGAGTTCGGGCTCGCCGGTGGGCGCAGCAGGCAAGTCAGCGAAGAACTTCTCGCGCAGCTCCTGGCTGCCCAGCCGAGCCGCCACGTGCCCCAAGCCGGCCTTCTCCAGCTTCTCAACCACGTTCTGGACGGCTGCGTTGTTGTTGGAGACCACCGCCACCGACTGCCCCCGAACCAGCACATTGGCGATGATGTTCAGGATCGTCTGCGTCTTGCCGGTTCCGGGTGGCCCTTCGATCACACTGACCTGCGAGCCCAAAGCGCGCTCGACGGCCAGCAGTTGACTGGCGTTGACCCCGAACGGGTAGATCAAAGGCCCGGCTGGTGCCAAGGGGGCCAGCTGCCCGGTGCAGTAGGCATGCAAGGCCGAGTCGGCAACGGGTGGCAGCTTGTCGAGCTGCTTGAGCACGTTGGCCGCGATCTGCTGCTGCTCTGGCGACGTGGCTTGCTCTGCCCGCGCCTGGGCCACCGACACGAAGTAGCGGAACACGTCGCTGTCCTTCATGGGTGAGCGAGGCTGCAGCGTCACCTTGCCGTCCAGCCTGAAAACATAGGGCTTGGCGCTGCCAGGGTAGTGAACCACGGCGTACTTGCCACCATGCACCACGGCCTTGTCGAGCGCGCTGACGCTGGCGCTGCCCTGCTTGACCAGCACGGGCTGATCCATCTCTGTGCAGGGAGTGATGCGGCAGTCGCTCAGCAAGCTGGTGAACGACTTGTCGGAGTGGAACTGACAGGTGAGCACGAGCGCCTGTCGGGGATCGCTCCAGCGGATGGACCAGTCCTTGATCTGGTGGGTTCGGTCTTGTCCCTGGATGTGGATGGACACGCGGCTGTCTTGCGTCATGAGGCCCTGGTGCCGGGGAGATCGGCCGGCAGCGCCGTTCATGCACCGTGGATCAACCCCTTTGTTTGTTCGTTGGCGGCAATCTTGCCACCATCAAAGGGGGTGATCAGCAGGCAGGCCAGGACTTTGGATGGGAGCAACGATGCGCGTTGGATGGTTGGGCGGCGAATGGCTGTTCTGCAGCGGTTGCGGTCAGTGAGATGCGCGCAGAGAAGGTCAGCTCTCGGCCAGAAGCAGACATTCGTTTTGCTATTTATATTCTATTGAGCCTAAATCCGGAGAATGGAGAATCAAATCTGCAAGGCTTGCCACCGGACCGCTTAACGAAGTTTCTGAGCGATGTACGAGATAAAGATCTTTGTAAACATCTTCTTCAATCGGAATTGCATGTAACCATCCGCTTGCCTGTTCATGCTTGACCGCGCTTTCCATCACAAGCGAGATTCCTAGCCCTGCGTGGACCGCGTGTTTGACCGCCTCGGTGCTACCTAGTCGGCCTTGCAAAATTCAATTTGAGCCCTTGAGTGCATGATCGTGGCTGCGTTCAAGGCTTGCTCGGACCCACATGCCCCACATGGCCAGCCACAAGGCGGGCGCAAAAAGGCCCTTCAGGCCCTTGCGGGCG
>NZ_LFRI01000235.1 GCF_001447195.1 Aquabacterium parvum | reverse complement strand
CCGGGCCGCCCCCCCCCCCCCCTCAGGTCACGTCCACCAACAAGCGCCCCTGGGCAATCAGGTCAAGGATGACCTGTTGCTGGGAGGCGCCAGCCGAGCTCAAGCCGAGCAAGTTGGCCTTTTCCAGGACGATTTGCTGGTCGATGTGGGCCGTGCCCGTGGCAAAGCCGCCCTGGCTGCTGATGTCGATGCGTGTGCCGGTCGACGCACCACTGCCGAAGGACTCCACCCGCAGGTAGTCGGCGATGTTGCCACTGACGTTGATCAGGTTCTCGCCTTGCAGCAGGTCACGCAGGTCGAGCACGTCACCGCCGCTGGACAGCTGCCGGGTGCTGAAGTCGGTGATGGTGTCGATGGCGCCCGAGCCATCGCCTTTGTCCGCCAGGCGCCAGGCAAACACGTCGCTGCCCGCGCCACCGGTCAGTCGGTCGTTGCCGGCTCCACCCACCAACCAATCGGAACCAGCGCCACCCACGAGGCTGTCGTTGCCTTCGTGGCCGTACAGCGCATCGTTGCCCGAGCCGCCCGTCAGAGAGTCGTCGCCAGCACCACCCAGCAAGGTGCCAGCCCCGGTCACCACGGACAGCACGTCCCCGCGTTCCGTGCCCACCTGGGTGCGCGCCTGGTCCACACGCAAGGTCAGGCTGGAGGAGGCCACATCACCATCGCGGTCGGTGACGCTGAAGGCGATGGTTTCCGCAGGCGTTGCCCCCGATGGCACGTAGGTGAAGTCGGAGGTGATCAGGTCGATGTGGAAAACACCGCCAGCCTTGGTGGTCACGGTCAAATCGGTCTGGCCTGCCTGGTACAGGTAGGTCTGACCATCGATGGTGACGCTGTCGAGGTGAGGCACACCATCGGCGCCTCCCGCCACACCGCGGCCCGCATCGCGCACGAGGTTGCCACCGATGGCATCTGGCGCCAGGCCCGTCAGCAAACCGGGCAACTGCGCGAAGGTGTTGGCCAGGCTGGCGTCCAGGTCGGAACGCGCGATGCCGTCGTAGGCCAGGCCATCCAGGGAGCCCTGCACGTTCGGCACCAGACCCACGACCTCGCTGCGAACGTGGTTCTGCTTGAGGAAGCTGACCCAGTCAGGAACGAGCTGACCGAGCGACTGGGCAACCTGCGCCGAAGGAGAGCTGTCGGACAGCACATAGGCAACGTTCTGGGCGCCATCGATGCGACCGGGCGATGCAAAGGCCGATTGGGCGGCTTGCAAGGCCAGGTCATGACGAGCGTCGTCGGTGGCCGCAGCTTGCAAGGCAGCCAGGGCCTGGCGCGCTTGCGCCACCGTCATCCAGGCATCACCAGCAGCCTGGGCTTGGGCACCGAATGTGACCAGGCGAACGGCCACGCTGCCAACGTCGTCGTGGCTGTCGAGGAGTTGCTCGGCAGCGCGCACCGAGGCTTGCAATCGGCTGAGCCCATCCACGCCACTGGCCGTTGCCATGCTGGACGAGGTGTCGATCACCAACAGCAGATTGGTGTCCTGGATGGATGCCTGGGTGGAGAAAGCCCCGGACAGGCGCGGCTGATCGTCCACGACGTGGATCGTCAGGCTGGAGGCCTGGCCACCCGTGCCTGAGGCTGGTTGCAGCCCGAAGACCAGGTCGATCTCGTTGCGCGTGACCGGGTGGAAGATGGCCGACTGCAGCTCGAACGAGTAAGCGCCATCCGAGCCCAGGCGGGCGATGGCCACCACGGGCGCGTTCGGCGCCGAGCCGGCATAGGCCGTCAAGGTGTTGGGGGCGGTCTCTTTCCAGACCAGCGGCTGCTGGTTGATCGTGGCCAGGACCTGCTCGGTTGGGGCAATCAGGCGGGCTTCGGTGGGCAGGCCGGCGTCGTCGAGCAAGGACAGGCTGCCTGAGACACGCGCCGGTGCCGGGTCGGTTCGCCCCGCCAGACCGGACTCGAAGACGCGCGCTTCAAAGTCGTTGTCGAGCAAGGTGTTCTGAGCCGATGCCGAGGTGTTGGCGGTCACACCAGAGACCACCGATGCTTGCAAGGACAGGGTTTCAGCGCCTTCGGCGGGCGAGTCATTGACCGTGGGCACGCGCACCTGGATGGCGGTTTGGCCCGGCGCAAAGGTCAGCAAACCGTCGGTCAGCGGCAGCCACTGCTGAGTGACGCCATTCCAGTATTCCAAAGGCCCGGCCGTGTCGGCCCCGGGGGTGGCGCCCGACTCGACCGCGCTGGTGCCTGGCGCGTCCACACCGGCTTGTGGCTCGAGCTTCAACACCACCGATTGGGTCGCACTGGCATGGCTGAGTTGCACCGTGAAGACGCTGGGCTGACCTTCGGTCACGGTCGGTCCGCCCAGCACGCTGACCACGGGACGGTCGTCATCGGGCAGCGGCTGGTTCGGCGAGCCGGCAAAAGTGCCTGTGCCGTCGTCGGCGATCGTGCCCAGCCCCACGCCCCGGTCGATGTCGGCGTTGACGGCATCGCTCAGGAGCACCTGGAACACCTCGTCGCCCTCGTAGATGTCGTCATCCGCGATGGGGATGTGCACCTGCACCGAGGTTTGGCCTGCGGGGATGGTGACGGTGCCGGCGGTGAGCGTGGGGACGTAGTCCTGCCCCGCATCGGCCTGAGCCCCGACCGACGACGGAGCGGCCTGTGTCACGTAGCCGACGGTCACGGGCTCGGTGCTGGGCTCGCTCAAGGTGATGGTGAAGGTGGCGTTGCCAGCGCCCTCGTTGACGCGGACGTCGTCGATCGACAGGGTTGGCAGCGGCGCAGGGGGCGGCGGAGCCGGGTTGACCGGATCAGCGGGCTGCGTGCCGACGCCAGCGTCGTCAGGCGCGGTCACCGCGAAGATGGGCGGAGGCAGCACGCGCTCGGTTCCGTAGGTGAACGACAGCGGCGTGACGGCCTCGCTGATTCGCTCGACGCGCAGGCCGTCTGACAGGCTTGCACCTGGCCCTCCCTGCAAGCCGGCTGCAGGCGCTTCAAGCGGATCGGGCTGGGCCAGGTCGGCGATGACGCGTTCGGTTTCGGCAGTGGCCCGCGCAAGCGGCGTGGCTTCGCGGTCAGGCGAGATCTGCACCAGGCCATCGTCTTCGGTGATCACCTGTTGACCACCCAGGACCTTGTCGCCCACCTTCAGAGGCTTGAGCTGCCCGTTGGGCATGCGGAGGAAGGCAGCACCCCAGATGGCGGTGACGGTGCCGGAAGACATGGCAAGGATGGGCATGGGCAAGTCCGTTGGAAAAGACCGGTACAAGTTCACAGTTTATGTGGGTCCCCCATGCCGCAGGGGGGGCAGCAACCCCTCGCGTGAAGGGCTGCCACCGGTCAACGCGTCGCGCGCTGACGGATGTGGTCGATGTAGCGTTCGCCGTCAAACGGTTTGCCAAACCGTTGAGACTCCCAGACCATCTCGCCCAGGGACTCCATCACCTCGTGGTGCGCCTCGTGCAGCGACTGGCGCCGATTGGCCAGCAACTCCACCGCAGCCCGGATGCCCCGGGGCTGGTCGATGCTGACCTGCTCGGTGATCGACAGGTGCATGGACAGGTGCAAGAAGGGGTTGGTGCGCCCCTCCTCCACCTCGAAAACGGCCGCCACCGCCGCCTCCACGTCCGACAGGTCGGCGTGGTACTCGGGGTGCTGCACGATCCAGTCGGCCGCCTGGGCTTCCAGGGGCGTCAGGGGCTGGCCGGCCTGGTGCTTGGCCCAGGTCTCGCAAAAGAAGCGCCGGACCTGCTCCTGAGAAGGCGCGAACATCGATCAGACGCCCAGCAGCTCGACTTCGAACATCAGGGTGGCGTTGGGGGGGATCACGCCGCCAGCGCCGCGGGCACCGTAGCCCAGCGCGGGCGGGATCACCAGGATGCGGGTGCCACCGACCTTCATGCCTTGCACGCCTTCGTCCCAGCCGCGGATGACGTGGCCAGCCGCCAGCGGGAACTCGAAGGGGTCGCGGCGATCCTTGCTGGAGTCGAACTTGGCACCCTTGACGCCGTTTTCGTACAGCCAGCCGGTGTAGTGAACGGTGACGTAGGCGCCAGCCTTGGCGACCTCGCCGGAGCCCTCGACGACGTCTTCGTACTGGAGGCCGGAGGTGGTGGTGACGACGGGCATGGCGAGTCCTTTCAGGAGGCGGAAGCAGAAAAAAGGGAGCCGCGAGTCTACCGCGCGCCCCGCTTCAGATCGACATCAGCTGGCGCACGCCGTCGGCTTCCATGTCGGCGCCGCGCCCCCGGCGGATGATCTCGCCTCGCTCCATCACCAGGTACTGATCGGCCAGCTCGGCGGCGAAATCGTAGAACTGCTCGACCAGCACCACGGCCATCTTCTGGCCGTTCAGGCCCTCGTCGGCCAGCTTGCGAATGGCGCGACCGATGTCCTTGATGATGCTGGGCTGGATGCCCTCGGTGGGCTCGTCCAGGATCAGGATCTTGGGGCCGGCGGCCAGGGCGCGGGCGATCGCGAGCTGCTGCTGCTGACCACCCGAGAGGTCGCCACCCCGGCGGTGCAGCATCTGCTTGAGCACCGGAAAGAGCTCGAAGAGCTGCTCGGGCAGCGGCGTGCTGCCGGGCTTGCTGGCCAGGCCCATCTGCAGGTTCTCCGCCACGGTGAGGCGGCCAAAAATCTCGCGGCCTTGGGGCACGTAGCCCACGCCCAGGCGCACACGCTCGTAGGGCTTGGTGCCATCGATGGATCGACCGTCGAGCTGGATGTCGCCGCTCTTGATGGGCACCAGGCCCATGAGGCTCTTGAGCAGCGTGGTCTTGCCCACGCCGTTGCGACCGAGCACGACCGTGACCTCGCCGATTTTGGCCTCGAAGCTCAGGCCGCGCAGGATGTGCGAGCCGCCGTAGTACTGATTGACGCTTTCAACCTTCAGCATGTTGTTCTTTCTTGAAACCCTGCGTCAGCGACCGAGGTAAACCTCGACGACCTTGTCATTGGCCTGCACATCGGCCAGCGTGCCTTCGGCCAGCACCGAGCCTTCGTGCAGCACGGTGACCTTCTTCTTGCCGGCCGTGGGGCCCTGGGTGGTGAGTTCGTGGATGAACTTCATGTCGTGCTCGACCACCACCAGTGAGTGCGCGCCTTCGAGCGACAGGAACAGCTCGGCGGTGCGCTCGGTCTCTTCGTCGGTCATGCCGGCCACGGGCTCATCCAGCAGCAGCAGCTTGGGGTCCTGCATCAGCAGCATGCCGATTTCCAACCATTGCTTCTGGCCGTGCGACAGCAGCCCAGCCGTGCGCTGAGCCTGGTCCTTCAAGTGGATGAGCTGCAGCATGGCGCCGATGCGATCGAGCTGCTCGCCGCTGAGCTTGAAGAACACCGAAGCGCGCGCGCGCCGGTCGGCCTTGAGCGCCAGCTCCAGGTTCTCGAACACGCTGAGCTGCTCGAACACCGTGGGTTTCTGGAACTTGCGGCCGATGCCGATCTGGGCGATCTCGTTCTCGCGCTTTTTCAGCAGGTCGATGGTCGAGCCGAAGAAGGCCGAGCCGCTGTCCGGTCGGGTCTTGCCGGTGATGACGTCCATCATCGTGGTCTTGCCCGCGCCGTTGGGGCCGATGATGCAGCGCATCTCGCCCACCGCGATGTCCAGGCTCAGCTTGTTGAGCGCCTTGAAGCCGTCGAAGCTGACCTCGATGTCATCAAGGTACAGGATGGAGCCGTGGGTCAGGTCGACCTGGTCGGGGTTGTCGACCAAGCGACCGTAGCTGGCCTCGCGGCCGCCCGATTCGCCGGCGTTGGTGGGCATGTTCAGCGCGCGCAGCAGGGTCTTGCTGCCTTCTTCCATCAGGTCGGGGGTCATGCCTTCACCTCAGCCTTCTTGTTGAGCAGTTTCTTCACACCACCGACGATGCCGTCGGGCAGGAACAGGGTCACCAGCACGAACAGCAAACCCAGGAAGTACAGCCAGAACTCGGGGAAGGCCACGGTGAACCAGCTCTTGGCGCCGTTGACGAAGAAGGCGCCGATGATCGGGCCGATCAAGGTGGCGCGACCGCCCACCGCCGTCCAGATGGCGATCTCGATGGAGGCCGCCGCCGACATCTCGCTGGGGTTGATGATGCCGACCTGCGGCACGTACAAGGCCCCGGCGATGGCGCACATCACGGCCGACAGCGTCCAGATGGCGAGCTTGTAGGCCAACGGGTTGTAGCCACAGAACATGACGCGGTTTTCGGCGTCGCGGATGGCCTGCAGCACGCGGCCGAACTTGGTGCCCACCAGCCAGCGCGCCATCAGGAAGAAGCCGATGAGCGTCAGGCCCGTGAGCACGAACAGCACCATGCGGGTGGACGGTTGTGCAATCGGGATGTCCAGGATCCGCTTGAAGTCGGTGAAGCCGTTGTTGCCGCCAAAACCGGTTTCATTGCGAAAGAACAGCAGCATGGCCGCGAACGTCATCGCCTGGGTGATGATCGAGAAGTACACGCCCTTGATGCGCGAGCGGAACGCGAAGAATCCGAAGACGAAGGCCAGCAGGCCCGGCACCAGCACCACCAGCAGCATCTGGGCGATGAAGCTTTCGCTCAGCGTCCAGTGCCAAGGCACCGTCTTCCAGTCCAGGAAGACCATGAAGTCGGGGATGTCGGCGCCGTAGGAGCCATCGCGGCCGATCTGGCGCATCAGGTACATGCCCATGCCGTAGCCACCGAGGGCGAAGAACAGGCCGTGTCCCAGCGACAGGATGCCGGTGTAGCCCCAGATCAGGTCCATGGCCAGCGCGCAGATGGCGTAGCACATGATCTTGCCGATCAAGGCGACGGCGTAGTCGGAGAGGTGGAAGGCCGAATCGGCCGGCACCACCAGGTTGAGCACCGGCGCGAGCACCATCACGGTGATCACGGCGGCCATCAGGGCCGTCCAGCCCTTGGGCCCGAGGGCGCTGCGGGGAACCGTGATGCCGGTGCCAGGCAGATTCGAAGTCATCACTGCACTCATGTTGTTGTTTCCTCAGGCTTCGGCGCTGCGGCCCTTCATCGCGAACAGACCTTGCGGGCGCTTCTGGATGAAGATCACCACGATGACCAGGACCATGATCTTGGCCAGCACGGCACCCGACCAGCCTTCGAGCAGCTTGTTGACCATGCCCAGCCCCATCGCGGCGTAAACCGTGCCGGCGATCTGGCCGACACCCCCCGTGACCACCACCAGGAACGAGTCCACGATGTAGTTCTGGCCGAGGTCGGGGCCCACGTTGCCGATCTGCGAGAGCGCGCAGCCCGCCAGGCCGGCGATGCCCGCGCCCAGCGAGAAGGCCATGGTGTCGACCCGGGCGGTGTTGACGCCCATGCACGAGGCCATCGGGCGGTTCTGGGTCACGCTGCGCACGAACAGGCCCATGCGGGTCTTGTTGATCAGCAGGGTCATGCCGATGAGCACGGCGGCCGCGAAGGCGATGATGACCAGGCGGTTGTAGGGCAGCGTCAGGTTGCTGAGCACATCGAAGCCGCCCGACATCCAGCTCGGGTTCTCGACCTGCACATTCTGCGCGCCGAACACCGTGCGCACGGCCTGCATCAGGATCAGGCTCAGGCCCCAGGAGGCCAGCAGGGTTTCCAGCGGGCGGCCATAGAGGAAGCGGAACACGCTGCGCTCGAGCACCGCACCGACCAGGGCTGCGGCCATGAACGAGGCCGGGACGGCCAGCAGGATGTACCAATCGAACGCTTCAGGGAAGTAGGCCCGAAAGACGTTCTGCACCGCGAAGGTGGCATACGCGCCGATCATCATCAGCTCGCCGTGCGCCATGTTGATGACGCCCATCAGGCCATAGGTGATGGCCAGGCCGAGCGCGGCCAGCAGCAGGATGGAGCCCAGGCTGATGCCGGTGAACAGCACGCCGGCGTGCTCACCCCAGGCCAGCTTGCGGTTGACGGCGTCGAGGGCCGCCTGCAGCGCGCCCTTGACCGTGGCGTCGGTCTCGGCGCCGTCGTTCATGCGCTCCATCAGCAAGGAGCGGGACTCGGGCGAGGCATCGGCCCCCAGGGCTTTGACGGCCTCGAGTCGGCGCCCTGGGTCTTGCGAGTTCAGCAAGGCCTTGGAACGAACGGTCTTGAGCTGCTTGAGCAGTTGCGCATCGGACTCGGCCGCCAGGGCCTTGTCGATGGTGGCCAGCTGCGACTCGTCGGCCGCACTGGACAGCGCCTCGATGGCCGCAGCGCGCTCGTCGCGATCGGTGGAAGCCAGTTTGCCGATGGCCAGTGCGGCCTCGATCTCGCTGCCCATGCGGTTGTTGTTGACGACGTCCTCGGCGCCCTCGGGCAACTTGGCCGGCTCGCCCGTGGCGGCGTCCTTCACGTCGTCGCCATACACGATGTAGGCGCGATTGCCGGCCACCTTGACGGTGTCGTCGGCCAGGGCCTGCAGGAAGGCTGGCAGGGCCGGATCGCCCTTGGCCACGACGGCACGCAAGGCGGCCAAGCGGTCGTCGTTGTCACCGGCCGAGATGGCGTAGGCCTCTTCGGCCGTCAGGGCCCACGCCGGCTGAGCGACGAGGCCACTCAGGCCGAAGAGGCTTGCGCCGAGCCCGAGGCTCAGGGCCAGTTGCGAAACACGCCGACGCCAGGCGCCAACGGGAGGATGGATGGAGGTTCGATCGATGTCGCTGATCACAGGCATCACCAGAAAAAAGATGCCCCCAGGGGAGACCCCAGCGGGGCGAACCGCTCTTTGCACTCAGACTTTTCAAGGCCGGGCGGAAAGCGACTCCCGCCAGGGGTGACCAGCTCAAAGCTGGCCACAAGGAGAGAACCCGCTCACTTGACTTCGGGCTCACCCTTCTTCTTGTCGTTGCCTTCGATGAAGGGGCTCCAAGGAGCGGCCTTGACGGGGCCATGGGTCTTCCAGACCACCTTGAACTGGCCGTCGGACTTGATCTCACCGATGAAGACAGGCTTGTGCAGGTGATGGTTCTTCTCGTCCATCTTGGACATGAAGCCGCCCGGTGCCTTGAAGGTCTGGCCAGCCATCGCAGCGATCACCTTGTCGGTGTCGGTGGACTTGGCCTTGGTGACGGCCTGGGCCCACATGTTGATGCCGATGTAGGTCGCTTCCATCGGGTCGTTGGTCAGGGGCTTGTCCTTGTGACCGGCGATGTTCTTGGCCTTGGCGTAAGCCGACCACTTCTTGATGAACTCGTCGTTGGTCGGGTTCTTGACGGACATGAAGTAGTTCCAGGCAGCCAGGTGGCCGACCAGGGGCTTGGTGTCCACGCCGCGCAGCTCTTCTTCACCCACCGAGAAGGCCACCACCGGCACGTCCTTGGCCTTCAGACCCTGGTTGCCCAGTTCCTTGTAGAAGGGCACGTTGGAGTCGCCGTTGATGGTCGAGATGACGGCGGTCTTCTTGCCTTCGGACGAGAACTTCTTGATCTTGGCGATGATGGTCTGGTAGTCGGAGTGGCCGAAGGGGGTGTACTCCTCGATGATGTCGGCTTCCGAAACGCCCTTGGACTTCAGGAAGGCGCGCAGGATCTTGTTGGTGGTGCGGGGGTAGACGTAGTCGGTGCCCAGCAGCACGAAGCGCTTGGCCGAGCCGCCGTCCTTGCTCATCAGGTATTCGACAGCGGGGATGGCTTGCTGGTTGGGGGCGGCGCCCGTGTAGAACACGTTCTTCTCGAGCTCTTCACCTTCGTATTGCACGGGGTAGAACAGCAGGCCGTTGTTTTCCTTGAAGACCGGCAGCACCGACTTGCGCGACACCGAGGTCCAGCAGCCGAACACGACCGAGACCTTGTCTTGCGTCAGCAGCTGCTTGGCCTTTTCGGCGAACAGGGGCCAGTTGGAAGCGGGGTCGACCACCACGGGCTCGAGCTTCTTGCCCAGCAGGCCGCCCTTGGCATTGATCTCGTCGATGGCCATCAGGACGGTGTCCTTGAGAACCGTTTCGGAGATGGCCATGGTGCCGGACAGCGAGTGCAGCACGCCGACCTTGATGGTGTCGGCGGCTTGGGCCATGGTGCTGAAGGCCAGGCCAGCGACGCCGAGGGCGACGGCGGACAGGGACTGGACGGCGCTGCGGCGGGACATGTTCATGTGAGCTTGCTCCTGTGGGGCTGGGTTGGTTGAATCGATGGATTCAGTGTGCCCAGCCAGGGCGCTCTGTTGAATACGCCACATGGCGTATCGGGTGGCACCGAAAGCACACCCATTGTTCCCATGGGCCCGTCAGGCCCCTGCCCTGTCAGCGTTTGATCCCCAGGTCGGTGGTGTGATCGCTGCGTGCCACGTCACGCACATCGGGGGCGGTGCCGAGCACCCGGTCGCCCAGACCGCGTGACACCCCCCACCAGAGGCGCTCGTTGCGGAAGTGGTGCCAACGATGCTCGAGCACCCGCCGCTCGTAGTACGCAATGCGCGGGCGCCAGCTGATGTGCGCCAGGTAGTGCACCCATTCGTAGTGCAGGCCCTGCACCAGGAAAGCCAGGCTGCCCGTCAGCACCCACGACCGCCAGGGGCCCGCCAACCAAAGCAGCACGGCCAGCGACACCAGCACCCAGGCGTGCACGTGGCGCGGCACGAAGGTCCAGTGCAGGCTCCATGGCTCGGCGTGGTGGCGGCGATGGGTTTTGGGCAGGTAGAAGTCCAACGTCAAGCGCCCCAGGCGCAGGGGTTTGAAGTGCAGCACGTGCACGTGGATCAACCATTCGATGAACGGGAACGCCAGCCACAGGGTCAAGGCGATGGCCGCATCGAGCCAGCTCCAGCCACCCAACTGCCAGCGCCAGACACCGCCCCCCAGCAAGGTCGCCAACAAAATCAGCGGGCTCGGATGCAAGAGGAAAACGCGCCAGGCGTCTTTTGCCGTGCGCGGCGAATCGGCCGGCGGGCGCATCGGGTTGGCCTGAACCGTGTCCTGCGCGGTGGGCATGTCTTGGTTGGTGGCGCGGTTGGTGTTCATGCGGTGGCTCATGCGGTCTGGCCAAAGAGTTGCTGGATGGCCGATTGGCCCAGCGCGACGTGCTGCTTTGCCAAAGCGAAAGCCGCCGTTGCGTCACGACGCGCCACGGCGTCGGCGACGCCCTGCAGGCGTTCGATGTCGCGGAATTCGTCGGCCATGGGCAGGGTCAGGGCATCCCAGGCCTGGAGGCAGGACTGGCGCATCGCGTTGAACGAGAGCCTGAAGGCCACGTTGTCGCTGCCAATGACCAGCGCCTGCCAGAAGGCCATGGCCAGCCGCTGAAGCGCCGGCAAATCGGCCTGCTGCGCCCGCATGCCATCGCAATGGCTTTGCAAGGTGGCGACCAGCTCAGGGGTGCTGCGGATGGCGGCTGCAGCCGCGATCTCGGGCGCCAGCACCGTTCGCATGGCCATGAGGTCGCACACCACCTTGGGGTTGAATCCCTCGCCGCCAATGAGCAGCGAGGGCAGCAGCTCCGGCCCCGCCTCCTGCAGGAAATCCAGCACCTCGTGGTTGCCGCCCTGGCGCACTGCGATCAAGCCGGCCTGCTGCAAGCGTTTGACCGCCTCGCGCACGGCTCCGCGGTTGATGCCCGAGGCTTCGCTGAGCACCCGCTCGGACGGCAGCCGCTCGCCCGGCTTGAAGTCGCCGGAAAGGATGCGGCCCTTGAGCTGCCGGTAAAGCGCCTCCGAAACGGGTTGGCGTTGGATGGGTTCGACGATGGCATTCATGATGATCAGCTTATCTGACCAGTTAAACCCATTCGTGACCGATCACGTCACCACGCCAGCCCGACAGCCAGGGATTGCCCTGAGGCGACGCGTAGACTCGGCGCCACCCATGACCGATGCCGTCCACGTTCACACCAACCGCCAGACCCGCTCGCTGAGCCTGTCGACCACCCTCATCCAGAGCTGCATGAGCCTGGCCGACCCCGACGAGCTCGTGCTGGACTACACCCGCACGATGATGGGCGCCCTGCTGCTCAACCCGCGCCCTCGCCACGTGCTGATGATCGGCCTGGGCGGCGGCTCGATGCTCAAGTACCTGCACCGCCATGTGCCAGAAGCCGACCTCACCGCCGTCGAGATCAGCCAGGAGGTGATCGACCTGCGCGACGACTTCTGCCTGCCCCCCGACAGCGAGCGCCTGCGCATCGTCTGCGCCGACGGCGCGGAGTTTGTGCGCAAGCCACCCAAGCGCTACGACCTCATCCTGGTCGACGGGTTCACCGGCGAGGGCATCGCCGAGGCGCTGTGTTCGCGCAGCTTTTACCTGCACTGCCGCAAGGCGCTGAGCGCCGAGGGCCTGCTGGTGGCCAATGTGCAGGCCGACACCGCCCAGACCCGCGAGATCGGCAAGCGCCTGTTCAAGGTGTTCGAAGGCTCGATGATTTCGGTGCTGTCCGACGAGGGCGGCAACGACCTGGTCACCGCTGGCCCGCGCCACCTGTTCGAACAATGCGTGGCCGATTTCGAGTCACACTGGCAGGCCATCGGCGCGGCCCACCAGGCCACGCTGGCCGTGGCCTCGCAGCGCATCCAGCGCGCTTTGATGCGTGGCTTTCCGGTGGGTTGAGCCCCCCAGAACACCCTGAGGACGACCGAGAGATGAGCTACCGCCACTGTCCCCTTTGCGCCAGCCCCTTGAGCCTGCGCGGCCATGCCGGCTCGCTCGACGTCCAGCGCCCGACCTGTCCTGATGAGGCCTGTGGCTTCATCCATTGGGACAACCCGGTGCCTGTGGTGGCGGCCGTGGTCGAGCACGAAGGGGCCATCATCCTGGCGCGCAACAAGGCCTGGACGGCGCCGTTCTACGCACTCATCACCGGCTTCCTGGAAAAGACCGACACCAGCCCCGACGAGGCCGTCGCCCGCGAGGTCAAGGAAGAGCTGGACCTGGACGCCACGGGCGTGCACTTCATCGGGCACTACCGCTTCGAGCGCCAGAACCAGATCATCCTGGCCTACCACGTGCCCGCCACCGGCGTGATCACATTG
This sequence comes from Aquabacterium parvum, assembly GCF_001447195.1. GTDB lineage: Bacteria > Pseudomonadota > Gammaproteobacteria > Burkholderiales > Burkholderiaceae_C > Aquabacterium > Aquabacterium parvum. The sequence goes on along the minus strand of NZ_LFRI01000235.1, from coordinate 89,195 downwards.
GGCGAGGAGCTCAGCGAGTACAAGCGCATCGCGCCGGAGAAGGCCCGCTACTGGCCCGTGGCCACGGGGCTGGCGCTGCGCGACTGGCTGCGCTCACGCGGGTTCGACCCCCAGGCCATGGAGCTGCCAGCCAAACCGAGTTCAGCCTGAGCCCACCCCCGACCCTCACCGAGCCTTGAGCTGCGCCACCCGGCTCATGGCCAGACCGGCCGCGGCCGTGCGCGTCTCCACGCCCAGCTTGGCAAAGATGTGCTCGAGCTGCTTTTTGACCGTGGCCGGGCTGCTGCCCAGGATGTCGCCGATGTCGCGGTTGGTCTTGCCCTTGACGACCCAGTAGAGCACCTCGCCCTCGCGGGTGGTGAGCTTGAACTCCTGGCTGAGCGCGTCCATCGCGGCCTGGTCTGAGCTTTCCTGCATGACCAGCAGCCACTCGTCATCGCCTGTGGGCTGGTGCAGCGTGAAGCTCAGGCGCCGACCGCCCTGGTTCACGGCCCACACCGGCACGGTGCCCGGCGGCAAACCTTGCGCGATCGAAGCCGACAGCTTCGGTGCGGTCTGCTGCAGCCACTCGGCCAGCTCCACCGGCGCCACGGCCTCCGGCGCATCGAAATGCGACTGCAGCAGCTTGCGCGCCAGTGGCGTCTGCCACAGGATGCGCCCGTCGCTGATGCGCACCGTGATCGAGGCGTGCCCGAAGGCATCGAGCGCATTGCGCGCCTGGCGAGCCTGGCGCGCGCCCTGGATGTGGCTGGCGATGCGCGCCAGCACCTCGCGGGGGCGGATGGGCTTGACCACGTAGTCCACGCCGCCCGCATCGAAGGCCGCCACCACGTGCTCGGTCTCGCTCAGGCCGGTCATGAAGATCACCGGGATGTGGGCGGTTTCCTGCTGGGCTTTGAGGCGCCGGGCCACCTCGAAGCCGTCCATGCCCGGCATGATGGCGTCGAGCAGGATCACGTCGGGCACAGCCTGCAAAGCACGTTGCAGCGCCGCTTCGCCGTTGGTGGCCACCAGCACGGTGTAGCCCGCGTCGTCCAGGGCATCGTGCAGCAGCGACAGGTTGTCGGGCACATCGTCAACGATGAGCACGACGTCGGTGCGGCTGCGGTCGAGGCGGTCAAACATCTGTGAAGGCTGGCGAATGCAAGGCTTGAATCGGTGGTGAGGCGCTGTCAGGCCTGCGAGCCGGCCTGGGCCACTTCCAGCGCGCCTTCAACCTGGCGCGCCAGGGCGTCGAGCTGAAACTGACGGGCCAGCTCGCGCAGCCGGGTCACGAAGGCATCGCATTCGGGCTGGGCTGCAGCGATCTGGTCGAGCACTTTGTGCACGCCGCGAATGTAACCCGCGTGCAACTGCTCTTCGAGTTGGCGCAGGGCTTCCAGCTTGGGCAAAGCGCCAGCTTGCGAGGCGGGGGCAGACATGGGCGGCGCGGCCAGCTCAGGCGCACTGCGCTCGGCCTCGATCCATTGCAGCCCCAGCCGCCGCCCCAGCCAGTCGAGCAGCTCCGCCACCCGCACCGGCTTGACGATGAAATCCTCCGGGCGGATGCCCACGTCGTTGTCCAGCGCCTTGTCAAAAGCGTTGGCCGAGACGATGGCTGCCGGCGCATCGCACAGCCCTTCGGCCCGGATGGCGCGCAAGGTGGCCCAGCCGTCCAGCCCGGGCATGGCCAGGTCCATGAAGATGGCGTGGGGGTGATCGCTGGCAGGCGCTGCCCGCAGTTGCGCCAGGCAGGCCAGGCCGCTGGGCAGCGGCGTCACGTCAAAGCCCAGCGGCTCCAGGATGCGCACCAGCAGGCCGCGGTCAGCCTCCTCGTTGTCCACCACCCAGATGCGGCGGCGCTCGCCCACGTAGCCGGTGCGCAGGCCACGCGGGCGCAGCAGGCGGTCGACCTCGGCCGCGCGCACCTGCGGCAGGAACAGCCGAATCTGAAAGGTCGTGCCCTGCCCCACCTCGCTGCTCACGCGCATCTCGCCGCCCATCAGGTCGGTCAGCATCTTGCTGATGGTCAGGCCCAGGCCCGTGCCACCTGCGCCCGCTGCCGAGGTGCCGCGCGCAAAGGGTTCGAAAATGCGCTCCAGCTCCTCGGGCGAGATGCCAGGGCCGGTGTCGGTGATCTCGATGTGGGCGATCTCGCGGGCGTAGCGCACCTTGAATTTCACCTCGCCTTGCGCCGTGAACTTCACCGCGTTGCCCAGGATGTTGAGCAGGATCTGGCGCACGCGCCGTTCATCGGCGCGAACGGCCTCGGGCAGGTTGGCGTCCAGCTCGGCCACGAAGGTCAGCCGCTTGGCATGCGCCTCGTTTTCGATCAGGCCGGTGATCTGTTGCAAGAGCTCGGCAAAACGCACCGGCTTGACGTCCAGCGTGAGCTTGCCGCTTTCGATGCGCGCGATGTCCAGCGTGCCCTCGATGAGCGACAGGAGGTGATCGCCGCCACGCTTGATGACGCCGACCGCGTGCTTGGCGTGACCAGGCAGCTTCGCGTCTTCATCGAGCAGCTGCGCGTAGCCCAGGATGCCGTTGAGCGGCGTGCGCAGCTCGTGGCTGATGGTCGAGATGTAGCGGCTCTTGGCCTGGTTGGCCTGCTCGGCCGTCTGGCGGGCGCGCTGCAGTTTGTCGTCGGTGATGCGGTGCAGCTCGATCTCGCGCAGAAGCAGGTGGGTCTGCCGGTTCGACTCTTCCTGCGCCACCAGCCGGCTCTTGTGCGTGAGCACCACCCACCAGCCCACCACGCCGACGATCAGCAGCAGCGCCACGAACACCTTGAGCAGCGCCGCACCCATCATGTCGGCCGCCACGGGCAGGCTGCCCAGGTGCAGCGAGCTGATCTCCTGCAACTGCTGGCGGTAGACCAGGCCGAAGAGCCCCGCCAGCAGCGGCGCCAGCACCGCCATGATCAGCAGGAACTGGCCCAGCTCGGTGTCGAGCCGTCGCCACAAAGCCAATGGCATCACCCGTTGCCCCAGCGCGCGCCACTGCACCGCCCAGCGCGCCTCGGGTTTACAAAGGTCCTGGCAGCGCGCATCGAGCGCACAGCACAGCGAGCAGATGAAGCCCTGGTAGGCCGGACAGCTGGCCACGTCCTCGGCCTCGTATTCGCGCTCGCACACCGTGCAGCGGTGCAGCGCCTTGAGCCGGATCACGCGCGACAGCGGCCGGCCGGCCTCGTCCAGCTGCGAAGGCTGGCATGCGCCCCCTGACCCCACCGAGGGCTCAGGCTCCGCTTGCGGCAAATCGGAGCTGCGCGCCAGGTAGTAGCGCCCCTGCGTCGCCCAGGCGATCAGCGGCGACGTCACGAACGCCACCAGCATCGCGATCACGGCCGAGAAGGCCTGCGCCAGCTCGCCCATCCAGCCCACATACGCCACGATTGAAACCAGCGAGGCCAGCACCATCGCCCCCACGCCCACCGGGTTGATGTCGTACAGGTGCGCCCGCTTGAACTCGATGCCTTTGGGCGACCAGCCCATCGGCTTGTTGACCACCAGGTCGGCCACCACGGCCATGATCCAGGCGATCGCCACGTTGGCATACAAGCCCAGCACCTTGCCCAGCGCCTGGAACAGGTTGAGCTCCATCAGCATCAGCGCGATCAGGGCGTTGAAGCCCACCCACACGACGCGCCCCGGGTGGCTGTGCGTGACCCGCGCGAAGAAATTCGACCACGCCAGCGAGCCGGCGTAGGCGTTGGTCACGTTGATCTTGAGCTGCGAGATCACCACGAACACGGCCACCGCCGCGATCGCCCAGCCCTGGTTGGCGAACACCTTCTCCCAGGCGATGAGGTACATCTGGTTCGGGTCCAGCGCCTGCTCCACCGGCACCGAATACCCAATGGCCAGGAAGGCCAGCAACGCCCCGCCCAGCATCTTGAGCACCCCCGGGATCACCCAGCCCGGCCCGCCGATGAAAACCGCTGCGCGCCAGCGGACCCGTTCGGCACGGCTGCGGTCACGCGGCTCCGGCATGAAGCGCAGGTAGTCCGCCTGCTCGCCCATCTGCGTGATCAGGGCGATGCCCACCGTCAGCGCGGTGCCGAAGCCGATCAGGTCGAACCCCGCGTGTTGGCCGTCCTGGCCCGCATAACCGGCCAGCTCCTGCAAGATGCCCGGGTGCGCGTTGAACACGTACACGAAGGGCACCACCAGCATCAGCAGCCAGATCGGCTGCGTGATGAGCTGCAAGCGGCTGATGGTGGTGACCCCGTGTGTGACCAGGGGCACCACCACCCCGGCCGAGATCAGGTAGCCCCACACCGGCGGGATGTCGAACGCCAGCTCCAGCGCGTAGGCCATGACCGCCGCTTCCAGGGCGAAGAAGACAAAGGTGAAGCAGGCGTAGATGAGCGAGGTGATGGTCGAGCCGATGTAACCAAAGCCAGCGCCGCGGGTCAGCAAGTCCATGTCGACGCCATGGCGGGCGGCATAAACGCTGATGGGCCAGCCGGCCAGCAAGATGATCAGCCCCGTGGCCAGGATGGCCCAGAAGGCATTGACGAAGCCATGGTCGACCAGCAGCGTGGCACCCACCGCCTCCAGCACCAGGAAAGACGCGACGCCGAACGCCATGTTGGCCACGCCCGCCTTGCCCCAGCGGCGAGCCGAGCGCGGCGTGAAACGCAAGGCGTAGTCCTCCAGCGTCTCGGTGGCCACCCAGCTGTTGTAGTCGCGCCGCACCTTGATGACCCGCTGGCGGGCCTCGGGGGACACGCCGCTTTCTGAGGCCGATCGGGCTTGACGGGTGTGGTCTGTCTCTTGCATGGTGGCGGTCTGAATCCCTTTGACAAGGCAAGTTCGGTGCCGTGCACCGACGCGCCTTTCGGCCTGCACGCCACAGCCAAACCATGGAACTCACCCCCCGCGAGAAAGACAAGCTGCTGATCTTCACCGCCGCCTTGCTGGCCGAGCGGCGCAAGGCCCGCGGCCTCAAGCTCAACCACCCGGAAGCCGTGGCCCTGATCACCGCCGCCATCATGGAAGGCGCCCGCGATGGCAAAGCCGTGGCCGCGCTGATGAGCGAAGGCAAGACCGTGCTCAGCCGCGCCGACGTGATGGATGGCGTGGCCGACCTGATCCCCGAAATCCAGGTCGAGGCCACCTTCCCGGATGGCACCAAGTTGGTGACAGTGCACCAACCCATTGCATGAACGCTGCCCGCAGCCCGTTATCGCACCGTTTTGGCGCACAAACGAGCCAATGAAGTCACGCACCGGATCACCCCGATCGAATCCAGCACCACCATGAAGCAACTCCGCCCCCTGACTCTGCTCCTGGCGTCCATGAGCGCCGCCTTGCCCGCCTGGGCCCACGAAGGTCACGGCATGCCGGGCTTCGCCCACTGGCACGCCTCGGATGTGCTCGGCTTTGTGGCCATCGCGGCCGTGATCGGCGCCGTCATCTGGTTCAAGGGCGGCAAGTGATGACGCCCGGCGAACTGCTCACCGACGGGCCGGACATCGTCCTCAACCCCGGTCGCCGCTCGATCACCCTGGTGGTGGAAAACAGCGGCGACCGCCCGATCCAGGTCGGCTCGCATTACCACTTCGCCGAGACCAACGCCGCGCTGAGCTTCGACCGCAAAGCCGCGCAAGGCATGCGGCTGAACATCGCTTCCGGCACGGCCGTGCGCTTCGAGCCCGGTCAGCAGCGCACAGTGGAGCTGGTCGATTACGCGGGTGATCGCATCGTTTTCGGCTTCCGCGGCCTCACGCAAGGCCCGCTCTGACGCACACCGGCCTGCCACCAGGGCAGCGCCGACCCGAGGCAAACAAGGAATTCCCCAGATGGCAAGCATCCCCCGCCGCGCCTATGCCGAGATGTTCGGCCCCACCAAGGGTGACCGCCTGCGCCTGGCCGACACCAACCTGATCATCGAGGTCGAAGACGACTACACGCTGCGTGCCGGCGGGTACGGTGAAGAGGTCAAGTTCGGCGGCGGCAAGACCATCCGCGACGGCATGGGCCAGAGTCAGCGCCCCAACGGCCCCGGCCCCATGGACGCCTGCGACTGCGTGCTCACCAACGCCCTGATCGTCGACCACTGGGGCATCGTCAAGGCCGACATCGGCATCAAGGCTGGCCGCATCTTCAAGATCGGCAAGGCCGGCAACCCCGACGTGCAACCCGGCGTGGACATCGTCATCGGCCCCGGCACCGAGATCGTCGCCGCCGAAGGCATGATCGTCACGGCCGGTGGCATCGACACGCACATCCACTTCATCTGCCCGCAGCAGATCGAAGAAGCGCTCATGAGCGGCGTGACCACGATGATGGGCGGCGGCACCGGCCCCGCCACGGGCACGTTCGCCACCACCTGCACGCCCGGCCCCGACAACATCGCGCTGATGCTGAAAGCCGCCGAAGCCTTCCCGATGAACATCGGCTTCCTGGGCAAGGGCAACGCCAGCCAGCCGCAGGCGCTGCGCCAGCAGATCGACGCCGGTGTCGTGGGCCTGAAGCTGCACGAGGACTGGGGCACCACGCCCTCGGCCATCGACTGCTGCCTGAGCGTGGCCGAAGAAACCGACACCCAGGTCTCCATCCACTCCGACACGCTCAACGAGTCGGGCTTCGTGGAAGACACCATGGCTGCCACCAAGGGCCGCACGCTGTGCGCCTTCCACACCGAGGGCGCCGGCGGCGGCCACGCCCCCGACATCATGCGCGTGGTCGGCGAGGCCAACTTCCTGCCCTCGTCCACCAACCCGACCATGCCCTACACGGTCAACACGGTCGATGAACACCTCGACATGCTGATGGTGTGCCATCACCTCGACGCGTCCATCGCCGAAGACCTGGCCTTCGCCGAAAGCCGCATCCGCCGCGAGACCATCGCCGCCGAAGACGTGCTGCACGACCTGGGCGCCATCAGCATGTTCAGCTCCGACTCGCAGGCCATGGGCCGAGTGGGCGAAGTCATCATCCGCACCTGGCAGACGGCCCACAAGATGAAGGCGCAGCGCGGCAGCCTGCCCGGTGACTCGGCCCGCGCCGACAACAACCGGGTCAAGCGCTATGTCGCCAAGTACACGATCAACCCGGCGCTGTCGCACGGCATCGCGCACGAGGTCGGCAGCATCGAGGTGGGCAAGTGGGCCGACCTGGTCATCTGGCGCCCTGCCTTCTTCGGCATCAAGCCCAGCACCATCATGAAGGGTGGCTTCATCGCTGCGGCCGCCATGGGCGACCCGAACGCATCCATCCCCACGCCGCAGCCGGTGCACTACCGACCCATGTTCGGCAGCTTTGGCGGGGCGCTGTCGCGCTCGTCGATCACCTTCATGAGCCAGGCCGCCATCGCTGCGGGCAAGCACCAGGAATACGGGCTGAAAAAGCAGGTCTCGGGCGTGCGGGGCAATCGCAGCGTCAAGAAAAAGGACATGGTGCTCAACAACTACATGCCGACCATGGAGATCGACGCCCAGACCTACCAGGTGCGCGCCGATGGCCAATTGCTGGTCTGCGAGCCGGCCACCGAGTTGCCCATGGCGCAGAAGTACTTCCTGTTCTGAGCCACACTGGCGGCCATGCTGATCGTCAACAAACTCCTCCCCCAGGGCCAGGGCCTGGCTCCCGTGCTGCTCAAGCGTGCCTCGCAGGTCGAACTCGACTGGGACGTGCGCCAGAAAAGCCGTTTCGACGCCACCGACAGCCAGGGCCGCACCCTTGGCGTCTTCCTGCCGCGTGGCACCCTGGTGCGCGGTGGCGATGTGCTGGTGGCCGAAGACGGCTCGATGATCCGAGTGGTGGCCGCGCCCCAGCCGGTGCTGGTCATCACGCCCTGCGCAGAGCACGGCTCGCCTTTTGACCTCGTGCGCGCGGCCTATCACCTGGGCAACCGCCACGTGCAGATCGAGCTGCAACCCGACCACTTGAAGATCGAGCCCGATCACGTGCTGGCCGACATGCTGCGAGCCATGCACCTGACGGTGCGCGATGCAACCGTGGCCTTCGAGCCCGAGGGTGGCGCGTATGCGGCTGGCGGGCACGGCGGACCCAGCCATGGGCACCATGGGCATGATCATGCGCATGGAGACCACACTCACAGCCACGCACCGGCAGCCAACCCGCCTCACGGCGCACCCGGCCACGTGCACGGCCCGGGCTGCAACCACGGTCATTCACACGACCACGGCCATGGCCATGCCGCGCCGTCCGCCGCCGCCACTGTGACCCGCGGCAAGCCCATCGGCATCGCCGTCAAGCCGGCCGAAGCCAAGCCCCACGTTCATGGCCCCGGATGCGGGCATGACCACGGACACGGTCACGATCACTGAAGCGTCCACCGCCGCCCATGCCCCGCATCGCCCCCCGCCCCACGCCGCTGAGCGCCGGGGCCCGCCTGCAACTGATGTGGCTGGCCTCGCCCGCCCTGCCCGTTGGCGGTTTCAGCTACTCGGAAGGACTGGAAGCGGCCATCGACGCCGGCATCGTCACCACCGAGGCCAACGTCGCTGCATGGCTGCGTGACCAGCTCCAGCTGGCCGTGGCGCGCAGCGACCTGGCCGTCGTGGCCCGAGCCGTGCCCGCCTGGCAGCGCCATGACCTTGATCGCGTGCGCGAGCTCAACGACTGGGTCGTTCAGACCCGCGAAACCGCCGAACTGCGCCTTCAAACCGAGCAGATGGGCCGCTCGCTCGTGGAATGGCTGCGCAATGGCGACGCCCACGCGTTGGCCGCCGAGCAAACCACCAACATCGAGGCCGAACCCGACCCGCGCCTGCAACACTGCGCCAGCCTGCCCCCCGCACCGACCTGGCCCGTGGCCTTCGCCCTGGCAGTGGCCCGCTGCCTGCCCAGCCCAAACGTTCACAACAGCGTTCACAACAGCGGCCACAACAACAACGAAGCCGCCCTGCGTGAATCCCTGCTGAGCTTCACCTTCGGCTGGGCCGAAAACATGGTCCAAGCCGCCATCAAAGCCGTGCCCCTGGGCCAAAGCGCAGGCCAGCGCATCCTGCAGGCCCTCATCCAAGCCATCCCAGAGGCCATCGACCACGCCTTGGCGCTGCCCGACTCACAGCGCCAGGCCTTCACCCCCATGCTGGCCATCCTGAGCAGCCGGCACGAAACCCAGTACTCACGCCTGTTCCGATCATGAGCAACCTGCACAACATCCCCGGCCGCACCAAGAAGCTCCCCCCCCTGCGCGTGGGCGTGGGCGGCCCTGTCGGATCCGGCAAGACCACCCTGCTTGAAATGCTCTGCAAGACCATGCGCGAGCACCACGACCTGGTCGTCATCACCAACGACATCTACACCAAGGAAGACCAGCGCCTGCTCACCGTGGCCGGCGCGCTCGACCCGGACCGCATCATGGGCGTGGAAACCGGCGGCTGCCCGCACACTGCCATCCGCGAAGACGCCTCCATCAACCTCGAAGCCGTCGATCGCATGTTGGCGAAGTACCCCAATGCCGACATCGTGTTCATCGAGTCCGGCGGTGACAACCTGGCCGCCACCTTCAGCCCCGAACTCTCCGACCTGACCATCTACGTGATCGACGTGGCCGCCGGCGAGAAGATCCCGCGCAAGGGCGGCCCCGGCATCACCAAGAGCGACCTGTTCGTCATCAACAAGACCGACCTGGCCCCGCACGTGGGCGCCAACCTCGAGATCATGGAGTCGGACACGAAACGCATGCGCCCCACGCGCCCGTTCGTGATGACCAACCTCAAGACGAAGGCCGGCCTGGACCAGGTGATCGACTTCATCGAGACCAAGGGCCTGCTGCGCGCAGCCTGATCGGCCTGGGCGCTCGCTGCCAGGCCACGGCTGGCGATGCGCATCCCTAGGTCCGCTGCGGGCCATTGCCCAGGCAGCCGTGCTTTGCCATGATCGCCCGGTCTGATCGACTGGAGCGTCGGCGATGAACAAGCAGGGTGACATCACCGGAGTGGACTCTGGTGGGGGCGGCGCATGGGCTGCGCAGCTCAAGGACGAACTGGCGGCCATTGGCCGACGGCGCCGTCGTGTGGCCCCCACGCTGAACGAAGCTCAGTCCGACCCGAGCAGCCCTGAGCGCGCCATCCCCCTGGTTGGCTTGGCCCTGTCAGGCGGCGGCGTGCGCAGCGCCACTTTCTCGCTGGGGCTGCTGCGCGGGCTCGCCAAAGGCGGCCGCGCGGCCACGCCAGCGGCAGCGCCGCAGTCCAGCAACGGACGCACCGAACACCCCTCTGAACAGCTCAGCCGCCAAGGCCTGCTCGGCCGCTTCGACTACCTCTCGTCCGTTTCCGGCGGTGGCTACGTGGCCGCCATGCTGGGGCGGCTGGCAGCCAAGGCCGACGGCGAGCCCACACCGAGCGGCGACTGCGGCATGCTCGAAGCCGAACGAACACTGGCCGGTCACGACAGCAATGTGCTGGGTTGGCTGCGTCGCAATGGCCGCTACCTCAGCCCTGGCGGCTCGCGCGACATCGGCATCGTCGTGGTCACCTACATGCGGGCGCTGCTGGCCATCCACCTGGAGTTCATGGTCTTTTGCCTGATGTGGGGCCTGCTGGTGATCGCCCCACACCTGTGGCAATACAGCACCCAGGTGCTCTCGAGCGCGTGGAAGGGCTGGTACTCGCCCTGGGTGGCGCTGTCGGCCGGACTGCTCATGGCCGTGGGGCCAGGCCTGATCGCAGGCTACTGGTTCACACGAGACACCCCTCGCCCTGACGCGAACAGCTGGCAAGCCAGGCTGGCGCAGGCCCTGCAGTGGCTGATGGCGGTCGCCCTGGTCACGGTGGTGCTGTGGATGCAACGTGACGCCAGCGCCCCCGTGCTGGACAGCCTCTACGCCAAGGGCCCGAGCGCCTACGCCGTGACCTCGCTGATGATTGGCTCGGTGCTGCTGGGTCAGGCCCTGTGCTGGGCCGCCTTGGTTCACCCCCGCATGCGCAAAAAGGGCCACGCCCTGGCTGCGGCACGCCTGCGCAACTGGTTGACCCGAGCGCTCCATGGCGTCGGGTTGGCCGCAGCGCTGCTGCTGGCATTGGGCGTGCTCGACGCCGCCAGCTGGTGGTTGTTGCAGGAGCTGCTGACCGGCAGCAACGCCTGGTGGGGCGGCATCGGCGCCGGGGGTGTCGGCGTTTTGCTGCTGCGCTCTTTTGCCCAACCCTTGCAACAACTGGCTGCCGACACGGAAGGCCACGCTCGGGAGTGGCTGCCCAAGCTGCTGGGCGCGATCAGCGCCCTCGGCCTGCTCGGTCTGGTGATGGCCTGGCTGGTGACCTTGCAATGGCTGGTCTTCGCACCGGACAGCATCGAGGCCATCAGCAATGCGCCACCGCTGATGCGCGCCATCCTGGTGCTGCTGGCCTGCGTGGCCTGGATCGCCTTGACATCCACCAACACCCACATGCCCAACAGCACATCCTTGCACGCCTTCTACCGCGCGCGGCTGACAAGGGCCTATTTGGCCGTCGGCAACCCGGCACGCCTGCCCTGGCTGGGACTGGGGCGTGAGCGCAGCGTGCGCAACGTGGTCGAAGGCGACGACGGCCTCCTGGCCCACTACCGCCCCGAGGACCAAGGCGCGCCCATTCACCTCATCAACACCTGCCTGAACGAAACCCGCGACAGCGACAGCAACCTCTACAACGCCGACCGCAAAGGCGCGCTGCTGACAGTCAGCTGGCGCGGCATGGAAGTCGGACCTAGCGAGGTGCATCGCCACGCATCAGCCGAACAGGCTGGCACCGTGGGTCAGTGGGTGGCGATCTCGGGCGCGGCCGCATCGCCGGGCGCTGGCGCCTACACCTCGCGTGGGCTGGCGCTGCTGTTGTATTTCCTGGGCATCCGACTGGGATTCTGGATCGCCAGCCCGATCCGCACGCCCGGACTGCGCTGGCTCAGCCAATTGGGATGGGACGCGTTCCCCAAGCCCCTGATGCTCACCTGCGAGGCCACTGCCACCTTCATGGGGCAGGAGCGGCCATGGTGGTATGTCTCAGACGGGGGGCATTTCGACAACACGGGCGTGTACCCGCTGATCAAACGCGAGCTCGACTTCATCCTGCTGTCCGACGCCAGCTCAGACCGTCACTTCCAGTTCAGCGACCTCGAGAACCTCGTGCGCAAGGCGCGCATCGACTTTGGTGCCGAGATCGACTTCTACACCCGCGAAGAGGCATCGCGACTGTTCACCCTCTGCGGCGCCGACCTGACGGTGCTGTCCCCGGAGGACCTGCGAGACAACACCTCCAGCCGGGGCGTGCTGCTGGCGCGCATCCGCTACCGTGAACGCCCTGACCCGAACCGCCCAGGCCAGACCTGTCGCCCTGAGGGCACCTTGGTGGTCATCAAGCCCAACCTGCACAACGCCTTGGATGTGGACGTGCTGTCCTACGCCGAGCGCAACCCCACCTTCCCCCACGAGGCCACGTCCGATCAGTTCTTTGACGAAGCCCAGTGGGAAAGCTACCACCGACTGGGCGAAGACATCGGCCAGGCCCTGACCGAGACCTGGCTGGCCCAGTTGCCCGGCTGGCGGCATCGCGCACGGCACGCCGTGCGAGTCTCGGCTCGACTCAAACCCGCCGTCGCGGCGCAACAGCTTGCCCCCGAGCCCCTGTGGCGACGCGGCCCGCGCGCTGCAGCGCTCAAGACCACACTGGGCCTGGGCGCATCGGGCACGCTGCTGCTGTCGGGCTGGCAGATCGTCGAGAGCATGAACCTGCAGCAAAAGGAGGCCCGTGCCCAGGCGCGAGAGCTGTTCGTCAAGGTCTCGACCGAGTTGCAGGGCTTTGACCGGCAGTGCAAGGCCATCCCCGAGCACGTCGTCAACCAGGCCGAGAGCCTGATGCTGGACGTGGTCCGCAGCGACACCCTCAGCCCGCTCGACCGCGGCAGCGTTCACCGCATGAGCGCCCGCATCCGCGAGAGCTGCCAGCCAGGCGCCGAGGCATGGCAAACCTGCACACCCCAGGCCAGCCAGGACCGGCTGGTTTTCTGCGCCGCCATGCAGCGGCCACCCGCCACCGCCACGGCCATGAATTACTGGGTGGCGCCTCAGCGTCCGCAAGAGCAATACGAGGCGGCCATGGCGCTGCTGGAGCGCTGGACCACCACCCCAGGCGGTGACACCGCCTTCGCGCAAGCGCCAGACACCGAATCGCCCAACGATCCGGATCAGGCTGCCATGGCCGCCACCGAAGGCATGCCTGACGAGATCGCCCCCGCGGCCGGGCCCGGCCCCGGCGATCTCCTGGCGCAAGCCTGCCCGACCCGATCGCCCGCAGCGCTGCTGTACGTCCAGATCTACAGCGAGTCCGCCCGCAACATCGCAGAAGACCTGCGCCGCAAGCTCAACGCCCAATCCGCCAGCCCGTGGATGGTGCCCCCGGTCGACAACGTGGTGCAGCGATCTGCCCTGCAGGGCCAGCGTGGCCCGGTCCCCTGGCCCCGAGCAACCATCGTCGTGCACCGGGAAAGCGACATGGCTTGCGCCGAGGGCCTGCGCGAATGGCTGCGCCCGCACCTGGCCACGCCGACATCGGGCGTCGGCACCGACACCCCACCTGCGGAAATCTGGATACGGCGGCTGCCACCCACCGTCAAGGGGCGCGATGGCGTCTTCGAACTCTGGCTGCCTGCACCGGCGCCATCGCCGATCGGCCGGCAAGCCAGCGTCAATCCACTACACTAGCGCCCGCGGCTGGCATTGCCTGCCAACCGCTCGCTCTCCGTAGTTCAATGGATAGAACGGCCGCCTCCTAAGCGGCAAATACAGGTTCGATTCCTGTCGGGGGGACCACCTCAGGCCGAGGTGGCAGGGTCATCTGACATCGACACGCGCAGCTCCTGCACCGTGTAACCCTCTCGCGTGAGCGCCAGCTTGAGCCATTCGGGCTGACTGCCCTCCCCCCGCCAGGTTTCACCGGAAATCGGGTGGCGATAACAGGGCCGTGCGGGCTCTGCCACGACCGCTTGTGGCGTGACCACCACCGGCTTGATGTCGTCCAGCTCGTGGGCTTCGATTTGCCAGAAATCAACCAGCTTGCGCACGGAGCGCAGCACCGCTTCCTGCTCGGCTGTCTTCATGGGGTGAACCTCTTAGGTGCCAAGTCCGGCACGATCTACAAAGATGGTAACAAACCCATGGAGTAAGACGCGGAACGCCGGCCTTTTTCCCGCCTCCAGCCCTTTCGCTTGCGGGCACCATTCCGAAAAAGCATTGCATGACGCCTGAACCACGAGGTCAGGCGCCCGCCCCGGCAGGATGGCGTTCAAACCCTGTCGACTCGCAACCCCGAGACGAACGAGGCTTGGAATGAGACCGAATCTGCCTGTGACCGAGCAGGAATTTGCCTTCCCGAAAGGCGACACCCTGGTTTCGACCACCGACCTCAAGGGCCGCATCACCTATTGCAACCCGGGCTTCATCCACGTCAGTGGCTACACCCGCGAAGAGTTGCTGGGGCAACCCCACAACATGATCCGCCACCCCGACATGCCGGAAGAGGCCTTCCGAGACATGTGGGAGACGATTGCCTCGGGCCGACCCTGGACCGCCCTGGTGAAAAACCGCCGCAAGGACGGCTCCTTCTACTGGGTTCAGGCCAACGTCACCCCGCTGATGGAAGACGGCCGGCCTGTCGGCTACATGTCGGTTCGCACCGAGCCAGAGCGCGAGGCCGTGGCCCAGGCCAGCGAGTTGTATCGCGTCATGCGGCAGGAAAAAGAAGCAGGACGGTTGATCCACACCCTGCGCAACGGCCGCGTGCTGAAAAACACCTGGGGTGGCCGCACCGCCGAGCGCCTCAAACCTGGCTTGAGCGAGCGCCTGGCCATGATCGCTGGCAGCGTCGCCCTCATCGGATTCGGCATGGGCATGTGGGCAGGCGGCAGCGGCCAAGGCCTGCTCTCGCCGATCAGCTTGGGTTGCCTGCTGGTGCTGGGCACCTTGATCGCCTTGGCCAGCATGAAGATCCGCAGCATGACCATGGGCCCGATCAAGGCCCTGATGGACTCGGCCAATCGCATGGCGGCCGGCGACCTGACCCAAGTCATCCACTCCGATCGCCACGACCTCATCGGACAGTTCACCCGCTCGCTCAATCAGCTCAACGTGAACCTGCGCTCCATCGTCAAGGACGCGCGCATGCAGGTCGACGAAATGCTGCTGGCCACGCGGGAGATCGCCGCCGGTAACCAGGACCTGTCCAGCCGCACCGAGTCGCAGGCCAGCAGCCTGCAGCAAACGGCGGCCTCGATGGAAGAGATCACCGGGACCGTCAAGCACAGCTCCGACACGGCCGGCCAGGCCGCCGACCTGGCGACCCAGACGACGGCCATCACCCAGCGCAGCAGCCAGGTGGTCAGCGACGTGACCCAGACCATGCAGGCGATCGAAGACTCGTCCAGACGCATCGGCGAAATCATCCAGGTGATCGACAGCATCGCCTTTCAGACCAACATCCTGGCGCTCAACGCTGCGGTGGAAGCCGCCCGCGCAGGCGAGCAAGGTCGAGGCTTCGCGGTCGTGGCTTCGGAGGTTCGTGCCCTGGCGGGCCGCACCGCCACCGCCGCTCGCGAGGTCAAGCAACTCATCACCGATTCGGCCGACAAGGTGCGCGCCGGCAGCGAACTCACCCACGCCGCGCAAAACACCATGCAAGAGGCCGTGCAGTCGGTCGAGCAGGTCACCACGCTGGTCACCCAGATCAGTGGCGGCGCACGCGAGCAACTCAGCGGCATCTCGCAGATCAACTCGGCGGTGGCCCAGCTGGACAGCATCACGCAGCAAAACGCCGCAGCGGTGGAGCAGATTGCCGCAGCGTCGATGAGCCTGGCTCAGCGCGCCAAATCGGTCGCCGAGGCGGTCCAGGTGTTCCACACCGAGGTCGGCGGCAAGTCTGCCCACAGCCACGATGCTGTGGCTTTGCGCAAGGAAATGAAGGGCCAGGCTGCTCGTCAAGACCTGTCTGCCCCAGCTTGATGCCCAGGGCAGCGGCGGGCTAGCATGGGCAACTGTGCCTCTTGCGCCCGTTCTGAGCTGTCCCTTTCATGAAACTCGCCATCCTCTCGGACCTGCACGCCAATCGGCAGGCCGTCGAAGCCGTCTGGGCGCACGCACGCGAAGGGGGCTGCGAGCAAACCGTCCTGCTGGGTGACTTCGTGGACTACGGCGCCGATCCGGCCTGGGTCATGGATTTCGTCATGGCCCAGCACGCGGGCGGCGCCATCGTCGTCAAAGGCAACCACGACGACGCCCTGCGGCACGAAGACCAGCACAACCTGGGCAACCACGTGTTGGCCTCCCTGGCCTGGACCCGCGAACAGCTGAGCGCCGCACACATCGCCTTCATCGAGTCACTGCCCCTGACCGCTGTCCTGGGCGACTGCCTGTTTGCCCACGCCAACGTGCACGACCCGTCCCACTGGGGCTACGTGCAAGGCCGCATGGAGGCCACGCGCAGCCTGTTTGCCTCGCAGCAGTCGCACGTGTTTTGCGGCCACATGCACGACCCGTGCCTCTACCACCTGTCGTCCACCGGCAAGTCGGGCGAGTTTCAGCCGGTCGACGCCACGCCCATCCAGCTCTCACCCATGCGCCGCTGGCTCGCCATCCCCGGCTCCGTCGGGCAGCCCCGAGACGGCAACCCGGCCGCCTGCTACGCCACGTTCGAAACCGAATCTGCCACCCTCACCTTTCACCGCGTGCCCTACGACCACGACGCGGCGGCGCAGCGCGTGATCGATGCCGGCCTGCCCGAATCGCTGGCCCAGCGCCTTCGCGACGGACGCTGAGCACCCCCTCATCGCCGACAGGAGCCCGCACGATGACCATGTCTCCCGCCAAACTGCAGGCAGGCGATCGCATCGACGGCTTCGTGCTCAAGGCCAAGCTGCACCAGGGCGGCATGGCCACGTTGTGGTCTGTCGAGCGCGTCGACGAACAAGGACGGGCCGTGCACCCACCTGGTGAGCCGCAGCTGATCATGAAGGTGCCGCGCATCAAAGGTGGCGAGGACCCAGCCACCATCGTCGGCTTCGAGGTCGAGCAGATGGTCATGCCGATGCTCAAAGGCCCGCATGCACCCCGCTTCGTCGGCAAGGGTGACTTCACCCGCATGCCCTACATCGTGATGGAGCACATCGCTGGCGACACGCTGCGGCCTCGGCTGGACCGCGCCCCTTTGCCGATCGAAGAGGTGGCCGACATCGGCCAGCGGGTGGCACTGGCCCTGCATGACCTGCACAAGCAGCACCTGGTGCACCTGGACGTCAAGCCCAGCAACATCATGTTCCGCGCCACCGGTGAGGCCGTGATGGTGGACTTCGGTCTGAGCCGCCACGACAAGCTGCCCGATCTGCTCGAAGAAGAGTTCTCGCTGCCCATGGGCACGGGCCCCTACATCTCGCCCGAGCAGGTGCAGTTCGTGCGCAACGACCCGCGCAGCGACCTGTTCGCGTTGGGCGTGATGCTCTACCACCTGACCACGGGCGAGCGCCCCTTCGGCAACCCCAGCAGCGTGCCCGGCCTGCGCAAGCGCCTTTACACGGACCCGGTGCCCCCGCGCGACATCCGCTCAGACACCCCCGCCTGGCTGCAGGAAGTCATCCTGCGCTGCCTGGAGATCGACCCGCAGCAGCGCTACCAGACGGGCGCACAGCTCACGCTGGACCTGCAACACCCCGAACAGATCCCGCTGACCCAGCGCGCCGAACGCACCGGCACGCGCGGCACGCTCAGCACCATGAAGCGCTGGTTCAAGGCCATGGGCCACGAGCCCAAATCGGACGTGCCCAGCAGCCAGCACGTCGAGCGCAGCCCCATCCTGATGGTGGCCATCGGCATCAAGAACAGCACGCCCGAGCTCGACAAGAAGCTGCTGGCCACCGTGCGCCGCATCATGCAGATGGAGCCGGGCGCCCGACTGGCTTGCGTCAGCGTGATGAAAACCAACCGCATCGGCATGGACACCCTGGTGGACGAGTCCGGCAACAGCCTGCACGTGCAACAGCTGGTGGCCATCAAACATTGGGCCAGGCCGCTGCAACAGCAGTTGCAGATGGACGAACACCGGCTGACTTACCACGTGCTCGAAGCCCCGGACACGGCCAGCGCCATCGTCGAGTTCGCCACGCGCAACCAGGTCGACCACATCGTCATGGGTGCGCGGGGCAACTCGTCGCTGCGCCGCTACCTGGGCAGCGTCAGCGCGCAGGTCGTCGCCGAGGCGGAGTGCTCGGTGACGGTGGTTCGGGTGTGAGCGCACCTGACTGAGGTGCGCCCTGCGCGCCATTGAGCGTCTCGCGCAGGAAGTCCAGGAAGGCGCGCGCCACCGGCGTGGGCTGACGCTCCTGACGTCGCACCAGGTACCAACGCGACGCGATCGGAAAGCCCTGCACGTCGAGCACAGCGAGGCCCTCGTGCGCCGGGTCGCGGTCGAGCGCATGACGCGACAACACCGCCAGGCCATAACCACCCGCCACGGCCTGCTTGATGGCCTCGTTGCTGCCCAGGGACATCTGCACCCGCGGGCTGAAACCCCATGCGGCGAACTGCCGCTCGCAGCTGATGCGCGTGCCCGAGCCTGGCTCGCGCAGGATGAAGCGCTCGCCCGCCACGGCCTTGAGTTGGAGGCCCGGCTTCGCGGCCAAGGGATGTTGCCTGGACGCGATCATCACCAAGGGGTTGTCCAGCAGGAACTCGGCCTCCACGGCCACGTGATCAGGCGGCGTGGTCATGATGACGAGGTCGTCCAGCGACTGCTCCAGTCGGCGCACGATGCTGTCTCGGTTGGCCACCTCCAGGTGCACATCGATGTCTGGGTAGCGCTGCGAAAAAGGGCCCAGCAGGCGCGGGATGAAGGACTTGGCGGTGCTCACGACGGCCACGTCGAGTCGGCCGCGCTTGAGGCCCTGCAGGTCGGCCAGTTCCATCTCGAACTCGGCCCAGCGGTGCAGCACGTCGTGGCAGGCGCGCGCCAGGCGCTGTCCGGCGTCGGTCAGGCGGATGCCCCGCCCCAACGGCTCGTACAGCGGCACGCCCGCGGCCTCGGACAGCTGGCGCAACTGCATGGACACCGTCGGCTGGGTGACGTGTTCGGCCTCGGCCGCAGCGGTGACGGAGCCGGTTTCGGCCAGCGCCTGGAAGAGCCGCAACTGACGCCAGGTGACATGCATAGGTTTTTATCTAACCATCAGATCAAAAGATTTGATTTTTCATGATACCTGCAAAACCCTAGGATGGCGCCCCATGAACCCGCTCCAGAACCTGCTCGACCCCGCCATCCTGTTTTTCGTCTTCGGTGTGGTCGCTGGCCTGCTGCGATCCAACCTCGAGGTGCCGCCGCAAATCGCGCGCTTCCTGTCGCTCTACCTGTTGATGTCGGTGGGCCTGAAGGGCGGTTTCTCGCTGGCCCACAGCGGCCTGGGCGCCGATGTGCTCGGCAGCTTGGGGGCCGCGCTGCTGCTGGCCCTGCTGGTGCCGGCCCTGGGTTACCTGCTGCTGCGCAAATGGCTTTCGCGCTTCGACGCGGCGGCCGTGGCGGCCACGTATGGCTCGGTCAGCGCCACGACTTTCATCGCGGCCAGCCAGTACCTGGCGCAACTGCAAGTGCCCTTTGGTGGACACATGGCCGTGGCCCTGGTGCTGATGGAGTCGCCTGCCATCCTGATGGCGATGGCGCTGGCGGCCTGGGCTCGGCGGCAGCAGGCCGCAGAACAAGCGGTGCCAGGCGCTTGCAGGCCGGCTCCGGGCGCACCGGCGCCTTCTCATTGGCACGTGGTGCGCGAAGCCTTCACCGACGGCGCC
Source organism: Aquabacterium parvum (assembly GCF_001447195.1). Classification (GTDB taxonomy): domain Bacteria; phylum Pseudomonadota; class Gammaproteobacteria; order Burkholderiales; family Burkholderiaceae_C; genus Aquabacterium; species Aquabacterium parvum. The sequence goes on along the minus strand of NZ_LFRI01000235.1, from coordinate 69,443 downwards.
AACCTGCTGCTGCTGGGCAGTTTGCTGATCGGCTGGGCAACCGGTGACCAGGGCAAGCTGATGATGGAGCCTTTCTCCGGCGCGCTGTTCAAGGGCATGCTGGCGCTGTTCCTGCTCGACCTGGGTTTGCTGGTGGCGCGCCAGTTGCCAGCCCTGCGGCAGGTGCACCCTGCCTTGATCGGCTACGGCGTCGTCGGCCCCCTGACCCATGGCTTGATCGCCATGGGGCTGGCGGCGGTGCTGGGCCTGCCGGTCGGTGACACGATCTTGCTGGTGGTGCTGGCGGCCAGCTCGTCCTACATCGTGGTGCCGGCGGTGTTGCGGCACGCCATGCCGGAAGCCCAGCCGGGGCTCTACCTCGGGCTGTCGCTGGGGGTGACGTTCGTCTTCAACATCCTGATCGGCATCCCCCTGTATGCCTGGGCGGTGCAGGCCCTGTGGGCCCGCTGACTTCAGGAGCGAACCTTGAACGCCGCCACCGACTCCGACAGCGAAATGGCTTGCTGCTTGAGGCTCTCGGCGGCAGCGGTCGACTGCTCGACCAAGGCCGCGTTCTGCTGTTTCATGCCATCGAGCTGAGTGATGGCCTGGTTGATCTGACCAATGCCCTCGCCTTGCTGGACCGCCGCCTGCGAAAGGTCAGCGATCAAGGCATTGACCCGGTCGACCGAGCCCACAAGCTCGCGCAGCGACTCGCCAGCCTTGGCCACGTTGACCGAGCCGGTCTCGACCATGTCTGACGAGGCCCCGATCAAGGTGCGGATCTCCTTGGCCGCCTCGCCACTGCGCTGAGCCAGGGCCCGAACCTCGGAGGCCACCACCGCGAAGCCACGCCCCTGCTCCCCGGCTCGCGCGGCTTCCACCGCCGCATTGAGCGCCAGGATGTTGGTCTGGAACGCGATGCCGTCGATCACGCCGATGATGTCGCGGATCCTGGTCGATGAGCTGCTGATCTCGGACATGGTGTGGACCACGTCGTCCATCGCGGCGCCGCTGAGCTGGGCCGTCTGCATGGCCGCGCCGGCCAGCTCGCGGGCCTCCTGGGCGACCGTCGCGCTGTGTTGCACGGAGTGGGTGATCTGCGCCATCGCCGCTGCCGTTTCCTGCAATGCGCTGGCGGCCTGTTCGGTCCGGCTGCTCAGGTCCTGGTTGCCCACGGCCACCTCGGTGCTCGCCACGTTGATGGTCTCGGTGGACTGCCGAATCGATCGGACCATGCCCGAGAGCGTGCCGACGAATCGGTTGAAGTTCATGGCCAGCTCACCGGTTTCGTCCTGCGTCTCGACGACCATCTCGCGGGTGAGGTCGCCTTCGCCGCTGGCGATTTCACCCAGCAGTGACGACGCGCGCTGAACCGGCCCGGCGATGGCGCGGCTGAACAGCGTCACCAGCACGGCCGCGACCAGCACGGAACCCAGGCCCGTGGCGATCGTGACCCACCACAAGGTCGAACGGATGGGGCCTGCCACCTCGGCCTCGGGCACCTCGGCGAAAACGTAGAGGTTCAGATCGGGCACGAACGAGGACGCCACCATCATCCGGCCCTGGTCCGAGTCCCGGCTCGATGAGGCCTGGGCCTCGCCCTTGAGCAATGGGAGCAGGTCGGCTTCGGTCCAGCCAGCCAGGCTCGAGACCTTCGGGCGCTGGCTGGTGATGGCCGGGTCGCCATGCAATAACACCGTGCCGTCGGGGCGCACCAGGAACACGTGCCCTGTTTGAGCGATGCGGTAGTTCTTGATGAGGCTGGTCAGGCTGTCCACAGCCAGCCCCAGCCCGGTGATGCCACGCTGACCACCTTCGGCCTGGAACACCACGTTGATGAACAGGTTCGGCACGTTGTTGGACTTGTCGACGTCCAGGTCCAGGCTGAGCTGTTTGCCAGCGGCCAGGAAACCGTAGAACCAGCCGTCGGCGGCGGCGTCACGGCTGAGCGTGCGGTCCAGCCCCTTGTCGGTGTGATATCGCCCGGACGACTCGGACACCCAGTACACGCTGGAGGCCTGGGCCACTTCCTTGAGCTTGCCGGCATACGCCTGCCAGGCCGCCAGTTGCTCCGGCGGCGTACCCGCGGCCTCCCATTGCAGCAAAGCCGGGTTGACGGCCATCGCGCGCGATTGGGCCAGGGGGCCAGCGATGACTTTGAGCAGGTCGTTGCGGATGGCGGTGACGTTGACCGGCAATTCCTCGCGGGCAGAACGCTCCAACAATCGGTCCCCGATCAGCCAGATGCCGACCGCCGAAGAGATCCCGATGGTCAGGATGAGGCTGCCCGTCAGGCCGAGGATGAGTTTCTTCTGGATCGAAAGCTTCGCGAACATGCTGCGCCCTTGTTTGGACGCAGCGCGGCCGCATCCGATTCACCGACATCGTCGGTTTTTCGGATGGCGACTCGCGTTCTGAAGCTCATTTCACCGAATGCAAACCGCACACGGTTGGGGCGCGCGAGCCAGGCTCAGCCTTGGCTGCGGCGTCGGGCCAGGCCCAGTCCAGTCAGGCCCGCCAACATCAGCGCCAGGGTTTCGGGCTCAGGCACGGCGGGCGCCAGGCCTTCGTAACGGAAGCCCGAGGCCGAGGTGAAGGTGTAGCCGTCTGCCAGCTCCAGGCCGATGTGATCGGAGAACATGGCGTTGACACCCACGTCGCAGTTGGAGAGGTGGAAGCACCGGGCGTTCTGGTGCACGGTGTATTCCAGCGTGAGGTCAACGCCGGTGGGCACAACCAGGCTCAACAGCACCTCACCGGTGTAGCGGCCGTTGTTGACCTCGCCGTTGCCGTACACGCCATCGGGGCCACCCAGGGCCCACTCGCGGAAGAGGCCCTTGGAGGCGCTCTCGTACGTGGTGAAGTACTCGATGGTCTCGACGCCGCATTCGGTCATCTCGCCTTCGCCCGTGCAGGTGGCCTCGGGGTCGTAAGCGGGGTTGGGCGTGCGGTAGCTCAGGGTGGCGTAACGCGAGGAATCGGCTTGCAGGAAGTGCGAGAGCCCCACGCGCTCGAAAGACGACAGCGCCAGGCCGCTGAACTGGCTGTCGTAGCTCATGCGGAAGGTCACGGTGGTCGTGGCGCCCGGGCCGCTGATGCGCACGGTGTCGCTCAGGTCAAGGCGGGCGTAGGACTGGGCGATGCTGGTGGGCCGGCCTGCGTCACCGGTGGTGGCGGTGGTCTGGGCCTTGAAGGTGCCGCTGTACGGGTCGACCCAGGCGTTGACGCTGGCCGAAACCGATCCGGCTGTGGCGGTGCGTTGCCCACCCGTGCTCAGCGGCAATGCATCGTCGCCGGGGTAAACGTACTGGAAGGTGCCGGTTTTGATCTCTTCGGCATCCAGGCCCCAGGCGAAGGTGACCGAGCCACCCGGCGTCTCCACGGTGCCTGCTTGGGCCGAAACCACCAGCGTGCTCAAGATGGCAGCAAGGTGGATGGCACGGGAAGGACGCAGCGGCGAACGAGACATGGCTTTCTCCTGGTTTGGGTGATTCGACGGGGCAGAGCGTACCCGAGGAAAACCCTGCATCCTGCCGACCGAGCAGCACACCCACCCAGTCAAGGGAGGGGCGCTCGGACGGCGTCGGGACCAATCAGGACAAAGCCAGCAAACGGGCCACCTTCTGGAAGGCCTCAACCGGTTTGCCCTTGCGCGCGCGCTTGCCCACGTGGGCCGCATAGGCGGAGTTGCGCACGTCTTCTTCCTTGGGCTTGGCGCCACGGGTGGTGCCGATCACGCGCACGCCGTTGTGCACCGTCGCCACGGAGGCCAGCGGGGCCTTCTTGGCGTCGACCTCCATCAGCGTCAGGCCCCGGCCACCGTTGGACTGCAGCTTGAGCTCATCGAGCCCGAACACCAGCATGCGACCATCGGCGCACAGGCAGGCCACCTGGGTGTGCGCCGGCTGCACCACGATCGGAGGCAGCACCGTGTCGCCCTCGTCGAGCGTCAGGAAGGACTTGCCGCCCTTCTGGCGCGTCATCAGGTCACCCAGCTTGGCCAGCAGGCCGAAGCCGCCGCTGTTGGCCAGCAGGATGGTCTGCTCAACGTTGCCAGCCAGGTAGTGCGCCGGCTGCGTGCCCGACTCCAGCTCGATCAGGGTCGTGATGGGCTGGCCATCGCCCCGCGCGCCCGGCAATGCGCTGACCGCCACGCTGTAGACGCGGCCGTTGCTGCCCAGCACGATGAGCGGGTCGACCGTGCGGCACTCGAAGGTGCCATACAGGCCATCGCCCGCCTTGAAGGCAAAGCCCGCCGGGTCGTGACCATGGCCGGTGCGCGCACGCACCCAGCCCTTCTCGCTGATGACCACCGTCACCGGCTCGTCGATGACCTTGACCTCGGCGACGGCGCGCTTTTCAGCCTGGATCAGGGTGCGGCGGTCATCTCCAAACTGCTTGGCGTCGGCTTCGATTTCCTTGACCACGGTGCGGCGCAGCACGCCGGGGTTGCCCAGGATGTCTTCGAGCTTGGCCTGCTCGGTGCGCAGCTCGGAGAGTTCCTGCTCGATCTTGATGGCTTCAAGCCGCGCAAGTTGGCGCAGGCGGATGTCGAGGATGTCGTCCGCCTGCCGCTCGGACAGCTTGAACGCCTCGATCAGCGCAGGTTTGGGCTCGTCGCTCTCGCGGATGATGCGGATCACCTCGTCGATGTTGAGCAGCACCAGCTGCCGGCCTTCGAGGATGTGGATGCGATCGAGCACCTTGCCCAGGCGGTGCTTCGTGCGGCGGGTCACCGTCTCCAGGCGAAAGCCGATCCACTCGGTCAGGATCTGGCGCAGGCCCTTGAGCATGGGCTTGCCGTCAGCGCCCACCATGGTGAGGTTGACCGAGACGGAGGTCTCCAGGCTGGTGTGGGCCAGCAAGGTGGTGATCAGCTCTTGCTGCGAGACGGTGCGCGTCTTGGGCTCGAAGACCAGGCGCACGGCGGCGTCCTTGCTCGACTCGTCGCGCACGGTGTCGAGCACCGACAACACAGCGGCCTTGAGCTGGGTCTGGTCGGCGGTCAGGGCCTTTTTGCCCGTCTTGACCTTGGGGTTGCTGAGCTCTTCGATCTCTTCGAGCACCTTCTGCGCGCTGGTGCCGTGCGGCAGCTCGGTGACGACCAGTTGCCACTGGCCGCGAGCGAGGTCTTCGATCACCCAACGGGCGCGCACCTTCAGGCTGCCACGGCCGCTGCGGTAGGCGTCCTGGATGTCCGACGCAGCCGAGATCAACTGGCCGCCGCCCGGGAAGTCCGGCCCAGGCACGAGGGAGAACAGCTCTTCGTCGGACAGTTTGTCGTTCTTGATCAGGGCCACGCTGGCCGCAGCCACCTCGCGCAGGTTGTGGCTCGGGATCTCGGTGGCCAGGCCCACGGCGATGCCACTGGCGCCGTTGAGCAGCACGAAGGGCATGCGCGCGGGCAGCTGCTTGGGCTCTTCGGTCGAGCCGTCGTAGTTGGGCACGAAGTCCACCGTGCCCATGTCGATCTCGTCGAGCAACAGGCGCGCGATCGGCGACAGGCGGGCTTCGGTGTAGCGCATCGCTGCGGCGCCGTCGCCATCGCGCGAGCCGAAGTTGCCCTGGCCGTCGATCAGCGGGTAGCGAAGCGCGAAGTCCTGCGCCATGCGCACCATGGCGTCGTAGGCGGCCGTGTCGCCGTGGGGGTGGTAGCGGCCCAGCACGTCGCCCACCACGCGGGCGCTCTTGACCGGCTTGGGGCCGCTGTTGCCGCTGAAAGCCAGGCCCATGCGCTCCATCGCGTAGAGGATGCGGCGCTGCACGGGTTTCTGGCCGTCGCAGACATCTGGCAAGGCGCGGCCCTTGACGACGCTCAGGGCGTACTCCAGGTAAGCGCGCTCGGCGTAGTGGGCCAGGGTCAGGGAGTCACCGCCATCGGCGGGCGGGGGCGGGCTGAAATCGATGGTCTGTTGGGTCATCGGTGGGCAATCGTGTCTCTCGTGGGCCAGCCGCTGGGGCGGGCAACCATGCGCCGGGAGTTTAGCGGCAAGGCACTGCGGGCCCGCTCACCGCCCAACGGACCACACTGACCTCAGCATGACGCCGCTTTTGCGCGGCAAATCCGCGTCGAACCCGACTCGCCTGCCGATACTCGACACCATGGCCACTCCCCTTGTCTGGTTCAAGCGCGACCTGCGCGTGCACGACCACGCCGCCGTCCACGCGGCGATCTTGCGCGCACCGCAGCAGCCCTGGCGAGGCGTCTACATCGTCGAGCCTTCGGTGTGGGGCCAGCCCGACGCTTCGGCGCGCCAGCTCGGTTTTGTCATGGAATGCCTGGCCGACCTGCATGCCCAGGTGCAGGCGCACGGTGGCCGACTCGAGGTGGTGCGTGGCGAGGCCTGCGAGGCGTTGGCCCGCCTGCACGCCGAAACACCATTCGACGCCCTGCTGGCGCACGAGGAAACCGGCAACGCCCTGACCTACCAGCGTGACCTGGCCGTGGCAGCGTGGTGCCGGGATCGGGGCATCGCGTTCGAGGAGTGGCCCCAGTTCGGCGTGGTGCGCCGCCTGCGCAGCCGCGACACCTGGCACCTGGCATGGGACGCTTTCATGCGCGGCCCCACCTGGCCCGCGCCACCCCGGGCGAACGCCCTGCGCAGCGAAGTCTCGCCACACCAGCCCGGCCACGCGCCTCGGCCACCCTGGGCACTCCCGGACCTGCCCACCTTCGCGGAAGCCGACGCACCGCGCCGGCAGCGGGGGGGACGGCAGCGCGCCCTGGAGGTGCTGGACGACTTCCTGCACGACCGCTGCGCCCGATACCGAGGCGGCATTTCGTCGCCCTTGTCTGCTCCCACCGCTTGCTCGCGCCTGTCGCCCTACCTGGCGTTGGGTTGCGTGAGCCTGCGCGAGGTCGTGCAAGCCACCCACCACCGACTGGCGGAACTCGCCGAACCAGCCAGCTCGGCACCGCCCGACGAGCAGGCCCGGGCAGCACGACAGCAAGCTGGCCTGCACGCCTTCATCAGCCGCCTGCACTGGCACTGCCATTTCATCCAGAAGCTGGAAAGCGAGCCCGAAATCGAGTGGCGCAACGTGCACCGAGGCTACGACGGCTTGCGAGAGAGCGAATTCAGCGCCGAACGGTTCGCGGCCCTCCAGGCCGGGCGCACGGGCTGGCCCCTGGTGGACGCCTGCGTGGCCATGCTGCGCGAAACCGGCTGGATCAACTTCCGCATGCGCGCCATGCTGGTGTCGGTGGCCAGCTACCCACTGTGGTTGCACTGTCGGGCCGTGGGCGAGTGGCTGGCGCGGCAGTTCGTCGACTACGAGCCCGGCATCCACTGGAGCCAGATGCAGGCTGGCACCACGGGCATCAACACCACCCGCGTCTACAACCCGATCAAGCAAGCCCGCGACCATGACCCCCGCGGCGTGTTCGTGCGCCGCTGGCTGCCCGACATGCGACGCGTGCCCGACACCTGGTTGTTCGAGCCCTGGCGCATGCCCGCTGACGTGCAGGCGCGCTGTGGCCTGCGCGTGGGCGCCGACGAGCAAGCCGACATCCCCTTGCCGCTGGTGGACCTGGACGAGGCCTTGCGCAGCGCCAAGGCCAGGCTGCACGCGCGCCGTGCCGACCCCGACGTGCGTGCGGCCAAGCAGGCCATCGCGCAACGCCATGCCTCGCGCACCCACCGAGGCGACCCAGCGCAACGCGCCCGCAAGCCTCGGCAGGCGCGGCACGGCACCCCATCCAACGAAGATCAACTGTCCCTGGGGTTCTGAATGCCGCGCATGAAAAAGAAGTCGGAGCTGCCCACCAAGGTCTGCGCCTGCTGCCAACGCCCGTTTGCCTGGCGCAAGAAATGGGAGCGCGACTGGGACAAGGTGCGCTACTGCTCGGACCGTTGCCGGGGCCAGGGACCAGGGCAACCTGCATCGTCCCGGGGGAACCCATGAAGCCCGTGATCCACTGGTTTCGCCAGGACCTGAGGTTGTCGGATCACCCGGTGCTGCGAGCCTCTTGCGCATCGGCGTTGGCGCAGGGCGCGCCTTGGTTGGCCGTTTTCGTCTGGGACCCGGCGCAAACCCAGGCGACCCGGTGGGTGGCTCAGCGCATGGGCCCACACCGCTTGCTGGCGTTGCATCAAGCGCTCAGCCAACTCTCTGAAGGCCTGCGCGCCCAAGGGCACGGCCTGCTGGTGCTGCAGGGTGAACCGACACAGGCCATCACGCAGCTGGTGTCGCGCACCGGCGCGGGCGAAGTCTGGAGTGAGCAGCTGCCAGCACCAGAGGAAACCGCTGTCGAGGAGGCGCTGGCTCAAGCGGCACAGCGGGGTGGCTGGCGTTGGCAAACCCGCCACCAGGGCGGCTTGTTCGAGCTGGGTGACTTGCCCTTCAGACCTGAGCAGACACCCGATGTGTTCACGGCCTTTCGACAGGCGGTGCAGCGGTCTGGCCTGCAGGCCGAGGCGCCCCAGCCCGGCCCCACCGAATGGCCGCGGCCACTGACCGATCCTGCGCTGCAGGCCCAAGCCCACCCTTGGCCCCCAGCCCTGCTCGATGCGTCCTCGCACGTGCATGCCGACCCCAGGTCTTCGTTCCCCCTGACCGAGTCGGCCTGGCACATCGGCGAGCAAGCGGCCCGAGCCCACTGGGCGCGCTACCTGGCACAAGGGCTGCCGCACCACTACAAGGCCACCCGCAACGGCCTGCATGGCACGGCGTTCTCCACCAAGCTCGCGCCCTGGCTGGCCTGGGGCGCGATCTCGGCGCGGCAGGCTCAGCACGCCTTGCAAGCCTGGGAGGCCGAGCACGGCGCCAGCGACAGCAGCGGCTGGGTCAGCTTCGAGCTGCTGTGGCGCGAGCACTTCCGGCTGCTCCACTTCAAGCATGGCCGGCGGCTTTACCACGGCAGGGGCCTTGGCCAGCTGCCTGCGCCCACTCACGACCCTGCCGCCTTCGAGCGCTGGTGCCTGGGGCAGACCGGCCACGCCCTGGTTGACGCCGGCATGCGGGAGCTCAAGGCCACGGGCTGGCTGTCCAACCGCATGAGGCAGATCGTGGCCAGCCACCTCATCCACGAGATGCGTTGCGATTGGCGCGCCGGCGCCGCCTGGTTCGAGTCCCGGCTGATCGACTTCGACGTTTTCAGCAACCAGGGCAACTGGGCCTACATCGCCGGGCGCGGCACCGACCCTCGCGGCGGTCGGCGCTTCGATGCCGACAAACAAGCCCGCGAGCACGACCCCGATGGGGCTTACCGCCGCATGTGGAGCCAGGCATGACGACGCTGCGCCTGATCCTGGGCGATCAACTCAACCCCGACCACAGCTGGTACCGGCAGGTCGATGAGGACGTCGTCCATGTCCTCATGGAGGTCAAGCAGGAGACCTCCTACGTGCTGCACCACGCCCAGAAGGTGCTGGCCATCTTCGCTGCGATGCGGGACTTCGCCGAACACCTGCGGGCGCAGGGACACCGGGTGCGATACATCGCCATCGACCACCCGAGCAACCGGCAGGCGATCGCGGCCAACCTGGACGCGCTGATCGCCCACCACCAGGCAGACCGCGTGGCCTACCAGGCCCCGGACGAATGGCGCCTGGATGAGGAGCTGGCTCGCTGGGCTCAGGCCAAGCGGGCGCAAGGCCTGACGGTGGAGATGGCCGACACAGCGCACTTCCTGACCGCACGAGACGAAGCCGCCGAGCTGTTCGCCGGCCGCAAGCAGTGGCTGATGGAGCACTTTTATCGGCACATGCGCCGTCGCCATGGGGTGCTGATGTCGCCAGATCGTCAACCCGAAGGCGGGCAATGGAACTTCGACGCCGATAACCGCAAAGCCTGGCCAGGTCAGCCGCCCGAGCCCCCTGACTGGCGCGCGCCGCACGACCACCAGGCGCTTTGGCAGGCCATCGTGGACGCGGGCGTGACCACCTTTGGCCAGCCGCAGGCCGATCGACTGCCCTGGCCAGTGAGCGCAGACGAGGCGCGTGCGCACCTGCACGCCTTCGTCAAACACGCCCTGCCCCATTTCGGCGACTTCCAGGACGCACTCAGCCAACGGGCCAACCGGCTCTTTCACTCGCTGCTGTCGTTTGCGCTCAACGTCAAGATGCTCCACCCACGGGAGGTGATCGACGCGGCCGAGCAAGCCTGGCGAAACGGCCACGCGCCCCTGGCCGCGGCCGAGGGCTTCATCCGGCAGATCCTGGGCTGGCGCGAGTACGTTCGCGGCGTCTACTGGGCCCACATGCCCGGCTACGACGAGCGCAACCATTTCGGCCACGACCTGCCGCTGCCAAAGTGGTTCTGGACGGGCCAGACACGCATGGCCTGCATGTCGCGCGCCATCGGCCAGTCGCTGCAGGATGCCCACGCGCACCACATCCAGCGCCTGATGGTGATCGGCAACTTCGCCCTGCTCGCCGGCCTGGACCCGAAGGCCCTGCACCACTGGTACCTGGGCGTCTACATCGACGCCTTCGAGTGGGTGGAGCTGCCCAACACCCTGGGCATGAGCCAGTTCGCCGACGGGGGGCTGCTGGCCACCAAGCCTTATGTGTCCAGCGCTGCCTACCTGGATCGGATGGGCGACCACTGCCGCCATTGCCCCTACCAACGCAAGGAGCGATTGGGCGAGCAGGCCTGCCCGTTCAACGCGCTGTACTGGGACTTCCACCTCCGCCACGAAGACAGGCTGCGCCGCAACGCCCGCATTGGCATGGTTTACCGCCAGCTTGACCGCATGACCCCCGAGGCCAGGCATGCGATCTCCCAGCAAGCCATTCGACTGAGGGAAAACATCGAGCAGCTTTGAAGGCCGAATCGACCTCTCGGATGTCGTAACCTCAGGGCAGATTCACTGCCCTGGACATCCCATGCACCGATGGATGCGTTCACTGCGATGGCTGGTCTGCTTGCCCGTGTTGTGCTGGCTGAGCGCCTGCATTCAGGTCGACGTGCGCTTCGAGATCCAAGCGGACGGCAGCGGTCAGGTCACGGAAACCTACCGCGTCCGCGACGACGCCGCGTGGCTGCCGCCAGGCGCCAGCCCGCTGGCCGCCTACCTGAACCCCTCGCGCTTGGCAGAGCGGGCCATGAACATGGCCCCGGGCGTCGCGGTGTCCGGCGAGGTGCTGCCCAAGGAGGGCCGCCTCCATGTGGCCCAGGTCACCTACGCGGTGCCGGACTTCCAGGGACTGGTCTGGCGCTTTGGCCAGCGCCCCATGCCGGACAGCCTGAGCTACCGTTTCGAGTTGAACCGCCAGGCCGGGCAGCCCCTGCGGGTGGACGTTCTCAATGACCCCTTCGTGGCGAGCCTGGGGCGACTCACCCAGCAAGACGCACCCGCCATGAAAAAGGTGTTGGAGGCCATCGAGGGCATGTCCGGCGTTGAGGTGAGCGTGCAGGTGGTCAGCCAGGGCGAGCTGCTGAAATCGACTGGCCGCTGGCAATCCGGGCCACAAACCACCCTGTTCAACGTGCGTGCCAATGAACTGATGACCAGCGCCGGCTGGCAGGACAAGCTGCGCCCCGTCGGCACCAAGCCAGGCCTGCCGGCCTGTCAAGAAGCCGTTGACCCGGCCCTGAGCCTGGACTGCCAGCCACGCATCAGCCTTTGGCTGCGCTGACATAGGGCAACAGCAAGAGCAACAGGACAGGACCATGAGCGGCCCCACACCAGCCTTCTGGCAAGAACGATTCGAGAAACAGGAAACCCGCTGGGATCGGGGTGGGCCCAGCCCTGGGCTGCTGGCCTGGCTGGACAGCGGTGTGCTGCAGCCGTGCCGCATCGCGGTGCCGGGCTGTGGCAGTGGCTGGGAGGTGGCCGAATTGGCGCGCCGTGGCTTCGAGGTGATCGGCCTGGACTACACCGAGGCCGCCGTGGCCCGCGCCCGGGCCCTGCTGGCGAACCAGGGCCTGCGCGCCGAGGTGGTCCAGGCCGATGTGCTCACCCACACGCCGCAGCGCCCCTTCGACGCCATCTACGAGCAGACCTGCCTGTGCGCCATCCACCCTGACCACTGGACGACCTATGCGGCCCAGTTGCACCGCTGGCTGCAACCGGATGGGGCCCTGTGGGCGATGTTCATGCAACGCCCACGCCCTGAGGCGGTCGAGCAAGGGCTGATCGAGGGCCCTCCCTACCACTGCGACATCAACGCGATGCGAGCGCTGTTTCCAGCCCAGCGGTGGCAATGGCCGAAGCCACCTTACGCGCAGGTGACGCATCCCAGCCTGATGCACGAGCTGGCTGTTCGCCTGCCCCGGATGCCCGCTTAAATACCGCCTCAACACCCCTTTTGTCCGCCCTTTGGCCCAGGTCAACCGGCTTACCTTGACGGGACATGAACCACGCGCAGCCCCCGCTGCGCCGAACCACCATGGCCCGCTTCGACCGCCCCCTGTCCGCCGCCCTCCTGAGCTGCCTGCTTGGCACGACCAGCGCTGGCGCACACGCCCGAGAACTGGCGACGATGGAGCCGCTGCGGGTGACGCTGGTGAGCCTGGCCAGGCAGGCCAGCTCATCGCCATCTGCACCGGGCACCAAGCTCTCCGTGCGTCGAGCCTGGGCCACCGATTCCGTCGCGCAGCTGTGCGCCCTGACCCTTGACGCACAAGGCCGCCCCGTGCTGGACAGAGGCCGATTCCAGTTGCAGCGGATCCAGTTCCAGCGTCAAAAAGGCCAATGGCGCGTTCAGCGCAGCGACACCAGCTGGCTGCCGGCAGGTGGATCACTCGATGCCGCGTGCCCCAAAACCAGCGACCCGATGACCTCGCCCACGCAGCTGGCCAAGGCATCGCCCACCGACATCAACCTGGCCCTCGCCGAAATGGAGCGCCACCCACCCACTGCGGGCCTGCCGGGCTCGCTTCGCGATCAACGCGCCGAGGCCAGCTGCACGCTCAAGCCCATGCAGCCAGTCGAGCCAACCGACCTGTCGCAATGGCGAGTCGGCCGCATCGAGGCCGAAGGCCGCACCCACCTTTTCACGGCGCCAGACCAGGCATGCCCGCTGGGCAAGCACCTGGTGCAGAACGACAAAATCCGGATCGGGCCAACCCAAGGCGCATGGACCCAGGTCCAATACACCCACCCGATCACCCAGGTGATCACCTTCGGCTGGCTGCCCAGCCAACGCGCGATCGCCATCGACACGCAGGTCGCCGGCTCCGCGCGCTGAGCGCAGCTGCTTGACTCGGGCCGAACCAGGCCCTCAGACGTCGATCTCGATGGCGTCGCCGTGCAGCTCCATGAGCTCGCGCCGCGACGCCGCTTCGCCTTTGCCCATCAGCTTGTTGAAAGCCACTTCGGTGTCGCCGAAGCCTGGCTCGCCATAGGCCACCGGCAGCAGGCGCCGGGTGTCCGGGTTCAGCGTGGTGTCCCACAGCTGCTCGGCGCTCATCTCGCCCAGGCCCTTGAAGCGGCTGATGCTCCAGGCGCCTTCGCGGCAGCCTTCCTTGCGCAGCTTGTCGAGGATGGCGGTGAGCTCGCCTTCGTCCAGCGCATAAAGCTTGGCCGCCGGCTTCTTGCCGCGCGCCGGTGCATCGACGCGGAACAGCGGCGGGCGCGCCACGTGCACGTGCCCGGCTTCGATCAGCTTGGGGAAGTGGCGGAAGAACAGCGTCAGCAGCAGCACCTGGATGTGCGAGCCGTCCACGTCGGCGTCCGACAGGATGCAGACCTTGCCGTAGCGCAGGCCTGACAGATCCGGCGAATCGTTCGGGCCGTGCGGATCGACGCCGATCGCCACCGAGATGTCGTGGATCTCGTTGTTCTTGAAGAGCAGGTCGCGCTCAACCTCCCAGGCGTTGAGCACCTTGCCGCGCAGGGGCAGGATGGCTTGCGTCTCTTTGTCGCGGCCCATCTTGGCGCTGCCACCGGCCGAGTCCCCCTCGACCAGGAAGACCTCGTTGAAGGCGATGTCGCGGCTTTCGCAGTCGGTCAGCTTGCCGGGCAGCACGGCCACGCCGGAGCCCTTTTTCTTCTCGACCTTCTGGCCGGCGCGCTGGCGTGCCTGGGCCTGCTTGATGACCAGCTCGGCCAGCTTCTTGCCGTGGTCAACGTGCTGGTTGAGCCACAGCTCCATCGTCGGCTTGACGTAGGTGCTGACCAGGCGCAGGGCATCGCGGCTGTTCAGGCGCTCCTTGGTCTGGCCCTGGAACTGCGGGTCCAGCACCTTGGCGCTCAGCACGAAGCTGGCGCGGCCGAAAACGTCATCGGGCATGAGCTTGACGCCCTTGGGCATCAGCGCGTGCATCTCGATGAAGCCCTTGACCGCCTGGAAGAGGCCGTCTTTGAGGCCCGCCTCGTGCGTGCCGCCGGCCACGGTGGGGATCAGGTTGACGTAGCTCTCGCGCATGGGCGAGCCGTCTTCGGTGAAGGCCACGCACCAGGCCGCGCCCTCGCCTTCGGCGAAGTTCTCGCTTTCGTTGCCGCCGGCGTACTGCTCGCCTTCGAACAGCGGGATGACCGGGTCGGCCGTGAGCGTCTGGCTCAGGTAGTCACGCAGACCGCCCTTGTAGAGCCAGGTCTGGACTTCGGGCTCCCTGCCAGACTTCTCGATGGTCAGCGTGATGGTCACGCCCGGCATCAGCACGGCCTTGCTGCGCAGCATGTGCACCAGCTCGCCACGGGGCAGCTCGGCGCTTTCGAAGTACTTGGCGTCGGGCCAAGCGCGCACGGTGGTGCCGTTCTTGCGATCGCCACTGGCGGCCGGACGCACGGCCACGGGCTCGATCACGTCGCCACCGCCGAAGGCCAGCGTCGCCACCTGCTTGTCGCGGCTGACGGTGACCTGCAGGCGGGTGGACAGCGCGTTCGTCACGCTCACGCCCACGCCGTGCAGGCCGCCTGAGAAGCTGTACGCACCGCCCGAGCCTTTGTCGAACTTGCCGCCCGCGTGCAGGCGGGTGAAGACGATCTCGACCACGCTCACGCCTTCTTCGGGGTGCAGGCCGAAGGGGATGCCCCGACCGTCGTCCTCGACGCTGATCGAGCCGTCGGTGTGCAGGGTGACCGCGATGCGCTTGCCGAAACCCGCCAGGGCCTCGTCGGCGGCGTTGTCGATCACCTCCTGGATGATGTGCAGGGGGTTGTCGGTCCGGGTGTACATGCCCGGGCGCTGCTTGACGGGCTCCAGGCCCTTGAGGACGCGGATGGAGCCTTCGCCGTAGGCGGCGGAAGGAGACGAAGAAGCGGGGGGTGCTTGGGTGGCCATGCGGAATTCTAGTCAAGGCATCCGGGCCCTGATGCAGCGCCCCACCGAACGGGCTCAAGCCATAATCCACCGGTGTGTCCACTCAGGCCGGGTGTGGCATGTCAGGCTTGAGACCGCCGGCCACCTCCACGAAAGCCCTCGATGAGCATTGCCAGTTTCGACGACCTCCTGCACTCGGCACGCCAGCAAGCCGAACCGCAGCGCCTGCTGTTCGTGTTCACCCGAGCCGAGCTGCCGGACGACGCCACCCCGGAGCAACGCGCCCGGTTTGAAGCCGGTCAAGGCGGCACGCTGACGCCCTTGATGTGCGTGGACAAGTCACCTGCCGAGGTGCCATCGTTCGCGGCCCTGCTCGAAGAGTCACGGCGCGCCGGGCCGACCTGGGACATCGTCTTCGTCGCCGCGCTGTCGGGCAGCGCCGGACGCCACCCGACCAGCCACGACGCCGAGGCGCCGCTGCAACGCATGGTCGAATCGATCAAGTCTGGCCGGATCGCCAGCTTCATCCCGTTCGACATCCGCGGCCAGACGGTCAGCTTCGGCTGAGCCGTTTTGCCGCCTGCGTTGAGTCTTGCGGCGGAGCGGCGCCCCGGCCGGGCAGGCGGCCCTGCCCCCGCCGCTCACATGAACAGAGCCAGCATCCGCTCGATGGCCATCGTGAAGGGCACCTGCATCATCGGCAGGGTCAGCCACAGGCCGGTCAGGCCGACGCCGATGGTGACCGGAAAACCGATGGAGAAGATGTTCATCTGGGGCGCCACGCGTGCCACCAGGCCCATCACCAGGTTGGTCAGCGCCAGCATGGCCACCACCGGCAGGGACACCCACAGGCCCAGTTTGAAGATCTCGGCGCCCCACACCTGCGGTTGCACCACCTGCAGGAAGGCCAGCGGCTGAGCCGACACCGGGAAAGACTGGAAGCTCTGGATGAGCGCGGCCGTGAGCATCAGGTGCCCGTTCATGACGATGAACAGCCAAGAGGCCACCGTGCCGTAGAAGCGGCTGACGGCCGTGATCTGCCCGCCACTGAGCGGATCGAAAAAGGCCGCGAAGTTCAGCCCCATCTGCAGGCCGACGATTTCGCCGGCGAACTCGATGGCCGCAAAGACCACCCGGGCCGCAAACCCCATGGTCAGGCCGATGAGCACCTGCTGGATCAGCACCATCAGGGCCTCGGGCGAGTTCAAGGCGATGGGTGGCGGGGCCGGCAGGCTGGGCTCGGCCGCGATGACCACCAGGGCGGCCAGGCCGATGCGCACGCGGCGCGGCACCACGCGCATCGACAGCACCGGCGCCGTGGTGAACAACCCCAGGATGCGAAAGAACGGCCAGATCCAGGCGCTGACCCAGGCCAGGATCTGGGCTTCGGTGAAGGAGACCATGGGCGCTGCTGCCGGAGCCGAGCCTTCAGCCCACCACCGACGGGATGGACTGCAACACCTGCTGGATGTACTCGACCAGGGTGTTGAGCATCCAGGGGCCGGCCACACCCAGGGTGGCGAACGCCGCCAGCAGCTTGGGCACGAAGGACAGCGTCTGCTCCTGGATCTGGGTGGCCGCCTGGAAGATGCTCACCACCAGGCCCACGGCCAGCACCACCAGCATCAGGGGCGCGACCACGGTGATCAGCGTGAGCAGCCCGTCGCGGCTGATGGTCAGAACCTGTTGGGGATCCATGTCGGGGCTCCGTTGTGGCGCGCGCTCACTGCGCAAAGCTGGCGGCCAGCGAGCCGAGCAGCAGGTTCCAGCCATCGGCCAGCACGAACAGCATCAGCTTGAACGGCAGGGCCACCATCACGGGCGAGAGCATCATCATGCCCAAGCTCATCAGCACGCTGGCCACGATCATGTCGATGACCAGGAAGGGGATGAAGATCAGAAAGCCGATCTGGAAGGCCGACTTCAGCTCGCTGGTGACAAACGCTGGCACCAGCACGCGAAACGGCACCTGCTCGGGCTTGAGGCCCGGCTCGACCTTGGCCAGGCGGCTGAACAAGGCCAGGTCGGACTGGCGGGTCTGCTTGAGCATGAAGCCGCGCATGGGGGCCTGGCCCTTGTCCAGCGCTTCGACAAAGGTGATCTGGTTGGCCGCAAAAGGCTCGTAGGCTTCCTTGTAGACCTTGTCCAGGGTCGGCCCCATGACGAACAAGGTCAGGAACAGCGACAGCCCGACGATGACCTGGTTGGGCGGTGCGGCCTGGGTGCCCAGGGCCTGGCGCATCAGGCCCAGCACGATGACGATGCGGGTGAAGCCCGTCATCATCAGCAGCACAGCCGGCAAAAAACTCAGCGCCGTGAAGAACAGCAGGGTCTGGATGGGCACCGAGTAGTTGGTGCCACCACCGCCTTGGCCGATCAGCAAGGGCAGCGAGGCCTGGCCACCCGGGGCCGCCTGTGCCCAGGCCAGCGGGGCCAGCAGGCTCAGGGCGAGGGCCAGCAAGGCGCGGTTCATGGGGCGCATCATTGGCCTCCCTGACGGGTGCGGCGCAGCAAGGTGGCAAAAGCCGGGTGCACGGCGGGCGAGTTGGCGGCAGGCTCTGCCGGGGCTTGCGGCGCCATGGTGTGCAGGGTCTGGATGTTCTGCCCGGTCACGCCCAGCACGAGCCAGGTGCGCTCATCGCCCTGCCCCACCTCGACGGTGACCAGGCGCTGCCCTGGCCCGAGGCCGAGCTGGCCGACCGTTTTCATGGGGGCGATGGGGCCTGCGCCACTCAGGCCGTTGGCCAGGCCATTGGCCAGGCCCGATCGCTTGAGCAGCCACAGGCTGGCCGGGATCAGGGCGATGACGAAGACGAACCACAGGAAGGACGCGCCGCTGGCTGCCATCGGGGTGCCCCTCGGTCAGCCGCCGCGGCTGAGGCGCCGCATGCGTTCGGAAGGCGTGACGATGTCGGTCAGTCGGATGCCGAACTTGTCGTTGACCACCACCACCTCGCCCTGGGCAATCAGGAAACCGTTGACCAGCACGTCCATCGGCTCACCGGCCATCGCGTCGAGTTCCACCACCGAGCCCTGAGCCAGTTGCAGGATGTTCTTGATGGGGATGCGCGTGCGACCCAGCTCCACCGTCAACTGCACGGGGATGTCCAGGATCATGTTGATGTCGTTGCCCGCGCCGGCCACCGACGAGCCCGACGAGCCGAAGTTGGCAAAGGCGGCAGGCGTCATCTGCGCGGCGGGGTTGGCCACTTCGCTGGCCGTACCGGCCGAGGCGCCATCGAACATGGCGTCGGCAGAGGCGCCACCCGAGCTGCTTTGCTGGGCCAGCGCGGCCTCCCACTCGGCGGCCATCGCATCTTGTTCGCCGCCATCGGCCTGACCGCCTTCGGGCGGGAACTCTGCTGCGGATTCAGACATGTTGGTCTCCAAGCCAGCCGGTGTTGCCGGTGGTCAAAAGCTTCTCGACGCGAAGCGCGTATTTGTTGTCGGAGGTGCCGTAATAGGCTTCGAAAACGGGCACGCCGTCGATCTTGGCCTGGATGATCTTTTCCAGGTCCAGCTCGATGAAGTCGCCCGGCTTGAAGGCCAGCAGCTGCTCGACGGTGGCCGGTGCATGCCCCAGCTCCGCCACCAGCTCGACCTCGGCCGACTGGATCTGCTGCGTCAGCAACTTGACCCAACGGCGGTCGGGCTCGGCCGAGTCGCCCTGGATGGAGCTGAACAGGATGTCGCGGATGGGCTCGAGCGTGGCGTAGGGGATGCAGAAGTGGATGGTGCCGCTGGTGTCGCCGATCTCCAGCGTGAAGGAGCAGCACACCACGATCTCGCTGGGCGTGGCCACGTTGGCAAACTGGGGCTGCATCTCCGAGCGCTGGTAGTCCAGCTCGACGGGGTAGATGCCCTGCCAGGAGCGCTTGTACTCTTCGCACACCACCTCGACCAGGCGGCGGATGATGCGCTGCTCGGTGGCCGAGAAATCGCGGCCCTCGATGCGGGTGTGGAACTTGCCGACGCCGCCGAACAGCGAGTCGATGACGGCGAAGACCAGCGTCGGGTCGCAGACGATCAGGCCGGAGCCGCGCAGAGGGCGAACGGCCATGATGTTGAAGTTCGTGGGCACCACGATCTCGCGCAGGAAGGCGCTGTACTTCTGGACCTTGATGCCGCCCACAGAGACCTCGGGCGACTTGCGGATGAAGTTGAACAGCCCCACCCGGATGTTGCGGGCGAAGCGCTCGTTGATGATCTCCATCGTGGGCATGCGCCCACGCACGATGCGCTCTTGCTGCGCCAGGTTGTAGTCGCGGATGCCTTCCTTGGGCGCGTCGTCCTGCTCGAGCTTCTGGCTTTCGCCAGTGATGCCCTGGAGCAGTGCATCGACTTCGTCTTGCGAGAGGATCTGCTGGTTCATGGTGGACTTCTCAGACCGAAAGCAGGCTGCAGGGCTCGCTCATCACTGGATGATGAAGTTCGAGTAGTGCACGTGGACGATGGGGTTGTAGGACTCGACCTTCTTCTTTTTCTTCTTCTTTTTCTTGGGGGTCTCTTCCTCTTCCGGCTCTTCCTCTTCCGGGTCTTCGATCTCGTAGCCCATGGCGCGGGCTGCCTCGCGGCGGATCTCTTCGGCGAGCTTTTGCTTGCCCTCGGGGGGCAGGATGTCGTCGGCGCTCTTGTGCGAGAGGATCAGGAGCACGGCGTTGCGGATGGCGGGCATGTAGGCCTTCATCTGCTCGCCCACCTTGGGGTCATCGACCTGCAGGTTGATGCCCACCTGAGCGTAGCGCTCGACGTCCTTGTCGGCCAGGTTCACCACGAACGGGTCCAGCGGCACGAAGGTGGGCGGGCCGGCGTGCTCGTCCTTCTTGGGCTCGGGCTTCTTGGCCTTTTTGGCCGGCTCGGCGTGTTCGGTGTCGTCGCCCTCTTCGGCGGCGGCCTCGGCGTCAGCCTTGCTCTTCATCATCATGAAGGCCGCCGCGCCACCACCGAGCACCAGCACCAGCAGCGCAGCAACGATGATGATGATGAGCTTTTTCTTGCTCTTGGGGGGGGCTTCGCCTTCGGCCGGGGCGGCGGCGGGTGCTGACATGCTCGGATCTCCTGCGGTTCATGTCCCCGGGTCATGAAAAGCTCGGGGGCATGGGTGGATTATTCGAAGCCAGCCGGAAACCGAAGAGGCGATAAGCGATGTGAAAAACCGGCGATTTCCGCCGGTCTGTCACGCTCGGCAGGCGAAAGGCCTGCCAGGCAGTCTCAAGCGTAGAGGTCCAGGCCGCCCAGGCGACTCGTCTTCGGAGCGCTGACCTGGCGCAGGCCAGCGGTATCGTCCGCATCGGCTTGTTCGCCTCGGTTGCGCTCGTTCGGGCCACGGCCACCCCGGCCGTCCTGGCCAGCGTTGCCGCCCTGCGCCAGAGTCTGCTGGGGTGTCTGGGACGACACGCCGCCGCCAGACAGGCTCAGGCCCGCGTCGTTCAGGGCGCTGGAGAGCAGCGACAGGCTGGCTTCGATGGCCTGTCGGGTTTCCAGCGCTGCGGCAGCGAAATCCACCTGTGCGGCCGTGCCATCGAGTGAGATCTTCACGTTGATGGGGCCCATCTCTGCCGGGTTCAGGTGCAGCTCGGCCGTCATCGGACCGTCCTGCTTGACCTGCCCCACCCACAGGCTGACCTGGTCGGCCAGCTTCTGAGAAAAATCGGGGGCATTCAGTGGCACGGGGATCGAAGCCTGCTCGTGGCGCGGTGCGGTCACCTGAGACAGGGTCTGCCCAAACGAGGCCCTGCCGCCATCGATCGGCACCATCGCGGCCAGCGGGTCGCCGGCTTGCTCGGCCGAGGCCGCGCCACGCCCCAGCAGGGCGTCGACCTGCAAGGCGGCCGCCGAGGACGACGCCGCAGCCCGGGTGTCCAGGCCCAGCTCGCGCTGGCCCACGCTCCACCCCTGGGCCAAGCCTCGACCACGGCCTTTCTCGCCCTTGTCCACGTCTTGACCCAACAAGCTCAGGCCTGATTCAGACTCCAGCAAGCCCCCCTCGCCCGAGGCATCGCCATCGACCGAGCCTTCGGCTGGCATGGTGGGCGAGCTGGGTTGCGTCAGGCTGACCAACCAGGCCATCATGCTGGCCGAGTCGTTGGTCTGCACGTCGGTGGGGGGCGTGAGTTCGCGCACCTCGGCAACGCCCTCGCCCAGGGCGGTGGTGAAGCGGGTGGCGTCTTGTGCTTTGTCGTCGATCAACTCGGAGCGGCTGGTGGCATCGCTGCGCACGACCTCCTGGGCCTCGTCGGTGGGCTTGGCCTGGTTCGATGCAGGTTGACGGCTGGCTGGCTTGGGTGCCTGCTCGGTGCGTGCCTTGGCCGAGCGCGCTTCCTGGCGCGCGCCCTGATTGGACACCGCGCGCTCTGGCTCGTGCGCCGCCGAGGGGGTGTTGGCGCGGACGGCCTGCAGGCGCGCGCCCATGTTGGGCAAGGCGCTGGCAACAGGCGGCCGCGCGGGTGTGGTCAGCGTCGTGGAACGGGTGGCCTGAGAGGCGGCCAGGCTGCCCGGCTGAGTGCCCTGGTGTTGGCTCATCCAGCGGGCAAAACTTTCGGAGCCCGATTCGTCGCCCTGCTTGCCCGAAGCCATGCGCGAGAGCATGTCGGTGAGCTGGCCGGCGTTGCTGGCCTGGTTGCCGGTGTTGTTGATCGCGTTGCCCATGTGTTTCACCCCTTCAGATGGCGCCGGTCGACAGGCCAGTGGCCGAGGCGCCCAGGCTTTGCTGCAGGCGCACGCTGCGCGCGGCCATTTCGTCGGTGGCTTTCTGGTCCTGGCGGGCCTGCTTGTGCATGGCCTCTGCCTGGCGACGATCGATCAGTTGCGAGACCGCCGCCACCCGGCGCTCCCGCTCGATGAGCAAGGCCCGAGCGCGGGCCACCTGCTGCTCGGCGTTGCCGACGCGGCGGTCCTGCTCGGACACCGCGTCGCCCAGCCGGGCCATGAAATCCTGATAGCAGCGCACGATCTCGACGCCGCCCGATTGCTGGAACTGCGCCTGCCAGCGCTTTTGGTAGTCCTGCCGCCAGTCGTTGAGCGACTGCGCTTGCTGACGGGCCGACTCATGGGACTTGCGGGCCGCCTCGTGGGCCGACAGGGCCGCATCGCGCTCTTTTTGCGCCGCCTCCAGCACCAACAGCAGGGACTGAATGCCACTCATGGGTCAACTCCGATTCAACAACCTTCAGGCCGCCACGATGCGGTGCAGCTCGCCGACCGCATCGCCCAGCCAGGCCGGGTCGTGCATGTCCTGCTGCAGCAGGCGCACCATGTGCGGGTGCACGCGCACCGCCTGGTCCAGGTCCATGTCGCCGCCGGGCACGTAAGCACCGAGCTGGATCAGGTCCCGCGCCTTGCTGTACTTGGACCACAGCTGGCGAAAGCGTCGCGCGTCCTCAATATGTTGCCCATCGGCGACGTTGTGCATCACCCGAGAAGCACTGCGTTCGATGTCTATTGCAGGGAAATGGCCGGATTCGGCCAGCTCGCGCGAGAGCACGATGTGGCCGTCCAGGATGGCGCGGGCCGCGTCGGCGATGGGGTCCTGCTGATCATCCCCCTCCGAGAGCACGGTGTAAAACGCCGTGATGGAGCCATGGCCATTGAGGCCGTTGCCGCTGCGCTCGACCAACTGAGGCAGCTTGGTAAAGCACGAAGGCGGATAACCTTTGGTGGCGGGCGGCTCACCGATGGCGAGCGCGATTTCACGCTGTGCCATGGCGTAGCGGGTCAGCGAATCCATCAGCAGCAGCACGTGCAGGCCCTGGTCGCGGAAGTGCTCGGCCACGGCGGTGGCGTAAGCGGCACCTTGCATGCGGGTCAACGGAGGTGCGTCGGCCGGAGCTGCCACCACCACGGAGCGGGCCAGGCCCTCTTCGCCCAGGATGTCTTCGATGAATTCCTTGACTTCGCGGCCCCGCTCGCCGATCAGGCCCACGACGATGACGTCAGCCTGGGTGTAGCGGGCCATCATGCCCAGCAGCACCGACTTGCCGACGCCCGAACCGGCGAACAGGCCGATGCGCTGACCACGGCCGACGGTCAGCATCGAATTGATGGCGCGCACGCCGGTGTCCAGCGGCAGGCGCACCGGGTCGCGCTCCATGGCGTTGATGGCACGGCGGGCCAGCGGCTCGCTGCGGATGTGCTGCAGCGGGCCCTTGCGGTCCAGCGGCACGCCTTGCGCATCGACCACGCGGCCCAGCAGGCCAGCGCCCACGGGCAGGTGACGGGTGCGGTCTTCGCTGCGGCGCCAGGGGTGGTTGGGTCGACCCAGCAAAGGGGTGTTCATCGGGATCGGGCAAGGCACCACGCGCGCGCCGCTGGCCAGGCCATGCACCTCGGCGGTCGGCATCAGGTAGGCACGGTCGCCGGTGAAGCCCACGACCTCAGCCAGCACGGGCGTCGATTCCAGGCGCGTCTCGGAGTGGATTTCGCAGACGGCGCCCACCGGCAGTCGCAGGCCCGTGGCCTCGAGCACCAGGCCCGACAGGCGCACCAGCTTGCCCTGGTTCTCCAAGGGCATGCGGGTGCTGGCGCAGGCGTCCAAGTCATCGAGGAAGCGGTTCCAGCGGTCCATCGCCACGTCGGTGCGGGCGCTCATGGGCATGTTCATGCGGGGTCCTCCTCGTTCGGTGCGCGACGGGCATCCGGCCAGGCATCGGCGTCTTCTTCGTCAAGGTTTCGGATGGGGTGCGCATCGGCCAGGCTGTGGGCCTCGTGGCCATCGTGCCAAGGGGCCTCGTAGCCCATGGCGGCGGCGGCGCGGTCCCAGCGGGCCTCGATGGCCGCGTCGATCACGGCGATGTCTGACTCGACCACACAGCCACCTCGGTTGAGCGTCACGTCGGGCACCATGCGGGCACCGCGGGCGCTCAGCATCTCGCTGAGGTGGGGCAAGGCCATGGCATGGTCCTCGGGGTGCAGGCGCACGATCACCTGGCGAGCCGACGCCAGCAAGGCGCCCAAGGCCTGCTCGGCCACGTCCACCACCAGCTCGGGGTGGATCTTCAATTCGGTGCGAACCACCTGGCGGGCCAGCTCGAGTGCCACACCGGCGATGCGGCCGGCCAGCTGCTGCTCCAGCGACTCCAGGCGCTGGTGGAAGTCGGATGCCAGCGCGCCGACCTGGTCACTCATGTGCGCGGCCATCTGCGCGGCCTGCGTCTGCTTGTAGCTCTCCAGGGCGGCCAGGCCGTTGCGGTAGCCGTCCTGGTAGCCCTCCTGGCGAGCCTTGTTCACCAAATCATCCACGTTGGGAGCGGGCGGCGGGGGCGGGGCCTCGGCCTCGCGTTGCTGGGCCTCGGCCTGGCCAGGCATGCCGCCCACGACGGGTCGACGCACGGCTGGCTTGGGCGCGGCGCCAGCGGCGGCCCCCGTGCCAGCGGGCTTGGACGCAACCGGCTGACCGGTGGCCTGAGGCGCATGCTTGACCGGCTGAGCCTTCATGCCGGGGCGCATTTCAGCGGCAGCGCGCTCAGCCAACGTGGGCTTGCGCACCCCGGACTCCAAAGGCGGGGCCGGTGGGCGCTCGAAAGTCTGCGGCGCCCAGGCGGCCACGTTGCCACCCAATTCCTCGCGCGGGATGAAGCGGGCGTAAGCGTTGGGCGCGGGCGTGCTCGGGGGCGTGGCTGGGCTGCCTGGCGCCTTGGGGCCAGGCTTAGACGTACTCATCGTCGCCTCCGCTGCTCAGCATGATCTGGCCCTCGTCGGCCAGGCGGCGCACGATCTTGAGCATTTCCTTTTGCTCGGTTTCGACGTCGGAGAGCTTGACCGGGCCACGTGCGTCGAGGTCTTCGCGCAAGGTTTCGGCTGCGCGGCTGGACATGTTCTTGAACACCTTCTCGCGGATCTCGGGGCTGGCGCCCTTGAGGGAGATGATGAGCGACTCGGTCTGCACTTCCTTGAGCAGGGCCTGGAAACCCTTGTCGTCGAGCTTGCTCAGGTCGTCGAAGGTGAACATGTTGTCCTGGATCTTCTGAGCCAGGTCGGAGTCGGCCTCGCGGATGTAGTCGAGCACCGATGTCTCCAGGCTCGAACCCATGAGGTTGATGATTTCTGCGGCGGGCTTGACGCCACCCAGCGACGATTTGCGCACCTGAGATCCGCCCGAGAGCACGCGCGAGAGCACCTCGTTGAGGTCCTTGAGCGCGGACGGCTGGATGCCGTCGAGCGTGGCGATGCGCACCATCACCTCGTTGCGGTGCCGCTCGGTGAAGGCCTTGAGCACCGACGAAGACTGGTCCGGGTCCAGGTGCACCAGGATGGCAGCAACGATCTGCGGGTGCTCGTTGCGCAGCAACTCAGCCACAGAGACCGCGTCCATCCACTTCAGGCTCTCGATGCCCGTGACGTCGCTGCCCTGGATGATCCGATCGATCAGCAAGTTGGCCTTGTCGTCGCCCAGCGCCTTGCGAAGCACCGACTTGATGTACTCGTCGGTGTCGGGCACCAGCGTGCCCACCTCCGTGGCCTCCGCCGAGAAGCGATCAAGCACGCTGTTGATGCGATCGCGGCTGATGGTCTTGAGCTTGGCAATGGTCTCGCCCAGGTGCTGAACCTCCTTGGGCTCGAGGTGCTTGAAGACCTCAGCTGCCTCTTCTTCGCCCAACGACATCAGCAAGATGGCTGCATCTTCCAGACCTTGTTCATCCATGGCAGCTCACCTCGATCAATTGTTCATCCAGCCACGGACCACGGAGGCCATGGCCAGCGGGTTTTCCTTGGCCAGTTTGCGGGCGTGCTCCAGGCGCAGGTCCGGGCCACCAGCGCCGGGGCCCTCCAGCGCCGCAACGCCGCCTTCCGCACCTGCCACGACCGGGCCATTGCCCCCCGCGATGACAGACAGCTCCTGCGGGTCGTCCACCACCGCATTGAGTCGCTGGGCTTCCGACTCCGGCGCGGCCACCGGCTTGGCCGCCTGGATGGCCGGGCGGATCGCGCCGAACACCACGATCAGGGCGGCCAGGGTCAGTGCGCCGGGCACGGCCAGGGTGCGGATCAGGTCCACCGTCTCGGGCTTCTTCCACAGCGGGGTGTCATCGACCTCTTCCTTGGGCACCTGGAACGGCGCCGACACCACCTTGATCGAGTCGCCACGCTTGTCGTCGGCACCGATGGATTCGCGCACCAGCGAGGTCAGCTTGTCGAGCTCTTCCTGCGGCAGCGGCTCGGTGCTGGTCTTGCCCTTGGCATCGGTCACCGTGCGGTGGTTGACCACCACGGCTGCAGTCAGGCGACGGATGTTGCCGGTCGAGCTGCGCACCACGCGCACCGTGCGGTCGACCTCGTAGTTGGTGACCGCGTCGCGGCGGTTGTTGCCGCCTGCGCCCTGCATGCCAGCTGCCTGCAGCGGGGCCGAAGCGCCATTGATGGGCGCCGTGGCCGGCACGGGAGGCTGATTGCTGGCCGCACCGGGCACGCCGGAAGGCGTCGCGCTGCCCTGCCCCGAGCTCTCGCTGGTCTGCTGGCTGCGCACCGTCGAGGCCGCATTGGGCCCCTGGTTGGGCTTGAACTCTTCGGCCGTCTGCTCGACCTGCGAGAAATCCACGTCTGCGGTGACCTGTGCACGCAGGTTGTCCGACCCCAGCACCGGCTCGAGGATGTCGCGCACACGCTGGGTGTAGCTGCTCTCGATCTGGCGCACGTACTGCAGCTGCTGCGCATCCAACCCAGCCTGGTCGGTGCCACTGTCCTGCTGGCCAGCCAGCAGCGTGCCGCTCTGGTCAACGATGCTGACCGCCTTGGTCGACATCTCCGGCACGCTGGACGACACCAGGTGCACGATGCCAGCCAACTGTCCACGGTCCAGGGTTCGACCGGGGTACAGCGTCAGCACCACAGAGGCCGATGCCTTTTGCTGCTCACGGAAAAAGCCATTCTGGTTGGGCAGGGCCAGGTGCACGCGGGCGCTCTGCACGCTGGAGATGGCCTGGATCGAGCGGGTCAACTCGCCTTCCAAGCCACGCTGGAAGTTCAGGCGCTCCTGAAACTGCGTGGTGCCGAACTTCTGGGTCTCCATCAGCTCGAAACCCACGACCGAGCCCTTGGGCAGGCCAGCCGAGGCCAGCTTCAGTCGCACATCGTGCACCTTGTCGGCCGGCACCAGGATGGCGGCGCCGCCGTCGGCATGCTTGTAAGGCACCTGCATCTGCTGCAGCTGCGCCAGGATGGCACCACCGTCCTTGTCGGACAGGTTGGCGTACAGCACGCGGTAATCGCCATCGCGCCCCCACAGGGCCATGGCCACGAAGATGGCGATCAGCACGGCGATGCCGCCGCCCAGCATGATCTTGCGCTGGGCAGGCAGCGCCATCACGCGCTGGGCGAAGCCAGGGGTGCCGGCCTCCACCACCTGGGCGGGGGCAGCAACGGCGACGTTCTGAGGTGAGGCGACTGTGACTTCCATGTGGGCTGCTGGCATTGGCCGCGCATCGTGAAGGTGACGATGCCGCAATACGGCCATGACGGGCCCATTATTCGGAGTCAGAGCAGGCAAAAGTGCCGGGAACAGCCGGCCATTTGCCGACCTCTTCCCAGCTTAGGACTCGGGCCGGTCTCCCACAATGGTGACCGTGGTGAGTTGCATCACGCCCTGATGACCTTTTCGGCACCATGGACCTGAAACTGAAACCCTTTGACTTTGCCCAAGCCGCCGCCCGCGCCGGCATGGCCGACGTCGCCCGCCGGGTGGAAGCCAAGACCCGGGCCGAAGGCGCAGCCGAAGCCGGTGGCGCGGTTGAAAAGCCCTCATTTCAGTCCGCTTTTTCAGGCGCACTGAAGTCCATCAGCTCGGCACAAGCCACCGCCAGCTCCATGCAGCGAGAGGTGCAGTTCGACAACCCGACGGTCAGCCTGGAAGAAACCATGATCGCCATGCAAAAGGCGCAACTGGGCTTCCAGTCGGCCGTGCAGGTGCGCAACAAGCTGGTTCAGGCGTATACCGATATCATGAACATGCAGGTGTGACGGCGCCCGCCGGGTGCGTTGCGTCCTGAACGCCGCTCCGGTCCGCCTCTGCTGTCCGGTAAACCAAGCCGAACACCTGTCTGCTTGCCTTGGCAGGCCGCATCCATGACATCACACCACCGCCCCCTGCCCTTGGGGCAGATGCTGCTTTGCGGCGCCCTCGTCGTCACCTTGTCGATGGGCATCCGGCACAGCTTCGGGCTCTGGCTTCAACCCATCACCACCGCCCACGGCTGGACGCGCGAAGACTACTCGCTGGCCATGGCCGTGCAGAACCTCGTCTGGGGCGCGGCCGGGCCCATCGTCGGCTGGTGGGCCGACCGCAGCGGCGCCTTCCGTGTGCTCTGGTTGGGTGCCCTGCTCTATGCGCTCGGGCTGGTCGGCATGGCCACCCTCGATCAGCACCTGGGCTTTGTGTTGACGTCCGGCGTCACGATCGGCCTGGCACAGGCCTGCAGCACCTACGCGGTGGTCTATGGCGTCGTCGGCCGCAACATCGATCCGGCCAAACGCTCATGGGCCATGGGCATCACGGCGGCAGCCGGCTCCTTCGGCCAATTCCTGATGGTGCCGCTGTCCAGCCAGCTCATCCACAGCCTGCAGTGGTCACCCGCGCTGCTGACCCTGGCCGCAGCGGCCCTGCTCATTGCACCACTGGCTTTCGGCCTGCGTGAGCCTCCTCGCGATGCGTCTTCAGCCAGCACCGGACCGCTCATCGATGGCGCCCCGTTGAACGCCATGGCCGCCCTGCGCGAAGCCCTGACCCATCGCGACTACCTGCTGCTGACCGCCGGGTATTTCGTCTGCGGCTTCCAGCTGGCCTTCATCGGCGTGCACCTGCCCAGCTACCTCAAAGACCACCAGCTCGAGCCGCAAGTCGCCACCACCGCCCTGGCGCTGATCGGCCTGTTCAACGTCTTTGGCACTTACGCCGCCGGCTCGCTTGGCCAGCGCCTGCGCAAAACCTGGATCCTGTCCTTCATCTACGCCATGCGCGGCGTGACCATGCTGGCCTTCGTGCTGCTGCCGCTTACACCGGCGTCGGTGGCCATCTTCGCCGCTGCCATGGGTGCGCTGTGGCTGTCGACGGTGCCCCCCACCAACGCTGTTGTGGCGCAGATGCTGGGCGTGCGGCACCTGTCCATGCTGGGTGGGCTGGTGTTTTTCTCGCACCAGATCGGCTCCTTCATGGGCGTTTGGCTGGCGGGCCGGCTCTACGATGCCACGGGCGACTACCAAATCGTGTGGTGGCTGGCCATCGGCCTGGCCTTCGCGGCCGCGGCGCTGAACCTGCCCATCCGCGAACACCAGCAGCCGGCTCGCCGACTCGTCACGGCCTGAGCCCTCGCGAAGCCCGATAGCCTGCTTTCACCGAATCTTCACCATGCCAGCGACATCCGCACCACCCCAGCCCCGGGCACCCAAGCAGATCTGGCCGTGGCTGCTCAAGGGCCTGGCGGCCGTGGCCCTGGCCCTGGTGTTCGCCTGGTACCTCAGCCCCCACTTCGTCGTCGACATGGCGGCGCGCTTTTGGAGTTGCATCTGACATGAGCGTGGTCATCATCACGGGCGCCTCCGATGGCATTGGCGCCGAACTGGCGCGGCAGATGGCGCAGGCACAGGGATCTGCCCTTCAATTGGTGCTGGCCGCGCGCAGCTGGGACAAACTCGAAGCAGTCGCGAACGAGTGCCGCCAACATGGCGCCATGGTGGTGGTGCGCCCCACCGACGTGGCCCGAGAAGACGACTGCCGCGCCCTCATCGCCGACACCGTGGCGCGCTTCGGCGTCATCGACACCCTGGTCAACAACGCCGGCATGTCCGGCCACGCCCTGTTAGAAGACGTGAGCGACCTGTGCTGGTACGAAGACCTGATGCGGGTGAACCTGTGGGGCAGCATCTGGTGCACCCACGCCGCCTTGCCGCACCTCAAGGCCAGCAAAGGCCGCCTGGTGGCCGTCTCCAGCCTGGCCGGCATCGTCGCCCTGCCCGGCCGCACCGCCTACAGCACCACCAAGTTCGCCATGAACGGCTTTTTCGAGGCCCTGCGCATCGAACTGGCGCCCCATGGCGTTTCCGTGACCGTGGCCTACCCTGGTGTCGTGGCCACCGACATCCGCTTGCGTGGCTTCAATGCACAGGGTCTGCCGGCCGGTCAGAGCAAGCTCGACGAAGCCGACGCCATGCCCGTGGATGCCTGCGCCAGGCTGATCCTCGAAGGCATCGAGCAGCGCAAGCGCGAGGTGCTCATGTCAGCCAAAGGCCGGCTGGCGCGTTGGTTGAAACTGATCGCGCCCGGGCTCGTCGACCGGATGGCCTTGAAGGCCCTCAAACAAGACGCCCGGCCGCACTGAAATCTTCCCTGAGCCACCCGTTTGCCCCCTGGGCACCCTGACTCAGCCCGGTAGAATCGCCGGACTGAAGGAATCACCATGAACATTTCTGGCAGCATCGTCGCCCTGGTCACGCCTCTGCATGAAGACGGCAGCGTCGATTACCCCACCCTGCGCTCCCTGATCGACTGGCACATCGCCGAGGGCACCCACTGCATCGGCGTGGTTGGCACCACCGGTGAGTCACCAACCGTCTCGGTCGAAGAGCACTGCGAAATCATCCGCGTGGCGGTCGAGCAGGCTGCAGGCCGCGTGCCCATCATGGCCGGTGCTGGCGCCAACTCCACGCGTGAAGCCATCGAGCTGTCCGAGTACGCCAAAAAGGTCGGCGCCGACTGCACCCTGCAGGTCGTGCCCTACTACAACAAGCCCACGCAAGAAGGCATCTTCCAGCACTTCAAGGCCATCGCCGAAGCCGTGGACATCCCCGTGATGCTCTACAACGTGCCCGGCCGCAGCGTGGCAGACATGTCCGTCGAGACCACCCTGAGGCTGGCCCAGGTGCCCGGCATCTTCGGCATCAAGGAAGCCACAGGCAACCTCGAACGCGCCGCGTGGCTGATCAAGCAGGCTCCCAAGGGCTTTTCCATTTACTCCGGCGACGACCCCACCGCTGTCGCCCTGATGCTGCTCGGTGGCCATGGCAACGTCAGCGTCACGGCCAACGTGGCGCCGCGTGGCATGGCCCAGCTGTGCGAAGCCGCCATGGCCCGCGACACCGCCCGAGCCATCGAGCTGCACATGCAGCTGCTGCCGCTGCACAAGCACCTGTTCGTCGAGCCCAACCCGATCCCGGTGAAGTGGGCGCTGGCCAAGATGGGCAAATGTGGTGGTACGCTGCGCCTGCCCCTGACGCCATTGTCGGACGGCGCGCAGTCCACCGTCGAAGCGGCCCTGCGCGAAGCCGGCGTGCTCTGACAAGCCATTCTTCCAACGGGGCCCGATGACGTCGGGCCCTTTCACTTTGCGTTCCATGCCGATCACCTCCCGTCAACAGACCGCCATCGCCCTGGGCTGCGCACTGTCCGTGACCCTGCTGGGCAGCGGCTGCTCCTCCCTGTCCAACGCCCTCTCCGGCGACAAGATCGACTACCGCAGCAGCGGCTCGCAAAGCGTGCGCCTCGATGTGCCGCCCGACCTGAGCCAGCTTGCGGGTCAGTCGCGCTTCACCCAGGTCACGCCCGCCATCGTGACGGCCTCGAGCATGGGTCAGCAGACCCCGGGTGCGGCCAGCACGGGCAACCAGGTTGCCCCCAAGGCCGTCGGCGACATCCGCCTGGAGCGCCAAGGCCAGACCCGCTGGCTGGTGGTCAACCAGTCGCCCGAGCAGGTCTACGAGAAGGTGCGTGCCTTCTGGTCCAGCGTGGGCTTCGAGCTCGTCATCGATCAGCCCGCAGCGGGCCTGATGGAAACCAACTGGAACGAAAACCGGGCCAAGCTGAGCGAAGGCGGTGTGCGTGGCCTGTTGGGGTCGGTGCTCGACCGCCTGTACGACACCGGCGAGCGCGACCAGTTCCGCACCCGCCTTGAACGCACCGCGCAAGGCACCGAGGTCTACGTCACGCACCGTGGCCTGGAAGAAGTCTTCGAAGGCGACCGCAAGGAGCGCACAACCTGGCGCGGCCGCCCCAGCGACGCCAACCTGGAGGCCGAAATGCTGGCCCGCATGATGGTGGCGCTGGGTGGCACCAAGGAACAGGCCGACCAGGCCCGCGACGAGGCCACCAAGCAGCAACCGACCGCGCAGCCGGCCAGCGGCACCCTGGCCGTGTTGAACGCAGACGCCACCAGCCTCACCCTCCGGAGCGAGCCTGACCTGGCTTGGCGCCGTGTCGGCCTGGCCCTGGATCGTGGCGGCTTCACGGTCGAGGGTCGCGATCGCGCCAGCAGCAGCTACGAGGTTCGCCTGTCGGTGAACGACCCGGCAGCAGCCCAACCCGGCTTCTTCAGCCGCCTGTTCGGTCGTGGCAACAAAGAGGAAACCTTGGCCCGCTACCGAGTGAAGCTGCAAACCCAGGGCCGCGAAACCCTGGTTTCGGTGCTCAGCGAGGCTGGCCAACCGGTGAACAACGACACCACCCGCCTGATCGCCAAGCGACTGGTTGACGAACTCAACTGAGCTTGCCCCGGCACACGAATCAAAACCGCCCCGAGGGGCGGTTTTTCATTGTCCTGATCGCCCTGCGGCAAAGGCGCCTGCAGGCCAAGGCCAGTCAAACGGCACCATGAGTCGCCATGGAGCACAGCTGCTCGAGCCATTCAGCGTGAATCAGGCATGAAAAAAGCCGCTCCGAAGAGCGGCTTTTTCGATACGCTGGAAGCGATCAGTTCGAAGCAGCCGAAGCAGCGTCCGAAGCAGCGGGAGCGGCTTCGGAAGCAACAGCGGAGGCGGCTTCCACAACAGCGGAAGCGGCTTCAACGGCGGCGGAAGCGACTTCGGAAGCGGCGGAAGCGGCTTCAACAGCAGCTTCTTCCTTCTTACCGCAAGCGGCCAGGGCCATGGCAGCGATCAGCGAAGCCAGCAGGAGCGACTTTTTCATGCTTGTGTCCTCAAAAGGGGTGTCAAAAAAGCGGTGGTCTTGGAACTGTATTCAAAGCCCGAGACCCGTATAAAGGGCACAAGGGCAGAGGATGCATCGCAACTGGCGTTGCTCCACATTCAGCCACTGATTATACGACGCATCGGGCTATTCCCTATAGGCCCAAGGTGGTGCATGGCATCCCCTCGCTTGAGCGTTGTAAATAGGCATCAAAATCAGCTTGCCACAGGGCCAGGATCGCGGGATCGGTGGTCCATTGCCCCACTGCGGTCACGGAATCGAGCATCCGGATGCCGGCCCGGTCTGCACCTTGTTCTCGCCACAGGAACATGGGGCGCACGTCTGCCATGATTTCATCGCTCGCCGCCCAGCACGAGACCCGGTGCGACCAGGTCTGACGCCAGCTCAGCCAGCGAGGGTGGGCGCGCTGGAGCACATCGAATTGCCCAGCCAGCAACACGACGCGGGCGCTGCCGTGCTGGAGCATCCACTGCTGCAGCAAGTCCGTGACAGCCCGCTCCCCCAGCGGCCAGTGTGCGAAATCGGCATCTGCCCAGCGGCATTCGCCCGCAGAGGCCGAAACCATGGCCAATGTGGCGCGAAATCGGTCCTGAAACTCCCGCCAGCCATCGATGCGGCAAGAGGCAGGGGATGACGATGCAGGCTGTGGGTCCATGGTCTGGCCTCCTGGGTCACGCGGGATGCTGCGTCACTGCCTCACCAGCTCAGCGCGAGGGGTGCAGCCAGCCGTCTTCCGCCCATTGATCAAGCAACTCACGCAATGCGGGGCTGGCTTTGGCCACCGTGGCCGCATCGAGCCAGCGCTGATCCGCCAAGCTGCGCAAATGACGGGCATCGCGCCCAGCTGTGCGCCAGGACTCGCCATTGGCGAACACCCTTTGGCCATCGTAGACCATGCGCGTGCGCGGGTCGAGCTGCACCCCCACGCCATCGGGAAGAGGCTCCCCCGCTTCGAACCAGACGCGCGGCTTGGGCTCGGTGAGGATCTCGCCGAGCGCCGAGCGCAAGCCTTGGGGGTCTTTGAGCAGGCGCTCGATGGCTTGCGCAGCAAAGGCCTCCAGGCCCTCGGGGATCAAGCCTGGCGTGGCCGTGGCCAGCTGAGCCGGGTCCTTGTAGAGGCGTCGCGGGCCTTCCCCGTCGAGTTCCTCGGCGAAGCGGATGAGCACCTCGCGCGCCAGCTCGGTGGCCTCGGGCACGCGAAAGCCGATGGAGCAGGTCATGCACTCGCCCTCGGCGATGCCGTCGTGGGCCCACATGGGCGGCAGGTAGAGCATGTCGCCGGGTTCGAGCACCCACTCCTGTTCCGGCTCGAAGTGGCTGAGGATTTTCAAAGGCACGTCAGGTTGGAGGCGATCGTCGCGCAGCCGGCCAATGCGCCAGCGCCGACGACCCTGCACCTGCAACAGGAAGACGTCATATGAGTCGTAGTGCGGCCCCACGCCCCCCTGGTCCGACGCCCACGAGATCATCAAGTCATCGAGTCGCGCGTCGGGAACAAAGCGAAAGCGCTGCAGCAGCTCGGTGGCGGCGGGCACGTGCAGATCCAAGCCCTGCACCAGCAGGGTCCAGCCTGCCTGCTTGAGAGGCGGCAAGCTGCGGCGCGCGAGCGGCCCATGCTGCAGCGACCAGCCTGCGCAGGCCTGGTCGCGCTTGCGCGCGTTTGCTTGCCCCCCCAATTGCGACTGAACAATGAGGCGGGACTCGACGTCTTCCTGCTCGGCCAACGCGAACAGCTCAGCGCGCTCGATGGGTGCACGCACGCCCGCAACCGCCTGGCGAATCAGCAAGGGCTTCTTTTGCCAATGGCGGCGCATGAAGGCCTGAGGAGAAAGTCCACCCAGCAGGGGCGTGGGTTCATCGATGGGCGGCGGGGCCACGGGCTTGGGGGGCAGGTTGGTCATGCGCGCCATTGTGCCGCCGGCTGCCCCCCCCTGGCGCCGCACGGCATGAGTTGGGTCAAGATCAACCGCCATGAGATGATTCGGGGATGATCATCACCTCTCCCTGTGTCGTGAGCCTGACCTGGCGCCTGGAAGACACCCAGGGGCAGCTCATCGACGAACTGAGCGAGCCGATGGAATTCCTGCTCGGTGGCGACGACCTGCTCGCCAAGGTCGAGCAGGCCCTCATTGGCCAGACCACGGGTTTCGAAGCCCAGTTGCACCTCGAGCCCGAGCAGGCCTTCGGCGATTACCGCGCCGAGCTGGTCTTCTTCGAGCCCCGCGAGATCTTCCCTGACTCCGTCACGGAAGGCATGCAGTTCGAAGGACCGCCCGAAGGCAGCGCCACGCCCGACATGCCCAAGGACGCCATCTACACCGTCACCGAGGTGTACGACACCCACGTGGTGCTCGATGGCAACCACCCCCTGGCCGGCATCGGCCTGAACCTGACGCTCAAGGTGTGCGACGTGCGCCCCGCCACGCAAGAAGAAACCGAGCAAGGCTCGGTGGCACTCTCACCGCTGAGCCTGGGGCCTGGCTCAGAGGACGCGCCGGACGGCACCACGCTGCACTGAAACCCGCCTGGCCTGCGACAGGCCAGGCGTTCGCTCAGCCTCGGCCTGTCGAGCCGAAACCGCCCTCGCCTCGCTGCGAAGCCTCGAAGCTGTCGACCAGGCGAAAACTCGCCTGCACCACCGGCACGATCACCAACTGCGCGATGCGCTCCATCGGCTGGATGGTGAAGGCTTGCGAGCCGCGGTTCCAGCAGCTCACCATGAGGGGCCCCTGGTAATCGGAGTCGATGAGGCCGACCAGGTTGCCCAGCACGATGCCATGCTTGTGGCCCAGGCCCGAGCGCGGCAGGATCATGGCCGCCAGGCCCGGGTCGCCCAGGTGCATGGACAGGCCCGTGGGGATGAGTTCGGCCTGGCCGGGCTGCAGCACCAGCGGCTGCTCGAGCGCGGCGCGCAGGTCAAGGCCGGCGCTGCCGGGCGTGGCGTAGGCCGGCAGGGCTTCGGCCATGCGCGGATCGAGGATGCGGATGTCGACGGTGGTCATGCGGGTTCTCTGTGTCTGGCTGGCGCCGTCTGGGTCTCAAAGTGGTGCAACAAGCCCTCAGTGCCGCGAAGACAGGCGGTGGGCCAGCTCGGTCATCAGCTCTCGCGCCAGCGTGAGCTTGTCGGTGGGCGCACCATCGAGCGGCAACGGGCGCGCGTGCTCGGCATCGACCAGCAGCAGCGCGTTGTCGTCCTTGCCGAAGGTGGCGGGCCCCAGGTTGCCGACGATCAACGGGACGCGCTTGCGTTGCAGTTTGGCGCGAGCGTGCTCGAGCAGGTGCTCGCTCTCGGCGGCAAAGCCCACGCAGAATGGCGGGCGAGCCAGAGAGGCCACGGCCGCCAGGATGTCGGGGTTCTCGGTGAGCTCGAAGCTGGGCGCCAGCTTCTTGCCCTCCTTCTTGATCTTGTGCTCGGCCAGGGTGGCGGGCCGCCAGTCAGCGACCGCCGCGGTGGCCACGAACACCTCGTGCTGAGGCGCCAGGGGCAACACCGTGTCGAACATCTGTTGGGCCGTCATCACGTTGATGCGCTGCACGCCACGGGGCGTTGGCAGGTGCACGGGTCCAGCCACCAGGGTGACCTGGGCGCCCTGCTCGGCAGCAGCACGCGCGATGGCGAAACCCATCTTGCCGCTGGAGTGGTTGGTGATGCCGCGCACCGGATCGATGGGCTCGAAGGTCGGGCCTGCGGTGATCAGCAGGCGTTTGCCCAGCAGGTGCTTGGGTTGAAAAAAGGCGATCAAGTCGGCCAGGATTTCTGCGGGCTCGAGCATGCGGCCGTCGCCAACCTCGCCACAGGCCTGATCGCCGTTGCCCGGACCGAACACCTCGGCGCCATCGGACACGAGCTGGGCAATGTTGCGCTGGGTGGCCGGGTGAGACCACATCTCGCGGTTCATGGCGGGCACGACGATCAGCGGGCAGGCCTCGCGCGGGCGGGCCAGGCACATCAGGCTGAGCAGTTCGTCGGCCCGGCCTTGTGCCAGCTTGGCAATGAAGTCCGCGCTGGCGGGGGCCACGACGATGGCATCGGCCTCACGCCCCAGGTTGATGTGGGGCATGTTGTTGGCCTCGCGCGCGTCCCACTGGCTGGTGTAGACGCTGCGACCCGACAGGGCCTGCATCGTGACGGGGGTTATGAAGGCCTCGGCCGCTTCGGTCATCGCGACCTGCACCGTGGCACCGGCCTTGGTGAGCAGGCGCACCAGCTCGGCCGACTTGTAGCAGGCGATGCCGCCCGTGAGACCCAGCACGATGTGCCGGCCCTGGAGATCTGCGCGTTCTGACATGGGCCGGACTCTAGCAGGCTCTGGCATCGCCGGAGCCGTCATCCGACGGCGGCGCGGCCCGCGCTCTGCCTCAGTTGCAGACCTGGGTGCGGTAC
The DNA here is from genome assembly GCF_001447195.1 of Aquabacterium parvum. Classification (GTDB taxonomy): domain Bacteria; phylum Pseudomonadota; class Gammaproteobacteria; order Burkholderiales; family Burkholderiaceae_C; genus Aquabacterium; species Aquabacterium parvum. Next base: position 32,020 of record NZ_LFRI01000235.1, on the reverse strand, counting down.
AGACTGGGCGACATGCCCATCCAGCGCTTGAAGGCGAAGGTGAAGGCGCGGCGGTCGGAAAAGCCGAGCTCTTCGCTGATCGACTCCATGCTGATCGCGCGGCGGCGCAGCATGATCTGGGCGCGGTGGCACTTGGCCTTGGACTGGATGTCGACGTACTTGACGCCTTCGGCCTGCAGACGGCGCTGCAAGGTGCGCGGGTGCAAACCCAGCGCGGCGGCGGTGGACTCCAGGCCTTCGCGCAGCAGCTCGGGGCGGCGCTCCAGGGCCCAGCGGACTTCATCGACGATGTTGCGCTCGGCTCCTTCCTGGCTCAGGCGGCGCTCGACGCGCAGGCGGGCCTCGCTCTGGGCATGCTGCAGCGGGGCGTTGAGGGGCTGGTCGAGCCAGCGGCGGTCCATCACCAGGGCGTCGGCATCTTCGTTGAAGGTGACGGGCACGCCAAAGTGGTCGCTGTACTTCTGGGGGTCGGCAGGGGGCGAGCCGGCCATGCGCACCGACAGCAGGACATGCCCATTGCGGGTCGCGCGGCGCAGCACCTGGTAGATCGCGGCCATCACGACTTCACGCACGTGACGCAACTCGGCCGGATCCTGACCCGGCACGCTCACGACCACCCTCAGGTGGGCTTCGGCGCCGAATTCATCCAGGCGCAGCGACATCCAGGGCGCGATGACTTCGCGAGCCCAACCGGCCAACTCGAGGATCTCGCGCAAGGTCGCGCAGGAATCGACGAAGGTGTCGAACTCGGAGAAATGTTCGAAGACGAAGTTCTCGCCCAGGGCGAACGGGAAATGGTGCGTGCGCGCACGCTCGACGCACATCGAGAACGCGCGAAACAGGTTGGCAGGGGCCACACGGACCGGCGTTTGGGCGTCGAGGGGGTTGATGCCCACTTCGCGCAGAACCGGATCGATGGTGAAACCGCAGGCCGAGGCGGCCTGACGCCAGCTGCCCAAAGCGGGGACTGGCACGGAAGACGAGAACGACCGAGTGTGCATAGCAGACGACAAGCCAAATGCGATTAACGACAGACCGACAACCGGCCTGGGTGAAATCTAGGTGAGGCCCATCCCTGCTGCAAGAAAGGTTTCCCGCCAAGCAGGGTCAATTAACGACAAGTCCACCCAAATGATGTGCTCGTTGCTACCGATGCCGTGCAGGAAACAGACGATCAGCCCTGCTGCTCCCGCCAGGCGCTGGGCGTGGCGCCCTCCCAGCGTTTGAAGGCCGCAGTGAAAGCACGCCGGTCGGAGAAGCCCAGGCGGGCGCTGATGTCATCGATGGAGACATCGCCTTGCCTGAGCCACTGGCAGGCCAGGCGATGGCGCATGCGAGCCTGCACGTGCAGATAGCTGTCGTCCTCGTCTTTGAGGCGCCGCTGCAAGGTTCGCGGGTGCAGGTTGAGCCGATCGGCCATGTCTTCCACACCGAGCGCCAGCAGGTTGGGCTCTCGGGTGATGAGCTCTTCAATCTCTGCCGCAACACCTTGGCGTCGGGCCTCTTTGCCCAAGCGCTGCTCGGCCAGGAACTGGGCCTGTTCGTGCAGGGCGGGGAAAGCGCCTTCAAGGGGCAGGTCAAGGATGCGCCGCTCGAAAACCAGCGCGTCCACGCCAGCGTTGAACGTGACCGGCTGGGAGAAGAACACCTCGAACTTGCTGGCGTACGACGGAGGGGGCCCCTTGATCAGGACCCCTGCGAAACCATCTTCGGATCCCTGCAGGGTGCGACCAAACTTGCGAATGCAAGCCAGGATGGCCTCGCTGACCAGGTGCAAGGGCAGCCCGTAGGCATTCAGGTTGGGCACAGGGACGTCAAACCCGACTTCCACACGCGCCAGATCGCCCTCCTCCTTGACCTCCAGCTTGAGCCAGGGCAGCACCATGCGGCGGGCCAGGTCGGCCACCCGCAGGGCCTCGCGCAAGGAGGGGCTCGTGGTCAGGAGGGTCTCGAATTCAGGCAGGGACTCGAAGGCGAAGGTGTCGCCCAGCACGAAGGGGAAGTGCTTTTCGGGTGACAGGGCGACGCACTGCTCCAGCAGCGAGACGAGCTGCAGGGGCGAGACGCGGGCGTCTTCCAGGCGGATCAGGTCGATCTTGATGCCCGCCTCTTTGAAGAGGGGCTGAACGTTGAAGCCGCACTTGGCGCCCGCCTTGATCCAGGCCGAAAGCATGAACAGCGGGATGGGCTTGATGCCCAAGGCCTCCAGCATGGCCGCAGGGGGAAGAGGAATGCGCATAAAGGAAATCGGCACACCCGAAACAGGTGTGCCGAAGTCTAACCAACTACGGGGATGTCACGCAGGGAAAAATGCGCGACCGAACTCACCGGGCTGCGGCCAGGTCGGCGCGCATGAGTTCGCTGGCTTCCACCGGGTCCTGGTGCTTGGCAAAGCCACGCAGCCACTCTTCGTAGCCAGGTTGCTCGGTTTCCTGCCAGGGGTGGTAGCCAGGCTTGTAGTACTGCACGTAGTGCTTGTGCAGCGGGGCCACGAAGCCGCCTGGCTTGAGCAGCCACCAGATGCCCTTGGCGAACAGCTTGGCGCGCTGCAGCAGGCCAAAGCCGTCGGCCTTGAGCATGGCGTTGGTGAACATCAGGATCACGTAGGGGAACATGAAGGTGGCGTGGATCAAGGCGCCGATGCGCTTGAAGTAGCCGACCTTGGCGTAGTCGATCATGACGTCGTAGGCCACGCCCTTGTGCTCGACTTCTTCGATGGCGTGCCAGGCGTACATGGCGCGCACCTTCGGGTGGGCATCGCCCATGATGTCGCGCTCGTCGAACATGGCGTGGGCGCCCAGGGCGGTGAAGTGTTCCAGCGCGCCGGTGATGGCCAGGGTGTACTCACGGCTGTGGCGGCTGCGGTACTTGTCGAACAGCAGCTTGTCGAGCCAGCCGATCAACTTTTCAACCGGCATGCCTTGCTTGCGCAGCACGTCGTTGTACTGGTTGTGCACGAGGCTGTGCTGGGCTTCCTGGCGGTTGAAGTCCTTGATGTCCTGCAGCAGCTTGGGGTCGGTGATGCGGTCTCGGAAGTCGCGCACGGTGACCATGAAGAACTTTTCACCCGGCGGGAAGATCAGCGACATGGCGTCGAAGAAGCGGGTCTTGAACGCGTCGCCACCGAACCAGTACTTGGGGATGCTGGGATCGTCGAGGCCGAAGTCCAGCTTCTCGCGCGGCACGATGGGGTGCTGCTGGTCTGCTTGGTGTGTCATGTTGTGGTCCTTCTTGGTTTGTCTCCAGGATGGATCCATCCTAGGGATGCCGCCCCAGGGAAGACAGGATGACGCATGACAGGAGGGCTTCCGCTGCGACATGACTTGATCGGGTTGAGCCAAATCAAAAGCCCCCAGGCAACTGCCTTGGGGGCTTTTGAAGGGTTGGTCGGGGCGGCGAATGCGCCCCGACGCGATCAGGCCAGGGCCAGGTCCTTGCGCATCTGTTCGGTGGCTTGCACCGGGTCGCGGTCGAACTTGTCGAACGCGGCCATCCACTCCTGGTAGCCAGGCTGCTCGGTTTCCTGCCAAGGGTGGTAGCCGGGCTTGTAGTACTGGATGTAGTGCTTGTGCATGGGCGCGAGCAGGCCGCCCGGCTTGAGCATCCACCAGATGCCGCCAGCGGCCATCTTCAGGCGCTGAGGCAGGGTGAAACCGTCGTGGATCATCAGTTGGCGCTGGATGCGGAAGATGGTCATGGGGAACATGACGGTGGCGTGCATCAGGGCGCCCACGCGCTTGAAATAGCCGACCTTGGCGTAGTCGATCATGACGTCGTAGGCCACGCCCTTGTGTTCGACCTCCTCGATGGCGTGCCACGAGTACATGGCGCGCACGCGGTGATCGGCCTCTTTCATCACGTCGCGCTTGTCGAACAGGCTGTGGGCGATGATGGAAGTGAAGTGCTCCAGCGCCGAGGTGACGGCGATGTTGTAGCCACGGCTGTAGGTGCTGCGGTAGTGGCCGTTGAGCAGCGTCTCGACGTGGTCGGTGAGCTTGTCCACGTCCACGCCCTGCTTGCGCAGGCGGTCGTTGTCCTGGCGGTGAACCATGCTGTGCTGGGCTTCCTGGCGATTGAAGTCCTTGATGTCCTGCAGCAGCTTGGGGTCACTGATCTGATCGCGGAAGTCGCGCACGCAGTTCATGAAGTACTTCTCGCCGGGCGGGAAGATCAGCGAAAGCGCGTCCCAGAAGCGGGTCTTGAAAGGGTCTCCGCCGTACCAGTACGTGGGGATGTCGCCGTCCAGGCCGAAGTTCAGCTTCTCCCGGGGAACGATGGGGTGCTGGGCTACAGGGTGGGTCATGGCGTCTCCTTTTCTGGTCGGGTGCAACCGAACTGCTTCGGGCTGACAGCGAATGTCGGCGCAAGGCGCATCCGCACACAGGATGCTGCATGACACAGGGGAATCCGTGCCGACAGTGGGCGGCTTCGGCAACCGAAAGTGGCGCTCAGGGTGAATTCATTCACGACTCACGGCGCTCAAGCCATGGGCCCACAGTCCTGTCGGATTTGTTGAACTTTCAGTATTTACTGAACTTTCAGCAGTACATTGACGGACATCAAGCAACCACCGTTTGGCGCGCACGCCGCGCAGGAGTCACCCGTCATGAGCACCCTCAGCCCGTTGGCCGCCAGCTTCGTCACCCACTTCGGCGAGATGGGCAGCCGCTGGGGCATCAACCGCACCGTGGGCCAGATCTACGCATTGATCTACCTGTCGCCCAGGGCCATCCACGCCGATGACATGGCCGAGACGCTGGGCTTTTCGCGCTCGAACGTGAGCATGGGGCTCAAGGAATTGCAGTCCTGGCGCCTGGTTCGCCTGCGACACCTGCCTGGCGACCGCCGCGAGTACTTCGAGCCTTCGGGCGACGCCTGGGACACCTTCCGCCGCCTGGCCGAGGAGCGCCGCCGCCGCGAGATCGAACCCACGTTGAGCATGCTGCGTGACGCCCTGCTGCAGGACCCCAGCGGCCCCGACGACGCCCACGCCCAGGCCCGCATGCGCGAGATGCACGACCTCATCGAGCAACTCATGAGCTGGTTCGACGAGGTCAGCCGCATGGACGTGCAGACGCTGTCCAAGCTGATGAAGATGGGCGCGCAGGTGGGCAAGCTGCTGGAGTTCACGGGTCGGCGTGGCAAGAAGCCGGCCGACGATGCGCGGCGAGACGACCTCGACAGCGGCACGGAGGGCTGAGCCATGGACGCCGACCTGTCATCGCTGATGCTGTCGCGGCTGCAGTTCGCGGCCAACATCTCTTTCCACATCCTGTTCCCGACCATCACCATCGCGCTGGGCTGGTGGCTGCTGTTCTTTCGCTGGCGCTGGGTGCGCACCCGCGACGAACGCTGGCTGCTGGCCTGGCGTTTCTGGACCAAGGTGTTCGCGCTGACGTTCGCGTTGGGCGTGGTCAGCGGCATCACGATGAGCTTTCAGTTCGGCACCAACTGGCCTGGCTTCATGGAGCGGGTGGGCAACGTGGCGGGGCCGCTGCTGGGCTACGAAGTGCTCACGGCCTTCTTCCTGGAGGCCACCTTCCTGGGCGTGATGCTGTTCGGGCACGACCGGGTCTCCGAGCGAACGCACCTGATCGCCACCTTCCTGGTGGCCTTTGGCACCACGGCGAGCGCCTTCTGGATCCTGGCGCTGAACTCGTGGATGCAGACGCCACAGGGCCACGAGGTGGTCGATGGCATCTACCACGTGCGCAGCTGGGCCGAGGTCATCTTCAACCCCTCTTTCCCCTACCGACTGGCGCACATGCTGCTGGCCTCGGGGCTGACGGCCACCTTCCTGATCGCGGGGCTGACGGCGCTGCGGCAGTTGCGTGGCACCGCCAGCCCGGCGGCGCCGCTGGTGCTGCGCGCGGCGCTGACGGTGGCTGCGGTGCTGGTGCCGCTGCAGATCGTGGCCGGAGACATGCACGGCATCAACACCTTGCAGCACCAGCCGCAGAAGATCGCCGCCATCGAAGGGGTGTGGCACACGGAGCGAGGCGCGCCGCTGGTGCTGTTTGGTTGGCCTGACGAGGCGGCGCGCACCACGCATTTCGCGGTGGAGGTGCCCAAACTGGCGTCGCTGGTGCTGACCCACGAGTGGGATGGCGAATTGCGCGGGCTCAATGAGTTCGAGGGCGTTCACCCGCCGGTGGCGCCCTTGTTCTGGGGCTTTCGCGTGATGGTGGGCGTGGGCCTGCTGATGTTGGCCGTGAGTTGGCTGGGCCTGTGGCAGCTGCGCCGCGCGGGCTGGGAGCCCTCTCGCCTGCCACGCATGTGGCTGCAGGCGCTGCGCTTCATGAGCTTTTCAGGCTGGGTGGCCACGCTGGCCGGCTGGTACGTCACCGAGATCGGTCGCCAGCCCTTCATCGTGTTCGGCGAGTTGCGCACGGCCGAGGTCGTGACCAGCACGCCGCCGGCGCACATCGCGCTGACCTTCGTTGCCTACCTCGTGATGTACGTGCTCCTGATCGCCGCCTACATCGCGGTGTTGCGCTACATGAGCGAAAAACCGCTGCTGTCGCCTGTGCAGACACCCCCTGGCCACACGAAGGGGCCCGCTGAACTCGGCGCCCAACATCCCCAAGGAGCCCAGCCATGACCACGCTTGCCGAGCTGCCAACCGCCTTGCCAGCCACCCTCCCCGGCGCCATGGCGCTCTCGGGGGACTGGCTGCCCGTGCTCTTCATGGCGATCATGGGCCTGGCCATGCTGGCCTACGTGCTGCTCGACGGCTACGACCTGGGCGTGGGCATGTGGATGGCCCGCGCCGACGCCCGAGAGCGGGACGTGATGGTCGCCTCCATCGGCCCCTTCTGGGACGCCAACGAGACCTGGCTGGTGCTGGGCGTGGGCATCTTGCTGATCGCCTTTCCGAAGGCACACGGCGTGGTGCTGGGCGCGCTGTACCTGCCGGTGACGCTGATGCTGCTGGGCCTGACGCTGCGCGGGGTGGCCTTCGACTTTCGCGTCAAGGCTCGCGACGAACACCAGTTGCTATGGAACCGGCTGTTCATCGCAGGCTCGCTGCTGGCCTCGCTGGCCCAGGGCTGGATGCTGGGGCGCTTTGTCACGGGCTTTGCACCAGGGCTGTGGCCCCAGGTCTTTGCCGCTCTGATCGCGCTGTCGCTGGTTGCAGCCTACCTGCTGCTGGGCGCCGGCTGGCTCATCATCAAGACGGAAGGCGCGCTGCAACGCCGCGCGGTGGACTGGGCCAAGGCGGTCTGGCCTGTGGTGGTGCTGGGCATCGGGCTGATTTCGGTGGCCACGCCGCTGATCAGCCCCGAGGTGCGCGAGCGCTGGTTCAGCATGCCGGGCTTCATCGCGCTGCTGCCGATTCCGCTGATCACGTTGGGTGCCTTGGTGGCGCTTCGTTCGGTGCTGAACTCCAAGCTGGTGACCGAGCGGTTCTGCGCCCTGCCCTTTTGGGCCACGGTGGTGGTGTTCGCGATGGCGGGCATCGGGCTGGCCTACAGCCTCTTTCCCTACGTGGTGGTCGACCGGCTGACGGTTTGGCAGGCCGCTGCCTCGCGCGAGTCGCTGCAGGTCATCCTGCTGGGCACGGTGATGACGCTGCCGGCCATCATCGGCTACACGGTTTTCGCGTACCGGGTGTTTCGCGGCAAGGCCAGTGAGCTGAGTTACGGCTGAGCCACCCGGCCAGGGCGTTCGGCCGGTTTGCAAGGGCCCTGGCTGGTGTGGGCCCAGGTCAGCAAGGCCGGGTGCATGGCGGGGGTGGCGCCGCTCAGGGGCACACCGTTTTCGCGCGCCCAGGTGCGGGTGGCCTGGGTGCGGTCCTCGTCGGCGGGGTGGGTGCTGAGCCAGGTGGGCACGTTGCGAGAGGGCTTGGGCGAGGGGTCTGCCGGATCCGTCGGGTCTGCCGAAGTGGCGCAGCGCTTGCGGCCTGGTTCACCGCTGTTTTGGCCGTCATCGCGCTGGGGTTGTTCATCGCGCGCAACGGCGATGCGCTCAAACAGGCCGATCACGCCGCCAACGTGCCCGTGGAGCGCGGCAGCAGCACGCATGGCCCCGGTGTCGGCCTCGCGCTCGTGGTCCCGTCCGTAGCCGCGCATCAGCAAGCCACCGGTTTGCTCCAGCAGCACGCCCGCAGCTTGACCGCCCGCATCGGCCGACACCACGGTCAGCACCAACCCGATGGCCATCGCCCGCCCGAGGCTGGCCGCCACGTGCCGGTGCTGAACATGGGCCATCTCATGGGCCAGCAAGGCCGCCAGTTCATGCTCACCCTGAAGGCGGCGCAGCAGACCGCGGTGGATGACGATGCGCCCGCCCACGCTGGCGTAGGCGTTGAGCACCTCGCTGTCGTCGACGCGCACATGGACCGTGATGTCATCGGGCATGCCCAAGGGGCCGCGCAAACGATCGGCCAGGCCCTGCAAGGCCGCGTTCGCTGCCTGCTCTGCGGCGGGCAACTTCGGGGGCTGGCCCTCCATGCGCTCGGCCAACGCCTGCTCCACCGAGAACGGCAAACGGGGGGCAAGCCAACGCGCGCCCACATCGGCCAGCACCACCAACAGGATCACGCAGCCGATGGCGCCAAAGATGAGCCAGATGGCCTCGCGGCCCAGGTTCTCGGGCTGGGCGTTGATGCCCTCGTCGGGTGCGCGGTTCTCGAACTGCATGCGAGGCCGGGGTTTTGCGTCAGCCGGCCAATGCGCTGGCGGAATGGTCCGTTGCACGATCAGGTCGGTGCATGCCTGATGTGGCCTGTTTGAGCGCCGTGCCGTAAGCCAGCACCTCCATGCAGGGCGTGCCGCGCCCGGCGATTTGCGTGGTCTCGAAACGCAGGCCGATGACGAGCTTGGCGCCCTGGCGATGCGCCTCTTCCTTCAGGCGCAGCACGGCTTCGCGGCGCGCGCGCTCCATCAGGGTTTCGTAGCTGCGCACATTGCCGCCGAAGATGTTGCGCAGGCCGGCCACGAAGGTCTTGAAGTGATCGGACGAGATGACCACGCTACCGGCAACCAAAGTGGTGCGCTGCGACGTGGTCACTTCGGGTGGCCAGCGGGTGGAAAACACCAGCACGCCAGCGAGCTTTTTCTCGCGGCGGCGGATGGACGCGTAGTGGCGCTTCTCCAGGATGCGCCCGACGATCAGCCCCAGCAACAGCAGGGCGAGCGGCAGGCCAATCTGGAGGCCCAGTTCGAGCCAGACCATGGGGCCTCCCGCCTCAGATGGCTTCGACCTGGACGGCCGAGCCGTAGGCCAGGATCTCGGCGGCCCCCATGGTGATGGAGGTGGTGGTGAAGCGCACGTTGAGCACGGCGTTGGCGCCCATGGAGCGGGCTTCTTCGACCATGCGCTTGATGGCCTCCTCCCGGGCTTCCTTCATCAGCTCAGTGTAGGCCTTGAGCTCACCTCCGACGATGTTCTTGAGGCCGGCGAGGAAGTCCTTGCCGGCGTGTTTGGCGCGCACGGTGCTGCCCTGGGCCAAACCCAGGTGCTTGACGACGCGCTGGCCGGGCAGGACTTCGAGGTTGCTGACGATCATGCGAGCGCTCCCTGTGGTGGCAGGTGCGGCTTCGTGCGCCCTGCCCTGGTTGTGATGCGAACCATCATAAGTGCGCACCACGGGCGGGGCGATCAGGTCATGCCCGGCGGACCCGGGCTGTCGGCAGGACGTCACACAGGTGACGCCCCGACCTCAAACCCGGGCAATCACAGGCGCTCGGCCACCCAGGCCTGCACGCCCGCCAGGGCCTGCGGCAGCGCGGTGGCATCGGTGCCACCGGCCATGGCCATGTCGGGTTTGCCGCCACCCTTGCCGCCCACTTGGCTGGCCACGAAGTTGACCAGCTCGCCGGCCTTGACCTTGCCAGTCGTGTCCGCCGTGACACCAGCGGCCAGTTGCACCTTGCCGCCGTCAACGGCCGCCAACACGATGGCTGCGGTCTTGAGCTTGTTCTTGAGCTGGTCCATGGTGTTGCGCAGCGTGGCGGCGTCGGCGCCTTCGAGCACAGCTGCCAGCACCTTCACACCCTTGACGTCCACGGCTTGGGCCACGAGCTCGTCACCCTGGCTCGAGGCCAGCTTGCCTTTGAGCGCCGCGATTTCCTTTTCCAGTGCTCGGATCTGGTCCTGCGCGGCGGCCACGCGGGCAGGCACGTCGTGCGGGGTGGCCTTGAGCATGGCGGCCAGGCCGTTCACGGTGCCTTCGAGGTTCTGCGCGTAGGCCAGGGCGTTGTCGCCGGTGATGGCCTCGACGCGGCGCACGCCAGCGGCCACGCCACCTTCGGCCACGATCTTGAACAGGCCGATGTCACCGGTGCGCTTGACGTGGGTGCCACCGCACAGCTCCTTCGAAGAGCCGATGCTCAGCACGCGCACGGTCTCGCCGTACTTCTCGCCGAACAGCATCATGGCGCCGCTCTTTTGGGCGTCGTCCAGGGCCATGACCTGGGCCTGCGCGTCGGCGTTGGCCAGCACCTCGGCGTTGACGATCTGCTCGATCTCGCGGATTTCTTCGTCGCTCAGCGGCTGGCCGTGCGAGAAGTCGAAGCGCGTGCGGTCGGGCGTGACCTGCGAGCCCTTTTGCTGCACGTGCTCACCCAGCACTTCACGCAGGGCCTTGTGCATCAGGTGGGTGGCGCTGTGGTTGCGGACCGTCTTGGCGCGCAACTCGGCGTCGACCTTGGCGTTGACGGTGTCGCCCACCTTGATGGCGCCTTCGACCACGCGACCGTGGTGGCCGAACACGTCGGCCTGGATCTTGAGCGTGTCTTCGACCACGAAGCGGCTGGTGGCGTTGCGCAGGTCGCCGCTGTCGCCACACTGGCCGCCGGACTCGGCGTAGAACGGGGTCTTGTTCAAGACGATGACAGCATCGTCGCCGGCGCTGGCTTGTTGAACGGAAGCGCCGTCCACGTAAATGGCGGTGACCTGGGCGCCTTCCTGCACCAGGTGCTCGTAGCCCTGGAAGTCGGTGGCCACGCCGCTGTATTCCAGACCGGCGGCCATCTTGAACTTGCCGGCGGCGCGGGCCTGCTCACGTTGGCGGGCCATGGCGGCGTCGAAGCCGGCCTGGTCAACGGTCACGTCGCGCTCGCGGCAGACGTCGGCGGTCAGGTCAACGGGGAAGCCGTAGGTGTCGTGCAGCTTGAAGGCGGTTTCGCCGTCGATCTGCTTGGTGCCCGTGGCCAGGGCGCCTTCCAGGATCTCCATGCCGTTGGCGATGGTCTGGAAGAAGCGCTCTTCTTCGGTTTTCAGCACCTCGGTGATGCGCTTTTCGTTGGCGCGCAGCTCGGGGTAGGCCTCGCCCATTTCAACCAACAGGGCCGTCACCAGCTTGTGGAAGAAGGGGGTGCGGGCGCCCAGCTTGTAGCCGTGGCGGATGGCGCGGCGGGTGATGCGGCGCAGCACGTAGCCACGGCCTTCGTTGCTGGGGATGACGCCGTCGGCGACGGTGAACGAGCAGGCGCGGATGTGGTCGGCGATGACCTTGAGCGATGGGCTGTTGGCGTCGAAGCCTTCGCCACCCGAAGCGGTGACAGCCGAACGGGCGGCCGCCAGCAGGTTCTGAAACAGGTCGATCTCGTAGTTGCTGTGCTTGCCCTGCAGCACCGTGGCGATGCGCTCCAGGCCCATGCCGGTGTCCACCGAGGGCTTGGGCAGCGGGTGCATCACGCCGTCTTCGGTGCGGTTGAACTGCATGAAGACGTTGTTCCAGATCTCGATGTAGCGGTCGCCGTCTTCGTCGGGGCTGCCCGGGGGGCCACCGGCGATCTCGGGGCCGTGGTCGTAGAAGATCTCGGTGCAGGGACCGCAAGGACCGGTGTCGCCCATCATCCAGAAGTTGTCGGACATGTAGCGGCCGCCCTTGTTGTCACCGATGCGCACGATGCGCTCGGCGGGCACGCCCACCACCTTGTTCCAGATCTCGTAGGCCTCATCGTCTTCCTGGTAGACGGTGACCCAGAGCTTTTCTTTCGGTAGCTTGAACTGTTCGGTCAGCAGGCCCCAGGCGAACTGGATGGCGTCGTGCTTGAAGTAGTCACCGAACGAGAAGTTGCCCAGCATCTCGAAGAAGGTGTGGTGACGCGCGGTATAGCCGACGTTGTCCAGGTCGTTGTGCTTGCCGCCGGCACGGATGCACTTCTGCGAGGTGGTGGCGCGACTGTAGGGGCGCTTGTCAAAACCCAGGAACACGTCCTTGAACTGGTTCATGCCCGCGTTGGTGAACAGCAGCGTGGGGTCGTCGCCCGGCACCACAGGGCTGGACGCCACGATGGTGTGGCCCTTGGACTGGAAGTACTCCAGGAAGGTCTTGCGGATGTCTGCGGCTTTCATGCGGCGGCTTTCGGTGGGGCTCAGTGGACGCTCAATGGCGCGTTCTGGTGCTTTTCAGCAAAGCCTTGGATTATAGGCAAGGGGCCCTGCCAGGGCCGAACCGAGGCAACGCCGCCAGGGCCTCGTCCGCCAGCGCCGACCATCCTGTCCGGCGGGGCCATCGCACGCAGGCGCCGGGCTCACTAGAATGCTCGTTTCGCCCTTCGGTGCCATCCCCCCGCTCGGTCATCATGCAAACGTCCCCCCTGTCCAGCCTCCAGGACCCCACGCTGCTCAAGACCCAGGCCCTCGTCGATGGCCAATGGATTGGCAACGGCCAGACCTTCGACGTGACCGATCCGGCCACGGGCGCCCTGCTCGCCCAGGTGGCCAACCTGGGCGCCACCGAGACCGAAGCGGCCGTCACCGCCGCCAACCGCGCATGGCCTGCCTGGGCCAAGCTGCCGGCCAAGGCCCGCTCGGCCATCCTGATGAAGTGGTTCCACCTCTTGATGCAGCACGCCGACGACCTGGCCCGCATCATGACTGCCGAGCAAGGCAAACCCCTGGCTGAAGCCAAGGGCGAGGTCGGCTATGGCGCCAGCTTCCTGGAATGGTTCGCCGAAGAAGGCCGCCGCATCTACGGCGAAACCGTGCCCTCAACCGACCCAAGCAAGCGCTTTTTGGTGCTCAAACAACCGGTGGGCGTGTGCGCGGCCATCACGCCCTGGAACTTCCCCATCGCGATGATCACGCGCAAGGTGGCCCCGGCCCTGGCCGCCGGCTGCCCTGTGGTCATCAAGCCCGCCGAGGCGACGCCGCTGTCGGCCCTGGCCGTGGCCGAACTGGCACAGCGTGCCGGCATGCCGCCTGGCGTGCTCAACGTCATCACCGCCGATGGCGATCGCTCCGTCGAGGTCGGCAAGGTGCTTTGCGCCAGCGATGTGGTGCGCCACCTGTCCTTCACCGGCTCGACCGAGGTCGGCCGCATCCTCATGAAGCAGTGCGCGCAGACGGTCAAGAAGCTGTCGCTGGAGCTGGGCGGCAACGCGCCCTTCATCGTCTTCGACGACGCCGACCTGGACGCCGCCGTGGAAGGCGCACTCATCAGCAAGTACCGCAACGCCGGCCAGACCTGCGTGTGCGCCAACCGCCTGTATGCCCAGGCTGGCATCTACGAGCGCTTCGTGGAAAAACTCACCGCCAAGGTCGCCGAGATGAAGGTGGGCAACGGCTTCGAAGCCGGCGTGGTGCAAGGCCCGCTGATCGATGGCCAGGCGCTGGCCAAGGTCGAAGAGCTGCTGGGTGACGCCTTGGCCAAGGGCGCGAAGGTGCGCACGGGCGGCAAGCGTGCGGCGGTTGCGCCTGACCTGGCCAGCGGCGCCTTCTTCGAGCCCACCGTGCTGTCCGACGTGAACGCCAGCATGCGCGTGGCCCGCGAAGAAATCTTCGGCCCCGTGGCGCCCGTGTTCAAATTCGACACGGAAGCCGATGCCATCCGACTGGCCAACGACACCGAGTTCGGCCTGGCCAGCTACTTCTACAGCCGCGACGTGGGCCGCATCTGGCGTGTGTCGGAAGGCCTGGAGTACGGCATGGTGGGCGTGAACACCGGCATCATCTCGACCTGTGAAGTGCCCTTTGGTGGCGTCAAGCAATCGGGCCTGGGCCGCGAAGGCGCCCGCCAGGGCATCGAGGACTATGTCGAGGCCAAGTACGTCTGCCTGGGCGGTCTGGACCGCTGAGTCGACAACCGACACCTCGCCGCCCGCCAAACCCTGAACCGTTGTCACCGAGCCTGCCCATGAGCCTCGCCCAAGAAATCTGGCCCCTGGCCCCACGCCACTGGGTGCTGATCACTTTCATCGCTGCCGCCCTGCACGCCCACTTTCGCGGCAAGGTGCGTTTCGGCCTGGTGCGCGCGCTCACCGACTTCACGGTGCTGATCGCCCCCTTCAATTCGCTGATGGTGCTGTTCTCGAAAGTGGGCAGCCAGCCCTACCTGGATGCCAAGCAGTTCCCGGAGCTCAAGGTGCTGCAGGAGAACTGGCAGGTCATCCGCGACGAGGCCCTGGCGCTGGACGAGGGCGGCCGCATCAAGGCCGCCGACGGCTATAACGACATCGGCTTCAACTCCTTTTTTCGCACGGGCTGGAAACGCTTCTACCTGAAGTGGTACGGCGTGGACCAACCCTCGGCCGCTGAGCGCTGCCCCAAGACGGTGGCCCTGCTCAACCAGATCCCCGGCATCAAGGCCGCCATGTTCGCTTCGCTGCCGCCGGGCGCCACGCTGGTCAAGCACCGCGACCCGTACGCCGGCTCGTTGCGCTACCACCTGGGCCTGATCACGCCCAACGACCCGGGTTGCTACATCGAGGTCGACGGCCAGCGCTACCACTGGCGAGACGGCGAGGTGGTGATGTTCGACGAGACCTACATCCACCACGCGGCCAACACCACACAGCAGCCGCGCATCATCTTGTTTGCCGACGTGGAGCGCCCCGTCTACACGCCCGTGGTGCGCTGGGTCAACAAGGTGTTTGCGGGCATCGTCATGAAGGCCTCGGCCACGCAAAACGAGCAGGGCGAGCAGGTCGGCGGCATCAACAAGTTCTTTGGCGTGGCCTACCAGCTGCGGGAAAAAGCCAAGCAGTTCAAAGCGACGAACCGCACCGGCTACTACGTCGGCAAGTGGGTGCTGATCATCGGGCTGCTGCTGGCGATTTTCTGGTGACCGCGTGGCGATCAGCCCTGATCGCGGTCGGTGTGGATGTCCATCAGCGACCAGGCGTTGCGGGCCAGAACAGCGTCCTTGAAGGGCCCCTCGGGGCATGACCAGGCCATGGTTTCGTAGGGGTGCGGCTGGTGCCTGAAAAACAGGCGTGAAAAGCGTGCTTCGAGCTCCGGGGCATACAGCGTCACGCTGAGGTACTCGGCGCCCTCCCTGAACCCCCGCGCCGCCACGTGCGCCAGCAGGGCCCGCAAGGCCACATCCTCGTGGTGCCTGTCGAGCACGACATCCATGATCTGCAGGGCATGGCGTTGCTCACCGACTTGCGTGCGGCGAACTGCCATCAAACCCACCACCTCGCCGCCACGGCGCGCCAGCCAGACCTGGGCCGGACTGCGAGGGTTGCGAAGCAGGCGGTGACTGAGGCCCTTGAGCGAGCGAAACACCTCGACCCGGCGACTGCGTTTGGCCCGCTCGAGCAATGACTCGACCTCCGGCCCCAGCACCTCAGCCTGGCTGACCTGAACCGTCGACGAGGCCAGCCACAGGGTCGCCACCCGAAACAGCACCATGCCGGTGGTGGCTGCCCAGGCCGCCAGCGCGGCCAGCCAGCCCAGCGACAGGCGCTTGGCCATGAAGTGGCCGAAGTTCAGTGGGTGGGCATGGCTGCGGCGATCGGGCAAGGGCTCGAAGGTGCGGGCGATGACGCCGCGCGAGTTCGGGTTGGAGCCCACCGCCAGCACGCAGCCCAGGCGCTCGCAAATGGCCTGGTTGATCCACACACCCAAGCCCACACCGTCGAGCTCCGGGCGCACCATGATGTCCATCGTCACGTGGGCATCGCACACTTGTTCGCCGGCCTGCAGGCGCAGCGACTCGACGCCGATCATGCCCAGCAGCCTCTCGCCCAGGGTGCAGACCCAGCAGGTCGCCAAGCCCTGTCCCTCGGCACCGAACTGGTATCGCCAGCGCAGGTAGGCGTCGTCGTCCCAATGGAGGTCGGCGCCAATCACCAGGCGGCGCAGCTCGAGCACCGAAGGCAGCTCATCGGCTCGAGCCGGTCGCAGGCCCGCAGCCAGCTCACCTGGCGTGCAGCCCAAAGCCCGCGCCACCAGGCGAGCGGTTTTCTCGATGGGCAACGCGGCGCGTGTGCTCAAGCCTGGCCCCTGTGCACGGCTGAGCCTGGCCTCAAGGGGCCAGCGCCCCGTTCGCAGCGAGGAAGTCCAACACGTGCTGCACCCGCTTCATCTCGCGCGAGACCTCGGCCTGCAGCTCCAGCCCCAGGCGCTCGTCCAGCTCGGCGATCAGCATCAGCGCGCCCATCGAGTCCCAGCCCGGGATGCTGTCGCGGGGGGTGTCGGGCAGCAGGTTTTCAAGGGGCTCGTTGAAGGCGTCCGCCATCATCTCCAGGGCTTCCTGGGTGGTGAGGGTGCGTTGACTCATGGCTTGGTTTCCGAAGGATCAGGCGTGGCGGTGGCAGGGGCCTGCGCACAAACGCCATGCAACAGCACGGCATCAGGAGGCAGCATGACGATGGCCGATGACCACGACAGGCCCACGCCATAGCCCAGGAGCATCAGGCGCAAGGGCCGATCGCGTTCGCGTTCGGACAGGGCTCGCGTCAGGGTCACGGCCACCGAAGGGCCGCCACAGTTGCCGGTGTCCTCGATGGTGAAGGGCACGCGGTCTTCGCTCAAGCCGCACTTCTTCATCAGGTGCTTCATGATGAAGCGGTTGGACTGGTGGAAAAGGTAGGCATCGATGTCCGGTACCGACAGGCCCGCAAAGGCCAGCGTGTCGTTGACCAGCGGCGGCACGCGCTTGATGGTGAAGTTGAAGATGCCGGCGCCATCCATGCGCACGCACAAGTCTCGCGGGTCGGCGGGCGAGCGGTCGCGGAAGGCGCCGCCACGGATGATCAGGCCATCGGCGCCACTGCCATCGGTGAACAGGCCGAAGCTGGCGGGCTCGGCGTCGGCGGTGGTGGGTGCAGGCGATGCAGCGGGCGAGGCCTCCAGTGCTGTGGCCGAGCCGGCGTCACCGAACAACAAGGTGGTGGCGTGATCATCGGGGTGAACAAAACGGCTGGGCGTTTCGCCATGCAGCATGAGGATGCGTTGCTGGCCACCGGCCTTGAGCATGGTCGCCGCGATGTAGAGGCCGTAGGGGTAGCCTGAGCAGCCCAGGCCCATGTCGAAGGCCGCGCACTCGACCGGCAAGCCCAGCTTGGCGTGCACCACGCAGGCGGACGACGGCAGGAAGTGATCGGGCGACTGCGTGACCATGATCAGGCCCGTGATGCTCTCGGGGGCCCAGCCCAGCTGGTCCAGCAGTCGGCGTGCCGCCTCGGTGCACAAATCAACGGCGGTGAGCTCGTCGCCCACCACGTGACGGTGGCGCACACCAGCCATCGAGACGACCTTGCGGACGTCTTCGGCGCCGTAGCGCTCGCCCAGGTCGAGGTTGTCGACGCGGGTGGGCGGCACGCAGGTGCTCACCCCGGCGATGCGGAACCCGTCGATGCGGCTGAAGCTCACGTTGCGCTCCTGGCCATCACGCTGCAGCGGCCTGCTTGCGCTCCACGTAGGCCACCAGGCTGTCGATGGAGTCGAGGTTCTCAGGCGCCATCTCTTCATCGGTCACCTTGAGCTGGAAGGTTTCTTCGATGAAGAGGATCAGCTCCATGATGCCGGTCGAGTCGAGGATGCCGGTCTCCAGGAAGGAGTCGGCGTCCTTCAGGGCGGCATCGTCGTCGGTGAACAGGTGGTTTTCCAGGACGTAGCGTCGAAGGGCTGCACGGGCGGTCACGGAGGGGCTCCTCGGGTTTCAGTGCGCCAGGGGACGCATGGGGTGGTGGGATTCGATGAACAGGCGGTGCCAGGCTTGCAGCGTCACCATGCCGATCAGGGCCTGATTGTCGCGGGTGCCGAGGGCTTCGGGCTGGCGCGCGGCCTTGCGCAGCAACAAACCCACGCGGGTGTGCTCGAAGCAGGCTGATCGGGTCAGGCTTTCCGGCGAGAGCAAGTCACTGACAAAGGGCAGCGGCTCGCCCGTCGCGGGGTTGAACAGCGCGGCGGCATCGGGTGCGCGGTAGGGCTGTTTGTGACGGGTGCGCGTGCGATCGGGCAGGTAGCGGGCCATGGCCTGGCGCAGGCCGATCTTCTCGCGCAGGCCCCGCATCTTCAGTCGCGACGGCAGGCGATTGGCCAACTCGATGACGCGGTGATCGAGGTAAGGAAAGCGCCCTTCCACGCCATTGGCCATCAGCATGCGATCGCCCTGGGATGACAGCAGGTAGTTGCCCATCAACAGGCGGGCTTCGAGGTATTGCGCGCGCGCCAGGGGGTGCCAGCGGCTGGCCTCTCGCGGCATGAGCGCCCGGATGTCGTCCAGCGATTCGTGATCGGGCCTGGGGTCGAGCAGGAACATGCGCGCCTTGCGCGTGGTGTCGAAGCGCGGGCCGTGCGAGAACAGCAGGTCATCCGGGTCTTCGAGGCCTGCGCCGTAGAAGCCGCGCATGAAGGCATCGGAGCGCCCGGACTGACCTGCCAGCCACGGGTACAAGCGCCGCAGCAACTCCGGCCTGGCGCTCGAGTGCGGCTCTCGCGCCCAGAACTGGCGCAGCTGGGCCTCCTTGAACAGGTCGTAGCCGCCAAAGACCTCGTCGGCACCTTCGCCCGTGAGCACCACCTTGTAGCCCTGGCGACGCACCAGGCCCGAGAGCAGCCGCATGGGCACCGGGGCCGTGCGAAGCACAGCGCACTCGGCGTGCCAGACGGTGTCCATCAAACCCATGCCGACGTCTTCCTGACGGCATTCGATGCGGCTGTGGCGCGCATGCAGGAAATCGATCATCTCGCGCTGCTGGGCGCTTTCATCGAGCGAGGCGTCCTCAAAACCGATCGAGAAGGTGCGCAGCGGCGCGTTCGTCTCGTGGTGGATGACGCTGGTCAGGATCGACGAATCGAGCCCGCCGGACAGGTAGGCCCCCACCGGCACGTCGGCGCGCAGGCGGATGCGGGTGGCGTCCACCAGGGTGGCACGCAACTCTTCGAGCAAGTCTTCGTCAGAGCCTTGCAGGCAATCGTCGGGCGACAGCGGAAAGCGCCAGTCCCAGTAACGGCGCACGGTGGCGTGCAGGTGCTTGTCGCGGTCCGGCTCGGCGATCAGCATGGTGCCGGGCTCCAGCGACCAGATGCCCTCGAACAGCGTTTCGGCCCCCACCGGCGTCCAGCAGGTGAAGACCTGGTCTAGCGCGCGGCGGTTGACACGCGGGCTGCGCACCAGGGCCGGCAACAGCGCCTTGACCTCGGAGCCGAAGATCAACTGGTGCTCGTCATCGGTCTCGCCGATGCGGTAGAAAAGCGGCGCGATGCCGACGCGGTCGCGCACCAGCAGCAGGCGCTGGCGGCGCTCGTCCCACAGCACGATGGCGAACTGCCCGTTGAGGTGGTGCACGAAGTCATCGCCATGCTGCTCATAGAGGTGAACGATGACCTCGGTGTCTGAGCGGGTGGCGAAACGGTGGCCTTGCGCGATCAGCTCGTCGCGCAGCTCGATGTGGTTGAAGATTTCACCGTTGAAGACAACGGCGATGCTGCCGTCTTCATTGAAGATGGGTTGATCGCCACCGGCGAGGTCGACGATGGCCAGGCGGGTGTGCGCCAGCCCCAGCTCAGGGCGCTTCAGGAAGCCGCGACCGTCTGGCCCTCGGTGGTGGAGGGTGTCGGCCATGCGCCTGAGCAGCCCGTTGTCAGGAGACCACACTGGATTGGCCTGAGCTCGCCAATCCAGCACCCCCGCGACACCGCACATGCACACCCCCCTTGAATCAAGTCCTGCCGGACGATGATAAGGCGCCCAAGGGCGCGGAGTCCCCCTAGACTGTGTGGAATTGCATCGCTCTATCGCAATCGGTCATGTCCGACGCTCAGAACCCCACCTCCGCCCCGCTGCTGTTGACGCGCCTGCTGCACCAGGCAGCCACGCGCCCCGCGCACCCTGCGTTCGTCGAGGCAGAGCGCTGCACCTCTTTTGACGCGCTCGCCAGTCAGATTGCAGCCCAGGGAGAGCGGTTGAAGTCGCTGATTCAAGCCGGCGATCGCGTGGCCCTGGTGATGGACAACAGCGCCGATCTGGCCGTGGCCATGTATGCCACCTGGTGGGCTGGCGGCGTGGTCGTTGCACTGAACCCGGCGCTCAAGCCCGCTGACATCGCGCAACTGGCCGAGGCCTGCCAGGCCCGCCTGTGCTGGCGGGCTCTGCCCGAGACACCCCAGCCGCCACCCCCCAATGCGGCACCTTGCGCGCTGGAGCCTCATGCCCTGGCCAGCCTTGTCTTCACCTCGGGCACGACCGGACAGCCCAAGGGCGTGATGCTCAGCCACGGCGCTTTGGCGGCCAACACCCTGGCAGTGCAGCAATCCCTGCCGATGTCACCCGACGACGTGACCCTGTGCGTGCTGCCCTTTCACTACGCTTTTGGCAGCTCGGTGCTGCACACCCACCTGAGCCTGGGCGCCACGCTGGTGCTGGAGAACAGCTTCATGTACCCGCAGCGCATCGTGCAGCGCATGGCCCAGGTCGAGGCCACGCACTTCTACGGTGTGCCTTCGTCGTTTTACCTGCTGCTCGAGCGAGGTCAGCTGAGCGCTCACCCCCTGCCCGCCTTGCGCCACATGGCCCAGGCTGGGGGCCCCATGGACCCGGCGCGCATCGAGCGCCTGCAGCAAGCGTTGCCCGAGGTCGGTTTCTGGGTGATGTACGGGCAAACCGAAGCCTGCTCGCGCCTGACCACGCTGAGCCCGGCACAGCGACGGGGCAAGCCGGGCTCGGTGGGCATGGCGCTGCCTGGGGTCGAACTGCAGGTGCGCGATGCCCAAGGTCGGGCCAAGCCTGCGGGCGAAGTCGGCGACATCTGGGCTCGTGGCCCCAACCTCATGCTCGGTTACTGGAACTCGCCCGACGACACCGCCAGCGCCCTGGTGGATGGCTGGCTGCACACCGGTGACATCGGGCACCTCGATGCCGAGGGCTTCCTTTTCCTCCACGGGCGCAGCCGCGAGATCCTGAAGGTGGGCGCGCACCGCGTGTCGCCACATGAAATCGAGAACTGCATCCAGGCGGTGCCCGGCGTCAGCGAGTGTGCCGTGGTGCCGCTGCCCGACGAGCTGCTGGGCGAGGTGCCTCGAGCCTGCGTGATCCCGGCCCCAGGTCATCCGCCTTTGCCACAGCTCACGCGCGACATCCAGCGCCATTGCCGCGAACACCTGGCCCTGTACAAAGTGCCCAAGCAGATCGACTTTTTCGACACCCTGCCCCGAACCGCCTCGGGCAAGGTGCAAAAACACCTGATCGGCACCTGAGGCACCTGAGCTGCCGCCCAACACCCCATCCACTTCAGCCAGCCATTCAAATCCAGGGAAAGCCATCACCATGCCCCCACCCATCGACACCCTGATCGACACCCTGCTGGACTTCGATCGCGACGCCGAAATCAACCGCATCACCAGCAAGATCCGCGAGCTGATGCGCCAGCACCTCAAACGCCGCGGACTGGTCGTGGCCATGTCAGGCGGCATCGACAGCTCGGTTTGTGCGGCGCTTGCCGTGCGCGCCCTGGGCCCCGACAAGGTGTTTGGCCTGCTGATGCCTGAGCGAGACTCGTCATCCGACAGCTCGATCAAAGGCCGCCTGCTGGCCGAGCACTTGGGTATCCGCCACACGGTCGAAGACATCGCCCCCGCGCTGGAGGCCATCGGCTGCTACCGCTGGCGCGACGAAGCCATCCGCACCGTCTTCGCGGCTTATGGCGAAGGCTGGAAAAACAAGATCGTGATCGCGGGCGGCACACAGGGTCAGATCAACCACTTCAAGCTGGTGGTTCAAGAGCCGGGCAACGGCCCGCTGCACGAGCAGCGCCTGGGCCTGCGCGAATACCTGCAGATCGTGGCCGCCACCAACTTCAAGCAGCGCATCCGCAAAACGCTGGAGTTCTTCCACGCCGACCGCTTGAACTACGCCGTCGTGGGCACGCCCAACCGGGTCGAGTACGACCAGGGTTTCTTCGTCAAGAACGGCGACGGCACCGCTGACCTCAAGCCCATCGCCCACCTCTACAAAACCCAGGTCTACGCGTTGGCCCGCCACATGGGACTGCCCGAGGTCATCTGCAACGCCACCCCGACCACCGACACCTACAGCCTCAGCCAGGGCCAGGACGAGTTCTATTACGCCCTGCCCTACAAGGAGATGGACGTGGCGCTGTGGCACCTCAACCAGGGCTTGCCTGCCGCGAAGCTGGCCGAGTGCCTGGGCCTGAGCGAAGAACAAGCCGGCTTCATCTACCGGGACATCGAGGCCAAGCGACGCACCACGGCGCCGCTGCACTGGTCGGGGTTGTTGATGGAGCCGGTGACCGGCCCGGTGCCGCGACCGGCGGACTGATCAGACCAGGGGCAGTCGCAGCAACGAAAAAGGCCAGTCAGTGACTGGCCTTTTTTGAGCTGGAGCGGGTGATGGGAATCGAACCCACGTTATTTGCTTGGGAAGCAAGAGTCCTACCATTGAACGACACCCGCAATGCACGCGATTCTAGCGCCATCGCGGGCCGCTCGATCAGGCCTTCATGCGGCGTCGCGTGATCGCACCGATCGCCAGCATGCCAGCTGCCAGCATGCCCAGGCCGGACGCCTCGGGCACAGCCGACACCAGCGGCTTGCTTGACAGGCCAAAACGCAGCGAGGGGTTGATGTCAACGCCGAGCGAACCGAAGTTCAGCGTCGGCAGGCCGGCCTGTGCGATTTCATCGAGGGCCAGCGACCAGGTGAAGGCCGTCTGCGCCTGCTGGGTCAGCATCATGTTGTCGAGCTGCATCTGCATCGACAGCCCACCGCTGGTGGACAGGTGCAAGCCCTTGGTGACCGAAAAATTGAAGACATCGAAAGACTTGGTGATCTTGCCATCAACGGTGCCCAGATCGGCCGTCAGCACATTGCGCTTGAAATCCAGCCCGAAGTTCGCCAGCGACAGCGCGCCACCGCTTTCGGTGTTGTAGATCAGCAGGCCGGAACCCGACGCAGCGCCTGACAAGGGCTTGAGCTTGAACAGCGACACGTCCAGCGACACCTGCGTCACGGGCATCGCGAAATTCCAGTGCGAGCCATCGTCCACCGAGTTGCCCAAGGCCGAAACGCCGATGCCCAGCACGCTCATCAGGTCGGCTGTGTCTGAGTTGAAGCTGAAGGTGGCTTCGGCATCGATGAAAGTCGTGGGGATGGTGATCGGCAAAGCCATGGCTGCCGATGCGCCAAGCGAAAGGCTCGCCGCAAGCAGGCCTTGGCGGGTGAAGCTGGTGATCGATGCCATGGTGGACTCCGGTGCGTGTTCTGTTGAGAAGAAGCATCTCAGAAGCAGCCACGGAAAACACAGCCTGTTGCAGGGTCAGGTGGCGATCCGTCAATTGCGTCACGGGCAGGCTGCACACCCTCGCCAATTGGCATCAGGGCTGTCCCCAACCCTAAAATACCGCCATGACCTCCCCGAACGAGCAAGATTGCCCGCCTGAAGGCAGCACCCCTCCCGAAGTGGCCCATCCCCGCAGCATCCGAAGCTTCGTGATGCGGGCCGGCCGAACCACCGAAGGCCAGGCCAAGGCACTGAGCGAGCTGGGCCCGCGCTTCGTGCTGCCCTACACCGCCCAGCCCCTGGACTTCCCGACCGTCTTTGGCCGCACGGCCCCCGTTGTGCTGGAGATCGGTTTTGGCATGGGCGACGCCACGGCCAAGATCGCAGACACCCTGCCGGACACCGATTTCATCGGTTGCGAGGTGCACGAACCGGGCGTGGGCTCCTTGCTCAAGCAGGTCGGCGAGCGCGGCCTGACCAACCTGCGAATCGTCCAGCACGACGCCGTGGAGGTGCTCGAGCACATGATCCGACCGGGCTCGCTCGCCGGCGTGCACGTCTACTTCCCCGACCCGTGGCACAAGAAACGCCACAACAAGCGCCGGCTCATCCAGGCGCCCTTCGTGGCAGACCTGGTTCGGCACCTGGCGCCTGGCGGCTACATCCACTGCGCGACCGACTGGGAGCCATACGCTCAGCAGATGCTCGAGGTGTTGGGGGCCGACCCCGACCTGGTCAACACCGCCGAGGGATACGCCGAGAAACCGGCCTACCGCCCGCTGACGAAATTTGAAAACCGCGGACTGAAGCTCGGCCACGGGGTGTGGGACCTGGTGTTCCGCAAGCGAAGCTGAGAAGCCTGGCGCCCTCCGAGCCTCGGTGACGGCGCCAGCACCGGCTCACGCCACCAGGCAAAGCACACAAAAAAGGCAGGCCGATCCGGGGATCGCCTGCCTTTTCCGCGTCACCGACGCGAGGCCGCTGCACCAGCACTGCCCCCGGGCTGTCAAACACCCCGAAGCCAGGTGCCGGCAGCCATCAGTTGCCGCTGGAGAACTTGTAGTCCGTCTTGGCCTTGTTCTTCAGGTCTTCGCGGAACTTGGACACCTTGACCTGGTTCTGGCGCTGAACGATCTGCTCCTTGACCTCTTCGAAGGCGGGGAACTGCACGGCGCGCACGTCTTCCAGCTTGATGATGTGGAAGCCGAACTGCGACTTCACAGGCGCATCCGTGACCTGGCTTTTTTGCAGCTTGGTCATCGCGGCCGAGAACTCGGGCACGTAGTTGCCGGGGTTGGCCCAATCGAGGTCGCCGCCGTTCTCGGCAGAGCCCGGGTCCTTCGAGTTCTTCTTGGCCAGGTCTTCGAACTTGGCGCCGCCCTTGATCTGGGCGATCAGGGCCTTGGCGTCTTCTTCCTTCTCGACCAGGATGTGGCGGGCGCGGTATTCCTTGTCACCATTGGACGCCTTGATGCGGTCGTACTCGGCACGGGCTTCGGCGTCGGTGGTGCCCAGCTTCTTCTCGGCGTCGGTGAACAGAGCGCGGATCAGGATGGACTGGCGCGCGAATTCCATCTGCGTCTTGTAGTCGGCAGAGCGCTGCAGGCCCAGGCGTTCGGCTTCCTGGATGTAGATCTCGCGCAGCACGATCTCGTCCTTGACCTTTTGCTCGAGCTCGGGGCTGCGGGTCATCGGCGGCTGGCCGGGCTGCTGGGGCGACTTGATGATCTGGTCGATCATGGCGTCGACGCGGGCCTTGGGCACGGCCTTGCCATTGACGATGGCGATGTTCTGGGCCGACACCAACGGGGCGGCCAGCGACAGCGAAGCGGCCAGCAGGGCTGCCAGGGCGGTACGGGAAGTCTTCATGTTGAGCAGAGCGCTTGGGGTGCAGGAAGGTCAGGTGAGCCGCTCAGGTCTTGGGCTGGGTCGGCTCGGCCTGGATGGCCAGGGCATGGACGCCCCGGGGCATGAGGTTGCGCAGGGCATCATACACAAGGCGATGGCGCCCCACGTGTGACAAGCCGTTGAAGCAGGCGGCCCGGATGCGCAGCGAGAAATGGGTGCCGAACGGCGCGCCGCTGTGCCCGGCGTGGCCCTGGTGCGCGGCGGTGTCGTCGTGCACCTCGATGGCGTCCGGCGAGAGCGCGGCGCGCAGCACGCGCTCCATCTCGTCGGCGGTGACGGGTTGCGGGTTCGCGGTGTTCTCTGGGTTCACGATTTGGCCTCGGTGCTCGGCTCTGGCTCGACCATGTGGCGGCTGAGGTATACACCTTGCGCCAGCGTGAAGACCAGCGTCAGGCCCAGGCTGCCCCACATCTTGAAGCTCACCCAGGTGTCCAGCGGAAAATTGAAGGCCACGTAGAGGTTGAGCACGCCCATGGCCGCGAAAAACACCACCCAGGCCCAGCCCAGGTTGCGCCAGACGGCGTCGGGGGCATCGACCTGGCCACCCATCATCTGACGGAGCATCTTGCGACCCAAGATCACCTCGGTGACCAGCAGACCGGTGCCCATCAGCCAGTAGATGACGGTGGGCTTCCACTTGATGAAGGTCTCGTCGTGGAACCACAGCGTCAGGCCGCCGAGCACGACGACGATGCCCAGGCTGGCCCACAGCATCTTGTCCACGGGCTTGCGCAGCACCTTGAGCGTGCCGATTTGCAGGACCGTGGCCAGCACGACAACGACGGTGGCCAGCAGCACCGGCGCTTCGGTCACGCCCACCGAGCCACCGGAAACCGCGAAGCCCAGGTGTTGGGTGAGCCAGGCAGCCGTTGCCTCCTTGTGCCCGTCGGCCCATTTGAAGCTGACGAAGAAAAGGATGACGGGCAGCAGGTCGAAAAGGAATTTCATGGGGACGCGCTAGGCAGAGGCGAAATCGGGGCGATCAACGTGACCGGGGCTCGAAGTCTATCGCGGCGGAGTTGATGCAGTAGCGCTCGCCGGTGGGCGCCGGGCCGTCGTCGAACACATGGCCCAGGTGGGCGCCGCAACCCTTGCATCGCACCTCGGTGCGGATCATGCCGTGGCTGATGTCACGCACGTACTCGATGAGGTCGTCGGCCGCGGGCTGCCAGTAGCTGGGCCAGCCGCAGCCGGCGTCGAACTTGGTGTCCGACTCGAAGAGCTTGACGCCGCAGCAGATGCAGCGGTAGGCACCCTCGGCGAAGTTGTCCCAATGCTTGCCGCTGAAAGGCGGCTCGGTGGCGGCGTGGCGCGTGACGCGAAAGGCCAGGGGCTCGGCGCCGGCCGAGGTCAGCTGCGCTTGCCATTCGGCGTCGGTCTTCTTGACAGGGTGATCGCTCATGATGAACAGGAGACCTCGATGGATTGGGCCCATTCGGGCGGAAAGCCTGCATCGGCCTCGCAGCCGGCCTGCTCGGTGAACGGCTGCTGCAGCAATCGGTGCAGGCGCTGAACCTCGCTGAAGTCACCCCGCTGGGCCTGGCGGATGGCGGTCTCGGCCAGGTGGTTGCGCAGCACGTACAGCGGGTTGACGCGGCGCAGGCGTTCGGCGCGCTCGGCGTCCTGGCTGGCCTCGGCCTGCAGGCGGTTGCGGTAGCGTCCGGCCCAGGCGTCAAAGGCGGCGCGATCCAGGAACAGGTCGCGCACAGGTGCGTTGCGCACGTCGTCGGCACCCACGGTGGTGTCGAAATCGGCCAGGCGGCGAAAGGCGATGGTGAAGTCCACCTTGCCCGCGGCCAGCAGGCGCAGGAAGTCGATGCACAGGGCGTCGTCGCCGGGCTGTTCGCTGCGCAGGCCCAGCTTGGTGCGCCAGCGGGCGTTCATGGCCTGGATGAAGGCCTGCTCGTAACGCTCCAGCACCTCGATGACGCCCTTGGGATCGGCTTGCGCTTCGGGGATGAGCGGCAGCAGGGCCTGGGCCAGCGCGCGCAGGTTCCAGTAGCCGATCTGAGGCTGGTTGTTCCAGCTGTAGCGCCCCTGCGTGTCGGAGTGATTGCAGATGTGGTCCGGATCGAACGCGTCAAGGAAGCCAAAGGGGCCGTAGTCGATCGTCAGGCCCAGGATGGACATGTTGTCCGTGTTCATGACCCCGTGGCAAAAGCCGGCGGCCTGCCAGTCGGCCATCAACAGCGCCGTGCGGCGCACCACCTCGTCCAGCAGGGCCAGCGCGGGCTGGGGCTGCGCGGCCAGTTGCGGGAAGTGGTGGGTGATGACGAAGTCCAGCAGCGCATGGAGCACCTCGTGGTGGCGGGGCTGTGCGCTGTGCGCGAAGTGCTCGAAATGCCCGAATCGGATGAAGCTGGGCGCCACACGGGTGACGACGGCGGCCGTCTCGGTGGTTTCGCGGCGCACGCGCTCCGGGGATGCCACCAGGGCCAGCGCGCGCGTGGTCGGTATGCCCAGGCCATGCATGGCTTCGGAGCACAGGAACTCGCGGATGGACGAGCGCAGCACGGCACGGCCATCGCCCCGGCGGGAGTACGGTGTCTGGCCGGCACCCTTGAGCTGGATCTCACGAGGACCGAGCGGGGTTTCGACTTCACCCAGCAGCAGGGCCCGGCCATCACCCAGTTGCCCAGCCCAGGCACCGAACTGGTGACCTGAATAGACGGTGGCCATCGGGGCCATGCCTGGCCACAGGCCGTTGCCACCCAGCACCTGCAAGGCCTGCTCGTCGGCCCAGTGGACGGGCCAGCCCAGCTCGGCCGCCAAGGCGTCGTTGCGGGACACCCATTGCAGGGCGGGCAAGGGCTCGCCCTGCAGGAAGGTGCCCAGGGGCACGCCGAAATCGGTGCGGGCACGTTCGCTGCTTGCGGCGTATCGGTTGGGCCAGCTTTGCGCGGGCGGGTGCCAGCCATCGGTGAGGGGGGCATCGGGGGTGAGCAAAGGCATGTGGCGGAGTGTAGACAAGCCCCCCTGTCCCTGGGGCGCGGCGGGGCATGTGTCCGAATGCACAGGCCCTAAGATGCGCTGCATCGCCGGCTCGCTGCCGGCTTCGTCTTGTTGCAGGAGATCGCTTTGGACCTGGTGTTGTTCTTCAAGGCCGCGTTGATGGGCATCGTCGAGGGGCTGACCGAGTTCCTGCCCATCTCCAGCACTGGCCACCTCATCCTGGCCAATGCCATGATGGGTTTCTCTGAAGCCGCCGGCTCCGAAAAAGCCAAGGTCTTCGAGATCGCCATCCAGACCGGCGCCATCTTTGCCGTCATCCTGGTCTACATGCAGCGCCTGAAGGACACGGTCGCCGGCCTCGGCTCCGACCCGAAAGCCCAGCGCTTTGCACTCAACGTGGTCATCGGCTTCCTGCCTGCGGTCGTCATGGGCCTGCTGGTCGGCAAGGTGATCAAGGAACACCTGTTCACGCCCACCGTGGTGGCCACCACCTTCATCATCGGCGGGGTGATCATCCTGATCGCCGAGCGCATCGCAGCGCGTCAACCTCAGGCCCGCGTCGAGACCATCGACGACCTGGGCTTTGTCGACGCCATCAAGGTCGGCCTGATCCAGTGCCTGGCCATGGTGCCGGGCACCAGCCGCTCGGGCGCGACCATCATCGGCGGCATGTTGATGGGGCTGTCGCGCAAGGCGGCCACCGACTACAGCTTCTTCCTGGGCATCCCGACCCTGGTGGGCGCTGGCATCTACAGCCTCTACAAAGAGCGCGCGTTCTTGTCCTGGGATGACCTGCCGCTGTTCGCCACCGGGCTGGTTTTTGCGTTCCTGTCGGCCTGGGTGTGCGTGCGCTGGCTGATCCGCTACGTGTCCGGCCACACCTTCGTGCCCTTCGCCTGGTACCGCATCGCTTTCGGCATCCTGATCCTGGTGACGGCGCATTTCGGCTGGGTGAGCTGGCACGAGTGAGCCCTGGGCCAGCCCGATGTCAGGGCTGCGACAATCGGGGGCATGAGCCCTCAGAGCCCGCCGCATCGCCCGAGCATCCGACACCGGGCCCTCGACGCACTGCTCGAGCCCGATCCGGCACGCAAAGCTGCCCAGGCACGAGTGCTGTTTGAAGAAGCTTCGGCTTGCCTGGTGGCGCCATCAGCTGCGCGCACAGCGCAACACCCGAGTGGTGACAACGCGTGGTCCGAGCCCGTGCGGCTGGCGGTGCTGACGCTGAGCGAGGCGCAGCAAACCGCCATGCCGGGCCGCCCTGCCCTGCCCCGGCTGGTGCCCGCCAAGGACGTGCCCTCGCGCAGCCCTTTCACCCTGGATGGGCGCGCGGCGCTGCTGCACGCCATCTGCCACATCGAGTTCAACGCCATCAACCTGGCGCTCGACGCCGTCTGGCGTTTCGCGGGCATGCCCGAGGCCTTCTACCGCGACTGGCTTCGTGTGGCCGCCGAGGAGGCGCTGCACTTCAGCCTGCTGCGCGAGCACCTGCAAAGCCTGGGGCACGACTACGGCGACTTCGATGCCCACGATGGCCTGTGGAGCATGTGCGAGAAGACGCGGCACGACATCGTGGCGCGCATGGCGCTGGTGCCGCGCACGCTGGAAGCCCGCGGGCTGGACGCCACGCCGCTGATCCAGGACAAGCTCACGCGTGCGGGCGACTTGCGCGCGGTCGAGATCCTTGACTTGATCCTGCGTGACGAGGTTGGCCACGTGGCGATCGGCAACCGATGGTTTCACCACCTGTGCCAGGAGCGCGGGCTCGACGCCGTGACGCTCTACCCTCGGCTGGTGCGCGAATTCGAGGCACCCCGCTTGCGCCCGCCTTTCAACGAAGCGGCGCGCAAAGCAGCCGGGTTCACCGAAGAAGAAATGGCATTTCTGCTGGGCACCGACTGAGCTGCCGAGGCGCCTGAACCGCAGCCAGGACACCCCGGTGCATCAGCCACGCGGGTGGTGCTGCGCGTGCAACTGCCTCAGCCGCTCGCGCGCCACGTGGGTGTAGACCTGGGTGGTCGAGATGTCGGCGTGGCCCAGCAGCATCTGCACCACGCGCAAATCAGCGCCGTGGTTGAGCAGGTGGGTGGCGAAGGCGTGCCGCAAGGTGTGCGGCGACAGGTGCTGGGTGATGCCCGCGTGCATGGCGTGTTTGCGGATGAGCTTCCAGAACATCTGCCGGCTCATGGCATGGCCCTGAGCGGTGACGAACAGGTCTTCGCTGCTGCGGCCTTCTCCCAGGATCTGTGGGCGGGCCTCGCTCATGTAGCGCAGCAACCAGCCGCTGGCCTCCTGGCCAAAAGGCACCAGGCGCTCCTTGCTGCCCTTGCCTGTCACGCGCAGCACCTCTTCATCCAGGCTGACCTGCACGGTGCGCAAGCCCACGAGCTCGCTCACGCGCAGGCCACTGGCGTACATGAGCTCGAGCATGGCGCGGTCGCGCTGGCCGAGGGGCTCGTGGGGATCGGGGGCGGCAAGCAGTTGCTCGACCTGGTCTTCGGTCAGGGTGCCGGGCAGGCGCATGCGCTGGCGCGGGGCATCCATGCGCACGGTCGGGTCGGCCTGACACAGGTGTTCGCGGATGGCCCAGCGGTAGAACCGCCGGAAAACGCTCAGGCGGCGCCCCACCGAGGCTGGACGAGACTCGCCGTGGCGGGCCAGCATGTAGGCCTGCAGGTCGGCCTCCGAGGCTTGCAGCAAGGTGTGCCCCGCATGCCCGAAAAGCCAACTCACCAGGGCCGACAGGTCACGGCGGTAAGCGGCCAGGGTGTTGTCACTCAGGCCGTCTTCCAGCCAGATGGCATCGACGAACCGATCGACGACAGGGTCGGTCGGCGCGGGCAGCGAGTCGGTCTGCTGACCTGTGCCGCCCGGCGCCCCGCTGGCGTCGTCAGACACCGCCACGCAGCAAACCCTCTTTCATGCGTTTGTCGGCCGGGTGCTCGCCGACGAAGATTTTCAGCACCGCCCGGTACAGGTCATCGCCGGCCACGGGCTGGCCGATGGGCTTTTCGTTCAAGCGCAGCACGGTGCCTCGGTCGGGCTGGAAGTCGAGGTCAACGGTGTCGCCCACCTTGAGCTCGCCCAAGCCGTCGATCAGGGAGGCCAGGGTCTGCAGCCGGGCGCCGATCTGGGCCTGCACGGGCTCCGGTTCGTGGCGCGCAATGCGGCTGGTCAGCGACTTGGTCAGCTCGTTGCTGGGCGCGTCGAGCATGATCTTCAGGCGCAGGCGCTTGGGGCCCGGCATGCTCAGGACCTGTGCCGAGTCCTTCGTGGGGGCGGCCAGGTACAAGCCGGCCACAAAGGCCTTGATCCAGGCCACGCCGCGCAAGCCCAGTCCATTCAGGCGCAGGGTGCGATCGGACAGCACCGCCGTGTCCTCGAAAGTCTGCCCTTCGAGGCTGGCCGCCATGGCGGGAGATGGCCCGACCCAGGTGCCAGCGACGAGGGCCAGCAGCGCGGTGCAGGCCAGGTGACGGGTGGCGCGCAGGCGCCAGGAAAAATTCAGCATGCAGCGGTGTTTGTTGGGTGAAAGGCAGCCTAGCAGCCCGCCAGGACCGTTTGAATGTGGGGACACACAATCGGCTTTCAAGGGCAAACCAGCTAGGGCCTGTTAACACAAACTGCGAAGCCCATCGACCACGAGCACGAAGCTGAGAAAGCCGAGAAACATCGCATCAAGCTTTTCGAACCGGGAGAAGATTCGGCGGTAGCCCTTGAGCCGCCGGAACAACCTCT
>NZ_LFRI01000234.1 GCF_001447195.1 Aquabacterium parvum | reverse complement strand
CTCCTGGCTGGGCTCGACCTCGGCCAAGGCGATCATGTGCAGGTGCGGGTGCCACTGGCCCGAGTTGTCTCCCCGCTTCACTTCGTATGACCAAACAGCGCCCACAACACCATCGAGCACAGAGCCGCGACCACGTCGCCGGCGTTTCCATAGCTCGCGCTGGGCTCTATGAAGGTGCTTAAAGCGTTCAGCCAGGTCATCACCGTTCTTCACCGTCAAAGTCACCAAAAAAGGCCTCAGAGCCGTTTTCTCGGCTCGGATGACCTCCCACCT
>NZ_LFRI01000233.1 GCF_001447195.1 Aquabacterium parvum | reverse complement strand
CCCGACCGGTCCACCTTCAAGCCAACCAGCGGAGCGATGGTCGCCGTCCTCCGCTGGTCTTCGCGTGCATTGCGTTTCGTGTGGCACTGCCTATCCTGCGCGGCCATCAAAACCTTGAACTTTTCAAGCGGCGCAGCTTCCCTTGCCTGCGATCTGACTTCCTCCTAGAATCCAAAGCATCCGCTTTTGGATTTTGGAGGAATCATGAACTTTGACGAAGTAATCCAGCTTCAGGTGCTGAAGCTCAAGGCCCTGAGCCACGGTGCCAACATG
>NZ_LFRI01000232.1 GCF_001447195.1 Aquabacterium parvum | reverse complement strand
TGGTGAAGTAGTGCCGGAACAGCAGGTAGTCACCGCAAGTGGTGAGCCGCTGGTGAAGCGTTTCTTGACCTTCAACGTGGTCGCCGATAAACTGCGCTACATCGAGCGCACGACTCTTTGCCTTACCGTACCGATCGACCCGCCTGGGTAGCGTCTCGATTCCATCAGCCCCGAACTCCTCTGACCAGGACTCGGGGCTTTCCTTTTCAAGGTCGGGTGGCGACATACCCCCCCCTTCCTGGCCGGGGGACTCCCCCGCTCCCCCGTGTGAAC
>NZ_LFRI01000231.1 GCF_001447195.1 Aquabacterium parvum | reverse complement strand
CGCTGATGACCACTGAGACGGTGAGGGCCTTCTACGGGATCGTAGCTGCTGGCCCGGATGTTGACACGCCGCCCTGGCTGTTCATCCTGGCCAGACACATCGACGCCTGGGACAAGGCCTCGCAGGCCTACATGATAGCCGTGCATCAGCATGCTCGGCCTGTCCTCAATGACATGGAGCGCCTCTCCGCGTCGAAGTAAGCCGGGGGGCTGGGGGACACCCCAGTGAGCCCGAAGGGCGTTGCAGAGGGAGGGGTACCCGACCGGTCCACCT
>NZ_LFRI01000230.1 GCF_001447195.1 Aquabacterium parvum | reverse complement strand
AGTCCAGTCGGCAGGTGACCTCTGGCGGCAGGGTGGTCCGGATGCCAGCGACCATGCGGCGCACGGCCGAGTAACTGCCCGTCCAGCCGTGCTGACGCTGCAGCGCCTGGTGGATGGCGGTGCCGGGCACGTTCTGCTCGACCCAGCTGGCGACCTTGGCGCGATGTTCTTCCAGGCTGGAGACGGTGGTGCTGGCGCGCTTGGGTGGCACCAGGGCGGCCGCCACGGCCTCGTCGTCGGGCAGCGGCGCCTGGGCCAGCGCACGCCACTGGCCAGCCTTGCGCCGACCCATGATCTTGGCGTCGGCGATGTCCCGGTCAGAGTCGCCCTGACGCATGCGCAGCAGGGCTTGTCGGTAGTGATGCATCTCGAATCTCCTGCGGGCCATCCCCTGTCTCCAGGCAAAAAGCCCACAGGGTAGAGATGGCCCGAATCGATTCGGGAGGCTGTTCAGTCAGCGCAGACTGGCTCCATTACGCCGATCCGCCGCTGGCTCCAATACGGCGATCACGCACTGGATCCATAACGCCGATCATCGGCTGGCTCCAATATGCCGATCACGAAGTGGCTCCATTACGCCGGTCGGTGACAACATCCCCGCAGCTACCATCGAATGATCGCGAAGAAGGTCGAAATGCTGAAGCTGCCTATCGACAAGGCCTGCACCGGCAATGACGATCCGGCTCGCAGTCAGGTGAAGTCCAAGATGGACCGACTGAGCAAGGACGTCCTGCTCATGATCTGCAACACCCCAAATCTTGCACGTTTGACCGATGTCGCTGATCACTTCGTCAGGGGGCTTCGCCGTGGCTCATCAATCCGTAGCAGCGATGTTCGGCGGCGTCGCCGGCGTGCAAGTACTCCGAGTTCAAGACTACCCGGATAAGTATTGAACAATCCGCGCAAACTCGCTCATGTCAACGCAGAATAGCCAGAAGCTCTATGCCATCAAGCCTCTCAGTTCCGGAGGTCGGCAGGGATGGAGCGTTGAGATCTGTAGGCAAGGCAATGAGTATCGCAAGTGCTTCACTGCCTCTCGGTACGGAAGTACCGAGGCCGCACTCCAGGCTGCCATTGCCTGGCGCGATGAAACTGCCAGTACGGTCAAGACAATGACCCTCGCTGCATACTGCTCTATTGAACGTAGGAACAACACATCCGGGCACCCCGGCGTCTACTTGATGAGAACGCTAAAGAAGGACCTGTCTGGCAGTGTTCGCGCGCATATCGCTTGGGAAGCTCGGAGTCCAACGGGCATAAAGCCTGCAAGGAAGAGACGCTTTTCTGTTGAGAAGTACGGCGAAAACAGAGCCTAGGGCGTGCATCGGACCCGGGGCCTCGTACTAGGCGAAGGCCGGGGCCCAGGGCAGCAGGCGCAGCGCGGCGGGGGCGGCGCTGAAGCGGTTGCGGTAGCTGCCTTGTTCGACGTCGGTGGCGCGCAGGATTGCGAGCAGTCACGAGGGGAGGATCAGTTGCTACGCTTGCAGCGCATTCCATTGCCAGATGGTCTGACCGTAGTCGGTGCTCAGCTTCGGCATCACCTCACCCAATTTGAAGAAGCGTCGACTGTCTTGCACCGCAGGCGTGAACCACCAGCCTTCGCGTGGGCAACGCTCGCCAGATTCGCAGCGCCCGCGTGCAGTTGATGCATCGTGCTTGAGTTGAGCCAGAACAGGGTGCTCGATCATGCGGCCCGTTGGCTTGACGGGGTGCCAGATGCAGTCCACCAAGTTGAAGCTGGCATACCCATCTTCATCGCGTGACGCGATTTCGTAGGCCGGTTGCATGATTTGCAGGTTCTGACGCGCAAAGGCCAAGGCAGCCGTTCCCATGCCCGTGCTAGGCACCCACACGCCCGTCCACGGAACGATATCGCCGGTCCTGCAGGAGACAGCGGTGTCCGAGACGTATTCGGGAATTTGCTCAGGAAGGATAGGGAAGATGTACTCTTCTGAATTGCGGGCGATGTTGTTGCCTTCGTAGCCCATGTCTTCGGGGATATCGTGATGCCAATCGCCCGTGCCGTCCTTGTAGCGCTGGCTGCCGTACATAGTGCTCATCATCACGACCCTTGAAAACCTGCTGCAAATGCTGTAGGCATCGTTGAGCAAATCCATGAACCTCCCCATCTCCGACATCCAGTTCATGTTGCCTTCTTGGAGGCCACGAGGAATGTCCTGCATGCGACTGGCCCAGCGGTTCATCGGGCTGAAATCTCCGTGTTTGAGGATCGCCAGCGCGTTATCGAACTGACTGAGCAAGTCTTCGATCACCCCCCCCCAATAGGGCACAGGAGCGTAGTCCTTGATGAACGGATGCGGCTCGACCTGAGCGTGCATGAGGTCGGCTGCCTCTTGCAGTTTGACCTTTGCCCTCGCGATGTAATCCGGCGAAGAGATCGTGTACCAAAGGTGAGCCTCCTGACTCAGGTTGCGTGGCGCCACTGACTTACTCCTTCAAGGGGTTGGGCAGACCGATGAGATTGTGCTGATCTTCAAAGTCTTTGAAGCCCCACCCGGTTTCAAACGGTCCCTCGATGCGAGGATCGTTGATTTTGGTGCGCACGCCGGAAGGTTTAGCCTCGGCTTTGTCAGTTCGGATGATGCCGCCTTCGACCATGTCGGGAAACTGGACGCCTTTCTCGAATCCATCAGCCTTCGCATTCTTCAACTGGTGCGGCACCATTTCATTACGTGCGGGATCCCAGCGCATCGGCTGCCAGACGACTTGCGTCAAGCCTCCTTCAAGGAAGCCCTGAGCTTCATCACCCTTGTCGCCCAGCCACTGCATGGCAGTTGGCCCCTCCCACACGGTGATGTCGCCATCTCGCGCCTTGTTGTAGGTGAACTTCACATAAGTGCCGTTCTGATTCCAATCAGGCTTGACCGCCAAGTTGCCGCGCCACATCTCGCGCGCCGCAGCAGGATTGGCATTGATTTCTTTCCACACACCTTCCGTGATCCAACAGGTACTCAGTGAACCACTGGTGGGATCAACCACACGGTAAAGCGTTTCGCCATCACGCAGTGAGCGTGCTCTGACGCCTTTGGCGAAGCTCTCAACTGCCTTGTTGTCCAATGGTGGGGCGCCTTTTTCCAATCCATTTCTGTACGCCGCTCCTGAACGAAACAAGTCAGGATCCAACTGACTGAACTTGATCGGCTGACTCGTCTTCACCCAAGCCGGCCTGTGCTTTGCGATCAACCGCCTGCTGCCCTGCTCAGACAGCGGCGCCATCCACCCCTTGTTGAGCTGCTGGGTGTGCGCCACCCAATGCATGTCTTCCAGCCGGTCCGCCAGCCGCAGCATCATCTTGTGCAGCGGCTCCATGAACTGGTTGACGGCACCCTCAAAGTTCTTCTGCACCACCACGATGCCATCGAGCAGACTCTTGGCCCGGGCCGCCGCAGCATCGGGCAAAAAGGGCATCAAATCGTTGACGATCTCCTTGATGCTGTTGGCCTTGTCGTTGAATTGGGCTTTGAGCACCGCAGGGTTGACCTTCCCGACCACCGTCCGAATGCTCCTGGCCACCAATTTGACGACGTCCGGCACACCTGCCTTGGTGAGGAACTTCTGGACGTCTGAGTGGGTGAGGTACTGAACGATGGAAGGCAGCGCGATGTCGAAGGCCTTATCCAGGTGCGCCACCATCTTGCTGGCATTGGTGAGGTCGTCTGCGCTCTTGATCAATGGCTTGAGCTTGACGAACACGATCTTGACCACACCCTTGGCCACCGAGCCCAAGCCGGGGATGAAGCCGATCAAGGTCAACACCAGGTTGAACCAGGCCATGCCATTCGCAGGCGAAGCAACGATGGCGATGATGTTGGCGATCAGGTCACGGATGTCCATGACCGTGTCTAGGCCCGGGATCATGCAAACGGCCGTGTCCAACCCAATTTGCCCGACTGTTCGATTCGGGTTGAAGTCGCCTTGCAGCGCCTCCCAGACCCAGTTGGCCTTCTGCTTGGCATCCATCGCCGCGCTGCGGGCGCTGCGCGTGCCTTGGTTGATGCCTTTGACGATGTCATCGAATGTGATCGACATACCTGCCCTGTGCTCTTTTGTATTTTGTTCGACTCAAACGCCGAGGTACGCCTTGATCGACTTGGCCAGGTCGTCGAGGGTGTAGGGCTCAGGGTCAACCGAGGTGGGTGGGTTCTGGTACTCAACCTTGTGTTCGAGCCCCTTCGGGATGCCGTCCAGGCGCGCAAATCCCTTGGCGTCAAGCGTGCCGTGCCGTTTGCTGCCGTCGGCAAAGGTCACCACGTAAGGCACATTGGCCAGAGGTGCAGCTTCCCAGCCGCGCAACTCGAGTTCCATCCATCGAGGCAGTTCGCCGACACTTGCTTCGGGCATGCCCACCAACTGTGCCGCCTGACTCCCACCCCCCAACCAATCATGACTCGCCCCCTTCACCGTCCACGTCCCCGGACAAGTGAAGGTGATGTTGCCGCCCTCGATGACGATCTGGCTTTGCCCTGCAGTGAGGGTGATGCTCTTTGACGCTTGAATGCGCACCTCGTCGGTGGTGCTCTGAACCGTCAGGTCTTGCTCTGACCAGACCTGCTGGGCATCGGTGTGCGCGCGCACGCTCAGGGCCGCGTTGGCGGTGATGGCCTGGATGCCGCCTGCGTGCGTGTACAGGCTGGTGGTCTGGCCGCTGACGCTGCTGACGGTGTGCGCGGCCGTCAGGTGCACGTCACCCTGGGCGCTGATGCTTTGGTCTTGCCCACTCCAAAGGTGGATGCTCGCGGGCGTGACCCAGGCAGCCGAAGTTGGCGTGTCCAGGTGCAGCAGAGGTTTGGCGAAGCGCTCGACCGGATCGGCCAGTTCGCGGCTGCCTGCTCGGGCCTGGCGGGCGTCCTGGCCGCCCACCGGGCCAGGGTAGATGCCTTGCGCGCTAGGGTCCATGGCCTCGGTTTGCTGGGGTCAGGCCTGGCCAATGCAATTTCTGTGTAGGCCATGTCGAGCCACGCGGTTCGTGCTGGATGACTTCGTGCGCGATGCGCTCCGTGTGATGAAGAACTCAGTGCCGCTCTTTCGAAAATTGCGGGTCAACGTAGCTGACATCGATCTGCCACCCCAACTTGCGCAATTCATCCTCCTTCTCCGCGCGCTTTTGACGAGCCCCCTCCAGCAAGGCCGGAACCAGATCGCGCCAACGCGCTCGCTCTTCGGGATCAACCATCTCCCGGAAGTGCTCGTCGACCGACATCCAGCTCAGAGAAAGAAAATAGGCCCCAGGCTGCCCCGGAGCCAGCCGAGCGGCATCGCGCCGGAATGTCACTTGCAGGACGGCATCGTCACGCACGAAGGACCAAGGCGTCCCATCCTCCACCTGCATCCACTCAGTGAGTGACATGACGTAGCGGGCATCCAGCCCGTTGAGATTGCTGCTTGCCAACGTCCGCTTCAGTCGCTCAGATCCCACAAGCCGGGGCTCATCCGCGTCAACCATCTGCTGCCACCCAGCAGCCAAGATGCGGTTGAGCAGGCCATGGACGTAGACACGGGCCGCGTCGTGCCCTATATCGCCGCCCTCGTTCAAACCCGCGTAGATGGCAAAGCGAGTGAGCCCCTGGATGTCGTCATCAGCCGCGCGTCGAAAGGTCTGCACACCGATGACATGGTCGACGGATATCGCAGCATGGGGTTGGTCCAGCGTGACGAGCGCTCTGGCTGGACCGCGCCAATCGAGGCTCAGGAAATCGAGTCCCGCAGGCTGGCTGTTGACTTGCACATGGCCGGCGAATCGCGCCAAAAAATTGGTTGATGGCTCGCCAAGTCGGAGTTGGATGTTTTGGGATATGTGCATGCGAGAGGGCTCGGTGGAATATGTCGAAAGCAGGTCTCGATCGCCTGGGATCCGCCCGTTCAGCGCAGCCCAGCCAAAGGTTGCTGCGACCAGCACCAAGACAGCGCAGATGATCCGGACAAAGCGGCGATTAAGTTTCATGATTGACTCAACGATCTGGCATGTCGACCCATCCGGCCATGGTGCGCAGCTCGCCCTCCATGAAGGAGCGGCTTTCCTGCATCAACAGATGGAACTGGTCTGCGGCCTTGGTGATCCACGCCATTCGGCTGGTGAAGTCCTCTATTTTCGTGCCTTCTGGTGGGACAGATTTAATCGCGGCCTTTTCAGTTTGACAGGCATGAGAAAAAACCAGCTCCACATCGGGGCTAAACCAATTCACGACAGGAAACCTCTGCGCAGCCACTGAGTTCGAAAACCACTTAGTCCACCCTGAACAATCCGCAAGTCGTTGATCTGCAATACGATTTCGGCTGAAGTGTGGTGCGATATTTGCAAGGAAACAAATACCGGCCCCGCGCTTTCTTGCAAATTTCGCTGCCCATGAAGCCCCACTCTTCATAAATCACATCCGCTCCGCCGTTGGAGGTACCGTTCTCGCCATCCTGCAACACGGCGATGCGGGGTAGCAGGTCGCGGCGATGAAGCAAGAAGCACAAACCAATCAGCTGCATCAACTGGCAGTAGTCATCCAGCACGACGAAGTCAAAGGCTGGCTCGTTTCGGTCGGCCTTGTGTTGCCACAACAACTCTGCATATCGCTCAAAGGCGGCAACGACCTTCTCCAGATCGCCGCGCAAGGGCTCTATCGGTTCGCCTGCGGTGTAGCGCAAACACAATGTCTGGAATTCGTAGTGGGCAACGGTGTGGCGCGACCACATCCACTTTTCGTCTAACGTATCGCCAACGCCTGAAGGATTGTTCGAAAAGTACTCAATGCCGTCGCCGGACGCAGCCACGTCTTCGATGAAGTGCCTTTCACCCAAGAACTGCTGCCGCCTTTTTTCATGAAACTGCATGTCGAATCCTGTCGTCGGTCTCACCGCTTGCGCTGATCGGCATTAACGACCAACTGCACACGCCCCGAGTTTGCACGCTCGGCAAAGATCTCGATGCCTCCTTGCAAGGCGACAAAGAAATCCCAATCGG
>NZ_LFRI01000229.1 GCF_001447195.1 Aquabacterium parvum | reverse complement strand
CCGAAATGGCCTCAGATCAGGCCAAAATGGGCTTGAAATGGGGTGTTTTGGCGTCGGAGTCGACCCGCATCATCGAAAAACGAGCCCTTGCGTCAGCAGCGAAGCTGCGCCCGTTGGGTATTTCCGCAGCCT
This sequence comes from Aquabacterium parvum, assembly GCF_001447195.1. Taxonomy (GTDB): domain Bacteria; phylum Pseudomonadota; class Gammaproteobacteria; order Burkholderiales; family Burkholderiaceae_C; genus Aquabacterium; species Aquabacterium parvum. The sequence continues at coordinate 3,296 of NZ_LFRI01000229.1, read as the reverse complement.
GTTAAGGAGCATTTGACCTTCACCGGCGAGGACTCGCCGATGGCGAACCTGATGCTGTCGGTAATGGGCGCGTTCGCCGAGTTCGAACGCGCCTTGATCCGCGAGCGGCAGCGCGAGGGCATCGCGCTCGCCAAGCAGCGCGGGGCCTACCGTGGCAGGAAGAAATCCCTGTCGTCTGAGCGTATTGCCGAACTGCGCCAACGTGTCGAGGCTGGCGAGCAAAAGACCAAGCTGGCTCGTGAATTCGGAATCAGTCGCGAAACCCTGTATCAATACTTGAGAACGGATCAGTAAATATGCCACGTCGTTCAATCCTGTCCGCCGCCGAGCGCGAAAGCCTGCTGGCGTTGCCGGACACCAAGGATGAGTTGATCCGTCACTACACGTTCAGCGAAACCGACCTCTCCATCATCCGGCAGCGGCGCGGCCCGGCCAACCGGCTGGGCTTCGCCGTGCAGCTCTGTTACCTGCGCTTTCCTGGTGTCATCCTGGGCGTCGATGAGCCGCCGTTTCCGCCCTTGTTGAAACTGGTCGCCGACCAGCTCAAGGTCAGCGTCGAAAGCTGGGACGAATACGGGCAGCGGGAGCAGACCCGGCGCGAGCACCTGGTCGAACTGCAAACGGTGTTCGGCTTCCAGCCCTTTACCATGGGCCACTACCGGCAGGCCGTCCAGTTGCTGACCGAGATGGCCTTGCAGACCGACAAGGGCATCGTGCTGGCCAGCACCTTGATCGAGCACCTGCGGCAGCAGTCGGTCATTCTGCCTGCCCTCAACGCCGTCGAGCGGGCGAGCGCCGAAGCAATCACCCGCGCCAACCGGCGCATCTACGATGCCTTGGCCGAACCGCTGTCGGACGCGCATCGCCGCCGCCTCGACGATCTGCTCAAGCGTCGGGACAACGGCAAAACGACCTGGCTGGCCTGGCTGCGCCAATCGCCCGTCAAACCGAATTCGCGGCACATGCTGGAACACATCGAACGCCTCAAAGCGTGGCAGGCGCTCGACCTGCCTTCTGGCATCGAGCGGTCGGTGCACCAGAACCGCCTGCTCAAGATCGCCCGTGAGGGTGGCCAGATGACGCCCGCCGACCTGGCCAAGTTCGAGGCGCAGCGACGCTATGCCACCCTGGTGGCGCTTGCCATCGAGGGCATGGCCACCGTCACCGACGAAATCATCGACCTGCACGACCGCATCCTGGGCAAGCTGTTCAACGCCGCCAAGAACAAGCATCAGCAGCAATTCCAGGCGTCCGGCAAGGCGATCAACGCCAAGGTGCGGTTGTTCGGCCGCATCGGCCAGGCGCTGATCGAGGCCAAGCAGGCGGGCCGCGATCCGTTCGCCGCCATCGAGGCCGTCATGTCCTGGGATGCCTTCGCCGAGAGCGTCACCGAAGCGCAGAAGCTTGCGCAGCCCGAGGACTTCGATTTCCTGCACCGCATCGGCGAAAGCTACGCCACGCTGCGCCGCTACGCGCCGGAATTCCTTGCCGTGCTCAAGCTGCGGGCCGCTCCCGCCGCGAAGGACGTGCTCGACGCCATCGAGGTGCTGCGCGGCATGAACAGCGACAACGCCCGCAAGGTGCCCGCCGACGCGCCGACCGAGTTCATCAAGCCGCGCTGGCAGAAGCTGGTCATGACCGACACCGGCATCGACCGGCGCTACTACGAACTGTGCGCGCTGTCGGAGATGAAGAACGCGTTGCGTTCCGGCGACATCTGGGTGCAGGGGTCGCGCCAGTTCAAGGACTTCGAGGACTACCTGGTGCCGCCCGCGAAATTCGCCAGCCTCAAGCAGGCCAGCGAATTGCCGCTGGCCGTGGCCACCGACTGCAACCGGTACCTGAACGACCGGCTGACGCTGCTGGAAACACAGCTTGCCACCGTCAACCGTATGGCGACGGCCAACGAGCTGCCGGACGCCATCATCACCGAGTCAGGCTTGAAGATCACGCCGCTCGACGCGGCGGTACCCGACACCGCCCAAGCGCTGATCGACCAGACGGCAATGATCCTGCCGCACGTCAAGATCACCGAACTGCTGCTGGAGGTGGACGAATGGACGGGCTTCACTCGGCATTTCGCGCATCTGAAATCGGGCGCCCCGGCCAAAGACAAGAACCTGTTGCTGACCACGATCCTCGCCGACGCGATCAACCTGGGCCTGACCAAGATGGCGGAGTCTTGCCCCGGCACGACCTACGCCAAGCTGGCTTGGCTGCAAGCCTGGCACATCCGCGACGAAACCTACGGGGTGGCGCTGGCCGATCTGGTCAACGCACAGTTCCGCCATCCCTTCGCCGAGCACTGGGGCGACGGCACCACCTCATCGTCGGACGGCCAGAACTTCCGCACCGGCAGCAAGGCCGAGAGCACCGGCCACATCAACCCGAAATACGGGAGCAGCCCAGGGCGGACGTTCTACACCCACATTTCTGACCAGTACGCGCCATTTCACACCAAGGTCGTGAACGTCGGCGTGCGCGATTCGACCTACGTGCTCGACGGCCTGCTGTACCACGAGTCCGACTTGCGGATCGAGGAGCATTACACCGACACGGCGGGCTTCACCGATCACGTCTTCGCCCTGATGCACCTCCTGGGCTTCCGCTTCGCGCCGCGCATCCGCGACCTGGGCGACACCAAGCTCTACATCCCGAAGGGCGACGCCGCCTATGACGCGCTGAAACCCATGATCGGCGGCACGCTCAACATCAAGCACGTCCGCGCCCATTGGGACGAAATCCTGCGGCTGGCCACCTCGATCAAGCAGGGCACGGTGACGGCCTCCCTGATGCTCCGAAAGCTCGGCAGCTACCCACGCCAGAACGGCCTGGCCGTGGCGCTCCGCGAGCTGGGCCGCATCGAGCGCACGCTGTTCATCCTGGACTGGCTGCAAAGCGTGGAACTGCGCCGCCGCGTGCATGCCGGCCTGAACAAGGGCGAGGCGCGCAATGCGCTGGCCAGGGCAGTGTTTTTCAACCGCCTGGGTGAAATCCGCGACCGCAGTTTCGAGCAGCAGCGCTACCGGGCTAGCGGCCTCAATCTGGTAACGGCTGCCGTCGTGTTGTGGAACACGGTCTATCTGGAACGGGCTGCGCACGCGCTGCGTGGCAACGGCCATGCCGTTGATGACGCGCTGTTGCAGTACCTGTCGCCGCTCGGTTGGGAGCACATCAACCTCACCGGCGATTACCTCTGGCGCAGCAGCGCCAAGATCGGCGCGGGCAAGTTCAGGCCGCTACGACCGCTGCAACCGGCTTAGCGTGCTTTATTTTCCGTTTTCTGAGGCGACCCC
>NZ_LFRI01000228.1 GCF_001447195.1 Aquabacterium parvum | reverse complement strand
CCGCGCAGGATAGGCAGTGCCACACGAAACGCAATGCACGCGAAGACCAGCGGAGGACGGCGACCATCGCTCCGCTGGTTGGCTTGAAGGTGGACCGGTCGGGTACCCCTCCCTCTGCAACGCCCTTCGGGCTCACGGGGGTGTCCCCCAGCCCCCCGGCTTACTTCGACGCGGAGAGGCGCTCCATGTCATTGAGGACAGGCCGAGCATGCTGATGCACGGCCATCATGTAGGCCTGCGAGGCCTTGTCCCAGGCGTCGATGTGTCTGGCCA
>NZ_LFRI01000227.1 GCF_001447195.1 Aquabacterium parvum | reverse complement strand
CGCTGGTGAAGCGTTTCTTGACCTTCAACGTGGTCGCCGATAAACTGCGCTACATCGAGCGCACGACTCTTTGCCTTACCGTACCGATCAACCCGCCTGGGTAGCGTCTCGATTCCATCAGCCCCGAACTCCTCTGCCCAGGACTCGGGGCTTTCCTTTTCAAGGTCGGGTGGCGACATACCCCCCCCTTCCTGGCCGGGGGACTCCCCCGCTCCCCCGTGTGAACAGGTCACACATCACGCAACCCATGTTGCAGGGGGCCATGCCGTGATC
>NZ_LFRI01000226.1 GCF_001447195.1 Aquabacterium parvum | reverse complement strand
TCTTCCGGCACCTCGACACCTCGGAAGCACCCAGCAGAACCAAGAAGGCGTTTCCCCTTGAGCGTCTGAAAGGCATGCCATGTATCGGCAACCGGCTGATCGCTGAACTTGACGGCGTACTTGAAAACCTCCATGACCCCCTCGGCGGGATCTCCAACGATGGGCCGCACATCAACGATGAAGCTGTCCCCGGTGATCTGGTGCCAATCCCGCGACAAGCGCTCCTGGCTGGGCTCGACCTCGGCCAAGGCGATCATGTGCAGGTGCGGGTGC
>NZ_LFRI01000225.1 GCF_001447195.1 Aquabacterium parvum | reverse complement strand
GTACCCCTCCCTCTGCAACGCCCTTCGGGCTCACTGGGGTGTCCCCCAGCCCCCCGGCTTACTTCGACGCGGAGAGGCGCTCCATGTCATTGAGGACAGGCCGAGCATGCTGATGCACGGCCATCATGTAGGCCTGTGAGGCCTTGTCCCAGGCGTCGATGTGTCTGGCCAGGATGAACAGCCAGGGCGGCGTGTCAACATCCGGGCCAGCAGCTACGATCCCGTAGAAGGCCCTCACCGTCTCAGTGGTCATCAGCGCAGCCTCTTCGAGGA
>NZ_LFRI01000224.1 GCF_001447195.1 Aquabacterium parvum | reverse complement strand
CCGATTTCAAAGAAGTTGTCATGCCGCCCGATGCGCTCTGGCGCCAGGCCCAACACCCGCGCCCAGATCTGCGCCAGCGCCTGCTCGACCTCGCCTTGCGGCGCCTGTGTGGCTGGCCTCTGCCCGGCTTGCCCCGCTTGCCCCTGTGCGTGCGCTTGCACTGCCTGCACCGCCGGCAACGCCTGCCGGTCCACCTTGCCGTTGGCGTTCAGCGGCAAACTCGCCAGCTCCACGATCACCTGCGGCACCATGTAGTCCGGCAAGCTCTTGAGCAGCTCACGCCTGAGCCCGGCCGTCTCCACGCCCTGGCCCGCCTGCGCCTGACTGGGCGAGACGTACGCCACCAGCCGGGCCGCCCCTTCCTGCGCTGCGGCTCCTGTGCCGACTCCAGCCTCGCGCTGCGCCACCACCACCGCCTCATGGATGCCTGCCTGCGCCTGCAAGGCCGCCTCCACCTCCCCCAACTCGATGCGCAGCCCGCGGATCTTGACCTGGTGATCCAGCCTGCCCAAGTACTCCAGTTGACCCTGCGCATTCCAGCGCACCAGGTCTCCTGTGCGGTACAGCCTCTCTCCCGTGCCGCCGTGCGCATCGGCCACGAAGCGCTCTGCCGTCAACCCCGCCCTGTTCAGGTAGCCTCGCCCCAGGTGGATGCCTCCCAGGTACAGCTCACCCGCCACCCCAATGGCCACCGGGTTGAGCCGCTCGTCGAGCACCTGCGCCCTCACCCCTTCGATCGGCCTGCCGATGGGCACCAGGCTGCGCCCGTCCGCCTGACACGTCCAGCGCGTGACGTGGATCGTCGCCTCGGTCGGTCCGTACAGGTTCTGCAGGCTCGCGCCTTGCAGCCGCCTGAGCGCCTCTTCCTGCACCGCCGCAGGCATGGCCTCGCCTCCGCAGATGATGTGGCGCAGCCGCGTGTGCGCCTCGATCCCTTCGTGCCCCAGGAAGGCCTGCAGCATCGAGGGCACGAAGTTCACCGTGGTGATGGCATGCTGGCGGATCAGCGCCACGATGCGCTGCGGGTCTCGCTGGTCACCCGGCTGGGCCAGCACCAGCTTGACGCCGACCGTGAGTGGCCAGAAGATCTCCCACACCGACACGTCGAAGCCGAACGGTGCCTTGTGCAGCACCGCGTCCTGGCCGGCCTGCAGCCCGTAGGTGGTCTGCATCCAGGCCATGCAGCTGGCCAGCGAGCCATGCCGGTTGACCGCCCCCTTGGGCCGGCCCGTCGAGCCGGAGGTGTAGATCACGTAGGCGGCTTGCTCGGGGTGCACGGGCACGGCCACGGGGGTGCTCGGCTGGGCGCTGAGCTCCAGCTCATCGAGGGCCAGCAGCCGGTGCTGGCTCAGCGCATCAAGCACCGGCTGGCCCAGCAGGCTGCGCTGGCTCACCACCAGCGCCACGCCGCTGTCTTGGGCCATGTAGGCCAGTCGCTGCGCGGGGTAGTCCACGTCCAGCGGCACCCAGGCGCCTCCCGCCTTGAGGATGGCCAGCAGCGTCACGATCATCTCCAGCGAGCGCGGCAGGGCCACGCCCACCCTCGTCTCGCGGCCCATGCCTTGGGCGATGAGGTGGTGGGCCAGTTGGTTGGCTCGCGCATCCAGTTCGGCAAAGCTCAGGGCTTGGTCGCCAAAGACCAGTGCGATCGCATCGGGCTGGCTGCGCGCCTGTGCGGCGATCGATTCGTGCACGCATGGCAGCCCCACATCGGCGCAGCCCTCCTGGCCACTGCCGCCCCACTGGCTCAGCTGCGCTTGTTCGCTCGCTTGCAGCAGCCGCACATCGCCCAGGGCTTGCGTGTCATCGTCCACCCAGGCTTGCAGCAGCGCCAGGTGGTGCCCGGCCAGCCGCTCGATCGTCTGCGCCTCGAACAGCTCGCCCGCGTAGATCCAGCTCAGCCTCACGCTGCCGTCGGCTCGCTCCAGGCTGTCGAGCACCAGCTCGAACTGCGCCGTCTTGCCTCCCAGCGATTGCGCCTGCACGCGCAGGCCCGGCATCTGATCGAGCACCCCGCTGTCTTGCCGAAGGTGGTTGAACATCACCTGGAACAGCGGCGTGTGGCTCAGGCTGCGCTCGGGCTGCAGCGCCTGCACCAATTGGTCGAACGGCAGGTCCTGGTGGGCTTGTGCGCCCAGCGCCGCTTCGCGCGCCTGCGCCATCACCTGCGACAGCGGCACCTCCCCTGACACCTCGTTGCGCAGCACCAGCGTGTTCACGAACAGACCGATGACGCCTTGCAGCTCCGGGCGCTGGCGGTTGGCCACCGCCACGCCCACCCTGACATCGCCCTGTCCCGTCCAGCGGTGCAGCAGCCCATGCAAAGCCCCCAACAGCGTCATGAACACCGTCGAGCCTTGCGCCAGCGACTTGCGCAGCACCGCGCGCGACAAGCCCTCGGGCACTTCGACCTCGTGGCGCGCGGCTCGCTGCGCCACAGCAGCGCTGCGCGCATGGTCCGCAGGCAGTTGCAGCACCGGGTGATGATCGCCCAGCGCCCCTCTCCACCACGCCAGCTGCCGAACAGCCTCCCCTGACTCCAGCCAATGCCTTTGCCACACCGAATGGTC
>NZ_LFRI01000223.1 GCF_001447195.1 Aquabacterium parvum | reverse complement strand
CCCCCTTCCTGGCCGGGGGACTCCCCCGCTCCCCCGTGTGAACAGGTCACACATCACGCAACCCATGTTGCAGGGGGCCATGCCGTGATCTGACAGACGGTTTAGCCGTATTCGGCTACCCGTTTTCGACGCATACCCAACGGCCTCAAATCGGCCGGAAAGCAGCGCCAGTATTGGGTTGGGCGAATTGTTTGTATGTATGAACTCTAGAGCCGCCTGCGTCGTCCCAGCGTGCGGGCTTCGCCCATCCCGCAGGGCCGCCGCCAGCGGCCT
>NZ_LFRI01000222.1 GCF_001447195.1 Aquabacterium parvum | reverse complement strand
AAACGGCTCTGAGGCCTTTTTTGGTGACTTTGACGGTGAAGAACGGTGATGACCTGGCTGAACGCTTTAAGCACCTTCATAGAGCCCAGCGCGAGCTATGGAAACGCCGGCAACGTGGTCGCGGCTCTGTGCTCGAAGGTGTTGTGGGCGCTGTTTGGTCATACGAAGTGAAGCGGGGAGACAACTCGGGCCAGTGGCACCCGCACCTGCACATGATCGCCTTGGCCGAGGTCGAGCCCAGCCAGGAGCGCTTGTCGCGGGATTGGCACCAGA
>NZ_LFRI01000221.1 GCF_001447195.1 Aquabacterium parvum | reverse complement strand
GGGTATCCAGTTAGCTCCACAAAAGCCAAAACACTGGATGCATATCCAGTAATTTACACCTTGTCTGGCGGCTTGGGCGAAGCCTTTGTGATGTCGCTGTAGGTGTAGGGGCTGGTTTGCATGGCCTGCTGAAGCAAGCGGTAGAACAGCAAGCCGCGAGAGCTCGAAGTTCTGCGGTTGAAGCGGAAGACGAACTCGTTGAGATAGGCGTCCAGATGCGCAGGCTGAACGGCACCATGATGGGTTCCCAGAACCCATCGCTGAACCAGTGCTGCCACCCGGTGAACGCCAGCCATGGCGACGTGGGCGGGCTGCTCCGCGCCCAGCATCACCGTTCGTTGGTGGTCGTAGCCCAGGTCTTTGAGCGAGCGGTATGCGGCGGACCCAT
>NZ_LFRI01000220.1 GCF_001447195.1 Aquabacterium parvum | reverse complement strand
TGAAGGTGGACCGGTCGGGTACCCCTCCCTCTGCAACGCCCTTCGGGCTCACTGGGGTGTCCCCCAGCCCCCCGGCTTACTTCGACGCGGAGAGGCGCTCCATGTCATTGAGGACAGGCCGAGCATGCTGATGCACAGCCATCATGTAGGCCTGCGAGGCCTTGTCCCAGGCGTCGATGTGTCTGGCCAGGATGAACAGCCAGGGCGGCGTGTCAACATCCGGGCCAGCAGCTACGATCCCGTAGAAGGCCCTCACCGTCTCAGTGGTCATCA
>NZ_LFRI01000219.1 GCF_001447195.1 Aquabacterium parvum | reverse complement strand
AGCTTCAGCACCTGAAGCTGGATTACTTCGTCAAAGTTCATGATTCCTCCAAAATCCAAAAGCGGATGCTTTGGATTCTAGGAGGAAGTCAGATCGCAGGCAAGGGAAACTGCGCCGCTTGAAAAGTTCAAGGTTTCGATGGCCGCGCAGGATAGGCAGTGCCACACGAAACGCAATGCACGCGAAGACCAGCGGAGGACGGCGACCATCGCTCCGCTGGTTGGCTTGAAGGTGGACCGGTCGGGTACCCCTCCCTCTGCAACGCCCTTCGGG
>NZ_LFRI01000218.1 GCF_001447195.1 Aquabacterium parvum | reverse complement strand
AGAGGTTGTTCCGGCGGCTCAAGGGCTACCGCCGAATCTTCTCCCGGTTCGAAAAGCTTGATGCGATGTTTCTCGGCTTTCTCAGCTTCGTGCTCGTGGTCGATGGGCTTCGCAGTTTGTGTTAACAGGCCCTAGATCGATGGCCGGACCGCTGCAGGCCTAGCCCGCCAGCTTCTTGAAGAAGGTCGCCGTGAAATCGTCGGCCGGAAAGAAGGTCTCGATGCGCAGCTCGTCGGTGGTCACGTCCTGCGCGGTGCCAAAGGTGCTCAGCAGGCTGAACAGGCGCAGGGTGATGTCGCCCACCCCCAGCTCCACGTTGACAGTGGGGGAGAGGCAAACCTGGGTGCCTGTGGGTTTGGGCCTGCCGCCAGTGCTGGCCAGGTCCTCGTGCCCGGCCTGCCTCAGTTCTGCCATCGCCCACAGGTCACGATGCAGCTCGCGCAACGCCAGGTCCATCGGCGCTGCAACGATCTCGCGCTGCAGGCGCTCGAGCATGTGCGGCGCCACTTGCTCCCAGTTGCGCACCAGCGGTCGCATGCCTTGCGGGTGAAAGCACAGGCGCAAGATGTTTTTCTGACCGCTCGGGTCGACACGCTGCCAGACATCGGCCGGCTCTCCCAACAGGCCGATGAGTTGCTCGGCCGCGCGGTTGCGCAACAAGGTGTTCCACTGCCGATCCAGGACGATGGCGGGGTAAGGCTCCTGGTGATCGAGCACGAGCGCGAGCGCCTGACGCACACAGGCCATGTCGTCGTCGCTGAGGCCTCGCTGCGCGAAGACAGGCGCAAAGCCCCCTGCCTGCAACAGCAGGTTGCGCTCTCGCAAAGGCAGGTCCAGCGTTTCAGCCAGGCCCAGCAGCAGCCCTCGGCTGGGCTTGGATCGGCCGGATTCAATGAAGCTCAGGTGCCGCTGCGACACCCCGGCAGCCAGGGCCAACTCAAGCTGCGGCAAACGCCTGAGTTGCCGCCAGGCCTTGAGCAGAGCGGACACAGAAGCGTCAACAGGGGCGGGGGTGGGCGGCAACATGGCCCGATTCTGGCGCAGCCCACATCAAGCTGGCGATGACCTGTCAGGTAATTGAACCGCCGCGCTGCCTTGCCTAGATTGGCCGACGTGTTCAACACCATGGGTCACACCCGACCCGACGAAAGGACCATGATGAACCCACGCCAAATCTTGCTGGGGGCCGTGCTGCTGGCCTTCACCGCCTTCTCGCTCCAGGTCGTCGGCGAGGTGGGCTACTTCGGTCTGTGGCAGGCCGGCTTGAGCTCCCAGGCCTCGCTGCAGATCCTGCTCGACCTTTGCATCGCGTGCGCACTGGCAGGCCTGTGGCTCATCGGCGATGCCAGGCAGCGCGGCGTGAGCGCATGGCCATGGCTGATCGCGGTGCTGGCCCTGGGCTCGATCGGCCTGCTGGCCTACCTGTTCATGCGCGAGCGCGGCGCAGGGGCTCAGCCGGCTCACTGAAGCCACTTGGTGACCAGGGTGCGGACGCGGGCACCTCCGTGGCATGCTTCGCCTTCGATGGACCCGCTTGCCACCCGCACCATGCACCCGTTCCACGCGTCTTCTCACCTCCGCCAGGCCCGTTCGGGTTTCGCGAGACTGCCCTTGCCCTGTGTGCTCACATGGGTCGCGCTGAGCCTGGCAGGCTGCAGCTCCGAGCCGCGCCAAACACCGGCTGGCCAGGCCGCGCGCCCACCGGCTGCAGCGGCCGCCGCCCCCGATGCCGCCACCACCCCGCAGCTCAGCGAAGCCCAGCGCTTCGCCACCTGGCTGCGTGATTTCCGCGCCACCGCGCGCACCGCCGGCGTCAGCGAAGCCACCCTCAAGGCGGCGCTGGACGTGGCCGAGTTCCGCCCCCGCACCATCGAGCTCGACCGCAGCCAGCCCGAGTTCTCGCGCAGCACCTGGGACTACCTCGACAGCGCCGTCTCGCCAACGCGCGTGGCCAACGGCCAAGCCAAGCTGGCCCAGGTGCGCGCCCAGGCCGATGCGGCGGCCAGCCGATACGGCGTGCCCGCGCCCGTGCTGGTGGCCGTTTGGGGCATGGAGAGCAACTACGGCCAGAACTACGGCGACGTGCCCGTGATCGACGCGCTGGCCACCCTGGCCTTCGAAGGCCGCCGCGAGGCCTGGGCACGTGGCGAGCTGCTGGCCGCGCTGAAGATCATCGACCAGGGTGACATCGACCGCGAACACATGATCGGCTCGTGGGCCGGCGCCATGGGCCAGACCCAGTTCATGCCCTCGGCCTTCCTGGCCCGTGCGGTGGACGCCGATGGCGATGGCCGCCGCGACATCTGGCGCAGCATGCCCGATGTGCTGGCCTCGACGGCCAACTACCTGCACCAGGCTGGCTGGGTGGCCGGTGAGGCCTGGGCTCCGGAGGTCAAGCTGCCAGAGGGCTTCGACGTCTCGCGAGCCGACCCAGGCTTGCGGCAAGACGCCACCCAATGGAGCGCCGAAGGCGTTCGCCTGGTCGATGGCTCGCCCTTGCCCGCCATGGCCGAGGCCAGCATCCTGCAACCTGCGGGCGCACATGGCCCGGCTTTCCTGGTGGGCCGCAACTTCCGCGCCGTGCTGCGCTACAACAATGCCACGAGCTACGCCCTGGGCGTGACCTTGCTGGCTCAACGCATAGACGGCGGAGCGCCTGTGCAGGCCGCGTGGCCACGCGATCAACGCGTGCTCAGCCGCAGCGAGGTCAAGTCGCTGCAGGCCGCGCTCAACCACAAGGGCTTCGCCACCGGCACACCAGACGGCCTGCTGGGCCCGGCCACGCGCGGCGCCCTGCGCGACTGGCAGCGCAGCGTGGGGCTGCCAGCCGATGGCTTCGCGACGGCCGAGCTGCTGACGCGACTGCAGCAGCCCTAAAATCCGGCCCCTTTGACACGTTTGCACGCGCCCACCATGGGCGAGCCTTCAGGGCGCCATGAACATCACCGTCAGCGAAGAACTCAAGGCCTACATCGACCCCCTCACGCCCGACGAGCACGAAGCGCTCGAGCGCAGCCTGCTGGCCGAAGGCTGCCGTGACGCGCTGGTGCTGTGGGGCGACCTGCTGATCGATGGGCACAACCGCTACGGCATCTGCCAGCAGCACGGCATCCCATTCCAGACGGTGCAGCACCCGCACTTCAAGTCGATGGACGACGTGCACCTGTGGATGATCGACCAGCACCTGGGCCGCCGCAGCGTGTCGGACTTCCAGCGCGGCGTGCTGGCCTTGCGCAAGCGCGAGATCCTGGCGCAGCGGCGCGAGCGCAGTGCAGCGCCTTCAGCCTCGGCCACCACGGAGCAGGCGGCAGGGCACGCCGAGGCCTCGGCGACAGGTGGCAACGCATCCGCCGCAGCCAGCAGTGCACCCGAACCCGCGCCGCTGAAAAACCGCACCGACATCGCCCGCGCCGCTCGCCTGAGCAGCAACCAGGTGGTGATGATCGAGAAGATCCAGAACCAGGCCGTGCCCGAGCTGGTGGCCGCCGTCAAGCAAGGCGCCATCAGCCTGAACGCCGCCGCAGCGGTGGCCAGCCTGCCCGCCGAAGAGCAAAAGGCCGCAGCCCTGGCGGGCAAGGACGAGCTCAAACAGGCCGCCAAGCGCGTGCGCGAGGTCAAGCGCAAGCTCACGCCGGAGCGCGAAGACGCCGCTCAGGACGCAGGCAGTGACAAGCCACCCTTCGAGCCTGGCGCAGGCCCGCACAACGAAGTGCAAGCGCTGCGTCAGCGCGTGGCCGAGCTCACGGCCGAGAACGAAGCGCTGCGCGAGCAGCTGGCACGCCTGCATGCCTGAGCACCGGGGCCCAGCAGGCCGCCAGCTCAGCGCACCTTGAAGAAGGCCACCGACTCGACCAGGCTCTGAGACTGGGTCTTGAGGCTCTCGGCCGCGGCAGCGCTTTCTTCCACCAACGCCGCGTTCTGCTGCGTGGTCTGGTCCATCTGCTGGATGGCCTGGGCCACCTGATCGACGCCGTTGCTTTGCTCGCGGCTGGCCGACGAGATCTCGCCGACGATGTCGGTGACGCGGCGGATGGCAGAGACGATCTCGTCCATGGTGCTGCCGGCCTGCTCGACCAGTTGCGCACCACGGTCCACCTGCTCGACGCTCTGGCCGATCAGGCTCTTGATTTCTTTCGCGGCCTCGGCGCTGCGTTGCGCCAGGGTGCGCACCTCACCGGCGACCACCGCAAAACCCCGGCCCTGCTCACCGGCGCGCGCGGCTTCGACCGCCGCGTTCAGCGCCAGGATGTTGGTCTGGAACGCGATGCCGTCGATGGTGCCGATGATGTCGTTGATCTTGCGCGAGCTGTCGTTGATGCCCTGCATGGTCTGCACCACCTGGCCGACCACGTCACCGCCCCGCATGGCCACCTCCGAGGCGCCCTGCGCCATCTGGTTGGCCTGGGATGCCGCGTCCGCGTTGTTGCGCACGGTGCTGCCCACCTCTTCCATGGTGGCGGCGGTCTGCTGCACGGCGGAAGCCTGCTCTTCGGTGCGTTGCGACAGGTCCAGGTTGCCCTGGGCGATCTGCGCGCTGGCCGTGGCCACGCCCTCGGCCGAGCCCCGCACGCCCGAGACCACGTCAGACAAACGGCCCTGCATGGTGCGCAGCGAGCCGAGCAAGCGCCCCAGCTCGTCGGACGAGTTCACCTCGATGTGTTGCGCCAGGTTGCCCTCGGCCACGCCCTCGGCCACGGCCAGCGCCGACTCGATGGGTCGGGTGATGGAGCGCGTGAGCCACACGGCGGCCACCGTGCCCACCAGCAGGCCCAGCAAGGCCGACACCAGCAGCGCGTTGCGGGCAAAAACGTAGGTGCCTTCGGCCCCATGACCCGCTGCTTTGGCGCCGTCGCTGTTGAGTTTGATCAGCGCCACCAGGTCGGCTGTGGCCTGGTCGAAGCTCTTTTGCGCATCGCCTTCCAGCAGCGCCCGGGCTTGGTCGTTCTGGTTCTGGCGGGAGAAGTTCATCACCTGCTCATGCAAGCGCAGGTACTCGCCCCAGCTGCGCTCGAAGGCGGCGTGCTGCGTGCGCTCCTGGTCTGAGGACAAAAGCGCCTTGTAGGCATCGTGCAGGCTGTTGAACTCGGCCTTGACTTTTGTCAGCTCTGCCTCGATGCCGCGCATCGCCGACTCATCGGTGTTGAGCACGTGGCGGAACTCCAGGATGCGCTGGTCAGAGATGTTCGTGTTGAGCTGGTTGACGAGCTCGACGCTGGGCAGCCAGTTGTCGATGATCTCTTTCCCGAGCCCCGCATGGCACCCATCTGGCTCCAGGCCAGCGCCACCATGGCAACGATGAGCAGCAACAAGCCACCCAGGACGGCACCGAGGCGGTGGGCGATGCTGGCAGATGAGCGCATGGTTTTCCTTCAATGCAACAACTTGACCCCAGCCTATCGGCAGGACAAACCTTGAACTTGAAGGAAAAATCGGCAAAAGTGGCCGCAATCCTGCCCGCAGGCACCTCCCGGTGCCCGCTCTGGACTCAACGCGCCAGTTCGACCCGCATCGCGTCGATCACGTCCCGGTAGCTGGGCTGACCGAAGATGGCCGAGCCGGCCACGAAGGTGTCGGCGCCCGCGTCGGCGATGCGGCGGATGTTGTCGACCTTCACCCCACCGTCGATCTCCAGGCGGATGTCACGACCCGAGGCGTCGATCACCTTGCGCACCTTCTCGGCCTTGCGCAGCGTGCTGTCGATGAAGCTCTGGCCCCCAAAACCCGGGTTCACGCTCATCAGCAGCACCACGTCGACCTTGTCGATCACCCACTCCAGCACGTCGATGGGCGAAGCGGGGTTGAACACCAGGCCAGCCTGGATGCCCTCGGCCTTGATCAGCTGCAGCGTGCGGTCGACGTGGGTGGAGGCATCGGGGTGAAAGGTGACGATGTCGGCGCCGGACTTGGCAAAGGCCGTGGCCAGGGCGTCAACGGGTTGCACCATCAGGTGCACGTCGATGGGCACCTTCGTGCCATCGGCCTTGACACTGTGCTTGCGCAGCGCCTGGCAGACCATCGGCCCGAAGGTCAGGTTGGGCACGTAATGGTTGTCCATCACGTCGAAGTGGATCCAGTCGGCGCCGGCGTCGATCACGTTGCGCACCTCCTGCCCCAAGCAGGCGAAGTCGGCCGAGAGGATGCTGGGGGCGATGCGGAAAGTGCGTGACATGGGGAGCGGTTCCTGGTGGGGCCCGGTTGGGGCCTTGTTGAGGCGGCAAGGCGCGATGGCGCGCCCAAACCGCCATTCTAGGAAACCCCTGGCCCTCTCGCGAGGGTCCCGCTCAGTACCCGGCCGTGCTCTGTGCCATCAGCCACGGCAGCCACATGTTCTTGCGCTGGCGGGCGATGCACTTGCGTGCTGGCAGCTCGCCGCTGACGGACTTGTCGACCGCGTAGGCCACCCACTCGGCGTGGGCGTCGGTCATCTCCAGCGTGGAATAGCCCTGGCGGCTGCTGTCGAAGAACTGGATGTGCGGGTTGTTCAGGCGCACGGCGGGCGCGGCCAGCGCACGGCCGATCAGCACCTGGGTCTGCGCATCGGCCTTGGCGGCCAGCATCTCGGCCAGCGTCGACGAGGTCACCGACGGCGTCATGAACTCGGCGCCCACGTAGTTGTCCAGGGCCAGCGGGTTGAGGTTGCCGTAGTCGTGCTTGATGTTGCTGGCCATGTAGGTGTGCAGGTCACCGGTGGCCACCAGGAAGTTGCTGACCTTGGCGTCGCGCAGCGCACCGGTGAGCGCACGGCGCTCGGCCTGGAAGCCGTCCCAGGCGTCGACGTTCAGCGGCGCCAGCTGCGTGCCCAGGAAGGTCACGGCCAGGCGCCCGAAGAAGGTCTGGTTGCCCATGAGCTTCCAGGTGGCGCGGGACTTGGTCAGCCCATCGACCAACCAGTTCAGCTGGGTCTTGCCCAGCAGGGTTTGATCGGCGCTGTTGTACTTCGTGCAGCCCAGCGGGAAGTAGCGCTGGCCGAAGTCCTTCTCACCACAGGCGTGGGCGCTGCGGTAGGTGCGGTTCTCGATCATGAACAGCTCCAGGAAGCCGCCAAAGTTGAATTGGCGGAACACCTTGAGCGCCTCGAAGGGGTGGGTGGCGTTGGCGTCGAAGCTCACGCGGGCCGGAACGTACTCGCTCCAGGCGCGTTGCGAATCGAGCTTGAGGCGGCGCAGCAGGCCGGCGTCGGCACCGTACTTGGCATCGGTCGTGTAGGGATGGTCGGGCGCGCCCAGGGTGTCGCGGGCGTAGTCCCAGTAGGTGTCGTTGGCCGTCTCGTGGTCATCGGGCACGCAGATCAGCGTGTGGCGCTCCATCAGGGCCTGGATGTTGGGGTCGCGGCGGATGGTGCGGTAGATGAAGCGGTAGTCGTTGACGTCCAGCGCCACCGTGCCGCCCGAGGGCAGCACCATGGTGCGGTCGGCAAACGGCAGGCTCTGGAAGCGCGGGTCGCCCGCGGTTTCGTAGATGAAGTCGCCCAGGTGCAGCACGTGATCGATGCTGTCGTCGCGGGCCACGTGGGCCAGGGCGCCGTAATAGCCGTTGGTGTAGTCCTGGCAGGTCAGCAGGGCCAGCTTGTAGCGCTTGCGTTGCGCGCTGGCGGCCGGCAGGGTGCGGCAGCGACCCGTGCGGCTGACGGTGCCGTCATAGATGAAGCGATAGAAGAAGGGGCCGCCCGAGGCCATGGCCGGCAACTGCCCGTCGAGGTCGACCTTGACGGTGTGGTCGCGCTCGGGGCTGATTTCGTCGGCGTTCACGCGGGCCTGCACCAGCAGGGTGTTGAATTGCGCGTCCAGCGCCACCTGCAGGTACAGGGGCTCGCCACCGCGCGCCGAAGCAGGGTCGATGTGCGTCCACAGGATCACGCCGGTTTCACTCGGGTCGGCCGAGGCCACCGAGAGGTCGAACACGCGGGCCGAGTCGGTGCGCAGGTTGCGGGTGTCCAAAGGCACCAGGCCCAGGTTCATCCAGGACGCGGCACGCGCTTGCCAGGTGACGAACAAACCCCCACCGGCCACGCCCAGCGCGGACAGGAAACGACGACGATCCATGGGTACTCCTCTTGGGTGCTTGGTAAAGAACTGCAATTGCGCGGCACGCGATGTTCACTGTCCAGCGTGACATCCCCATGAAGCGTCGGGACTTCCGCCCGGACCTGCCCGAAGGCATTGCCTAGAATGGGCCGCATGAACCAGGCCGAATTCACTTGCAGCGTGCACCCCAGCTACCTCGAGGAGCAGAGCGACCCGTCCACGCACGAGTACGCTTTCTCCTACACCGTCACCATCGTCAACAGCGGCACGGTGTCGGCGCAACTGATCGCCAGGCACTGGGTCATCACCGACGCCATGGGTCAAACCGAAGAGGTGCGCGGCCTGGGCGTGGTGGGCAACCAGCCCCTGCTCAAGCCGGGCGAGCGCTTCGAGTACACCAGCTGGACCAGGTTGAACACGCCGCATGGCACGATGCACGGCACCTTCTTTTGCATGACCGAAGACGCCCGCCTGTTCGAAGCGCCCGTGCCCGAGTTCATGCTCGCGCGCTCGCAGTCGCTGCACTGAGGTCCGACACACGATGGCGGTCAACTCCAAGCTCCTGTCCCCCTTCAACCGCCAGGCCTGGTGGCCCCGGCCCGGCAACGGCTTCGAGATCGAGGCCTGGCTGGACCAGGCCGATGCCGACGCGCCGCTGGTCGAGCGCCACATCTGGCTGATCCGCACGCTGGACTGGGTGCGCCGTGGCGAACCCGTCAGCGGCCTGCAGAACGTGGTGCGCCTGATCGACGCCAAGCCGGAGCGGCGCGCGCGCGTGGTGGCCCTGCTGGCTGCCTTCTGGCGCGACACCGACGTGGCCGCGCTGCTGGCCGACTACGGCTTCTCGCCGCGCTCGGCATTCCTCAACGAGCTGGGCGAGCGCGTGCGCCAGCGCCTGCTGCCCGCCAGCCCCGAGACCGCCGACCTGTCGGTGCTGTTCAACCTGCTGTTCAGCGACCCCGACGACGGACGCTGGCTGGCCCACCTGGACGAGGCCACGCTGGATCAGATCGGCGGCCTGCTCGGCGACGGCCTGCGCGCCCCCGCCGCAGGCGAGCCCGCCGCCCTGACCGCGCGCACCCTGGGCTGGCGCGACCCGTTTTGCGACGCCATGCTGTACTTGGCGGCGCAGGTGCGCGCCATCGGCTTTTCGCCAGCGTTCCGATCGCGCATGGGCATCAGCCTGGGTCAGGACTTCGATGCGCCCGTGGCCAGCAACGCCGACGCCAGCGCGCGCAACGCGTTTCGCCAACTCGGCCACGTGGTCGAGCGCCTGCGCGACGACATCGGCGCGCACCTGCGCGATCAGCCTGGCCAAGCCTGGAGCCCCACGCTGCTGCAGGACGCCCAATACCTGCGCGCGCTGCTGCACACCTGCGCCCAGGCCGCACGCGGCTTGCACGGCCACCTCGACACACAGGGCATCTCGGTCAACCTGGTCTTCCAGATCGACCAGTTGGTGGGCCGCTGCGAGCGCATCGAGCTGCTGCTCGACGCGGTGCTCGCGCCGCGCCCTTCACCGGCCTTGCACCACTTGCTGCTGACCTTGGTGCAAGTGGGTAAGCGCCGCCGCAGCGTGCGCGCGCTGTTCTCGCAGCACACCTCGCAGCTGGCGCGCCGCGTGGCCGAGCGCAGCGCCGAAACCGGCGAGCACTACATCACCCGCAACCGCGCCGAGTACGCCGACATGTTCAAGCGGGCCTGCGGTGGCGGTGCCGTGTTGGCAGGCACCACCTTCATGAAATTCGCGGTGCTGGCACTCGGCCTGTCGCCCTTCATGGCCGGCTTTGGTGCGGGCCTGAACTACGCGATCAGCTTCGTCATCGTGCAGTGGCTGCACTTCACCGTGGCCACCAAGCAACCCGCCATGACGGCGCCAGCCATGGCCGCCAAGCTGGCCGACGTGCGCAGCGACGAAGCGGTCGAGTCTTTTGTCGACGAGGTGGCCCACTTGCTGCGCTCGCAGGTGGCCGGGATCCTGGGCAACCTGCTGGTGGTGGCGCCGCTGGTGCTGGGCGTGCAGCTGGCCATGATCCATGGCCTGAACCACCCGCTCATCAACGAAGAAGAAGCGCGCTACGCCCTGCACAGCCTGACCCTGCTGGGACCGACGCTTTGGTACGCGGCCTTCACCGGCGTGCTGTTGTTCGCGTCGAGCATCCTGGCGGGCTGGGCCGAAAACGCCTTCGTGCTGCACCGCCTGGACAGCGCGCTGCGCTGGAACCCGCGCATCCAGGCCTGGCTGGGCGAGGCGCGCGCGGCGCGTTGGGCGGCCTGGTGGCGCGAGAACATCTCGGGCCTGGCGGCCAACATCTCGCTGGGCTTCATGCTCGGCCTGGTGCCGGTGATCGCCAAGTTCCTGGGCCTGCCGCTGGACGTGCGCCACGTCACGCTGTCCACCGGGCAGGTGGCGGGCGCGCTGGGCACCCTGGGCTGGGACATGCTGAACCAGCCCGCCTTCTGGTGGTGCGTGGCCGCCCTGCCGCTGACGGGTGTCTTCAACGTGGGCGTGAGCTTCTTGCTGGCGCTGCGCGTGGCGGCCCGCTCTCGCGGTGTGCGCGTGACCGACCGGGCCCGCCTGTGGCGCGCCATCGGCCGGCGCGTGTTGCGTCAGCCGATGTCCTTCCTGGTGCCACCGCGCTCGGGGGGCTGAAGCGACTCGCCCTGCTTCGCCTGCGCGTCGGGTGCCGCCTGGGGCGGGGTTTCGCCCAGCGTCGAGTCCGGCGCGTCGTCGTGCCACTCGCCACCACGGCGCCCGGAAAACATCGTCCACCAGATCAGGAAGACCAGCACCGCCAGCGCGAGCGCGGCTTCCAGCACAATCAGCCCCATGCCTTGCGTGTTCCCGTCGAGAAAGTTGTGGGTCCGGTTGACCCTGTCCCTGGCCATTGTAGGAAGCCTCAGCGCCTGCGGCAGCCTCGTGCCTACCCGCAGCGGTGGTGCGGCGCCCATCACGCAGGTGCCTGGCTACTCGCAGGGTGCACCCGTGCCCGAGGGCCCCAGCCTGCTGCGCGCCAAGGCCCGCTGGGTGCAGGCCGCCTGGAGCGACATGCCCGGCTGGCAGGCCGACCGCCTGGGCGAGTGGTGGCCCGCCCTGGTCAAGGGCTGCGTCAAACCCGCTGCGGGCTGGCAGGCACTGTGTGAGGAGGCCCGCCGCCTGGGCCCGGACTGGGGCCAACGCGTGGGCGACGACTTCGTGCGTCAGTGGGTCGAGACCCAGCTGCAGCCCTGGCGCGTGACCTCGCTGGAGGGCCAGGCCAGCGGGCTGCTGACCGGCTACTTCGAGCCCCTGCTGGAAGGCCGCCGCACACCCGACGCGCGCTTTGCCTGGCCGCTGCACCGCCCGCCAGCTGGCCTGGGCCAGCGCAAGCCCTTTTTCAGCCGCGCCGAGCTCGAATCGACCCCGGAAGGGCGCGCCGCCATCGCCGGGCGCGAGGTGGTCTGGCTGGCCGACCCGCTGGACGTGCTGCTCATCCAGGTGCAGGGCTCGGGCCGCGTGCGCCTGCTCGACGAGCTCAGCCCGCAGGGCAACCCCAAGGTCGTGCGCCTGGCCTTTGCCGGCCACAACGACCAACCCTACCAGTCGGTGGCGCGCTGGCTGGTGGACCAGGGCGCCTTCACGCTGGAGCAGGCCTCCTGGCCGGCCATCCGCAACTGGGCCCAGGCCAACCCCGCGCGGGTGGGCGAGATGATGGCGGCCAACCCGCGCGTCGTCTTCTTCCGCGAAGAACCCTTGACCGACCCCTCATCCGGGCCCAACGGAGCCCAAGGTGTGCCCCTGACACCCGGCCGCTCCATCGCCGTCGACCGCGACAGCGTGCCCCTGGGCACCCCGGTCTGGCTCGACAGCACGATGCCGCAGACCTGGGTGGCCGGCGGCATGCCGCCCGCCTCGCCGCTGCGCCGCCTGGCCATGGCCCAGGACACGGGCGGCGCCATCCTGGGCGCGGTGCGGGCCGACTTCTTCTGGGGCTGGGGCGACGAGGCACTGGCCCAGGCCGGGCGCACCAAACAGCCCCTGGCCATGTGGGTGCTGTGGCCGCGCAGCGCGCAGCCCTGAGCTGCTCCGCAGCCCTCAAGGACCGATCTTGACCGACAGGCCCGTGGTCAGGGCCATGTCGTTGCGCCGCTGGTCGGCGGCCACGCGGCTGCTGTAGGTGTCGGTCAGGGCGATGGTCAGCGCCAGCGTTCGCGTCATGTCCACGTTGAGCGCCGCGCTGAGCTTGAAGAGGTGGTTGCGATCGCCATCGACCGACAGGTAGCCCTCCAGCCTCTGCTTGAACGAGACCGTGGGCGTGAACTGCGCGGTGTACTCGTTGCCGATGAGCAGGCTGTTGCTGGCAAAGCGAGAGTCTGTCTCGCCACCGATGGTTTTTTCTTCGCGGTAGCGGCTGACGGTGCGGCCCAGACCCGCGAACACGTCCAGCGTGCGATCGGGCTCGTTGATCAGGTGGCGCCCCAGACCAAGGGCGGCCTGGGTGCGCAACTTCAGCTCGATGACGCGGTCGTGTTCGACGCCCATGCGCGCGAAGGCAAAGTGCTCGGGGTCGATGTCTCGGTCGTGCTGGGCGGTGCCCGCCCATTTGCCAGAGGTGGTCTCACGGTCTTGCTTCTTGCCACTCTGGCTTTCGCTGACCAGGGCGGTCAGGGTGGTTTTGCCGCCGTCCTTCTTGCGCGAGACGTCGACGTCCGCCTGGGCGGCGCGCGAGCGGCTGTTGCCCGAGGTGGCGGACAGCGAGGCGGTCATGCGGCCGACCCAGGCCAGGGGATCGGGCTGTGGCGCTGCCGCAGGCTGGGTGGCCTCGGTGGCCGCGGGGGCGGCTGGCATCTCTGCTGGCACCTGCTGCGCATGCAGGGCCGCGCTCAGGCTCAACAGGCCAGGCAGGAGGGCAAAGGACCGGCGGGACATGCGAGGGGCTCCGAACGAAAAGGGGACGCGCATTGTCGCTCAGCCCACCTGCCGCATGCCGCTGCAGCACCGGCCCTGCAATGGGCCATCAATAGGTCTTGTACGGCAGGAACTTGCCCGACATGACGATGTTGACGCGGTCGCCCATCGGGTTGGCCTCGCGCTGCAGGTCCATCTTGAAGTCGATGGCGCTCATGATGCCGTCGCCGAACTCTTCGTGGATCAGGGCCTTGAAGGTGGTGCCGTAGACGCTGATGAGTTCGTAGAAGCGGTAGATCAGCGGATCGGTGGGCACGCTGGTGGGCAGCGAGCCCTTGTAGGGCACTTCTTGCAGCCACAGGCGGGCTTCTTCGGGCAGATCGAAGATGTCGCCGATGGTGGCGGCCTGCTCGGCGGTCAGGGTCATCTGGCCCAGGCAGGCAGCGGTCACCCACTCCTTGCTCAGGCCCACCTTGGTGGCCACGTCGGCCCACTTGATGCCCTTGCTGACCTTGGCTTGGATGATGAGGTCGGTCACGTCTTCGCGGTTCATGGTGTGGTCCTTTCTGTGAGGGGTCGGTGAGGGTTCAGCGGTTCACTTGAATTGGCGATCGGCTTCGTTGATCGCAACGTCGTTGATCGAGGCCTCGCGGCGGGCCATCAGGCCGCGCTCGTCGAAGGTCCAGTTTTCGTTGCCGTAGGCGCGCCACCATTGGCCGGCGTCGTCGTGGTACTCGTACTCGAAGCACACCGAGATGCGGTTGCCCTCGAAGGCGAACAGGCGCTTCTTCAAGTGGTACTGGTGCTCCTTGGCCCACTTGCGGGTCAGGAAGGCCTTGATGGCTTCGCGGCCGGTGAAGAACTCGCTGCGGTTGCGCCACCACGAGTCCTCGGTGTAGGCGGCGGCGCAGCGCGCCGGGTCCTTCGAGTTCCAGGCGTCTTCGGCCATCTGCACCTTCAGGCGCGCGGTCTCTTCGGTGAAGGGCGGCAAGGGCGGGCGCAGCACGGGGGCGTCCGGCTGTGCATCGGCGGCGGGGTGGAGTTGGGCGCTCATGGTGGATTCCTCAGGTGTTTTGTGTTCAACGGATGTCCGTGTCGGCTCAAACTGCAGCGCGTGCAACGGTTCGTGCGGCAGATCAGGCGGCCACCAGGCCAGGCCTCACTTCAGGCGGGTGCTCGGGCGCGCGGCCGTGGCTCAGGTCTTTGGAGCGCGCCACCAGGAAGTCGACCAGGTGGTTGCGCAAGGGGTAGAACTGCGGGTCGTGGTGCAGGCCGGCGCGGGTGCGGTCGCGCGGCAGGGTGTTGACCACGATCTCGGCGACGCGGGCGCGCGGCCCGTTGCTCATCAGCAGGATGCGGTCGGCCAGCAAGAGGGCCTCGTCCACGTCGTGCGTGATCATGAACACGGTCTGCTGCGTCTCGGCGCAGATGCGCAGCAGCTCGTCCTGGATGGTGCCGCGCGTGAGCGCGTCGAGTGCGCCGAAGGGCTCGTCGAGCAGCAGCATCTTGGGCTCGATGGCGAAGGCCCGCGCGATGCCCACGCGCTGCTTCATGCCGCCTGACAACTGCGAAGGCAGCTTGTCGATGGCGTGGCCCAGGCCCACCAGCTGCACGTACTTCTCGACGTGCGCATTGATCTCAGCCTTGCGTTGGTCCGGCCACTTCGAGCGCACCGCGAAGGCGATGTTCTGGCGCACCGTCAGCCACGGCATCAGCGCGTGGCCCTGGAAGACCACGCCGCGCTCCAGGCCCGGGGCCGTCACCTCGCGGCCGTCCATGAAGACGTGGCCCGTGCTGCTGTGCTCCAGCCCCGCCAGGGTGTTGAGGATGGTGGTCTTGCCGCAGCCCGAGTGACCGATGATGCAGACGAACTCGCCACGGCGCATGGTGAAGTTCACGCCGTCGAACACCGGCTCGCTGGCACCCGGGTAGGCCTTGCCCAGGCCTTCGATTTTCAGGAAGTCAGTCGACATAGGTCACCGCCTTTTGCAGACGGGCAAAAGCCGCGTCCAGCACCATGCCCACCAGGCCGATGACCAGGATGGCGAAGATCACGTTGGGCAGCGAGAGGTTGTTCCACTCGTTCCACACGAAGTAGCCCACGCCTGTGCCACCCACCAGCATCTCGGCGGCCACGATGACCAGCCACGCGATGCCCATGCTGATGCGCATGCCGGTGAGGATGGTGGGCGCCGCTGCGGGCAAAATCACTTCCACCGCCGTGCGCCACTTGGACACCTCGAGCGTGCGCGCCACGTTGAGCCAGTCACGCCGCACGCTGGCCACGCCGAAGGCCGTGTTGATCAGCATCGGCCAGATCGAGCAGATGAAGATCACGAAGATGCCCGAAGCCGCCGAGTCCTTGATCGTGTAGAGCGCCAGCGGCATCCACGCCAGCGGCGAGATGGGCTTGAGCACCTGGATGAACGGGTCGAGCGCGCGGTGCACCAGGGGCGACATGCCGATGGCAAAGCCCAGCGGGATGGCGATCAGCATGGCGATCAGGTAGCCCAACCCAACGCGGCCCAACGAGTAAGCCAGCTGGATGCCGATGCCTTTGTCGTTGGGGCCGTTGTCGTAGAAGGGGTCGGTGACGTGCTCCCACATCACGCGGCCCATCTGCGCCAGGGTGGGAAAGTTGCTGCCCGCCGAGTCGCTTTGAGCACCCGGGTCCTTGCCCATGAGCTTCAGGTACTCGATCTGCTCGGGGCTCAGCGCGGGGCCGGTGGCAGCCTTGGGCAGCGTGGCCAGGTGCCACACGCCCAGGATCACGCCCAGCAGGATCAGCGACAGCAGCGCGGCCCGAAAGCCCTCGCCCCGCCACCAGGGAAGTTGAACAGCCATGGTGCGTGGGCCTCAGGTGCGCTTGATGGCGAAGCTGCTGATGTAGGCCTCGGGCTTGGCCGGGTCGAACGCCTTGCCCATGACCTTGAAGCCGGGGTAGGCGCCTTCGGGCGGGGTCTCGCCCAGGGCCTTCATCTGCTTCTTGGCGTCGGTCAGCAGGAAGACCTGCTCGGCCAGCTGCTTGTAGTTGACCTCGCCCTTGACGTAGCCCCAGCGCTTCATCTGCGTGAGCATCCACACCGCCATCGACTGCCAGGGGATGGGGTTGAAGTCGGCGCGGTCGGGCACGTTCTTGACGTTGCCCAGGCCGTCGGCGTACTTGCCGGTGAGCACCTGCGTCAGCACGGCTTCGGGCTGGTTGAGGTACTCGCGCGGCGAGATGACCTTGGCGATCAGCTCGCGGTTCTTGGGCTGGCGGGCCATGGCGGCCGAGGTCAGCACGGCGCGGTACAGCGCGGCGAAGGTGTTGGGGTTCTGCTGGATGAACTCGGCGCTGGTGCCGAAGGCGCAGCAGGGGTGGCCGTCCCACAGCTCTTTGGTGAGGATGTGGATGAAGCCGATTTCTTCGAACACGGCGCGCTGGTTGAAGGGGTCGGGCCCCAGGTAGCCGTCGATGTTGCCGGCGCGCAGGTTGGCCACCATCTCGGGCGGCGGCACCACGCGGATCTGGATGTCCTTGTCCGGGTCCAGCCCTGCTTCGGCCACGTAGTAGCGCAGCAGGAAGTTGTGCATCGAGTACTCGAAGGGCACGGCGAACTTGAAGCCCTTCCACATCTTCGGGTCGCGCTTGTCCTTGTGCTTGTTGGCCAGGGTGATGGCCTGCCCGTTGGTGTTCTGGATGGTGGCCACGTGCATGGGCTTCGCATTCGAGCCCAGGCCCATGCTCATCGACAGCGGCATGGGCGACAGGAAGTGCGTGGCGTCGTACTCCTTGTTGAGCATCTTGTCGCGGATGAGCGCCCAGCCGGCGGTCTTGACCACGCTGACGTCCAGGCCCTGCTTTTTGTAGAAGCCCAGGGGGTGGGCCATGATCAGCGGGGTGGCGCAGGTGATGGGGATGAAGCCGATCTTGAGTTCTTTCTTCTCAAGCGGGGCGGCTTCCTGGGCCATGGCTTGCAGGCTGGCCACGGGCAGCACGCTGGCGATCGCCGACATGGCGGTGCCCTTGCCGACGGCGCGCAGGAAGCGGCGGCGGGTGGCTTCTTGCGGGAAGAGGGCCTTGACCAGGCTGGCTTCGATGAAGTCGCGCGAGTAGGACTCGAAGGCTTCGGTTTCGCTGCGGGCCTTGAGGGTGTCGATGGCGTCCTGGCGGGCAGCGCTGTCGTGATCTTGCGGGGCGTGGTCACCGCCGCAGGCGCAGCTCAGGCGAAGGGGGCGATCGGCGTCGTAGGGGTCGAAGTGACGGGTCATCGTGGGCTCCTGGGCGGGCGGCTGGCTGGTTGGCCGGCGTGTGGCGGGTGGAGCTCACTTTAGGAATTGGCGGCGGGTTTGGGGATCGGGGTGGGTGTGATTTGCTTGTAGGGGTGGCACTACAAGGTTTGTTTTTTGTCGTGCGCTGGGTTGTGGGCGCTTTGTCGTGAGAACGCGAGGCGGGGGCTGCGGCGCTGAGCGGTCGGGCTTCAGGGTGGCGGTCCTGCCTGCGGCAGGACTCCCATGCGGTGCTCACGGCAAGGTGGGGCCCTCGAACTCACTCCGCGCCCTGCGGGCGCTGCGTTCAAACAACTCGGGCCAGTCAGATCACGAAGCGCGCTGGCGCGCGCCCACCTTGCCGCTGCGCTCCTCTGCGCCACCCAGGCGCCCGCCCGCTCAGCGCCTCCGCCCTTTTTCCGCCTCGCTGGTGGCGTGCGATGTGTGAGTTCGTGCGTGGGTGGGCGCGCTTTGGGTCAGGCTGCGGCGTTGCGGCGGTTGCGCTTGAGGACGAGCAGGGGCAGGCCCATCAGCAGCAGCCAGGCGGCCGAGGGCTCGGGCACGGCAGAGGTCATCACGAACAAGGTCGGCGCGGCCCAGACGCTGTTTTCGCCAAAGTCCACCCGCAAGACGGTTGAGCTGGTGGGGGCAAACGTCGCAAGGTCCTTCAGGGTCGAAGCAACGTCCGTGTAAGACGTCGCGTCGAGGTTGAAGAAGGAAACGAAGTCGATGCCATCGCTGCGCGCGTCGATGGGCCAGGTGTTGATGCCGTTGAGGCCACCTTCGTCCACGCTGACGACGTAGCCCTCGGACAGAGACGTGAGGCCATTGATCGTGAACGACTTGACCGCGCCGTCAAACAGGCCTGACCAGCCTTCGAGAGACGGCGTCTGGATGTCGATCACGTAGTCGATCCGGAAGGTCTTGCCGAGCTCCGCGAACGCGGGGGCGGTGAAGCCGTCGGTGAGCTCGTAGGCCGTGGCCGTGAGGCTCCAGGTCTGGAGCTCGGCTTGCGCGGGTGCGGCGAAGGCGAGCAGGGTGAGTGTTGCCGCGGCAACGGCGGCGCAAGGCTTGATGGCCATGGTGGGCTCCCTCTGGGGTTGTGGTTGTGGGTGCAGGGCGCTTGGCGCGCTGCACGGCAAATTCTCACGCACGGCAGAGGCGGGCGCATGACAGCGGGGCACCGCAATCAGGGGCGGACATGCCCCAAGGGAAGCACACGCGACGCGCCGAGCCTTTTGGGTGGCGCGGGACATTGTGCAATGCACGCCAGTTTCGAAAAACCAGCTCGCCCAAGCTGCTGTTACTCTGCTGCCCGAGCGCAAGAAGTTCGGGTTGGCTTGGCTCGGCCTGCCTCTTGTGTGCATCAGCCTTGCCAACACAAATCCGACATCAGGGGTGCCTCATGAACATTCGCTTGACGCAAGCGCTCTGCGCATTCACCTTGGCCACCGGGGCCGCTCAGGCTTCGACACAAATTTCCATCGACTACCTGCAACCCAGCGGCACCGTCAACGCCGACACGCCGATCGAGGTGTGGGTGAAGGTCAGCGCAGACCGCGCGATCAGCGATGACCTGGGGGCACCGTTTGGCTTCGAGCCGGACGAGCTGCCCACCTTCGCCTGGGTGACCGATGAGTTCGGTGCGCCCACCATCGATGCGTTTGCCGACTACACCGGCTTGCAGATCAGCCGCGGTTACCGCTGCTCGAACTCATGCGACGTGCCCGGGTACACCTTCTCCGCGGCATTCAACCAACCCGAAGGCTACCTGTCCTGGCTCGGCGACACCTTGCGCCCGGGCACCTTCCTGCTGGGCACGTACACGCCAGACGGCTCGCACGCGACGGGCAACATCACGTTTTCAGTCGTGCCCACCCTGGCGTTTCGCGTCTACGGCACATCGCTGAGCGGTGAGGGCCTGGTCGCATCGATTGGCCCCACGGGGGGGGTCTCGCCCTGCGAAGGTTTCGCAGATTCAGGCTGCGGTTTCACGCGCAACGTGTCAGCGGTGCCCGAAGCATCGGCGCTGTCGATGCTGCTGCTGGGCGTGGGAACGCTGGTCGCCGGGCGACTGGCCAGACGTTCCCGCTGAACTCGTTGCGACCCTGGATCAGGCGGCGGCGCTGCGGCGGCCGCGCTGCTGGATGGCCAGCAGCGGCACGCCCGCCAGCAACAGCCAGGCGGCCGAGGGTTCAGGCACGGAGGTCATGACAAACGAGGTCGGACTGGCGTAGATGCTGTAAGCGCCAAAGTCCAATCGCAGCTCGGTGCGGCCCATCGCTGTCTTCGCAGCAAAATCCTTCAGGGCCGAAGCCACGTCCGCGCTGGCGACCCCATCGGGGTGGTTGAAGGAAATGAAGTTGATGCCATCGCTGCGTTTTTTGCTGGGCATGACGTTGATGACGCTGAAGCCATCGCCACCGAGGGTGACGATGTATCCGCCAGCTTGTGACCTGTCACCGTTGATGGTGAACGATTTGACCGCACCGTCGAACGTGCCAGGCCAGGTGTCAAGCGACGGCGTCAGCGTGTCAAACACATAGTCAACGGTGAAGGTCTTGGAAAGTTCCGCGAAGGCCGGGGCGTCGAAGCCCGACTCGACCTGGTAAGACGTGGCCGTGAGACGCCAGGTTTGCAGATCGGCTTGGGCGGGTGCGGAGATGGCTAGCGAAGCGAGTGCCGCTGCGGCAACGGCGAATGCAGGCTTGATGGCCATGGCGGGTTCCCTGTGGTTTGATGGTTGGTGGTTGTGCATGGCACTTTGGGCCATGCACGCCAAATTCTCACCCACGGCGGTGGCAGCTGTGTGACAGCGGGACGTTGAACCGAGGGGCGGATTTGCCCGAGGGGACGCGCGCGCGACGCGCCGAGCTTTTGGGGCTCAGGGCGGCCTCAAGGATGGCTCACAAGGGGCGACCGAGCAGCCTTTCAACCCGCCCGCTCGCATGTGGCCAGCGCAGTGTGAAACCACGCGTCACCTCGCTGATGGGTTCTCGCTCGCGTGTTTGAAGACCTGCCCGATGGAGGTGGCCTCAGGGGCATACCAGGACATGGCCCAACCCGACAAGGAAACGAACACGGCGGTCAAGGCAAAGGGGGCAAGGGTGGACCGCACGGCGCTGGTGAGCCAGTAGCGCCGGTCTTCGGACCTCAGGCGCCTGAAGAGCGCGTAGGCCAGAACGCCGTCCAGCAGCACCTCGGCGAACAGCACCGGCGCGATGTAGACGATGTACAGCGACGCAAAAGCCAGCCCGGCGGCGAGGGCCACGGCGATGGCGATGACCGCCAACGGGATGGCGAACTCCTCCGCCTCACCGATGCTGCCGGCGGCTTCGGCGAGGGCCTTGCCAGCACCATCGTGTGTGGCGTTGGATGTGACCGAAGCGGAGTCAAACGACCCCGTCGCGCCGCCTCCCGCGAAATCACCTCCGCCGCCGCTCGCGCAGTCAGCGGGCGGTGCACAGCCCGAATCCGATGGCCCGAGGCCCGTCAGGTCAGGGATGTCCTGGTAGTCCTGCGCGTTCGTGCGCAGCCACAGCCAGATCAGAAGGAGAAAGAACAGGTACGAGCAGGCCAGCGCCAGCGGGTAACGAACGGCCATGGCGTCCAGTCCCAGGCTCAGCAAGCAGTACGAAGACAGCAGGCCAAACACCCCGGTCAACGAGACCAGGAACAGCATCTGAAGCCGGGGGAAGCCCTGGCGTCTGAGGCGGGACTCCACCCGCGCCAGCGCCTGAGCGCGTGTCACAGGTGGCGAGTGGCGTCTGGTTGTTGTCATGGATGCCCGATCCCTTTTTCAGTGCAGTTCACCCGCCGGGATGCCGACAGCCCCAGAACGGTTGCCAACGGTGCTTACGGACACCATAATGCAACCGTTTGGGTTGCAACCAAAGGTGCACACATGCCCACCTCCCTGACGTTGAAGAACATCCCTGACGCAGTGTACGAGCGGCTGAAAGCCGCCGCAGAACTGAACCGGCGAAGCCTGAACAGCGAAGCGATTGTGTGCCTGGAGTCTGTGCTGCTGCCCAGCCGCGTCGCGCCGAGCGAACGGCTGGCACGGGCGCGTGAACTGCGCGCAAGCTTGCTGCCGGGGCAGTTCACGGCGAAGGACATTGACGCTGCCAAGAAGCAGGGACGCAAGTGATCGTTGTTGACAGCAACATCCTGGCGTACCTGTACTTGCCAGGGGAATTCACCAACGCTGCCGAAGCCCTGCTGGAGCGGGAGCCCGAATGGGCTGCCCCACCCCTGTGGCGAAGCGAGTTCCGCAACATCCTGGCCGGGTACGTTCGACGCGGCATGCTGACCTTTGAGCAAGCATGTGGCTTGCAGGCCGAGGCCGAAGCCCTGATGAACGGATTCGAGTTCGACGTGCATTCGCGTGACGTGCTTGAGTTGGTGCGTGACAGCGAATGCTCAGCCTATGACTGCGAGTTCGTCGCACTGGCAGCCCGGCTGGGAACGAAACTCGTGACGATGGACAAGAAGGTGCTCAAAGCCTTCCCCACGCGCGCTGTTTCTCTGGCGGTCTGACCACCAAGGTGAGCGACCAGCAGCAGGTTCGGCGCCCGAACTGCGCCTCCATGGTCCACCGCATCCGATTCCGCCTCAGCACACAGAACCGCGCATCAAATTGCGCTGTCGATGAGCGGGCGAGTGATGACAAAGACCAAAAGCGCCACAAAAATCGCAAACGCCCCCCACCCGGCCGCGCGCCTCGAAAGCGGATGACGCGTTCGCGCAAGTTGTCAGACTGAGCCAGCAAGCACGCCAAGCGAAATGACCGAGACGCCAAGCAGCACAGCGGCGCAGAGCGTGATGGCCCCCATGTACACGCTCTGCTTGGTGATGGTGGCCCCACTCAGGTAGGCGAGGTAGCTCAACCAACTGCCGCCCAGCGCGGCGCTCGCGGTCAGGGCCAGCCAGTAGGCGACGGGCTTTTTAGCGCAGGCCTGCGTCATGGCGTTTCCTTGCGAGCTGAGAAGGGCCAGAACAAACGTTCGCCTCATGTGCCAGCGATTCTGAGGAGCAGTTCAAGCTGATGGCGGACACCTGATCCTGTTCAAAACTCCGAAAAACGCGGGAGCAAGTCCTGATCAACCAAACGGATCTCGATGGCATTGGCCACCTTCACGTGTTCGGGGTTCTCATCGGAGAACGGCTCATCGGTGACGCTGACCAGGATCGTGCCGACCTGCTTGTCTTGGCCTTGCTCGCCTTGGCCCATGACGGGCACAAGCGCGCGTGCTTCCGGGACTTGCTGGACGGACAGCACGCGGGGAAGGTAGAGCATCCAGCCGACGCCAGGCCGGTCTTTGAAAACAGAATCGTAGAAAGTTGGCTCGACTGAAACGAACAGAGGACGCCAGATTTCAATGAACTTGTTTACCGTGCTCAGGACATTGGCGTGATTGAGGAAGCCTGCGATTTCCGTCTCAAAGTGGACAAGGCTGGGTTCTTTCACTTGCCTGTAAACGCCGCCCATCGTTGCGCCTTCCTGACCTTCCTCGCCATTCCACAGGCCGATTGATCTGGAGACAAACTGCGAACTCTTGTTTCGTTGCTTTTCTCTCAGGACGGCTGAGATTGCACTCGTGGGGCCCATGTCGTCGAACGCCGAATACAGAAGGGCATCCTCTTTGCTGTTGCCGCCCAAAAACCAATCGGTCAGTTTTGGAGACAGCTGGCGCAGGTGCTGACGCAAT
Organism: Aquabacterium parvum; assembly: GCF_001447195.1. Classification (GTDB taxonomy): domain Bacteria; phylum Pseudomonadota; class Gammaproteobacteria; order Burkholderiales; family Burkholderiaceae_C; genus Aquabacterium; species Aquabacterium parvum. The sequence goes on along the minus strand of NZ_LFRI01000218.1, from coordinate 46,566 downwards.
TCAAAGAAGTTGCGAAGATCATCATCCAATGTGGGTGGGCGGGCCAAGTCGATTTGGTACTGGGCCCGAAACATGATGCTGAGAGGTGGCGTCTGTTTCATGGCAAGTGGTGGTGAGGCACATCGGGCGCAACGGGCACGAGGATTTTCGAGAAGTATCGGTGGCTGATGGGTTCTTGCCAGAACCACTCCAGACGAATCGGTGGCCTTGGCATGGCAGCCGAGCTTTGATCCCCCATTTGTTCGATCATTTCGTCTACGTTGTGGGCCCACCATTTCTTGGGTCGCCCCCACTCATCGAAAAATCTGTCGTACCCGCCCTTTGCTTCTTTGAGCAGGCATTCGGCAGAAACGAATCCGTCGAACTCTCGAGCGTTGAACACCCATTCATCAATGAAGGTCGGCCCATGGGCCATGCCACCGACGCGGGCTTGGTAGTCAACCCAATCTTGTCGCACGGGGAACCTGCGTGTCTTGATCGTTCCCTCATCAGGCGGGCACGCCTCGCACTTCTTGCGCTCCTTCGTGATCGCATCGGTGCGCGCGATGGGCGCGGACTTCGCCTGGTCAGCTTCCTCCTGATGCTTGCGCGCCTGCTCCTTTGCGGCCTCACCCGCCACGCCGGCTGCAACGCCCACGCCCAGCGCAGCCAAGACACGGACGACCACGCCCTCGATCACCGGTACGGCCAGCGACGCCATCAGCGATCTCCCTTGAGCTTGTGTTTCATGACGGCATCGAGGTCATCGAGCCGTTGTTCGGGCGTGGCCCCTGGCTTGCGCAGGTACGGATCGACCAGCGGGTCATCGTGGATGCGCGGAGCGTCTGCGGACAGGTGCATCAGCCGGATGATGTGCGGCGTGCTGGTGAAGCCCGCGCGAGCGGCGTAGTCGAAGGCGTCCTGCATCCTTGTCAGCACCACCTCGCGGCCAGGCTGCTCACGCACCTCGGGGCGCTTGGCCAGGAACCCGTCGCAAACGGCGGCGACGAACTGGCGGGCTTCGCCTTGTTGCAGGGCCTGCCATTGCGCCTCAGTGAGCGTCAGCATCTTGCCTCCCGATCCAAACGCGCTGCCCTTCGTGCAGAAGGTGCCACTCATGGATGTGGCCGAAGAACGCTTCACGCTGCGCACCGTCGAGCGTGCGCGCCAGGTTGACCAGGACGCGCGGGTCCCAGAAGCGAAGCAAGGCGCTGCGGCCATCTGGCAGCTTCGCGTCAAGGCGCAGTTGCAGCAGCTGCCCAAGGCCTTCCAGGTCTTGCGGCGCAATCAGCCAGGTGAGCGACGGCGCATCGCGTTCGAGCGAGGCCAACTCGGCGACCAGGGCCTCACCGGCCAGAGCGGCGTCCACCAGCCAGGGGCCTGCATGAGCCAAGGCTGCGTCTGGCGTGTCGGCGAACAGCGGGAACAGCCCGTTGCCCGGCTGGAAGCGCTTGCAGAAATGGGTCTGGTACTGCACGCCATCGACCAGGGCGTACAGGCGCAGCGTGGGCAGGGTGTTGTGCAGCTGGGCCCACCGAGATTGCACGTCGAGGGCCGTCATGCGCGGATCACGGTGGGGCTGCCGAGGTGGGCCGCCTTGCGCAGGCAGTCCAGGCAGATGCCCGACTGGGTCGATGCAGCGATTGGGGCGGCCGCGCCGGGTGGGCCTGCCTGGGCGCTTGAAGCGGGGTCACCCACAGATGACTGGTTCGACCAGGTCGCCGTGATCTGGCTGGAGATCAGCCGCGCGCCGCAGTCGGTCGAGTCCATGTGGCGGGCGTAGCCCAGGCCACCGCCATCGAACATGTCGTCCGCACCGGTGTTGATGCGGAAGACGCCCTTGCATTTGGGGCAGACCACCATGTCGCCAACTCGGGCCATGGCTTTGCCATGGATGGTGCTGGTCAAGTCGGCGCTGATGACCGTGCCGCCATGGGTGGTCCTGTCGCCCATCACGATGAATGGTCGGCTCACTCTGGAACTCCTGCATTTGTGCGTTTTGGGGCACTCTAGCAGGGCGGGATGGCCAGCGTGGCGATGTCGTCAGGTAAGGGGAGGCAACTTTGTCGGCCAACCGGCAAGGGGCTTCTGAGCGCAGGCATGCGTCATGGCGTTTCCTTGCGGGTGGCGGAGGCTCAAAGCGGTCGCCCGAGCTGCTTTTCAACCTGCTTGCGCTCCCACTCGGCGCCGAAGAAGGGGATGAACTCGAACGTGGCGGCGGCGTGCGCCAGAACGCCAATGCCCCAGCCCAAGGCCGGCCAGAAGAACCACAGCTTGGAAGGGTGCGTCACCAGGTTGATGACCGCCAGCACGGTGATGACCACCAGGTACTGCGCCAGGTGGATGTAGAAACCGCGGATTTTGCGAACCCTCGCGAGGGCGAGTTGTTCGGCTTGCTGGGCCTGGGTGGCGGCTGTTGCGGTGGCGGTGGCTGTGGCTGTTGCGCTCATGTCTGGCTCACTGGTGAGGGTGGTGAAGTCGATCTCGAAGACCGACGCCAGTGATTTGAGGGACTCGGCGCTGGCGGGTTGCCCGTTTTCAATGCGCTGGATCGTGCGCGAGCTGAGCCCGCTCAGTTCAGCGAGTTGCTGTTGCGACCAACCCCGTTGCAGGCGCAGTTTCTGAATGTTCATGGAAGGAGTCCTTGTCATCACGGGGGGGAGGTTGGCGCAATGGGGCGGAAAGCGCCACGACACGGGCACGACAGTGGGGCGACAGCGTCCTGACAGTCAGGCGGCACAGCCATTGGTCGTCATCTGGGCCAGTCGAATCGCTGGCGGCGCGCAGCTCGGTCAGCGGTCGCCGGTTTCAGCAGCAAGCACAAGAGCTGCGGCACATGGGACGCAACAACACGACAGTGCGTAGCGGTATGTCTCTCAGGAAGAGAGTTTTGCACCGGATGGCGTGAGATGCCCAACGTCAAGGCCACGCGGCGCCGGCGCGAAGCACGCAGCGGCCGCCACCACGACCGAGCGCACAACGCAGGATCATGCTCAGGTCATTCGCAGGTTTTGAGTCGCTGAGCTGTGACTGGACCGGCCTGGGTAACTTGCCCGTTGCTGGACAATTGAGACAACCTGATCGAGCAAGCATCTCCGACTTTCACATACGCCGCTTCATAGTCGGCTCCCGGCACCGGCAGAAACTCCAATCCCAGAGCACATGTCGTTTGAGTGTTGTAGCCGGAACGATAGGTGGCCCGCATGGAAAAGGAGAATGGCGTGTTTGCGGGGATGTTTTTCTCGGTATACAAATCTTGCTTGCTGGGCACTTGGCCAGGCATCCCCAAGTTTGTCAGCGCTCCCTTGGGCTGCATCACAGCGAATATGGGCGTGCCCAAGGAGACGTTTCCAATCAGAAGCGCGATGGCCTGAGACTCTGAGCCAATGGTGCCGCTGGCAGCAGATGGGCTGCACCTGTTGGGGTGGAAATTCACGAGGGTGGCCTCAATGCCTTGAACCGACGCAGGATGTTCCGTCACAAAGCGGATCCGCGCAGCGCTGCGCTCGTCAACGGTTGGCTTGTACGGCGATGCGCACCCGGAAATGGCGAGAGTGAATGCCACGAGTATTGGAGTTTTCATGCCGTGTATTCTGTGGTGCCTTGGGAATGACCAAGCGCTTTTTTTGGCGTCAGGCCAAAACCACCTGCTGCCTCACGGCATACAACGCCAACTCCACATCGTTGCGCGTCCCGGTCTTCTCCAGGATCCGCGCCCGATAAGTCGACACCGTGTTCGACGACAGGTTCAACGCCGAAGCAATCTGCCCCACCGACTGCCCCTGCGCCAGCAGCCTGAACACCTGGTTCTCGCGCTGCGACAGCAGCTCATGCGGCGCCTGCTGCGACACCTCGCTCACCGCATTGGCCAGCAAGTCCGCCACCGCAGCCGTCAGGTAACGCCCACCCGAAGCCGCCTTGCGCAGCCCCGCCACGATGTCGTCCGGGTCGGCGCTTTTGTTGAGGTAACCCGCCGCACCGGCCCGGATGCAGCGCACCGCGAACTGGTTGTCCGGGTAGGTGCTCAGCATCAACACCGGCAGCCCCGGGCATTCCGACTGGATCTGCTTGAGCACCTCCAGCCCGTCACGGCCAGGCAACGCGATGTCCAGCAGCACTGCGTCCACGCCATCGCGTGAGGTGCGCAAGCACTGCATCGCCTCGGCCCCGTGCGCGGCTTCGGCCACCACGGTGATGCCTTCGTAGTCGGCCAGCACCTGGCGCAAACCTTCCCGCACGATGCGGTGGTCGTCCACGATCATCACGCGCACGCGCCCCGGCTGCTGCCGGCTCATGCCGCGCGCTCCTGCAGCTGCGTGCGCTCCAGCGGCATGCTCAAGATCACCTGGGTGCCCTGGCCCGGCTCGCTGCTGATCTGCAACCAGCCGCCGTGGTGCCCGGCCCGCTCGCGCATGCCCATCACCCCGAAGGCGTCGGCGCGCTCGAACGCGCTGGGCGGCGCGCCCCGGCCGTTGTCCTTGACCAGCAAGGTGAGGTCGCCCGGCGTGGCCCGCACCCGGATGGTGACCTCGCTGGCGCGCGCGTGGCGGGCCACGTTGCTCAGCATCTCCTGGAAGATGCGGAAGATGGCGGTGGCCTGATCGCCCTCGGGCGCCGGCAGGTTGGGCGCGATGTCGATCGACCAGTGGCATTGCCACTCGCCGTTGTCGATGAAGTCCTGCACCTGCCAGGCCAGCGTGGCCCACAGGCCCTGGTGGTCGAGGATGGAGGGGCGCAGGTCGGTGATGATGCGGCCCACGTTCTCCACCGCGTTGTCGATCAGGCCGCGCATGCCGTGGCACTTGCAGCGCAGCGCGGGCTCGTCGGCCACGCGCTTTTCCAGCCAGCTCACGTCCATCTTCAGGCCCACCAGCAGGCTGCCCAGCTCGTCGTGGATCTCGCGGGCGATGCGGGTGCGCTCGTCTTCGCGCACGTGTTCGAGGTGGGCCTGCAGGTCGCGCAGTTGGGCCAGGGCCTGGCTCAGGGCCTGGGTGCGTTCGGCCACGCGGCGCTCGAGTTGTTCGCGGGCTTGCAGCAGCTGTTGCTCTTGCTGCTTGCGCTCGCCAATGTCGACAAACGTGACCACCGCGCCCAGCACCTCGCCCGCGTCCAGGATGGGGTAGGAGGTGTACTCGACCGCCATGGGCGTGCCGTCACGGCGCCACAGCACCTCGCTGTCGATGCGGCAGGGCACCCCGGCGCGGAAGGCCCGAAAGATCGGGCAATCGTCCACCGGGTAATGCGCGCCATCCGCGTGGTGGTGGTGCGTGAGCTCGTGCATGTTGCGGCCCAGCACCTCGTCGGCGGTGTAGCCCAGCATGCGCGCGGCCGCCGGGTTGATGAAGCTGCAACGGCCCTCGGTGTCCACGCCGTAGATGCCTTCGCCGGTGGCGTCGAGCAGCAGGCTCAGCCGGTCGCGCCAGACGGCGGCGGCACGGGCCGCCTGGGGGGCGGGCTCGGCGAGCAGGGCGTCAGCGGGCAGCGATGCGGGGTGGGACATGGTCCACGCCCAGTTTGCAAGGGGCGTGCCACGACCAGGACGCCAGCCACCCGGGTTTGCCCGTGGCCTTTGTCAGGCCCGTGTCAAACCTGGCTCAGCGTTGGTAGGCGCGCTGCAGCGCCGCCGCCAGCTGGCGGTGCGCGTCGGCCGCTTCGGGGATGAAGCGGCCCAGGTTGATGAAGTCGTGGATGACGCCGGGCCAGACGGTGAGCTCGGCCGGCACGCCCGCGTCCTGCAGCTTTTGCGCGTAGAGCTTGCCCTCGTCGGTCAGCGGGTCGCACTCGGCCAGGCCGATCCAGGCCGGGGCCACGCCCGCGTGCGCCGGGGCGTGCAGGGGCTCGCGGTGCCAGCGTTCGCGCAGCACGCCGCCACGCGCGTTCGTCTCGAACCAGTGCATCAGGTCCCACGACAGCAGGGTGTTGGCCGAGTAGGTCAGCAGCGAGTTCGTCTTCATGCCCAGCTGCACCGAGGGGTAGAACAGGGCTTGCAACACCAGGGGGATGCCAGCGTCGCGCGCCAGCAGGGCCGTGACCGCCGCCAGGGTGCCACCCGCGCTGTCACCGCCCACGGCGATGCGGCTGGTGTCCAGGCCCTTGCTGCGGCCGTGCTCGGCCAGCCATTGCAGCGCCGCGAAGCTGTCGTCCAGGCCGGCGGGGAAGCGGTGTTCGGGCGCCAGGCGGTAGTCGATGGCCAGCACGGCACCGCCAGAGTGCTGCGCCAGCACGGTGCACATGGACTCGCAGGTTTCGATGCCACCGATGACGAAGCCACCACCGTGCAGGTACAGCAACACCGGCAGGTCGGGCTCGGTGCTGGGGGCCCACAGGCGGGCACGCAGTTCGCCGGCCGGCCCCGGGATGGTGAAGTCTTCGACCCGGGCCATGGGCAGCGGTGGCGCGGTGGTGGCGCCCACCCCGATCTTGTAGGACTGGCGGGCCTGTTCGATGGGCTGGGTGTGGATGGGCGGAAAGCCCGCCCGCTTGACGTTGTCCATCAAGGCCTGCACGGCCGGGGTGAAGGGGCTGCGGGGTGTCTCGCTCATGGTTCTGGTCTTTCTTGACTGCGGGGCCCGATCGGGGCACTTCGGAACAGATCAGGGGGCCGTGATCCGGATCTCCAGCTGCTCCGAGCGGCTTTCGTCCAGGCTCCGGGTGGACAGCGTACCGGATTGCGCGCGAGCGTTTTGCCCGCCGTTGCGCGCCACCACCGTCCACTCGCCCAGGGGCACGCTGACGGTGCTGCCGACCTCGGTGCGGCGGACCTGGCCGTCCGGGTCCACGCGGCCCGAGTAGGCACCGCCAGGCTGGGCCGGCTCGCTGGAGCGGGCTTCGAGCTCGACCGTCACCGGCGCGCGGCCGCCCGGCCAGCGCGGGGTCACGATCAGGCCCTGGCCCAGGTCGATCCAGGTGGTTTGCGGCACGACCTGCACGGGGCTGTTGCCCGAGCCTTCCAGCGGCCCGTACGAGGTCCAGCCACCGCTGCCGCCACCGACTTGACCCGGCGCCCAGGCCCACTGCCAGGTCGTCACCGGCTGGCTGCTGCCAAAGAACAGTCGCGCTCGTCCGCCATTGAGCACCGTCACCTGCTGCACCGAGTTGCCGCTGGATTCGGTCTGCGTGGTGCCATAGGTGACGCCGGCCTGGCCGATCACACCCCGGCGGCTGTCGATGATGACGCGGCCCGTCTGGATGCCGCCCTGGCGCAATTGGCTGCTGCCCTGGCCGGCCATGCGCCACTCCACGAGCAGGTTGCGCGCGGGCAGGTCGCCGGGGCCGGCGAGGGCGGGCTGCAGGCCGGCGCACAGCAGCAAGCCGGTTGCGGCCAGCAGGCGTCGTCGGCGCATGCCCGTGGCGGGCAAAGCGGTGGACAAAGGGGCGGGCACGGCTTCAAACGGGCGCATGGTCAGGTCTCCAGTGGGGTCATGACATCACGAGCAGGAACGCGATCGCAAGATGTGAAACGCGCAACAAAGCCGCCGAGCGTGCTCATTTCCACATGTCAACAAATTCTCGGATGCGAGATGCTCATGTCACGGCCTCAAGTGCCGAAAAGTGTTCAATCTGCCACGTCAGCCGCTGTCTGCATGGGTTGGGGTGGTGATTCAATGGTTCCCCGAGCGATGGAGGCGGGTCACATGCAACTCGAAGCCCTTTTCAAACAACCCCAGGCCCTGCCCGCGATCCCCAAGATCGTGCACGAGCTGATCGACAGCTTCAACAACCAGGACGTGTCCATCGACGAGATCGCCAAGAAACTGGCGGCGGACCCGGTGCTCTCGGCCCGCTTGTTGCGCCTGGCGAACTCGGCCTACTACCACGTCTCGCGCACCATCGGCACCGTCAACGAGGCGCTGTCGATGCTGGGCTTCGTGACCGTGCGCACCCTGGTCATCAGCTCTGGTCTGACCGGTGGCTACAAGGCCATGCCCGGCATGGACCTGAACAAGTTCTGGCGCTACAGCCTGCACACCGCTGCGGTGGCCGGCTGGCTGGCCAAGAAGACCGGCGTCAACGGCGACCAGGCCTTCACCGTGGCGCTGATGCACGGCATCGGCCAGCTGGTGATGCACGCCGGCATGCCCGAGCAGATGCTGGCGCTGGACAAGCAGGCTTCGCCGCAGGACTGCCGCCGCCTGGACATGGAACACCAGTCCTTTGGCTACAACTTCGCCACCGTGGGTGCCGAGCTGTCGCGCCAATGGCGCTTCCCGCTGAGCTTTGCCGACGCCATCTCGCAGTTCCCGGACCCGCTGGCCGCGCCCACCTTCAACCCGGTTGCCGGCGTGATCCACCTGGCTGCCTGGCGCGCCCGTGCCGAGCACAACGGCCTCAAGCCCGACGAGATGGAAGCCACCCTGCCCAAGGACGTGGTCAAGAAGCTGGGCCTGAACGCCGACACCCTGCTGACCGACATGCCGCCGCTGTCGGAGTTGTCTGAAGGCCTGGAAGCGCTGCTGAGCTGATCGCTGCGCAGGCACCGCCGTCGGTCCTCAGATCGACAGCGGGTCCACGTCCACCGCCCAGCGGACCAGTCCGCTGCGGCGGTGTTGTTGCGCCAGGGCCAGCCAGATGGACTGCGCCTCGGTGAGCAAACGCTGCAGCGCGGGCCGCTGCGGCGACTCCATCATCATCTGCGCGCGTTCGATGTCGGCCACGCGCTGCACCGGCGTGGGCACGCTCGGGTAGAGGGTCACCCCACCCGAGATCTCGCTCACGGCTTCGGCTGCCGCGCGAAGGAATGCGTTGGCGGCGTCCTGCGTTTTCGCCTCGGCGCGCAACAGGGCCAGGCTGGCATAAGGCGGCAGGCCCGCCGACTGGCGCTCTTGCAGCTGCCGCGTGGCAAAGGCTTCGTAGTCGTACTCGCGCAGGGCCTGGTAGAGCGGGTGCAGCGGGTGCCAGGTCTGCACCCACATCTCGCTGTGGCCGGCCACGTCGGCATCGCGTCCGGCGCGGCCTGCGGCCTGCAGCAGCAGCGCGAACTGGCGCTCGGCGGCGCGGAAGTCGCTGGCGAACAAGGCTGCATCGGGGTTGACGGCCGCCACCAGCGTGATGCGCCGGAAGTCGTGCCCCTTGGCCACCATCTGCGTGCCCACCAGCACGTCCACATCGCCCGCGTGCACGCTGGCGAGTTGCTCTTCGAGCGCGCCCTTGTGCTTGGTCACATCGGCGTCGATGCGGCCCACGCGCGCGCCGGGCAGGGCCTCGGCGAGCTGCTCTTCCAGGCGCTCGGTGCCCCGGCCCACAGGCTGGATGTCCTGGTTGCCACAGTCGGGGCAGGCGCGCGGCACGCGCTCTGTGAAGCCGCAGTGGTGGCAGCGCAGGGTGCGGTCGACCTTGTGGAACACGCGCCAGGCACTGCAGTGCGGGCAGCCGCTTTGCCAGCCGCAATCACCACACTGCAGCACCGGGGCGTAGCCGCGCCGGTTGAGCAGCACCAGGCTTTGCTCGCCGCGTTCGACGCGCTCGGTGATGGCGGCCAGCAAGGGCGCTGACAGCGGTGGGGCCGACTCGCCCCGGCCCGGCTTGGGCGCGCGTGACATGTCGATGAGCCGCACCTTGGGCATCGCCCCGCCGCCGATGCGCTCGGGCATGGCCAGACGCAGGTAGCGGCCGGTGCCGCCTTCGCTGGCGGGCAGGGCGTTGAACCAGGTCTCCAGGCTGGGCGTGGCCGAGCCCAGCAGCACCGGCACGCCTTCGAGCCGGCCGCGGTAGACGGCCAGGTCGCGCGCGGAGTAGCGGGCGCCGTCTTGCTGCTTGTAGCTGGGGTCGTGCTCCTCATCGACCACGATGAGCCCCGGGCGGGGCAGCGGCGTGAACACCGACAGGCGCGTGCCCAACACCACGTCGGCCTGGCCGCGCAGCGCCATGAGCCAGTTGCGCAGGCGCTGGGCGGGCGTCAGGCCGCTGTGCAGCGAGACGATGCGCCGGCCTGCAAAACGCGCGGCCACGCGGGCTTCGAGCTGGGGGGTGAGGTTGATCTCGGGCACCATCATCAGCACCTGGCGGCCGGCGTCGAGCACGCGTTGGGCCTCGCGCAGGTAGACCTCGGTCTTGCCGCTGCCGGTGCTGCCCCACAGCAAGCTGGGCTGGGGGGGCGATGCAGCCAGGCGGGCCAGGGCATCGGCCTGTTGGGCGCTGAGCTCGGGCAGGGCGCTGGGGTCGGTGGCGGTTGGTCCTGGCTCGGCGCTTGAACTCGCCACCGAGGCCCCGCCCTCACCGGCAGGTGGACACGCCACCCTGGACGCCTCGGCCAGCTCAGCCGCCACGGCCTTGTCCAGCCGCTTGAGCCGGCGCGCCAGCTGCACCTGGTCGAGCTGGCGCAGCTCGGGCGGCAGCACCATCAGCGCCATCTCACCCAGGCTGCGCTGGTAGTAGCTGGCCGCAAAAGCCACCAGCTTGCGCCAGGCCTGGGGCAAGGGCGGCAAGGCGTCAAAGGTTTCGAGCACGGCCTTGAGCGACTCGGGGGCCAGTTGAGCGGCGCCTTCATCGGCGCCTTCGGCCAGGTCCCACACCACCCCGGTGACCACGCGCCGACCCAGGGGCACCCTCACGAGGGCGCCTGCGGGCAGGGCTTGGGGGTGCAAGTAGTCGAGCGCGCCCCACAGGCCGCTGTGCTGGGGCGCCTCGACCACGACCCCGACGCGGCAAGGCGCCTCGGGCGCGGTCGGAACAGGTGCGTGCATGGCGGGGATGTGTGTCAGGCAGATTCTGACAGAGGCATGAAGACGACCCGCCAAGTGCTTGATTTTCCTGGGGGACACCCTTATCCACGCGGACTGTGGATAACTTTGTGGGAAAGCTTTGCAGACGCGCGCTAAGTGCTTGTCACACCGACGTTTGGGTCAGTTTGCCTCAGAATGAGGCATCGCCGAGCAGGCTTGAAGAATCAAAGACTTAGCGCAGCCCTGCGGACCTTTGTGCGCTTTTGGGGGCCCGCCCCAGTGCGGTGCGCTCGCGAAGCGCCTGATGGGGATAAGTGAGTCGCGAGCGATCAAAACCAAGGGTATGCCCTAGTTGCTCGAAATCTGACACGCTTTGTCTCCCTCTGTGAGCTTTGTCACAGCAGGCGCGCCACGCGAAATCCCGACGGCCGCCATCGGTCAAGGAACAAGTTGCGACGCCCTGCCCCCCGGCCACGGTCCACCTCACTTAGGGGGCAAAGCCGATGCGACGCGCCAAGAGTGGCCTGTAAGTGCTTGATTCATGGGCATGGCGGTCGAATCCACAGCCTGTGGATAACTTTGTGAGCAAAAACGGGGAGAACCGGTGTCCGCTTCGCACACCCCAGGCTTTCCCCAGGTTGTCGCTGACTTGCGTCAAAGAGATTTTCATCAATCAAATCAACCACTTGTCACGTTGACACAGGGCATGCAGGGCATTTGGCGCGATGGGGAAATTCAGCAAATCAGCATGCTGCGTTTTGGGGATAAGTGCTGGGGCCCAAGCACGGTTTTCGCTCGCTCGTGATTCGAAATGGTGAATTCGCGGGCGCATCACGCACCGACCTGTCCCGCCGCCTGCTGTGCACGCCTGTGCCCCTGCGAGCAAGGGGTGACTCGGTGCTGGGTCATGCGCGTCAACAGGCTGACTCTCGGGTTATGCTTTGCGGGTGTCACCGCGCGGGTCGCCTGCTGACGTGCCCGGGAGCACCATCCACAACCCAACACCCTAGTGAGACAAAAGATGAGCTTCTCGATCGAATCCAAACTCGGCGACCTGCTGGACAACGAAACCACCAAGGCCATCCTGGAAAAGCACCTGCCCGGCATCTCCACCCACCCGCAAATCGGCATGGGCAAGGGTTTCGCCCTGTCGATGGTGGCCAAGTTCTCCGGTGGCCTGATCACCGACGACCTGCTGCAAAAGGTTGACGCAGAGCTCAAGACCCTGGGCTGATCGCCCTGCATGGGTGAGCGCCTGGTGCGCTCCCTTCGGTCACAAAAAAGCCTCCGAGAGTCTCAGGACCCGGGAGGCTTTTTCTTTGGGTGCTCGGCTCAGCACCCCGGGGCAGCAGGCGCCCCGTCAGCGGATCACCAGTTTTCGGTGGGCTGACCGCAGTCGGAGCTGGCCGGCGCCACGTCGCAGCGGATGCGCTTGATGATCTTCAGGCCCTTCTTGTCGTAGAAGCCCTTCTCGGCCATGTCGATGCGGCCGTCGCGCATCAGGTTGACGTAGCGCTCGGCGTCCTCGGGAGACGGGTCCATCCAGAACTTGGCAGGGATGGTGGCGTCGGCACGCTTGATGAGCTCGACCACGGTGTCGAAGCGGCTGGTCCAGGCGTCACGCGACTTCTGCCCGTAGCCATCGGGGAACTTGTCGCGCTTGAAGATCATCTGGTAGGTCAGGATGGTCATGGGGAAGCGGTGCACCGCCCCCTTGCTGCCCATGCCCTTGTGCAGCTCCAGCGGCTTGAAGGCGATGGACGGCGCCATGACCACGTCCACGTTGCCGTTGTTGAACATGGTGCCGAAGTTGGTCACGTCGGCCGCCACCGGGCGAGCACCGACGCGCGAGATCAGCTGGGCCTGGGCCTTGTCGTGGTCGAAGGCGGCCACGCGCTTGCCGCTGGAGGCTTCGAGGTTGGAGATGGCGCGGTCGTTGACGAAGGCGTAGGCAGCGCCCAGCGGGACGATGCCACCGACTTCGAAGTTGCCGTTGACCATCAGGGCGGCGGCCTTGGGGCTGCTGAAGGTCTGCACGGTCTTGCGCACGACCTCGATGCTGCCGGCCATGTCGAGCTTGCCGCTGCGCACGATGGTGGAGGCACCGACCGAGTCGAGGGCGGCGGTCAGCGGGTTGAACTGGCGGGTGCGCAAGGCGGTGGCCATCACGGCGTCGCACTGGCCGGTGCGAAAGTCTTCCACTGCCACGCGCTCGTCGATGTAGGCCTTGAGCTCGAGGTCGGCGCCGGCCTTCTGCATCTCGAGGGCGTAGTCTTTGGCGGCATTGAAGCCATCACCCGCGGTGCCGAGGATGTCGAACACACAGACTTTTTGCTTGGCAGCCTGGGCGGCGGGAGCCAGGCCCAGGGTGGCGGTCAGGACAGCCAGGGAGCACAGGCTCAGGGCACGGCTCGGGTTAAAAACGGTTGGTTGCAAGGTGGTCTCCGCTCGGGTTGCGCTGCGGGTGAATCCAGGGTCACCCGCGAAAGCGGCAAGCATAGGCGGGGTGAGCGCCTTGAGGGACCACCCTCGGGTGGAAACCCCAACCCGCATCTGAAGGCCAGACGTAACAAAAACTCAGATCCAGCCCACGCAGCGCGGTGAGCCGCAGGCGCAACGCAGGCGCCCGGCATGGTGGGTCGGGCCGTAGCGGGCCGTGAGTTCTTCGCCCTCGGCGATGTCGCGGATGGCGTAGAAGGCCACCCGGCCCTGCTGGACCTTCAGGACCATGTTGGGCTCGCAAGCGTGGTTGGCATGGCGCAGCGGGTCGCTGGAGGCCGAGGCGTCCACGGCCCGCTTGTCGGAGATGGCGACCATGAAGATGCGCCCGGTGGTGCGCTCGGCCAGCCTGGCGCGGCGGCGGGCTTCGGCCAGCTCGATGAACTCGCCGCGGATTTCGCCGATCTTGGCGCGCTCGGGGATGGCTTCGCCCGCGAAGGCACCCAGGCCGTCGATGCGACTGGGGCCCACGTTGACGCGGTGCTTTTGCGGGTTGGCAGGCTGGCGGGGCGCAGGCGTGGGCGCCTGCGGCGAATGCAGGGCGGCGGCATCAGCCGGCTCGGCTGGCGTGACCGGGGATGAAGCGGGGGTGGCCGGGCGGCCAGGTCGGGCGTGCAAAGAGGGCATGGCCCTCAATCATGCGTCCATTCGAGGATCTGCCAACGGCTGGTGACCCCGGCGATCGTGACATCGGCCTCGTTGCTGGTGCGCCAGCGCTGCATCGCGCAGGGCAGTGCGAGCCCCTCGCGCGCCGGCAGGCTCGAGCGTTCGATGCGCCAGGTGTCGCCGTCCCAACACCCGAAGCTGACCTCCAGGTCGAGCCAGGCCAGCGCGTGCTCGGGCTGGGCCAGCATCACGTCGACCAGGCCAAGCCCGGGGTTCAGCCCACGCGGCCAGGGACGGCGGCGGTCGCGCACCAGACACAGGTGCACGCCCGCCAGCAGCAGCAGGCGCCCGTCGGGCTGGCCTTGTTCATCGACCCCCGACAGCACGCGAAACACACCCACCGAGTCGGGCAGGCGCTGCCAGGTTTCGGTGACCTCGTTGTGCTGGTCGATGCGCACCATGCGGTCGGGCGCGTCGAAAACGACCCAGGCGGTGTCGGGCGTCAGCGCAGGGGGCTGGTAGTCGATGCGGCGCAGCCAGGAGCACAGCTCGCCTTGCGGGTGAAGGTCGACCCGGGTGCAGCCAGCGAAGGCGCTTTGATGGGTCAGGGCCGCCAGTTGCTGCGGCCCGAGCGCAGACAGCGGCGCCGACACGCGTCCCGCCATGGCCTCGTCGGGGACACGGAGATCGGCATGCCAGAGGCTGGTCTGGAGCCAGCGTGCCCAAGTCGGGGAAGCGGGGGGCTGCGAGGCGTCCGCCTGGTGGGCGGTCGACTGCAGCCAGGTCCGCATCCAGACGCCGCGGTAATCGGTCGGCACGCGGACCGATGGCGGCATGGCGAACGGTTGATGCATGGGTGCAGGAACGTTCTGCGCACTTTACACACTGGGCAGCGATCAACGCGACACATCCGCGCCACATCGTGCAAGAAGCTGGCTCACACCAAGGGTTTCCACCACGCAGTTTGCCTGACCTGGGCCACCCGGGGGCGTCAGGGGCGTCAGGGCGCTTCAAGGCGCTTCAAGGCGCTTCTTCGACCTGCAGCTCGCGGGCATCGGCCCGGCCCTGGTCGTCCACCACGCGCAAGACGTATCGACCCGCTTGAGGTGGGGTCCAGCTCAAGGCCGTGCCGGGTTTGACCTGCCCGATCATCGCGTCGTCAGCGAACCAGTGCAGGGTGCGTGCGTCGGGCCCGCCGTCTGCCCGCAAGGCCAGCGCTCGAGAGTGGCCGCTGCGCAGCACGTAGTTCACGCCGCGCATGGGCTCCTGGATCTGCGGGGCCTGGCCTTCGCCCGCCTGGTCGGTGTCACAAGCCGATGCGAGCTGGCGGCGGGGCAGACCGGCCTGCCTGAACAGGCGCCGCATGTCGCTGCCCCACTGCTCGACCACGACCTCGCGAGCGTGGGCTGGGCGCTCGCCGGGGCCGGCGCACAGGGGCTGGCCGGTGCGCTCGTCGACCCACATGGTGCGGTGCAGGGTGCTGGCGCGGATGGGCGACTTGCCGGCGATGAACCAGGTCTTGGCTTTGACGGGGCACAGGGCGTCGGGCATGCCGCCGGTGTCGGCGCAGACCTCGACCTGCCTGAGTTGCGGCAGGCGCGGTCGCACAGGCTCGCCGGGATCGAGGCCTTCGGCGCGCAGGGCATCGACGATGCGCACGAACAGGGGCGCCGCCGCATGGATGCCGACGAAAGCGGGGTTGCCCGCGCCATCGAACTGGCCGATCCAGACGACCAGCACGTGGCGGCCGAAGACGCCTGCGGTCCAGGCATCGCGAAAGCCCCAGGAGGTGCCGGTCTTCCAGGCCACCGGCGGGCGCGCGGGCTCGGCGGTGTCGGGCCGAGGCGTCTGGCGCAGCATGTCGAGGGTTATGAAAGCGGCTTCTTCGCTGAGCACCTGCAGGGGCGGGTGATCGGCTTCTTCGGCGGCCTGGGCGCGCGCGTCTTCGCGGGTGTAGGCGAGTTGCCTGACGCGGCCCCCGTTGGCCAGCACCGCATACAGGCGCGCGAGCTCTTCCATGGTGACCTCGCCGCCGCCGAGCACCAGGGCCAGGCCGTAGTGCGCTTCGCTTTGCAAGCGGCTGACCTGGTTGAGCTGGAGGAAGCCGTGCAAGTTGGGCCGGCTCAGGCGCGCGGCCACCGACACGGCCGGGATGTTGCGGCTGCGGATGAG
Organism: Aquabacterium parvum; assembly: GCF_001447195.1. Taxonomy (GTDB): domain Bacteria; phylum Pseudomonadota; class Gammaproteobacteria; order Burkholderiales; family Burkholderiaceae_C; genus Aquabacterium; species Aquabacterium parvum. The sequence goes on along the minus strand of NZ_LFRI01000218.1, from coordinate 30,649 downwards.
GGCGTCCTGCGCGCTCACGGGGCCGACAAACTGCCCATCGTGGTTCTCGGGCGAGAAGGCGCCGAAGGTGGTGGGCGCGTCCTTGAGCATGGTGCGCGGGTGCAGCAGGCCCTGGTCGAGCGCGAGCGCATAGATGAAGGGCTTGAGCGCGGAGCCCGGTGAGCGCTTGGCCAGGGTGCCGTTGACCTGGCCTTCGATCTCGGCGTCGCGGTAATCGGCCGAGCCGACCACGGCGCGCACCTCCATGCTCTGCGTGTCGAGCAGGAGCGCGCTGGCGTTGCGGATGCCGCGCTCGCCATGCGTGCGCACGTAGCCGTGGATCACGCGCTCGAGCGTGCGCTGCATGCGCACGTCCAGCGTGGTGTCGATGCTGGTGCTGGCATTCGATTCGCGTGGGCGGGCCAGCAGGGCGTCGGTCAGGTGGGGCGCCAGGAAGGGCAGCTTGGCGCGGCCCCTGGCGGGCGGTGTCAGCAAGGCTTCGGGCGCGTGAGGGCGGGCGTCTTGCGGGTGGCGCTGCTGCCAGATCGCCCACAGGCGGTCGCGCGCGGCTTGCAGCTCGGCGTTCTGGCCCCGGCTGGCGATGCGCTTGACCGGGTTCTGCGGGATGACGGCCAGCGTCAGCGCCTCGGGCATGGTGAGCGCCAGCGCCGGCTTGCCGAAGTAGATGAGGCTGGCGGCCTCGACGCCTTCGATGTTGGCGCCATAGGGCGCGGTGTTGAGGTAGGCCTCGAGGATGTCTTCTTTGCTGTGGCGGGCCTCCAGCCAGACAGCCAGACCGATTTGCGCGAGCTTGCCGGGCACGTGGCGGGTGTCCAGGCCATGCAGCCTTCGCGCAAGTTGCATGGTCAGGGTCGAGCCGCCCTGCCTGCGCCCACCGGTGAAAGTGGACCAGGCGCTGCGCACCAGCGCGGCCGGATTGACGCCCGGGTGCCAGTCGAACCAGCGGTCTTCATAGAGCCGCACGCTGTCGACCAACACGGGAGACATGCGCGACAGCGGCACCCACAATCGGTACTGCTGATCAGGCGCGAGGGTCAGGCGCAGCAGCTCGCCACCCTGGGCGCGCACGGCCACCGAACCACCGAAGCGCTCGCTCAGCGGCTCATGCGGGGCCCAGCGCAAGGCGAGCAGGCAGGCCGCCGTGATGGCGACCGCCTTCAAGCCCTTGCGCCACGCCGGCTTCACTCACTTCCCCAGCGGCTTGACGGTGAAGCGGCCAGCGGCCGAGCGCGCGAAGATGCGGCGCTCGTACATGGCCTCGCCGTAGGCTGCGGGCATGCTGAACTCGCCGACGTTGGTGGCGCGGGCCTTGTAGGTGACCTCCGTCATGTCGCGTCCCACGTTGCCAAAGAACAGCACGCGGTCTTCGCGCACGTCGGCAAAGTCCAGCGACCAGGTGCCGCTGCCACCCAGGCGACGCTGCCACAGCGGCTGATCGGTTTCTTCCGACGCGTCCACGGGCATCTGCACCGGCTCCAGGCCACCCGGCAGGATGTCGACCAGCGCCACTTGGGGGATCTGCGCGCGGTCCAGGCTGCGCACGCGCACCCGCACCGTGACCTCGTCGCCCAGCTTGGCTTCGGTGATGACCTGGCCCGAGGCGTTGAGCACCTCGTGCACGATCTCCATGCCTTGCTGCAGGGGCTTATCGGGCAGGCCGCGCTCGAAGCCGGACTCGGACCAGCTGTAGAACAGCGGCAGCTCGCCACCCTGGCCGATCTTCACGCGCGCGGTGCCTTGGGGCACGGTGGCACGCGCCATCGGCAGCAGCTCACCCAGGGCGAGGGCCTGCGCCTGGCCTTGCGCGTTGATGGCCTGGGCCTTGAGCGGGCCGCTGGTCTTGGCGGACTGCGCTGCCACCGTCGCGTAGGCATCGACCGCCAGGATGGTGCTGGCCGACGAGGCCGTGCTGTACCAGCCGTCGCGCATCTGCTTGGCGAGGTTTTCCCACGTGGCCGTGGGCAGTGAAGCCAGGCGCTTGGGGAAGTGACGTGCCACGAGGTAGATGAGCGCGGTGTCGTGCGTCATCGGGTCGTCGTAGCCGTCCCAGCCGCGCGACTGGGCGGGCTGCGCCTTCATGCGGGTCAGCAGGTCCTGCCACACCGGCTCAATGAGCTCGTTGGCCACGCTGTCCTGCTTGAGCAGCTGGTAGCTGGCGGCCAGGTAAGCGGCACCCAGGTGGCGAGACAGGCGCGCGTCCTGACCGGCCTTGCTGCGCAGCGTTTCGCGCAAGTTGGCCAGCGCGGCCGGCACCAACACGCCCTGGCGGGTCAGCAGGTAGGCGCCTTGTGCGCGCTGACGCCAGCCACCCAGGCCGCTGCCGCCCGAACCCAGCTGCGCTTGCAGGAAGTCGGAGGACTTGGCCATCAGGTCGGCCGGGGCCTTGAGCTGGCGTTCGCGGGCTTCGAGCAGCAGCTGCAAGGCCTGCGTGGTGGAGTACAGGTCGGACGGGCCGCCCGGCCAGTAGGCCAGGCCGCCATCGCCGTTCTGGCGCGAGCGCAACTGCGTGAGGTAACCGATCCACACCTTGTTGGCGTCGAAGGCGCTTTGCTCGGCGGCGCTGCGGCCACGGGCCACCTCGCGCGCCAGCTCGGGCCGGCTGGCCAGGATGACGGCCGGCAGGGTGCGGCTGGTGATCTGCTCGGTGCAACCGAAGGGGTACTGATCCAGGTACTGCATCAGCCCCGACGCAAACGCCCACGGCGTGGCCGAGATGGCCAGCTCGCTGCGAGCGAGTTGCGGATAGACCTGGGCCTGCGACTTGAGCTCGCCCGAACCCACCAGGGTGCCGCTTTGCACCAGGGTCACGCGGGCCGAGGCCGGGCGCACGCTGAGCTCGGTGCTCAGGCGCGCGCGGCTGGCGCCGCGTTGGGCAGTGAAGGTCACGGCGCTGGAGCCCAGCTGCGCCTGCGCGTCGCTGCGGGCACGCACCTTGAAGACGGTGCTGGCTTCGCTGAGCGCGCTCACCTTGAGCGTGCGGGCGGCTTCCCCCACCACCTCCAGGCCTGGCCCCACGGCCAGGTTGAGCTGGATGGGCGCGTCCTTGCCCGAGCCGACGATGTTGTTGGCCAGGCCCACGCCCACCTCCACCACGTCACCAGGACTCATGGCCAGCGGCACGTTGGGCAGCAGCACGATGTCGCCGCGCACGGTGGTCTGGGTGGTGGCGGCGGCCACGGTCTCGTCGTTGACGGCCACGGCGATCACCCGCAGCGAGCCGTTGAAGGACTCGGGCACGGTGTAGCTGAACTCGCGGCTGCCGTTCACGTCGACCAGGCCCGACCAGTAGGCCACAGGCTTGTCTCGTTTGCGCTTGAAGGGGTTGAGGTGCTTGCCCAGCTCGCCCTCGCCGTCGCCGCCAGGCGCCGCGCCCATCATGAGCTTGCGGAACTCGGGCAGGATCAGGTCGAGCGTCTGCAGCGTGCTGACCTCGAGCGCGCGCTTGCTGAAGAAGTGCTTGAGCGGGTCGGGGTTCACATAGCGGGCCACCTGCAGGATGCCCTCGTCCACCGCGAACACATAGGCCTTGGTCGGCGCGTCGGACTTGAGCGTCATCTTCACGGTTTCACCAGGCTTAACTAGCGCATTGCTGCTCAGGCTGATGCGGGCGGTGCGCCGCGCCAGGCTGGTGGCAAAGGGCACCACGCCGTGGCTGAGCGGGCTGGTGTAGACCTCGTCAGAAGCCGGGTCGCGGATGAAGTGCACGCTGACGTAGCCATTGCCCTCGAAGTCCTTGGGCAGGGTGATCTTCTGCACCGTGGCGGTCTTGTCCGTCTTGAACCAGGTGTGGGTGTAGACCTTGTCGCGCTCGATGGTGATGAGGCCGGCGCCGATGTAGGGCGCCTGGATGCTCAGCTCGATGTCTTCGCCGGGCTGGTAGTCCTTCTTGCTCAGCTTGATCTGCAGCTCGGCGTTGCGGTCGAGCGAGCGGCTGAGGTTGGCGGCACCGGCCACGCTGTAGTCGACCTGGGTCAGCACCAGGCCGTCTTCGTCGCGCAGCTGGTAGGCAAAGTTGCCCGGCGTGGCGGTGTTCAGGCGCAGCTTGGCGCCCGAGGCCGCGATGGCGTAAGGCACTTCTTCGAGCGTGACGTCCTTGGCGCGCGACTCGTAGCGGTACAGGCCGCTGTTCTGCTTGACCAGCACCGAGAGCACGCGGTGCTCGACGCGCACGAGCTTGAGGCCCTTGACGGCGATGGGCTTGACCTGCGGGTCCACCGCCACGATGTCGACCTCACGGGCGGCGTTGCGGCTCACATACCCCAGGTCGCCCGAGGCCTTGACGCCGACCAGGAAGGGGCGGTCGCTGACCAGGGCACGTGCCTCGGCGGCCACACTGCGACCGCCTTCGGGCTCGAAGGCCTTGAGCAGCACGTGGGCCTGGTAGGTGGCGGCCTCGAAGCGATCGAGGCGCAGGTCGAACGTGGCCTTGCCTTCGGCGTCGGTCTGTTGTTCGCCCAGCTCGTCGGTCAGGCCGTTGCGCGCGACCATGGGGTCGTGGAAGCGGTGGTCGGGGAAGGCGCGGAACGCGGGGTAAGCGGGGCGCAGGGTCAGGGAGCCCGTCACGCGGCGGTTGGGGGCCGGCGTGCCAAACAGGTTCTGCACCGACACCATCGCCTTGAGTTCATCGGGGCTGACCCAGCCTTCGAGCGCTTCTTGAGACAAGCGCGCCGTGACCTTGGTGCGATCGGGCAGGAACTCCTGCACCTTCACCGTGGTGCTGCCCAGCTGCAGCGGCGGCACGTCGGGCGCGCCGGGGCTGCTCTGGCGAGGCAGGCTGAGGTTGACGGTGTAGACGCCGGTGGGCGAGCTCTCTTGCGTGGTGTGGCTGAACTCGGCCGCACCACCCGCGCCCAGGCGCACGACTTCACGGCGCACGGTCAGGCCACGGGCGTCGACCACCTCCAGCTCGACGGGCAGGTCCTTGAGCGAGGTGGCCCAGTTGCCGGCCTTGACGATCACGCCCAGGTTGAAGGTGTCACCCGGGCGGTAGATGCCGCGGTCGCTGAAGAGGTAGCCCGTCATCTGGTTGGGCACGCCAGCGCTGCGCAGGCCGCCCACGTCGAAGCGCGAAAGGTCGAGGTTGCGGTCGTAGCGGTTGAAGGGCAGGAAGCTGAGGTCGCCGTCCTTGCGCACCACCATCAGCACCGGCGTTTTCTCGCGCTGGAAAGCGGCGAGGTTGGGCAAGCGGGTGTGGCCGCTGGCGTCCGTCACCTGGCTGACGAGGACCAGGCCGTTGCGGCCCCAGACCTCGACGGTGGCACCGCCCACGGGCAGGCCGTTGGCGATGGACTGAACGAAGACATCGCGCGAGCCGTCGATGGTGCGCTTGGCGACCAGGCCCAGGTCGGTGACCAGCACCAGGCGCTTGTCTTCCATCGACTCGGGGTCGATGTCGCCGCCCTGGTCGCCATACTCGCCTTCGTAGCCGCCTTCTTCCCCTTCGTAGCCGCTTTCGTCGGGCGCCTCGGTGGCATCCACGTTGGCGCCGTTGGCCGTGCGCTTGGGGTCGTATCCCTTGACGCTGAGCAGGAAGATGCCGCGTCGCTCGCCGTTGGGGCCCTTGAGGTACTCGGCGAAGTCGACCGTTTCGTAGTGGCTGCGGCCAGGCTTGAGCTTGAGCGGCACTTCGCGCTCGAAACGCTCGGAGAGGTGATCTGGCGTGACGCCGCGGTAGAAGCCCGGCTTGCCGAACTCACCCGACGATTGGCTGATGAGCATGTGCAGCTGCTGCGGCAGCATGCGCGCGATCTCGATCTTCACACCGGGCAGGTCGCGCACGAGGATGGGCAGCTTCTTGTCGCCCGAGAGCGCCAGCAGCGAGCCCTGGCTGACGATGCTCAGCTCGGGCGCGAAGGCCTTGAGCTGCATGACACCGGTGCGCACGTCGGCCAGCAGGTAACCGCCCGGCGTGCGCAGGCCCTTGGCCACCTGCACATAGATGAACTGGCCGCCTTCGGCCGATGGCATGCGGAACGACAGCCCGTCGTTGACCTCGCGCTCGCCGCTGATCGGCTCGAGCTTGACGCGCTTGGCGCGCTTGAGCACGGCCGGCGTCACCTCGGTGGGGTCGCTCCAGACGGTGGGCTCGCCACCCTCCTTGTCGGACTCGGGCAGCACCCAGGCCTGCACGGCCTTGGCCAGCTCGCGCTCGTGCACGGGCATGCTGGTGCCGACGTGCAACACGTGCTCGGGGTCACCGGCTTGGTTGCTCACCACCGAGGCGCTGATGTCGTTGATGGCCAGGCTGTAGAGACCGGGTACCTCGACCGAGCGCTGCAGCTTGTCCGCAGAGCCTTCACCCCCTTGCTGGGCGGTGACGCCAGCGGCCACGCTCAGGCGCATCGACTGGGTCTGCGCGGGGATGGGCAGCGGCTCGGACATGACCGTGGCCAGCAGCTTGTGCACGTCGTAGGTGACGGTGAACTTGCGGCTGGCGCCCGCGTTCAGGCCGAACAGCGATTCTTCGGGGTCGCCTTCGTCCAGGCGGATGGCGCCTTCGAGCGACTTGGTGTTGACCGGGTGGCTGAAGCGCAGCTGGTAGACCACGCGGCGCAGGTTGACCTGCACCGGATCTTGATAGAACTCGGCGCTGTCGACGTCGATGGTGAAAGCCGGGGCCTGGAACTCGAACTCACGCGACTTCAGCGTCACGTTGGGGGCCAGGGCCTTGCGCCCGATGCTGACCTTGTAGCGCTGCCCCACGGGCCAATCGGCCTTGGGCTGGAAGACGAGCTGGTCGGCGGCGGCCCAGGTCCACTGGCCGGCGGCGGTCGGCTCCATGGTGATCTCGGTGGCGGGCTTGCCCACCTTCACAACGGGCACGGCCACGCCCGAGAACTGCACCACCAGCGGGTTGGGCGGCTGCTTGTCTTCTATGACGGTGCGGCCGGGCGCCTCGACCTGGTAGGTGAGCTCGCTCTGGCTGCCGGCATCGGGGATCAGGCCTTGCCACCAGCGCTTGAGCAGCGGCAGGTTCGAGAGGCCCGCCGCGGCCACCGCCGCCACCACGAGGACGTGCAGCATGTGCCAGCGGCACCAGTTCAGCGCCGAGGCGCCCAGGCGCCCCAGGCCGCGCAGCCAGCCAGGCGCTTGCCAGCTGCCCAGCAAAAGGCCGAGCAGCCCACTGAAGATGGCCAGCAGCGGTTGCCCCACGCTGCTCAGACGTTGCCCCACGGAGCCGAAAAAGGCGCCGATGCCCTGGTTGATGCGCGACAGCATGGTCACAGCCTCACTGGTTTGATGTTGTTTTGATGAAGGCACCCTGCGGGCTCGGATGAGCCACGCAGGGTGCGCCGGGCAGCATCGTGCCTCAAATCACGGGCGTGAAGCCCCCTGGCCGAACAACTCGTACCAATCCAGCTGGCGGGTGGCGACCATGACGGCGCTCAGCACGGCAAACAGCAGGAGCGAGCCCAGCACCAGCGCGTTCTGCTCCATCTGCAACAAGGCGTAAAGCACCCCGTACAAACCACCGATGGCCACCCCGAAGCCCAGGCCCGCGCCCCAGCCGCGCAACACGAAGCTGCCGTAGAAGGTCAGCAGCAGCGTGCAGGCCGCGCTGGCGGCCAGGTAGGCCCAACCGAACGCCAGGTGCTCGGACAGGCTCACCAGCAGCAGGAAGAACAGGCTGAGCGCCGCGCCCACCAGCAGGTACTGGATGGGGTGCACGCGCAGGCGACGCAGCACCTCCATCAGGCCCACGCCCACGAAGGTCAGCACGATGAACAGCAGGCCGTACTTGGTGGCGCGGTCGCTGAGCGAATGCACATTGACCGGGTCGATGAAGGACACCCCGAAGGTCTCGATGCAGCCACTTTCGGCCGATGCGGCCTCGTCGGCGCCCTCGGCCGTCGCGTAGGGGTTGAAGCGCGCGCCGGGACCCCATGCCCCGCCGAACGGGGCGCACAGGCGCTCACCACCGCGCCACGACTGCGAAGCGGTGCTCGCCAGGGAGCTGACCTTCCAGGTGGCGTCAAAGCCATCGGCGCGCACCACGCGCTCGCTGGGCAGGAAGCGCCCGCCGAACGAGGGGTGAGGCCAGTCGCCACGCAGGCGCACCAGCGTGGTGTCGGCCACCGGCGCCATCGAGAAGCCGCGCGTGCCCGCCAGCTCCAGGTTCAGGCGCACCGACAGGCCCGTGCCCGCCGCCGGTTGGACGCCCTCCAGTGGCGCGTGAAAGCCGCGCGCATGGTGCGCCTGCTCGCTGCCCGCCTGCACCGTCACCCGCTGGTCGTTGACGCGCAACTCGGCCACGCGGATGCCGCGCGCATCGCTGACCGAGACCGCCAGCACCGGGGCCTCGCAGCGGACTTCGCCGCCAGGCTGGCGCGGCAGCACGTTCAGCCCGCCCAGGTCGGCCCACCGGGCCTGCACGCCGGCCTTCACGCCGTAGCCATTGACCTTGAACATGCCCCGATGGCGGGGGCTCACCCCGACCTCCGCATCGACCTGCACCTGCGTGGCCGGCAGGCGCAGCACGTGCGTTTCGGTTTCGGAGGTGGCGCGGCGGTGGCCCTTGTCGTCTTCTTGCAAGGTGACCCAGGTTTCGATGCAGGTGCGCGTGAGCACCGGTCCCAGCAAGGTCTGGCTGCCGGCCAGGCTGTTGGCCACGCTCTGCTCGGCTTCCTGCTGACGCCCCTGGCGCTCGTGCACGATGCCTTGCACGCTCCAGAGGGACCACAGCAGGCCCAGGGTGACGGCGCCCACGGCGCCCATCTTGCTGATCAAGGGGAATCTCATGTCGTGTCCTGTCGGTGTGATGACAGGCGCGATGGTGCGCACCGATGGTGAGCAGACGATGAGCTGTGTGAAGCGGGTGTGAAGTCTGCTTCAGGCCGCTGGCAGGCACAGCGCCGCGCGCAGGCCCGGCTGCGCGGGCGTCAGGCGCAATTCGCCCCCGTGCAGGGCCATGACCTGGCGCACGATGGCCAGCCCCAGGCCCGAGCCCTTGCGCGGCACCTGGCCGGCCCGCTCGGGGCGAGCCGTGGAGTAGAAGCGCTCACCCAGGCGCGGCCAGGCGTAATCGGGCACCCCCACGCCGTGGTCGCGCACCGCGATGCACACGTTTTCGGCGTCGGCCTTCACGCTCAGCTCGATCACCGCACCCGGCGGTGAAAACTCGATCGCGTTGTCCAGCAGGTTGCTCAGGGCCAGCTCCAACAGCTCGGCTTCGCCCTGCACGCTCAGGCCTTCGGTGACCTCGGTTCGCACGCTCAAGCCGGCTTGCTGCAGGCGCGGCGCGTGGCTGCGCAGCAGTCGCTCGACCAGGCCGGCCGGGTCCAGGCGTTGCTGGTGGTCCAGGCTGTGGCGCTGCTCCAGCTTGGAGAGCTCCAGCAGGCGGTCGACCAGGCTTTGCAGGCGCTGGGTCTGCTCGCTGATCTGGCGGGCGAAGCGCTCGCGGTCGGCGGCCGGCAACTCGTCTTGCAGCAGCTCGGCCGCCCCCCCGATGGCCGCCAGCGGGCTCTTGAGCTCGTGCGTCATGGCGCGCACCAGCTGCTCGACGTGCTCGTGGCCATCGAGCCGGTCGCGCATGGCGGCCATGGCGTGGGCCAACTCACCCAGCTCGCCCGACAGCTCGGGTGGGGGCTCGCGCTGCCCCCACTGCACGCGCTGGGCGTAATGCCGCAGCCGCCGCACCGACCAGATCACCCAGGCCGTCACCGCCGCGCCCACCACCAGCGACAGGCCGAGCAACCACAGGCCCTTGACGAGGATCTCCTGCTGCGCCCGCTCGACGAACTTGGCCACCGAGCGCATGGGCTTGGCCACCGTGAGCACGCCGATGATCTGCTGGCCTTGCATGACCGGGGCGGCCACGTGCATGACCGAGCTGTCGTCGTCGGCGACCACGTAACGGGTGGCGCGCGCGCCGTACTGGCCCGACAGGGTGAGCGAGACGTCGCGCCAGCGCGAGTAGTCCTGGCCCACCGCGTTGCCCCCATCGGGCAGGCCGGTGTCGAAGACCACGCGGCCGGTCGCGTCGGTGACGTAGACGCGGTAGTCCAGCGTGCGCTTGCTCAGGCCCCAGATCTGCGCGTCGACCGGGCGGGCGGCGTAGTCGAGCACGCGGCGGGCGAAACGGCTGTCGCGCAGGTCGGCTTGGGGCGGCATGGCGGCCAGGTCGTCCTGTGCCAGCTCGGCCAGGATGTTGGCCGTGTCCACCAGCATGTCTTCCATGACCTCGCGCACGCTGGGCTGGACCTGTTGCACGAACACGCGCATCACGAAGAAGGCCGCGATGCCGGTGATCAGGAAGAAGCCCAGCAGCAGTCGCAAGCCCAGCTTCATGCGCGCCTCACAGCAGTTTGGGGTCGATGGCGTAACCCAGGCCGCGGTGGGTCACGATCAGGTCGGCCGGGGCGCCGGCGTCGCGCAGCTTGCCGCGCAGCGTCTTGACGTGTGTGTCCACCGTGCGGTCGGTGCTGTCGGCGTCCTGGCCCCAGACGGCATCGAGCAAGGCCTCGCGCGGCCAGATGCGCCCCGGGTGGCGCAGCAGCAGCGTCAGCAGGCCCAGCTCGCGGCGGGTCAGGGGCAGCCAGTGCTCGCCGCAGCGGATGCGCTGGCCGGACTCATCGCAAACGAGCAGCGGCTTGCGTGGGGCGTCGGCCGCAGCCGCCACCGGCGCGGCCTGGCTCACCTGAGAGCGGCGAATCAGCGCGCGCACGCGGGCACACAACTCGCGCGGGCTGAAGGGCTTGGTGAGGTAGTCGTCGGCGCCGAGCTCGAGGCCCAGCACGCGGTCGATTTCCTCGGCGCGCGCGGTCAGCATCAGCACCGGCAAGGCAGCGAGCGCTCCGCCAGCCTGGCGCAGGCTGCGGCACAGGTCCAGCCCGCTGCCATCGGGCAAGCCGACGTCCAGGATGGCCGCAGCCGGTGGGGCCAAGGTGGCGTCACGCAAACGGCGCTCGGCTTCGCACACCAGCATCACGTGCTCGACCTCGAAGCCTTCACGCCCCAGCGCGTAGACCACCGTCTCGGCGATGGCCGGGTCGTCTTCGAGCAGGAGCAGGGGCGTGGCCATGGTGTGGTGAAGCAGGCCCGGGGTTCAGGCCGGCAGCAGCCCGTCGGCCTTGAGCAGCTCTTCCAGGCACTGGCGCTGCAGGCCGTAGAAGGCCTTGATGTCGCGGATCTGACCGACGACCTCGGCGTTGTCCTGCGGCTGGCGGCGCTTGACGGCCAGGATCATCTTGTTCTTGTTGGTGTGCTCCAGCGAGATGAACTCGAAGACCTGGGTGTCGTAGCCGGCCGCGTCCAGCAGCAGGGCGCGCAGGCCGTCGGTGAGCATCTCGGCCTCTTGCGCTTGGTGGATGCCGTGCTGCAGGATGGGCCGCAGCGGGTGCGGGCTGAGCAGCTGCGGGCGCACCTCCTTGTGGCAGCAGGGCGAGCACAGGATGATTTCAGCGCCCGCGCGGATGCCCAGGTGGATGGCGTGGTCGGTGGCGATGTCGCAGGCGTGCAGCGCGATGACGACGTCGAGGTCGCTCGGGTGGTAGTCGCGCACATCGCCTTGTTCATAGTCCATGCCCTGCAGCCTGAGCTTGCCGATGACGCGCTGGCACAGCTGGACCAGGTCGTCGCGCAGCTCGACACCGGTGACGCGGGCGTCGCGCTCCATGGTGTGGCGCAACCAGTCGTGCACGGCAAACGTCAGGTAGCCCTTGCCGGAGCCGAAGTCCACCACGTGCAAGGCTTCGCGCTCGGCCAGCGAAGACTTGGCCACGGCCGAGGAGAACACCTCCAGGAACTTGTTGATCTGCTTCCACTTGCGCGACATGGCCGGGATGAGCTGGCCGTGTGCATCGGTGACGCCGAGCTCGCGCAGGAAGGGGCGCGAGAGTTCGAGCAAGCGGTGCTTTTCTCGGTTGTGGGACTGGGTGGGCGCAGTTTTGCCGCCGTCGCCTGCAGCTGCCCCCGACGCCGTCGCCTGGTTGGCCGCAGGCGCGCCCTCGAGCTTGCCAATGCGCACCGTCGCCTTGCCCTTCTTGCTGATCGCCAGCTGCACCTCCTCGGTGGCCGTGAACAGGTGGGCGTTGAGGAAGGCGCCCGCTTGCAACCAATCGCCGATCAGGGCCAAACCCTCTCGCGTCGGCAGGTTCTTGGTGATGTCCTTGGTGGGAAAGCGCAGCAGGAAGCTCAGGTGAGGCTGGCCGCGCAGCTCGATGGGTCGCACCATGACGCGCTGCAGGCCCTGGCCTTGTTCTTCGATGGCGGGCACGCCGCCTTGGTAAGCCACCCACAGCAGTTGCTGGCAGGTGCCTTGCGCCAGGGCTTCGCGTGTGAGCGTGGCAAAGCGATCAAGGTGAGGTGCGTTCGCACCCGCGATGTCGGCCGGGTCAGCCATGCATCAGGCCTGGTCGGCGCCACCGTCCTGGGGCTTGGGCTCAGGCGCCGGCGCCGAAGCGGCAGCTGAGGCTTGGGCAGCGCCCTCGCGGCGGGGGCCACCACGGCGCTCACCCGGCTTGCCTTGCGCGCCATCGCGGCGCGGGCCTCCCGGGGCACCCTGGCCACGCGGACCCTTGCCCTGGCCGCGTCCACCACGGTCGTCACGCCGGCCACCGTCGGCTCGGCGCTCGCCACGGCCGTCACCGCGGCCGTCACCACGACCTTCGCCACGCGGGCCGCCACGGTGATCCGGGCGACCGGTCGGGCGCGGGCGCGCCGCGTCTTCTGCCGCTTCAGCGCGGGCCTGAGCCAACACAGCGTCGAGCTGCTCGGGCGCGATGCCCTTGAGCGCGCAGAAGTTGGCGACCGTCAGCTTGGTGGTCTCGAAGCCGCGCAGCAGCGCAGCGCGCTCGCGACGACCGGCCTCTTCCTGCTCGCGCTTGGCCTGCTGGTTGCCACGGCGGCGGGCCAGCTCTTCCAGAGCCACCTGGCGGTGTTCTTCGGAGAACTCGCCCGCGGGCTGTCCGTCGAGGTCGAAGCGCTGCTTGGCTTTGGAGGCGGCGATCAGGTAGGAAGTCGTGCCGGTGTGGCGGCGCAAGAAGGCCGACAGCACCTGTTTGGTGAATTCGCCGGGCGCGCGCTCCTGGATGTCGGCCTGGATGCGCAGCTTCAGCGGCTTGGGCTCGCCGCGGAACAGCGCCGGGAACAGCTCGGCCAGGCGGGCCTTGGTGTCGGCCACGGTGGGCTGATCAGGCTGGGCGCCCTGGTCAGCCTGGGAGGCCACGGCTGCACCGCTTGCCCCGGTTTCACCGTCCGCAGGCGGCGTGTCGCCGGCGGCGGGCAGTTGTTCGTCGGGCTGGTTCTCGGGGGTGGCAGACATGGGTGCGCGCAAAAAGGTCGAAACCGCCATTGTCGCGCGCTTCGGGCTCGCGTGCTGGCCTGGGCGCTGGCCCGCGTCCCTCAGCGCGCCGCCCGCCGCCACACCATCGGCGTCTGCCCCGTCCAACGCCGGAAGGAACGCGTGAAGGCGCTTTGCTCGCTGTAGCCCAGCAGCAGGCCGATTTCGGCCAGCGACAAGGCAGGGTCGCGCAGGTACTCGCGCGCCAGTTGCTCGCGGGTGCGGTCGAGCAGCTGCTGCCAGGTCAGGCCGCGCTCGGCCAGGCGGCGCTGCAGGGTGCGGGTGGACTGGTGCAGGCCCTGCGCCACCTTGTCGACCGACACCTCGCCATCGGGCAGCAGGCGCACCAGCATCTGCTGCACCGCGCGGTCGAAGTCACCGGGCTGGGGCAGGGCCACCAACAGTGCACGCGCCTGCTGGTCGAGCAAGGCGCGCAGACCCGGGTCGCGGTGCGGCATGGGGATGGCCAGGTGGCTGGTCAGGAAGCGCACCCGGGTGTGGCTGTCGCCAAAGCCCACGGTGCAACCGAAGAAGGCTTCGTGCTGCGCCCGCCCCGCCGCCGGCTCGGCGTGCAGGAAGCCGATGTGGCTGGGCGGCGGCGGGTCGTCGATCTGGCGGCGCATGAAGCTCACCAGCGCCGCGATGGCGACCTCGTCGGCCATGGGCGCGGAGTCGGTGCCACGTGGCCAGCGGATCTCCACCTCGTTGCCGCACAGCGCCACCTCAGCGAGGTCCAGCCCATAGAAGAGGCGCTCGCAGCGCTGGTAAGTGGCCAGGGCCTCGCCGAGGTTGTCACTGGCCAGGGCCAGGTAGCCCAGCACGCCGACGTGGCGGGGCTGCACGCCTGAGCCGATCGCCAGGCCCAGGCCAGCGTCCGTCGGGCGCAGGGCCGCTGCGTCGACCAGCAGGCCATTCCACACCGGCAGGGGTACCGCGTCGTCGGGGGCGTGGGCGAGCACGCGGGCGCGCAGGGCTGGCGCCGGCAGGTTTTCTCGGTCGAGCCAGTCGGACAGCAGGCGCAGCCAGGCGCCGTTGACGCGCATCAAAGGTCCCATCGCGCCTTCGGTTGTGGCATGGATTGTTCAAACATGGGCGCCGTTTGTCAATGCGATCGCGGCGGTGCTGCCTAAAGTCCCTCCATCCCACCCTGGCATGCACCTTCAAGGAGCTCGACCATGCAAGACATCCTCCACGCCCTCGGCTTCGTGCTGGTGGCCGGCGCCGTGTTCCTGGCGCTGATCGCCGCCGAACGCGCCTTCTGGATCCGCCGCAACCGGCCCAACGCCTACGACCTGCGCGAGTCCCTCGCCAACGTCGGCACCGGCTTCATCTACAAGATGTTCGACGGCCTGTTCGTGGCCGGCGTCATCGCCGTGTTCTTCGACGACGTGCGCGCCTGGGGCTTGCAGTTCAGCCCGAGTCAGCCCTGGGTCGGCTGGCTGGTGCTTTTCCTGGCCACGGACTTCCTGTTCTACGTGGCCCACTTCGTGATGCACAAGCTGCGCTACGGCTGGTGCTCGCACATCACGCACCACAGCTCGACGCGCTACAACCTGTCGACCGCGCTGCGCCAGAACTTCCTGTTCGACCTCAGCGGCCTGGCCTTGCTGTGGTGGGTGCCGCTGGCGCTGATCGGCTTCGACAAGGTCTCGGTGATCGTCGCCGTCGAGCTCAACCTGTTCTACCAGTTCTTCCTGCACACCGAGGTGGTGGGCCGCCTGCCGAAGTGGTTCGAGGCCGTCTTCAACACGCCCTCTCACCACCGCGTGCACCACGGCCGCAACCCGGCCCAGATCGACACCAACTTCGGTGGTGTGCTGATCATCTGGGACCGACTGTTCGACACCTTCGTCGACGAGCGCGACGCGGGGGAAATCGTCTACGGCATCAGCCACCGCCAGCCGACCACGCTCAACCCGCTGCGCCTGAACCTCGACGAGTGGTTCGCGATGTGGCGCGACGTCTGGACGCACAAGGACCTGCGCATCCTGTGGAAGCACCCCGACTGGGTCGAGGAGCGGACCGCGCAGCAAGCCCCTTCTCGCGCGACGGCGCGCCGGGCCTGACCTTCGACGCAGGCCTCAGAACATGCGCGCCAGCAGCGCGCCTTCGTAACGAGCCTCCAGCGGGATGCGCACGTGCAGCGGGCTGCCGGGCGCGGCCGTGATCGGCTCGCCGTCGAGGTTGCGCATGTTCTCCAGCTTGATCAGCTGGTTGCCGAAGGGGTGGATGACCTCGATGGTGTCGCCCACGTCGAAGCGGTTTTTCACCACCACCTCGGCCCAGCCGTCGGCCACGCCCTTGACCTCGCCGCAGAACTGGCTGCGGTTGAACTCGGAGTGGCCGGTGATGTAGTTCTGGTAGTCCTGCGCGGGGCGGCGCTCCAGGAAGCCACCGGTGTAGCCGCGGCTGGCCAGGCCTTCGAGCTGGATCAGCAGGTCGCGGTTGAAGGGGCGACCGGCCACGGCGTCGTCGATGGCGTGGCGGTAGACCTGGGCCACGCGCGCCACGTAGTAAAGCGACTTGGTGCGGCCTTCGACCTTGAGCGAGTCGACACCGATCTGGGCCAGGCGCTCGACGTGCTCGACGGCACGCAGGTCCTTCGAATTCATGATGTAGGTGCCGTGCTCGTCTTCCATGATGGGCATGAGCTCGCCCGGGCGCTCGGCCTCTTCGATCAGGTAGACGTTGTCGGCGGCGGGGTGGCGTTTGCCATCGCCACATGCAGAAGGGGCGAACGAGGCAGCTTGTGCGTCGGCCTGCTCCTGCTCGAAGTTGAAGACGCCTTCGAGCCTGATGGGAATGGCCTCGCCGCTATCGGACTGCTCGGTGGCGCCTTGCGTCTTGTAGTTCCAGCGGCAGGCGTTGGTGCAGGTGCCCTGGTTGGGGTCGCGGCGGTTGAAGTAGCCCGACAGCAGGCAGCGGCCCGAGTAGGCGATGCACAGCGCGCCGTGCACGAAGACCTCGAGCTCCATGTCGGGGCATTCCTGGCGGATGCGCTCGATCTCGTCGAGGCTGAGTTCGCGCGAGAGGATGATGCGTTGCACGCCCATCTTCTGCCAGAACTTCACGGTGGCGTAGTTGGTGGTGTTGGCCTGCACCGAGAGGTGAATCGGCACCTCCGGCCACTTCTCGCGCACCATCATGATCAGGCCCGGGTCGGCCATGATGATGCCGTCGGGCTTCATCTCGATGATGGGCTCGATGTCGCGCAGGTAGGTGCGGATCTTGTCGTTGTGCGCGATCAGGTTGCTGGTCACGTACAGCTTCTTGCCGCGCTGCTTGGCCTCGGCGATGCCCTGGGCCAGTTGCTCGATCTTGAATTCGTTGTTGCGCGCGCGCAGGGAATAGCGCGGCTGGCCGGCGTAGACGGCGTCGGCGCCGAAGTCGTAGGCGGCGCGCATCTTTTCGAGCGAGCCGGCGGGCAAAAGCAGTTCAGGGGTGCGGAGCATGGGCGCGATTGTGCCGCGCCCGGGGGGCGTGGTCACGACCCCTGGCTGCGTGGGGGCTTGTCGGGGCGTGAAAGGCGGCGCTCGCCGCTCACTTGCGGCGTGGCGGGAAGCGGTGGGCGATGCCCGCGCACAGCACGTCGAGCATGGCATCGAGGTGCAGCTCGGTCGGCATGCTGGGCACCCAGTTGTCGTCGTCGCCCATGACCAGCAGGCGGGCGGTCAGGCCATGGATGCCCTCCCACAGGATCTGCACCACCAGCTCGATGTCCTCGGGTCGGTCGGAGATCAGGCCCATCTGAGCGGCCTCGCTGACCAGCAGCCGCCCGGCGGCATAGGGGTCTTGCGCCGGGTTGCCATGCTGCACCCGTGCCGCTTCGTTGGGCGCGTGCGGGCGCCGCGTCATGAAGACGAAGGCGTATTCGTCGGGGTGCTGGATGCCGAACTTCACGTAGGCGCGGCCCATGGCGCGCAGGCGCGGCCAGCCGGGCTCGGCCTGTTGCACCGCGTGGGTGATGGTGCGGGTGAGCTCGAGCAGGTCTTCGTCCATGGCCTGCGTGATGAGCGCGGCCTTGTCGCCAAACAGCGTGTAGACGACGGTGGTGGAGTAGCCCGCCAGCTCGGCCACCTTGCGCAGCGAGATCTCGCCCATGCCGCCCTTGCGGATGAGCTTGCGAACGATCTTGATGATGGCCTTGCGACGCTGCTCGGCCTCGCGGGCCTTGCGTTGCTCGGTGGGGGTGAGGGTCACGGACCGGGTCTCCGGGGACAGGGTTTGCCAGGGTCGGCACGGGCTTGGGATGAGCGTATCGTAATAACACTGTTATTTTTCATGTCGGTGTTTCAGTAAATGCCCTTGTCTCGACTTTCACGCCTGATCGCCCGGGTGAGCCTGGTGGCCGCCCTGGGCGCGCTGGCCGCCTGCCAAGGCAGCGCCCCCACGCCCCCCACCGACGCCGACGTGCTCGCCGCCGAGGCCCTGCGCCCCGCCCGTCCCGAGCTGGCCGCCACCTACGAGCGCAGCTGCATGGCCTGCCATGGCGTGCGCAGCGCCGCACCCCTGACGGGTCACGCCGAATCGTGGCGCCCCCGCCTGGCGCAAGGCATGGACACCCTGCTGAAACACACCCGCGAGGGCCTGCGCGGCATGCCGGCCATGGGCCTGTGTCCCGACTGCAGCGAGCAGGATTTCAGCGAGCTGATCACCTTCATGAGCACGCCCAGATGAGCCGCGACACCCACACCGCTTGTGCGTCCACCAGCCGCCGTCAGCTGCTGACGGGCACCGCCGCCGTCGCTTTGTTCGACGCCCTGCGCGGCGGCACGCTGGCCCAGCTGATGCTGCCCCAGGCGCAGGCCCAGGCCTCGGTGCCATCGGCCCCGCGTCGCTGGCAGAACTGGTCGGGCCTGCAGCAGGCCACGCCCGCGAACTGGGCCACCCCCGCCAACGAGGCCGAGTTGCAGCAACTGCTGCGCCGCACCCAGGGCGAGGTGCGCCCGGCAGGCTCGGGCCACTCGTTCACGGCCCTGGTGCCCACGAACGCCACGCTGGTCTCGCTGGACCGCCTGGCCAACGTGGTCCGCATCGACAAGGCCGCCATGACGGTGACCGCCCAGGCCGGCATGCGCATCGGCGCCCTCGCGCGCGCCCTCGACGCCCAGGGCCTGGCCCTGCGCAACCAGCCCGATGTCGATGTGCAGACCTTGGCCGGCGCCATCTCCACCGGCACGCACGGCACCGGCGCGCAGTTGCCCGCACTGCACGACGACGTCATCGCGCTGCGCCTGGTCAAGGTCGATGGCGAGGTGGTCGAGGTCCACGCCGACCAGGACCCCGACCTGATGGCGGCGGCCCGCGTGTCCTTGGGCTCGCTGGGTTTCATCACGCAGGTCACGCTGCGCGTGGTGCCCGCGTTCAACCTCGCTCGCCACGTCTGGCTGCAGCCGCTGGACAGCCTGATCAGCGAGGCGCCCAAGCTGGCGTCCCAGCATCGGCACTTCGAGTTCTACGTGCTGCCGCACACCGGCTACGCCGCCGGCATCCGCCACGACGTCTACACCGGCCAGGACCTGATGCTGCCCAAGCCCGGCGACGAGGACGTGCTGGGCGACCTGAAGATGCTGCGCGACTGGCTGGGGCGCTTCCCGAAGCTGCGCCGCTGGGCCGCACAACAAGCCATCGACCCCAACATGACGGAAGAGGCTCGTCACCGCTCCTTCAGGCTGCTTTCATCGGTGCGCCCCACGCGCTTCAACGAAACCGAGTGGCACCTGCCTCGCGAGCGCGCCCTGACCTGCCTGCGCGAGGTGGTGGCCAAGCTGGAGTCACGCAATGAGGTGTTCTTCCCGCTGGAGTTCCGCTTCATCCGCCGCGACGAGGCCTGGCTCAGCCCCTTTCACAACCGCGACTGCTGCTCGATCGCCGTGCACGCGGCGGCGGACGAGGCCTGGCAGTACCTCATCGACGACTTCGCGCCGATCTTCCGCGCCCACCAGGGGCGTCCGCACTGGGGCAAGCTGCACCGGCTGACCGAGGCCGAACTGTCGAAGGTGTACCCGCGTTGGGCTGACTTCCAGGCCCTGCGCCGCCGCTTCGATCCGCAGGGCCGCCTGCTCAACGCCCACCTGCGCCAGGTGTTCGGCCAGGCCTGAGGACGCACGCCATGGCCCACCTGACCCGACGCCAGTGGCTGGGGCTCACCGCGCTCGCGGGTGGGGCCGCTGCTTTGGCGCTCAAGCCGGCCGAAACCGGCGCGCCCCACGGCGCCTTCTTCGCGAGGCTGAGCCAGGCCTTGCGCCATGCCGGCCTGAGCCAGCCCACGCTCGTCATCGACCGCGAGCGCCTGCATGCCAACGCCCGCCAGGTGCGCGCCAACCTCGAGCCCGGGCTGGGCCTGCGCCTGGTCAACAAGTCCTTGCCCAGCCTGCCCTTGCTCGACGAGGTCGCGGGCCTGACTGGCACGCGCCGGCAGATGGTCTTCAACCTGCCTTACCTGCGTTTGTTGGCCGAACACCGGCCCGACAGCGATGTGTTGCTGGGCAAGCCCTTCCCCGTGGCGGCCGCGGCCCAGTTGCTGACCGAGCCACCTCGCAGCGGCTTCGACGTGTCCAGGCAGGTGCAATGGCTGGTGGACTCGCCCGCGCGGCTGGCGCAGTACCGCGACCTGGCGCGCGGCCAGCGCGTGGCGTTGCGCATCAACCTGGAGATCGACGTGGGGCTGCATCGAGGTGGCGTGCCAGACGAAGCCACGCTGCAACAGGTGATCACCCTGCTGCGCGAAGAGCCCTTGCTGCACTGGTCGGGCTTGATGGGCTACGACGCCCACACGCAGAAGATCCCTGACCTCGCCGGCTCACGGGCGCGCGCCCACGAGCACGTGCTGAGCACCTACCGCGCACGGCTCACAGCCCTGCAAGGCAGCGGCCTGAGCCCGGTGGACGGCGCCCTCACGCTCAACACCGGTGGCTCGCCCACCTACCGCCTGCACCGCGCCAGCGGCCCCGCCAACGAGGTGGCGGTGGGCTCGGCCCTGGTCAAACCCACCGACTTCGACACGCCCCTGCTGGCCGACCTGCAGCCCGCCGCCTGGATCGCCACGCCGGTGCTCAAGGTGCAAGGCTTTCGCGCGCCCGATGGCGTACAGGCGCTGGGCCGGCTCGCGCAGGGCTGGGACCCGAACCAGCGCACGGCGCACTTCATCCATGGCGGCCACTGGCTGGCCCTGCCCGAATCGCCCGAAGGTTTGCAGGCCAGTGGCCTGATCGGGCCCTCGTCGAATCAGCAGCTGTTCCTCGGCTCGGGCCGACAGGGCCTGCAACCCGACGACCTCGTCTTTTTCCGCCCGACACAGAGCGAGGCGGTGCTCCAGCAATTCGGCGACATCGCCGTGGTCGAAGGCGACCGCGTCGTGGCGATGTGGCCCGCCTTTCCCGCGCGCGGCTGACGCCGCCCGCTGTGTTCCCGAGCCGATCAAGCGCTCCGGTGGGCCTGGGCCCCACCGGGCTGGCGCTCGCCTGCTCGCCCGTGTTCGACCTTGTCCGCCATCCAACCACCGACCGGAGTCTCGCCCGTGTTGTTTCGCCTGCTTTCGCCACCTTCTGCTCCAACACCTTCCACAGCCATGCCCGCGGAAACACCGCGCAGGCACCGAGCGACATGCGCCGCGCTGTCGGGTGCGCTCGCCATCCTGGGCGCCATCGCCCCCGCACGGGCCGCGACACCGCAGGACGCGCAAGGCCTGTGGCACAGCGCCGATCAGCGCGCCGTCATCGCCTTCGCGCCTTGCCGAGACAACCCGGCCCACCTGTGCGGAACCATCGCCTGGGACGCCGACGTCGGCACGCCCGCCGACACCTGTGGCGTGGTCATCGCCCGCCTCAAGCGCTTCGAGGACGACGCCTGGCGCGACGGCTGGGCCCACGACCCGCGCAGCAAGAAGACCTACAAGGCCGTGCTGCGCACCCAGGGCGACACCCTGAAGCTGCGCGCCTTCATCGGCACCGAGCTGCTGGGTGAAACCGAAGAGATGAAACGGGCCAGCGCGTTGCCGGCGGGCTGCCCCACCCCACCTTGAACCACCCCGAGCCCACGAAAGAGGAGACCCCATGAAAAAACTCAAGCTCAACCTGTCCGTGATCATGCTGGCCGCTGCGGCCCAGCTCGTGTGCGCCCCCCGCGTGCAAGCCGCCGATGGCCATGGCGGCAGTGGTGCCAGTGCCGGCGCCGCCGAGCCCCAGCTGCAGTCCTACGCCGTCGACATCGAGGCCAAGCTCACCACCGACCGCCGCACCAACGGCCTGTCGGACACCTACCGCCGACCGGGTGCCGAGCTGACCGTCAGCGCTGCGCACGAGTCTGGCTGGATCGGCTACCTGCAGCTGGGCAGCGTGGCCCGCGACAACTTCCCCAACGGCGACCGTTGGACCGCCGTGGCCGCCACGGGCTACCGCTGGGGGCGCTCCGACGGCTGGCACTTCGGCGTGGGCGCCGCGCAGGAGCTGTTTCCCAACGCGCAGGTGAGCGCACCTCGCAACCCCTTCGTCGACCCCGATGACCAGGTCAAGACACGCTTCGACACCACCTTCGGTCTGCTCGAATTCGGTTACGGGATCATCGAGGCGAGGTACCTGCACGTGCTCAGCCGCGACTTCCGTGGCAACAACACCGCCACGGTGTGCGGCAGCGCCGCGCTCATCGACCAGGTCAGCGGTGGCGATTTCAGCGAAGCGATGAAGTGCTACGACCGGGGCGAGCGCCACAGCCGCGGCTCGCAACTGCTGCAGGTCGAAACCAAGCTGCCTGTCGCCGACAACCTCCAGGCGCTCATCCACGTCGGCTACACGCGCGTCAAGGGCTTCGACTTCCTCAACACCTGGGACTATCGCCTGGGCCTGATCCACCAGCGCTGGGGCTACCACTTCTCGGCCGAAGTCGTCGGCGGCGTGATGCGCAACGACTTCTACGGCCAGACCGTCAGCGACAACGGCGAACGCATCCGCCGCATGGACCGCCCCGCGCTCGTGCTGAGCGTGGCCCGCAAGTTCTGAGTGCCAGGAGCCCCTCATGCCCACCTCAACCACCTCAACGCTGCCCCCGTCAACCAGCCTCGCCAAACTGCGAGACCGCTTCAAGCCTGACGTGACAAGGGGGCGCGTGTCCCGCGCTTGCCAGATCGCCTTGCTCGGCCTGGCCAGCCTGAGCGCGCTCACCGCCACACCCGCTCACGCGCAAAGCTGGCGCGTGGGCGTGGGCATGAGCGACGTCACCGGCGAGGCCGCCGAGGTCGGCATGATGGGTTACGCCGAGCTCACGCAAAAGACCAGCGGCATCCACCAGCGCCTGCGCGCCCGCGCCTTCATCGCCGAAGACCCGCGCACGCAGCGCTCGGCCGTCATCGTGGTCACCGACACGGGCCTGGTGACACAAGCCGTTCACCAGGCCGTGATGAAGCGCCTGGCCGCCAGGTTCGGCGACCGCTACACCGAGCGCAACGTCATGCTCACGGCCACGCACACCCACGCGGGCCCGGGTGGCTACTCGCACTACGCGCTCTACAACATCACCATCCTGGGCTTTCAGCAGCGCACCTTCCAAGCCATCGTCGATGGCATCGTCGAAGCCGTCGAGCGCGCGCATGCAAGGCTCGCTCCGGGCGAGGTCAAGCTCAACCAGGGCGAGCTCACCAACGCCAGCCGCAACCGCTCGCCGCTGGCCTTTCGCCTGAACGCCGCCGAAGACCGCGCCCACTTCCCACAAGAGATCGACCCTTTGATGACCGTGCTGAGCTTTCGCCAGGCTGGCAAGGACATCGGTGCCCTGAGCTTTTTCCCGACGCACGGCACCAGCATGACCAACCGCAACACCCTCATCAGCGGTGACAACAAGGGCTACGCGGCCTGGCACTGGGAGCACGACATCGCCGGCGTGCAGCACCTTCACGACACGCAGCCCTTCGTGGCCGGCTTCGCGCAGACCAACCCCGGCGACCTCACGCCCAACCTGAACGCCAAACCCGGCAGCGGCCCCAGCGAAGACGAGTTCGAGAACACGCGCATCATCGGCCTGCGCCAGGCGGACAAGGCCGTGGCGCTGTCTCAGAAGGCCAGCGAAGCCCTGGGCGGCGACATCGATTCGCGCATGCGCTACGTGGACATGAGCCGCGTGCTGGTCAGCGGCGCCTACACCCCCGATGGCAAGCCGATGAAGACCTGCCCCGCCGCTTTGGGCAGCAGCTTCGCCGCCGGCAGCACCGAAGACGGCCCCGGCCCGGGCATCGCGAAAGAAGGCCAGCCCAACCCCTTTCTCACCGCCGTCGGCGGCCTGGTGTTCTGGCCCTCGGCCACGCTGCGCGAGTGCCACGGTGTCAAGGAGGTCGTCATCCCCGTGGGCGACATGAAGCCCCACCCCTGGTCACCCGAGGTGCTGCCCCTGCAAGTGCTCAAGCTCGGCTCCATCGTCTTCGCGGGCCTGCCGGCCGAGCCCACCATGATGTCGGGCTGGCGCATCCGCAAACAGCTCGCGCGCACGCTTGGCATGGACACCAGCCGCGTCATCGTGGTCGGCTACAGCAACGCCTACACGCAGTACGTCACCACGCCGGAGGAATACAGCCTGCAGGACTACGAGGGCGGCAGCACCTTGTTCGGCCCCGCCACCCAACCGGCCTACACACAAGAGCTGGACAAGCTGGCGCAGGACTTGGCCCAAGGCCGCCCCAGCGCCAACACCCTGACCCCGCGCGACCTCAGCCAGAGTCAGCTCAACTTTCAGACCGGCGTGGTGCTGGACCTGCCGGCACTGGGCAAGCGCTTCGGTCAGGTGCTCACCGAACCACAAGCCAGCTACACGCCGGGCCAGACGGTCAGCGTGCGCTTTCAGACCGGTCACCCGAAAAACCACCTGCGCCGCAATGGCAGCTTCTTGCTGGTGCAACGCTGGGACGGCCAGGCCTGGCAGACCATCGCCGACGACAGCGACTGGGCCACGCGCTACCGCTGGCGCCGCACGCTGGGGGCGGAATCGGTGGCCGACATCGACTGGGCCATCCCGGCCGGCGCGGCGCCGGGTCGTCACCGCATCGTTCACCTGGGCAACGCCCGGAACCTGCTGGGTCAGGTCAGCGCCTTCAGCGGGCAGACGCGGGAGTTCACCGTGCGGTGAGTTGCCACAAGGGGCCTGCGGGGCTGCGGCTCAGGTGCTGGTGCCGGTGTCGGCTCCGGTGTCGGCGCCGGCACTGGCCCGAGCCACCAGCACCCCGTCAACCAGGCTGGCCGCCCCCACCCGCTCCAGCTCCTGCGCCATGAAGGCCGCGATGGCCTCGGGCTCGAGCGGGTAGAGCCCGCGCATGGCCTCGTTGCCCTCGAAGGTCACCGCCACCATCTGCGCCAACTCGGCCAGGCTCAGGCGCTTGGCTTCGAGCAGCTTGAAGGCCAGCAGCACCTTGAGCGCGTTGTCGGCGTTGCGCCGGGGCTCTTCGGCCAACCAACGGATGCGCGAGCGCGCCGCCTGCAAGGCCGCGCTCACGGCGCCGTCTTCTTCGCTGAACGGCGCCCCATGCCCGGGGATCACCACACGCGGCTGCAACTGTCTGATCAGCTCCAGCGTGGCAGCCTGCTCGGCGAAACCGGGGATGCCCGCCAGCTCCGGAAAGATCACGCCAAAGCCCTTTTGCCACAGCGCATCGGCCGACATCAGGATGCCCAGCCGCTCGCACCACAGCATCACCATGGCGTGGTCGTGTCCGCCGGCGGGCAACACGCGCCAGCCTTCGCCGCCGAGCTCGATGAGTTCACCCACCGTCAGCAGCCGGTCGTGCCGAAATCGTGGACAAAGCTGGCTGGTGCGCCGGTAGCTCAGGCGCTCCTCGTCCCAGGCCTCGACCAGGTCGGCTTCGCCAGGCGGGATCCAGATCTCGCAGCCGTGCTCGGCCTGCAGCAAGGCGTTGCCGCCCGCGTGGTCGGAATGCAGGTGCGTGTTGACGATGCGACCCAAACGCCGCCCTCGCAGCGCCTGCCCCACCAGGCGCCGCGTGCCCTCGCCCTCGGTGACGTAACCCGTGTCGACCACGGTGGGCACGTCGTCGTCGGCAAAGACCACGTGGTTGGACGAGAGCCAACCGCGCTCGATGACCTGCAGGGTGTCGGGCAAGGACTTCATGGGCCGCAGTTTGCACCGACTTGGGGACCGCAGGGCGATCGGACGCCACCAGCAGGCATCTGTCCGGAAAATCGAAGCTGTTTGACGCTTCACGCCGGTGTCCGATTCCCACAATGTCTCTTGCGACGTCTTGCCGACGAGGCGTCGCGAGCCCTTGTGTCCAGACACCTCAGAGGCCACCATGCACACAGCACCCATCGCCGGCACCCGCACCCCCACCGTGCAGGTTCCCGCCCCAACGCCCCAGCCACCGCACTCGCCCCATTCGCGCCGAGTCCACGACGCCGAAGCCAGGCGCCGGCGCCTGCGCGACTTCTTCCGCTACCACGGACCCTGGGCCCCCGGCGTGCGGCTGTTTCGGCGCATCGGCTTTCAGGCCAAGGCCAGCATCCTGACGGCGGTCTTCCTCGTGCCCATCGTGCTGCTGTCCTGGCAGTACTTCAAGGACAAGGCCGCGACCATCGAGTTCACCCGCGCCGAGCGCGTGGGCGTGAGCACCATGCAGCGCCTGTTGCCCGTGATGAAGGGTGTGATCGACACCCGCAACGCCACCCGCGCCATGCTGGGAGGGCACGCGGTTCAGGCCGACTACCAGGCCGCGCACCAGGCCACGGATCAAGCCCTGGCTGCGTTCGCGCAACACGTGAAGCAGCAAGGCGATCCCTTGAAGATCAGCGCCAACGTGCAGCGCCTGCAGGAAAGCTGGCAAGCCACGGCTGGCTCCAAAGACGGCACCGACGGCAAGGGGCGCACCGTCTTCGGTCCGGTCACCGCTGCGGTCGTCGCCCTGCTCTACGCCGTGGGCGACAACTCCAACCTGGTGCTCGACCCCGACCTCGACAGCTACTACCTGATGAATGCGCTGGTGCTGACGCTGCCGCAGATGCTCGAGAGCACCGGTCAGATCTGGGGCTGGGGCACCTACGCCGCCTCGCGCGGCAGCATCGGCTCGGAGCAGGAAGCCAACTGGGCCATCTGGACCGCCCGCACACAAAGCGGCGCCGAAGACATGCGCCGCTACTTCGAGCGCGTGGCCACCGCCAACTCGGACATCGCCGCCAAGATCGACACCAGTGCCCTGGACCAGGCCCTGGCCTTGCGCAAGCTGGGGCACCTGGCGGTGTTCGATGCCCATGGCCCCCAACCCGCCGAGTTCTACCGCCAAGGCCGCGAAACGCTGGCGGCCCTGTCCGGCCTGTACGACCACCACCTGCCCCTGCTGGACCAACTGCTCGAGCAGCGTGAAGCCCACCTCACCCATGCCCGCGACCTGACCGCGGTGGTGCTGGTGCTCAGCTTGCTCTTGTCGTCCTACCTGTTCATCTCGTTCAGGAAGGTGCTCGAAGGTGGCCTGCGCGAAGTCGTTTTCCACATCGACGCCATGCGCGACGGCAACCTCGCCACCCAGCCCCGAGCCTGGGGCGCTGACGAAGCCGCCGGCCTGATGCGCACCATCGCCGACCTGCAGCAGTCGCTGCGGCGCATCGTCACCCAGATCCGCGACTCGGCCGACCACATCGTGCACGCCAGCCAGGAGATCGCCGCCGGCTCCGACGACCTGGCTCGGCGCACCGAGGCCTCGGCCAGCGGCCTGCAGCAATCGGCCTCTGCCATGGCGCACATCTCGCAGACCGTGCGCAGCACCGCCGACGTGGCCGCAGAGGCCTCGTCACTGGCCACGCACAACGCCGAGGCGGCGCGCCACGGTGGCCAGGTCATCCACACCATGATCGCGACCATGGACGAGATCAGACAGTCCTCGCGCCGCATCGGCGACATCACGTCCACCATCGACGGCATCGCCTTTCAGACCAACCTGCTGGCCCTCAACGCGGCGGTGGAAGCCGCCAGGGCCGGCGAACAAGGTCGCGGCTTCGCGGTGGTCGCCGCCGAGGTGCGCGGGCTGGCGCAACGCGCGGCCACCGCCGCCCGAGAGATCAATCACCTGGTCTCCGACAGCGTGCGGCGCATCGAGTCCGGCACCGAGGTCGTGGGCCAGGCCGGCTCTGCCGTGGACGACATCGTCAAACAAACGCTGCACATCAACGAGCTGCTGGCCCGCATCGCCGAGAGCGCCCGCAGCGAAGCCCAGGACGTTCAGCAGACCACTCAGGCCGTGCAGGCCATGGACGAGTCGACGCAGCAAAACGCGGCGCTGGTCGAGCAAACAGCAGCTGCTGCCGCGGCCATGCGCGATCAGGCCCAGGTCCTGGCCAACGGGGTCGCAACCTTCAGCCTGGCCTGAACGCTTTCACCACCACAGCGTGACCGTGGTGCCACGCCCCAAGTTGCTGACCACCTGCATGCGGCCGCCCATCAGGTCCATCAGCTCCTTGACGATGCTCACCCCCAGGCCCGTGCCCGGGATGTTGCCGGACTTGTCCGCGCGGAAAAAGCGCTCGCCCAGCCGGGCCACGTGGTCCGGGCTCAAGCCGATGCCATGGTCCTCGACGGCCACGCCAAAGCTAGGCGCGCCCGTTTCGTGCGGGCTGGCTTCGGCCAAGAAGCGCACCACCACCTCCCCACCCTCGGGCGAATACTTGTAAGCGTTGGACAGGATGTTGAGCACCGCCTGGCGCAGCTTGCTGCGATCGGCGCGCACCGGCATGGGCTGCGCAAGTGGCACCACCACCGGCGCTGCCCTGCCTTCTGGCGGCCGGTGATCGGCCAGCACCGCCTGCACCACCTCGCCCAGGTCCAACTCTTCCATGAGGAAGTCCTGACCCCGCCGCGCTTCGATGCGAGCCAGGTCCAGCAGCTCGTTGAGGATGGCCACCATGGCCTGGCTTTGTCGGTAGATGCGGCCCAACAGGTCCTGCCGCTGCTCGGCCGACATCTCGCGCTTGAGCATGAGCTCGGTGAACCCGAAGATGCTGACCATCGGCGTGCGCAACTCGTGAGCCGCCATCGAGAGGAACTCCGATTTCATCTCGTCGAGGGTGTGCTGCCGCGTCACATCGCACACGTACAGCACCCGACTGACGCTGCCTTGCTGGCTGCACTGCCCGCTGAGCGACAGCAGCTTGCGTCGCTCGCCAGCCAGCTCCAGCACCACGTCTTCGCCACTGGCGCCCCCCGAGCCCTGGAACACGGCATCCAGGCCCGCAAACGGCTTGTTTGGCGGCGTCAACTCAGCCAAAGCACCCGACAGGCCAGCCAGGTCACACGACAGCACCATCGGCTCGCTCAACCCCGTTTGCTGCAGGAAGGCGCTGTTGACAAAGCGCACACGGCCCTCTCGATCGAAGGTCACCAGGCCGTCCTGGCTGAGGCGGGAGATCGCACCCAGCTGGTCGTTCTGCTCCGCCAGCTGCGCCTCGTGGGCCCGCAACTCGCGCATGTTGTGCTCCAGCATGATCATCTGCTGGCACATCAGCATCGATGCCTCGTTGAGCGATTCCCGCAACTCCGTGACCTCCAGCGGCCCCGACTCCTGCGGCAACAAGGCGCCCTTGGCATCGACGATCTGACGGGCAAACCGACGCGCCGTGGCCAGCGACCGCATCGGCCGGCGCAGGAAGGCGCTCAACAAGGCCACGCACACCACCACCGCCACCACCGCCACCACCAGGGTGTTGCGCCAGATGCGGGTGCGGTCCAGTGCGCTGGCATGGGTGTCGTGCTCGACGCGCACCCAACCGATGAGCCCTGCCGCCACCACCGGGTGCCAGGCCTCGATGCGCCCGGGGTGGGTGACCAGCACCGGAAAAGGCGTTGCCCCCGCCTGAGCCGGTGCTTGCACCCCAGTCGGCAGGCGGTGATCGTGGATCACGCGAGGTGCCGAGCCGGGCTGCCTCTGAACATGGGCCAGCACTTCGGACTGCTTGCCCAGCACCAACAGGGACAAGGTGTCACCCACTTCCGCCGAGTGCGTGGCCAGCTCCTCCAGCCCATCGAGGCTGTCGGTGAGGATCAGGTTGGTGCTGGCCACCGCCACGTTGCGCGCCAGGGTGGCCGCATGGCCCTCGGCCGCGCGCTGCTGCAGGCGACCCTGCTCGTGCACGGTGTAGCCCCCCAGCAGCGACAAAGCCAGCACCAGCAAGGCCGACACCATGACGATGAGCTGCAAGTGCAGCCGACGCGGCCACAGACATTGCAGCAAGTGGATCGGCATCGCGGCCATGGCAGGCTGCGGCCTCACTCCGCGTAGCGGTCGAGCTTGAGGCGCTCCAGCGGCGCGTAATCACGCGCATGATCGGCCTTCACCGGGCGCGACATGGGCACGCCCTGGAAGCTCGTTTGCAGGCTGCTGTCTTGCGCCAGCTTGAGCCAGGCCGCCTGCACGGCCTGCTGCACCGCCGTCGGCACACGCGGGTGAGCGCTCAGCGGGTGCGGCGCCGCACCCGGCGTTTCGAACAGGATGCGCAACCCCGCCTGCACCTCGGGGGGCTCGCGCTCCAGCGTGGCCCTCAAACCACCCGTGGCGGCGGCTTTGCCCGCCAGCGTCTGTCGGTAGGCATTGGTGTGGGTGCGCGCGTAAAACGGCGTGATGCGCACCCGCTCGACCTCGTCGAGCTGCGCCCGGATCAGCAGGGAAGCACCGAAGGCATTGGGCGCCGGGAACGCCAGCGTCTGACCCTGCAGCTGCTTGAGCTCGCGGATCGGATCGTCTTTCCTGACCACCAGGATGCCCGTGAGCAACTCGGTGTCCCGCACCAGTGGCACGTAGCCCTGCGCGCGCTTGGCGCGCACCTGGTGAAAGGGGTTCATGTAAGCGAAGTCCGGTGCACCCGCCTTCACATCCGCTTCGAAGCTGGGGATGTCGCGCGGCACCTTGAGCTCAAAGCGCGCGCCCACCTGCTGGCCCAGCCGCTCCAGGATGGGCACCCAGGTCCGGGCGATGTCGGCCGCCGGAAATTGGGGCACCACGGACACCGCGTACACCGCTTGCGCTGGGCTGGCCGCCACAGAAGGTGTCGTGACCTGGGCCATCACCGACCAGGGCGACAGCCCCGCCAGCGCAGCGATCACCAAGGCACCACGGCGCAGCACACGGCGGCGCCAACGAGTCAGGCGGGTCGGGGTCATGGGGTCCTCCGAAGTCGACCTGAAGGGATTGTCGGCAGCGAAATGAAAGAAATGCACACGCCAAAGCAAGAAGGCCCGTCACAGACGGGCCCCTTGCGGATTAGGGCCTGTTAACACAAACTGCGAAGCCCATCGACCACGAGCACGAAGCTGAGAAAGCCGAGAAACATCGCATCAAGCTTTTCGAACCGGGAGAAGATTCGGCGGTAGCCCTTGAGCCGCCGGAACAACCTCTCG
>NZ_LFRI01000217.1 GCF_001447195.1 Aquabacterium parvum | reverse complement strand
TGTGTATGCGTCGAAAACGGGTAGCCGAATACGGCTAAACCGTCTGTCAGATCACGGCATGGCCCCCTGCAACATGGGTTGCGTGATGTGTGACCTGTTCACACGGGGGAGCGGGGGAGTCCCCCGGCCAGGAAGGTGGGGGTATGTCGCCACCCGACCTTGAAAAGGAAAGCCCCGAGTCCTGGTCAGAGGAGTTCGGGGCTGATGGAATCGAGACGCTACCCAGGCGGGTTGATCGGTACGGTAAGGCAAAGAGTCGTGCGCTCGATGTAG
>NZ_LFRI01000216.1 GCF_001447195.1 Aquabacterium parvum | reverse complement strand
CCCGGCCAGGAAGGGGGGGGTATGTCGCCACCCGACCTTGAAAAGGAAAGCCCCGAGTCCTGGTCAGAGGAGTTCGGGGCTGATGGAATCGAGACGCTACCCAGGCGGGTTGATCGGTACGGTAAGGCAAAGAGTCATGCGCTCGATGTAGCGCAGTTTATCGGCGACCACGTTGAAGGTCAAGAAACGCTTCACCAGCGGCTCACCACTTGCGGTGACTACCTGCTGTTCCGGCACTACTTCACCATCGACGCTGTGAGGCTGCATGCGGCC
>NZ_LFRI01000215.1 GCF_001447195.1 Aquabacterium parvum | reverse complement strand
ATGCTCACGCTGACCGGCACCATTCGAGCAGTCACCACCCTGGGTGGTGGCGTCAACAAGAAGACCGGCGAGGTGATCCCCACCCGCCCGGTTCTCCAGATCGAGGGCCTCGATAACCGTGGCCTCGTTCAACTCTCCACCCTCACAGTTCCGGACACCAAGCCTTTCGAGGGCCGAGTGGGTGAGCAGGTGTCCGTGCCGGTGCGTGCGTGGGCTCCTGGCGCGTCGGTGAGCCTCGCCTATGAGGGGGGCAAGGTGTGAGGATGGATGCAC
>NZ_LFRI01000214.1 GCF_001447195.1 Aquabacterium parvum | reverse complement strand
CAAGTGGTGAGCCGCTGGTGAAGCGTTTCTTGACCTTCAACGTGGTCGCCGATAAACTGCGCTACATCGAGCGCACGACTCTTTGCCTTACCGTACCGATCAACCCGCCTGGGTAGCGTCTCGATTCCATCAGCCCAGAACTCCTCTGACCAGGACTCGGGGCTTTCCTTTTCAAGGTCGGGTGGCGACATACCCCCCCCTTCCTGGCCGGGGGACTCCCCCGCTCCCCCGTGTGAACAGGTCACACATCACGCAACCCATGTTGCAGGGGGC
>NZ_LFRI01000213.1 GCF_001447195.1 Aquabacterium parvum | reverse complement strand
TGAAGCGTTTCTTGACCTTCAACGTGGTCGCCGATAAACTGCGCTACATCGAGCGCACGACTCTTTGCCTTACCGTACCGATCAACCCGCCTGGGTAGCGTCTCGATTCCATCAGCCCCGAACTCCTCTGACCAGGCCTCGGGGCTTTCCTTTTCAAGGTCGGGTGGCGACATACCCCCCCCTTCCTGGCCGGGGGACTCCCCCGCTCCCCCGTGTGAACAGGTCACACATCACGCAACCCATGTTGCAGGGGGCCATGCCGTGATCTGACAG
>NZ_LFRI01000212.1 GCF_001447195.1 Aquabacterium parvum | reverse complement strand
TCACCATCGACGCTGTGAGGCTGCATGCGGCCAGCTTCTGCATGAAGCACCTGCTTTGCCCTCTGTGTGCCATTAGACGGGGCGCTAAGTCGATGAAAGCCTACTTGGATAGGTGGGAGGTCATCCGAGCCGAGAAGACGGCTCTGAGGCCTTTTTTGGTGACTTTGACGGTGAAGAACGGTGATGACCTGGCTGAACGCTTTAAGCACCTTCATAGAGCCCAGCGCGAGCTATGGAAACGCCGGCAACGTGGTCGCGGCTCTGTGCTCGATG
>NZ_LFRI01000211.1 GCF_001447195.1 Aquabacterium parvum | reverse complement strand
ATCGGCCCATTGGCGAACTGGTCCAAAATCTCTTGGGGAATGGTCGGCAGCACAGGCTTGGCCGCCTTCGGTTTGCTTGGCATACATGCTCCTGGTCGTCATGCTATGCCCCGAACACAAAATTTCTGACAGGCCCTGCCATCGACCAACACGGATCAGCCATGAAGAGTCGTTGTGCCCACCAACCTGAGCGGCAGGTCAAGGCTGGTTACGGTCGTACAACCTGAACCCGTTGGCCGGCCGCTTTCGACCCTATGGAGTCGCTCGGCCTCGTCGTCATGAATGGGTGCAAAGCCGGGTCAAGCAGCCGTTCAAGTCAGCGTAGATTTCGCCGGGACTTCCGGAGCACTTTTTTTATGTCAGTTAACATTGAGAGAATGGCCCAGCATGGATGCTCGCCACATTTGACGCCTCCCTCACCGATTCCTTGTTTTGAGTCGACCTCTGCCTCATTCACTCAACCTGCTGCGTGTGT
This sequence comes from Aquabacterium parvum, assembly GCF_001447195.1. Taxonomy (GTDB): domain Bacteria; phylum Pseudomonadota; class Gammaproteobacteria; order Burkholderiales; family Burkholderiaceae_C; genus Aquabacterium; species Aquabacterium parvum. Next base: position 36,998 of record NZ_LFRI01000211.1, on the reverse strand, counting down.
TCGAAGTGGTTGCCCGCTTCGAAAGCGTCAAGCTTGCAGCAGACAAACTGTGCCTGACGCCCTCGGCCGTCAGTCAGCAGCTCAAAACTCTGGAATCGCAACTGGGTATCACGCTATTTGACCGCCACCCCAGCAGCCTGCAGTTGACTTCGATCGGCAAGCAGTACGCCACAGCGATCCGGCCGCTTCTGTCGGCGCTCGACGAGGTCACCGCCAACGTTTGTGAGCGTGGGCGTGCACATCAGGTTCTGCGTGTGACCATGCTCACGCCGATGGCCAACCGCATCGTACTGCCCAGGCTCAAGTCTTTCAGGCAGGCGCATCCAGACATCGAATTGCACCTGGACAGCACGCTCCAATATCAGGACTTACAGCAGCGACAGGTTGATCTGGCCTTTCGCTACGGCCGCCCGCCTTGGCCAGGCTGTGTCCACGAAAAACTGCTGGACCTCTATATCCAACCAATCTGCAGCCCGGCATTGGCCGATGAATACAACCTGAGCGAGCAATCCACAGAAGCACTGAAGTATCCGCCGCTGGTGCACATGACGGAACGCCCTGATGCCTGGGCCCTGTATCTGGCTCACACCAATGTGTACCGTGAAATCGCCACGACGGACTTCCACGTCGATGACTATCCATCGGCCATTGAAGCTGCAGAAACCATTGGTGTGAGCCTGGCCGTCATGCCACTGGAGCAGCCCTTGGTGAAGAGTGGGCGGGTTCAATTAGCTGGGCCGATGCATGGGCCTTTGGCAGACAGTGTGTATGCCGTCATGCTGCCCGAGATGCGGTCGGATCCCCGTGTGGTGGGGTTCCTGGCCTGGATCCGTGCCCAGCTGGCATCCAATGATCAGGCTTGAAGCATCAGTTTTGCTAATGCCGGCCTTATAAATGATCGTTTGATGCGAACTGAGTGAATTCAGACAATGGCTCCATCTTACTGAAGGAACCATTCATGTCTGCCATCATTCACCCACGCACCTACACAGCATCTGAGGTGCTGAGTCAACGACAGTCAGAACTCGATGAGTTGTTCACTGTCTTGCCCACGGTCTCGGCCAAGAGCGTTCAAGGCCATTACGCTGGCCGCCTGTTTGCCATCTTGGGTTTGGGTGTGCTGCCAAGGTTCGTGGCGTCCGGCTTCTATCGCTTGATGGGTGCCCCCATTCTCAACCCATGGCGAGGCAAGTCCTTCAACAACGGGGTGGGCGCCAATCATTGGTTCGGCATCAAAGGTCTGGCGTTTGGCCGATACACCGTCAGCAACGGGGTCAGTGAAGTTGATGGCTTGCCTGCTCTGCTGTTGAACTACGACGTGCCAGAGAACCTGGCCCTGCTGCGTCGGATCAGGGGTGAAGCCCGCCAGCTGAGCGATGGCGTGGTGCTGGCCCGCATGAACTGGAAGACCCGCGCAGGCGTTTACCGCGTTCTGTACTTCACCTTGCGAAAGGGTGACTGATGCGCAGCGATGTCATCATCATTGGCAGTGGCTTTGGTGGCTCATTTGCTGCACACAGGCTGGTGAACGCTGGTGCCAAAGTCACCATGATCGAGCGCGGCCCATGGCGCCAAACGGCAGCACTTGAGCGCCTGGGTGTGCAGATGAAGCGCAGTCCTTTGCCCCGTGGCCGGCACGTGTTCAGTCATTTGGTGCGTGAGGTTCATGCGCCCTTCTTGAAGGCCAGCGGCGTGCGCTTGAACCGGCACGGCCTGTTTGACATCCACCTCGGCGGGGAGTTGACCGTGGTGTGCGGCAGCGGTGTGGGCGGGGGCAGCCATGTGTACTCCGCCATGAACACGCGCCCGATCGACCCGGCATATTGGACTGGCCATGTGGATGGTGTTGATGAGCACGTCATGTCGCCTTGGTACGACGAGGCGCTCAAGGTGATGGGCTCACAGGTGCCCCAGCCAGGCGAAGGCATGCCCAACTTCACCGGTGATCGTTTGGCCGCCGATCCGCTGCTGAAGGCAGATCCAGATTTGGCCCAACCGGCCATGGGCTATCGGTTTGAGTCTGGTCACTACCGCAACAACAGCTTCTTTGGTAGCGCGCAAGGCGACAAGGTCACGCTGGACGAGCGCTTGATCGTGCCCGCCACGGCGCAAGGGCTGACGGTGCTGGACCGCCACGAGGCACTTGATATTGGGGCGGCCGCCAAGGGCTGGCGCGTCACGGTCAGGGACGAGGCGGGCCGCTACCGCCATCTGCAGGCCCCGCGCCTCATCATCGCAGCAGGCACCCTCAACACCTTGCGGCTGATGCTGAGCTCGCGCGCGCGCGGCCAACTGGGTGAGCTGCCGGGCTTGGGCTTAGGGCTCGGCGGCAATGGTGACTCACCGGCATGGTGGGCGTGCCAGCACGAAGATGCTGACTACAGCCTGGGGCCCCCTTGCCATGGTCGCTTCGCCCTGCGTGAAGGCGACACGCCGGGCTACCTCACCTCGTTTGGACTGAACGGGGTTGACGAGTTGCCGCTGCCGGCCTCAACCAAAAAGCGGCTGAAACAGAGCCTGCTTTTGGTGGGCATGGGAGCCGATGGGGCCAATGGGCAAGCGGTATGGCGCAAAGGCAGGTTGCAACTGCGCTACGACCGAGAGGCCAACCCGATACTGGGTGACATCGCCAAGGCCTACCGTCAACTGGGCCAGGCATCCGGGAAGCCGCTTTACCAGTTCCCGCAATGGCCGGCCACGGTGCACCCGTTGGGCGGCGCGCGCCTGAGCCAGACCGCTCGCGCCGGCGTTGTCAATGGGCAAGGCCAAGTCCACGGCTTGCCGGGCTTGTATGTGGCCGATGCCAGTGCCTTGCCTGCGGCACCTGGCACACCACCGTCCATGACCATCGCCGCATGGGGGCAGCACGTTGCCCAAGGCATTTGTCTGGAGGGCTGATTGCCCGCATTCTTCATCAAGTGAAAGTGAGATCGACCATGTCATCAGCAACAGCATCCTCCTTGCCTGCTCGCTTTACGAAACGAACCTTTACGCCGGGCTTGTTTGTGCGCAGCTGGTCTTCGGCTGTCATCCGCCTGCCTACCTTGATACGTGCGCTGATCGCGCCACGTACTTCCCGGGCATTGCGTGAGCAAGTCATGCTGGCTGTCACATCCGTCAACGGCTGTCGATACTGCAGTTGGTTGCACACCGGATTGGCGTTGGAAAACGGGGTCGATCTGACTGAGCTTCAAAGCATTCTGGAATCCGAAGGCATTCACGTTCATGAGACACCAGAAGCGGTGGCCATTCTTTTTGCCAAGCACTTTGCAGACACTGTGCGGCAGCCCTCTGCGGCAGCCGTTAAATCTCTGGAGCAAGTCTTTACGCCTGCGCAAAAACGTGAAGTCATGGCCTACATCCACGCCATCTACATTGGCAATCTCAGTGGTAACAGCCTGGATGCCTGGTTGGCGCGACTGCGCGGACAACCGGTAGACACAGGCAATCCGGTCACCGAGGCTGTGGCAGCCACACTCGCGCTCCCGGTATTGCTGGCCATCCGGTGGGCCAATCGGTCCAAACACTGATCACGCGATTAAAAGAGTTCCGCACTATTGATCCGGCATCAACGACTTGATTCATGCCGGATCAAGGGCCGCTGTATGGGTGGTGCAGTCATCTGAATAGCCGGTTTGGAGATGCTGCCAGAGTCAGCTAATGGCCGGTTGCAGTCATCCAGCTTGCGTGCCTGACCGGCTACAACCGCTACAGAGGAGCCGCTTGAGGAACGGTGGTCGGCGTTAGGCTGGGTGCAGCCGCTCGCCGAGCGTTGGAGGCCCTCCCTCCCGAAGTGGTCTTTGGGCTTAGCTACCCGAGACTTTGCTCGTTTTTTGACTATATGGAGGAGAATTTGATGCTGGCACAGCTTTCGTAGCAGCGTCGGAATGCTGAACGCGCCCTACTGGTCGAATACCGAATGACCAACCGTCTCGGCGCATTTCAACCTTAATCAGGTTGCAATGCAGGTTATCAGCGACAACCTGCTCGAGCACCCTCGCATGCTTTTCGCGACTGGTCAAGTTTTTTTCCATATTCCAAGATGCCACCGTGCCCGCGATAAAGTCCGGCAACCTGATGAGTGCATCAAACCACAGCTTCCGCTTGGCCCCTTCATCAACCGCCGATCCGATTTTAGGAATTCGCTCTTCTGGAAGCTCTTGGAGGCACAGCCCCCAGTGATTTATCTCGAAAATGTCGAGATAAATCTTTGCGAAAGCATCGTGGATTTTATCTCGATCCGCAAGCCAAAGAATTGACTTGCAGATCGTTTCCTTTGATAAATAAAACGCAAGGACTGCAGCGAGAATGCAGGTCAGGGTCATGCGACAAAACAGTTTAATGTTTGCCGTTGGCCTCTCAAGCTCCCTAGTAGCCATTTTAAATCGTTTAATTTGCCCCTCGAATTTCTGTTTCCCCTCCGGCTGATTGTCACACCACTCTTGAAGCATTCCTATTATGAGTTGCATATTTTGAAGCAACACAGTTTGTCTATCCAATTGCTCTGAGTGCAGGAAGCCGGAAATATCCTCAAGCATAAACGCGACGTGAAAGAATCGGGGGTCATTTAGTGCTCTGAAGACCCCCTCATTCATCTCAGCCGTCTTCTTGATATCCTTGGGAATCAATCGATCCAATTCAGCCATAGATTGGGGCAAGGCTGCGTCAAAAGGCGCGAGAGTGAAGGCAATCACATCATTTGGCTTATCCTTGTCTTCAACGCAGTAGTCGCTTATCAGTGCGAAACTCGTAACGCCTGCATGGCCTCCAAGGTAGCTTCTTAGATTGGCCAGGAAGGTTTTGTCTAAGGTGCCCCTTAGGGTTTCAACAATCTTTTGCATGTCATGTATTTGGAACAATGGGCGGGTTGGGGTGCTTGCTACAGGACTTGTTTGCCGCACATTGATTCGAGTGTAGAGGAGGCCGTTCCGAAAAAAATTGAGGGTCTGCTGCTTGTTAAGAGCCGACTGAGCTAACGAGGTTGCTGACCGGCAGCAGTCGCTGCGGTGCTGGCATTCACCGTACTGACAGGCTGACGTTGACAACGCAACATCACGTCGGAAACTGGTTCCAGCATACCGCTAGAGCAAGCCATGCAACCACTCAAACTCACCCTCAAAGGCTTTCGGGGCATCCGTGATGGCCTGGGGCAAGATGTGTTGACCCTGGATTTCGAGCGCCTGGCCGATGGCGCTGAACTCGTCGCCATTGCCGGGGCCAACGGGCGGGGCAAGACCACGTTGATGGACAACATGCACCCCTATCTGACGATGCCGTCACGCGCAGCTCTCAGCGGCCCCGGCGGTTTTTCCTTCTACGACCATGTCTGTCTGCCGGAAAACGAGAAGGATCTGACCTGGGCACATGAGGGCCGGTGCTATCGATCCCAGGTGGTGATCCGGCTCAACGGGCGCCGCAAGACCGAGGCCTATTTGCATGCGCTCAGTGATGTGGGCCAATGGCGCCCCGTCTGCCTCGACGATGGTCTGGTGTCCGACGGCAAGGTCGAGACCTACACCCGCTGTGTTGAGGCTATTTGTGGCAGCGCTGATACCTTCTTTACCTCGGCGTTCTCGGCCCAGGGCAAGCGCCAGCTCAGCACCTACCGCAATGCCGAGATCAAGAGCTTGCTGTCCGACTTGCTCGGCCAGGAAGAAATCCGAGCGTTGGGGCAAAAGGCCAATGACACCGCCAAACTGATCAAGGCCGGGCTGTCGGCCATCAGGCAGGAGTCGGCCGGGCTGGATGCGGAGCAGGCTCGCCTGGATGCGGGGCTGCATCGCTTGCAAGGTGCATCTGACCGCGTTGCGCAGGCCTTGCTTGCGCGACAACAAGCGCAGCAGGCACTGGATGGGCATCGGGCTTGTCATGCCCGCTTGCTGGCCGAACGGGATCAGTCACAGAGCACCGAGGCGCGTCGTGCGCAGTTGCTTGAGGAGCGCAAGGCGTTGATCGTTGCCGGCACGCGAGCCATCGAGGGGCTCAAGGCTCAAGAGCAGGATGCCTTGCAGGGCCTGGAGCGCTTGGCGCAACGCATCAACAGTCGGCGCACGCATGCGCAGTCTCGGCAGAGCACGGTCATGCAGTCACGTCGCCAGTGCCTGAACGTGCTCGAAGAGGCTGGCGCTGTCCAGCGTGCGGAACATCGCCTGCCTCTGGCTGAACTGGTGCTGAGTGCCAGGCAACAGGAGATCGTTGTGTGCCGACAGCAGGTGCAGGCGATGAGGGATGCACAGGCCACGGAACGACTGCTAGTGCAGAAGCTAGCCAGCATCGAACTGGAGGCAGGCAGGGCGGCTTTGAAGGCCCAGGAGTTGGCGCACCGCTTTGGCCTGGTCGGTGAGGTGCCTTGTGCAGGCACCGATCTGCAAGGGCAATGCAAGCTGCTGGGGGATGCGCATGAAGCCCAGACCCTGATGCCCAGCGCACAAGGCCAGATAGGTCGTCTGGCACAGGACAAGGCCCTGGCAGAACAGGAACTGTCCCTGATCCGCCATCGGTACGAAGAACTGTCCCTGGCGCCGCAAGCGCTGGCTCGGGCCGAACGCTTGGTCGATATGGCTCGAACACGGGTGTCCCGCTTGTCGCTGCTGGCGACCAGGGCGGGTCAGATCACCCAAGCCCGCGCCGCCTTGCAGACCATTGAGCTTGAACTGTCCTCATTGGCAGCCGAGCTTGGCCGGACTCAAGACTACGAAGCGACCGAAGAGCAGGCCGAGCGCCAACAGATCGAGGCAACGCGCCAGCGGATCGCGCAGGCCCTGGTGCAACAGGCGCAGCATTTCCGGGAGGCGCTCAATCGCCTGGACGCGGTGCTTCATGGTTTGCCAACGCCCTTTGACCATCAGATGCTGGCCGCTGCCGCCCAGGCTGAGGCGCAAGCGCGCCTGGCCTTGTCCACCGCAGAGCAAGCCCACTTGGCCGCCGAGCGCGATGCCCAGTCCAGGATCGAATTGATGGCTCAGGCGCGGGCCCTGGCTGAGCGGCGTGTGCAGGTGCAATCTCGCATGGCCCGAGCGGAGGACAGCTTGGGAAGTTGGAACTTGTTTGCCCGATGCATGAGCAACGATGGCCTGATCGCCCTGGCCATTGACGATGCCGGCCCGGCTTTGTCTGGCTTGGCCAATGACTTGCTGCTGGCCTGTTATGGCCCACGCTTCACCGTGTCCATCCTCACGCTGGTGGAGACAGGCAAGGGAGAGCAACGCGAGGGCTTTGACATCGTCGTGCATGACGGCGAGTCGGGGGACAGCAAGAGCCTGGGGCTGATGAGCGGAGGGGAGCGCGTGTGGGTCAACGAGTGCCTGACGCGGGCGGTGGCGCTGTACCTGGCGCAGCATGCAGGTCGGCGCTACGACGCCTTGTTTTCTGACGAAGCCGATGGGGCGCTGGACCCCGATCGCAAACGCATGTTCATGGCCATGAAGCGCGAGGTGCTGCGCGTGGGCGGCTACCAGCGGGAGTTTTTTGTGTCGCAAACGCCGGAGTTGACCGCCATGGCCGACGCCGTGATCGACCTGGATGCGATTCGCGATCACGGGGTGACCGAGGATGGCGCAAAAAAATGGGCGTCGGCCTGATGGCGCGACGCCCGGTGGGGGTCAAAGGGGATCGGTCTCTTCGAAGATCGGCAGGCCGTCCACGATGGCGGCATCGCTGTCGAATTTGAGCCAGACGATCCCAGCCAATCTGGCCGCTTCGAAGATCATGGCCATGTCGGTCTCAGCGGGCACCGTGTAGGGCGGGGCGCCCACGTAGACGAAACCTCCATAGTCGTTCGGATACACATTGACCGACAAATCGTCATTGGCCAGTTTCTGGCGTGTGGTGGCCGTCAGGTGGCTGATCGACAAGGCGGCGAGAGGCTCAACCAGTTCCAAGAACCTGGTCACGATGGTCTTATCCAAGGCGTACTCCTTCTTGGCAAGAATTTGGCTGTGCCACGCGAGGCAGGTAGGCCGGCCTCTTCACAGCAAGCCCTGTTCCGCAAAAGACAGGACGCGGTCGCCTCCCACGACGAAATGGTCGAGCACGCGCACGTCCACCATCATCAAAGAGGATTTCAGCGTCTGGGTCAAGAGTTCGTCTGCACTGCTTGGCGACAATTGACCGCTCGGGTGGTTATGGGCCAACAAAACGGATGCCGCGTTGTGGGCCAGCGCGCTTTTGACGACCTCACGAGGGTAAACAGACGTTTGGGTCAATGTTCCCCGGAACATCTCTTCGGCCTCGATCAGAACCTGCTGCGCATCGAGGTAAAGCACCAGGAATACCTCGTGCTCCAAACCAGCGCAGTACATGCTCAGCCAGTCTTTCACAACCTTGGGCGATGCCATGACTGGGCCTTCCAGCATCTTGGCGCGCATGTCGCGCAGCAGCAGTTCGCGTGCGACGCTGAGTTTGTGAGCCAACTCGGGGGGGGCGTGCTCCACGGCCTGGTACGTTGCTGCTGCATCGCAGGCACAGGGCAATGGGAGCGGGGCTTGGCGAACAGGCAAGGCGAGTAACTCGCTGACCAGTTCGGCACTGGACAAGTGGGTGACATTCACGGATTTCTCCTTCACAAAAAAGGAAAAGCGGGAACGTCCTGCCCCGAGGGGGTGGAGGTTCCCGCTCGGGATGTGCTGACGCCAGGCCAGCACGGTCAATGAGGCAGGTGACGACTGCGACGCCGACTCAAGGTCGGAGCGCATTCCGAGATGGAATGCAGGTAGCGGTGGGCAGTGTGTCTTGATGGTCCGACGCGTTCAAGCCTTGATCGCTGCATGCCATGGACAAGGGACCATGGAAACGGGTAATTGTTGAGTGCACGCCTGGGTGACAGCTGAATATCACCTGAAGTTCAGTACAGAAATCTTGTTTCAGTGGGTGGCCAAAGCCGTGACACGGGCCTGAAATTTCGCCAAGATGGCGACTCGAACCCATGCAACGAGCACGACCATGATCCGTTTTGGCCCCCACATCCGGCTCACTCGGCGAGAGACTGAGCGCTTCAAGCTGATCACCGATCTGGAGCCTGTCGGCATCCGCACGCTGGCTGACCTGGATGCCTACGTCGCGCAATGCAAGGCGCACTATTGGGGCGTCTCCAGGGACACCCAGTTTTTGCATTGGCTGATCGATCGGGAGTACCAGCAATGCCGTTCAGCGGCGTAGCAAACCGCACGCCGCCTGGCGGTTCATCAAGTAAAGACGCGTGGCTCGATGGTGGCGCCCCGCATGAAGGCCAGGTAGGCAGCGGCCTTGCCGATGTCCGCGAAACAAGCGATGGCATCGCTGCCTCGCCTCACGGCCCATGGCAGGTCAGGGCATTCATTGGGCGACAGGCTCAAGTTGGCCTCTCGATAGGCTGGATGCGGATACGGTGTGTTGCCGGTCTGCCAGTCCACCAGGCACAGGATGCAGTCGGTCAAGATGGCGCCGCCGCCTGACTCGCCAGGCTCGACCAGCAGGGGGATTTTGAGCATGCCGCCAGATCGGCCAATGCGGCCGACCACGCCATGCTCATCAAGCCACGGTTCACCCGTGGCGAGGTCGCCAAGTATCAGGCGGATCTTCTCGCCAGTTCGGCGATAAGACTCCAGCGCCGTGGCCGCTTTAGGATCGGTCCCGGGCGCAAAGTAGGTGCGTTGGCTCAGTGGGGAGCGGCCCCATGCGGCTGTGGCCATCAGGTATTTCTGATAGCCCGCCAGCGTGGCGTAGTCGCCTGGCGCAAAGGCCAGGTGGCTTTGGTCGAGTTGCTGTGCGATCTGGTTGGCATGATCGCGAGCATTGTCAAAGCCAAAGCAACTGTGGCCTGATCGCTCTGTGATGACATAGAGTTTTTGCTCCAGGTTGAGTGTGACGGTGGTCATGAAGATTCCTTGTTTGGAAGCCTGGGGACGCACCGCCGATCGGGCCGTGGCCCCGCAGGCGCGTTGTGATGGTGTCTTGTCGGTATCAGGTCGGTATCAGCCTTGCGCGGCCAACCGGATGGGGGGCTGATTGCAGACGCTGTCCACCACTTGGCTTTGTCGCAGGTGCTCCAGCTTCAGCAGCAGTGCATGGGCATGTGCGCTGTCATCACCTGCCAGGCCAGGCTGAAGGGCCTGCACTTCCTTGATCAGCAAGCGCAGTTCCTGCACGATGGCCCGGTGGGCACGCTTCTCGATGGCGCACAAGGCGTCGGTTGCAGTGGTCATGGGAAATTCCTTCCGTGGGTGTGCCGCACTGCCACTCGGGCAGATGCGGGCGAAATGGGGGAGGACGCGGCATGCACCACCAGCAGGTGGGCAGGCGCGTGGGTCGATCTGGGCAGGGCCAGGGCGCTGGCCCCGGCACGGTCAAGACGCGGTGGTCTTGACGTGCGGGGAATCAGGCTGTCTGAGACACAGCATTGGACTTTGACGGCTCTCCCGACGTGGCGGATGGCGTGTCCTTGGGCGCAGGAGCTTGAGCTTCAAAAGACGATTGAGCCTGGGCAAACTCAGGCGCTTTCTTCAGGCGCTTGACTTGGGTCGCAGCCGGTTCGGTAGCCGTGGGTGGCAGGCATTCAACGGCGATGTCGCCGCCTTGGCGCAACATCTGTCGAATTGCCAAAGCTGGCGCAACAAAAGCGCCATGGAACAGCCAACGCACGAACTGACCGATGCGCCTGTTGCGCGCGGCTGTGGCTTTGTGCGTCCGCAAGGATTGCTTGCAGCACAGGTACAGGGCCAGGTGGTTACGCTTCATCAGTGGATCAGCTTCCAACTGGGCCATGACTTCGGCGGCCATGACGGGGTCCTGACCCACTCGACGGTAAAAGCCCATCCAGGCGCGAGACTCCTCAATCTCGACACAGGAACGCTTAGGGCGAGCGCGGGATGCTTCATTGGGCATGGGGTGAACTCCAAAAGAAGAGGGCACACCACTCCCAGGGGGAGGCAGTGGACTCCCCATAGGGTTGCGAAGGGTGCTGCGCGGCCAGGCGGCTCCAGCACAGCAAAGACGGTTCACATCCCACGAAGTCGAGGGGCCCGGCGATCGGGCTTGACTTCATGGGGATGCGAACGCGGGTCGGTACACAGCAGCAGGCGAGGCCACGGAGGTCTGCGCTTTACTGTGTGTTCGATCCGAACTGCAGGCGAGGTCAATCGCCACAGGACAGGCGTGCTGGTGTTGAGCCACGGCGAGTGGCTCAGGCAGCAGCACGGAAGGACTCGGGCTGTTCAACCTGTCGTGAGACAGGCAGCGCAGGTCTCAGCAGTGCGGGCAGCACTGCAGGACGAACCACGGACTCGCGGGCAAGCCCGGAGCCCCCCAACAGAACGCAGATGGCGCGCGTTTCTCTTATCGCATGAGGGCATGCGTTCATGACGTTCTCCTTCAGGGTGTGAAGGGGAACGCTTCGTCCCGGTGGGGAACATGGTGGTTCCCCAACTTGGGATGCTTCAACCTTGGCGGGTGAAGCGGCTCGGTGGCGGCACGGTGAGGTGCGCCGATGTCACGGTGTTCAGCACGAGGGCTGAACGAGGCACAAGGCCATTGACATGGCCTATCTGAACCGCGGTTCAGCTTCTACAAGGCAGGTCACGACTGCGACGCCAGCATGGCTGGACTTCAGGGAGACCGAAATCTCCGTTGAAGGCTGCGTGAACGCGATGTCCACAGGTAGCCGTTGCAGTATGCCTAAATTGAATGCAAACCCCCAGAGGCCGACAGGTGTCAGAACCAACGCCACCGCAAATCGATGATTTCAACCACCGTTTGGCGATGGATCTTGACTCAACTACAGTGTCCCTTGGTGTTCGGCTCGCCGGGTCAATGGGTGGAAGTTGTTGGGCTATGCTGGGCTGGACCTGCTGCTTGTTATGTCGCGTCGCGGCAGCCTCGGAATGCCTTGATTCAATGGCGGACATTTCCGGGGTGTGCAGGCACCAAAATAGCCATAAATCGACTGGCATACTCAAGCTGATAAGGGCTTGCAGCACACTTGAGTTTGAGAATTCTGGTGAACGGTCACTTTCACGCCTGCTTACAGCAGATCACCTATCTCGACTTCGTTCTGGCATACCTTTCCACCAAGGCACACTTAGAAATGACAAGGCAGACAGCACGCAATGGCCAAAACACTTGAAGCGCATGACAAGCTGATCCGGGAGATTTTCGAAGGCAGCTACCAGTTCGAAATTCCGGACTACCAGCGCCCCTACGCCTGGACGACCGAGCAAGCCGAGGAACTGTTCAATGACCTCGTGTCGGCGATGCAGGATGCGCGCACCTCCGGCACAACCAGCCAGTATTTTTTGGGTAGCATCGTTCTCATCAAGAACGACAGGGAACCGAAGTCATCGGTGGTCGATGGGCAGCAGCGCCTGAGCACGCTGACGATGCTGTTCGCAGTGCTGCGCGCGGTGATGCCTGACGCAGCCGACGACATAACGGACTTCCTCTACAAGAAAGGCAAGGTCAGTCTGGGCGAGACTAACGAGTACCGCCTGATCGCCCGCGAGGAAGACGCTGACTTCTTCCGCACCTTTATTCAGGAGCCTGGGGGCATTGCCCGCTTGGTCGCCAGCACGGACAAGCTGGAAGACAGCCGACTGCGCTTCCGTGAGAACGCCAACCTGCTGCTGGACAAGGCCACGGCCTTGTCCACGGCTGAACGCGACGCTCTTTGGAAGTTTCTGGCCAACGACTGCTCGCTGGTTGTGATCTCCACGCCTGACCTCGAGGCGGCGTATCGTATCTTCTCGGTGCTGAACAACCGAGGCCTCGACCTCGCACCCATCGACATCATCAAAGCGGCCGTGCTCGGCTCCATCCGCACCATTGCCGGTGACGCCAAGAGCCGCGTCTACGCCAAAGAGTGGAGCCGCATCGAGAGCAGGCTCGGCAGAGATGCCTTCGGTGACTTGTTCGTCCATATCCGCACGATCTACGCCAAGCAGAAGCAGCGTGCGACGCTGGTCAAGGAGTTCCAGGATCACGTAACCGAGTACAAGACGCCAATTGAATTGGTCGACAAGGTCATCAAGCCCTACGCCGAAGTCTGGGACTTTGTGCGCGATGCCGACTTCGAAGCCACCGAGCTGGCCGAGACTATCAACGACGACCTGTCGTGGTTGAACCGCGTCGACTTCAAAGACTGGGTGCCCCCCGCACTCGTCTACTTCAAGCGCTTTCGCCAGCAGCCCAAGATGCTGGCCGAGTTTTTCAAGGCTCTCGAACGACTGACCTACTTCATGCTCGTCACCAAGGTGGGGATCAACGAGCGCATCGAGACCTACGCCGACCTCACCAAGGAGATCGAACCGGAGGCTTTCGACGGCGATTTGGCCGCATTGAAAACGCTCGCGCTCACCGATAAACAGAAGCGCGACTTTCTCGCCGCGCTTGATGGCGACATCTACCGCCGGTTGCCCAAGGCGCGCATGGCGTTGATGCTGCGCCTAGAAGCCCTTGTCAGCGACGGCAGCAAGAAGCAGGCGTTCGACCATCTGTCGCTAGAGCACGTACTGCCGCAGACGCCGCCTGCAGCCTCCGATTGGCTCAAGTGGTTCCCCGATGAGGACGAACGTGACACGTGGACTCACCGACTGGCCAATCTGGTTCCGCTGCACGTTCGCAAGAACCCGGCCGCCAGCAACTACGACTTCGCCACCAAAAAAAATGTGTACTTCAAGGGCAAAGGCACAGCGTCGCCATTCATCCTGACGCAGGAAGTCAGATCAGAGAGCGAGTGGACGCCAGAGATGCTGGACGACCGGCAGAAGCGCCTCGTCGGCGTTCTTGAAAAGCACTGGGAGCTTGAGGTGCCGCCAACCGAATCAGTCAGCAAAGCGCCTGACACAACTACAGCTGCACAAGGGCAGGCTTGATGAAACCCGTAAAACAGCAAGACCAAAGCAACCTGAAGTGGGTTGCTGACTTCATCTGGAATATCGCTGACGACCGCCTGCGCGATGTCTACGTGCGCGGCAAGTACCGCGACGTGATTCTTCCCTTTACGGTGCTGCGGCGGCTCGACGCCGTACTGGAGTCGACCAATCTGGCGGTGCTGGAGCGCAAGAAGTTCCTGGACACGCACAACGTGGCCGAGCAGGACGGTGCACTGCGTATGGCAGCCGGGCAGGCGTTCTACAACACCTCGGAGTTCACTCTCGCCACGCTCACTGCCAGTGGGAAAGGGCAGCGCCTACGCGATAACTTCGTTGATTACCTGGACGGCTTCTCGCCGAATGTTCAGGACATCCTGGCGAAATTCAAGTTTCGCGACCAGATCCAAACGATGGTCGAGGCTGACATCCTCGGTCACCTGATCAATGACTTCCTCGATCCCGAGGTCAATCTCTCTCCGCTGCCAGTCAAGGATGCGGATGGCCGGATCAAGCTGCCCGCGCTCGACAACCACGGCATGGGCACTGTGTTCGAGGAGCTGATCCGCCGTTTCAATGAGGAAAACAACGAAGAGGCTGGCGAACACTTCACCCCCCGCGACGTGGTCAAGCTGATGGCCAAATTGCTGTTCCTGCCGGTTGCCGACCAAATCCAGTCCGGCACTTACCTGCTTTACGACGGTAGTTGCGGCACGGGAGGCATGCTGACCGTTGCCGAAGATGCGCTGCACGAACTGGCCGCCAGCCACGACAAGGAAGTGTCGATCCACCTGTTCGGGCAGGAGATCAACCCCGAGACCTACGCCATCTGCAAGGCCGACCTGCTGCTCAAGGGCGAAGGTGACGAGGCCGAGAACATAGTCGGCGGCGCGGACAAGTCGACATTGTCGGCCGATCAGTTCCGGTCACGCGAGTTCGATTTCATGATCTCAAACCCGCCTTACGGCAAGAGTTGGAAGACCGACCTTGACCGGATGGGCGGCAAGAAGGAGTTCAGCGATTCGCGCTTCATCGTCAATCACGACGGCGACTCTGAATTCAAGCTCATCACCCGTTCCAGCGACGGGCAGCTGATGTTCCTGGTGAACAAGCTGCAAAAGATGAAGCACAACACGCCGCTGGGCAGCCGCATTGCTCTGGTACATAACGGCTCAGCCTTGTTCACTGGCGACGCGGGCCAGGGCGAAAGCAATGTGCGCCGCTGGGTGCTGGAGAACGACTGGCTCGAAGCCATCATCGCCCTGCCACTCAACATTTTCTACAACACCGGTATCGCCACCTATATCTGGGTGCTGGCCAACAAGAAGCCTGCACACCGCGCTGGCCGCGTGCAGTTGATCGACGCCTCGCAGTGGTTCCTACCGATGCGGCGCAACCTGGGCAAAAAGAACTGCGAGCTGGCGGACGCGGACATTGAACGTATCCTTAAGCATTACCTCGCACAGCCACCCGCCAATGCAGAAGCCGCAAAGGCAGTACCCGAAAGCAAGTGGTTCGACAACGCCGACTTCGGCTACTGGAAGATCACGGTCGAACGCCCGCTACGCCTCAAGAGTCAGCTCAAACGCAACGCCATCGAAAGCCTGCGCTTTGCCACAGGCGACGAGGCCCTGCGCAGCGAGATTTACACCAAATACAGCGACAAGCTGTACACGGAATTCGCCAAGCTCAAGCCCGAAATCGAAGCGTGGCTGAAGGGTGACGATGGCGACGAAGATGCCGACGAGGAGTCGGATGACGAAGACGCCAAAGCCACCAAAAAGATCGTGCCAGAGAAACGGCGCAAGAAACTGCTCGACCCCGTAACGTGGCTGCGTGACAAGACGCTGGTGGAGTTGGCCAAGCTGGCGCAGCAGGAACTTGGCGAAGATGTGTTTGACGATCACAACGAGTTCCGCACGCGCTTCGATGCCACGATGAAGGCGCACAGCAAGAAGCTGGGGGCGTCCGAGAAAAAGGCCATCTACAAGGCGGTCAGTTGGCGCGATGAGTCGGCCCCGCCGGTCATTGCAAAACGCAGCAAGCTTAAGACGGGTGAACATTTCGAACCTGGCTACGACGGCGCGTACCTGGAAACCGTGGGCAAGGATCGCTTCATGGTCGAGTACGAGGCCGATAGCGACTTGCGCGACACCGAGCAAGTGCCGCTCAAGGAGTCCGGCGGCATCGAAACCTTTTTCGTGCGCGAGGTGCTACCCCACGCGCCTGATGCCTGGATTGCGATGGATTCCACCAAGATTGGCTACGAGATCTCGTTCGCGCGCTACTTCTACAAGCCGACCCCGCTGCGCACGCTAGATCAGATTCGTGCTGACATCCTCAAGCTGGAGGAGCAGACGGAAGGCTTGCTGCACAAGATTGTGGGGGTGGAGAAATAATGTTTCGCCCATATCCGGATTACAAGCCAACTGATTTGAAATGGTTTGAATATTTACCTAAGTCGTGGGCTATCTTGCGTACCAAGCAAGTGTTCCGCTTGGTAATTGAAAAAGCTCCAGCAAATAATCAGATGGAATTGCTATCTGTTTATACCCATATTGGCGTCAGACCGAGAAAAAGCCTTGAACAACGCGGCAACAAAGCATCTACTACCGATGGATACTGGATCGTAAAAAAAGGGGACATAATTTCAAACAAGCTTCTCGCATGGATGGGAGCTATTGGTGCTTCCCACTATGAAGGAGTTACCAGTCCAGCCTATGATATTTTGAGACCAATCAAGTCATGTAACGCTGATTATTATCATTTTCTATTCAGGACAAAAAAATATCTCCAACAATTCAAAATAAGATCGAGGGGCATAATGGATATGCGCCTCCGGTTATATTTTGATCAGTTTGGGCAAATTCCAATTCCTGTCCCTCCGCGCCCCGAGCAAGATCAAATTGTTGCCTATCTTCGGGCGCAGGACGTTCACTTCTCTAGGTTCATCAAGGTCAAGCGAGAACTGATTGGCCTGCTCACCGAGCAGAAGCTGCGCATCATCGACCACGCCGTGACGCGCGGCCTCGACGCATCTGTAGTACTGAAGCCTTCCGGCATCGATTGGTTGGGGGAAGTGCCTGATCATTGGGACGTGTCTCGCTTGAAATACTGTGTCGCCCGCATTTATTCCGGCGGCACACCTGAAACGGGTGTTGATGGTTTCTGGGCAGATGGAGGTGATGGTGTTCCTTGGCTAATGATTGCGGATGTCACCAAAGCCGATTTGGTTACCAATTCAAAGAAGCGCCTGACACAAGAAGGCTTGGAATCAAAAAAACTCGCACTCCTGCCCGCCGGAACTGTTCTTTATACGATGTATGCAAGCATTGGAAAAACAGCGGTACTAGGAATTGATGCCGCGATAAATCAGGCGATTCTCGGGCTGGAGCCCAAGAAGCAGAAGCTGCAGCCGACCTTCTTGCATCATTGGCTCAGAATATTGGAAAGGCATGTGCGCAACTTGGCGAGCACGAGCACTCAAGCGAACTTGAATGCTGCCAAGGTAAAGGCGCTCCCTGTTTTTCTGCCGCCCCTATCGGAGCAGTCATCGATCTGCACTTGGATCGAAACCGAATGCCGCATTTTCACCGACGCTATCGAGCGCGCTGAGGAAGAAATCAAGCTGATCCTCGAGTATCGCGACCGACTGATTGCCGATGTCGTTACTGGCCTTGTGGACGTGCGCGGGTGGGTGCCGAGTCCGGACGACGCGGTGGCCGACGAAGACTTAGCAGTGCTCGGCGACGACGAAGAATTGGATACGGATGGGGAGGAAGACAATGGCGACAACTGACACCAGCGAAAAAGGCCTAGAGGCTTTGATCGTGCGCGACCTCTGCACCAGCGGCGGCTACGTGCAAGGCAACCCCAGCGACTACAACCGTGACGTGGCGGTGGACGTGGTGCAGTTGCTGGCGTTTCTGCAGGCCACCCAGCCCAAGGCGGTCGAAACACTGGAACTGGCAATCGAAGGAATCAAGCGCACCCAGTTCTTGCACCGCATCCAGGGCGAGATCGCCAAGCGGGGCGTGGTCGACGTGCTGCGCAAGGGCGTAGGCCATGGGCCTGTTCACGTTGATCTGTACAAGTTGCTGCCAACGCCGGGCAACGCCAGTGCTGCCGAGAACTTCGGCAAGAACATCTTCAGTGTCACCCGCCAGTTGCGCTACAGCAATGACGAGTCGCAGCGCTCGCTGGACGTCGCCACCTTCATCAATGGCCTGCCGGTGATGACCTTCGAGTTGAAGAACTCGCTGACCAAGCAGACTGTCGTTGACGCCATCACCCAGTACCAGATCGACCGTAACCCGAGCGAGCTGCTGTTCCAGTTGGG
Source organism: Aquabacterium parvum (assembly GCF_001447195.1). Classification (GTDB taxonomy): domain Bacteria; phylum Pseudomonadota; class Gammaproteobacteria; order Burkholderiales; family Burkholderiaceae_C; genus Aquabacterium; species Aquabacterium parvum. The sequence goes on along the minus strand of NZ_LFRI01000211.1, from coordinate 18,821 downwards.
GCGCTGCGTGGCGCACATGGCGGTGGACGACGCCGAGGTGCGGTTCTGCCCGCATCTCACCGGCAAGACCTCGTGGTTCTTGCCGTTCAACCAGGGCTGGAACAGTGGCGCGGGCAACCCGCCCAACCCGCATGGCCTGAAAACCGACTATTTGTGGAAGCAGGTGCTGATCAAGGACTCGCTGGCGAACATCATCGAGAACTTCACTCAGGTGGTGGAAGAGGAAGACGAAAAGGGCAAGAAGCGACGCAAGCAAGTGTTCCCGCGGTTTCACCAACTTCGTACCGTCCGTGCCTTGCTGCGCCGCTCCCGCGAGGATGGGGTTGGCGAGCGGTATCTCATCCAGCATTCGGCAGGCAGCGGCAAGAGCAATACCATTGCGTGGCTTGCCCACCAGTTGGTTGAACTCAAGACCGCCGCCGATTCGATGTTGGCTCAGTTCGACTCGGTGATTGTCATCACCGACCGACGTGCGCTGGATACCCAGATCGCCCGCACCATCAAAAGCTACGACCACGTTGCGTCGATCTTCGGCCACTCCGAGGATGCCGCCGAGCTGCGAACCTTCCTGCGCAAGGGCAAGAAGATCATCGTGACGACGGTGCAGAAGTTCCCGTTCATCCTTGATGAACTGGGCGACCTTGGTGGCAAGAAGTTCGCGCTGCTGATCGACGAAGCGCATTCCAGCCAAGGCGGCAAGACGACGGCCAAGATGCACATGGCCCTGTCAGGCGCTCCTGGTGACGACGAGGCCGACGAGGAATCCGTTGAGGACGCCGTCAACAAACTGATCGAGTCGCGCAAGATGCTGTCGAACGCCAGCTACTTCGCGTTCACGGCCACGCCGAAGAACCGGACGCTGGAGTTGTTCGGGGAGCGGTTCATCGAGGGCGGTGAGGCGCGCTACCGCTCGCCGGAAGAACTGACCTACACCACCAAGCAGGCCATTCAAGAGGGTTTCATCCTCGACGTGATTGCGAACTACACGTCGGTGGACAGCTTCTATCACGTCGCCAAGACAGTCGAGGACGATCCCGACTTTGACAAGGTGAAGGCGCTGAAGAAGATTCGTCACTACGTCGAATCCCACGATAAGGCCATCCGCAAGAAGGCCGAGATCATGGTCGACCACTTCATAGCGCAGGTGGCGGGGAAGCAAAAGATCGGTGGCAAGGCTCGGGCGATGATCGTTTGCAACGGCATCGCACGGGCCATCGACTACTACCGTGAGGTGTCGGATTACCTCGCCTCAATCAAGAGCCCATTCAAGGCCATCGTGGCGTACTCGGGCGACTTTGAAATTGGCGGGGTGAAGAAAACCGAAGCCGATCTCAACGAATTCCCGAGCAAGGACATTCCGTCCAAGCTCAAGCAAGACCCGTATCGGTTCCTGATCGTCGCCAACAAGTTCGTCACCGGCTTCGACGAGCCGCAGCTGCACACGATGTACGTGGACAAGCCGCTGGCAGGCGTGCTGGCGGTGCAAACGCTGTCGCGGTTGAACCGAGCCCACCCGCAGAAGCGAGACACGTTCGTGCTGGACTTTGCCGACAACGCCGAGGCGGTAAAGGCTGCATTCCAGGACTATTACCGCGCCACGGTGCAGGTCGGCGAAACCGACCCCAACAAGCTGCATGATTTGAAGAACGACCTCGATGCCAAGCAGGTGTACAGCTGGCAGCAGGTTGACGATTTGGTTGCGCTCTATGTCACCGGAGCAGACCGCGACAAGCTCGACCCCATTCTCGATACCTGTGTGGCCGAGTACATCGACAACCTGGACGAAGATGGTCAAGTCGAGTTCAAGGGCAAGGCCAAGGCTTTCGTGCGCAGCTACGGCTTTCTTGCTGCGATCCTGACCTACGGCCACCCTGTGTGGGAGAAGCTTTCGATCTTCCTGAACTTCCTGATTCCAAAGCTACCGGCCCCGAAGGAGGAAGACCTCTCCAAGGGCGTGCTCGAAGCCATTGACATGGACAGCTATCGGGTAGAAGCGCAGGCGTCATTGAAGATGTCAATGGACGATGCCGACGCCTTCATCGAACCGCCGCCGCCCGGCGGTGGTGGTGGTGGCGGTACGCCGGAAATCGACAAGCTATCGAACATCATCAGAGCCTTCAACGATATGTTCGGCAACATCGAATGGAAGGACGGCGACAAGATTCGCAAGGTCATCACCGAGGAAATTCCGGCCCGTGTGGCGCAGGACAAGGCCTACCAAAACGCGCAAGCCAACTCTGACAAGCAAAACGCGAAGCTGGAGCACGACAAGGCGTTGAATCGCGTGGTGCTGGAGCTGATCTCCGACCATACCGAGCTCTTCAAGCAGTTCAGCGACAACCAAAGCTTCAAGCGCTGGCTGACCGATATGGTCTTCGACTCGACTTACCACCCAGGGACAGTGCGGCCAAAGGCGCCACCGCCAGCAGGTGCATCAGCGTGAGAAATACTGAAAGGAAGGCCGCGCCATGAGTGGGACCGACGCAATCATCCAAGCCAAGCTGGCAGCATTACAAAGAGAGGCTGAGCGACTTGAGGAGGATGCCACCTACTCCAGCAAGGGGCATTTCAACGCTGAAGACACATGGGTGCGTCGCAACTACTGGTTGGGTGTCCCAGCTACTGTGCTCGGTGCAATTGCCGGAGCAACGCTGATCAAGAGTCAGCCAGAGTTGGCAACCGCCTTCACGCTTTCTGCATCTTTGCTCACTGGACTTATGACCTTTCTCAAGCCCAATGAGCGAGCTGCGTTGCATCGCTCAGCAGCGGGCCAGTTTCTGGCACTACGCAACGAGGCTAGGTTTTTCCGTGAGATTGAGCTCCTTGAAGCATGGCGCCTTGACGATCTACCTGATCGATTGAAGTCTCTCTCAGACAGAAGGAACGAGTTGAACCTAAAGAGCCCCAGCATCCCACGCAGAGCCTTTGTCTCCGCACGCAAGGGGATCGAAGAGGGTGAGGCTGAGCACAAAGCAGACAAAAGGGGTTGAATGAATGTCGGTATTGAGCTTTCTTACGGACACGGCGAGTAGAGCCGTACTTTCATCAACAGAGCAGTCGTCAATCTCGACCTCAATCAAGACCCTTCAGTCTCGGATGGCGTTGCACTTTGATAGCAGCGCGATTGCACAGCATTTCCGCTTTGGGTCGTCAACACGGGGCACCATCCTGGCCCGCTCGATGGATGAACAGTCCGACATTGACTACATGGTCGTCTTCAGCGACAGCAGCGCCACGCCACAGACGTATCTGAATAGGTTGAAATCCTTCGTTGAAAAGCGATATGTTTCATCGGAAATCTATCAGTCAAGTCCAACCATCGTTCTTGAACTGAACCACATCAAGTTCGACCTGGTGCCAGCGACAAAAACCTGGCTGGGTGAGCTTCAGATACCCAATGGATCGGGGGGCTGGATGACCACGAACCCAAACGACTTCAACGCGACTCTTGAGGCGAAGAACAAGGACAACAAGTCACTGATCAAACCGACCATTCGCCTCTTCAAGTACTGGAATGCGACAGCAGGGTTCCCGTTTCCAAGCTTCGAGATGGAGAAGTGGGTCTGCGGTCTGAACTTTTGGTTTCTGACGAATCAGAAGGACTACTTTCTTGCAGTTATCGAGAACCTGAGTACCAGCACATCCTATTCGCAATGGGTGAACAATGAGATCACGCGGGCAAGGAACGTCGTGGCCAATGTCAGGCAGTTCGAGAAGGATGACATGCCAGTGACTGCTGAGAACGAGATCAAGAAGTTGTTCAGGCTTTGAGTTCACTGGACAGATAAAGCACAAGGGCAACATGTCCAAGCTAGCGGTACGGTTGACGGTGTGGGGGTCCTGTTTGGATTTGGTCCATGCAGGGGCATCACAGCTGCCTTGATTTCAGGGGCGGGGATGAGATTCTGAATGCATGGACACGCACAAGGCATGTCCCTTAACCGTGCAGGAGCCCCTCATGAAATTCACCAAGGCAGAGATCGATGCCGTGATCGCGGCATCCCCCCGTACCACCGCGCCCTTGAACAAGCTGGTGCTGTCGGCAGACCATCAGGTGCGTCCAGGCGGCAGCACCAGCAAGATGAGCATCGCCGAGTTGGCCGCGTCCATCCTGGATTGCGGCGTGTTGCAGAACCTGATCGTCATCAAGGGCCCACGCGGCCTGTTTGAAGTGTGCGCCGGTGGCCGTCGCCTGGAGTCGCTGAACTTGCTGACGAGCAACGGCGACATCCCCGACAACTACCCTGTGCCCATCCTCATCGTGCCCGCCGACAAGGCGCTGATGGCCAGCCTGTCCGAGAACATCTTCCATGTGCCCATGCACGCCGCCGACGAGTACCTGGCCTTCTCGCGCCTGTTGGGCGAAGGCAAGTCTGTCGAGACGGTGGCTGCGGCCTTTGGTGTCACGCCCCTGGTGGTCAAGCGCCGCATGAAGCTGGCAAGCGTGTCGCCCAAGCTGATGGACGAGTTCCGGGCGGATGACATCAGCCTGGAATGCCTGATGGTGCTGGCGTCGGTCGATGACCACGAGAAGCAGGAGCAGGCCTGGGCTGGCTTGCCCCAATGGAACCGCCGCCCCGACTACCTGCGCCAGTTGCTGACGCAGGGCGACATCGAGTCCGACCGTGACCCGGTGGCCAAGTACGTGACGCTCAAGGCATACGAGAAGGCAGGTGGGGCCACACGCCGTGACCTGTTCAGCGACGATGACAAGAAGGCTTACCTGCTGGACGCGCCGTTGCTGGAACGTCTGGCCGTGGAGAAACTCAACAAGAAGGCCAAGCAGGTGCGTGCCGAAGGCTGGAAATGGGTGGATGTGCGGGTGCGCTATGACCGTGACGAGTACACCGGCCACACCGAGTTGCGCAAAGTCCGGCGCGAACCCACAGAGCAAGAGGCCACCGCGCTGGCGGAATTGGAAGCTGCGATGCAGGCTGTGCAACAACGCCTGGATGTGCTGGAAGACATGGACGGCGATGACGCCGACCAGGATGACGGCGCGGCATACCAGGAGCTTGAAGGCGAGCAAGCAGCCTTGCAACTGCGGATCAAGGTCATCGAAGACGAACTGAGTGTGTGGCCTGCTGATCTGATGGAGCAGGCCGGGTGCGTGGTCCACGTGGGACACAACGGAGCCGCAGCGGTGAAATGCGGCCTGATTCGACCGGAGGACCGCAGTGCCGTGGCCCATGTCCTGCCCCAAGGCGCAGGGCAGGCAGGCGAGGGCGGTGCACAAGGGGACATGCTGTCCGGCCCACCGGCCAAGATTCGCCCGGTTCACTCCGACAAGCTGATGCGCCGCCTGACGGCACATCGTGTCGCCGCCGTGCAGGCCGAGTTGATTGCACGGCCTGATGTGGCCTTGGTGGCGCTCACGGCCCAGTTGGCTCAGAAACTGTTCCTCAGCCGCGACTACCGCTACCACCAGCACCCACAGGTGCTGGATATTTCGGTCGCGGACAGCCAGTCTGCGCTGCAGTCCGCTGCCGATGACATCGAGGCCAGCCCGGCATGGCTGCGCATGGAGGCTGAGCGCAGTGCCTGGGCGCAGAAGTTGCCGCAAGATTTGGATGCCGTGTTCCCTTGGTTGCTGGCGCAAGACCAAGCCACAGTGCTCCAACTGCTGACCGTGGTGGTGGCCTGTTCAGTCACTGGCATTCAGGGCGTGGAGTCACCCACCCAACGCACTGACACGCTGGCACAGGCTTTGGGTCTGGACATGCGCCGCTGGTGGACAGCCAATGGCCCTTCCTACCTGAACCATGTGTCCAAGAGCCGCGTGGTGGACGTTGTCACCGAGGCGGTGGACATCAACGCGGCAGCGCCGCTGGCAGGTATGAAGAAGGATGCCGCCGTGGTGGCCGCTGAGTTGGCCTTGGCGGGCTCCGGTTGGTTGCCGCCATGCCTGAGGGGCCCCTCCGCCTCGGAAGCGGCAGCAGACGAAGGCGGGGCTGCCAGCCTGGACGACGCTCAGTCTGAGGTCAATGAACTTGCGGAGTCAGCAGTCTGAGTCAAGGACATGCATAGCTTGCCCAACGCCGACGGCGCAGACATGGTTCTGCGCCGTCGGCGTTCGTCATGACACTGCTTTTGACGTTGCCTCGTGCTTGTCATCCCCATCGCGTGATCCTGACGAAGGTTGTGCTTGAACCGCGCCAAGGTATGCGCATGCGGCACGTGGCCTGGCATGGCCAGCGAGGAGGGCCACAGCCTGTCTTGCCGCGCGATCCACATCGGGCGCCACAACACCGTTGCCGCGAACAGGGGGCGCGGTCCCGGCCAGGGCCTCATAGTGAGAGATCAGCACCTCATGGCGGAGGCCATGTGCGGTCACCCCTCGTTCGCGCACGGTGATGCCGAACTTGGTCAACACGTAGTCAAAGTGCCTGAGGTTCTTGCGCAGGTCATGGGTAGGGTTGCCCATGTGCGCATCCTGGCTGCTGACCACGCCCTGCGCGAATGCCACGGCGGCAAGGCGCTCCGGGCTGTCCAGAGGGATGTGGCGCACCCGGCCTCCCTTGCCCTTGATCCTCGCGTACCGATCTGCCGACTTGTCCTCGGGCGGCAGGCCCGTGGACTCGAAGGGCACGACGCTCTCAAATGGCCGAAACAGCACCGATTCCTTGCGCCGCAGTCCCATGGTGCGGATCAGCCGCAACGAGGCCCCCACAAAGCGGTCGTGGTCACAGACCTGGGTGATCACGGCGTCGATGTCCACCCCATTTGCCGACCAACCTTTGTCCCGGCTGGCGTACTCATGGCGCTGGTATTCGTCAACGCTCAGGCCGTAGTGGTCCGGTGATCGCACGAAGCCATGCTTGCCCATCCACATGGCCAGGCCTCGCAGAAAGCTCAGGTAGGTCTGGATCGTCGCCGGGGCCAGGTGCTCCTGCTGCCAGACCTGCACCATGGCCCGGATGTGCTTTTGCCCCAGGTTGCGCGGGTCAGGCACCGTCTTGAACCCGGCCTTCGCCTTCAAGTCCCGAAAGAAGCGGCGCAGGAACTGGGCGCGCTCCTGCCTTGTCTTGTGTGAGACGGTTTTGGCCATCGAGGTGTGCAGGGCGTTGAACAGTTCGATCAACACTTCCAGCACCTTGAGCGGTGGCGTCTTACCCGTGGGGTAGTGGGCCATGATGTCCTGGGGCGACTTGCCCGCCCAGCTTTGACGACGTGCGGGTTGGTGCTGGCTTGATCGCCCAGGGCTGGATGCTTCCTGGACCCGGCGCCGTGATGATCTGGGCGTGGTGGATCGAGGGGTGGATGAGTCAGACATGATGTGTGCCCATGGTCAAGGGCCCGCTGCCCGAACAGCGGGTTGGTCGTGAGTGAAGGTGGAATCCCATGGAGATCGCCGGTGGCGCGGATTCCGTCGCCCCATCGGCTCGTGGTCAAGCATTCAGCGCCGCACGCGACCACGACAGGTACGGCGCCTACCCAAAGGTTTGTCGGTCGGTGCGGATGCTTGGATGCATCGACACCGTCCAACACGGTCTTTCTTAAAAACGAAACGGGTGATCCGTCCCAGTCGTGCATTTCTGCAGCCGTGGGGTTGGTGATGCCGACTTGCCTCTGGGGCTTGGACGGCATCGGCGCGGAGGTCTGGCCTCTCGCGTCTGTGGTGGATCAGTTCTGGATTCGGAGCGCCATCCACTCGCATGGGTCCACCCCTGACCGAAAGTCCAGGGCGGTGCCGAGTTCATGAGCGAGGTCGCACGGGGAGCCTAAAGAGGCAAACACAACCGTGCGGTGCGCCGAGGCGCGTGCTCAAGGGATGGCGGGAACAGCGGTTCGGCATCGGGTGCCGACTGCGTGCTCGAAGACCGTGGCGCGTTTCTGGAACGCCCAACTCAGGGAGTTGGCAGGGCCATCGGTGCATGCACTGCGAAGAAGACCTCATGGCCATCACCTCAGGGGCGATGGCGAATTCCGGTTCAAGGACCAGAGCTTGGAGGGCAGGTAACGACTGCGACGCCTTTTGCTCCATCAGGAGCAGAGCCAGGACGGCTCTCGGGAATCTGTAGTGGACTCGCCGGGAAGCTTTCGGTCAAGGCCCGCAACCGCAATGGTCCCCATTGCCGGGGCCTTGTGCGTGGCGAACTTGGTACGCGCAACATGCCCTTGAGCCGTGCTTATTTACTGATATGGCTTGGGCGCCAGACAGCCCGTGGGCTTGACATCAAAAAATCCTGCCTCTGGTTCCCAACACAGGTTCTCGATGGGCTGAGGTGGACCTCGATGGCGCCTGCCTCGGGCGTGGCGACAGGGGTTGACGAGTGTCATTCGAATGAGAACGTGGTGACACACGCGACCCCAGAACCAAGAGCGCGAGGGTTTGGCAACAGGCTAATGTCATTGCGGCGCATGCAGGCTGACAGTGAATCTGCACCGATGCCGAAATCATGTGTTCTGAGTCGGGGTTTGCCGTGGCGGGATCGTGTCAGCTTGCTGATGCTGATCGCTCATGAACCCACGCCTTGGAGGCTCATCATGGATTTGATCGTCAGAGCGGTGGATGTCGGATCAGGCAACACCAAATACGTCGTTGGCACGGAGGGCACCGAGATCCGCTGCGCCAGCTTTCCTTCCATTGCCTACCCGAGCGCCAGCGAGACTCAGGCCTGGTCGGCATCCGAGCGGCGCAAAACCGTGTCCATCCCCATTGGACACTTGTTCTACGAGGTCGGGCCCGATGTCCACCTGGTGGCCGATTCCGTGCGTGCAACCCAATTGCACGACGAGTACACCGACACGCCCGAGTACATGGCCTTGCTCCGAGGCGCCTTGCATCTGATGAAGCAAAGTCGCATCGACCTCCTGGTGGTGGGCCTGCCCGTGGCCTTGTTGCACCTCAAGAAGGCGGCGCTGGAGAAAGCGATGACGGGAACGCATGAAGTTGGGGGTGGCAAGACGGTGACTGTCGTCAAGGCACTCGCTGTGGCGCAGCCTCAAGGGGCGTTGGCTCATTACGCATCGGTGCACAAGAAGATGGCCACCATCGGCAATGAGCAGAGCTTGATCATCGACCCAGGCTCACGAACCTTCGACTGGTTGGTGGCCAGGGGCATGAGGCAGGTGCAAAAGCAAAGCCATTCGTTCAACCGTGGCATGTCGGATGTGCTGCGCCTGATCGCGGCCGAAATCAGCAAGGACATCGGCAGCCCCTATCGCGACCTCGACGCCATCGATCTGGCCTTGCGAACGGGCAAGCAGCCTGTGATTTTTCAGAAGTCCTACGACATCACCAGGTTCATGCCCATGGCTGAGGCGGTGGCGCAGCAGGCTGTGTCGGCGATGAAGCAGTACATTGAATCGCCACATAGCTTGCAGAACATCATCCTGGTTGGCGGCGGTGCCTTCCTGTTCAAGAAGGCGGTGAAGGCTGCGTTCCCGAATCACAAGATCCATGAGGTCAAGGAACCCATGTTTGCCAATGTGCGGGGCTTTCAACTGGCAGGGCAGAACTATGCGCGAACGGTGATGGCCGCGCCACGGGCTGATCAAGGTGCGACGCCGTCGGGGAGCAAGCCATGAATGCCAACGCCAAGGTCAGTGGGGAACCGATACGGCTGGTGTTTGAATTGGCGCGTGCCGATCACCCCAGGCTGTACGACGATCTGATCCAGTTCCCCAAGGGCACCAAGAGGATCAATCGACTGAGGGTGCTTGCATACGATGGCTTGCTCATTCAGAGCGGGCACATCGTTTCCATCGTGGCGTCTCGCTCAGGCGGTGATCAGCAAGGGGAGGAGGTAGGTCGCGGGGAACAGATCACCAACGATTTGTTCGGGCCGTCCATCGCGGACTGATCAGAAAGCTGTCGAAGAGGTTTCTCCGATGGGTGGCACGCAGCGCGTCAGGCGTTCTTCCTGAGGTGGTCGGCGTAGCTTGAAAATGAAGGTCTGCCTTTGCTGGTGTTCAGCTTGGCCAGACTTGTCTTGCTGATCCGCTGCTGAAGGTAGCCACATACCTCGTCGAACCTATCAACGGATATGGACGCTTAGCAAGCGATCAATAGACGGATCTAGTCGTGTTGCCGCTGATCTGATCGCTTTATGCCGATCAAAAATGTTTTACGAGGGGAAGGGGTTGCCCATCGTTGATTGCTGCTGGACCGCTTCGGCATTGGCCTTGAGGATCGCGATGGCTTGCCGCACAGCAGGGGATCGGCAAGTCAAGGGGTCCATTTTTTCCATGAAGTAGCTGGGATGCTCCAACATGAGTTCATACACTCGGTGAGCAAGACCGCTGTCCTGGACCGAAGCAATCATGGCCTTGCAGGTGTCCATGGCAGCGAAGCGATTCTGCCGATCGGCGGCGATGATTGCGGCTTTCAGCGCGTCTGCCTTGTCTGACTCAAAGACATGCTGAGAGTGAAACAAGATGGACATGTTGTCGGCGACTGTTTCGGCAAAGCTCCAACCGTACTCTGCGTGCTGCGACATTTCAAGATAGCCCTGAATGAAGCTTGCCAACCGTCCAGGGGGTAACGGCGCTTCGGCAATCGCATAGAACAAGTCGGAGGGCATGTCTATGCATACCCGGTGGCGTTCGCTGGGTGAGAGCATGGCCAACTCGTCAATGAACTGCCCCAGTTCAAGTAAGTCAGTTTGGTTCGTGGACTGCCATCGATCGATGATTGCCTGCTGTGTTCCCAACACTCCGCCGGAGCCATTGGCTCGCCCAAGGATTACGCTAAAGGCCAGAGTTAGACTTTGGCGCAAGGCGGAAAGCGATGGGTAGCGGCGTGCTTTGTCCGGGGCGCAGGCGCGCTCAATGACCACAAAAAGCGGGGGCGGAAGGAGCCCCGGCGTCAAGTCTGGTGTGTCTAAGCCGCTGAGCAGTACAAAAAACGTCTTGCCTAACATGTAGATGTCATCTGAGGCATCTGCATGGCGGAATCCTCCCGCGAAGAACTCCGGTGGCATGTATCCGGGTGTGCCGCCATATACGGATGTGCGGGTGAACGCAGTAGCCGAGTTCGGTTGTACGCACAAGCCCAGATCGGACACCACCAAGGTGCCGTTCCCTACGAGGAAATTCTGGGGCTTGATGTCTCGATGGTAGACGTTCTTGCTGTGTAGTTGCTCGATGCAGTCGATCGTCCTATTTAGGTATTGCTCCGCCACCGCCAGGTCTTGTCGAAGGTGCGCAGCCTGATTCATCAGATCACCATGTTCGAAGAACGGCATGACAAAGTAGGGCGGCGAGTGTTCTAGGTTCGCATCCAGGACTGGGGCAACGTAGGGGCTTCCGTTGAAGCTCTGCATAACCCGGACTTCACGTCGAAATCGATTCTTCGTGTCGTCGTCGGTGTGGTTGCAATATTTGAGAACGAGCCGCGTGTCAGGCAAGGCGAGTGGACTGACGAACAGGACCGTGCCCATGCCTCCAGCAGAACTACACAGCCCCGTAACCTTGTATTTGCCGTCTACAACAGAACCTGCACTTGACATGTCATCGCCTCCCTCAGCACGTATGGCCCGGGAACCCCTCCCGTCAGCCCCTTAGCTTAGGCGCATCTCGTCGTTTGCAAGTGGCCGATGAGGTGCCCATGTGGCTTTCCAATAAAACTCGATAGCCTGCAGTGCAGGCTAGCCCCGAGCAAAGGGAGGTCGAGTTCATGTATCGATGGGCACCGCCTGCAAAAGGTGTCCCTGACTATGCCCTGGTAGCCCGGGTTTGTATTCAGTCAAACGAATCATTTGACAAAGTCTAGAAAAAAAACATAAACTTTGACAAATGGAGGGCATCCAATGAGTGACGGACCGCACAGAAGCCTTGGCCTTAGGAAGCCATGGCGACAGTTGGCTAAGCTTTGCGACAACGCTGCATACGCACAAGCGGAGGTCACTCATGCAGCCACCAGCGCACTCGTAAGCGACTTCAATGAGGTGTCTGGTGCCTTGCTTAAGGCCATCAAGCGTGTCTTCGATTGCGAGGGCAATTCTCTGGGCTCTCCAGAAATTGCGATGTACCAGTTGAACCTCGCTCGTTCTCTCGCTGCTGGGTCGGTCTTTGGGCAAAACGCTGTCAAGTGCAGCCAGATGCTAGTCAGCGAGGGCAAGTTAGAGCCCGAGAGCTTCAACATTGCAATTGGCGTGGCCGCGAAGATGCGCGGTCAAGCCAACTTGAGGGCCTTTCACGAGCACTACCTCGAAAAGACGAGCGAGTTCAGGGCTAACAAGGTAGTTCGTCGCTTTCAAGAGGCTATCGACTCGTTGTCGATTGGTTCGCTGGGTAACATCCTTGTCGAAGCACGTACCACCAGGATCCGGCCAACGACCAGAAGCACCGGACTGGACGAAGGGGTGCGACTGTGACCATCTATGAGCCCAAAGAGATGACCGTCGATGTCTTCGAAGAAGATAGTGCTTGCAAGCGAGGCGCCGTTCCTTGTCGAATTGGCAGGGACATCAGGTTCGAAACGGAGGCGCTAGAGTCTTTCTCGACCCATCGATGGGATCCAGTCATCTATGACGCTTTTCTGGTCGCTGCCGCCGTGGAGTTCTGCGACCGCACCCTGGTGCGCAGTTCCATGAACTGGGGCCGTAAGTTCATTCTCCATGTGCCTGTGCACGATGTTCACAAGTGGACGGACAAGGCCGCTCACGGGGCGCTGACGGAGGCATTGAACCTGCTGACTGGCGACGACTGGCAAATCGTATTTCGTACGCGGAAGGTCCCGGTGCCTCCTCCAGCGCAGGAGACGATGAAGTTTCCGATGAACGCGGAGGCCGTCATGGCGTACAGCGACGGCATGGATTCGCAAGCAGTGGCGGCGCTCGAAGGCAAGAAGCTCAACGGGCGGGTAGTGCGTGTGCGCATCGGCACCAGCGAGCGCGACATCTCAAGGCAAGAACGAAAAGAGATGCCCTTTCATGCGGTTCCCTACAAAGTGAAAATCGCGAAGAAGGATGGTGAGAGCAGCGCGCGCAGTAGAGGATTCAAGTTCAGCCTGATTTCTGCAATGGCTGGGTACCTGATTGACGTGCCTGTGGCCATCATTCCTGAGAGCGGGCAAGGCGCGCTTGCTCCTGTCCTGCTGCCCGTGGGACATGGCTACGAAGACTATCGAAATCATCCGGCCTTCACTGCCAGGATGGAGCGCTTCGTGTATGCCTTGCTGGGCTACCGTTTCAAGTACAAGTTCCCGCGCCTGTGGATGACCAAAGGCGAGACCTTGAGGGAGTTCGTCGAAAACTGCGAAGGCGGCTCCAAGTGGAACAAGACCCGTTCTTGTTGGCAAACCTCGCGCCAAATTGGATTTAATGGAACAAGGCGGCAATGCGGGATCTGCGCTGCATGCATACTGCGGCGCCTGAGCGTCCATGCGGCAGGTCTGAAAGAGGCAACGGATGTCTACGTATGGGAGTCCTTAAGCACCAAGACCTGGGAAGCGGGGGCGTCCAAGGACTTTGACCTTTTTACCAACGCCTTGCGCCAGTACTCAGTTGCCGGGGTTCTCCACTTCGAGCACTTAGCAGGGCTTCAAAGTAGGTCTGACTACCAACTGACCAGACGACTAAGCAATTTTGAACTGGCTGAGTCCCTCGGGGAGAGCCCCGTCAGCGTGTCGCAAAAGCTTGACCGGCTCCTGCGGCAACACGCCAAGGAATGGTCAGCCTTCACGAAGGACCTTGGACCGAGGTCTTTCGTGAGGCAGTGGATACGTAGTAGTGCATCATGACTAAAGAGAACTATGAACTGAGCCAATTTGAGCTCGGCGAGCGACTTAGAAGCGCGCGGGAGACCGCTAACCTGACGCAAGACGTGGCTGCGAAGGCTGCCGGACTTTCAAGAACCACGTTGGTGGCCATCGAGAAGGGGCACCGCGCTGCCAAGCTCATGGAGCTGCAGGACCTGTGCAGGTCCTACGGCGTGTCCGTCAATTCAATCCTGCGTCGTGAGTCTGTCCATGTGGACCTCGTACCTCGGTTTCGCACACTCGCTGAAACTGGCGAACCATGTATAGATACGGCAGCAAGGTTGCTCAACGACTTGGTCAAGGCGGAGGTCGAGCTTGAGAACATTCTTGGTGTTCAAAAGACCTACAACTATCCCGCCGAAAAGAGCATCCTGGCCGGAGATGTGCGCCAACAGGCCGAACAGGATGCACTCAACCTGCGTAACTGGCTCGGGTTGGGGGATGGACCTATCCGTGACCTATACGTCATCTTGGAGTTGCAATTAGGCATCAGGGTGTACACGCGCAAGCTTGACGGCAAGGTGTCTGGGTTGTTCGCCTATGACGATGCTGTGGGTGCCTGCATGCTCATCAACTCGACCCACCGCCGAGATAGGCGCAATCAGACAGGGAGCCATGAGTTGGGGCACTTTATTGCCACTCGCCGCAGACCTGAGATTTATCAGGACGAGATGTACGACAATTCGCGAGAGGAGCGATATGCCAATGCGTTTGCGCGGGCATTTATGACTCCAACGAGAACGGTCATGGAGAAGTTCAAGGAGGTGACGATTGGGTCGTCGCACCTGACGCGTCGGCACATCATCTTGCTGGCCAATTTCTTCAGCGTGTCGCGCCAGGCCATGGTCATGAGGCTGGAAGAACTTGGACTAACGAAAAAGGGAACGTGGGATTGGTTCCAAGACAACGGCGGGATCACCGACGAGCAAGTCCGCCAAGTGCTAGGGGAGGATGGCAATGAGTTCCCAGCTGTCCAACCACAGCAATCGTCGCGGTTGTACCTCTTGGCCATCGAGGCTTGGAAGAGGGATCTGCTCAGTGAGGGGCAGATGTCGGACTTGCTCAAGCTAAGCCGTGAGATGGTGCGAGAACTACTCGATGAGGCTCAAGAGGATGAGGTAGATGACCTTTTCAAGCTGCCTAACTGAGCAATCGCCCACTCTCGTTCTCGACTCCAGCATCATCATCAACTTGCTGGCCACCGGCCATGCAGAAGCGATTTTGCAGGCATTACCGGGCCTCACCTGTGTCACCGAAACCGTGATCGGCGAAATCAAAGGGGGTGCAGAGAATGGTCACGGGGAGTCGGCGAAGCTCGTTGAGCTCATCGACAGCGGGAAACTGGATGTCGTGGAGTTGGACAATGAAGCGCTCGAAAGCTTCATCTCTATTGTGTCGGGCTCAACGTCCGACTCGCTTGGGGACGGAGAGGCCGCCACTCTGGCGTTCGCTCACCGCAATGGACTGGTCGCGGCAATCGACGAAAAAAAGGCCAGGCGAGTGGCTGGTGAGAGTTTCGGTTCTCTGACAATTGCAACGACGGTCGACATCCTCGCGTATGCGCCTGTAGGGCTGGTGCTGGGCAAAGAGCGGCTGTCTAAAACAGTTCTTGATGCGCTACGCCTAGCGCGGATGCAGGTATGGGAACCACACTTTGATTGGGTCGTCGCGCAAATAGGTCCTGCAAACGTCCCCTTATGCCCAAGCCTGAGGCGGCTTGCAAAGCGAGTCCGTGTGACCACCGCCCAATGAACTGCGTCTACTTTGCCAGATGCGCACGCCGAGCAGTGGGTGGCCGAGGATCATCTGGGCATGTTGACTCTTTCTGTAGACTGGCGCGGCTCAAGGCGGCACCCCAACCGCTAGGTTCTCATGCCCGACGTGCTGGAAGCTGCAACCCGAGGGGTGTTCCTGTCCCCCACAGTTTTCAGGCTCGCCGTGTACACTAGAAACCGCGTTATGGCTGTCGTTTGACCGGCAACCATCGTTGCAATCACCACCTTCCAGCGTCGGTAAAAATGACGGTAGAAAGAAATCTTGGAACTTCAAAAACCTAGTGTTCATGCGGCTCTCAAGGTGCCGGAAATGATCGAGTGGGGAGTGACGCATGAGGCCCTTCGGGGCCTTTTTTGTTGCATCAAAGCAGGTGATACGCCACGTAGCAGATCATCACGCTCACCAGTACATTGCTGGTCCCGAACACCAATGCGCGGTGTCCGACATGGTTGTACGTGAAGTAGATGCCGCTGTGAACGAAGCGAAGCGCCACATAGGCCCACGCCAGGCCCACCGTGATCTCGTTGACCAGACCGGTCAGGTGGGCCATGAACGCGACCACATAGAACAGCACCGGAACCTCCAGGAGGTTCATGAAGACGCGGTTGGGCAAGGCCACATCGGGCGGCACCCTGGCTGATTCGCCATGGCTGAAATCCTTGGGCGTGATGCGCTTTTGCATGACCGCCTTCACGCGTCGGATGGGCACCAGCAGCAGCACGGTCAGCGTCCAGAACATCAGCAGCAGTGCGGGCAGGAAAATAGCGGTGGTTTTCATGGGCACTGCTCCTGAGTGAATGGATTCCTGGTTATCTTGTACTCTTTCGTACAGTTAATGTTTCCGTTGATTCCCTGATGCGTGAGCTTGATGCCAGGGGCGGGTGCAGCAGGCCGATCACTGGCGCCGCAACCCTGAATCTGAGAGGAGTGCGGTTCGGCGTGTGAGCGTTCACCGCCGCAGCACCATTTCAGCCATGGTCGCGGCGGTTTCGCTGCCTTGCTCGGTCAGCTCCGACACGACGCTGGCACGGTTGACCTCGGGTTGGTTCTGGCTCACCTTCCATTTGCCTTGCATGCGCCTGATGTCCAAACGCACGCCCACGATGTGGGCCAGCAGTTTGTTCGTGAACTCAGGCGGGGCATCGCCAACCTGCCAAGGGTGAGGTTGATCGGCCTCGTGGCGGTTCGTCAGCTGCGTCAGGATCTGCAGCAAGGCCTCAGGTTCTTGCACGGCAGAAAGCGTGGCGTGCACGTGCACCACGGCGTAGTTCCAGGTCGGCACGACCTTGCCGCCGTCTGCTTTGGTGGCGTACCAGTTGGGAGAGATGTAAACCTGTGGTCCCTGAAACACCAGCAGGAGCTCTTCGTCAGGCGACACCTGCCAAAGCGGGTTGGCCCGCGCGACATGGCCGATCAGTTGCCCTTGGCCACCTTCGTGATCTGTGGGCACATGCAGCAACGGAATGTGGTCTGCCACGAGCCCTTCGGGGCATTGGCGAATCAGCGTGGCCAACGGGTGCGCGCCAATGAGCTGCCGCAGCACCTCGGGGCGTTGCTCTTCGAATGGGGTGGGGCAGTACATCGTCGAGATCGTGTGTGAAGGCGGCTGCCCTGATCAGAGCGTCAACGCCAGGTGGTGGCTGCTCATCACAAAGCCATTGTTGAGGTAGAGCCAGTGCGCTGCATGACGCAGGAGCCTGCGTACAGGTGAACGGCGTTGCAGCCTCGTTCGCGAGTCCATGGCGCGATGACAAAGGTGGTCGGGGGCATCGTCAGCCCCGCCATTCGCAGGAGTCTGCGCCGGCTTCGAAACGTGGCAGTGCATCGTCAGCCAGTGGCCACCAATTGGCTTTGGACGCGGCGTAGAAGTGCGCCTGCAGCGGCGCATCGATGTCTTCGTTGATGAGGCCCAGTCGGATCCGCAAGACGCCCGGCAAGGTGTCACGCTGGCTGTAGAGGGGCGAGCCGCACCGCCTGCAGAACACCCGTTGCTTGCCGGGGCTGGACTCGAATGACGTCAGCAGTTCGCCGCCTTGCTCCAGGGTGAAGTCGTCAATGCGAACCGGCACGTTGGTGGCCATGGCCGTGCCCTGTGCCTTGCGGCACTGGGTGCAATGGCAAACCTGTATCGGGCCGATCTCCCCCAGGATGCTGAACCTCACGCCCGCGCAAAGGCAGTTGCCTGTGTACCGCTTCATGAATCGACTCCCCATTCAGGCCTGTCGTGTCTGGCGACAAGCAGCTTGACATTGCAGCACAAAACCCACAGGTGACGTCCGACCTCAACCCAAGGGCAGTTCGTATCGGATGAAGCCAGTGTGAGCTGCCACCTGGTCGTAGAGCTTTCGGGCGGTGTGATTGCTGGCCTGGGTGAGCCAGTACAGCCGAGGCGAACCTTTGAGCCGTGCCTGTTCGGCCACAGCCTCAATCAAGGCGCGGCCAAGGCCCTGGCCTCTGTGTGCCGGGCTGACGAACAGGTCCTGCAGGTAGCAGACGTCTTCGCTCCAGCAACTGGGGTGATAGAGGTGGTGCACGATGCCAACGAGCTGTCCGTCCAGGCGGGCACCGAGGGCATGCAACCCATCCCCAGCCTGTAGGCGCAGCCAGAGTTGCTCGAAGTCGCTTTCTGGGCGGCTGGTCTCGTAGAAGGCGAGGTAAGCCTTGGCGAGTGTGAGCCAGGCAGCCTTGTCCTGCGCCTGCAAGGGAGAGATGTCGGGCATGTTGGTGTCACTCAGGCAGGTGGCACACCGCTTCGATGTTGTTGCCTTCCGGGTCGATGACGAAGGCGCCGTAGTAGTGTGGGTGGTAGTCGGGGCGCAGGCCCGGGGCGCCGTTGTCCTGACCTCCAGCCTGGATGGCGGCAAGGTAGAAGGCGTCGACTTGTGCGCGGGTGGCGGCCTTCCATGCCAGGTGGCAGCCGGTGGTTGCAGGCGGGCCACCATGGGGGGAGGGGCCGTCAATGAACCACACGTCGGCCTTCTTGCCATCGGGTTCCGTTGCGTCAGGGTACGCAAACCCCAGGATGTTCGCGCCATGATGGCCCTCGTAAGCCACGCTGTAGCCCAGCGGTGCGAGGGCAGCGCTGTAGAACGCCTTGGCACGGCCGATGTCGGTCACGCGGAAAGTCATGTGGTCAAGCATGGTGGGGGCTCCTGAAGTGCATTGGATGGGTGCGCAGATGGCACTGAATAACTGTATTTATATAAGGGTATCCAGTTAGCTCCACAAAAGCCAAAACACTGGATGCATATCCAGTAATTTACACCTTGTCTGGCGGCTTGGGCGAAGCCTTTGTGATGTCGCTGTAGGTGTAGGGGCTGGTTTGCATGGCCTGCTGAAG
>NZ_LFRI01000210.1 GCF_001447195.1 Aquabacterium parvum | reverse complement strand
CTGGGGTGTCCCCCAGCCCCCCGGCTTACTTCGACGCGGAGAGGCGCTCCATGTCATTGAGGACAGGCCGAGCATGCTGATGCACGGCCATCATGTAGGCCTGCGAGGCCTTGTCCCAGGCGTCGATGTGTCTGGCTAGGATGAACAGCCAGGGCGGCGTGTCAACATCCGGGCCAGCAGCTACGATCCCGTAGAAGGCCCTCACCGTCTCAGTGGTCATCAGCGCAGCCTCTTCGAGGACATTGCGCGCTTCATCGATAGACTTCATTCCAG
>NZ_LFRI01000209.1 GCF_001447195.1 Aquabacterium parvum | reverse complement strand
TTCGCCCAACCCAATACTGGCGCTGCTTTCCGGCCGATTTGAGGCCGTTGTGTATGCGTCGAAAACGGGTAGCCGAATACGGCTAAACCGTCTGTCAGATCACGGCATGGCCCCCTGCAACATGGGTTGCGTGATGCGTGACCTGTTCACACGGGGGAGCGGGGGAGTCCCCCGGCCAGGAAGGGGGGGGTATGTCGCCACCCGACCTTGAAAAGGAAAGCCCCGAGTCCTGGTCAGAGGAGTTCGGGGCTGATGGAATCGAGACGCTACCCA
>NZ_LFRI01000208.1 GCF_001447195.1 Aquabacterium parvum | reverse complement strand
TCGACCAGCCGGCCCATGTTGGCACCGTGGCTCAGGGCCTTGAGCTTCAGCACCTGAAGCTGGATTACTTCGTCAAAGTTCATGATTCCTCCAAAATCCAAAAGCGGATGCTTTGGATTCTAGGAGGAAGTCAGATAGCAGGCAAGGGAAACTGCGCCGCTTGAAAAGTTCAAGGTTTTGATGGCCGCGCAGGATAGGCAGTGCCACACGAAACGCAATGCACGCGAAGACCAGCGGAGGACGGCGACCATCGCTCCGCTGGTTGGCTTGAAG
>NZ_LFRI01000207.1 GCF_001447195.1 Aquabacterium parvum | reverse complement strand
GTAATAGTCCGACGACCACCCTCTTGCCGAGTTGAGATGGCGGCATGAAGATCGCGTCCACTATGAAGATGGTGGACGCGATCGTAAAACAAGAGCCTGGCGCCAAGTCACGCTCTACGGGGGTGCGCTTACGGCGCACATACAGCGGGCAATTCAAGGCCGAAGTGGTGGCGCAATGCATGGCGCCGGGCGCCTCGGTATCGGCCATCG
Organism: Aquabacterium parvum; assembly: GCF_001447195.1. GTDB lineage: Bacteria > Pseudomonadota > Gammaproteobacteria > Burkholderiales > Burkholderiaceae_C > Aquabacterium > Aquabacterium parvum. The sequence continues at coordinate 2,895 of NZ_LFRI01000207.1, read as the reverse complement.
CCTTGAGCCACGGCATCAATGCCAATGTGATCCGCAAGTGGCTGCCCATGGCCCCCAAGGCAACACATGTGGCTGCAACACTGCTGCCGGTCACGATCCGCCAAGATTCGGCGGCACGCACGCTGGCACCCCCAGCCATTGAGATGAGCCTGGGCGGCGCCACGCTGCGCCTGCCACCGGGCTTCGATCCCCAAGACTTGCGCAGTATCGTGCAGATCCTGCGTACGCTCTCATGATCGGCCTGCCCGCAGGCACCCGGGTGTGGCTGGCTGCCGGCATGACGGACATGCGCAAAGGCTTCGATGGTTTGGCCGCGCTGGCTCAGGCCGTGTTGCAACAGGATCCGTTCTCAGGCCATGTCTTCGTCTTCAGGGGGCGTCGTGGAGACATCCTCAAACTGCTGTGGTGGGACGGCCAGGGCATGTGCATGTTGAGCAAACGCTTGGAGCGTGGGCGCTTCGTGTGGCCGCAAGCCGATCAGGGCGCTGTGGCACTGACGCCAGCGCAGTTGTCGATGCTGCTCGAAGGCATTGACTGGCGCATGCCCGAGCGGACCTGGCGACCACAGACCGCTCTGTAGCGTACGCGAGCGGCCCGGCCATCGTCCGCCTCAATCGGTTGACAGGATCTCCCCCGTGGCGTGGGTCGCGCGATACGGGCAAAGTCCTGGCCATGAGCCGCGCCACGCCCGATCTTGACCGCCATGAGCTTGCCGAGCAATTGGCTCAGCGTGATCTGGCGCTCAAGAACGCCTTGCTGCTCATCGACAAGCTCAAGGTCGAGTTGACCTACTTGCGGCGCATGCAATATGGCCGCGCCAGCGAGAAGCTCGATCACGCCACGCAGATGAGCCTGCTGGGCGAATCGAGCCAGCCTGAGGCCGCACCAGCCCCGCAGGATCGTGGCAATGCGGCCAATGACGAATCCACCGCAGTCGGTATCCAAGGCAGTACTCGGGGTCGCAGGCCGAGCTTGCGCGAAGGTCTGCGTGAGCTGCCAGCCCACCTTCCTCGCGAGATGGTCGTGCATGAGCCCCCAAATGGTTGCCAGTGCGCAGACTGCGGCAAGAAGCTGCGCCAGATCGGCCAGGACATCAGCGAAGTGCTCGACTATGTGCCCGGGCAGTTCAAGGTGATCTGCCATGTGCGCCCGCGCCTGGCCTGTGGCCCGTGTGCCCGCATCGTGCAGGCCGCAGCGCCCAGCCGCCCGGTCGATCGCGGCATGGCAGGCGCGGGTCTGCGCGCCCATGTGCTGGTGAGCAAGTATGCCGATCACACGCCTCTGTACCGCCTGTCACAGATCTACGCCCGTCAGGGCGTGGACCTCGGGCGATCCACGCTCACGGACTTGGTGGGCGACACCGCCTGCCTCTTGACACCGCTAGCGCAGGCTATTGGCCGCCATGTGCTGAGCGCCCAGAAGGTGCACACCGATGACACGCCCATCCGCGTGCTCGGCGGCAAAGGCAACAAGGCCCGCACCGGCAGGCTGTGGGTTTATGTGCGCGACGACCGCCCGGCGGCCGATCAGGCGCCACCAGCAGTGTGGTTCCAGTACTCACCCAATCGCAAGGGCGAGCATCCCAGAAGGCACCTGGGGCGCTACTCGGGCATCTTGCAGGCTGACGCGTTTGCGGGCTACGACCGGCTGTTCGACAGCGGCGACATCGTGGAGGCCGCCTGCTGGGCCCATGCCAGGCGCAAGTTCTACGACATCCATGAGCGCGACCACAAGTTGCCTGGCACGCTGGCGCATCAGGCCTTGGTGCAAATTGGCAAGCTCTTTGCCATTGAGGCCGAGATCCGGGGGCGACCACCCGACGAACGCCGTCAGCAACGGCAGGCTCGTACGCAACCACTGCTGGCGGCACTGCATGCCTGGCTCAACACCACGCTGGCGCAGCTGTCGGCGAAGTCACCCATGGCACTGGCCATTGGCTACAGCCTGAGCAACTGGCAGGCACTCACGCACTTTGTCCACGACGGGCGCATCGAGGCGCACAACAACGCGGCCGAGCAGGCGCTGCGTGGCGTGGCCGTGGGCCGCAAGAACTACCTGCATCTGGGATCGGATTCGGGCGGCGAGCGGGCGGCCGTGATCTACACGATCCTGGGCACGGCCAAGCTCAATGGCCTGGATCCTTATGCCTATTTACGCCGGGTGATCGAGTGCATCGCCGATCATCCGATCAACAGGATCAACGATTTGCTGCCCTGGGCCATGGACATGCGCGATGCCGCGCCAGGCGAGCAAGTTCAACCGCAGCCACTGGCGGCCTGATTCGCGGACTTGGCCAGCCAGGACGCGCTCAGCGTGCCCGCCAGCATTGGCACAATGTCGCCATGAACGATCCCAAGCTGATTGAGGCGCTGTCCAATGCCAGCAACCTCGAACTCTTCCAGTTGAGCGCTGTCATTGACCGCATGCTGCAGGATCCCCGGCGCATCCTGGCGGTGCGCAGCAAGCTGCATCTGGGCCAAACGGTGCGCTTCGTCGACTGGCGCGATGGGCAGATGCGCTCAGGCCGCATTGTGATGCTCAAGGATACTCAGGCCATCATCCACGACCTCCATGAGCGCAAGGAGTGGAAGCTGCCCTATGCGGCCATTGAGCCTCCTGCAGGCCCATCGCAGCCAGTACAGCCAGCTGAGTCAGCCGAACGTGTCCAGGCTGTCAAACCAGGGCGCAATGACTTCCGCTGCGGCGAACGTGTGTCATTCCAGGATCGCTATCTTCAAAATCAGATCGGCACCATCGTGCGCATCAACCAACGCACGGCAACTGTCGATTGCGGCACCGAATCATGGCGCCTGCCGTTTGCAGCGCTTCGCCACGTGTTGGATGTCTAAAGCCTAGCGGCCGGTCGTGACAAGAGGGTGCGCGTCGGACTATTAC
>NZ_LFRI01000206.1 GCF_001447195.1 Aquabacterium parvum | reverse complement strand
GATTGGACAGGCTCACGTTGCCTCGCTGCAGTGGAAGGCAATGCTCGATGCGCGCGAATTGCTTGGGTGTGATCTCCATGTCGGGCAGTGTCCAGCATGATGCCCAGCGTTGCAATTAGTGTTAACAGCCCCTAGTTCGTGCTTGCGCCAATTCAATTATTCAATAATAATTGAAGCATGGAAGAAGAGACCGTCATCGCCTCCCTGGCCGCCCTGGCCCAGCCCGTGCGCCTGCGCGTGTTCCGCGCCCTCGTGGTGGCTGGCCCGGCCGGGCTCACGCCCACGGCCTTGTCCGAGCAACTCGGCGTGGCGGCCACCACCTTGTCCTTTCACCTCAAAGAGCTGACCCACGCCGGCCTGATCGACCAGGAGCGCGAGGGCCGGCACCTCATCTACCGCGCGGTGTTCGCGCACATGAACGCCTTGCTGTCCTACCTGACCGAGCACTGCTGCGCCGGCCGGCCCTGTGACGAAGCGGCCTGTGTGCCCGCCTCGCCCTGTTCCACCTGCTGAGAAAGGTCCACCATGAAGCGCTTTCACGTCCACGTTCACGTCCAAGACCTGGCCCGCAACATCGACTTCTATTCGAAGATGTTCGGCGCCCAGCCCGCCCGCGTCGAAGCCGACTACGCCAAGTGGATGCTCAACGACCCGGCGGTGAACTTCGCCATCTCCACACGCGGGCATGGCCACACCGGGCTTGACCACCTGGGCATCCAGGTGGACAACGACGCCGACCTGGCCGCCATGAAGGCGCGCGCCCAGGCGGCTGACCTGTCGCTGATCGACGAGGGCGCCACCACCTGCTGCTATGCCCGAAGTGACAAGCACTGGGTGATCGATCCGCAGGGCCTGCCCTGGGAGCACTTCCAGACGCTGGGCTCGATCCCGGTGTTCCGCGAAGCCGAATCGGCCGTGAATGACGAGGCCGCCAGCGTTGCGCCGACCGGGGAGGCTGTCAGCGCCAGTGCAGTCCCTGGCGCCGCAGCGGCTGCCGACGCATCGGCCTGCTGCACACCGCGCGTTGCGGGCAAGCCCATCGGCATCCCCGTCAAATCCGTTGGTTCTTCTTGCTGCTGAGGTCTGGCATGCGCACGTTCAATGTTCTGTTCATCTGCACGGGCAACTCCGCCCGCTCCATCCTGGCCGAGGCCCTGGCCAACCACCTGGGCAACGGCCGCTTTCGGGCCTGGTCGGCGGGCAGCCACCCCAAGGGCGAGGTGCACCCGATGGCGCTGTCCACCCTGGTCGGCTTGCACGTGCCTGCCGAAGGCATGAGCTCCAAGAGCTGGGACGTGTTCGCCGCACCCGATGCCCCGGCGCTCGATTTCGTGTTCACCGTGTGCGACAACGCCGCAGGCGAGGTCTGCCCGGTGTGGCCTGGTCAGCCCATGACCGCGCACTGGGGCGTGCCCGACCCGGCTGTGCCTTGCGACAACGCGGTCGAGCAACAGCGACGCTTCCTCGATGTGGCGCACGTGCTCAAGCGCCGCATCGAGCTGCTGCTGGCCTTGCCCATCGACAAACTTGAACCCCTTTCCCTGCAATCCAAACTTGACGCCATCGGCCGAGAGTGACCATGACCACCCACGTCCTCATCCTCTGCACCCACAACTCCGCGCGCAGCGTGCTTTCCGAAGGCATGCTCAACCACCTGGCTGCCAAGCTGGGCAAAGACGTCAAGGCGCACAGCGCCGGCAGCGCGCCCAGCGGTCGGCTCAACCCGTTCGCGCTGCAGGCCCTGAACAACGCCGGCATCGACACCGCGGCCTACCGCAGCAAAAGCTGGGACGAGTTCACCTCGCCCGAGGCTCCGCCGCTGTCCATCGTCATCACGGTGTGCGACAGCGCGGCGGCCGAGGCCTGCCCGGTCTTCTTCGGTGGCCATGGGCAGCCTGTGAAGGTGCACTGGGGCTACCCCGACCCGTCGAACGCCGAAGGCGGCGACGAGGGCAAGCGCCGTGCCTTCGAGCTCACGCGCCAGGCCATCGGCTACCGCATGCTGCAGCTGCTGGACCTGCCGCTGCAGACCCTGCCGCGTGACGAGCTGCTGGCTGCCTTGCAAGCCATCGCCAGGAGCTGAGGCCATGATGCCGACGACGTCGAGGCGCCTGTTGGGCGAGTTCCTGGGCACGCTGCTGCTGCTGGCCGTGGTCATTGGCTCGGGGGTGATGGCCGAGCGGCTGGCCCAGGGCAACGTGGCGCTGGCCTTGTTGTGCAACACCGTGGCCACGGTGTTCGGTCTGTTCGTGCTGATCGAGGTGTTCGGCCCGGTCAGCGGGGCGCATTTCAACCCGGCGGTCAGCCTGGTCATGGCCTGGCGGCGCGAGCTGCCTGCAGCCCTGTTGCTCGCCTACATCGTGGCCCAGTTGGCCGGGGCGGCTTGTGGGGCCTGGTTGGTCCACGCCATGTTCGAGATGCCCATCCTGCAGTGGTCGAGCAAGCTGCGCGCCGGTGGCGGCCAGTGGCTGGCCGAGGCGGTGGCCACGGCAGGCCTGCTGCTGGTGATCTTGCGCGCCTCGCCGCAGCGCGTGTCGGCCCTGGTGGCTTGCTACATTGGCGCGGCCTACTTCTTCACGGCCTCGACCTCGTTCGCCAACCCCGCCGCAGCCTTCGGGCGCATGTTCTCGGACAGCTTTGCCGGCATCGCGCCGCAAAGCGCGCCCGCGTTCATGCTGGCGCAGTTGGCTGGGGCCGCCGTGGGGGTGCTGCTGCACGCCTGCCTGGGCAAGGCTGCCGCGTCCCCCATCCCGTCGTCTTCTTCACAGGCCTGAGCCATGAGCGCTGTCACCATCTTCCACAACCCGCGTTGCGGCACCTCGCGCAACACCCTCGCCCTGATCCGCAACGCCGGCATCGAGCCCACCGTGGTCGCCTACCTGGAGACCCCACCGTCGCGAGAACAGCTCGTGCAGTTGATCGCGGCCAGTGGCCTGTCGGTGCGAGACGTGATGCGTTCGAAAGAAGCGCTGTGCAGCGAGCTCGGTTTGAACGATGCGGCGCGCACCGACGCCGAGCTGATCGACGCGATGCTGGCCCACCCCGTGCTCATCAACCGCCCGATCGTGGTGACCGAGCTGGGCACCCGCCTGTGTCGGCCGTCGGAGCTGGTGCTCGACATCCTGCCGGCGCCCCAGCAGGGGCCCTTCACCAAAGAAGATGGCGAAGTGGTGATCGACGCGCAGGGTCAGCGCGTGCGCTGAAGTGTTTCAGGCTGCTTGGGGCGCCAGGCTGTTGCCAACCACGCTCCACAGCTTGTCAAGCTCTTCGCTCTCGTGGGGCAGCCAGCTTTCGTCCAGCCAGCAGGACACGCGGCGCAGGGACTGCACCCGAAAGCGCAACTCCTGGTGGGCCAGGTGCAACTCGTGCAAGTGCTCGCCCGCCAGGTGACGGGGCGCCCACAGGCCCAGCGCGTCGCACGAGCGCAGCAGCTGCTCGAGGATGGGCGAGACCATGCGGGCCGTGCCGCTGACCTTGGGTGACGCGGAGCTGGCGGCCAGCACCCACGACTCCCTCAGTGCAGCTTGGAGCCCGTTCTTGAGTTCCTGGGCGGCGTCCCAAACGACCTGCCCATCCGGGCAAGGGGTGATGCGCCCTTGGCCCTGGTGGCGCCGCGCAGCCTGGCTGGCAAACGACACGGCGGAGCCGTCGAACTCCCCCGGCACCAGGCGCACCGCCAACGCGGCGTGTTCCCAGGCGTCGGGCTGCTCCGAGCCCAGCACCCCCATGAAGGTTTCGACCGCGCTCAGGCGCGCACCCAGCCAAGACAGGTAGCGCACCCGGGCCGGGTAGCCCAGGCCGTTGCCTCGTTCGTGGTGTTCGCCCACGGCCCGACAGAGTTCCTTGGGGTAGTCCGTCTGGCGTTGCAGGAGCATCTCGCCCACGCGCGGGTGCACGCAGATGCTGCGCCAGGCTTCCGGCCCCAGCGGCAGGTCGTCTCGAAGGTAATCGGGCTGGATGTAGAGCTCGCCAATGTCGTGCAGCAGCCCGCCCAGCATGCTCAGGCGCTGCTGGTAGCGGTCGCCACCGGCGTGCAGCGCCAGGGCCCCAGCCAGCAGCATCGACTGGATCGCGTGCTCGTAGGCCTGTGGGCTGCTGCCGCGCGCAGCGGTCAACAGCAGTTGCGCCACCGGGTGCAGGGGCAACCGGGGGATGTCGCTGAGCAAGTCGCTGGCCCACGGGCTGATCGCGCTGTGCAGCAGCGTCAGGGTGTCCACCAGTCGGCGGGCCATTTCGACCATTTCGCCATGGGTGACCCCGTCTTCTGCCCGCAGGCAGGATTCCAGGGGTTGACTGAGCTTTCGCTCAAGCAGCCTCTGTTGCAAGGCCCGTGAAACGGGCTGGCCCTTGGCCCAAAGCTTGGTGCCGTTTTCGTCCAGGATGTCCTCCTGGGCGACGATGTGACACGATTCACTGGCCTTCATGATGGACGCCAGTGCATGGGGGTTCGTGACCCCTTGAGTCTGTGCCGTTGCCTGCATGTTTCGACAGTCACCTGTTCGACAGCGCGAATTCCCCGAGCAGATGCCTTGTTGTGTGTGGCCGTCGCTGGCGTGACGTTCGCGCTGACACGTCACGGGCTTCGGCCTGGCCTTGACACCTTTACTGCAACCGTCGTGCCAGGTCGGATTTGCCCCGCATCAGCCTCGTATCGAGCCTTTTCAAGCCTTTCTGGGTGTTTTTTGTGGACGAATTCGTCCGCTATTCACCCGCAGGGTGGACGAAATGGGTAGGATGTCACCTCTTGTCATTTGAAGTACCCCATGCGCGACATCCCCGCAGGCCTGCCAGCGATCGAACCCCGGGTGGTCGGGCGCGCGCCCGCCTTCCTGCACCTGTTGCGCTTGCTGGACCGGGTGGCTCACACCGACCGTGCGGTGCTCATCTCAGGGCCGACCGGGTCGGGCAAGGAGGTGATGGCGCAGCTCATCCACCACCGCAGCCGAGATCCGCTGGCGCCTTTCCTGGACATCAACTGCGGCGCTTTGCCCGAGCACCTGGCCGAGGCCGAGTTGTTCGGCTACGCCAAGGGCGCTTTCACCGGTGCCGTGGCCAACCACCCCGGCTTTTTCGAGCGCGTGGGCACGGGCACCTTGTTCCTGGACGAAATCGGCGAGTTGCCCCTGTCCCTGCAGCCCAAGCTGCTTCGGGTGCTGGAGACGCGCTCTTTCCGCCCCGTGGGCTCGACCGAAGTCCGCCGCTTCATGGGCCGGGTGGTGGCAGCCTCCCACCGCGACCTCGAAGCCTTGGTGCGCACCGGCCACTTCCGCGAAGACCTTTACTACCGCCTGGCGGTGTTCGTGCTCGACGTGCCGGGCCTGGATCAGCGCCGCGAGGACATCCCCGAGCTGGCGACACATTTCGCCTCGCTGCAACCCCGCCCGATCACCTTCAGCGAGGCCGCGCTGCAGCGTCTGCAGCACCACGCCTGGCCGGGCAATATCCGCCAGCTGCGCAGCGTGGTCGATCGCCTGGGCGTGCTGTCCGAGAAATCGCACATCACCGCCGAGGAGCTGGCTGACTTCCTGAACCCGCAGGCGATCACCGAACAAGTCGACCCGGTTTCGCTGGCCGATGCCCTGCTGACCCTGCCGGGTGAAGACAAGCTCGCTGCGGCAGAGCAGTTGCTCATCGACCGCGCCATGCAGCTCAGCGAGGACAACAAGTCGGCAGCGGCCCGCCTGCTGGGTGTCAGCCGCAAGGCCGTTGAGCGTCGGCTCGCCGCGCGCAGCGAGCGCCAGCGCACCGCCGAAGACTGCCTGGAGGAAGCCCAGCGCCACATCCAGGCCGCCGCCTTCAAAGAGGCCGTGCCGCTGCTGCGCATGGGCCTGGACCGCGTGCGCAATGTGGGCCCTTCACCCGAGACCCAGCGCCTGAGCTACGACCTGCACCGCCTGCTGGGCGTGAGCCTGCGCAGCCTCGAAGGCTGGCTCAGCGCCGACGCTTTGCAAGCCTACGAGGCGGCGTTTCACGCGGGTGATGGCGTCGTCGACAACGCTGAGCTGAGCTCCATCCTGTTCGGCATCTGGACCACCCAGCTCATGGCCATGGACCTGGGCAAGGCCCGCGGCACGGTGCAGGAGATGCTGCAGCGCGCACAGGGCAGTGGCGACGCCGACCTGGTGGCCGAAGCCCATGTGGCCATGGCCAACACCCTGTTCTGGCTGGGCGACAGCGCCGAGGCCCTGGCCTGCCTGCAGCGTGGTGGCCTGGCGCCGGTGGCCGATCAGGAGCGCGGCCGCACGCAGGGCTTTGACCTGGTCGGGCTGGCGCTGAACTTCGAGGGCCTGGCCGCTTTCCAGGTGGGCGACTTTGCACGGGCCGAAGCCGTGCGCCAGCGCCTGGTGCGCCGCGCAGAGCAGACGGCCGAGCACCCCTTGAACCAGGCCATCGCCTTGCAAGGTGCCGCCTGGCTGGCCTGCCTGTTCGAGGACATGGACGCGCTGGGCCCTTTGGCCGCCGACCTGGAGAAGCTCTCGGCTCGCCACGGCTTCGTGTTCTACCTGGGCGTGGGCCAGATCTTCCGTGGTGTGCACCTGACGGCGCAAGGCCGCTTTGACGAGGCCGAGACCGCCATCCGCGACGGCTTCGAGATGCACATGCTGCGCAACGGGGGCAAGCTGTTCTACTCCTTCCACGCCTGGAAGCTGGGCGAGGCCCTGCTGCTGGCTGGCCATGCCGCCGAGAGTGACCGCCTCATCAGCCAGGCCATGGACGTCTGCCTGGACCACCAGGACCGCGCCTACCTCGGCGAGCTGCTGGACGTGCAGGGCAGGGCGCGCCAGGCCATGGGTGACCTCGAAGGCGCCGAAGACGCGCTGCGCAGCGCCATGTCCACCTCGCTGGCGCTGGGCGCGATGCCGGCGCGCATCCGCACCGCCACCCACCTGGCCGAGCTGCTTCACGCCTCGGGTCGCACCCGCTCCGCGCGCGACCTGCTCGACAAGACCCTCAGGCCGCTCGACAAGAACGCCCCTTTTTCCGGCTTGCATCGGGCTTTGACGCTGCTCGAACAACTCGCAACATGAGCCTCCTTGCGTAAGGCCCATGGTGGGCCGGGGAGAGCGCGATGGCGATGACACTCAGGCGGGTCGACCTGGAGCCTTTGCTCCTGGGCGGATGTTTCTTTGGCAGCGGCGGCGGCGGCACGATCGAATCGGCCCAGGGGCTGGTCGCGCATTTCGAGAAGGGGTCTTACTACCCGAGCGATGAGGTCCGGGTGGTGACCGTGGACGAGGCCACCGATGGCGAGTCGGTCATGGTGGCCTACATGGGCTCGCCCGAGGCCATCGACGGCGCGGCCTACCCGGTGGGCCCGGTGCTGGCGGTCGAGCAGATCCAGGCGCACCTCAAAAGCGAGGGCCGCAAGCTGGGCTACGTGGTGCCGCCCGAGAGCGGCGCGCTGGGCTTCTCGGTCGCCTGCCTGGTGGCAGCCAAGCTGGGCCTGGCGGTGGTCGATGGCGACGGGGCAGGGCGCGCGGTGCCTTCGCTGCCGATGCTGACTTTTGCGGCCCGGCACGTGGACCCGCGCCCCGCCATCCTGGTCAGCCAGGACGGCCTGGCGGTGGAGCTCGATGTCACGCCGGCCAAGGGTTCGGGCGGCGACCGCCAGCATCAGCAGGATGTTTCGACCATCGTCGAACAGATGATGCGACCCATCGTGGCGGCCCCCGAGTTCAAGCAATTCGGTGGCCTGGCCATGTGGGTGATGACGCCCGCCAAGCTGCGCGAGGCCCTGCCCATCACGGGCACGCTGACGCGGGCGCTGGAGTTCGGTCGTTCGGTGCGTGCCGGTGCTTTCAAGAGCGTGGACGAGGTGATCAAGCAGCTGCATGACCGTTGGGGCGTGAAGGCACTGGCGCTGTTCCCCACCGGTGAGTTGTGGGAAGCGGCGGTGGACACCACCGGTGGGTTCGACCTGGGCACCGTGACCGTCAAGGCAGGCGGCCACACGGCCGAGGTGCTGTACCAGAACGAGTCGCTGCTGGCCTGGGCCAGCGACCGCGCGCAGCCTTTGTGCATGGCGCCCGACAGCATCTGCTGGTTCTTCGAGGGCGATGGCGAAGTCGTGGCGTCGAATGGCGACATCGTTCAGCCCGATGGCAGCCTGAACCCGGCTTACCGCGGGCGACCCGTCACGCTGCTGGGCCTGTCTGCGAACCCGCTGCTGCGCGTGCCGAACGGGCTCATCCTCGACAGCTTCATGCAGCAGGTCAACACGCTGGGCTACCGCGGACCATACGTGCCGGTGGAAAAGCTCGCGGCCATGCCCGTTCATGCTTCGCACCAGGAGGTTCAGCATGGCTGATGCAACCCGCCGTTTGCGCATCGCGATCATCGCGCCCGTCAACACCAGCCAGTTCAACGACCTGTTGCTCAAGGCCGTGGCGCCCGTGCTGCCGCCCGATGTGGACGTGAGCGTGCACAACATCGACCAGGGCCACGACTGCATCCAGAACCGCACCGACTGGCTGGAAAACGGCTTTCCGGTGGTGAAGCTGGCCAAGTCGCTGCAGGACCAGGGCTTCGATGGCATCTGGTTGAGCGACTTCGACATGTGCGGTGTGGAGGCCGCTCGCGAGGTCATCGACATCCCGATCATCGGGGGCTTCCCGACCTCGGCGTTCACGGCGCTGGGGTTGAGCCAGCGCTTCGGCATCCTGACGATTTTGCCCAGCACGCTGGCCATGCAGCAGGGCCATGTGCTGACGTATGGGCAGTCAGAGAACTTCGCCGGCATCGCTCCCATCGATTGCCCGGTCGATCAACTCTCGAACGTCGACGTGGTGGTGGCCAAGTCCTTCCCGGTGGCGCTCAAGTTGATCAACGAGCGCGGGGCGCAGTCGCTCTTGCTGGGCTGCACCGGCTTCGTGGGCGTGGCCGAGAAGCTCTCGGTGCTGCTGAGCGAAGCGCTGCAGGCCTATGTGCCGGTGATCGACCCGAACCAGGCGGGCATCGGCTATTTGATCTCGCTGGTGCGCATGGGCATTCGGCCCAGCCGCCTGTGCTACAGCCCGGCGACGATCAACGGCTGACGCCCCCGGCCGAGCGATCCGGGCCGCCTTGGCCCCATGGCTCAAAGCCCGCCCGCTGCGCGCGCCAGCATCAGCGCGGCGGTGAGCAGGCTCAGCACGGCGAAGCCCCGCTTCATCCAGCTCACGGGCAGCAGGTCGGCCCAGCGCCGGCCTGCCAACAAGGCCAGCACGGCCCCGCCAGCAAAGGGCAGGGCGAGCTCGACCGACACCGACCCGTGCCCGATGGCCGCGCCCACACCACTGATGGACACCAGCGCGATCACCGCCAGCGACGTGGCTTGCACGCTGGGCAGGTCGAGGTCGGTGTGGCGCTGCAAGGCGGGCACGATCACGAAGCCACCGCCCACGCCCACCAGGCCACTGAGCAGGCCCGATTGCAGACCTGTGACGGCCAAAGCGCGTGCGCAAGGAGCGGTCCACTTCAAGGGCTCGCCCGGCGCGATGACCTGACACGGCACCTGCTCCAGCCGGGTGGCCTCGCCGCCCGGCAAGGCGCTGTCACGCCACGCGCGCCAGCCCAGCCAGGCCAGCAGCGCCGACATGCCCAGCAGCAGGGGCATGGCGGGCAGTTGGTGCGCCAGCCACACGCCCAGCGGTGCGGCCAGCATGCCCATCAGGCCGATGAGCAGCGCAGCGCGGTAGCGCACGATGCCTTGCCGCAGGCCCAGCACCGCGCCCAGTGCCGCAGCCAGCCCCACGGCCAGCAAGCCCGCGGGGGCGGCTTGTGCCATGGGCTGATGCAGCACCAGCACCAGCAGCGGGATGGACAACACGCCACCGCCCGCGCCGGTCAAGGCCAGCACCAGGCCGATGAGGGCGCCCAGCAAGGCAGTCGTCAACATGGGTTCATTCGGGCATGGCCTGGCTGCACATGCGCTCGTGCAGCACGGTGAGCACGGCCAGTGCGTCTTCGCTGACCAGCTTGTAGAAGATGTGTTTGCCTTCGCGGCGGGTGGCGACCAGGCCTTCTTGCCGGAGCACGCCGAGTTGCTGCGACAGCGTGGGCTGGCGGATGCCGAGGTCTTCTTCCAGCTCGCCCACGCAGAACTCGCCCTGGGCCAGGCGGCACAGGATGATGAGCCGGTCGCCATGGGCCAGCACCTTGAGCAGCGCGCAGGCCTGGTTGGCCGAGGCTTGCAGCGATGCCAGGTCGGGCTTGGGCGGGCGAGGGCGCGTGAGTTCTTGCGCAGGGTCTTTCACTTGCATGAATTAAATTATGTTGACGAATAGATTGTTTGTCAATAAAGTGATTGCATCAGCTTGAACTCGGCTCTTTGCAGCCGTCATCGGGAGTCCCATGAGCCCCTCCGCCGCCCCCGCCCTTGTCCAGTCGTTTTTCGACCCAGCCACCAGCACTTTCACCCACGTGGTCTACGACCAGGTCGGTGGCCGCGCCGCCATCGTCGACCCGGTGCTGGACTTCGATCCGGCCAGTGGTCGCACCCGGCGCGACTCGGCCGATGCGGTCATCGCATTCGTGCGCGCCAAGGGCTTGACGGTGGACTGGATCCTGGAAACCCACGCGCATGCCGATCACCTGAGCTCGGCACCGTACCTCAAAGCCGAGTTGGGAGGGCGCATCGCCATCGGCGAGGCCATTCGACGCGTGCAGGGTGTGTTCAAACCCATCTTCAACCTGGAGCCCGGTTTCGCCACCGATGGATCGCAGTTCGACCACCTGTTCGCCGACGGCGAAGTGTTCTCGATCGGGGCCTTGAAGGCCCAGGCCTGGCACGTGCCCGGGCACACGCCGGCCGACCTGGCTTACGTGGTGGGCGATGCCGTGTTCGTGGGCGACACCCTGTTCCCGCCTGACGTGGGCACGGCGCGCTGCGACTTCCCCGGCGGCGACGCGCATGCGCTCTACGGCTCGATCCAGCGTCTGCTGGCCCTGCCGCCTGAGACGCGCTTGTTCATGTGCCATGACTACCCGGTCACCGACCGCGCTCCCTTGGCCGTTTGCACGGTCGGCGAGCAGCGCCAGGGCAATGTCCATGTGCACCAGGGTGTGGACGAGGCCGCGTTCGTGGCCATGCGCCAGGCGCGCGATGCCACGCTGGCCATGCCGCGCCTGATCCTGCCGTCGATTCAGGTCAACGTGCGGGCAGGGCACCTGCCACCGCCCGAGGCCGATGGCCGCCGATACCTGAAGCTGCCGGTGGATGTGCTCTGACGAAGAGGCCCCGCTGCGCCATTGAGTGCACCCTGGTGCGCAGGCCATCGTCTAACGTCAAACGCTGGTGCGTCACCCTGGCGCCGCAACACCGCACAGGCCCGTGTTCATGCGGGTGGGCAGTCGCACCAAAGGACGATACAGTCACCTTCGAGACCAGGAGGTGGTGATGCTCGGTCGGGCGGTTCGGTGGATGGGTTTGGCGTGCGCTTTGGGCGCAGGCGCGGCTTCGCTTCGCGCCGAAACCATCGTCATCGGCGCCGAGGACGACTGGCCGCCTTACAGCTATCGCATGGCTGGCAACGACGAGCCGCAGGGCCTGACACCTCGCCTGGTGCGCCAGGCGTTTGCCAGCCAGGGCGTGTCGGTGCGCTTCCGCACGTTGCCGTTCGCGCGCTGCATGCTGGAGGCTGAAAAGGGCACCGTCGTGGCCTGTTTCAACGCCACGCGCACGGCGGCCAACGAGGCCCTCTACCACTGGCACCCAACTCCCATGTTCGAGGAAGAGCTGGCGATCTTTGCCAGGCGCAGCCCGGACACCTCTGTGCCCATGCGACAACTCGTGCAGGAAGACCTGCGCGGCAGCAGTGTTGGCATCACCGTGGGCTACACCTACCCCACCTCGTTCATGTCGGATCCCCGCATCCAGCGCAAACCAGCCACGTCCGACGGCAACTTGCTGCACATGCTGGCCGCTGGTCGCGTCGACTACATCCTGGTCAACACCTTGCCCGCCTGGTACCGCTTGCAAGTCGACCCAACCCTGAGTGGACGGGTGCAGCGCGTGGGACGCATCAGCGTCGATGGGTTCTGGCTGGGCTTCACCCGCGCCAGGCCTGAGGGCGAGCGACTGGCGCATGCATTCGAGCAAGGGCTGCGCGCCATCAAACGCTCGGGTGAGCACCAGCGCATGCTGGACGAGCTGCGTCGACAGTGGGCGCCGGCCTCCGAGTCGGCGCCGGCTGAGGCCGCGAAGGGGCGACGATGATCCGCTCGATCTCGCGCCGACTGGTTCGGCAGGTGCTGCTGATCAGCGTGGTGGTGGCCTGCCTGGCAGCGGCCTACCAGCTTCACGCGGCTTACCGCAGCGGCCAGGACGACCTGGATGCTTTCCTTGAGCGCATCGGTGCAACCCACGTGCCGGCCCTGTCGGCCAGCGTCTGGTAGCTCGATGAAGGTCAGATTCGCCACCAGCTGGCGGGCATCGCACGCTACCCCGATGTGAGCCGGGTGAGCATCGACAGCGACCTGCCTTTCGCGGTGGCCCCTGTGGTCGGTCCCGTCAAATCAGGGTGGTCCATCTGGTCGGCCCCAACCGAGGTGCGCGAGTACCCGCTGCTGGCGCCCGACGAAGATGGCATCCAGCCCGGTGTGCGCGCCCAGTCGGTGGGCACCTTGCGCGTCGAGGTCTCGCTCAGCGGCTTGCTGGGGCGGGTGGGCAACATGGCCCTGGGCATTTTGCTGACCGAGCTGGTGCGCTCGGCGGCCCTGGCGCTGGTGTTGCTGGTGGGCGTGCGGCAGCTGGTGTTGCGCCCGTTGCAGCAGGTCTCGCGCTACGCGGGCGAGCTCGGCCTGGACCAACTCGACCAGCCGCTGCACCTGGAGCGCCCACGCCACGACGGACCCGATGAAATCGACGTGCTGGCCGTAGCGATCAACGACATGCGGGCCTCGTTGCTTGAACAGGTCGAGACGCGTCAGGCCATGGAGCGTCAGGCCCAGCAACTGGCCGTCGAGAAGGAAGCGGCCGAGCTGGCCAGCGCAGCCAAGGGCGAATTCCTGGCCAACGTCAGCCACGAAATCCGCACGCCCATGAACGCCATCATCGGCATGGCCGACCTGACCCTGCACAGCGGCCTGCCCGAGCCCCAGCGTGGCTACATCCAGCGCGTGCGCTCCTCGGCCGACCTGCTCATGGGCATCCTCAACGACATCCTCGATTTCTCCAAGATCGAGGCGGGCAAGCTCGACATCGACACCGTTGATTTCGACCTCGACGACGTGGTGCGCAGCGTCAGCGAAATCGTCGGGGTGAGGGCCCGCGAGCAGAGCCTGATCCTGAGTTCCGAGGTGGCCCCCGACGTGCCGCCTCGCCTGCGCGGGGACCCCTTGCGCTTGCAGCAGGTGCTGCTCAACCTCATGGGCAACGCCGTCAAGTTCACCGCCCGGGGCCGGGTGGCTTTGCGGGTCGACACGGTGGCGCCTGTGGCTTCTGAGGGTGAGGCGGGTCAGGGGCTGCGCCTTCGCTTCATGGTGCAAGACACGGGCCTTGGCATGACCGCCGATCAGATGAGCCGCCTGTTCCAGCCCTTCACGCAGGCCGATGCATCGACGTCTCGCCGCTTCGGTGGCACTGGGTTGGGCCTGGCCATCAGCCGCCAGCTGGTCGAGCGCATGGGCGGGCGCATCGACGTGGCCAGCGAGCCTGGGCATGGCAGCACCTTCTGGGTCGAGCTGCCTTTTGGCGTGGTGGCCGAAGCCCCCGTGTCGATGCCGACGGCGACCGTCACACGCCTGATGAGCCTGCCCGGGGCCGCCGACCACCCGGAGTTGGCTGGCTTGCGCGTGCTGCTCGTCGAGGACAACGAGGTCAACCAGGAACTGGCCGTGGCCTTGCTCGAGCGAGTCGGCATCCAGGTGACCTTGGCTGGCGACGGGCAACAGGCGCTGGCCTGCCTGAAAGCGGGCGAGTTCGACTGTGTGCTGATGGACTGCCAGATGCCCGAGATGGACGGCTACATGGCCACGCGCTTGATGCGCGAGCAGCCCGAGTGGTCGCGCGTGCCCGTCATCGCGATGACGGCCAACGCCATGTCAGGCGAGCGCGAGAAGGTGCTCGAAGCGGGCATGAACGACCACGTGCCCAAGCCGGTGCCGGTGGGCGAGCTCTACCGCAAGATCGCGGTGCGGACGGGGCGTCACCAGGCGGGCGGCGTTCAGGGCGTGGCCGCCGTTCGCTGAAGCCAGCGGGCTTCGGGCGGCACCGGGCCACCGTAGGTGATGACGACTTGCTTGTAGACCTGCTGCGTGCGCGGGTCGATGATGTTGGAGACGCCCCGGTAGCTGATCAGCCGCGTGCCCTGGCGGTCATAGACCAGCTCAAGCGGGTCGACCACCAGCCGGAGCAGCGAGTCGGGCTCGACGCGAAGTTTGACGGCCGGGGTCTGCTCGAAGGTGGTCTCTCCCACCTGTTTGGCGCGAAACCGAAAGCTGTCGATCTGGCCCGCCACGATGAGCCGAAAGCCCACCGTCTCGCCTTGAAGCAGCCTTGGCAGCTGGTCCATCAGCAGGTGATTGAAGCCCGAGTCGGCGGCCTCCAGGCCGGGCTCGCGCGCCAGGCTTTTGGTCTCCTCGCGCTCGCCATCCTGCTTGAACACGACCACCGGGTCCGCGTTGCTGCGGATGCCCTCGGTGTAGCGCTGCGCAGGCACCTCCATCTTGTAGACGGGGATGAAGCGGTTGGCTCGGTAGTCGAGCGACTTGCGGGCGATCTCGCGGCCCTGAGGATCCAGGTAGCGCGCCTGTGCCGTGAGCACCTTGCCGTCTGGCGCGCGGTTGAACTCGTGCACCTCGGCGTAGAGGAAGCGCTGCGTGGCCGCATCGCGCGCGAAGCCGACCACGGTCTCGGCCAGGCACAGGTCGTGCGCCAGCACCGAGGCGGCGGCCACGGCGGTCAGGCGCAACTGGTTGATGAAGTTCATGCGCGCCGCCCGCTCAACGTGCTTCGAACAGCAGGTGGGTCACGCCCCACTCGCTGCCGTGCTCGTAGCCGAAGAACTCCGCCACGGCCATGTAGAACATGCGCCAGCGCTGCACCCAGCGCTCGGCGTCATCGCCGTAGCACTGCTTGAAGGTGGCCAGCACGGCGGCCTTGTTGCCGTCCATGCCTTGCAGCCAGTGCTCGGCCGTCTTCTGGTAGTGCGTGCCGTCCACCCACCACTGGTTGACGAGTTTGACGTCGTCCTGGAACTGGGCCAGCAGTTGCTCGTTGGGCATGATGCCGCCCAGGAAGAAGTACTGGGTCATCCAGTCGCTCTTGTCCTTGACCTCGTAGGGGTAGGCGAGGGTGGGGTGGGCGAAGATGTGCACGAAGAGTTTGGCGTCGTCCTTCATCCAGCCGCGCACCTTCTTGAGCAGCAGCTGGTAGTTGCGCATGTGCTCGAACATCTCGATGGAGATGACGCGGTCGAAGCCTTGCTGCAGCGCGTCGGCGGGCATCGGGTCGGTGGCCACGTTGCCGGTGACGATGCGCAGGTTGTTGAAACCTCGCTGGCGGGCGCGGCCTTCGATGAACTCGCGCTGGCCATTCGAGTTGCTGAAGCCGACGATCTGCAGGTGAGGGTACTTTTCAGCCAGCCACAGGCTCAGCGAACCCCAGCCGCAACCGAGGTCGAGCACGCGGGCACCGGGGGGCAGGGCGTTGAGCTGGGCGCGTTCGGCGTAGACGCGCAGCATGGCCTCTTCGGCCTCGGCCAGCGTCTCGGTGCCACGCTCGTACCAGCAGCACGAGTACTTCAGGCGCGGGCCCAGGTGCTGGTGGAAGAACTGCGCCGGCACCTCGTAGTGCTGCACGTTGGCGTCTGCCGTGTGGATGGCGATCGGGCTGGCCTTGAGCTGGTCGACGAAGGCGCGGAACTCGGCCGTCCGGCGCGACAGCGGCATGTCGTGGTGCGCTGCCAGGCGTTGCGCCATCAGGCGCCGCATGCCGGCGCGGATCACGGCATCGGGCAGCAGGCCGGCTTCGGCCCAGTCGAGTGCGAACATCATGGTCGGATCTCCTGAATTGACGCGGGGGACTGACTGGACTTACGCAGCCGATGCGCGATCGGATGCAAAGGTTGTGCAGCGAATGTGCAGAGGCGATGCGTTCAGCCAGCCTTGGGGGGCCAGGGCACGAGCATGCTGGTGCGGCGCATGTACTCGGCGTAGCCGGGCTTGCGGCGGGCCATTTCGGCTTCGAGCAAGGGCACACCCGAAATCTTGAGCAGCAGCAGCACCATCACCAGCGGCGCGATCAGGCCCCAGGCCCACAGGTCGCTGCCCCAGGCCAGCGGCAGGTAGGCCAGCCAGTGCACGCACTCGAAGAAGTAGTTGGGGTGGCGGCTGTAGCGCCACAGGCCCACGTCGCAGACGCGGCCGCGTTGGCTGGGGTCCGCCTTGAAACGGCGCA
Source organism: Aquabacterium parvum (assembly GCF_001447195.1). Classification (GTDB taxonomy): domain Bacteria; phylum Pseudomonadota; class Gammaproteobacteria; order Burkholderiales; family Burkholderiaceae_C; genus Aquabacterium; species Aquabacterium parvum. Next base: position 31,537 of record NZ_LFRI01000206.1, on the reverse strand, counting down.
GCTGATCGTCGGCCAGGCCTTCTCCCCACACCGACAACAGCAGGATGGCCACGGCCAGTCCCAGGGCCACGGGGCCGGGCGAGCCGTCGCGGTAGGCCGCGGGCAGGAAGGCGCTGCAGGCCAGGGCCAACGTGAACAGGTTCTGGAACTGGAAGAACCAGAACATCTTGGACTGCGCCTTGGGGCCCCATTCGGCGCGGAACTTGGCGTAGCGCCAGTCTTCGGCCGCGCGCCAGTTGCGGCGCCACAGGTAGGTGCCCAGGCGCAAGCCCCACAGGCCACCCATGGCGGCCAGGGTCCAGCGCACGTCGGGTGCGGCGCTGCCCGCAAGGGCGAACCAAACGGCCAGGCCGCCCAGCGCCCAGGCCCAGATGGCGTCGACGATGCCACCGTTGCCCTGCTGGCGCTGGATCAGCCAGGCGATGGACTTGGCCGCGAAAAGCAGGGCTGCGGCGACGAGCACCGCGTTCAGCATGGACATGGGGTGTCGCTGTTTTGAATCAAGGTTGCATTGATTCTAGGCAGCGACAAAGACCATGTTGGTGCCAAAGGGCTGGACAAAAGCTGGTCACGCCTTGAGCGGCGTCCCGATCCGGGCGCTCAGGCCCCAGCGGTTCAGCCCGCGTCGCCCTGCAGCACGCCAGGCGTCACCGCACGGTGAAAGCCATTGAAGCTGGGCGCCCCTGCGTGGTTGGGCGTGGGCATGACCGGGCTGTGCAGCGGCGCGCCGCCGTCGATGGCCACCGTGATGCCCGTGACGAAGGCGGCACCCGGGCTGAGCAGGAAGCAGATCACCGAGCTGACCTCGGCCTCCAGGCCCATGCGCTTGGCCGGCAGGTTGTCCTTGAGCATGCGGATCATGGGCGCCATGGCCGGGCCGTAGCTGTCCATGCCGCTGGACGCGATCCAGCCCGGGGCCACGGCGTTCACGCGCACGTGCGAGGCGGCCCACTCATAGGCAGCGGTCTTGGTCAGGTTGGCCATGCCCGCTCGTGCGGCACCGCTGTGCGCCATGCCTGGCATGCCGTTCCACATGTCGGCCGTCATGTTGACCACGGCCCCGCCATGCTTGGCCATGCTCTGGTTGTAGACCTCGCGCATCATCAGGAAGCCGCCGGTCAGGTTGTTGGTGACCACCGCGTCAAAGCCGCGCTTGGAGATGGCCGACACCGGCGAGGGGAACTGCCCGCCCGCGTTGTTGACCAGGCCGTGGATGCGGCCGTGTTTCTCGACGATGGCAGCCACGGCAGCCTTGACCTGGTCCTCGTCGCGGATGTCGAAGGCGGCGGTGAAGACCTTGCCGCCGTCCTCGGTGATCTCGGCGGCAGTGCGTGCCAGCTTTTCTTCGTTGCGGCCGGTGATGACCACCGTGGCGCCCAGCGCGGCCAGCTCGTGCGCCGTGCAGCGCCCGATGCCCGAGCCGCCGCCCGTCACGATGTGGACCTGGTCCTTGAACAGACCGGGGCGGAAGATGCTGTCGTAGTGGGCTGGGGTGCTCATGGGTGGTTTTCGGCAGGTGAGGAAAGGCCAGCGTGGGCGCAGTGCACCCAGCTTGATCGATGGAACGATTCTGTGTGCGAGTGACGTAAACGTCAATCAATGACCATATAGGTAAACTACCGATGGAAGGCGGCAAGGGGATTCCCTAGGCTGCTTGGCAACCCCGTCGCTCGACGTTCAGATCACCAGAGCCACCCATGACCCACCCCAGCTTCCCCACCTACTTCAACGAAACCCACGACATGGTCCGCGAGACCACGCGCCGCTTCGTGCAGCAGGAGATCCTGCCGCACATCGCCGAGTGGGAAGAGGCTGGCACGTTCCCGCGCGAGCTCTACCGCAAGGGCGGCGAGCTGGGCATCCTGGGCATCGGGCACCCCGAGCACCTGGGTGGCACCGGCGAGCACGACGTGTTCATGAAGGTGGCCGTCAGCGAAGAGCTCATGCGCAGCACCTCGGGCGGCCTGGTGGCCAGCCTGGGCTCGCTCGACATCGGCCTGCCGCCCGTGTGGCGTGGTGCCTCGCCCGAGGTGCAGCAGCGCGTCGTGCCGGCTGTGCTCAGCGGCGAGAAGATCATGGCCCTGGCCATCACCGAGCCCGGTGGCGGCTCCGACGTGGCCAACCTGCGCACCCGCGCCGTGCGCGATGGCGACCACTACGTCGTCAACGGCAGCAAGACCTTCATCACCTCGGGCGTGCGCGCCGACCACTACACGGTGGCCGTGCGCACCGGTGGCGAGGGCTACGGTGGCGTGTCGCTGCTGCTGATCGACAAGGGCACACGCGGCTTCAGCGTGGGCCGCAACCTGCAAAAAATGGGCTGGTGGGCGTCTGACACGGCCGAGCTGTTCTTCGAAGACTGCCGCGTGCCCGTGGGCAACCTCATCGGCCCCGAGAACGCCGGCTTCATGCTGATCATGGCCAACTTCCAGGCCGAGCGGCTGGCCCTGGCCGTCATGGCCTACATGACCGCGCAGATGGCGCTCGAAGCCTGCCTGGACTACGTCAAGGACCGCGTCACCTTCGGCAAGCCCCTGTCCAAGCACCAGGTCATCCGCCACAAGCTGGCCGAGATGGCCACGCAGGTGGACGTGGCCCGCGAGTACACCTTGCGCGTCGCCGCCCGCATGCAGGCCGGCAAGCCTGCGGTGCAGGAGGTGTCCATGGCCAAGAACTTCGCCACCGAGGTGTCCGACAAGGTCACCTACGAGGCGGTGCAGATCTTTGGCGGCATGGGCTACATGCGCGAGTCGGTGGTCGAGCGCCTCTACCGCGACAACCGCATCCTCGCGATCGGCGGCGGCACGCACGAGATCATGAACGAGATCATCGCCAAGCAGCTGAGCTTGTGAGGCATGGAAAAACCGCCTCCTGGTGACAGGGGCGGTTTGATCGGGGCGGCGACCGGCGGTGTCCGGGTCGTCCAGCAGCACTCAGCGAATTTTCAGCGCGCAGCCGACGCACGACGGCGGCGTGCCAGGCTCGCGACCAAACCCAAACCTGCCAGCGCGAGGGCCAGCGATTGCGGCTCGGGCACGGCCGTGGTGTTGATCAGCTTCTCGCTGCCACCCAAAGTCGGCAGGGCCTGCACATGCACACCAAAGCGGAACGCTCCGCTCTGGATGTCTGCCAGGGACACGCCACCCAGCAGGAACGACAGCGTTTCGCCGGCGTTGATGCCGTTGGTCATGGGCTTGGTGGCGGGCTTGAACTCCGCGTCGATGCTCCAGCCCAGGCTGGCGGGCAGGTTGGCGCCGCTGCCGGTGGTGTACAGCACGCCAGTGCCCTGGGTGCCGGCCAGTGAAACCGACTGCCCTGCGGCCAGGTCAAAGCTGATGCCGGTGATGACGGCCTGGTTGCCGACCGTGGCTGCGTTGCTGATGCTCAGGACGTTGTTCGACAAGCTCCAGCTGGCGATGCTGGTGCCTGCGGTGGTGCAGTCGTTGCTCAGGTTGACGCACTCGAAGCTCAAGGCATGGGCGCTTGCGCCGCCCAACGCCATGCAGGCAGCCAGAAACGACTTCAGGAGGGCAGGGCGCAAAGTGTTCATGGTGTTCGGGGCGTTTTGGGGTGTTTTGGGGTGTTTCAGGGCAACCAACTGAGGTGCCCTGGTGAATCTGCTTGCAGTTTAAGTCCGGCGCAACGGTTGGCCCATGCCGCAGATGAGGGATGACGCCCAGCCGTCCCTCAATGTCGGATTGGCCTTGACGCCAGCCAGGCGCCACCCGACACCAGCGCCAGCCCGGCCACCAGCCAGGGCGTGAGCGGCTCGTCGAGCAGCGGCACCGCGCCCAGGCCGGCCAGCACCGGCACCAGGGCCACGAGCGCGCCCATGCGCTCGGCCCCCAGGATGGACACCGCCTTGAGGAACAGGATCATGGCCACGATGGTCGGACCGATGCCCTGGTAGAGCGCCTGCAGCCACAGCATCGAAGCCGGCACCTGATCCAGCCCTTTGGGCAGCCACAGCAGGTAAACCGGCAGGTAGACCAGCGCCGAGGCGATGGCCACGAAACGGGTCAGCAGCCAAGGGTCGTAAACCCACTTCTTGACCAGCACGCTGTAAGCCGCCCAGGCCACCGACGCGGTGAGCAGCAGCGCGTCACCGGGCAGCGTGGACGGGCCATGCCCCAGCCCCGCGATCACCGGCACGGCCACGCACACCACGCCGAGTGCGATGGGCAGCAAAGCCAGCACGCGCTGGCGCGGCGGGCGCGTGCCCAGGATGGCCCACGCCAGCGCCGTCACCAGGAAGGGCTGCATGCCCGGCATGAGGATGCCCCCATGCGCGGCCGGCGCGAGCTTGAAGCCCGCGTAGGCCAACACCAGAAAGAGCAGTCCACCGATCAGCGCCAGCGTCCACAGGCGCCGGTCGCGCCAGGTGCCTGCAGGCAGCTTCAGCGAAAACGGCAGCAGGATCAACGCGGCCGTGCCCAGTCGCAGCGCGACGATGTCCCAGCCGGTGAGGGCGCTCTTGCCACCCAGCCGCGAGATCAGGATGAAGCCCGCCCAGATGGCCACGGTGCCGAGTGCGGCGGCGTAGCCGAGCCCGAGGTGGGAGGTCGAAGAGGGCGTGGCGGCGGACTGGCTCATCGCGGCAGTCTATGTGCTGCACCGATGTTGTGCAGGGCGTGCCCCGGGCAACCTCACGGCGCCCGAGGCTTCGCGGCCCGACTCAGCGAGCCTGGGCTGGCGTGCCATGGCCCACGGCCACGGCGGTCATGTTGACGATGCGTCGCACGGTGGCCGAAGGCGTCAGGATGTGCACCGGTGCGGCCGCGCCCATCAGGATCGGGCCCACCGTCACGCCGTTGCCACCGGTCATCTTCAACACGTTGAAGAGGATGTTGGCCGCGTCCAGGTTCGGGCAGATCAGGATGTTGGCCGTGCCGTCCAGCGTGCTGTCGGGCAGCAGCTTGTGGCGCACCGACTCGCTCAACGCAGCGTCGCCCTGCATCTCGCCATCGGCGGGGATGTGGGGCATGCGTTGCACGAAGATGTCGCGCGCCTGGCGCATCTTCTTGGCCGAAGGCCGGTTGCTCGAGCCGAACATCGAGTGCGACAGGAAGGCCACGCGCGGCGGCAGGCCGAAGCGCTGCACTTCCTCGACCGCCATCATGGCGATGTCGGCGAGCTGCTCGGCCGTCGGGTCTTCGTTGACGAAGGTGTCGGCGATGAACAGGTTGTGCTGCTCCAGGATCAGCGCGTTCAGCGCGGCCAGACCGTGCGCACCTTCGCGCACGCCGATGACGTCGCGGATGTGCTCGAGGTGGAAGTCGTAGCGGCCGATGACGCCGCAGATCATGCCGTCGGCGTCGCCCATCTTGACCAGCAGCGTGGCGATCAGCGAGTTCGAGCGGCGCACCACCACCTTGGCCAAGTCGGGGCTGATGCCGTCGCGGGCGCGCAGCTTGTGATAGGCCTCGTAGTACTGCTTGAAGCGGTCGTCCTTGCCCGGGTTGACGATCTCGCAGTTCACGCCCGGCTGCAGGCGCAGGCCGGCGCGCTCGATGCGCGTGGTGATCACGTCGGGGCGCCCGACCAGCAGCGGGAATGCCAGCTCTTCGTCGACCGCCACTTGGGCGGCGCGCAGCACGCGGTCGTCTTCACCCTCGGCGTAGGCGATGCGCTTGCGCTGCGGCGCGGCCTTGGCACCGATGAACAGCGGTCGCATGAACAGGCCGGTGTTCGAGACGAACTGCGACAGCGATTCGCGGTAGGCCTTGAGGTCGGCGATGGGGCGGGTGGCCACGCCCGATGCGGCAGCGGCTTCGGCCACGGCCGGCGCGATGCGCAGGATCAGGCGCGAATCAAACGGCGTCGGGATCAGGTAGTCGGGGCCGAAGCGCAGCTCGCGGCCCGGGTAGGCGGCGGCCACTTCGTCCGAGATTTCGGCTTTGGCCAGATCAGCGATCTGACGCACGCAAGCCAGCTTCATGGCCTCGGTGATCTTGGTGGCGCCGCAGTCCAGCGCGCCCCGGAAGATGTACGGGAAGCACAGGACGTTGTTGACCTGGTTCGGGTAGTCCGAGCGGCCCGTGGCGATGATGCAGTCCGGGCGCGCGGCCTTGGCGATCTCGGGGCGAATTTCCGGCTCGGGGTTGGCCAGCGCCAGGATGATGGGCTGCTTGCCCATGGTCTTGACCATCTCGGCCGTGACCACGCCGGCCGTGGAGCAGCCCATGAACACGTCCGCGCCTTCCATGACGTCGGCCAGCGTGCGCGCCGAGGTGACCTGGCAGAAGCGCTGCTTGGACTCGTCGAGCTTGCCGGCCAGCGCGTCGGCGCGCTCGCTCTGGATCACGCCCTTGGAGTCGCACACGAAGATGTTTTCGCGCTTGAGCCCCAGCCCCACCATCACTTCCAGGCAGGCGATCGCGGCCGCGCCCGCGCCAGAGACCGCCATCTTGACCTGGGCGATGTCCTTGCCCACCAGCTCCAGGCCGTTGAGCAGCGCCGCGCTGGAGATGATGGCCGTGCCGTGCTGGTCGTCGTGGAACACCGGGATGTTCATGCGCTTGGACAGCTCGCGCTCGATGTAGAAGCACTCGGGCGCCTTGATGTCCTCGAGGTTGATGCCGCCCAGGGTCGGCTCCAGCGAGGCGATGATGTCGATCAGCTTGTCCGGGTCGCGCTCGGCCAGTTCGATGTCGAAGACGTCGATGCCGGCGAATTTCTTGAACAGGCAGCCTTTGCCTTCCATGACCGGCTTGGAGGCCAGCGGGCCGATGTCGCCCAGGCCCAGCACAGCGGTGCCGTTGGTGACCACGGCCACCAGGTTGCCGCGCGAGGTGTACTCGGCCGCGAGGGTCGGGTCTTGCTCGATGGCCAGGCAGGGGTAAGCCACGCCGGGCGAGTAGGCCAGCGACAGGTCGCGCTGGTTGGTCAGGGGCTTGGTCGGGTTCACGGCCACCTTGCCGCGGCTGGGCAGGCGGTGGTATTCCAGGGCCGCGTCTCGCAAAGAGCGTTCGGCGTCAGACAGGTTTTTGTCGGAATTCATGACAGCATCGCAATGCAGGGAGCCGGAGATGGTACGCCATCCGCTGGCCCTGGCCTGAGGTGGATCTGGCACCGCTCTGTATCCACATTCGGTGTGCCATGCGACCGAAAGCCCGGTCTGCGTGGAACTTGGCCCGGGGCTTCGGTCAAGTTTCACCTCTGCGCGCCGATCTCATGAGCAGCCACAGCTTTACCCAGCCATGACAGGGATGTCCACCACCCAGCAATCCTGGTCGACCCAATGGAAGACGCGCATCGAGCACTGGATGCTGGATGCCATGCCCGGCGAGGCCCTTGACGGCCCTCTGGCCAGGTACTTCCGTGCGCGCCAGGTTTTGGCGCTGCTGAGCATCATGCCCTTCGTGTCGGTGGGCAACGCCATCAACACCGTGGTCATCTGCAGCGTCTTCTGGGACTCGCTGCCGCATGTCTGGCTGGTGGTCTGGGGGCTGACCGTGTCCCTGACGCTGCCGATCGCCATCTTCTGGTGGCGCCAGCTGATCACGTCCGGTCACCGGCCCGTGGCCATGCCGGGGGCCACCCGCACGCTGGTGGCCCATGTCATCGCCTACGGTGCGCTGTGGTCGGTCATGCCGGTCATCGTCTTTCCCCAGGCCAGCCACGCCGAGGCCCTGTTGATCGCCGCCGTGGTGGTCGGCATGATCTGCAGCGGCGCTTTCATGCTCAGCCCCACTTTGCTGGCGGCCTGGGCTTACGTGGCCACGCTGGGGGTGGGCAGCATCATCGGCTTGCTGAGTTCGACCTACGCCACCAGCGCTTCCTTGATGGTGCTGCTGGTGGTCTACACCCTGGTGATGTCGAGTGTGATCTTTGCCAACGCGCGCACCTTCATGAGCCGCCTGCGCGCGGATGCCGAAACCGATCGCCAGAAGCAGCTGATCGACCTGTTGCTCAGGGACTTCGAGGAGCATGCCTCCGATTGGCTGTGGGAGATTTCCGCCACCGGCCACCTGCGCCACGTCTCGGCCCGCCTGGCGGAGTCGTTCGGCATGTCTCAGCGGCAGTTGCAGCAACAGCCCTTCCTGGAGCTGCTGGCCTCGCTGCTGCCGAAACACGACGCTGCGGCACGCGAGTCGCTGGCCAGCCTGACCACCTCCATCCGCATGGGGCAGCCCTTCCGTGACCTGGAGCTGCCCGTGTCGGTGGGGCCGCACTTGCACTGGTGGGCGCTGTCGGCCAAGCCCTTGTTCGACGACCGAGGGCGTGCCGCCGGCTGGCGTGGCGTGGGCTCGGACATCACCCAGACCCGCCTGGCTCGTGAGGAGCTCGCCCGCCTGGCCAACCAGGACTCGCTCACCGGCCTGGCCAACCGCCACCGCTTCAGCACCGAGCTGGGACGCCTGGGCGCGGGGCAGGAGGGTGCGCAGCGGCCGTGTGCCTTGCTGTTCATCGACCTGGACAACTTCAAGAACATCAACGACACCTTCGGCCACGGCGTGGGCGACCAGCTGCTGCGCAAGGTGGGCGCCCGCTTGAAGACCTGCGTGGTCGACGGTGACCTGCTGGCCCGCCTGGGGGGCGACGAATTCGCCCTGCTGACCTGGCGCTACGCCGACGAGGCCGAGGCCGCCGCCCTGGCCGAGCGCCTGCTGGTGTTGCTGGCCGAGCCCTACCAGTGCGACAACGTGATGCTGGAGTCGCGCACCAGCATCGGCGTGGCCCTGGCGCCGCGAGACGGGGCTGACCCGCAGTCGCTGCTGCAGTGCGCCGACCTGGCGCTGTATGCGGCCAAGGCGGCAGGGCGCAACACCTATCGCTTCTTTGACCTGCCCATGGCCGAGACCGCCCGCTCGCGGGTGCGCCTGCAGCAGGAGCTCGGCCTGGCCCTGGCCGCCGAACAGTTCACCTTGCACTTCCAGCCACAGGTCCACCTGCAGACCGGCGAGGTCATCGGTTTCGAGGCCCTGGTGCGCTGGCAGCATTCCGAGCGCGGCCTCATCAGTCCGGGCGAGTTCATCCCCGTGGCCGAAGAAACCGGTCAGATCGTCAACCTGGGCACCTGGGTGCTGCGCGAGGCCTGCCGCATCGCCACCCAGTGGCCGGGCGAGCTGCGCGTGGCGGTCAACCTCTCGGCGGTGCAGTTCCGCAGCTCCTCGCTGATCGACCTGGTCGACGAGGTGCTGCAACAGACCGGCCTGGCGCCCGAGCGCCTGGAGCTGGAGATCACCGAATCGGCCCTGATCGAGGACCACGATGGGGCCCAGGCCACCCTGTCGGCCCTGCGCAGCCGCGGGGTGCGGGTGGCCATGGACGATTTCGGCACCGGTTACTCGTCGCTGGCCTACCTGCGGCGCTTCCCGCTGGACAAGCTCAAGATCGACGGCATGTTCGTGCGCTCGCTCGACAGCGACGAGGACGCCCAGGCCGTGGTGACGGCCATCATCAGCCTGGCCCGGGCCTTGCATCTGGACACCACTGCCGAAGGCATCGAGACCGAGGAGCAGCTGGTGATGTTGCGCGCCCTGGGGTGCGATGACATCCAGGGCTACTTCATCGCCCGCCCGATGCCGGCCGCGTCGGTGGCCGACTACCTGTCCCGCACACAGGGGGGGCAGGAGAAGGGAACCCGGACGGCCGTTGGCGATCCATCACCAGGCTCGGGTGTCGCGGCGCGGTGATACATTGGCGCCGCCGGTGGCCTTCAGGCGAGTCCGGCTTCAGGATTTTTCAAGACAAGGATCGTGCACATGATTTGGATGCGTGACATGCTCAAGGGAGCAATGGTCGCCTTGATGGCCTTTTCTGGCGCTGCCGCCCTGGCGCAGGCCCCGGCATCGGCATCGGCATCGGTGGCCGTCCAGGCCAACAAGGACTACGCCCTGGGCCCCGGCGACGTCATCCGCGTGAACGTGTACCAGAACCAGGACCTGACGCTGGAGACCCGCATCAACGACGACGGCACCATCAGCTACCCGCTGCTGGGCTCGGTCAAGCTCAGCGGCCAGACCGTCATCGATGCTGAAAAAACCATCGCCAACGGCCTCAAGAGCGGCAATTTCGTCAAGCAGCCCCAGGTTTCCATCTTGCTGGTCACGGCAGCGGCCAACCAGGTTTCGGTGCTGGGCATGGTCAACAAGCCTGGCCGCTACCCGGTGATCGCCTCGAACAACAAGCTCAGCGAAATCATGGGCATGGCCGGCGGCATCATCCCGGGCTCGGGCTCGGACATCGTGGTGGTGTCCGGCACGCGGGACGGCAAGCCTTTCCGCAAGGAAATCGATTTCACCCGGGTGTTCGCTTCGGTGGGCTCGGAGCCGGATTTCGAGCTGCGCAATGGCGACACCGTCTGGGTGGACCGCGCGCCGCAGGTCTACATGTATGGCGAGGTGCAGCGCCCGGGCGCTCAGGTGCTGACGCGTGGCACCACCGTGCTGCAGGCCCTGGCCAACGCTGGTGGCTTGACGCTGCGCGGCACGCAACGTGGCATCAAGGTGCACCGCCGCGATGAGGCCACTGGCCAGGTCACGGTGATCGAGCCGGGGCTGAACGACCAGCTCAAGCCCAACGACATCATTTACGTCAAGGAAAGCCTGTTCTGACCTGATAGTGGTCCTGCCGGACACGACAACGGGGGCGCTGTGGCCCCCTTGTTTTTTTCTGAGATTGGTAAGGAGATGATGGGAGAAAGTCTGATGAATCCGCCCTTCAAGGTCGGTTTATGCAGGCTTTTCTCAGACCATGAAAGTTAGCCGTGATGTACAGCAGGGCCGGTTTCGAGCATGATTAGCACTGTAGATGTGGCTTGGATTATCCCAACCGCACCCTGCTGTACCGTCCCATTCAGGCGAAGTATCAAACCATTGTTCTTCGAGCTTTGGCGGCTGTTAACGACAGTCCACGAAAATAATGCCGGCCCAACCCGATAAGGGCGCGTGAACCGGGCGTTGAAGCCCAGTCCCAGCATAGGCCCCAGGGGCGAAAACTGCTTGGTTAAAAGTGCGGCCAGCAAGGATGCAACATGCGGCCCGCATGCGACGAGGCCCTCGTAACCACGGTGCATGGCTGTGGCGAGATCGTGGTGGATTGGGTTGACATCCCCCACTAGACTAGCAAACAACTTTATGTCCTTGGTGGGAATGTCGATCATCTCCTCGAAGTGAAACCCTGGTGAGTACTCGGCGTGATTCATGAGATTGCTCTGGACGTTGAACAATTCACCTCGCGACGGTACTCGCTTGGGCTGACGCCTGTGTGTTTATTGAACACACGCGAGAAATGTGATGCATCGCTGAAGCCAGCGGATAGAGCTACGTCAAGAATCGATGCATGATCGGACTGAAGGCCCTTCTTGGCGCAATCGATCCGCCGGCCAGTCAAGTACGCATGCGGCGTGATGCCAGTTGCCTCTTTGAATACCCTGCAGAAATGAAATGGGCTGAGAGCGACCTGCCCTGCCATGTCCTCTAAAGTAATCTTGTGAGCCAAGTTGGCGTCGATGAAATCGTCAAGCCAGCGGAGTTGGCGGGTGGTCAAAGCAATCCGACGCGACGTGTTGTCAATATTCGAGTTGCCGACCGTCGCGATTATTTTCGAAGCGAGCAATCGACCGTAGATTTCTGAAAAAACTGGCCCATGAGGGTTGCGGGCTTGCAATTCTTGGTCGATGGACAAAGCAACCTCAAGAAGAAAGTTGTTCTGCTTGGTAAAAATGGGTTTCTCTGGCAATGAGGTGACTCCCATCTCTATTGCAACGGACTTTATCAAGTCGGAGGATATGACCATCAAGTACAGTTGCCCCAGCGGCGATGTGTACCTCACCTGATGAGGGCATCCTTTCGGGATGTACACACTGCTACCCCGGATCTGGCGCTCCAGACATGTGCGCCCGTCCAATCGACGCTCTGCATGCGACAGCGGACTGACCTTCACCATCATGTAATGGTCGGTCAGGGTGTGTTCCATGGTCTCGAACTCATCGGCTTCGATCCTTTCGAAGTACAGGGATTTCCAGCCGAACGCACTGCTTTCTCTGATTGGTTCGCGTCCTAGGAGGCGCTTGCGGTCGGCATGCTTCATCAAGTCAAAACTTGGGCATAACATAACTGTGTCATCAATTCAGTTGAAATTGGGCGCGGGTCAGCCTGCGATATTCGGTTTCGAACTCGCAAGCGCTTGGTCGATTGCCTTTGATAGCCTAATTGCAGCCTCTCGTGCCATTTCGGGCGTAATGGTTGCAAACGACAGCCTGATCGCGTAAGGGTCCGGACTGTCGCTGTAGAAAGCAGCCCCCGGCACAAAGACCACTTTCTGCTCTATGGCGAAATTCAAAAGAGTAGCGGCGCTCAACCCGTTCTTTAAGCGCCCCCATAGGAACATGCCGCCATCAGGTACATTGAAATCAATATGGTTTCCCAATTGATCAAACAAGGCTTTGTGCAATGCATTGCGGCGTTGGCGGTACTGTTCGCGCAGGAAATCGAGTCGCTCGGGCAGTCGCCCCTCAGCGAGGTATCGGATCACGATTCGCTGCGACAGGGAACTGGCGTGCAGGTCGATGGCCTGCTTAGCTATTGTTAGATAGTTGCTGAACTCGGCAGGCACCACACCCCACCCAACGCGCAGCCCAGGTGCTAGGATTTTGGAGAAGGATGACATATACAACACGGGTGAGTTACTGCCGTGGCGCTCCTTGCCCACTTGGTAAAGGCTCGGCAGAGGCGAGCCACTGAGGCGCAACTCTCCATAGGGGTCATCTTCTAGGATTAGGGCCCCATGTCGGACTGCACAGTCGACAAGGTGGATTCGACGCTCAAGTGAAAGCGTTGCTCCAGTTGGATTGCCGAAGTTGGTTACGACGTATATGAGCCTCACAGGAGACTGCGCCAACGCGCGATCTACCTGATCCACTCTGATTCCGTCCTGGTCACCCTCCACTGATACAACACGAGCACCAGCCAAATCAAAGACCTGAAGTGCCGCCAAATATGTTGGACGTTCGACAAGGATGGCATCACCTTCATTGATAAAGGCCTTGCATGCCATTTCAAGGAACTGCTGTGAGCCGCTGGTAATGATGACCTGCTCCGCCTCAACAGGTGCCCCACGCTGCGTCATCAAATCAGAAACCGCGCTGCGGAGATCTGGGTCGCCTTCAGTTAGTCCATACTGAAAAATGCCAACGTCCTCAGAATCAACTTCCTTTTCGACAGCGGCTCTGAGTCCCTGGATATCAAACAGGTCGGCCGCTGGAATTCCACCTGCGAGCGAAAGCATGCCGGGAATTTTGCTATGTTTCAGCAGTTCGCGAACCGCAGATGACTGCGCCCGCCTCATCCTTTCGGAAAGAAATTTTTCAGAATTCATTTGCTTCCCTGTATATATTCGTAAATACTTCTATGCTTTTGATCGCGCTCAGAGAGCGTCGCAGACGATGCGCCGCACACCATCATAAGGCCTACCCGCCGCTAGTCGCGGCAGTAGGGGCTGGCTTTACTCCGAGGTCAGAGCGATTCTACGAGCAGGAGGACGACACCTGCCAGACAGGATCAGATCGGCCAGTTCCGTTTGTTCGTTCGATGTCCTGTTTTGAGGGGAGCTTGACAGGTAGCCAGGTGTCGAGGCCATGGGCTCAGCGCATGCAGGATGTCGGGGCGCCCGAAAGGAAGTGATGCTCGCGGACAGAGGTACACGTTGGCTAAAGGCTTATCGGACACTGCCTCTTGGCTAGCAAGCCTGACGGCCGCGCCCGTTTGCTTTATGACTACGCTGCGAAAAGACGGCCCTGTTCAAACTGAGTAGCCTTTCGGTATGGCGACCAAATAAACTGGCTCCAATAAGACTCAGCAGCTTCAACCCAGAACTTCAGCGCCTGCGTGCTGTCAAGCGAAGACTTCAAGCTAACCATCAGCCAACTGTAGACCGCTTGACTGTCGCGGCAGTCACGGCAGTGTCCCGAGGTGCAGCACCGCTCCAGCGTTTTCAGATCTGCCTTTACCGCATTGAAGCCAGGCAAAACAGGATGACCATTGGCCAACCGCTCCGCGTTTTCGGGATGGTTGAAACTCACGCTTGGGCAAACATCACCGCCGAACGTACCGCACCATGCCAAACCTGTGACGATTGCGCGAATGTGTTCCGGATGATTCAAAACAGCATCGGGATACTTCTCCTTCATCTCGGTCATGGTGGCCAGTAGTCGCCCTTCGTTTTGCATCCGAAGGGGGTGCCCGGTATTATATTTGCTGTAAAAATTGAAGGTCAGTTTGTTGCCGTTTTCATGGATGCGTTTGACGGTATCGTGAATATAGGGCACACCATCTTCTGTAACCGCATAGACAAATGTCACCCTCGGATCGCCATTATAGTGGCCGAGCGCAGTGTCGAAGAGGCCTGTAAACGCCTTTCCGCTTGGTTTGATGGCTCGCAGTTCGTCGTCAAGTGGGCCACCTCCGAACAGAGATATGAACACCGTGACTTTGCTAAACAGTTCGTTCATCGGCAAGGCCAGAAGACCATTGGTTGAAACCGAGACAGTATCCATGACGCGAGCAAAAGCGGCAATACGCTCAGGGAACATGGTTGGCTCTCCACCAATGAGCAATGCGGAGTTCACGCCGCGAGCACGCTCGCGGAGGATAAACGCCTCCCATTCACTGAGGGACTTCTCTTCTTTCGCTGTCTTGTCATGTCCAAACTCAAAGAACCAACAACCTTTACATCGGATATTGCATGCATTTGTAAGGTGGTACTCGGATGCACGCACTGTGCTGGAGAATCGCTTGACCGCCTCGAAGCGTTCATACCACCCAGGTTCGTTGCGCAGTAGCAGGTTTGCCTGCTCGTTAACAGAACTATGAATTTTAATATGGCTGCGCATCATTGGTTCACCCCTTCTTCTACTCGATCCACAGACAGCCCGAGGCTCGAGAGTTTTGGGATGATCTTCTGGCGGAAGGTGGCGCGCAATTCTCCGTTTAGGGTTCGGCGCAAACCCCATTTCACGTAGTCCTGCGACCGCTTGGACTGCTCTGATCCAAACAAGGCCAATATATGGGGCCACAATCGATCAAGCGCTGCCTGGGCCTCCAGTCGACCAGCTTCAGTCCCGCAGGCCTCACGGACAATCCGAAAGCCGTGGGCGACATGAACGTGCTCGTCCTTGATGATTTGCCGATCGAATATTTCCGCAAAAGGTAGATAGCTGCAGTCCTTCAGCTCAAGGAGGTGCTCGAGCACGACAGCCTCCCCCAAGAAGGAGAATATTCCTCGCTCCATCCAGTTTTTTACTCCGCGCACCAGCTCGTTTGCGTAGTATGGCCTGTCTTTGAAGTTTTGGGTGAGCATGTGGCTGGTGTCCACCCCAATATCTTTTAATACTTGAGCGCTCAGTTCGTAATGTTCTATTTCCTCAGCAGCGCGTTCGCAGCATATTTTTTTCTCGTAGGCATTGGGGGCCATGTTGTAAAAAACTTGGGTGTAGTCATCTGCGCCTGTTAACTCACCCTCTGTATGCACGATCATCAAGTGCTGAACAAGCTCCTGATATTCGAGTGGCATTTTCTTGAAATCCGCCGGCGTCTTGACTTCATGTCGCCCTAGTATTTTTTCGATGCTCATCATCTCTCCTTGAGTGGTTGTTTGATGAGGGCATCGTATTTCTGCCTATTTTGATGGGCTTGTCAGATATTGCGATCCATGTCGGATCTTGCTGTTGGTGCTGTTGGTGCTGTTCTCTGAAGCTGAATCGCCTAGGCTTCTCTAGACGTTCATGAGCCGCTGGAAGACTGCTGCACAACTGGCCTGCGGCTTGCGCCATCTGAGGCATCACGGTCGCATAGATGCGCGATGCCCTATTTTCCCCCATTCGGTGCACTGCCGATGGTCAAGGCTGCATCAACCATGAAGCTGCATGAGGTGCTGGACTGGGCGACATCGCCCACAAGTTCAAGGGCTTGTACAGGCGAGAGATCACGCACGGTGGAGGTCCTTAAGCTTATGCGCCCTGTCGATGTTCAAGCGCATGCTGCTGGGCCGGTGGCATGGCCCTCGGACGCGCAGTTTGCACGCAGCAGTGTCTCTTGATTGTGGCAAGGTGCCGCAACAAACAGCACCTCAGGCCAAGACAAGGGGGGCATCTCTCAAACGAGGCAGAGGTGACCAAGTCAGCGCGCCATCAGCCGCAACTTACACCGCCGCGGGCCAGTTGTGCAGCGGTCTTCCTCCGGTCTTTCTCCAACCAATTGGTATGGCTCAAGGGGCAGGTGATCCCGGCGTGCTTTGGGCCACCAGCGTCTTACCAACCTCTCCTGACCTATCGGTTCGGCTCAATCCTTCTTCTGCCACACCGCCGCAAAGAACCCATCGGTCGAATGCAGGTGCGGCCACAGGCGCAGGTGGCCCGCTGGCGTGACCAGGTTGGCCGCGTTCTCGACCCCGGCCGAAGTCAGCGCCTCGGCGGCGTTGAGCGGCACGAAGTCGGGGTGTGCCGCCGTGAACGCATCGGCAATGCCTTCGTTCTCGTCGGGGATCACGCTGCAGGTGGCGTAAACCAGGCGCCCGCCCGGTTTCAGCAAGCGCGCTGCGCTGTCCAGGATGGCGGTCTGCTTGACCTTGAGTTCTTCCAGGGCCTTGGGTGACTGGCGCCACTTCAGGTCGGGGTTGCGGCGCAGCGTGCCCAGGCCGGAGCAGGGCGCGTCCACCAGCACGCGGTCGATCTTGCCGCGCAGGCGCTTGATGCGGTCGTCGTTCTCGTGGGCGATCTGCGTGGCGTACACGTTCGAGAGCCCGCTGCGCGCCATGCGCGGCTTGAGGTTGTCCAGGCGGTGGGCCGACACGTCGAAGGCGTACAGGCGGCCGGTGTTGCGCATCAGTGCGCCCAGGGCCAGGGTCTTGCCACCGGCGCCGGCGCAGAAGTCCACCACCATCTCGCCGCGCTTGGGGGCTGTCAGCAGTGACAGCAACTGGCTGCCTTCGTCCTGCACCTCGACGTGGCCTTCGGTGTAAATCGGCATCTTCTGCAGCGCCGGCTTGCCCGGGATGCGGATGCCGATGGTCGAATAAGGCGTGGGGCCGGCTTCGATCTGCGCGGCAGCCAGCGTTTCGAGCACGGTTTCGCGCTTGGCCTTTTGCGTGTTCACGCGCAAATCAAGCGGGGCGGACGCCGAGAAGGTCTCGACCAGGGCCCAGAAGCCTTCGTCGTCGAGTTGCTCGCGCAGGCGGTTGGCCAGCCAGTCGGGCAGGTTGTGGCGCAGCTTGTCTTGCAGCTGGGTGCGGTCGATGGTGGCGGTGCGGGCCAGCCAGGCGAGTTCGTCCGGCGTGGCGCCGTTTTTCAGCACATGGGGCAGGCCCTGCCAGGCCAGCAGGGCCAGGCGGCGCTCTTGCGGGCCGTGGCCCGATTGCGCCAGGTGGGCCCACAGCAGGCGCTGGCGCAGCACGGCGTAGGCCGTCTCGGCCAGGGCGTGCCGCTCACGCTGGCCCAGGGCCTTTTGCTTGCGGAAAAAGTAGGAAACGATGCTGTCGGCCGGGGCGTCGAGCTTGAGCACCTCACGGATGAGCTGGGTCGTGAGGTCGAGGAGCGCTTTCGGATGCATGGGCGCGATTATCCGCTGCTTGTGTGCCCGGGCGTTCCCATTCTGGTGGGGCCCAGATGTGTTTGAGTCGCAAAGAAAGCGGGCCGGGGCGCATCACGTCACGCAACATGGCCGCCCACTCGTGCAGCGTCAGCCAAAACGGGTTGTGCGTGTGCACCTGGCGCACCAGGCCGTAGTCCACCGCTTCGGTCTCTTCCACGAAGGTGCCGAACAGCCGGTCGAAGACGATCAGCGTGCCGCCGTAGTTCTTGTCGATGTAGCGAGGGTTGCGGCCATGGTGGGCGCGGTGGTGCGAGGGCGTGTTGAAGATCAGCTCGATCAGCGGGTGCAGCTTGCCGACCCACTGCGTGTGCACGAAGAACTGGTAGCCCAGGTTGAACGACAGCGCCAGCAGCACTGCCTTGGGCTCGAAGCCGATCCACACCATGGGCAGGTAGAACAGCCAGTTGCCAGCGAAGGTGTAGAGCCAGCTTTGACGCATGGCGGTCGTGAAGTTCATGTGCTCCGAGCCGTGGTGAACCACGTGGGCGCACCAGAACCAGCGGATGCGGTGGCTGGCGCGGTGGAACCAGTAGTAGCAGAACTCCACGCCCAGGTAGAGCGCCGCAAAGCTCAGTGGCGTCAGCTCGATGCTGGTCAGGCGGTGGTGGGTGTGCACCCAGTTCATGGCTGGCAGCACGAAGACCAGCACCAGCACCACGTCCAGCCAGGTGTAGACGCCGCCCAGCACCATGCTGTCGCGCGAGTCGCGCCAGTCGTAGACGGCCTTGCCCTGGCGCTTTTCACCGCGCATGCGCAGCCACTCGGCCACCACCACGGCGAAGAACAAGGGCGACAGCAGCATCAGGAAGGCGTCGCGCCAGTCCACGTGCGGGTCCACCCCCCCGAAAGGCGTGAGCGAGGAGGTGACGTAGGCAGAAAGCAGATCGGGCAGGGCGCTCAGCAGGGTCATGTCGGGCGGCGGGCAATCGGGGTAAACCGCTGCGGTGGGCAGCGTTTGGCGTTCCTATGCTCGTCATTTCGGCCGATCCTGGCTTGACCTGCTCAGACATTTTCTTGACGTATGGCGTCAATGTGATGTGCGGCGCCTCCCATCTAGCCCGAATGGGCAGGGTGGGGGCGGGCGTGCATGATTCGCGATCCACTGTTGTGCCTCTGGTGCTGTTGCCATGGCCGAAACCCGCATCGCCGCGTCCTTTGCCCAATTGCTGTACGAGTACCTGGACCGCCAGGGGCTCGATGGTCAGCGCGTGCTGGGTCCTCGCCCGGAGCCATCGCAGCACTTCGTGCCGATGAGCCAGTGGCAAGACTGGTTGCGCCGGGTCGACTCCCTCGAGGGCCGCCCCGGGCTGGGTTTGCGCATTGCGGAAGGCGTCAGCGCCAGGCACTTCGGCGTGGTGGGCTACGCCGCGCTGGCTTGCAGCAACCTCGCCGAAGCCATGCAGCGCATGGAGCGCTATCACGCCTCCGTGTACGACGTGAACCCGGCGCACGTTTCGCTCGATGAAAAGGGCGTCACCATCGAATGGGGCGTCGAACGCGGTCGCCCTGGTGCCCTGGTCGATGAAACTGCCATCGCCTCGCTGGTGCAGCTCGCCCGCGACATGACGGGCCGTTACTGGCCGGTGCGCCAGGTTGCCTTCGTCAACCCGCCGCCGGCCGACGTTCAGCCCTACCGCGACTTCTTCGGGGGCGAGGTGCTGTTCAACATGCCCCTGACCCGCGTGGTCTTCGACATGACCTACATGGCCATGCCGCTGCGCAAGTCCGACCCGGCGCTGGCCGACTTGCTCGACCAGCAGGCGCGCCAGTTGCTGCAGCAGGTCTCCAAGGTGCCGGCCGTGGTCGACGCCTGGCGGCTCACCCTGGTGCCCCTGATCCGCGAGGGCCGCACCTCGCTGGCCGCGCTGGCCGAGGCCCACCACAGCAGCCCGCGCACCCTGCAGCGCCGCCTGGCCGAGCAGGGCACGACCTTCCAGCAACTGCTCGACGACACGCGTCGCCACCTGGCCGAGGCCCACCTGCTCGATGGCCACCTCGACCTGGCCGAGATCTCGCTGCTGCTGGGTTATTCCGAGCAAAGCGCCTTCACCCGCGCCTTCCGCGCCTGGACGGGCTTGCCGCCCGCGCAGTGGCGCCGCCGCCATCGCCTCGAAGCGGCTTGAGCCGCAGCCCTGGCCCGTCTCTGAACCCGCCCACCGTGAACGCCGCGCTGCCTCACCTCGCTGCCGACGCCTTGCCCCTCGCCCCTGACGCGGCGGTGCTCCATGGTCGCTTGCAGGCCGGGCGCTACGTGGGCCGCTTGCCCGAGGTCGATTGGGCTGGCCTGCACGACGCCCAGGCCCGCCCCGATTGGTGGCTGCGCTGCCACCACAAGCGCTGGACCTACGTCGGCATCGGCTCGCCCACGCTGTTCATCGGCATGGCCATCGTCGACCTGGGCTGGTCCACGACCGCATTCGCCTATGTGTTCGACCGCCTGCGTCAGCGCCTGGTGGTCGATTGGGACGCGGTGGGCCTGCCCAAGCTGTCAGGCCAGGTGAACAACGGGGCCCTGCAAACCGGTCAGGCGTGGTTCCGCTCGTTCAACGGTCGGCTGGCCTTTCGGCCTGCCGCGGACGACACGCTGCACATCGACTGGCGCACCAAGCACGTCCACTTGCAGGCCGAGCTTGACCTGGGCCGCATGCCGCCCAGCCTGCTGGCCATCGGCACGCCCAAGGGTGGCTTGGCGCACGCCACGCACAAGACCTCGGCGCTGTCGGTGCGCGGCTGGGTGTCGATGGATGGGCAGCGCCTGAGCCTCAACGAGGGCAACGCCAGCATCGACAGCTCCAATGGCCTGCTGGCGCGTGACACGGCCTGGCGCTGGGCCAGTGCGCACCGCCCAGGGCTCGGCTTGAACCTGCAGTCAGGCTATTTCGGCGATCAGGAAAACGCGCTGTGGCTCGATGGTGACCTGATCCCGCTGGGCTCGGCGCACTTCGAGTTCGATCCGGCGCAGCCGCTGGCCGACTGGCGCATCCGCACCGACGACGGCCTGGTCGACCTGCGCTTCAAACCGCTGGGTGCACGCTGCGGCGACAAGCGCGTGGTCATCGCCGCGAGCCGCTACATCCAGCCCGTGGGCCTGTTCGAGGGCACGGTGCGGCCCACGCTGACCGCGCCCGCGCGCCCCGTCAAAGACCTTCTGGGCGTCACAGAAGATCACCACTCCATCTGGTGAACTTCGCTGCCCGCGCGGCTCACTCGTACTTCAGCCGCGCGTCGTTCGGGATGCCCTCGATCGGGCATTCCGCCGTGCCCACCGTGGGCCGCGTGATGGCCTCGACCTTGGCCTGCGTGCCCAGCGGGTCGGCCACCCACTCGCGGTAGAAGCTGAACGGGCATTCGGCCACGCCCTTGTCGCCTTCGCCCGAATTGATCTTGCCGGTGTAGCCGCGGTGCAGCAGCTTGAACAAATGGTTCTGCGACTGGCCGGTGGAGCGCGCGTCGCGGATCAGGCGCTTGCTCAGCTGCGCGTACTGGATGCCGTAGTCCTCTTCGCCGCACTCGCCCAGCGTGCGCCCGTCGAAGCCGATGATGGCGCTGTGCCCGAAGTAGCTGTAGACGCCGTCGAAGCCCGCCGCGTTGGCCACCGCCACGTAGCAGTTGTTGGCCCAGGCCATGGACTTGGAGATCATGACCTGCTGCTCCTTGGCCGGGTACATGTAGCCCTGGCAGCGGATCACCAGCTCGGCGCCCTTCATGGCGCAATCGCGCCAGATCTCGGGGTAGTTGCCGTCGTCGCAGATGATGAGGCTGACTTTGAGGCCCTTGGGGCCGTCCGACACGTAAGTCTGGTCGCCGGGGTACCAGCCCTCGATCGGCGTCCACGGCATGATCTTGCGGTACTTCTGGACGATCTCGCCCTGGTCGTTCATCAGGATCAGCGTGTTGTAGGGCACCTTCTTGGGGTGCTCCTCGTGGCGCTCGCCGGTCAGCGAGAACACGCCCCACACCTTGGCGTTGCGGCAGGCCTGCGAGAACACCTCGGTCACGTCGCCGGGGATGTTGACGGCCGTCTCCATCATCTCGGCCTTGTCATACATGATCCCGTGGGTGCTGTACTCGGGGAAGATGACCAGGTCCAGGCCAGGCAGGCCCAGCTTCATGCCCTCGATCATCTGGCGGATCTTGTGCGCGTTCTCAAGCACCTCGGCCGTGGTGTGCAGCCGGGGCATCTTGTAGTTGACGACTGCGACGCCGACGGTGTCGTCGCTGCTGGAAATGTCACCGTGAAGCATGGCGGGCTCCTCAAAATGGGCGGGCGGAACAAAGCCTTGCCATTGTTCGAAGCCGCCTGCATGCGCCCAATACGTTGTTTGACGTACGGGCCCTGGCACGCTTTTGCAGGCCTTGCCCGCAGCCCTTTGTGGGCGCCGCCCTCAGCCCCTCAGCCGCCGGCGGCCTGCGCCTTGCTGTACTGCGCCGGGCTCACGCTAGCACGCGCTTTGAACGCGCGGATGAAGTTGGCCGGGTTGGTGTAGCCCAGCAGCTCGGCCACGTCGGCCACGCGCAGCCGGCCTTCGCGCAACCATTCGCAGGCGCGCTCGTGGCGGATGTCGTTGGCCAGCTCGCGAAAGGTGGTGCCCTGCGCAGCCAGGTGGCGAGCCAGCGTGCTGGTCGAGACGTTCACGATGGCGGCGAGTTCGTCCTGCGTGGGCTGGTGCGCCTGGGCCTGCGACAGCATCATCGCCACCCACCCGCGCCAGTCGCGTTGGTCTTGCTCCAGGTGGTGGATCAGCTTGACGTCCAGGCGCTGCCGGATCTCGTCCAGGTTCGTGGCGTGCGCCAGGGGCATGGGCGTGCGCTCGAGCACCTCGGCGTCGATGACGATGCGCAGGGTGGGCAGCCCGCCTTGCCCGAAGTGGCAGCGGCCTGGCTTGAGTGCCTCGTAGCGCTGCATGTCGGGCGGCGCGGGCGAGAACAGGTAGGCGTCGTAGCTGGGCATGTCGTCACGCAACAGGCCTTGCAGCTGCGTGTGAAAGCTCATCAAGGTCAGGTCGTAGGCCAGCACCATCACGTCATAAGGCACCGGCTGGATGGGCTGCCAGCTCAGCTCGTAAGCCGAGCCCAGCATGCGCGTGTGCATCGAAAAACTGGGTGTGACGAGCACGTAGTACTGGGCGCACAGGTCCATGCATGCCTTGACGTTGGCGCAGCTGAGCATGCCCAAGCCCAGCTCGCCGAATTGGCCAAGCCCCGTCGTGGCGCCAATGCGCATGCCCAGGTCACGCTGGCCGCCGCTGGCCTCGGTCAGCAGGCGCGTGGCCGCGATGACCTGATCGGGCGACAGCAGCGCATCGTTGTGGCGCAGGCTGGCGCGGGCCACGCCGGCTTCATCCAGGGCCGGCGTGCAATCGATGCCTTGCTCCTCGAGGATCTGAACCAGCAGCGCCACGTAGCGCGCCGGAACCTTGTTTGTTTTGCTCATGCGGGGGATGCTGCGGGAACGCCTCAGGGGGGCGACTTAAGGACTTTCACCAGTGTCGTGCGTGGCTGCAGAGAAATGACAAGTCGATGCATGGAAATGACAACCTGCGCCCCGCAGCGCCTGACCACAATGCGCCCACCTTTGACCCTTCAGGAGGACGCAGACATGCCGCAAGCACCCGCCACCAGGCGCATCACCGGGGCCGCGTTGGCCACCCTTGCCACCGTTGCGCTGGCGCTGTCCAGCTGGGCCGGCACTGCACAAGCCGCACCCGCGCCGGTGTCCACGCAGGCCGGCTGGGTGCAGGGCCTGAGCGGCTCCGACGGCGGCACGGTCTACATGGGCCTGCCCTTTGCCCAGCCCCCTGTGGGCGAGCTGCGCTGGAAGGCCCCCGCGCCCGTGCAGCCCTGGCAGGGCGTGCGCCTGGCCGACCGTGCCGGCCCCGCTTG
Source organism: Aquabacterium parvum (assembly GCF_001447195.1). Lineage (GTDB taxonomy): Bacteria > Pseudomonadota > Gammaproteobacteria > Burkholderiales > Burkholderiaceae_C > Aquabacterium > Aquabacterium parvum. The sequence continues at coordinate 8,063 of NZ_LFRI01000206.1, read as the reverse complement.
CAAGCAAGACGCCACGCTGCCGCCAGCCGGCGTGCCCGGCTCCAGCGAAGACTGCCTCTACCTCAACGTTCACGTGCCGCCCGGCGTGCAAGCCGGCAGCAACGCGCCGGTGATGGTGTGGGTGCACGGCGGCGCCTTCCTGACTGGCGCTGGCTCGCAGTACGACGGCAGCCGCCTGGCGCAGTCCACCGGCACCATCGTCGTCACCGTCAACTACCGCCTGGGCATCTTCGGCCTGATGGCGCTGGACGCCTTGAGCGCCGAAGACCCGGCCGGCAACCACGCGCTGCAGGACCAGCAGGCCGCGCTGCGCTGGGTTCAGCGCAACATCGCCAACTTCGGCGGCGACGCCAAGCGAGTGACCCTGTTCGGCCAGTCGGCCGGCAGCATCAGCGTGTGCCAGCAGTTCGTCTCGCCAGCGGCTGCCGGCCTGTTCCAGCGCGCCATCCTGCAAAGCGGGCCCTGCACCCTGGGTACTTTGAAGCGCGAGCAGTCCGTGGCCACGGGCAACGCGCTGGCGAAGAAGCTGGGCTGCCCAGCCGGCCCATCACAGCTCGCCTGCCTGCGCAGCAAGTCCACCGACGAGGTCTTCAACGCCGCACCCTCGATCGACTTCGAGAACCCGAAGACCTTGCTGGGGCTGTCGCCCTGGGTGGACGGCGTGATCCTGCCCGCTGCGCCCAAGGACCTGGTGCGCCAAGGCAAGTTCCACCGCGTGCCGACGATGGTGGGCGCCACCCGGGAAGAAGGCCGTCTGTTCGTGGCGCTGGCCTACGACCTGCGTCGCGGCTCACCGCTCACCGAGGCCGAATACAAGGCCCTGGTCACCGACATCGCGGGCAGCGCCACGCTGGCTTCCATCGTCATGTTGGACTACTCCAGCAAGCGACTGGGCTCGCCCAACCTGGCCGCATCGGCCCTGATGACCGACGCCATGTTCGCCTGCGGCACGCAGTCGGCTGCGCGCAGCCTGTCGGCCTACGTGCCCACCTACGCCTACGAGTTCCAGGAGCCGCTGGTGCCCCAGCTCGCACCCGATCCCTTCATGAACTGGGGGGCTTACCACGCGTCCGAGTTGCCCTTCCTGTTCCAGTCCCGCATCGCGACCACACCGCCCAGCCCGGACCCGCTCGAGGTGGCCTCGCCGGCGCAGCTGCAACTGTCGGCCCAGATGGCGCAGTACTGGGGCCGCTTTGCCGCCACGGGCAACCCCAACGGCGGTGGTCAGCTGAACTGGCCGCGCTTCAACAAACTCACCTCGGCCACGCAACAGCTGACCACGCCCCAGGTGTCGACCAACTACCTGGGCGGCATCTACGCCAAGCACCAATGCCTGGTCTGGGACACGGCCACGGCACTGGGCATCGGATTGTGAAATCCGAGCGGGTTGCCTGGGCTCCAAGGCCATAGGCGGGCGTTCATGCAAGGTCACACGCGATGGCGCACAATCGCGCCCTCTGCGTGCCTTGAGGGTGCGCCCGCCCGATGCCACCAAGGAGACCGCCCGTGCCCAGCCCACTCGACCGCCTTCAGCGCCTCGACGTGTCCGCCATGCGGCGTGGCATCGAAAAAGAAGGCCTGCGCGTGCTGCCCGACGGCACCCTGGCGGCCGACGCCCACCCGCGCGCCCTGGGCTCGGCCCTGACCCACCCGCACATCACCACCGACTTCAGCGAGTCGCAGCTCGAACTCGTCACCGGCGTGCACGCCAGCATCGACGACTGCCTGCGCGAGCTCACCGACATCCACCGCGAGGTGCTGCAAGCCATCGGCCCGCAGCGCATGTGGGCCAGCTCCATGCCCGGCCACCTGCCGCCCGACGGCGCCATCCCCATTGGCTACTACGGCACCTCCAACGTGGGCCAGGCCAAGCGCGTGTATCGCAACGGGCTGGTGCACCGCTACGGCGCGCGCATGCAGACCATCAGCGGCATCCACTACAACTGGTCGGTGCAAGGCGCCACCACCGAGGACTACTTCGCGCTGATCCGCAACTTCCGCCGGCACGTCTTCGTGCTGCTGATGCTGTTCGGTGCATCGCCCGCCGTCACCAAGGGCTTCGTGGCCGGGCTCGACCACGGCTTGCAGCCCCTGGGCGACGACACACTGCACCTGCCGCATGCCACCTCGTTGCGCATGGGCCGCCTGGGCTACCAGAGCGACGCACAAAGCGCGCTGTGCGTGAGCTACAACCACCTCGACGGCTACGCGCGCTCGCTGCGTGGCGCGCTGGTCGGCTCGCACCCGCCTTACGAGGCCCTGGGCATCCAGGCGCCCGATGGCAGCTACCGCCAACTGGGCACCAGCCTGCTGCAGATCGAAAACGAGTTCTACAGCCCCATCCGCCCCAAGCGCGTGACCCAGCCTGGCGAGCGCCCGCTGCACGCCCTGCGCGAGCGCGGCGTCGAGTACGTCGAGGTGCGCTGCATGGACCTGCAGCCCGAGCTCACCGTGGGCATCGACGAGCACACCCTGCGCGTGCTGGATGTCTTCCTGCTGTGGGCGATGACGTCCGAGAGCCCACCCGACTCGCCGCAAGAGATCCGCGAGCTGGTCGACAACCAGCGCCTGGTGGCCTCTCGTGGCCGCGAGCCGGGCCTGAAGCTGCGCCGCGCCGGCGAAGACGTGCTGCTGACCGACTGGGCCGCCGACGTGATGGCGCAAGGCCTGCCGCTGGCGCGCCACCTCGACGAGGTGCAGAACACCGACGCCTTCACGCAAGCCTGGCACAAGGCCACGCAAGACCTGCAACAGGCCGACCAACTGCCCTCGGCCCGCGCCTTGCAAGCCATGCGGCAACTGCACGCGGGCGAGCACGCGGCCTTTGGCCTGGCCGCCTCCGAGCGCGTGGGCCAGGCCCTGCTGGCCCAGCCCTTGAACGCGGCCGAGCGCGAAGCCGCGCTGTTGCGCGCCAACCGCTCGTGGCAGGCCCAGGCCGAGATCGAGGCCACAGACCGCCTTACATTCGAGGCATACCGACAGCAGTTCCTGGACCCGGCGCGCCTGGTGGTTTGACGCAGGCGAGGCCGGGCACCGTCAGCCCCTTGCCTTGCCCAACATGCGCCCTCAGCCTTTGACCCGCACCGGTCTGTTCAGCCTGATCCTGGGCCTGGCCTTCGGGCTTGGCGCCACCCTCGCCACCGTGGCGCCCACGCCAGCGCAAGCCAAGCCGCACCACGCCGCCAGCCACGCGTCCACCCCGGCCACGCACGGCGCTTCCCAGCCGGCCGCCGCCAACACGGCGCCCAACGCAGGGGCCAACACCACCCGCCCCCCCGAAGCCGTCATCGAAGAGCCCGCCACGCTGCACGTGGCCAACCGGCCCATCCTCACGCTGCAGACGGCCTTCCTGGGCATGACGCCCGAAGAGCGCGTGCGCCGCGCCAGCCACAACATCGACCAGGCGCTGGCCGCTGGCGGGCCGGGCCGCGTCACCACCCGCTCCACGCCCGAAGGCGAGCTGATCTTCATCGACGGCGTGATGACCATCGTGCTGCACGCCGCCGACGCCGACCCGCTGCTGGGCGACACCCTGGCCAGCCTGATGGACCGCACCGTGGCCGCGCTGAACCTGGCCATCCGCGAAACCCAGGAAGGCCGCGACACCCGCAGCCTGCTGATCAGCCTGGCCTGGGTGCTGGGCGCCACCACCGTGGCCGCTGCGCTGCTGTGGGCCCTGGGCCACCTGCGCGACGCGGCCCTGCGCCTGCTCGAACGCTTCCTGGACACCAAGACCCGCAAGCTGGCCGACGCCCAGGTGCTGCGCCGCGGCCGCGTGCGCCAGGCCGTTGGCCACCTCGACACCGCCTTGAGCTGGGGCCTGGGCCTGCTGGTGGCCTATGGCTGGTTGAGCTTTTCGCTGCAGCAGTTCCCGTACACGCGGCCCTGGGGCGAGGGCTTGCGACGCTTCCTGGTCAACGCCGTGCTGGAGCTGGGCAGTGGCGTGGTGAACGCCGTGCCCGGCCTGGTGGTGGCCGGCCTGATCCTGCTGCTGGCGCGCGCGGTGGTGGGCGCCCTGGCGCGTGTCTTTCACCGCGTTGAAACCGGCCACCTCACGCTGAGCTGGCTGCGCCCCGACGCCGCCACGCCCACCCGCCGCGTGGCCTCGTGGGTGATCTGGATCTTCGCGCTGGCCATGGCCTACCCCTACCTGCCCGGCGCCGAAACCGAGGCCTTCAAAGGCATGTCGGTGCTGGTGGGCCTGATGCTGTCGCTCGGTGCGTCGAGCTTCGTGGCCCAGGTCGCGGCCGGCCTGATCCTGACCTACAGCAACACGCTGCGCAAAGGCGAGTACGTGCGCGTGGGCGAACACGAAGGCACCGTGCTGGAAGTGGGCGCCTTCAACACCCGCATCCGCACCGGGCTGGGCGAAGAGATCGTGCTGCCCAACAACATCATCGCCAGCTCGGCCACCAAGAACTACTCGCGCGAGGTGCAAGGCCCCGGCTACATCGTCGACACCGTGGTCACCATCGGCTACGACACGCCCTGGCGGCAAGTTGAAGCCATGCTGATCGAAGCCGCGCGCCGCACGCCCGGTGTGCTGGACACCCCAGCGCCCCGCGTCTACCAGACCGCGCTGAGCGACTGGTACCCCGAGTACCGCCTGGTGGCCCAAGCAATACCCGATCAGCCGCGCCCACGCGCCGAGGTGCTCAGCGCCTTGCACGCCAACATCCAGGACGTGTTCAACGAAAACGGCGTGCAGATCATGTCGCCGCATTACATGCTGGACCCGACCGAGCCCAAGGTGGTGCCCCAGGCCAAGTGGCACACCCCGCTGGCCCAGGGCCCCAAGGCCTGAACCGCGAGAAGGCGAGGGGAGGGCACATGGCTCAAAAGCTGACGGCGCTGCTGTGCCTGGCCTGGCTGGTGGGCTCGCCCTGGTGGTCCAGCGCCATGGACCGCAACCCCAACGGCCTGGCCCTGCTGCTGGCCCTGCTGGCCCTGAGCTGGTGGGGCGCCCACCGCTGGCGCCAGAGGGGCGTGCAGCCCAACTGGCTGGTGCGCGTGCTGCTGTGGTGCACGACCTTGTTCGTGGGCTTTCAGGTGTACGCGGTGCTGGTGGGCAACCTGGACTTCATGAACGAGGTGATCAAGGCCGCGCCCCCCGGCTCGCTTGAGCGCTACCTGGCCGTCTTCGTGCCTGGCACCCTGGTGGCCGTGCTGTACGCGGCCATGCTGGCCTACCCGCTGTGGGCGGTGTTCGGCCCCTGGCAACTGGTGCTCACGGCCATGGTGTTTGCCTTTGTGCGCTTCGTGCAGGCGCCCTACACCGTGTTTGACGCGCCCCGCACGCTGGGCGACAAGGTGGCCATGACCGAGCTGGCGCTGTGCGTGATGGTGATGGCGCTGGTGGTGGCGGTGCTGCAGTGGCGGCTGGGGCGCCGAGGCGCTGGCCGGATGCCAGGGAGGTGCGACCTAAGAACATTCACGGACCGCTGGCGCAAAAGGAAGGGGGGTGGAGATGAGTGACGAGTCAGCTCAGCCTGCGAATTGGACCGTGCGTAAGTCGCTCTGCATCATGCTCACGACCATGGCATTCTTCATGGGCGGTGTGGTTGGGTATGTTGTGGCTGACTCGAAATCAAAGAGTGGGTATTCCGAGGAATCAAAGCGGGCTCTGCTTGCCCTGATGCAAGATCCCCATCTGATGATTCAAGAGAACCTGCTCCAGTGCGACCTCCCAGGGAAAGGCGTCAGTCACTTCATTGCCTCCTACATCCTCTGGTCCCAATCTCGTTCACCCTCCGGCTCTAGCAGCTTCTCGTGCGAGGGAGGAGTTCTCAAAGCTTGCACGTGGTCTTATGGCGAGGCGAGGCCCTTTGAAGCGTGGAGCAGGGTGTTGAGGTTTGAATACGTGTCCAGCAAAAACGCCATCACGCCTGGCAGCCTCGCGTGTATTGATGTCCCTTGAGCTTCGGCATTCTTGCTTGTCTGCAGGTCGACACACCTTGTGCGGAGTGTGAGATGTGCAAATGTATACGGCGGTCACCCTATCAATCAAAGAGCAGAGCACAGGCTTCATGCACATCCTCCCCTTTTACGCCGCCCTGCTGGGCCTGCTCTTTTTCTACCTGAGCATCCGAACCATCGGCCTGCGCCGCAGGCTCAAGATCGGCGTCGGCGCCAAGGACAACGACGAGATGCTCCGGGCCATGCGCGTGCATTCGAACTTCGCCGAGTACGCGCCCCTCACGCTCTTGCTGATTGGCTTCGTCGAGTTCCAGGGTGCGCATCCCTGGGTCATCCATGGGCTCGGTGCCTTGCTCCTGGTCGGGCGCTGCGTGCACGCACACGGCATGAGCCAGATGAACGAAAAGTTCGTCTTCCGGGTCTCCGGCATGGTCATGACGTTCACGGCCTTGCTGGCCGCCTCAGGGGTGCTGATCTTCAACTTCCTGACCCGGTGAATCGGCGGCCAGGCGCCATGTGAGGCGCAGTTTTTGCTCCATGCACACCGTCACAGATGGATCCAACCATGAACAGCCAACGCGTCTACAAGTCCAGCGAACACATGCAGCCGTCCGACCGCGAGCCCGAGCGCTCGGTGGTGCTGGAGTCCGAGCACTCGGTCATCGTCGCGTGGCACGTGGCACCGGGTCAACGCATCGCTGCGCACACCCACCCCGAGGGCCAGGACACCTGGACCATCCTGTCTGGCCATGGGCAGTACCAAACGGACGAGCAGGGCGGTTTCGTCAACGTGGTGCCGGGCGATGTCGTCGTCGCCAGACAAGGCGAGGTACACGGCGTTTTGTGCACCAGCCCCGAGCCCCTGAAGTTCATTTCCGTGGTCGCGCCGCTCGAAGCGGGGTACGTGCCTTTGACCCCCAGCGCGCTGCCTGGTGCCTGAGCCGTCATCGCCGTCGAGGCGCGCGGCATCGCGCTCGGGCGGTAGATCGGGGCAGCCGGCATCGCTCACAATCGGGGCTCACAAAAAACCAGATTGGGAGTCCCCTGCATGGCCGCGTACTTGTCACTGCTGTTGGCATTCGTGGTAGGCGCCGCCCTGTGCTCCGCCACCCGGCGCGAAGCCCGCTCATGGCTGGCATCGTGCGCCGTGGTGCCGGCTTTCGTGCTGGTCTCCGAGTTCGTTCTGCCCTACTCGGGTGGCGGGGCGTCGATGTGGCCCATCGCGCTGGCCTTCGGCGGGTTCATGGGCGCCCTGGCGGGTGGTGCGGGCGTGCTGCTGGCATCGTGGCTTCACAACAAGCGGGCCTGACGCAAGCCACCTCATCCCATGAATCAAACCGCTAACAACCTCACCAAGGTCTGCATCGACCTGCCTAACCATTGGTGGCTCAAGGGCGAGTCCTTCTGGGTCAAGCCCCTTGGCGGTGACCTCTACGAGCTGCAGAACGTGCCGTTCTGTGCCTATGGCCTGAACTTCGGTGACTCCGTGCGGGCCGTGTCGGCTTCGCCCGAGCTCAAGCCGGAGATCCTCGAGGTGGTCGAGCGCAGTGGCAACCAGACGCTACGCGTGAGCTTTGCCATCGAGCGCGAACAGCAGGCGCCTTGCATCGAGCACCTGCAGGCCCTGGGCGCGGAGGTCGAGCGCGCGAACGCCACTTTCGTGGCGCTCAACGTGCCACCCGACGTTGACATCGACGCCTTGCTCGACCACCTTGATGAGCAGGAGGAGCAGGGCGTGCTGCATTTCGAGACCTGCGAAGAGCGGGTGCCTGGCTCGTTCGACGACCGCCCGAATGATGCAGAAGAGTGATGGCGCACGTGATTTACCTGTCACTCAAACGGGGCTGAACGATCCAGCCCCGTGAGGCGTGGGCTTACTTGCGCTTGCGTGCGGCGGTGGCGCCCACTGCCGCCAGACCAACCAGGGTCAGTGCCAGCGAGGTGGGTTCGGGCACGCTCGACGTGACGAGGTTGTCGATCGAGAAGTTGAACGAGCTGCTGCCCGAGTTCGAGAGTCGGCCCTGCAAAACTGCCACATCCTCGATGAACACTGATCAAACCTGGCAACTGGGGATGGTCAGAACTCCCAGGTTTGTGTGCAATGACGCTCAGTTTCTGGGAGTTTTGAGGACCTGAAGATGAGCACA
>NZ_LFRI01000205.1 GCF_001447195.1 Aquabacterium parvum | reverse complement strand
CATGCAGAAGCTGGCCGCATGCAGCCTCACAGCGTCGATGGTGAAGTAGTGCCGGAACAGCAGGTAGTCACCGCAAGTGGTGAGCCGCTGGTGAAGCGTTTCTTGACCTTCAACGTGGTCGCCGATAAACTGCGCTCCATCGAGCGCACGACTCTTTGCCTTACCGTACCGATCAACCCGCCTGGGTAGCGTCTCGATTCCATCAGCCCCGAACTCCTCTGACCAGGACTCGGGGCTTTCCTTTTCAAGGTCGGGTGGCGACATACCCCCCCC
>NZ_LFRI01000204.1 GCF_001447195.1 Aquabacterium parvum | reverse complement strand
GCTGACCGGCACCATTCGAGCAGTCACCACCCTGGGTGGTGGCGTCAACAAGAAGACCGGCGAGGTGATCCCCACCCGCCCGGTTCTCCAGATCGAGGGCCTCGATAACCGTGGCCTCGTTCAACTCTTCACCCTCCCAGTTCCGGACACCAAGCCTTTCGAGGGCCGAGTGGGTGAGCAGGTGTCCGTGCCGGTGCGTGCGTGGGCTCCTGGCGCGTCGGTGAGCCTCGCCTATGAGGGGGGCAAGGTGTGAGGATGGATGCACGTATGAGG
>NZ_LFRI01000203.1 GCF_001447195.1 Aquabacterium parvum | reverse complement strand
AGATGCAGTGTCTCTGCGGCCATCGGAACCATCGGCACGACATAATCACATTTTTCGAGCAGTTCATCGAGCGTGACGCGCTGTACGTGCCAAGCCTTTTCTTGTTCGGCATTGAGCGGAATCGGATCGCAATACAAGAGATTCATTTCAAAGCCAGCCAAGCGCTGGGCGATTGCACGGCCGACCGCCCCCATACCAATGATGCCAAGCGTTTTTCCTGTCAAACCAGAGCCATATAGTGTCGGCCGCCAGCCTTGGAAGTGTCCGCTACGGATTTGCCTATCGCCTTCCAGCATATGCCTTGTCAAACCGAGAAGAAGGCCGATAGTCAGTTCAGCGGTCGGGATCGTAAGCAAATCCGGCACAATCGTAAGCCATACACCGTGGCGTGTGCAGGCGTTGACATCGAAGTTATCATAGCCTTTAAGCGCGGCGCCGATGACACGCAGCTTTGGACATTCCTCGAGAAACGCGCTGTCGATGCTGTCCGGCATGAAAGCCATGAGTGCATCCGCATCTTTGGCTCGCGCAATTACCTCAGAACGCGGCAAGGTTTCCCGTGTGGTGTTGGGGATAACATCGGCGCTAGCGGACAACAATTCGATGATTTCCGGGTGCACCCAGTGGGTGAGGACGACTTTGGGCTTCATAAAAACCTTTGTAAGCTTTGGGAGTTATTTGAACTTGCGACGCAGGAAGGAGCTGAAGGCGTCGACGAGGGTAACCATGCCTAAAATAACCAGCAAAATAGCCGAGACATCCTGGTATTGCATGATGCGCAGAGAGCCCATCAGCTCGAACCCGATTCCACCGGCGCCGACCATGCCCATCACGGTCGAAGCACGGAAGTTGTATTCCCATCGATAGATCGCGGTATCGGCCATTTGCGGAAGCACTTGGGGAAAGATCCCATGAAAAATCACCTGCAATGGCGTGCAGCCCGCTGCATGCGCGGCTTCTACCGGTGCCGGATCGGCATGTTCGATCGATTCCGAAAAAAATTTGGCGATCATGCCAACCGAATGTAAGCCTAGGGCTAAAACACCCGGCAATGCGCCGAAGCCAACGGCTGCCACGAACAGGATGCCCATGATCAGTTCGGGTATCGATCGCAAAGCGTTTAACAGGCCGCGTGTGGCTTGATACACGAGTGGATGAGGGCTAGTATTCCGCGCGGCGAGCACTCCTAAGGGAATGGATAGCAATACCGCGATTGCCGT
>NZ_LFRI01000202.1 GCF_001447195.1 Aquabacterium parvum | reverse complement strand
ACGTTGGCCGTTGGATTCCTGACGCGTTGAAAACGCGGATGACCTCAATGGGATCGAGATGGACGTCGCGGAGGTACTCGACTGCAGGCATGTATGTTGAGCTGCCAGAGCTTGTGTTTTCGAGGGGCCTAACGCCAAAGTTCAGGGGCGCCCGCTTGGCGTGGCCGAAGCGCGCAGTGGTGGAGGCGTCCCCTGCAACGCACAGTTAGGCCGATGGTGGCGTGCGGCTGACTTGGCATGAAACCCCTGTGTGTTGATTGCTAGGCTGACGCCAGCTTGAATGCAAGCATGCCACGAGACCTTGCGCGAACCAAGGTGCGTATGCCTGGCTGCCAGTAGCCACCGAGGAGGTGGCTCGCTTGACCTGTGCACGCGGCGCATTCACGCGAGGGCCTAACGCCAAAGTTCAGGGGCGCCCGCTTGGCGTGGCCGAAGCGTGCAGTGGTGGAGGCGTCCCCTGCAACGCCCAGTTAGGCCGGTGCAAGTAGCAGGGCGCTTGCGCGGCCAGCGAGCTCGCACACGAGGCGTCAGCCTGGTGTGCGCGATGAGCTGAACTGGCAGCTTCCGAGATGAACCGTGCCATCACACCTCCCTTTGCGTATGGCGTCAGCCATGCGCTGACGAATGCCTCAATCTAACGTACGTTGAACCTGCGCGGCCAGAGGTAGCGACACCCAAACTTGGTGGCCACAACGAATGTTTCGCTGCCGCCGAGGAGGCGGCTCGTGTGGCCTTGGCAAGCGGCGTGTTCCGCGAGGGCCTAACGAATGAAAGGGACTTCCCCGTCCCGAGCTAGCCGCGTATTGCGGCAAACGGCATCGAAGTGCCACGATGGGGTTGCGAATCTCATCAATTCACTCGGAAGGGGAAGTCCATGGCCATTATTG
>NZ_LFRI01000201.1 GCF_001447195.1 Aquabacterium parvum | reverse complement strand
TGACCTCATCGAGGTCTGTCCAATGGTACTGCGAGAGCCATTCGTAGCGCACCGTGCGGTTGAAGCGTTCGACATAGGCGTTTTGTTGCGGCTTGCCCGGTTCGATGTGCTCAAAGCGGATGCCCCAAGACTTGGCCCAGGCTTCGATGGCGGCGCTGATGTACTCTGGGCCGTTATCGCAGCGAATGACTTGTGGCTTGCCACGCCAGGCTATGACCTGTGTGAGCGTGCGGATCACTCGCAGCGTGGGCAGCGAGAAATCGACCTCGATGCCCAATGCTTCTCGGTTGAAGTCATCGATGATGTTGAGCAGCCTGAAGCTTCTGCCGTCCGCCAACTGGTCGTGCATGAAGTCCATTGACCACACCTGATTGATGGCCTCTGGTACCGATAGCGGCTGTGGCTTGTCGCGCACCAGGCGCTTGCGTGGCTTGATGCGCAGGTTCAGCTCCAGCTCCCTGTAGATGCGGTAC
>NZ_LFRI01000200.1 GCF_001447195.1 Aquabacterium parvum | reverse complement strand
GCATGGCGCCACCCTGTGCCTGCCGCCTGGCTTTGCCGCGCAGGATCTGCGCAGCATCCTGCAAGTGCTGCGCTCACTGCCATGATCGGATTGCCAGCGGGCACCCGCGTCTGGCTGGCCGCTGGCCACACCGACATGCGCAAGGGTTTCGATGGTCTGGCCGCTGTGGCGCAAGAGGTCTTGCTGCAGGATCCGTTTGGCGGCCATGTCTTCGTCTTCCGTGGCCGGCGCGGCGACATCATCAAGCTGCTGTGGTGGGATGGACAGGGCCTTTGCCTGCTGAGCAAGCGCCTGGAGAAGGGGCGCTTCGTGTGGCCGCAGGCCGATGGCGGCAAGGTCAGTCTGAGCCCGGCGCAGCTGTCGATGCTGTTGGAGGGCATCGACTGGCGCATGCCCGAGCGCACCTGGCGACCAGAGCGTGCTGCCTGAATCTGGTTGACATCGCATCCCCCGTGGCGTGATCGCTGAGCCTTGGGCACAGTATCGTCATGCCACACGATCCGCACCCGCATGACCACTGCGAGCTGTCTCGCCAGTTGCGCGACAGCCGCCAGGAACTGGCCCATGCCAAGCTGCTGATTGACAAGCTCAAGACCGAGATCGCCTACCTGCGCCGCATGCACTTTGGCCGCAGCAGCGAGCAACTCGATGTGGCCGCACAGATGGAACTGTTGGCACCCGCGACAACGGTGGAGCCACCAGCGGCCAACGACGAGCCTGAAGGTGGTGCCAACAACCGCAAGCGCTCACGCAAAAGCCGCCAAGGCCTGCGCGACTTGCCAGCCCATCTGCCACGCGAGATCGTGGTGCACACGCCCGATGCGGGCTGCGCTTGCGGCGCCTGCCTGGACGCGCTGCGCCCCATTGGCCAAGACGTCAGTGAAGTGCTCGACTACCTGCCCGGTCAGTTCAAGGTCATCCGCCATGTGCGGCCCCGCCTGGCCTGCCCGGCGTGCGACAGCATCGTACAAGCCAGTGCGCCGA
>NZ_LFRI01000199.1 GCF_001447195.1 Aquabacterium parvum | reverse complement strand
GTGCCCCACCACCAACCTGCGCCTGAGATCCTGCAATTCGTCGTTCATCGCTACGTTCCCACGTTCATCTACGTGGGAACGTAGGCTGTCAGAGCACAGCCTTGGTGGCTAGGGTGGGGTTCAATGACCGCTTACGCTGCAACTGCAGGCTGACTGCGTCAAAGATGGCGCGTCCGCCCAGGCTACCTTGTCCGTCCTGAACAACTCGCAAGCCATTGATCTGCAATGCTATTTTGGTTGAAGTGTGGTGCGATATTTGCAAGGAAACAAATACCGGCCCCGCGCTTTCTTGCAAATTTGGCAGCCCATGAAGCCCCACACCCGC
>NZ_LFRI01000198.1 GCF_001447195.1 Aquabacterium parvum | reverse complement strand
AAGTCACCAAAAAAGGCCTCAGAGCCGTTTTCTCGGCTCGGATGACCTCCCACCTATCCAAGTAGGCTTTCATCGACTTAGCGCCCCGTCTAATGGCACACAGAGGGCAAAGCAGGTGCTTCATGCAGAAGCTGGCTGCATGCAGCCTCACAGCGTCGATGGTGAAGTAGTGCCGGAACAGCAGGTAGTCACCGCAAGTGGTGAGCCGCTGGTGAAGCGTTTCTTGACCTTCAACGTGGTCGCCGATAAACTGCGCTACATCGAGCGCACGAC
>NZ_LFRI01000197.1 GCF_001447195.1 Aquabacterium parvum | reverse complement strand
TGTTCATCCTGGCCAGACACATCGACGCCTGGGACAAGGCCTCGCAGGCCTACATGATGGCCGTGCATCAGCATGCTCGGCCTGTCCTCAATGACATGGAGCGCCTCTCCGCGTCGAAGTAAGCCGGGGGGCTGGGAGACACCCCAGTGAGCCCGAAGGGCGTTGCAGAGGGAGGGGTACCCGACCGGTCCACCTTCAAGCCAACCAGCGGAGCGATGGTCGCCGTCCTCCGCTGGTCTTCGCGTGCATTGCGTTTCGTGTGGCACTGCCTAT
>NZ_LFRI01000196.1 GCF_001447195.1 Aquabacterium parvum | reverse complement strand
TCCAACGGCGGAGCGGATGTGATTTATGAAGAGTTCATGATCCATGTGTTTGGTGCCGAGAAGCGGTTCGACACGGAGCACGCATGCCAAGTTCGACCATACGAAAGCCTGTTCTATGCGTTGACGGAGGAATCAACGGACAAGCAGATCAAGGAACTCGATCTGTTCCTCAAGCGCTGGTACAAAGACCTAAGCGGCACAGGTTGGCACGACAGCCATAAGCCCAATGAAAATGGCGAACAGGGTGGGTATCACGGTTACTGGAGCTTTGAAGCCGGTGCCGCCGTGATCTTGCTTGGCATCGAAGACGACAGCAGCTTGCACAAGTACCTGTATTACCCAAAGGACTTGGTCGCATGGTGTCGAGAGCAT
>NZ_LFRI01000195.1 GCF_001447195.1 Aquabacterium parvum | reverse complement strand
CGGGGCTGATGGAATCGAGACGCTACCCAGGCGGGTTGATCGGTACGGTAAGGCAAAGAGTCGTGCGCTCGATGTAGCGCAGTTTATCGGCGACCACGTTGAAGGTCAAGAAACGCTTCACCAGCGGCTCACCACTCGCGGTGACTACCTGCTGTTCCGGCACTACTTCACCATCGACGCTGTGAGGCTGCATGCGGCCAGCTTCTGCATGAAGCACCTGCTTTGCCCTCTGTGTGCCATTAGACGGGGCGCTAAGTCGATGAAAGCCTACTT
>NZ_LFRI01000194.1 GCF_001447195.1 Aquabacterium parvum | reverse complement strand
AAATCCAAAAGCGGATGCTTTGGATTCTAGGAGGAAGTCAGATCGCAGGCAAGGGAAACTGCGCCGCTTGAAAAGTTCAAGGTTTTGATGGCCGCGCAGGATAGGCAGTGCCACACGAAACGCAATGCACGCGAAGCCCAGCGGAGGACGGCGACCATCGCTCCGCTGGTTGGCTTGAAGGTGGACCGGTCGGGTACCCCTCCCTCTGCAACGCCCTTCGGGCTCACTGGGGTGTCCCCCAGCCCCCCGGCTTACTTCGACGCGGAGAGGCGC
>NZ_LFRI01000193.1 GCF_001447195.1 Aquabacterium parvum | reverse complement strand
AGGCCTCGCAGGCCTACATGATGGCCGTGCATCAGCATGCTCGGCCTGTCCTCAATGACATGGAGCGCCTCTCCGCGTCGAAGTAAGCCGGGGGGCTGGGGGACACCCCAGTGAGCCCGAAGGGCGTTGCAGAGGGGGGGGTACCCGACCGGTCCACCTTCAAGCCAACCAGCGGAGCGATGGTCGCCGTCCTCCGCTGGTCTTCGCGTGCATTGCGTTTCGTGTGGCACTGCCTATCCTGCGCGGCCATCAAAACCTTGAACTTTTCAAGCG
>NZ_LFRI01000192.1 GCF_001447195.1 Aquabacterium parvum | reverse complement strand
ATGAACTCTAGAGCCGCCTGCGTCGTCCCAGCGTGCGGGCTTCGCCCATCCCGCAGGGCCGCCGCCAGCGGCCTCATACGTGCATCCATCCTCACACCTTGCCCCCCTCATAGGCGAGGCTCACCGACGCGCCAGGGGCCCACGCACGCACCGGCACGGACACCTGCTCACCCACTCGGCCCTCGAAAGGCTTGGTGTCCGGAACTGTGAGGGTGAAGAGTTGAACGAGGCCACGGTTATCGAGGCCCTCGATCTGGAGAACCGGGCGGGTGG
>NZ_LFRI01000191.1 GCF_001447195.1 Aquabacterium parvum | reverse complement strand
TGGTGAAGCGTTTCTTGACCTTCAACGTGGTCGCCGATAAACTGCGCTACATCGAGCGCACGACTCTTTGCCTTACCGTACCGATCAACCCGCCTGGGTAGCGTCTCGATTCCATCAGCCCCGAACTCCTCTGACCGGGACTCGGGGCTTTCCTTTTCAAGGTCGGGTGGCGACATACCCCCCCCTTCCTGGCCGGGGGACTCCCCCGCTCCCCCGTGTGAACAGGTCACACATCACGCAACCCATGTTGCAGGGGGCCATGCCGTGATCTGA
>NZ_LFRI01000190.1 GCF_001447195.1 Aquabacterium parvum | reverse complement strand
GGGTGCCACTGGCCCGAGTTGTCTCCCCGCTTCACTTCGTATGACCAAACAGCGCCCACAACACCATCGAGCACAGAGCCGCGACCACGTTGCCGGCGTTTCCATAGCTCGCGCTGGGCTCTATGAAGGTGCTTAAGGCGTTCAGCCAGGTCATCACCGTTCTTCACCGTCAAAGTCACCAAAAAAGGCCTCAGAGCCGTTTTCTCGGCTCGGATGACCTCCCACCTATCCAAGTAGGCTTTCATCGACTTAGCGCCCCGTCTAATGGCACAC
>NZ_LFRI01000189.1 GCF_001447195.1 Aquabacterium parvum | reverse complement strand
GCTGGCGCCAGCGCATTGGTGAAGAAGGCGTGGAGTTGCTGTTGGCCGTGACCATCGAGGCGGCCCGCGCCGCAGGCATGATCAAGCGCGCCAGCCTGGACAAGGTGATCGTGGACACCACGGTGATGCCCAAGGCGATTGCCCACCCCACTGACAGCCGCTTGCTGGAACGCAGCCGACAGCACATGGTCAAGTTCGCGCAAGACCACGGCTTGAGCCTGCGCCAGAACTACAACCGCGAGGCGCCTCGCCTGGCAACGCAGGTCGGCCGCTATGCCCATGCCAAGCAGTACAAGCGCATGCGTG
>NZ_LFRI01000188.1 GCF_001447195.1 Aquabacterium parvum | reverse complement strand
TGATCTGGTGCCAATCCCGCGACAAGCGCTCCTGGCTGGGCTCGACCTCGGCCAAGGCGATCATGTGCAGGTGCGGGTGCCACTGGCCCGAGTTGTCTCCCCGCTTCACTTCGTATGACCAAACAGCGCCCACAACCCCATCGAGCACAGAGCCGCGACCACGTTGCCGGCGTTTCCATAGCTCGCGCTGGGCTCTATGAAGGTGCTTAAAGCGTTCAGCCAGGTCATCACCGTTCTTCACCGTCAAAGTCACCAAAAAAGGCCTCAGAGCCG
>NZ_LFRI01000187.1 GCF_001447195.1 Aquabacterium parvum | reverse complement strand
GAACTCCTCTGACCAGGACTCGGGGCTTTCCTTTTCAAGGTCGGGTGGCGACATACCCCCCCCTTCCTGGCCGGGGGACTCCCCCGCTCCCCCGTGTGAACAGGTCACACATCACGCAACCCATGTTGCAGGGGGCAATGCCGTGATCTGACAGACGGTTTAGCCGTATTCGGCTACCCGTTTTCGACGCATACACAACGGCCTCAAATCGGCCGGAAAGCAGCGCCAGTATTGGGTTGGGCGAATTGTTTGTATGTATGAACTCTAGAGCCG
>NZ_LFRI01000186.1 GCF_001447195.1 Aquabacterium parvum | reverse complement strand
GTCGATCAGGCCATTGATCAAGGCCAGCTCACCGAGCTGCGCCAGATGTGCGCCAAGGTGCATCCCTCGCTGATCGAGCGCCTCGATCAAGTGACGAACCTGCTCGACATGAGCAAGCGCGAGTTCATCGAGGCTGTTGTGTCTGATGCGCTGGCCCGCGCCGAGGAAGCTATCGAGCGTTCCGGTGCCCTGGATCAAGGGAGCCTGTGATGCTCACGCTGACCGGCACCATTCGAGCAGTCACCACCCTGGGTGGTGGCGTCAACAAGAAGA
>NZ_LFRI01000185.1 GCF_001447195.1 Aquabacterium parvum | reverse complement strand
GGCCCTCACCGTCTCAGTGGTCATCAGCGCAGCCTCTTCGAGGACATTGCGCGCTTCATCGATAGACTTCATTCCAGCCATTTCAACTCCTGTGTAGTTGGCTTGGTTAGGGCAGGGGAGCGGCGTTCCAGGCCAACCCCCTACCCGTCTGATCCCTCGGCGGCTACGCCGCTTTGGGGCGATTCGCATGCGAAACGGCGTAGCCCTTTCCATGCAGATAGCGATAGAACAGCTCGACATACGGCAGCTCATCGAGCGGCTCATCGGTCAGCT
>NZ_LFRI01000184.1 GCF_001447195.1 Aquabacterium parvum | reverse complement strand
GCGGGCCAGCGCATCAGACACAGCAGCCTCGATGAACTCGCGCTTGCTCATGTCGAGCAGGTTCGTCACTTGATCGAGGCGCTCGATCAGCGAGGGATGCACCTTGGCGCACATCTGGCGCAGCTCGGTGAGCTGGACTTGATCAATGGCCTGATCGACCAGCCGGCCCATGTTGGCACCGTGGCTCAGGGCCTTGAGCTTCAGCACCTGAAGCTGGATTACTTCGTCAAAGTTCATGATTCCTCCAAAATCCAAAAGCGGATGCTTTGGATT
>NZ_LFRI01000183.1 GCF_001447195.1 Aquabacterium parvum | reverse complement strand
AAGAGGCTGCGCTGATGACCACTGAGACGGTGAGGGCCTTCTACGGGATCGTAGCTGCTGGCCCGGATGTTGACACGCCGCCCTGGCTGTTCATCCTGGCCAGACACATCGACGCCTGGGACAAGGCCTCGCAGGCATACATGATGGCCGTGCATCAGCATGCTCGGCCTGTCCTCAATGACATGGAGCGCCTCTCCGCGTCGAAGTAAGCCGGGGGGCTGGGGGACACCCCAGTGAGCCCGAAGGGCGTTGCAGAGGGAGGGGTACCCGACC
>NZ_LFRI01000182.1 GCF_001447195.1 Aquabacterium parvum | reverse complement strand
AAGAAACGCTTCACCAGCGGCTCACCACTTGCGGTGACTACCTGCTGTTCCGGCACTACTTCACCATCGACGCTGTGAGGCTGCATGCGGCCAGCTTCTGCATGAAGCACCTGCTTTGCCCTCTGTGTGCCATTAGCCGGGGCGCTAAGTCGATGAAAGCCTACTTGGATAGGTGGGAGGTCATCCGAGCCGAGAAAACGGCTCTGAGGCCTTTTTTGGTGACTTTGACGGTGAAGAACGGTGATGACCTGGCTGAACGCTTTAAGCACCTTC
>NZ_LFRI01000181.1 GCF_001447195.1 Aquabacterium parvum | reverse complement strand
GGCGTTCCAGGCCAATCCCCTACCCGTCTGATCCCTCGGCGGCTACGCCGCTTTGGGGCGATTCGCATGCGAAACGGCGTAGCCCTTTCCATGCAGATAGCGATAGAACAGCTCGACATACGGCAGCTCATCGAGCTGCTCATCGGTCAGCTCTTCCGGCACCTCGACACCTCGGAAGCACCCAGCAGAACCAAGAAGGCGTTTCCCCTTGAGCGTCTGAAAGGCATGCCATGTATCGGCAACCGGCTGATCGCTGAACTTGACGGCGTACTT
>NZ_LFRI01000180.1 GCF_001447195.1 Aquabacterium parvum | reverse complement strand
GCCTCGATCAAGTGACGAACCTGCTCGACATGAGCAAGCGCGAGTTCATCGAGGCTGCTGTGTCTGATGCGCTGGCCCGCGCCGAGGAAGCTATCGAGCGTTCCGGTGCCCTGGATCAAGGGAGCCTGTGATGCTCGCGCTGACCGGCACCATTCGAGCAGTCACCACCCTGGGTGGTGGCGTCAACAAGAAGACCGGCGAGGTGATCCCCACCCGCCCGGTTCTCCAGATCGAGGGCCTCGATAACCGTGGCCTCGTTCAACTCTTCACCCT
>NZ_LFRI01000179.1 GCF_001447195.1 Aquabacterium parvum | reverse complement strand
GCGCCCCTGAACTTGGGCGTTAGGCTTCTCGCAAATGCCCAGTATTCATCGGCCTTGCGGGGCATTCGCCGGAACACATCGAGGCTTGCGGTCCGTGTGCTGGCACCTGTGCCGCTCAGGTTGCAAGTCGGGTAAATTGAGGCCTTCGTCAGCGCATGGCTGGCGCCATACGCAAAGGGAGGCGGCATGGCACGAATGAATGTTGGGGTTGCCACCGCAGCTCATCGCGCACACCAGGCTGGCGCCTCGTGTGCGTGCTCGCTGGCCGCGCATTCGGCCCACTGCCACCAGCCTAACTGTGCGTTGCAGGGGACGCCTCCACCACTGATCGCTTCGGCCACGCCAAGCGGGCGCCCCTGAACTTGGGCGTTAGGCGCTCATTGAATACACCTCATGCACAGGCCATAGGGGCAGCCTCCTCGGCGGCTGGCAAGTGCGATAAATTGAGCATCACGTCAGCGCATGGCTGGCGCCATACGCAAGGGAGGCGGCATGGCACGTTC
>NZ_LFRI01000178.1 GCF_001447195.1 Aquabacterium parvum | reverse complement strand
AAAAAGGCCTCAGAGCCGTTTTCTCGGCTCGGATGACCTCCCACCTATCCAAGTAGGCTTTCATCGACTTAGCGCCCCGTCTAATGGCACACAGAGGGCAAAGCAGGTGCTTCATGCAGAAGCTGGCCGCATGCAGTCTCACAGCGTCGATGGTGAAGTAGTGCCGGAACAGCAGGTAGTCACCGCAAGTGGTGAGCCGCTGGTGAAGCGTTTCTTGACCTTCAACGTGGTCGCCGATAAACTGCGCTACATCGAGCGCACGACTCTTTGCCT
>NZ_LFRI01000177.1 GCF_001447195.1 Aquabacterium parvum | reverse complement strand
AACAAAATGGTCATGGACTTCCCCTTCCGAGTGAGTGGATGAGATTCGCAACCCCATCGTGGCACTTCGTTGCCGTTCGCCGCAATATGCGGCTAGCTCGGGACGGGGAAGTCCCTTTCATTCGTTAGGCCCTCGCTTAAATACACCGCTTGCACAGGCCAAGCGAGCCACCTCCTCGGTGGCTACCGGCAGCTCGGCACGCGCTTCTTGGTTCGCGCAAGGTCTCGTGGCATGCTCACATTCAAGCTGGCGTCAGCCCAGCAATCAACACACAGGGAATCATGCCCATGCAGTCACATGCCATCACCGGCCTAACTGGGCGTTGCAGGGGACGCCTCCACCACTGCGCGCTTCGGCCATGCCAAGCGCGCGCCCCTGAACTTGGGCTACAAGGGCTTCCCCATCTGTCAAGCAATAGCTGACCCAGGCTCGCGCAGCGAGCCAACATCAAAGTGCCAAGCACAACGCCGACGCAGATCAGGCGAGCAAAGGTAAG
>NZ_LFRI01000176.1 GCF_001447195.1 Aquabacterium parvum | reverse complement strand
GTGCCCTGGATCAAGGGAGCCTGTGATGCTCACGCTGACCGGCACCATTCGAGCAGTCACCACCCTGGGTGGTGGCGTCAACAAGAAGACCGGCGAGGTGATCCCCACCCGCCCGGTTCTCCAGATCGAGGGCCTCAATAACCGTGGCCTCGTTCAACTCTTCACCCTCACAGTTCCGGACACCAAGCCTTTCGAGGGCCGAGTGGGTGAGCAGGTGTCCGTGCCGGTGCGTGCGTGGGCTCCTGGCGCGTCGGTGAGCCTCGCCTATGAGGG
>NZ_LFRI01000175.1 GCF_001447195.1 Aquabacterium parvum | reverse complement strand
CAAAGCAGGTGCTTCATGCAGAAGCTGGCCGCATGCAGCCTCACAGCGTCGATGGTGAAGTAGTGCCGGAACAGCAGGTAGTCACCGCAAGTGGTGAGCCGCTGGTGAAGCGTTTCTTGACCTTCAACGTGGTCGCTGATAAACTGCGCTACATCGAGCGCACGACTCTTTGCCTTACCGTACCGATCAACCCGCCTGGGTAGCGTCTCGATTCCATCAGCCCCGAACTCCTCTGACCAGGACTCGGGGCTTTCCTTTTCAAGGTCGGGTGGC
>NZ_LFRI01000174.1 GCF_001447195.1 Aquabacterium parvum | reverse complement strand
AGCGCAGACTGGCTCCATTACGCCGATCCGCCGCTGGCTCCAATACGGCGATCACGCACTGGATCCATAACGCCGATCATCGGCTGGCTCCAATATGCCGATCACGAAGTGGCTCCATTACGCCGGTCGGTGACACCAAGTGACCGTCTGATTCAACGCATCCGTCCTCGTGGACAGGCGGCCCATCACGTCGTAGGTTTGCGAATAGCCCTTCTGGTCAGCATAGATCTTCTTCTTCACGCGCCCCCGAAGATCACGCTCCCACGTGGTGACGTTGTTGTTCGGATCAGTGAAGGTCTTGAGCTTGCCGTTGGGAAAGTAGGTGTAGCTGTACTTGCGAGTCACCCCTGCGCTGACCGGCTGCTCAACCAAGGTCAGCTCGCGGTTCGCGTTGTAGGTGTAGGTCGTGGTCACACCGGCACGGTTGGTGTACGAAGCCAGATCAAGCTTGTCGTAGCCCCACTCCTCAGTCGTGCCGTCGGGGTATTCCGTCCGGATTCGACGGTTGAGCCCGTCATAGGCGTGAAAAACGGCGCGCCCCTCGGAATCAGCCTGGGCAACCAGGTTGCCTGCATCGTCGAAATCGAACGCAGCGGAAGTGCGCTCAAAAGCGTTGTCGATGGAGGCCAATCGACCGTTGGCACCGTAATGAAAGGTGCTGACCTGGTTCAGCGCATTGGTGATCGAGGTGACCTGCCCCTTGTCGTTGTAGGTGTAGGTCGTTGTGCGACCCGCAGCGTCCGTGTAAGTCAGCGGCTGATGCTTGGTGTTATACGTGAACGAAGCCACCTGCGTGTATGCCGACGCGGTGGTCTTGCGGTTGATGGTTAGAACATCGATGCCGTTGGTCGCATAGCCAAACTTCAACTCACGGCCAACAGGGTCGATGATGGAGGTTGGATTGCCTTGCGTGTTGTATGCGCGCTTCTCGGTTTGAGCAGAGCCATCTGGCAGCATTCGAATGATTTCGATCGGCAGCGCGGAGGAGCCTTCGGAAGCACTGTCGCTCTGGCCTGCATATTTGAACCAGGTTCGCCTATCAGGATTTGCCACCGAGCTTTCCAAGACTTGCGACGTCTTCCCGTCAGTGCCATGAAGAAAATGCGAAACCAAGGCCTTGTTGTAGTCCGGAAGAATGGCCCCAGGCGGGTAGGCAATACCGTGGACATGCTTATCCCAATAAAAGGCATTCCTGTACTGCAACCAGTCATTGCGAAAGCCCGCTGGGGCCACCAAATCCTTGGCCGCGACACCAGACGCCATGTGATCAAACTCAAACCGTTCATTGAGGCCCATGGGGTCTTCAACCGAAAGCCATCGGCGCACGTCGTTACCTGATCCCGACTCACCATGCAAAAACGTCGTTGGGCCATATGGCGTGTTCATGAGATTGACGAAATCGGCACTCGACGCTGAGCCGTACTCGAACGCAGACATCAGCCCACCCGAATCGGTGATGCTGTTCAGCCTGCCATCTGGGTTGAAGGCAAACACCGCACTTTGGCCCGCAGGGTTCGTGACGCGAGAGATCAAGAGTGGTGATTGGGGCGCCTCATAGAAAACCTCAGTGACGCCTCCAGCCGCATCGACGATGGTCTTGAGCCTGTTTTGGTTGTCGTACGTCAGGTTCACCGCGTTGCCATGAGGGTCGACCACGGCGGTCAGGAACACCCGACGAGGGCTGGCAGTGCGCCCATCGCTGTGCCCATAAACCCACTTCGAACCGTCTTTGCGGTTGAGCTCGTATCGAACAGGCGAATCGGAGACGCGCTTCAGAACAGAGCGATCCAACTTGGATGCACTGAAAAGACGGGTGGTGCTGTTGTATCCAGTCTCGTCACGAGATCCTCCTCCAGGCAGAAACCTCAGGACCGCTGCCGTGAGGTTGGTTGGGTTGTCTTCGACGTAGCTGAGCCAGTTGTGGGTCCACTTCGGGCCCAAGTGGCCATAACTGGGAGCAACAGGCCGGAGATCCTCGCGTTGGTTGTACGTAACGGTGAACGACACCGAAGGGCCATATGCAGGCTTGTAGAAGACGGGGGTGTCTTCAATGTTCAAGCTCACCAACATGCTGTGCACGTTGTACTTGGGGCAGCCATTGGTGCACTCGGTTGGCTTGGCCTTCACGTCGTCGGAGGACGTGGCCTTGGATGACCCCTGTTGGGTCAGACCACGGCCATAGACGTTGGCCTGCTCGCCAGCGCTGGCCACGCGCCAACCGTCAGGCAAACGTTCCTGAGACAACACGAAGTAACCACTCGACTCTGCTTCAACAGCTTCACGCGTCATCCACAAGTCAGTTCCGAACGTCGGATCCTTGACGTGATAACGCTTGCCATCAAAGCCAACGATGGCAGCATAGTGATTGAGTTTCCAGTGAGCGACAGAGGGCACCGGAATGTCGGCACCTGCTGGACGAACGGCAGGCACCCAACCCAACTTCGCCTGTTTGATCAGTTGACTCAACTGCGCCAGAGAAACGCCGTTGGGGCCTGATCGGTACGACTGCAAAAGCTCACGCCCCTTCGTGTCTTCGGGCTTGAGCAACTCAAGGACGTTTCTAGCGGCCATGGGGCCGCACAGGTAGGCCACGCCTGGGTTGTTTCTCATGGCCCAAAGGCCCTCGCGGGCGCCAGCCACGGCCTCTGTTGCTGGCCCACTCAGGGGGCGATCTTTGATTTGTTCAAGCAGCGCAGCCACATCGGTGTCATGCCCCAACCTGGCGTGCATGCGGATCAACTCACCCACGGCCCTGTCCGCCATGGCCTTGGGCTGCCCTTGAACGGCCTGCTTTCTCAGCGACCAGGCCTCTTTCCAAACGGCCAGTGCTCGCGAGAAATGTCCGAGCCGGTAGTGGTGCAGGCCGAGGTTGACCAGGATGGAAAGATGGTAAGGCGCCCCCAACTCAGATCGCCCGTGTGTTTCCAAAACGGAGACGTCATCGTCGAGACCCAAACGAACCTGCCGGTCAATGGCATCGATCAGCGACGCCTTTTCCAATGCTGATACGGGCCTCACCGGAACGAACTGTTCATCAAAAGGACCAGCAACTGTCCCCTCAGTGAAAGACATCGACTGAGCACTCGGCGCTCTTCGATCTTCGATCTTCGACGGTCGTTTGCTGCAAGGGTGCAGCATGACATGCCGCTGACACCGAGCCTAAACCGATCACGCACGCGGCAACACCGCGCGCCATCCATGCAGACATGGTCATCGCACCACCCTATTTGATTGTGATATGCGTCAGATCCTAGTGATCAGCGCTGCACGCGTCAACCCCGCTACAGACACGAATTCGCCCTTGCAGCCAAAGCACGCGTTCGTCACACCGCATTCATCTGGCACCCATAGCCTGATCTCCGGTTCAAGTCAAACACTCGTTACTGCCCAACACCCCAAGGAGTCCCCAGAGATGTTCGTCCGCACCCTGAGCGCCCACACCGCCGCCACCGCCACCGAGTCGGCTCACCACGGCGCCCACCAGCCCGCAGCCGCCAAGCCCCTGCTGATCGCCCAACGCGGCGCCTCCGGCTACGTGCCTGAGCACACCCTGGCCGCCTACTGGCTGGCCATCGAACAAGGCGCCGACTACGTCGAGCCCGACCTGGTGAGCACCAAGGACGGCGTGCTGGTCGCCCGCCACGAAAACGCCATCGCCATCGTCGACGCCTCGGGCGCCATCAAGGAAGCCACCACCGACGTGGCCGACCGGCCCGAATTCGCCGACCGCAAGACCACCAAGCTGATCGACGGCGTGAGCATCACCGGCTGGTGTCACCGAAGACTTCACCCTGGCCGAGCTCAAAACCCTGCGCGCCCGCGAGCGCCTGCCCCAGCTGCGCACCGCGAACACCCGCTTCGACAACATGCTCGAAGTGCCCACCTTCGAGGAAGTGCTGCAACTGGTCGCCCAAGCCAACGAGCGTCGCCATCAGCAGGCGCTGGCCAAGGGCGGCTGGAAGGCCGCGCTGAAGGTCAAGCCCATCGGCGTCTACCCCGAGACCAAGCACCCCACCTACTTCGATGGCATCGGCCTGTCGCTGGAAGAGCCGCTGGTGCGCACGCTGCACAAACACGGCTATCGCTTCAAGACCTCACCGGTGTTCATCCAATCCTTCGAGGTCAGCAACCTGCAGGACCTGGCCAAGAAGACCCGCGTGCCCCTGGTCCAGCTGCTCAGCGCCTCCGGCAAGCCCTACGATTTCGTCATCAAGGGCGACGCGCGCAGCTACGCCGACCTGGCCAAGCCCGAGGGCCTCAAGGAGATCGCCCGCTACGCCAGCGGCATCGGCGCCAACACCAGCCTGATGATCCCCTTGGTGTCGGGTCGCCTGGGCACCCCCACCTCGCTGGTGCAGGACGCCCACGCCGCCGGCCTGATCGTGCACGGCTGGACCTTCCGCGCTGAAAACATCTTCCTGCCCAACGAGTTCGACAGCAGCGCCAACCCCGCCGACCTGGGCGACCTGGCCGGCCAGATCAAGGCCTTCCTGAACCTGGGCATGGACGGCTTCTTCAGCGACCACCCCTTCCTGGGCCGCCAGGCGATCGAGCAGTTCAGCGCCGACTGAGCGCCGCCCCTCACAACAGCCAGGCCAAGACCCTGTGGGTTTTTTTGGGGGGGAGGCGGTGCCGCATGGCCAGCTTCAGGCACCGATGCGACAATGCCCCGGTGACTTCCGCCCCCACCCACCTGCTCTACCTTCACGGCTTTCGCTCTTCGCCAAAGTCCTTCAAGGCGCAGCGCCTGGCGCGCGAGGTGCAAGCACGGCAAGCCCAAGGGCAAGCGCTGATCTGGTGCTGCCCGCAACTGCCACCTTCGCCCCAGCAGGCCATGGCCGAGTTGCGTGAGCTGACCCAGCACTGGCCCACCGAATCGATGGTCGTCATCGGCTCATCGCTGGGGGGCTTCTATGCCACGGTGCTGGCCAGAGAGCGGGGCTGCCGCTTCGCCGTGATCAACCCGGCCGTCCAACCCGCGCGTGACCTGGCCCGCCACATCGGCGAGCAGTCTTCTTTCCACGACCCCGAAGCCCGGTTCTTCTTCCGCGAAGAATTCATCGAGCAGTTCCGCGCGCTCGACCCCTACCCCATCGACCACCCGGAGCGCTGCTGGGCCCTGATCGCCGAGGGCGACGAGGTGCTGGATTGGCGAGAAATGGTCAGCCATTACCAGGGTGCGCGCATCCACCTGCTCGATGGCAGCGACCACGCCGTCAGCGATTTCGATGAGCACCTGCCCCTGCTCATGCGCTGGCTGTTCCACTGAAATCAAGCCCAAAAAAACGGGCCACTCGGGCCCGTTTGCTTCGATGCGGAGGCACTCGCCTCAGGCGGGGCCAAGCCCGCCGCACATCACTTCTTGTTGCGACGGCGCAGCAGCACGCCACCCACCACGGCAACGCCGGCGACCAGCATGGCCCAGGTGTCGGCCTCGGGCACCGGCGAGACCACCGGCAGGTTGCCCTGAGCCGCGACCACATTCGGATCCAGTTGCTGAGTCGCGAACGCGGCGGGAGAAGACACGGCAGCAGCCAGGGCTGCGGCAACAAAAACAAATTTCATGGTGAAGACCTCCAAAGTGGGACGCGATGCGTCGTCCGGGGGCAAACGAGCCTTGTCAAAGGCCACAAATTGCTCACCACCGCATCTGTGACTTAATTCTCACACGACCATGGTCTTTTGGGCACCCCCAACCCGTCCAAAGTGCATCGCGCTGTGAGGGTTTTTCACCATGCGCACGGCGCCTGCAACCGGGGCCTGCCCGCCGGGCTCGGGCGCCCAGCCCCGAAGTGGGACAATCGCGCACCGAAAACGCTCCAGACCCCGATCCCCCATGTACGCCCTGTTCGACGACGCCGGCAAATTCCTGGCAGGCCGCGTGATGTCCGAAGCCGACGCCTCGATGCAGATCGAGCTCGACTCCGGCAAACGCGTGAAGGCCAAGGCCGCCAACGTGCTGCTGAAATTCGCCAAGCCGGCCCCGGCCGAGCTGCTGGCCCAGGCCGCCGCCCAGTCGACAGACATCGACCTGGACCTGATCTGGGAGGTCGCCCCGGCCGAAGACTTCGGTTTTGACGAGCTGGCCCGCGAGTACTTCAGCGAATCGGCCGACGCCGTGCAGCAAGCCGCCATGCTGATGCGCCTGTTCGAGGCGCCGCACTATTTCCACCGCCGTGGCAAGGGGCGCTTCAAGAAGGCGCCCGAAGACATCCTCAAGCAGGCCCTGGCCGCCATCGAGCGCAAGAAACAGCAAGCCCTGCAGATCGAGCAATGGGCCAAAGAGCTGGCCGCCGGCACCTGCCCCCCCGCCATCAAGGAAGAGCTCTACAAGATCCTCTTCAAGCCCGACAAGAACGGCCCGGCCTACAAGGCCGTGGTCGAGGCCGCCAAGGCCACGCAGCGCGCCCCGCTCGACCTGCTGAAAGACGCCGGCGCCATCGACAGCCCCTACCAGTTCCACTTCAAGCGCTTCCTGTTCGAGCACTTCCCCAAGGGAGTGGGCTTCCCGGCCCTGGAGGCACCTCCGGTCAAGGACGAGTTGCCCCTGGCTGCGGTCAAGGCCTTCTCCATCGACGACTCGATGACCACCGAGATCGACGATGCGCTGTCGGTGCAAGGCCTGGGCACGGGCAGCGTCACCTACGGCATACACATCGCCGCACCGGGCCTGGCCATCGCGCCGGGCACGCCGGTTGACCAGCTTGGTCGCGCGCGGATGTCCACCGTCTACATGCCCGGTCACAAGATCACCATGCTGCCCGACAGCGTGGTGCAGGCCTACACGCTGATCGAAGGGCGTGACTGCCCCGCCGTCTCGCTGTACGTGACGTTCGACGAAGCCACGCTGGAAGTCAAAACCAGCGAAACGAAGCTCGAGCGCGTGCCGATCGCCGCCAACCTGCGCCACGACCAGCTCGATGGCGTCATCACCGACGCCACGCTCAGCGGCGAGGCCCCGGCCGACTACGCCTTCGCGCCCGAGCTGGCCTTCGCCTTCCGCCTGGCCAAGCACCTCAAGGCCCAGCGCGAGGTCGTGCGCGGCAAGCCCGAGAACTTCAACCGCCCGGACTACAGCTTCAAACTCATCAGCGCCAATGGCGAGAACACGATGAGCGACGGCATCGAGCCGCAGGGCGACGAACAGGTGATCATCGGCACCCGCGCACGCGGCTCCGCGCTCGACCTGATCGTGGCCGAAGCCATGATCCTGGCCAACAGCACCTGGGGCGGCTGGCTGGCCGAACTCGGCGTGCCCGGCATCTACCGCAGCCAGGCGAGCCTGGCGCCCGGCATCAAGGTGCGCATGGGCACCAAGGCCCTGCCGCACGCCGGCATGGGCGTGGCGCAGTACACCTGGGCCACCTCGCCGCTGCGCCGCTACGTCGACCTGGTCAACCAGTGGCAGATCATCGCCTGCGCGAAGAATGGCCGCACAGCCGCCCTGGTGGCGCCGTTCAAGCCGAAAGACGCCGAGCTGTTCGCCATCATCTCCAACTTCGATGGGGCCTACAGCGCCTACAACGGCTTCCAGTCGAGCATGGAGCGCTACTGGACGATCAAGCACCTGGGCCAGGCCGGCATCACCGAGCTCGATGCCGCCGTCATGGTCAACGGCCTGGTGCGCGCCGACACCCTGCCCCTGGTCTTCAAGGCCATCGGTGCCGACTCGCTGCCGCGCCACGCCAAGGTGCGCGTGCGCATCACCGGTGTTGACCTGCTGACCCTGGACGTGCACGCCAGCGTGATCGCGCGCCTGGACGAGGCCGAGGCAGGCGAGGCACCCCAGGGTGATGCCGGAGACGAGGACGACACCGAGGTGCTGGACAATGCGGGACCGCTGACGCTGGCCATCGACCTGGCCGATGCGGAACCGGGCGAAGCCGCCAGCGCACCACAGGGCAGTACAGGGGGCGCGGCGGCCTGACCGGGCCCCGACTCCCATGCGCCGGCAGGCGCAACCGAATCACGCGCCACAACGCCCCAAGCCGAGATGCCCAGCCGCCTGACCGCCCTCTGGAAGTCACTGAAGTCCATCAGCCTGCTGCAGGCCTGCCTCGGCGTGTCCGTGGCGGTGCACGCAGCACTGTTCGGCTTTCGCTTCATCGACCCGGAAGGCTTCAACCGCACCTTCCAGGACACGCCCCTGGAAGTCATCCTGGTCAACGCCGGCAGCGAGGCCAAGCCCGACAAGGCCCAAGCCCTGGCGCAACAGAACCTGGCTGGCGGCGGCGAGGCCACCGACAACCGCCGCGCCACCTCGCCCTTGCCGCCCTCGCCCACCAACGAGATCGGCGAGTCGCTGGAGCAGACCGCGCGCATGATCGACCAGATGCAGCGCGAGCAGCAGCAACTGCTGGCCCAGATGCGAGACGAGCTGGCCGCCCTGCCGCCGCCCCAGCCGCGCAACCCCTCGCAAACCGAGCTGGCGCGCGCCGAAGAAGAAAAGCGCCGTCAGCTCACCAAGCTGCTGGCCGAGCTGGAAAAGCGCATCCAGGAAGAAAACGCCCGGCCCAAGAAGCGCTACCTCAGCCCCGCCACGCTGAGGTCGGCCGACGCGCTGTACTACAGCGCCTTTCGCACCCGGGTCGAGCGCGCAGGCACCGAGCAATTCCCCAGCAACAACGGTCAGAAGCTGTACGGTGAGCTGATCATGGAGGTCTGGATCAACCGCGCCGGCAAGGTGGTCGATGCCATCGTGGTGCAGGGCTCCGGCAAGCCCGTGCTCGACAAACGAGCGCGCGCCATCGTGCTGCGCATGGGGCAGTTCGAGCCCGTGCCACCCGAGGTCAGCGCGGGCCACGACCTCATCCTCATCACCTCGCGCTTTCGCTTCACGCGCGAAGCCGGCTTCGAAGCCACCACCCAGGCCGCGAACCCCGGCTCGACCCAACCCGCTCCCCAGCCCTGACCTGACTCGCACATGACCGCCCCCGACCGCTACGCCGTCGCCGGCAACCCCGTGGCCCACAGCCGCTCGCCGCACATTCACTGCCTCTTCGCGCAACAAACCGGCCAAGCCGTGGACTACGGCCGACTGCTCTGCCCGCTCGATGCCTTCGCCGCCGAAGTGAAAGCCTTCGCCGCCGCTGGCGCCAAAGGCTGCAACGTGACCGTGCCCTTCAAGTTCGAGGCCTTCGAGCTGGCCAGGCGCCGCAGCCCACGCGCCGAGCTAGCGCAGGCTGCCAACACCCTGCGCTTCGACCTGCCGGAACAAGGCGGCTGGCTGGCCGACAACACCGACGGCGTGGGCCTGGTGCGCGACATCACCATCAACGCCGGCGTGCCCCTGGCAGGCCGGCGCGTGCTGCTGCTGGGCGCGGGTGGCGCTTCGGCTGGCGTGCTCGGCCCGCTGATCGAAGCCCGCCCGGCCGAGATCGTGATGGCCAATCGCACGGTTGAAAAGGCGCAAGCCATCGTGGCCCGCCATGCCGAGTGGGCGACAAAGCACGGCGTTCAACTCAGTGCCAGGGGCCTGGCGGATGCCGGCACTGGTTTCGACGTGTTCATCAACGGCACCGCAGCCAGCCTGGCCGGCAGTGGCGTGCCCGTGGGCCCCGAGGTGCTCAAGCCCGGCAGCCTGGCGCTGGACATGATGTACGGCCCAGCCGCCCAAGCCTTCCTGGACTGGGCTCGCTCGCACGGCGCCGTGGCCCGCGACGGCCTGGGCATGCTGGTCGAGCAAGCGGCGGAGAGCTTCGCCATCTGGCGCGGTGTCCGCCCCGACACCGCCCCTGTGCTGGCGAACATGCGCGCGCTGGTCGACACGGCCTCGGCTCACTGAGCCTTCCCAACCAAGGAACCCCAAGATGCGCGCTGTCTGGCGGATCACCGTGCTGCTCGTGCTCAGCGGCCTGAGCCTGCAGATCTTCTTTGCGGCGCGCATCGCCCTGATGAACGTGCTGGATCCGCAGTCCACCACCTTTCAACGCAGCGAGTTCGCGCGCATCCTGCGCACCGAAGGCCGCGTGGCCTGGGCCCAGGAGTGGGTGCCAGGCGAGCAGGTCTCTGACAACCTGCGCCGCGCCGTCATCGCCTCGGAAGACGCCAACTTCGCCGACCACAACGGGGTCGAATGGGACGCGCTGGAAAACGCCTGGAAGAAAAACAGCGCCGCACAGGCCCGCGCCGAGAAAAAACGCGCCGACGCCATGGCCCGCCACCAGCGTGCGGTGGAACGCGCTCGCAAGCGTGGCCGGCCGGAGCCAGCCACACCCGATGTCAACCAGGTCACGGCCAAGGTCATCGGCGGCTCGACCATCACGCAGCAATTGGCCAAGAACCTGTTCCTCAGCAGCGAGCGCAACTTCCTGCGCAAGGGCCAGGAGTTCGCCATCACCTTCATGCTCGAGGGCCTGCTGAGCAAGCAGCGCATCCTCGACATCTACCTCAACAACGTGGAGTGGGGTGAAGGCGTGTTCGGCGCGCAAGCCGCGTCGCACCACTACTTCGGCGTTGACGCGGCCAGGCTGGCGCCCATTCAAGCCGCACGGCTGGCGGTGATGCTGCCGGCGCCCAAGCGCTTCGAGAAATCACCCCGCTCGCCGTATGTGAACGGGCGCGCCGGCACGATCGCGGCGCGCATGGGCTCGGTCGAGCTGCCATGAAAAAAGGGCTTCTGTTCAGAAGCCCTTTTCACTCATCGAGGCCCGGGCCTTCAGCCGGCGTCGCCCACCGGCTCGAAGTCCACCTTGTCGCGCACCGCGCAACCGGGGCAAGACCAGTCATCCGGGATCAGCTTCCAGGGTGTGCCCGGCGCGAAGCCTTCGTGCGGGTCACCCGCGGTTTCGTCGTACACGTGATCGCAATTGGGGCAGCGGTATTTCATGTTGTCAGCTCTCCTCGGTGCCGTCTGCTGAATCAGGCGCGACCTGCTTTCACGTCGGCCGCGAACGAAGCGTACTTCTTCATCAGGTCCTCGCGCTTGTTCGGTGCGAACTGGATGCGCTCCAGATCGCCCTTGTAGTGACGGATCACACGCTTGTTCATCACGGCAAACCAAAGCGGCGTCAGGTACGCGAGCGTGATCATGCCGGCGTAGCCAGAGGGCAGTTGCGGGCTGTCTTCGAAGTGGCGCAGGGTCTGGTACTTGCGCGTCGGGTTGGCGTGGTGATCGCTGTGGCGCTGCAGGTGGTAGAGGAACAGGTTGGTCACCGTGTGGTTGCTGTTCCACGAGTGCTCGGGCTGGCAGCGCTCGTAGCGGCCATCGGGGTTCTTGCGGCGCAACAGGCCGTAGTGCTCCAGGTAGTTCACGACCTCCAGCAGCGAGAAGCCGTACACCGCCTGGATCAGCAGGTAGGGCAGCACCACCACACCAAAGGCGATCAGCAGACCACCGAACAGCACCACCGACATCGCCCACGATTGCAGGTTCTCGTTGTCGGTGCTCCAGACGCCCTTGTTGAAGCGCTTGAGGCGCTCGGCTTCGAGCTCCCAGCCCGAACGCAGGCTGCCGATCACGGTGCGCGGCCAGAAGGCCCAGAACGATTCGCCAAAGCGCGAGGTGGCCGGGTCTTCGGGCGTGGCCACGTTCTTGTGGTGACCGCGGTTGTGCTCGACGTAGAAGTGCCCGTAGAAGGTGGGCGCCAGCGAGATGCGAGCCAACCAACGATCGAGCTTGTCCTTCTTGTGACCCAACTCATGGGAGGTGTTGATGGCGATGCCATTGATCACGCCCACGCTGATGGCCAGGCCGACCATGTCGTACCAGGGCATGTCGATCAGGGCGATCATGGCCGCGCCACCGATGGTCACGGCGATCTGGATGGGCACGAAGGCGTACAGCACCCAGCTGTAGTAGCGGTCGTTCTCGAGCGCCTGCAGGGCGCTGTCAGGGGGGTTGGAAGCGTCCTCGCCGAACAGCCAGTCGAGCACCGGCAGCACGGCGTGCACCAGGGCAAAGGCCACCCAGAGCAGCCAGCTTTGCTGCGTCTGCCAGTAGCCGGCCAACACAGCGGCGCCGATCAGGGGGATGGCGGGCCCGAGCAGCCAGAGGTAGCGCTTGGGGTCGGACCAGCGCGCAGCCGGCGTGGGAGACAGGGTGGCTTGGGACATCTCGAAAACTCCTTGGGGATGACGCCAGTGTCTTGATTTGGCGCAAAGACGGGAAGCCCGGATCGACCGCTGCACCATCGCGATCCGCCGGCCATCGATCAGGGTCTACCCGAGGTAGAACAAGCCCGATTCAAGCTTGGCTTTTCGCAATGGATATCCGGACTTTTGCCGCGATCAGCAGCTCGACTTCCGTGGCAAGCTCTGGGCAACATGGACACCCTCAGCCTGATCCTGGACGACATGCACTTCGATGGTGTCGTGTTTGCCTCGTCCGTCAATGCGCCCCCCTGGTCCTGGCACCTCGCCGTCGATGGCCTGGGCTGTGCGCACGTCATCACCCGAGGCCAGGCCTGGCTGATCCGCGACGGGGCCGAGCCCTTGCTGCTGGAAACCGGCGACCTCGTCGTGCTGCCTGGCGGTGTGCCCCACACCATCCAGGACCGCCCGAACACGTCGGCCGCCCCACGCGACCTGCTGCCGCTCATGGCCCGGGACCTGGCCGACTCGCGCCTGGGTGGCCAGGACACGCCTCAGTCGTGTCACCTCATCAGCACGCACGCACGCTTTGACGTCAACATGGCCGCGCCGCTGGTCAAGGCCTTGCCGCCGGTGCTGCACGTGCGCGGGTTGGGCGAGGCGCCACCGCCCTGGCTGGCCGTGGGCCTGCAGTTCCTGGCACTGGAAGTGGCGCATCAGCGCCCGGCCCAGCAAGCCATCCTCAACCGCATGGGCGACATCCTGTTCATGCAGTGCATTCGCGACCACGTCGAGTCGGTGCCGGAAGGCTCCGGCAACTGGTTGTCGGCGCTCAAGGACCGGGCCCTGTCAACGGCGCTGGCGCTCATCCACCGCGAGCCGCAGCGCAACTGGACGGTGCCCGAGCTGGCCAAGGAGGCCTGCTTGTCGCGCTCGGCCTTCGCCGACCGATTCACGCAGACGCTGGGCGAGCCCCCTCTGACCTACCTCACGCGCCACCGCATGCGCCTGGCCGCTAGGCAGCTGAGCACCTCTGCGCTGTCGGTGGGCAAGATCGCCGAGCAGGTGGGTTACGCCTCGGAGGCGGCGTTCAGCCAGGCCTTCAAGCGCGAACACGGCTTGTCACCTTCGGCCTGGCGTGCCCAACGGATCAGCGAAGGGGTTGCGCACGGCAGCACCGTGATGTCACCCCGGCAGGAAGCAGCCTGAGTCCTGCGTCGCCTGCCCAAGGCACCTGCCTGCTGGGTCTTGGCGCTAGGGCCTGGGTCATCGCGGAGTGGGCGAAGACCGCCCAAACATCAGCGGCGAGCCGAGCCCGTGCCCGAGCCACCCAGCAGGGTCGCGACCTTGCGCTTGGGCTTGATGAAGCGAGACAGGCCACCACCCGACGATGCGGCGGGGGCGGCGTCCTTCTTGTCCCAAGAGGCCAGCTCGGCGCTGGCCGAGGCCTCGTAGGGCTTGTCGAAGAAGGGGTCGCGGGACTCGTTGCGGCGCGGTGCCGAGGCACGCGGCGAAGCGCTGGCGCGCGAAGGCGCAGCGCTGGTGGCGCCCACGTCAGGGCGGTCGTCCGACTCTTCGCGGCGGCGATAGCTCGGGCGCTCGCGGTCACGGCGGTTCTCGAGCTCGAAGGGCTCGACGTCGGGCTTCTTCTTGATGAGCTTTTCGATGTCGGCCATCAAGCGGGCATCGGCGCCCGTGACCAGCGACACCGCCAGACCGGAAGCACCAGCGCGACCCGTGCGGCCGATGCGGTGCACGTAGTCTTCGGCGTTGAAGGGGATGTCGTAGTTGAACACCGCCGGCAGGGCCGCGATGTCGATGCCGCGTGCGGCCACGTCGGTGGCCACGAGCAGGTCCACGTCACCGCGCTTGAAGGCGTCCAGCGACTTGATGCGCTCGTCTTGCGACTTGTCGCCGTGCAGGGCCGCCGTGCGCAAGCCATCGCGCTCGAAGGTGCGCGCCAGGCGGGCGCAGCCCAGCTTGGAGTTGACGAAAACGATGGACTGGGTGATGCCGCGGTCGCGCAGGATCTGGCGGATCACGTGGCGCTTGTCGTCGTCGTCGACCTTGTAGAAACGCTGCTCGACGTTGGTGGCCGTCTGGTTGGGACGGGCCACTTCGACCAGCACCGGGTCTTGCAAGTAGCTCTGCGCCAGCTTCTTGATCTCGGGCGAGAAGGTGGCAGAGAACAGCAGGGTCTGGCGCGTCTTGGGCAGGTAGCTCAGGATGCGCTGCAGGTCGGGCAGGAAGCCGATGTCGAGCATGCGGTCGGCTTCGTCGAGGACCACGTACTCCACCTGCGAGAGGTTGCAGTTCTTGGCCTCGATGTGGTCGATCAGGCGGCCCGGGGTGGCGATCAGCACCTCGACACCGGCTTTGAGCTCGACCGTCTGCTCTTTCATGTTCATGCCGCCGAACACCACGGCCGAGCGCAGGTTGCACTTGCCGGCGTAGGTCTTGACGTTGTCGGCCACCTGGATGGCCAGCTCGCGCGTGGGCGCCAGCACGATGGCGCGCACCGGGTGGCGCGCCGGCGACATGCTGGCGTTCTCGTGCTTCATCATCTTCTGAAGCAGCGGGATGGAGAAAGCAGCGGTTTTGCCCGTGCCCGTCTGGGCGGCACCCATGACGTCGCGCCCGGCCAGCACCAGCGGGATGGCCTTGGCCTGGATCGGCGTCATCGTGGGGTACTTGATGGCGCTGAGGATCTTCTTGTCCAGCGGCAGCGTGTCGAAGCGGGCAGGCGGCGCCTGGTCGGCGGACGCGGACTCGGAGGTCACGGGCGCGGACGCCGGGTTAGCGGTCTCGGAGGTGACGGGCGCAGCGGTGGCGGCTTCGGGCGCGGCCAGGGTGGCCGGCTGGGAGGTTTGTTCGTTCATCGGGGTCGAATTATCCGCCCATTGCTGCTTTTTTGCGCAAACAAATGCGGCCAACGGCCCCTCATTTCGCCGTCCCGGAGCTGGAAAACGGCGGAATCAGGGCCATTCGGCCGCCGATCCACCTGTTTCGGCGTGTCGCCCGGGCCGCAGGCGGGGGGATCAGAAGGTGAAGCCCACCTCGGTGCGCAAGCCGCCATGGTCGGCCTCGGCCCGCTCGAGCAGGTGCGCCAGCGGGCCCAGGCCTTGGTAACGCGAGGCCACGCGGTGGGCATAGGTCCACACGCGGGGGATGTCGGCCAGGTACTGCTGCTTGCCGTCCCGAATGGCCAGCCGCGCGAAGATGCCCAGCACCTTGATGTGGCGCTGCAGACCCATCCACTCGAAGTCGCGCCAGAAATCCCCGAAATCATCGGGCACGGGCAGACCGGCCTTGCGCGCCTTTTCCCAGTAGCGCACGGCGTGATCGAGTTGCACGTCCTCGTCCCACATCACGTAGGCGTCGCGCAGCAGCGAGACCAGGTCGTAGGTGACGGGGCCACGCACGGCGTCCTGGAAGTCGATGACGCCCGGGCGGGCCTGCGGGTCGGCCGGATTGGCCATCAGGTTACGGGAGTGGTAGTCGCGGTGCACCAACACCACCGGCTGGGCCAGCACCTGCTCCTTGATCAAACCGAAGGCCCGGGCCAGCACCTCGCGGGCCTTGTCGTCGAGCACCTGCCCACGCAGCTGGGTGAAGTACCAATCAGGGAACAGGTCGAGCTCGCGCTGCAGCAAGGCGTCGTCGTAAGCGGGCAGGCCTTGCGCCGACACGGCCTGCAGGCGCACCAGCTCGTCCAGTGCGGCGTTGTAGCGGGCGCGGTTGCCGGCATCTTGCGGCTGCTGGGCGTCGAGGGTGGACAACAGGGTGTGGGCCCCCAGGTCGGACAGCAGCATGAAACCCTGCGCCTCGTCCCACTCCAGGATGCGGGGCACGTTCACGTCGCCCGAGGCCAGCAGGCGGTCGACCGCCACGAAAGGACGGCAGTCCTCGTGGCTGGGCGGCGCGTCCATGATGATGAGCGTGCCATCTGCCGCATCGACGCGGAAGTAACGGCGAAAACTCGCATCAGCGCTGGCCGAACGCAGGCTGTCCACGCGCAGGCCGAGGCTGGCCGGGCGAGACCGCAGCCAAGCGTCAAAGGCCTGCTGGCGGGCAGGATCGGTCCAGGAAATGGGGGCGGCGGCGACTTGGCTCATGCTGCTTGGCTCGTGAAATAATGCGGCGATTCTAGGCAAGGCCGGCTCACCCATCAGGAAGCCGCTGCCGCAGCCCCACTGCGACGCGCCCCGTGATCGTGAGCACCTCCTTGAACCGACGCCCCACGCCCCAGCACCGCCCGATTCGACGCCGCACCGCGGCCACGACGCCCATCTGGCGCCCCGTGGCGCTGGCTGCAGCCTGCCTGGCGGGTCCGCTGCATGCGCCCTCGCAGGCTCAAGTGTCCGAGCCCGCACCCATCACCTCGTCGCCAGCCAGCCAGCTGCCGCAGGCACCCAACGCCGTCCCGAGCGCCGACCCGGCCTCGCGCATGAGCTTTTCCCTGCCGTCACCACGGCTGCAGCGGCGCGACGCCAAGGAGCCCCTGTTCTTCGAAGCGGACCAGCTGGGTGGCGAAGCCAGCATCCTCACGCGGGCAACCGGCTCGGTTCGGCTGCGCCAGGGCGACCTCGCCATGCGCGCCGACGAGATCACCCACACCCAGGCCGACAACACCGCCAAGGCTCAGGGCAAGGTGCGCATCGTCAGCAAGGGCAACCTGTTCACCGGTCCCGAACTGACGTTGCGCCTGGACACGCTCGAGGGCAACTTCGTGCGCCCCGAGTTCTGGTTCGCACGCACGCAAGCTGGCGGGGATGCCCTGCTGGTCGAGTTCCTGGGTGAAGACCGCCTGCGCGCCCACCAGACGAGTTACTCCAGCTGCCGCCCCGAAGACATGCCCGATGGCAGCCCGGGCAAGCCCGACTGGGAGCTGCGCACCAGCGAGGTCTACCTCGACTTTGCCGCCAGCGAAGGCACCGCGAAGAACGCCGTCATCCGCTTCATGGACGTGCCCATCCTGGCCGCGCCCACGCTGACCTTCCCGCTGGACAACCAGCGCAAGTCCGGCTTGTTGCCACCGTCGTTCTACTTCGACAGCAACAGTGGCTTCGAGTTCTCGACGCCCTACTACTGGAACATCGCCCCCGAGCAGGACGCCACCATCGCGCCCACCCTGTCGGCCCGGCGCGGCGTCGGGCTCGACCTCGAATACCGCTACCTGACGACCACCGACACCGGCAAGGTGCACCTGTATGGCCTGCCGAACGACCGCCTCACCGGCGACGGCCGCAGCCTGGTCGACTTCACGCACAAGGGTCGGTTCCGCACCGGCAGCACGCTGGCGCAGAACCAGTACGACATCAAGTGGCTGCGGGCCTCGGACGACGACTACTGGAAGGACTTCTCGCACAACCTGCCTTCGCCCACACCGCGCCTGTTCGACAGCCACGTCAAGTTCGACTCGACGCTGAACGACCGCACCTGGGGCCTGGGCAACAGCCAGACCAACTTCTACGCGGCGGTGCAGTCCTGGCAGACGCTGCGCGACCTCGACCCCGACTCCGACCCGGAACTCAGCCGCATCGAAGCCCCGTACCGGCGCGAGCCACAGCTGGGCTTTCGCAGCCGCAGCAGCTCCGACGGGGGCACGGTGTTCAACCTGCAAGGCGAATTCAACCGCTTTGCCCACACGGACATCACCAAGGTCACTGGCAACCGGGTGAACCTCAACGGCCGCCTGGAGCGCCGCTTCGACCTGCTGGGCATCTCCGTGCTGCCTGCGGTGGCGGTGCGCGGCATCAGCTACGACCTCGATCGCAACAACGCGCTGGCCGCCAGTGGCTCGCGCGCCAGCACCTCGATCGCCGTGCCCACGTTCAGCCTGGACAGCGGCTTTTCGATGGAGCGCGACACGCAACTCTTCGGCCGAGATCTGGTGCAGACGCTGGAGCCGCGCGTGATGTACGTCTACACGCCCTACCGGCGCCAGGACGACTTGCCAAAGTTCGACAGCGCCCCGCGCGACTTCAACCAGTACGCCGTTTTCAACGACAACGGCTTCACCGGTGGTGACCGCATCACCGACGCCAACCAGGTGACGGTGGGCGTGACCTCGCGCCTGATCGACAGCGCCACAGGCGTCGAGGCCTTGCGCCTTGGCATCGCCCAGAAGGTGCTGCTGGCGGACCAGCGCATCAACCCGCAAGGCGAAGGCCCGATCACCCAGAAGCTGTCTGACTTGCTGCTGCTCGCGTCCACCTCGGTGATCCCGAACTGGAACCTCGACAGCACCCTTCAATACGGCGCGCAAGAAAAACGCACCGAACAAGGCACCGTGGGCGTGCGCTACTCGCCCGGCGCCTGGCGCACCGTCAGCGCCACTTACCGCTACACCCGCGAGGCGAGCGAGCAGGTCGAGCTGGGCTGGCAATGGCCGCTGGCAGGCCGCACGCCGCCGCTGCAACAGATGATGACCCAGGCCAGCTCGCCCGACCTCATGCAGGTCAACCCGCGGCGCGCTGGCACCAACGCCTGTGGCGGCGCCTGGTACAGCGTGGGCCGCGTGACCCACAGCATGCGCGACAAGCGCGTCATCAACTCCCTGATCGGCCTTGAATACGACGCCGGCTGCTGGATCGGCCGCGTGGTCGCCGAGCGCGTGGCCCTGGGTCAGAGCAAGGCCAACACCCGCATCATGTTCCAGCTTGAATTGCTGGGCCTGTCGCAGCTGGCGCTGGGCGCCAACCCGCTGCGCGTGCTGCAACAAAATGTCCCTGGCTACCGCTTGCTGCGTGAAGAAGGCCAACCCCTGAACGTGCCAAGCACCCCGACGAGCTCCCAAGATGAATGACCGCAATTTCCCGGGCGCACGCCGCTGGCTGCCGCTGATCTGCCTGAGCCTGCTCGTTGGCACCGCCACGCCGGGCTGGGCCCAGTTGCGCCGCCCCGATGGCCCCAGCCTGGCGCCGCGCATCCCTGGCGACCGCTCGCTGAGCACCGACCTGCAACTCAGCGGGGCGCCGCGCACCAGCGACTACATCGTCGCCGTGGTGAACCAGGAGCCCATCACCCACACCGAGATCGGCAAGCGGGTGCAGCGCGTCATCGAGAGCGCACCGGCCAACGCCCGCCTGCCCGCCACCGACGAGCTGCGTCGCCAGGTGCTCGACGCCCTGATCGACGAAAAGGTGCAGCTGTCCCACGCGCGCAACCTGGGCATGGGCGTGAGCGAAGCCGAACTCGACACCGCCATCGAGAACATCGCTGCGCAGAACCAGATGACCATGGCCGAGCTGCGCGAGCGCATGCGCACCGACGGCCTGGACTTCGAGCGCTACCGCGCCAGCCTGAGCGAGCAGATCCTGATCCAGCGCATCCGCGAGCGCGAGGTCACCCCGCGCATCCAGATCAGCGAAGAAGAGGTCACCAGCTTCCTGGCCTCCGACCCGGCTGCGCAAACCGAATCGGCGCTGAACCTCGCGCACATCCTCATCAAAGTGCCCGAGCAAGCCAGTCCGCAGGAGGTTCAAAAGCTCCAGGCCAAGGCAGAGGACATCCAGCGCAAGGCCGCGGCAGGCGTGAGCTTCTCGCAGCTGGTCAAGCAGTTCTCCGACGACCGCAGCACGCACGACAGCGGTGGCGCCTTCGGCCTTCGCGAGGTCAGCGCCCTGCCCGAGGTCTTCGTCAAGGCCGTGGCCAACATCAAAGTGGGCCAGGTGGCGCCCCTGGTCCGCTCGCGCGCGGGCTTTCACGTCATCAAGCTGGTCGAGCGCGAGAACGCCGCCCAGGCCAGCTACACCCAGCAGCGCGCCCGCCACATCTTGCTGCGCAGCGCCCCGGGTCAGAACACCCGAGAGCTGATCGACAAGATGCAGCTCATCCGCCGCCAGATCATGGAGGGCCAGGCCAGCTTCGCGCAACAAGCCCGCCAGCATTCCGAAGACGGCAGTGGCGCCAAGGGCGGCGAGCTGGGCTGGAGCTCGCCGGGCCAATTCGTGCCCGAGTTCGAGAAAGCCGTGCTCGCGCTGCAACCCGGCCAGATCTCCGAGCCCGTGGTCAGCCGCTATGGCGTGCACCTGATCCAGTTGCTCGAGCGCCGCGAGGTGCAGCTCAGCGACGCCCAGCGGCGCGAAGCCGCTCGCAGCGTGTTGCGCGAGCGCCGCTTCGAGGCCACCTACGAAGACTGGGCTCGCGAGCTGCGCGCCGCCGCTTACGTGGAAATGCGCGATGCGCCCTGATCGCCCCCAGCCGCGTTCGGGCACGCGTCGCCCCGTGACGGGCGGTGGCGGTCACATCGCGCGCAAACGCTTCGGCCAGAACTTCCTGGTCGACCATGGGGTGATCGATGAGATCGTGCGCGCCATCGCCCCCAAGCCGGGCGAGGCGCTGGTGGAAATCGGCCCCGGCCTGGGTGCACTGACCAACCCGGTGGTCGAGCGCAGCGAAAAACTCACCGTCATCGAGCTCGACCGCGACCTGGCCGCCCGCCTGCGCAAGCGCCCGGAACTCCAGGTCGTTGAGTCGGACGTGCTCAAGGTCGACTTCGCCGCCCTGGCGGCCGAGGCCGGGCAAAAGCTGCGCGTCATCGGCAACCTGCCCTACAACATCTCCAGCCCCATCCTCTTTCACCTGCTGCCGGTGGCCGAGCACGTGGTCGACCAGCACTTCATGCTGCAAAAAGAGGTGGTGGACCGCATGGTGGCCCAGCCTGGCTGCAAGGACTACAGCCGCCTGAGCGTGATGCTGCAGTGGCGCTACGACATGGCTTGCGTGGTGGACGTGCCGCCCGAATCGTTCGACCCGCCACCGAAGGTGGACTCGGCCGTGGTGCGCATGACGCCCTGGGCCCAGCCTGAAGAGGTCGATGTGCAGGTGCTCGAGAAGATGGTGGCCGTGGCGTTCTCGCAGCGCCGCAAGATCCTGCGGCACACGCTGGGCACCTGGATGGCCGAGCGTGGCCTCGAAGGCGGCTTCGACCTGCAGCGTCGTGCCGAAGAGGTGCCGGTGGCCGATTACATCGCCCTGGCGCGCCGGGCGGCGGCTGGCTGACCGAATCAGGCGCGGCACGAAGCCGCCAGAGCGGTGACACCGAAGCCGGAGCCGAGCCAGGCCCGGCTGCCCCGTAAACTGCCCGCATGAAGACATACCTCGTTGGCGGCGCCGTGCGCGACCGGCTCCTGGGCCGCCCCCAGGGCGACCGGGACTGGGTGGTGGTGGGCACCACCCCCGAGGCCATGCTGGCCGCAGGCTTTCGCCACGTGGGCAAGGACTTCCCGGTCTTCCTGCACCCGGACACCGGCGAAGAACACGCCCTGGCCCGCACCGAGCGCAAAAGCGGCCGGGGTTATCACGGCTTTGACGTGCACGCCTCCCCCGACGTCACCCTCGAAGAAGACCTCACCCGCCGCGACCTGACCATCAACGCCATGGCCGAGGACCACGACGGCACCTTGATCGACCCCTGGGGTGGCCAGCGCGACCTTGCGGCGCGCGTGCTGCGCCACGTCTCGCCGGCTTTC
Organism: Aquabacterium parvum; assembly: GCF_001447195.1. Classification (GTDB taxonomy): domain Bacteria; phylum Pseudomonadota; class Gammaproteobacteria; order Burkholderiales; family Burkholderiaceae_C; genus Aquabacterium; species Aquabacterium parvum. The sequence goes on along the minus strand of NZ_LFRI01000174.1, from coordinate 71,921 downwards.
GCCGAAGACCCGGTTCGCATCCTGCGCCTGGCCCGCTTCGCCGCGCGCCTGCCCGAGTTCACCGTCGCGCCCGAGACCCTGGCGCTGATGCGCGGCATGGTCGCCGATGGCGAGGTGGATCACCTCGTGGCCGAACGCGTCTGGCAGGAGCTCGCCCGTGGCCTGATGGAAGATCGCCCCTCGCGCATGTTCGAGGTGCTGCGCGAGTGCGGCGCCCTGACCCGCCTGCTGCCGGAGGTCGATCGACTGTGGGGCGTGCCCCAGCGCGCCGAGCACCACCCCGAGGTCGACACCGGCGTTCACCTGATGATGGTGCTGGACATGAGCGCCCGCCTGCAGGGCTCGCTCAGCGTGCGCTACGCCTGCCTGGGGCACGACCTGGGCAAGGGCACCACGCCCGCGGAGGTGCTGCCTCGGCACCTGGACCACGAGGCGCGCAGCGTGGAACTGCTCCAGGCGGTGGCACAGCGCCTGCGCGTGCCCAACGACTGCCGCGAGCTGGCCGACGTGGTGGCGCGCGAGCACGGCAACATTCACCGCAGCGACGACTTGAACGCCGAGGCGCTGCTCAGGTTGCTCGAGCGCTGCGACGCCATCCGCAAACCGCAGCGGTTTGACGACGTGCTGCTGGCCTGCGAGTGCGACGCCCGAGGCCGACTCGGCTGGACCGAGCGCCCCTACCCCCAGGCCGAGCGCCTGCGTCGTGCGCTGCGAGCGGCCCTGTCCGTCGACACCAGCGAGCTGTCGGCTGCGGCCCTCGCTCAGGGCAAGCAGGGCAAGGACATCGGCCGCGTCATCCAGCAGGCGCGCACCCAAGCCATCGCCGCAGCAGTGCCACCCAAGGGCTGACCCTGAGCCCCAAGGCCAGCGTGGCTGGCGGGCGACCCCAGTTTGTCTTGCCCGCGCCCCCGGTGACGCAACCGCCCCCCTGCGCCAGCCCGCAGCATGCGGATGATCGACAGTCTTTCCCCCTCACCGAGGTGCATCCAAGACGTGACCCGAGCCGCCCCCTCCCTGTCGCCAGAAGCCTTCGCCGCCACAGGCCCCATCTCCTGGGCAGACTGGGTGCGGGCCTTGTTGCGTGTCACCCCCGAGCTGCCCAGGCTGTTGCCCGGCCTGGTGCGCCTGGCCTGGATGCGACCGCGCCACCTGGGCTCGATCGGGCGCAGCTTCGAGGTCCGAGCCAGCCGCCACCCCCAGCGCATCGCCCTGCGATTCGAGGACCGCAGCTGGACCTATGGCGAACTCAACGCCTGGGCCAACCGCGTGGCGCACAGCTTGAAGCGATCCGGTCTGCGACCGGGGCAGGCCGTTGGCATCCTGATGGAGAACCGCCCCGAGGTGATTGCCTGCGCACTGGGCATCGTCAAGCTGGGCGGCATCGCCACCCTGCTCAACCACCACCTGCGTGACGAGGCCCAGGCCCACAGCCTGCGCCTGAGCCGCCCCCGCATCGTGCTGGTGGGCCAGGAATGCGAAGCGGTGGTGCGCTCGCTGCCCCAGGCGGCCTTGGCCGAGCTGGACATCGACTGGTGGTGGGACGGCCAGGCACCACCGCCCGACGGCTGGACCCACCTGCAGCGCGCCTGTGCGCAAGCGCCAGACACCAACCTGCCCGAGACCGCCGACATCGCGCTGAGCCAGCCCTGCTTTCACATCTTCACCTCGGGCTCGACCGGCTTGCCCAAGGCCTCGGTGATGAGCCACTACCGCTGGCATCGCTGCATGCTGGGCATGGGCGAGCTGGGCCTGCGCCTGCGCCAGGACGACGTGCTGTACTGCGCCCTGCCGCTGTATCACAACAACGCGCTGACCGTGTCCTGGGGCGCCACCGTCGGTGCGGGCGCCTGCCTGGCATTGGGGCGCAAGTTCAGCGCTTCGGGCTTCTGGCAGGACATCCGCCGCCACCGCGCCACGGCCTTCTCGTACATCGGCGAGCTGTGCCGCTACCTGCTCAACCAGGCGCCTCGGGCCGATGACGCGCAGCACGGCGTTCGCGCCATCATCGGCAACGGCCTGCGCCCGGACATCTGGGGCGCCTTCCAGCAACGTTTTGCCATCGAGCACATCGCCGAGTTCTACGCCGCCAGCGAGTGCAACCTCGCCTTCGTCAACGCCCTGAACCTGCCTGGCAGCGCCGGGATGTGCCCCTTGTCCCACGCCATCGTCGCCTTCGATGTGGCCGAGGAGGCGCCTGTTCGCGAGGGCCCACAGGGCCTGATGCGCCGGGTTGAAAAGGGCCAGGTCGGACTGCTGCTGACCGAGATCACCGACAAAGCCCCGATGGACGGCTACACCGACGAACGCGCCACCGCCTCGAAGGTGCTGCGCGATGTCTTGCGGCGTGGTGACGCCTGGTTCAATTCGGGCGACCTCGTGCGGGACCAGGGCTTCGGCCACATCCAGTTCATCGACCGCGTGGGCGACACCTTCCGCTGGAAGGGCGAGAACGTGGCCACCACCGAGGTCGAGGCCGCCTTGTGCGCCCAGGCCGGCATCGAAGAAGCGGTGGTCTACGGCGTGCAGCTGCCCAACGCCGACGGCCGCGCCGGCATGGCTGCCCTGCTGCTCAGCGATGAGGCGACCGATCTCGACGGCGCAGCCCTGATGCAGGGCCTGCGACAGGCCTTGCCGCGCTACGCCGTGCCCCTGTTCCTGCGCCTGCGCCGCCAGCATGAATTGACCAGCACTTTCAAGCACCGCAAAGTCGAGCTCAAGCGAGAGGGCTTCTTGCCCAATGACGCGGGCGAGCCCATCTGGGTGCTGAGCCCGCAGGGCTATGTGCCCCTGAGCGCCGATGCGCAGGCCGCGATCGAAGCAGGCCACTTCAAGTTCGAATGACCCACTGCCGCCTTGCCCCCCACCTGGAGACCACACCATGAGCCAACTCGTTCGCATCGGCCTGCGTGCCTTGCGCAAGATCGCGGCCTCGCCGCAACTCGAGGCCTCGGGCCTGCGTGGCCCGACCCAGCGGCTGATCTACGAAGGCACCCGACTGGGTTTCCAGTCGATCACAACGGCCACACGCGGCTTCAAGGCAGTGCAGCGGCTGTCCGGGGCCGCGCGGCCGACGCGGCGCACCGCGACCGACCTCTTCGACCTCACCCCGAGCGAAGACCAGACCATGATGATGGACGCCATGCGCGCGTTCGCCGACGAGCAGTTGCGCCCGCAGGCTCAGCAAGCCGATGCCGAGGGTGGCGTGTCGCCCGAGCTGTTGCAGGCTTTCGCCGAGCTGGGCGTGGCGGCCTTGTCGGTGCCCGATGAACTCGGTGGCGCCGGCGACACCCACGAGGTGCTGACGCAAGCGCTGATCGCCGAGCAACTGGCCCACGGCGACCTCGGCATGGCCTGGGCCTGCCTGGCCCCTGCGGCGGTGAGCCAGGCCCTGCTGCGCTGGGGCAGCGCCGCGCAACAGGCCACCTACCTCAGCGCCTTCGCGGGCGAGCACCCGCCGCCCGCCGCCTTGGCCCTGATGGAGCCCACGCCCCTGTTCGACCCCATGAGCCTGCGCACCCGGGCCGCGCCCACCCCTGACGGCGGCTACCTGCTCACTGGCGAGAAATGCATGGTGCCCGGCGTGGCCCGCGCCGAGCTGTTCGTGGTCGCCGCCGAGTTGCCCGGACACGGGCCCCAGCTCTTTGTGGTCGAGGCCAACACACCCGGCCTGAGCCACGCACCCGAGCCCACGATGGGCTTGCGCAGCGCCGCCCCGGGCCGCCTGCGGCTCGACCAGGTCAAGCTGAGTGCCGACGCCCGCCTGGGCATCGACCAGCCCGAGGCCTACCGCGAATGCATCCAGCTCGGTCGGCTGGCGTGGTGCGCGCTCAGCGTGGGCTGCGCACAGGCCGTGCTCGACTTGCTGGTGCCCTACGTGAACGAGCGCCAGGCCTTTGGCGAGCCCATCAGCCACCGTCAGTCGGTGGCTTTTGCCGTCTCGAACGTGGCCATCGAGCTGCAGGGCATGCGCCTGCTGACCTGGCGCGCCGCCGAGCTGGCCGATCGACCCGATGGCCTGGCCGCTTTCGCCGACGCCGTGACGCTGGCGCGCCGACTGTGCGCCGACAAGGGCATGCAGATCGGCAGCGACGGCGTGCAGTTGCTGGGCGGCCACGGCTTCGTCAAGGAGTACCCGGTCGAGCGTTGGTACCGCGACCTGCGTGCCGTGGCGCTGATGGAAGGTGGGTTGTTGCTGTGAGGCCCGTGGCCCCTGATCACACACCCGCGCGCATCCAACTGATCTGAAAGCTCATCCCATGATCCACCTCGACACCCCCAAGAAGTTCGCCCCCCTGGTCATGCAGGCCCGCGAGGTCGCCCGCCAGGTGTTTCGCCCCATCTCGCGCCAATACGACCGCGCCGAACACGCCCGCCCCGTGGAGCTCGACATGGTCGCCGCCGCCATCCACGGCATGAACGCGGCACTGGGCGAAAACGGCGCTGGCGCTGCCGGCGTGCGCCGCAGCGGTGAGCGCAACCCCAACGACAACGCCAACGGCAGCAACCTCTCGACCTGCCTGGGCATCATGGAGCTGTGCTGGGGCGACGTCGGCTTGCTGCTGGCCATGCCGGGACAGGGACTGGGCAACGCGGCCATCGCCTCGGTGGCCAACGAAGAGCAGCTCGCGCGCTTCAAGGGCCGCTGGGCCGCCATGGCCATCACCGAGCCCGGCTGCGGCTCCGACTCGGCCGCCATCCGCACCTCGGCGCGGCTCGACGGCGACCACTACGTGCTCAACGGCGAGAAGATCTACGTCACCTCGGGCGACCGCGCCGACCTGGTCGTGGTGTGGGCCACGCTCGACCGCAACCTGGGCCGCGCGGCCATCAAGTCCTTCGTGGTTGAAAAGGGCACGCCAGGCTTCGAGCTGGCGCGCCTGGAGCACAAGCTGGGCATCCGCGCCAGCGACACGGCCGCCTTCGTACTCAAGGACTGCCGCGTGCCCAAGGCCAACCTGCTGGGCGACCCCGAGATCCAGCCTGAGAAGAGCTTCGCCGGGGTCATGCAGACCTTCGACAACACGCGCCCGCTGGTGGCCGCCATGGCGGTGGGCCTGGCCCAAGCCTGCCTCGACGAGATCACGCCCCTGCTGGCCGAAGCCGGCCTTTCGCTGGACGCCGACCGCCCGCTGCACCGCCAGCCCAGCGCGGTGGCCGAGCTGGTTCGGCTGCGCGCCGACCACGCTGCCGCGCGCCTGCTGACGCTGCAGGCCGCCTGGATGGCCGACAACGGTCGCCCCAATTCGCTGGAAGCCTCGATGGCCAAGGCCAAGGCGGGCCGCACCTGCGTCGACATCGCGCTCAAGTGCGTGGAGCTGGCCGGCGCGGTGGGCTACAGCGAGGTCTCGATGCTGGAGAAGTGGGCCCGCGACGCCAAGATCCTCGACATCTTCGAGGGCACGCAGCAAATCCAGCTGTTGATCATCGCGCGGCGCTTGCTGGGCAAATCGTCGGCCGAGTTGAAGTGAGGTGAGTGCTTGCTGCCGGGGCGGTGCACTTGTCGGCACCGGCGCTAGCGCTGTCCAACGATCTCCTGAACATCTTCGCGCCAACCCGTGAGCGTGCGCTCGGCGCGCTCGCGCTGGGCAGGGGTGGTCTGGGCCTGCAGGTCGGCGGCGAAGGCGCAACCTGCCCTGACCCAGCGCTGCATCTGGGCCTTGCGATCGGGCTCCTGCGGATCGACGCCATCGAGCAAGATGGCCAGCAAGCGCTGGCTGACCTGCTCGGTGCTCAGCTTCTGGGCTTGCGTGTCCCGCAGCAACTGCACGTAACGCCCCTGAAATCGCTGCAGCTCCTGCAGCACCGTGCGGGCGCTGAAAGGCAGCGCCATCACCCGGCGCACCAGGTGCTCGCGTTGCGCGTCGCTGAAGTCACCGTACACCAGGCCGCCCCACTCCTCGATGAAGTCCACCGCCAGGCCGGCCTGCTCGCGCGGGTCGTCCGCTATGTACTTTTCTCGCTGGTCTTCGTTGAGGTCTTCGAAGAAGGCTTGCACACGACTGACCTGAGGCGGGCCCAGGTGAACCATCACGGCGGCCGCCAGCGGCGTCGCTACGGCAAAGGCCTGTTTGCTCATGGCCAGGTAGGCGTCGCGCCGCTCGCAAGCCAGCTCAGGGGTGATCGGGCCTCGCACGTCCAACGCGGCCTGCTGCAACAGGCGAGCAAGCTGGGGCATCTGCTCACGGCGGTGCCATTCGAACCAACGCCGGATGCTGGTGCGAGCCAGCTCGTATTGGGCTTCGGTGAAGTGGTGCGCCACGTTCGTGCGCCACTGCAGGTAACGGGGGGCCTGTTCGTACACGGCCTGCAAGATGCTGCACGCGCAAACCAGCAAGGCACACACACCGATGACCGCCCAGCGAGCCGATCGCTCGAGCCAGGGGCGTGGGGTGTCTTCGTCGAGGGCGCGCTTCATGCGAGCACTCTATCCCAATGCAAAAAACCCCCCGCCCACACGGGACGGGGGGATCAAAGAGAGAGAGGTTTCAGACGGCGATGCGGCAGGCAAACCGCGTCGCCATTTCAGGCAAGAGACAGGTCAGAGAAACTCAGTCGGCCTGCTTGCGCAGGAAGGCCGGGATCTCGATTTCGTCCATGCCGTTGCTGGCCAGGGCATCGACCTTGGCAGCGGCTTGCGTGCGGCCCGAGCGCCAGACGCTGGGCGTGTTCATGCCGCTGAAGTCGTTGCTGTGGCCCATGGCCGGGCCACCGTGCAGGGCAGCGTGGCCAACCGGCTGGGTCAGCACCGGGATGTTGTCGGTGCCGGTGCGAGCGAAGACCTGCGGGGCGCTGTGCACCACGGTCATCGGGGCCTGCTGGCGCTTGGAGCCGCTCAGGCCGGTGGCGATCACGGTCACGCGCAGCTGGTCACCCAGGCTTTCGTCGTAGGCCGTGCCGTAGATGACGTGGGCGTCTTCGGCGGCGTAGCGGCGGATGGTGTTCATCGCGTTGCGCGACTCGCTCAGCTTGAAGTTGGCCTTGCCAGCAGCGATCAGCACCAGCACGCCACGCGCGCCAGACAGGTCGATGCCTTCGAGCAGCGGGCAGGCCACGGCGGCTTCGGCGGCCTTGGTGGCGCGGTCCGGGCCGCCGGCGGTGGCGGTGCCCATCATGGCCTTGCCCGGTTCGCTCATCACGGTCTTGACGTCTTCGAAGTCGACGTTGACCAGGCCGGGGATGTGGATGATGTCGGAGATGCCGCCCACGGCGTTCTTGAGCACGTCGTTGGCCTTGGCGAAAGCTTCTTCCTGGGTCACGTCGTCACCCAGCACTTCCAGCAGCTTCTCGTTGAGCACGACGATCAGCGAGTCGACGTTGGCTTCGAGCTCGGCCAGGCCGGCGTCGGCTTGCTTGAGGCGGCGGTTGCCTTCGAATTCGAAGGGCTTGGTGACCACGCCCACGGTCAGGATGCCCATTTCCTTGGCGACGCGGGCGATCACCGGTGCGGCGCCGGTGCCGGTGCCACCGCCCATGCCGGCGGTGATGAACACCATGTGCGCGCCTTCCAGCGAGGAGCGGATCTGGTCCACGGCTTCTTCGGCGGCGGCGCGACCGGCTTCAGGCTTGGCGCCAGCGCCCAGGCCCGAGTTGCCCAGCTGCAGCTGCAGCTCGGCGCTGGAGCGATTCAGCGCTTGCTGGTCGGTGTTGGCGCAGATGAACTGCACACCTTGAACGCCCTCGGCGATCATGTGCTCGACGGCGTTGCCGCCGCCACCGCCCACGCCGATCACCTTGATTTGGGTGCCCATGTCGAAGGATTCGATCATTTCGATTGCCATGTCAGACCTCTCTTTGTCTCAAGCAGTTGCCAATTGAATTACTCAGGTGGGTGTCTTCTTTGTTGAAGGTCAGAAGTTCCCCACGAACCAATCGCGCACGCGACCGAACAGGGACTGAACCGACCCTGCCTGTTGCGCCGCCTTCATCCCGCGCATGCGCGCGAGTCTTGCCTCTTCGAGCAAGCCCATGACGGTGGCAGAGCGCGGGCTCGCCACCATGTCGTGCAGTGCGCCGGAGTACAAGGGCGTGCCCTTGCGCACCGGCTTCAAGAAAATGTCTTCGGCGAGTTCGACCATGCCCGGCATCACGGCCGAGCCGCCGGTCAGAACGATGCCGGAGGACAGCAGTTCTTCGTAACCCGACTCGCGGATCACCTGGTGGACCAGCGAGAAGATCTCTTCGACGCGCGGCTCGATCACGCCGGCCAGTGCCTGGCGCGAGAGCATGCGCGGCGCGCGGTCGCCCAGGCCGGGCACCTCGACGTGTTCGTTCGGGTCGGCCAGCAGTTGCTTGGCCACACCGAAGTCCACCTTGATGTCTTCGGCGTCCTTGGTGGGCGTGCGCAGCGCCATGGCGATGTCGCTGGTGATCAGGTCACCGGCGATGGGGATGACCGCCGTGTGACGCACCGAGCCGTCGGTGAAGATGGACACGTCGGTGGTGCCAGCGCCGATGTCGACCATGGCCACACCCAGCGACTTTTCGTCTTCGGTCAGCACAGCGGCCGACGAGGCGCTGGGGTTGAGCACCAGCTGCTCGGCTTCGAGGCCGCAGCGGCGCACGCACTTGACGATGTTCTCCGCTGCGCTTTGCGCGCCGGTGACGATGTGGACCTTGACTTCGAGGCGCCCACCGCTCATGCCGATGGGCTCTTTGACCTCGTGGCCGTCGATGATGAATTCTTGCGGCTCGACCAGCAGCAGGCGCTGGTCGTTGGGGATGTTGATGGCCTTGGCGGTCTCGACCACGCGCTGCACGTCGAGGGGTGCCACTTCCTTGTCCCGCACGATGACCATGCCGGTGGAGTTCTGCCCGCGGATGTGGCTGCCGGTGATGCCCGTCCAGACGCGGTTGATCTTGCAGTCGGCCATCAGCTCGGCTTCTTTCAAAGCCTGCTGGATGGACTGCACCGTGGCGTCGATGTTGACGACCACGCCGCGCTTCAAACCGTGAGAGGGAGCGACACCGAGGCCGGCGAGCCGGAGGTCGCCACCCGGGAGGACTTCGGCCACCACCGCCATCACTTTGGCGGTCCCGATGTCGAGTCCGACTACCAGATCCTTGTATTCCTTGGCCATGGTGTGTGACGAAATTATCGATTGATATTCGGATTCAGGGAACGGGTAACGCCAGCACTTGGCTTGCGCACCACACCTGGTTTCTTCGGGTCTTCCAGCAACGTGGTCGTGCCACGCAGTCGGACGGCATAGGCCTCCGGGTAACGCAGGTCGGCGTAGGCCAGCGGGTCCGGGTAATGGCGTTGCAGTTCAGGCAGGGTTCGCACGAAGCGTCGGGCCCGCTCGGCCACCTCTTCAACGCTGCCTCGGCCCAGCATGATCTGGGCGTCGGTGTCGAGTTCGACGCTCCAGGAACCACGGTCGGTGAGCTTGAGCCGCTCGATGTCGCCCAGCGGCGCCAGGGCTTTTTGCAGCGTGTGCAGCATCTCCAGCATCGTGGCCGACAGGCCGGGTGCGGGGTTGGCCGGGGCCAGCAACACGGGCAGGTGGTCGTCCTCGACATCGCCCGGGTTGGCCTCGAAGACCTCGCCGAAGGTGTTGACGAGCTGGTCGTCGCGGTCTTCGTGCTGCCAGTGAGCAGCCGGGCGGTGCTCTTCGAGCTTGACGCGCAGCTCGTTGGGCCACACGCGGCGCACGACGGCGTGGCGCACCCAGGGCAAGGCTTCGAACACCTCGCGGCCCTTTTGCAAATCGAGCGTGAAGTAGCCGCCTTCCAGCCGGGGCACGATGTGGGCGCGCACGGTGGCGATGTTGTTGCGCTGCAGGTCGCCTTCGAGCTGCACCTCGGTGAGGTTGAAGAAGGGCAGGCGCCCCAGGCGTTGCAGGCCGGCCGCCGCGAGCAGGCACAGCCCCACCACCACCAGCCAGGCGGTGGCCACGTTCATCCAGCGCACGTCTTGCGACGCTTCGCTGGCTTCTCGCGGCAGGTGGAGGGCGGCGGCGGCTTGCATGCGTCCTTCTTCGGCGTCAGGCGTTGCGGTCCAGCGTGGCCGAGGCCAGCAGGTGCACGCACAGTTGTTCGTAGCTCAGGCCCGCAACCTTGGCGGACATGGGCACCAGGGAATGGCCGGTCATGCCCGGCGAGGTGTTGATCTCCAGCAGGAAGGGCTGGCGGTCGCTGCGGCGGATCATCACGTCGGCGCGGGCCCAGCCGCGGCAGCCCAGGGTCTTGAAGGCGCGCACCACCTCGCGCTGGATCTCGGCTTCTTCGGCCGCATCCAGCTCGCTGGGGCACAGGTACTTGACCTCATCGGTGAAGTACTTGTTCTGGTAGTCGTAGTTGCCACCGGGGGCCACGATGCGGATCACCGGCAGGGCCTGGGCCTCGCCTTCAACGATGAGCACCGGGCAGGTGGTTTCCTCGCCCTCAATGAACTGCTCGCACAACACTTCCGGGTCGTGCTGGGCGGCTGCGGCGTAGGCGGCAGCGCACTGCGCCACGTCGGTCACCTTGGTCAGGCCGATGGACGAGCCTTCGCGCGCGGGCTTGACGATCATGGGCGCGCCCAGCACCGCCAGGGCCTGTTCGCATTCGGTGGCGCTGGCGACGATGCGCCAGTCCGGCGTGGGCAGTCCTTCGAAGCGCCAGATGCGCTTGGTCATGACCTTGTCCATGGCGATGCTCGAAGCCATCACGCCGGATCCGGTGTAGGGGATGCCCAGCAGTTCCAGTGCGCCTTGCACGGTGCCGTCTTCGCCGCCGCGGCCATGCAGGGCGATGAAGCAGCGGTCCACGCCTTCGGCCTTGAGCTCTTGCAGCGGGCGCTCGGCGGGGTCGAAGGCAAAGGCGTCCACGCCTTGCGCCTGCAGGGCCTTGAGCACGCCGGTGCCCGACATGATGGAGACATCGCGCTCGGCCGACGTGCCGCCGAACAGCACGGCCACGCGGCCGAGCGACTTCGGATCGATGGACAAAGGTTTCAACAGGTTCTGGCTCATCTCAGTGGCCTTTCTTGAGTTCAGCGACCTTGGCCGCCACGGTGCCGATGGAGCCGGCGCCCATGCAGATGACGACGTCGCCACCCTTGGCGTTGTCGACGATGGCCTGCGGCAACTCGCTCACCTCGTCCACGAACAGCGGCTCGACCTTGCCGGCCACGCGCACGGCGCGGGTCAGGGCCCGGCCGTCGGCGGCCACGATGGGCGCTTCGCCGGCCGCGTAGACCTCGGTCAGCAGCACGGCGTCGGCGGTGCCCAGCACCTTGACGAAATCTTCGAAACAGTCACGGGTGCGGGTGTAGCGGTGCGGCTGGAAGGCCAGCACCAGGCGCTGCCCGGGGAAGGCACCGCGCGCGGCGCTGATGACGGCGGCCATCTCGACCGGGTGGTGACCGTAGTCGTCGATGACGGTGAAGGTGCCCCCGTCGGCGGTGGCGAAATCACCGTGGCGCTGGAAGCGGCGGCCCACACCCGAGAAGGCGGCCAGGGCCTTGACCATGGGCTCGTCCGCCAGTTCGATCTCGGTGGCCACGGCGATGGCGGCCAGAGCGTTGAGCACGTTGTGCTGGCCAGGCAGGTTCAGCGTGACCTTCATGTCGGGCATGACCTGGCCATTGCGGCGCTGCACGGTGAAGCGCATCTGCCCGCCGGGCAGGGCCTCGACGTCGACCGCGCGCACCTGGGCTTCTTCGCCGAAGCCGTAGGTGATGACCGGGCGCGAGATCAGCGGCACGATGCTGCGCACGCCCGGGTCGTCGATGCACAGGATCGACGCGCCGTAGAAAGGCATGCGGTGCAGGAACTCGACAAAGGCCTGCTTGAGCCGGGCGAAGTCGTGCCCGTAGGTGTCCATGTGGTCGGCGTCGATGTTGGTGACGACCGACAGGATGGGCAACAGGTTCAGGAAGGAGGCGTCAGATTCGTCGGCCTCGACCACGATGTACTCACCCTTGCCCAGCGCAGAGTTGGCGCCAGCGCTGTTGAGCTTGCCACCGATGACGAAGGTCGGGTCGACCCCGGCTTCGGCCAGGATGGCCGTGACCAGCGAGGTGGTGGTGGTCTTGCCGTGCGTGCCGGCGATGGCGATGCCACGGCGCAGGCGCATCAGCTCGGCGAGCATGACGGCGCGCGGCACCACTGGGATGCGCCTGGCGCGAGCGGCGATGACCTCGGGGTTGTCGCCCTTCACAGCGGTCGAGGTGACCACGGCTTCGGCGCCTTCGATGTGCACGGCCTCATGCCCCAATTTCACGTCGATGCCCAGCGAGGCCAGGCGGCGCGAGGTGGCGCTGTCGGACTGATCGGAGCCCGACACGGTGTAGCCGAGGTTGTGCAGGATCTCGGCGATGCCGCTCATGCCGGCGCCCCCGATGCCCACGAAATGGATGTGCTTGACGGCGTGCTTCATGCCGACGCCTTTTTCTTGTTGGGTTGAACGAGCTGCTCGATGGCATCGGCCACCGCGGCAGCGGAATGGTTGCGGGCTAGCCCGCGCGCGCGCTTGGCCATGGTCAGCAGCTCATCGCGTTGCAGCGATTGCAGCTGGCGCGCCAGCGTGTCGGCGTTGAGTTCGGCCTGCGGCAGGTGGATGGCGGCCTGGTGCTGGGCCATGAACTCGGCGTTGTCGCGCTGGTGGGCGGTGGTCGAGACCACCAGCGGGATCAGCACGCTGGGCACGCCGGCAGAGCACAGTTCGCTGACCGTGATGGCGCCCGCGCGGCAGACGATCAGGTCGCAGTCCGTCAGGCGCTGGGCCATGTTGTTGATGAAAGGCAGCAGCTCGACGTCGCGCTGCACATCGAGCCCGGCCTTGGCGTACTCGGCCTTGACGGCTTCGAAGTTGGCCATGCCCGTCTGGTGCGTGATGCGCGGGCGCTGCTCAGGCGCGATGCGGGCCAGGGCTTGGGGCACGGTCTCGTTGAGCACCTTGGCGCCCAGGCTGCCGCCGACCACCAGCACTTTGAGCGGGCCGCTGCGGCCTTCGAAGCGCTGCGCAGGCTCGGCGATGGTTTCGATCTCGGCGCGCACCGGGTTGCCTGTCACGCGGGCGACCTTGTGTTGGGCGGCTGGGCCGTCGAAGCCGCAGGCCAGCACGTCGGTGATGGGCAGCAGGGCCTTGTTGCTCAGCAGCATGGCCGCATCGGCGTTGACCATGACCAGCGGCAGCAGGCGGGCAGCGCTCATGACCCCACCGGGGAAGCACACGTAGCCACCCATGCCGAGCACGGCGTCGGCCTGGCGCCTGGACAGGATCTTGTAGCAATCAACAAAGGCCTTGAGCAGGCGCACGCCGCCGAACAGCGTGTCCTTGAGCGACTTGCCGCGCAGGCCATTGAAGGAGATGGCGTCGAGCTCGATGCCGGTGGGCGGCACCAGGCGGTTTTCCATGCCACCTTCGGTGCCCAGCCAGCTCACGGTCCAGCCACGGCGCTTCATTTCGTCGGCCACGGCCAGGCCCGGCATGATGTGCCCACCGGTGCCGGCCGCCATGATGACGAGGTGACGGGAAGTCGTGCTCATGCGCGGCCTCCCCTCATGAGTTGCCTGTTTTCCATGTCCACACGAAGGCAAATCGCCAGGGCGATGCAGTTGAGCAAAATGCCCGATCCGCCAAAGCTCATCAGCGGCAGCGTCAGGCCCTTGGTGGGCAACACGCCCAGGTTCACGCCCATGTTGATGAAGCCTTGTGCACCCAGCCACACGGCCACGCCCTGGGCCACGAGGCCGGCGAAGACGCGGTCGAGCGCGATGGCCTGACGGCCGATGTTGAACAGGCGCACCACGACCCAGAAGAAGGCCAGCACCACGGCGGCCACGCCGATGAAACCGAGTTCTTCGCCGATGACGGCCAGCAGGAAGTCGGTGTGGGCCTCGGGCAGGTAGTGCAGCTTCTCGACGCTGGAGCCCAGGCCTTCGCCAAAGATCTCGCCACGGCCGAAGGCGATCAGGGAGTGCGTGAGCTGGTAGGCCTTGCCCAGGGCGTTCTTCTCGTCCCATGGGTCGAGGTAGGCAAAGATGCGCTCGCGCCGCCAGGGGCTGAGCGAAATCATCAGCATGAAGGCGCCCAGCAGCACCGCCGTGATCAGCGTGAACATCTTGCCGTTGACACCACCCAGGAACAGGATGGCCATGGCGATGGAAGCGATCACCATGAAGGCGCCCATGTCGGGCTCGGCCAGCAGCAACAGGCCCACGACGCCCACGGCCACGGCCATCGGCGTGACGGCGCGGAAGAAGTGCTCCTTGACGTCCATCTTGCGCACCATGTAGTCGGAGGCGTAGAGCACGATGGCCAGCTTGGCCAGCTCGGAGGGCTGGAAGTTCATGAAGCCCAGCGGCAGCCAGCGGCGTGCGCCATAGACCACCTTGCCCACGTGCGGGATCAGCACCAGGATGAGCAGGATCAGCGAGAGCACGAACAACCAGGGCGCGAGCTTCTCCCAGGTGCTCATGGGGATCTGCGTGACCACGGCCGACACCGAGATCGCCATCAGGATGGAGATGATGTGGCGCTGGAAAAAGTGCGTGGGCGCGTAGTTGGCAAAGCGTGGACTGTCGGGCAAGGCGATCGTGGCCGAATAGACCATGATCAAACCGGTCAGCAGCAGCGACACGACCACCCACAACAGCGGCTGGTCGAAGCCCATCACGCGCGAGGGCTGGGCGGAGCTGATGTTGACGAAGTCGCGCACCGGCAGCGGGCCACCTTCGTGGCCTTCGCCACGCTGCAGTTTGAGCAGGGCCTTGAGTCGGTCCATCATCGATGGCGACTGGGTGCGATCGGCGGCAACGCTCATGCGACCTCCCCCAGGTCGTTGGCCAGGGCCTGCAGGGTCTGAACAAAGACCTCGGCGCGGTGGGCGTAGTTGCGGAACATGTCCAGGCTGGCGCAGGCCGGGCTCAGCAACACGGCATCGCCTTCGCGGCCCTGCTCCCAGGCCCAGCGGGTGGCGTCTTGCAGCGTGTCAAAGCGCTGGATGAGGATGTCGTCGCCTGAAGGCGTCTGGATGCCCAGCAGCACGGCACCGATGGCCTCGGCGTCGCGGCCGATCAGGGCCACGGCGCGCGTGAAGCGGCCCACCGGCTCGCGCAGCGGCGCGAAGTCCTGGCCCTTGCCGTCACCCCCCAGGATCAGGCAGAGCTTGCCGGGCGACAGGTCGGCGCCCAGGCCCAGCAAGGCGGCGACGGTGGCGCCCACGTTGGTGCCCTTGCTGTCGTCGATGGCGTCCACGCCGCGCAGCGTGAGCACGTGTTCGACACGATGGGGCTCACCACGGTACTCGCGCAAACCGTGCAGCATGGGCGCCAGCGGGCATCCCACCGACGTGGCCAAAGCCAAAGCAGCCAGGGCATTCGAGGCGTTGTGGCGACCGCGGATGCGCAGCGCATCGGCCGGCATCAGGCGCTGCAGCACGATCTCGTGTTGTTCGCCCTTGGCCAGCTTGAGCGTGGGGTCGGCCTCGCGGGCGCGCACCAGCCAGGCCATGCCGGACTCGACCACCAGGCCGAAGTCACCGGGTGCGCGCGGAGCGTCCAGGCCAAAGCGAACGACGTTGCGGTGCACGACCTTGGCGGGCCGACCTCGCACGCCCGACTTGATCACCTCGGGCGGCGGCACCATGGCTTCGGCCAGGGGCTCGTCGCGGTTGACGACCATCACGCCGGTCTTGCCGTGGATGCGGGCTTTGGCCTCGGCGTAGGCAGCCATGCTGCCGTGCCAGTCCAGGTGGTCCTGGCTGATGTTGAGCACCACCGCCGCGTCAGGGTGGAAGTTGCTGACACCGTCGAGCTGGAAGCTGGAGAGCTCGAGCACCCAGGCGTCGGGCAGCACCTCGAACACCGGCGCGGCAGGCGGAGGCGGGGTCAGCTCGATCGGGGCAGCGTCGGCGTCATCGGCCAGTGCGGTGGGAGCTTGGGGCTCGGCGGCGTCCACACCGGCTGGCGCATCGACCTCGGCTGTTTCGGCGCTCACGATGGCCAGGCTCGCAGCGGCAGCCGTTTCAGGCAAACCCTCGTCCGCATCGACCACTTCGCTCGACTCTGGCAGCACGTCACCCGGCTCGGTCACCGAGTCAGGCGCCACATTGAGCTCTTCAGGCAGCACCGCATCGGCCTCGCCCGGCGCGGCGTGCGCTTCGGCGCCTTCAGGATCTGCCAAGCGCGTCGGTTCCTGGTCCAGTGCTGTGCGCAGGGTGTCGAGCAAGGTCGGGCCGATGTTGCCGGCCAGGCCCACACGCAGGCCGGCGCGCTCGATGAGCTTGGCGGTCAGCGAGGTGGTGGTTGTCTTGCCGTTGGTGCCGGTGATGGCCACCACCTTGGGCGCATAGCCCAGATCCACCTTGAGGTCGGCCAGGGCCGAGGCGAACAGCGAAAGCTCGCCGCGCACCGGGATGCCCTGTTCATCGGCAGCCGCCAGGATGGGCGCGACTTCGGGCGAGGCCGGCATCAGGCCCGGACTCTTGAACAGCAGGTTGACGCCGTCGAGCAGCGAGGGATCCAGGCCCTGGTGCAAGGTGGCATCGGGCACGTCGGCGGCCAGCGTGGCGGCCTGAGGCGGGTTGGCGCGGGTGTCGGCCACGCGCACGCTCGCGCCGCACCGGGCGCACCAGCGCGCCATGGCCAGGCCCGAGTCACCCAGACCCAGGATCAGCACGGTGAGGTTGCGAAGGTGGTGCATGGTCTTGTTCGACGCCGCGTCAGCGCAGCTTGAGGGTGGACAGGCCGATCAGGCACAGCAGCATGGTGATGATCCAGAACCGGACCACGACCTGCGTTTCTTTCCAGCCCGACTTTTCAAAGTGGTGGTGCAGCGGCGCCATCAGCAGGATGCGGCGGCCTTCGCCGTACTTGCGCTTGGTGTACTTGAACCAGCTCACCTGCAGCATCACCGACAGCGCTTCGAGCACGAAGACGCCGCCCATGAAGGCCAGCACGATCTCCTGGCGCACGATGACGGCGATGGTGCCGAGGGCTCCGCCGAGCGCCAGCGCGCCCACGTCGCCCATGAACACCTGCGCCGGGTAGGCGTTGAACCACAAGAATGCCAGCCCTGCCCCCGACATCGCCGCGCAGAACACCAGCAACTCGCCCGCACCCGGGATGTGCGGCAGCAGCAGGTACTTGGCGAACACGGCGTTGCCCGTCACGTAGGCAAAGATGCCCAAGGCCGCCGAGACCATCACCACCGGCATGATCGCCAGGCCGTCAAGGCCGTCGGTCAGGTTCACGGCGTTGCTGGTGCCCACGATGACGATGTAGGTCAGCACCATGAAGCCCCACACGCCCAGCGGGTAGCTCACCGTCTTGAAGAAGGGCACGATCAGGTCGGCTTTGGGCGGCAGGTCGTTGCTGAAACCCGACGCGATCCAGCGGAAGAACAGCTCGACCACGCGCAGGTTGTTGGTCTCCGACACGCTGAAGGCCAGGTAGATGGCGGCGATCAGGCCGATGATCGACTGCCAGAAGTACTTCTCGCGCGAGGGCATGCCCTCCGGGTCCTTGTTGACGACCTTGCGCCAGTCATCGACCCAGCCGATCAGACCAAAGCCGGTGGTCACGATCATCACGATCCACACGAAGCGGTTGGCCCAGTCGAACCACAGCAGCGTCGACAGGCCGATGGCCAGCAGGATCAACGCGCCACCCATGGTGGGCGTGCCGCGCTTGGTGAGGTGGGTGTCCATCGCGTACTCGCGGATGGGCTGGCCGATCTTGAGCTCGGTGAGCTTGCGGATCAGGTAAGGGCCCAGCAGCAGGCCGATGACCAGCGCCGTCATGGCCGCCATGACAGAGCGGAAGGTCAGGTACTGGAAGACACGCAGGAAGCCCCAGTCGGGGTGGAGCTCCTGCAGCCACATCGCGAGACTAAGCAGCATGGACAGCTCCGGTGAGGGTGGCGACGACTTGTTCCATCTTCATGAAGCGAGAACCTTTGACCAGGATGGATGCGGCAAGCGGTGCGGCATCGGGCTGGGACAGGGCCGAGGCGATGTCGGCGGCGCTGTCGAAATGACGGGATTGGACAGGCTCACCGCTCGTGGCGGTGGCCTGGCTGGCGCGCACGGCCTGCGCCGCGTGGGCGCACAGGCTGCCAGCCGTCCAGATGTGTTCGATGCCGCGTGCGACGGCGTGGGCGCCCACCTCCTCGTGGAAGGCAGGGCCCTGGTTGCCCACCTCGCCCATGTCGCCAAGCACCAGCCAGTGGGGCCCGGGCAAGTCGGCCAGCATGTCGATGGCCGCGCGCACGGAGTCGGGGTTGGCATTGTAGGAATCGTCCACCAGCGTGACAGCCTGGCCGCGCACCGTGGCCTGCTTGAGCTGCGAGCGACCCTTGACGGGCTCGAAGGCCTGCAAGCCGGCGACGATGCTGGCCAGCGGCACGCCGGCGCCCAAGGCTGCAGCGGTGGCGGCCAGCGCGTTGCGCACGTTGTGTTGGCCGGCCATGGCCAGCGACACATCGGCCTCACCTTGTGGCGTGACCAGGCGGATCTGCCAGTGAGGCGTGGGGGCGGCCTGCCAGGTGGCGCTGCCGCTGACGGCGGCCGAGCCCGGCGCACCGAAGTCGATGACACGGCAGCCCTGGGCCAGCTCGCGCCAGATGGGGGTGTGCGCGTCGTCGGCCGGGAACACGGCCACGCCATTGCGCGACAGCGACTGCAGCACCGAGCCGTTCTCGCGCGCCACGGCCTCGACCGTGTGCATGAACTCCTGGTGCTCGCGCTGGGCGTTGTTGACCAGGCCCACGGTGGGCGCGGCAATCGCAGCCAGCTGCGCGATCTCGCCCGGGTGGTTCATGCCCAGCTCGACCACGGCGCAACGGTGCTGGCCCTCGCGCAGGCGCAGCAGCGTCAGCGGCACGCCGATGTCGTTGTTGAAGTTGCCTTGCGTGGCCAGGGCGGCGTTCGCGTCGCCTTGCGCCGCCATCCAGGCGCGCAAGATGGACGCGATCATCTGCGTGACCGTGGTCTTGCCGTTGCTGCCCGTCACGCCCACCAACGGGATGTCGAAGCGGGCGCGCCAGCCAGCGGCCAGCATGCTCAGGGCCGCGCGGGTGTCGCTCACGGTCAAACCGGGCAGGCCGCTCTCTGCCACGCCGCGCTGACCGATCACGGCCACGGCGCCCGAGCCAGACGCTTGAGGCAGGAAGTCGTGCGCATCGAAGCGCTCGCCGCGCAAGGCCACGAAGCAGTCGCCTGCCTGCAGGGTGCGCGTGTCGGTGTGCACGCGCGCGATCGGCGTGGCAGGGTCGCCGTGCAGGGTCGAGCCCGGCAGCAGCGCATGGGACAGGCCCAGGGTCATCATCATCGTGTTCGGCGCAGCAGAGACAGCGGACGCAGCGCGGCGGACCAAGGCGGCAGCGGCTTCGTCGATGTCGGAAAAAGGTGTCTTGGCACCCGCGACCTCTTGCGTGGCCTCGTGGCCCTTGCCGGCCAGCAGCACCACGTCGCGGGCATCGGCCTGGCTCAGCGCATGGGCGATGGCGGCGCGGCGGTCTTCGATCACGGCCACCTCGTCGCGTCCGGGCACACCGACCAGGATCTGAGAGAGGATGAAGGCCGGCGACTCGCTGCGCGGGTTGTCGCTGGTGAGCACGACGCGGTCGGCATGGCGGTCGGCGGTGGCACCCATGAGCGGGCGCTTGATCGGGTCGCGATCGCCGCCGCAGCCGAACACGCACCACAGCTGGCCACCACGGGCCTCGGCCACGGGGCGCAGGGCCTGCAGGGACTTTTGCAGCGCATCGGGTGTGTGGGCGTAGTCGACCACAACCAGGGGCAAGTCGGTTCGATAGCCTGTCGGCGCTGACACCAGCTGCATGCGGCCCGGCACGGCCTGCAAGGTGGCGCAGGCCTTCGCGATGGCGCCAAGCTCACCACCCAGCGCACGCGCCGCGGCGATGACCCCCAACAGGTTCGCCACGTTGAAGGTGCCAATCACCGGCGCCTGCACGCTGACACGGACAAGCTCTTGCGTGCCTTGCGCGCTGTGTTCGACCACGGTAAAGCGCACGCCCCCTTCGGTGTGCTGCACGTCCAGGGCTTGCAGTCGGGCCGAGCCAGCGGCCCCACCCATGCGGAACGTCCAGGCATCCAGGCCACGCCCCTGCGCGTGGCGCAGCAGGTCAGCCCCCTTGTCGTCGTCGAGGTTGATGACGGCCGCGCGCAGGCCGGGCCAGTCGAACAGGCGACGCTTGGCCAGCCAGTAGGCAGCCATGTCGCCGTGGTAGTCGAGGTGGTCTTGCGTGAAGTTGGTGAACTGGGCCACCGCGATGTGCGTGGCGTGCAGGCGCAGCTCTTCGATGCCGATGGACGAGGCCTCGATGGCTGCGGCCTTCAGTCCTTGCTGCACGAAGTCGCGGAAGGTGCGGTGCAGGGTGATCGGGTCGGGCGTCGTCAGGCCGGTGTGCACCACACCGTCGCCGCGCACCTGGCCAACGCCCAGTGTGCCGACCACGCCGCAAGGCAGGCCGATGGCTTCGAGCACCTGCGCTGTCCACCACGAGGTGGAGGTTTTGCCATTGGTGCCGGTCACGGCCACCACCTGCAGCGCCGCGCTGGGCTCGCCGTAAAAGCCATGTGCGATCTCGGCGCTGCGGGCCTTGAGCCCCGGCACGGAAGCGATGCGCGCGTCGTCAAAGGCGAAGGCCTCGGCGCCATCGGCCTCGACCAGGCAGGCGCGGGCACCGGCCTGCAGCGCTTGCTGCACGAAGGCGCGGCCGTCTCGCGCAGCACCGGGCCAGGCGATGAAGGCCACATCCTTGAGCGAGGCCACAGCACGACTGTCCACCGTCAGGTCGGCAGCGCCTTGCGCGCGCAGCCAGGCCAGGGCGGCGGCGGTGTCGGGGAGGTGGTGCAGCGTGGCCATCAGAAGCTCTCCACCTCGGACGGGATGCTGGTCTGGATCTGCGACTGCACTTCGATGTCAGGCAGCACGCCCAGGCGATGCAGGGTCTGCTGCACGACCTGGCTGAACACGGGCGCGGCCACCTCGCCACCGTAGTACACACCGGTGCCGGGCTCGTCCACCATCACCGCCACGACGATGCGTGGCTGGCTGATGGGGGCGATGCCCACGAACCAGGCGCGGTACTTGTTGCCCGCGTAGCCACGGCCTTCCTGCTTGCGCGCGGTGCCGGTCTTGCCGCCCACGCTGTAGCCCACGGTGCGGGCCTTGAGCGCGGTGCCGCCAGGTTGCGTGGCCATCATCAGCATCTGGCGCACTTCGCGGGCGGTCTCGGGCGAGATCACACGGGTGCCACGCAGCGGCACGATGTCGTCGCTCGCCACGTGCCCGGACTGGCGACGACTTTCGGCCTTGTCGTCCGGCCTGAAGCCGGTCTTGAAGGCCAGCACAGGACGCTCGTCGTCGCCACGCGGCGCACCATTGCGCGGTTCGACACCGCCATCGCGCTTGAGCAGCGACATCGGGATCAGCTCGCCGTCGGTGGCGAAGATGGTGTAGGCCTGCGCCAGCTGGAACAGGCTCGCTGACAGCCCGTAGCCATAGCTCATCGTGACCTGCTCGATGCGGCGCCAGCTCTTGTAAGGGCGCAGGCGACCCGTGACCACGCCGGGGAAGCCGATCTGCGGCTTTTGACCGAGGCCCACGGCGGAGTAGATCTCCCACATCTCGCGCGGCTGCATCTGCAGGGCCATCTTGGCCGTGCCCACGTTGGACGACTTCTGAATGACCTCGGCGACCGTCAGGTCGCCATGCGGGTGAGAGTCGGAAATCGTCGAGCCGTCGATGGTGAGCCGACCCGGCGCCGTCGCGATGAGCGTGTCAGGCTTGACCCGGCGTGTCTCGATGGCCAGCGCCGCGATGATCGGCTTCATCGTCGAGCCGGGCTCGAAGGTGTCGGTGAGCGCGCGGTTGCGCAACTGTGCGCCGGTCAGGTTGCGCCGGTCCTCGGGCGTGTAACTGGGCACGTTGGCCAGCGCCAGCACCTCACCGGTCATGGCGTCGAGCACCACCACGCTGCCGGCCTTGGCCTTGTGCTGGGCCACGGCGTCGCGGATGCGCTGGTAGGCGTAGAACTGCACCTTGGCATCGATGGACAGGCGAATGGACTGACCGTCAACCGCCGGGATGGTGTCACCCACCGACTCGACCACACGGCCCAGGCGGTCCTTGATGACATGGCGCGCGCCGTCGTGGCCAGACAGCTGCTTCTGGTAAGCCAGCTCGATGCCTTCCTGGCCTTCGTCTTCGATGTTGGTGAAGCCGACGATGTGCGCAGCCGATTCACCCTCGGGGTACTGGCGACGCCATTCGCGCAACTCGTAGACGCCCTTGATCTTGAGGTCGGCCACCTTCTGCGAAACATCGTCCGTCACCTTGCGGCGCAGCCACACGAAGTTGGGGCTGGTGCCCAGGCGCTTTTTGAGCTCGGCCGGCTTCATCTCCAGCAACTTGGCGAGCTGGCGCAGCTGATCAGGCGAGGCGTTGAGGTCCTTGGGGATGGCCCACAACGAAGGCGCCGGCACGCTCGATGCCAGCAGCTCGCCATGGCGGTCAAGGATGCGGCCACGGTTGGCTTCGAGCTCGATGCGGCGCTCGTAGCGGCTCGCGCCTTGCTGCTGGTAGAAGTCGTTGTGGATGATCTGGATCCAGGCGGCGCGGCCGATCAACACGGCAAAACCCAGGCCGATGGCGCCGATCATGAACTTGACGCGCCACGGCGGCGTGCGCGAAGCCAGCAGCGGGCTGGTGGCGTAACGCACCGCGGGCATGGCAGCAGCCTTGCCCTGCCGACGCGGCTGGCCGCGCAGGCGGCGCCAGAGGTCGCCGAAGCGGCTCATGGCCGACCTCCCGAGGCACCTTCGGCGGATGCCGCGCCGGCGGCCGAAGCCACACCGGCCGATGCCGCCACGTAGTGCGTCACGCCCGGGTTGTTGCCGAACATGCGCAGCTTCTCGCGCGCCAGTTTTTCAACGCGCAGTGGTGTGGCCTGGGCGCGCTTGTCCAGCTCCAGGCGCTCGAATTCGATCTGCAGCTCGCGCGCAGCCGACTGCGACTTCTCCAGCTCATAGACCAGCCGGCGCGACTCGTGGCTGCTGCGGATCAGCCAGACGCAGCTGCCCAGCAGCACCGCAACCAGCAGGATGTTCAGGCGCAACATCATTTGCGACCTCCCTTGCCCGCAGCGCGCGCGGGCTTGGTCGCAGCCTTGCGAGGCGCCTTGCCCGCATCCTTCGGCGAAGCAGCGGCCACCAGCTCGGGCGACCATGGCGTGTCGGTGCGCTCGGCCACGCGCAGCACGGCAGAGCGCGAACGCGGGTTGCCCGAGACCTCTTCGTCGGATGGCTTGATGCGGCCAATGGACTTGAGCAGCAGGGGCCGTGGCTGCGCGAAGGGCACGCGGCGATCGACCTCTTCCTTGCTGTGGCGCGCGATGAAGGTCTTGACGATGCGGTCTTCGAGCGAATGAAAGCTGATGACGGCCAGGCGGCCACCGGGCGCCAGCATGCGCAGGGCCGCGTCCAGCGCGTCCTCCAGCTCACCGAGTTCGCGGTTGACGTGGATGCGCAAGGCCTGGAAGGTGCGAGTGGCCGGGTCCTGACCAGGCTCGCGGGTGCGCACGGCGCTGGCCACCACGGCAGACAGCTCACCCGTGGTGCGAACCGGCCGCCCTTCGTCACGGCGAGCGATCAGGGCGCGCGCGATCGGGCCGGCAAAACGCTCTTCGCCGTAGGTGCGGATGACGTCGGCCAACTCGTCGATCGTGGCGCGCGCCAGGAAGTCGGCCGCGCTCTCGCCGGACGTCGTGTCCATGCGCATGTCCAGCGGCGCATCGAAGCGAAAGCTGAAGCCGCGCTGGGGGTTGTCGATCTGCGGCGAGGACACGCCGATGTCCATCAGCAGGCCATCGACGGCCTCCCACCCCCGCTCTTGCGCGGCATCGGCCCACTCAGAGAACGGCGCATGGGCGATGCTAAACCGCTCGTCGCGGATCGCGGCCTCTCCTTCGGTGGCGTGGGCAATGGCTTCGGGGTCGCGGTCGATGGCCAGCAAGGCCGCTTCGGGGCCCAGCCTGGAGAGGATCAGGCGCGAATGACCACCGCGGCCAAAGGTGGCGTCAACGTAGCGGCCTTGCGGCAGGGGGCCGGCGGCTTCGTCCCACAAGGCATCGACCGCCTCGTGCAGCAGAACGGTCCGATGCTGCCAAGGTGTGGTGGGTTGCTGCATGACTCAGAAGGTGAAGTCCTGCAGCACATCGGGCATGGGCTGGGCCATGACCTCGGCTTCGTGGGCGGCGTAGCGCTGGGCGTCCCAGAGCTCGAAATGGCTGCCCATGCCGAGCAGCATCACGTCCTTGGTGAGGCCGGCGGCGGCGCGCAGCTCGGGCGAGACCAGCACGCGCGCGGCCGAGTCGACCTCCACGTCCATGGCGTTGCCCAGGAAGATGCGCTTCCAGCCGGCGGCGGACATCGGCAAGGCGGCGACCTTGTCGCGGAAGGTCTCCCACGCCGGACGCGGGAAGACCATCAGGCAGCCTTCGGGGTGCTTGGTGAGGGTGAGCTGACCACCGCAAAGCGCCTGCAACGCGTCGCGATGGCGCGCCGGGACCGCCAAGCGGCCCTTGGCGTCCAGCGACAGCGCTGATGCACCTTGAAAGATCAGACTCACACAAAACCCCACGAATTTGCACTAAATCCCACTTTAACTGATCGACGCCTCCCCAACAAGGCAAAACCAAAAAAAAGTTCAATGAAATCAATGACTTAGAGGCATCAAGACGAGAAAATTCAGCAGAAAAAGTCCTTATGAATCAAGGACCTGCAAAAGGGTGTGCAAGTTCAGAATGAGGAATTTCGCCCCAAAAGGGGGAGGCCGACGCAAGCCGGGATCACCCGAGGTTGCCCCAAGACAGGGGAGGCCCATCTCCCACCTTGCTCCTCCACAAATTGCGACTGATTCTCATTTGTAGGACAATGCGGCATGCGCGTCGACCTGCACCAACCACCCACCCGGGTTCACCGGCTCACCCTGGACCAGCTGCCCGCACGGCAGACCGCGACCATCCGCCACGTCCACGTGCCGCCCGGTGACGACGGTCGCTTGCGCCGGCGCCTGCTGGAGCTCGGTTTCGTGCCGGGCGAGCGCGTGCAGGTCTTGCGCAGGGTCTTCTTCGGCCGCGGCCCCCTGGCCGTTCGCGTGGGCACCAGCACCTTTGCCATGCGCAAACTGGAGTCGTCCTTGATCGAGGTCGAGGCGCACACCGCCCCCGGCCCTCGCTGAACACCGAGCCTCACGCCCCCACCCCGGACATCGCTGCCCCATGAAGTCGCCTGAGGCCGCCGTCGCGGCCAGCCCCCTGCTGATCGCCCTGGTGGGCAACCCCAACTGCGGCAAGACCGCCTTGTTCAACCGCCTGACCGGCGCGCGCCAGAAGGTCGGCAACTACGCGGGCGTGACGGTCGAGCGCAAGGAAGGCCAGTTCACCTCGCCGGCCGGACGCCATTGGCGCGTGCTCGACCTGCCCGGCGCCTACAGCCTGCTGGCCGCCACGCCAGACGAAGCCGTGACCCGGGACGTCATCACCGGCCACCGCGCTGGCGAAAGCCTGCCGGCCGGTCTGGTCTGCGTGGTCGACGCCACCAACCTGCGCCTGAACCTGCGCATGGTGCTGGAGATGCAGAAACTGGGCCTGCCCATGGTGCTGGCCCTGAACATGATGGACCAGGCCCGCCAGCGCGGCATCGTGATCGACACGGCCAAGCTGCAGGCCGAACTCGGCATCCCGGTGGTGGAGTCGGTGGCCGTCAAGCCCGGTGGCGAGGCCGCCTTGCTGGCCCACCTCGATCAGGTGAACTGGGTACCTGGCAACGGCCCCCGAGGCGAGCAGGCGCTGGCCCGCCTGGAACAGACCTCGGTGGAAGAGACCCACCGCCGCGTCGGCGAGATCCTGGCGCGCAGCGTGTCCATGCCTGATGAAGGCTCGCGCATGACCGCGCTGGTGGACCGCTGGGCCCTGCACCCGGTGGCGGGCCCGCTCATCCTGGCCGGCATCATGTTCCTGATGTTCCAGGCCGTCTTCAGCTGGGCCGCCGCCCCGATGGATGCGATCGACGCGGGCATCGGCTGGCTCGGCGAAACCGTTTCCGCCACGATGCCCGAAGGCATGTTGCGCAGCCTGCTGGTCGAGGGCGTGATCGGTGGTGCGGGCGGCGTGATCATCTTCCTGCCACAGATCCTCATCCTCTTTGCCTTCATCCTGGCGCTCGAAGACTCGGGCTACCTGCCTCGCGCCGCGCTGCTGCTCGACCGGCTGATGGCCGGCGTGGGCCTGTCGGGCCGCGCCTTCATCCCGCTGCTGTCGAGTTTTGCCTGTGCCATCCCCGGCATCATGGCCACGCGCACCATCGCCAACCCGCGCGACCGCCTGGCCACCATCCTCATCGCGCCGCTCATGACCTGCTCGGCCCGCCTGCCGGTGTACGCGCTGCTGATCTCGGCCTTCGTGCCCGAGCGCGAGGTGCTGGGCTGGTTCAACCTGCAGGGCCTGGTGCTGTTCGCGCTGTACCTGGCGGGCATCGTCTCGGCCATGGTCGTGGCGCTGGTGCTCAAGGTGGTGATGCGCCAGGGACAGGCCCAGACGCTGCTCATGGAGTTGCCCGACTACCACCTGCCGCACCTGCGCAACCTGCTCGTGGGGCTGTGGGAGCGCGGGCGCATCTTCGTGGTTCGCGTGGGCACGGTCATCCTGTCGATGACCATCGTGCTGTGGTTCCTCTCGAACTTCCCGGCCCCGCCTGCAGGCGCCACGGGGGCCGCGATCGAACACAGCTTCGCCGGGATGATCGGGCGCGCCCTGGAAGTGATCTTCGCGCCCATCGGCTTCAACTGGCAGATCTGCATCGCACTGGTGCCGGGCATGGCCGCGCGCGAGGTGGCGGTGGCGGCGCTGGGCACCGTCTACGCCATGTCGGAAACCGGTGATGCACTGGACATGGCCCTGGGCCACCTCATCGCCCAGTCCTGGAGTTTGCCGACGGCGCTGTCGCTGATGACCTGGTTCGTGTTTGCGCCGCAGTGCCTGTCGACGCTGTTCGTGGTGCGCCGCGAAACCAACGGCTGGCGCTGGCCGCTGATCATGGCGGGCTACCTGTTCGCCCTGGCCTACGCCGCGTCCTTCGTGGTGTATCGCCTGGCCCTGTCGTTCGCAGGCTGAAGAACATGAGCGCCACGACCCACATCGCCTTGGACTGGCAAAGCTGGGTGGCTTGCGGGCTGGGGCTGCTGGCCGTGTTGCACCTGGGCAAGCGTTGGTGGCCCAAGCGCCGCAGCACGCAGGCGTCGGTGCCAGGCGGTGACGACACCATGGCTTGTGCCGTCAAGGCGCCAGGGGCCTGTGGCGGCGGCGGGGGTTGCGGCGGTTGCGGCAGCTCTGCGACCCCGGTCAGGGTTCACCGCTACACATCGCGCGACACCCTCGGGCGAACCCCAGGCCATTGAACACCCGCGCATGCGGGGCCACCCCCGCGTGCCAGGGGGTGCCAGCGGACATCACCGTCCTACACTGGGTTGCACGCGTCGACTTCGGCGCGCCTGCCACCATCATGCGTCCCACCCTCGCCATCATCCCGCTCGCTTTGCTGCTGTCCTGGTTCGGCCCTTCGCCCTCCGGTGAGACCGACCCGTCGGCCACGCGCGGCATGAGCGAGGCACCAGCAAGCCTGCAGGCCGAGCCGAGCGCCACAGAGCAGCTCGCCCAAGCTTGGGAATCGATCCAGCGCGGAGACTTCCTGCAGGCCACCTCCGAGGTGCCGCAACGGCGCTGAGCGATCGACGCCCGATCGCCGCCTGCGACCCCGGGCGCCCCACCAGATGGCCGGTTGCCCGGCATTTCGCAACACGCCCATCGCCTGCTTTTGCAAACACCCAGCGCTTGCGACTACACTTCGCATCGCTCCGGGGTGTGCCGCGTGATCCGATCACGCAGGCGCTGAGATGGTGAAACACCGAACCCGTTGAACTTGATCCGGTTCATACCGGCGAAAGAAGAGCTGTCCCGTCTGGCCGCCTCGTGGAGAGGTCCGTGATGGAGGCGGCCCGCTCGGTGCCTGCGCCTCCTGGCCGCATCCCCGACGGGCCCCATTCCCTCGCTACCACTCCCCTTGCGTCCCGAAGGCGCCCCTCGGAGCACGTGCCCCATGGCCATTGGCCGTGGCACCTGCATCCACACCGAGGAGAGCCGATCGTGAACGCCCCAGACATCGCAGCCACCCCTGCCCTGGCCGCCGCCGAGTCCCTGAACGAACGCACCCGCCTGACGCGCGAACCCTTGCCCGCTTCACGCAAGGTCTACGTCGAAGGCAGCCACCCGGGCGTGCGCGTGCCCATGCGCGAGGTCTCGCTGACCAATGGCGAGGCGGTCACGCTCTACGACTGCTCTGGGCCCTACACCGATCCGAACGTCGACATCGATGTCACCCGTGGGCTGCCCGCGGTGCGAGAAGCCGCCATCCTGGCGCGCGGCGACACCGAGGCCTACGAAGGCCGCGCCGTGCTGGCGATGGACGATGGTCTCAAGCCCCATGGCTCAGAGGATCAGCGCCATGACGAGCGGATGGCTGCGCTTCGCTCGGCGGCCGCAGCCTTGCAGCGCCAGCCGCGCCGTGCCATGGGCGGCATCGGTGGCGGCCGCACCGTCACGCAGATGCATTACGCCCGCCAGGGCATCGTCACGCCCGAGATGGAATTCATCGCCCTGCGCGAGAACCAGCGCCGCATCGAGCTGCTCGATGACTGGCGCGCCAAGTACGGCGACAACGCCGAGCGCGAAGCTCGTCTGCGCGGCAACAACATGGGCGCGGCCATCCCGCGCGAGATCACGCCCGAGTTCGTGCGCGACGAGGTGGCGCGCGGCCGCGCCGTGATCCCGGCCAACATCAACCACACCGAGCTCGAGCCGATGATCATCGGCCGCAACTTCCTGGTCAAGGTCAACGCCAACATCGGCAACAGCGCCGTGACCTCGTCGATCGAAGAGGAAGTCGAGAAGCTCGTGTGGTCCATCCGCTGGGGCGCCGACACGGTGATGGACCTGTCCACCGGCAAGCACATCCACACCACGCGCGACTGGATCGTGCGCAACAGCCCCGTGCCAATTGGCACTGTGCCCATCTACCAGGCGCTGGAGAAGGTCGGCGGCGTGGCCGAAGACCTCACCTGGGCCATCTTCCGCGACACGCTGATCGAGCAGGCCGAACAAGGGGTGGACTACTTCACCATCCACGCCGGCCTGCGCCTGCCCTTCATCCACCTGACGGCCAACCGGCGCACGGGCATCGTCTCGCGCGGTGGCTCGATCCTGGCCAAGTGGTGCATCGCACACCACAAGGAAAACTTCCTGTACACGCATTTCGAAGAGATCTGCGAAATCATGAAGGCCTACGACGTGACCTTCTCGCTGGGCGATGGCCTGCGACCGGGTTGCCTGAGCGACGCCAACGACGAAGCCCAGTTCGCCGAGCTGCGCACGCTGGGCGAGCTCACGCAGGTCGCCTGGAAGCACGATGTGCAGACCATCATCGAAGGCCCTGGCCACGTGCCCATGCACCTGATCCAGGCCAACATGGACGAGCAGCTCAAGCACTGCCACGAAGCGCCCTTCTACACGCTGGGCCCGCTGACCATCGACATCGCACCGGGCTACGACCACATCGCCTCGGCGATTGGCGCCGCGATGATCGGCTGGATGGGCACGGCCATGCTTTGCTACGTGACCCCGAAGGAGCACCTGGGGCTGCCCAACCGCGACGACGTCAAGCAGGGCCTGATCGCCTACAAGATCGCGGCCCACGCGGCCGACGTGGCCAAAGGACACCCCGCCGCCCGAGCCCGCGACGACGCACTCTCTCAAGCGCGTTTCGACTTCCGCTGGCAGGACCAGTTCAACCTGGGCCTGGACCCCGAAACCGCGCGCGACTTCCACGACGAGACGCTGCCCAAGGACGCAGCCAAGGTGGCGCACTTCTGCTCGATGTGCGGACCCAAGTTCTGCTCGATGAAGATCACGCAGGAGGTGCGGGAGTTCGCGGCCAAGCAAGGCGTGGGCGACGGCGAGGCCATCGCGCAAGGCATGGCGCAGAAGTCCGAGGAGTTCAAGCAGGTCGGCGGTGAGCTCTACATCCCGATCAAGGCCGAAGCCGTGGTGACATCGAACCAGGGCTGAGCCATGCCGCTGCCACCTTCTGCGCCCCCCGGATCACCCACGGCCCCACGCCAGCGCGCATCAAGCTCGACGAGGCAGGCCGCTGCGCCGCTGCGCGTGGGCATCGCCGGTGCGGGCCTGCTCGGCCGGCTGGTGGCCTGGGCGCTGGCGCGTCAGGGGCACCAGGTCAGCGTGTTCGACCCGGCACCGCAGGCCATGCCCGCCCACGACGGCCATGGCGCGGCCGGCTTCACCGCAGCCGGCATGCTCAGCCCCCTGGCCGAGCTCGACACCGCCGAGCCCGACGTGGCCCACCGGGGCTGGCAAAGCATCGCGCACTGGCAGGCCATCGTGGCCGAACTGGGCACACGGCTGACTCGCCCGCCCCACTTCTCGCAAGGCGGCAGCCTGATGGTGGCGCACGGCCCCGACCTGGGCGCTGCGCGGCGCGTGCTGCAGCGGCTGGAGCAGGTCGATGCAACCTTCGCCTCGGCGCACCGGCCGCAGCCACTCACGCCACCAGGCCTGCAGCAGCTTGAACCCGATCTGCATGGCAGTGGTGGGCCGTTGCACGCCTGGTGGCTGCCCGGCGAGGCCCACATCGACACCGTGGCCACCCTGCAGGCCCTGCACGACGACGCCCAGGGCGTGCGCTGGCACTGGGCCCAGCCCGTGCAGGACGTGGCGCCTGGCCAGCTCTGGCTGGGCAACCCGGAGCAAACGCAGCCACTGAGCTTCGACCTGGTCTGCGACCTGCGCGGCACCGGTGCGCGCCCAGCCGTGCCCGTGCGCGGCGTGCGGGGTGAAGTGGTGTGGCTGCACGCCCCCGGCCTGCGCCTGCAACGCCCGGTGCGCCTGCTGCACCCGCGTCACCGCGTCTACATCGTGCCCCGGCCCGGCGAGCGCGTGCTGGTGGGTGCCAGCGAAATCGAGAGCGAAGACCGCTCGCCGATGTCGCTGCGCAGCGCGGTCGAGCTCATGGCGGCAGCGCACAGCATCCTGCCTGCGCTGGCCGAAGCCCGCATCCTCAGACTCGACACCAACCTGCGCCCGGCCCTGCCCGACCACCGCCCGCAGGTGCACCACGAAAAGGGCCTGCTGCGCATCAACGGCCTGTACCGCCACGGCTGGCTGCTGGCTCCTGCGCTGGTCGATGACGCGCTGCGTGCGCTGGGCCTGCGGGCGCTGCCCACATCCGACAGCCCGCCGCTTCACACCACCGGCGTCGTTCCGGACATCGACATCAGCCAGGCCGCCTGAGACCCACCGATGAGCCCCGCCACACTCACCATCCACACCGATCGCGGCCCGCTGAGCCTGCCTGTGGGCAGCACGCTCGCCGACGCAGTTGATCTGCTGATGCAGGGCAGCTCGCGCGAAGCCAGCGCCATCGCCACCGCCGTCAACGGCGAGTTCGTGGCCCGGACTGCCCGCGCCGATCACGCCTTGCACGACGGCGACACCGTGCTGTGCTTCTCGCCCATCACCGGAGGCTGAACCCATGACCTCGCCGAGTTCGACCCAAGCACCCACCACAGCCGCGGCCACCACGCCCACCGACACCTGGCAAATCGGCCACACCGAGCTGGGCAGCCGCTTCCTGCTGGGCACCGCCGGCTACCCCTCGCCCGAGGTCCTGCGCGCCGCCATCGAAGCCTCGGGCAGCCAGGTGCTCACGCTGGGACTCAAGCGCACGCTGGGCACCACAGGCCAGGACAACGGCTTCGTGCAGATCATCCGGAACACCGCCCGGGCGCAGGGCGCGCACTTGCTGCCGAACACCGCAGGCTGCCGCAGCGCGCGCGAAGCCATCACCCTGGCCCACATGGCCCGCGAGCTGCTCGGCACACACTGGCTCAAACTCGAAGTGGTGGGCGACGAGCAAACCCTGCAGCCCGATCCCTTCGAGTTGCTCGAAGCCGCTCGCCAGCTGGTCAAAGACGGCTTCGAGGTGCTGCCGTACTGCACCGATGACCTCGTCAGCGCCCAAAGGCTGGTGGACGCAGGTTGCCGCATCCTCATGCCCTGGGCAGCACCCATCGGCTCCGGGCTGGGCCTGCTCAACCCCTGGGCCTTGCGCACCCTGCGCGCCCGCCTGCCTGACATCACGCTCATCGTCGATGCCGGCCTGGGCGCACCATCGCATGCCGCTGCCGCGATGGAGCTGGGCTTCGACGCCGTGCTGCTGAACTCGGCGGTCTCCCAATCGCGCGACCCGGTGCGCATGGCGCGCGCCTTCCGCGACGCCGTGCAAGGCGGACGTCAGGGCTGGCGTGCCGGCCTGATGCCCACCAACGACGTCGCCATCGCCACCACCCCCGTGGGCGGCCAACCCTTCGTGCTGCTTTGATCCCACCGTGATGACCACCCTCGCCCAAGCTGCCACGAACCCGCCCCCCATCGTCTGGTCCATTGCCGGACTGGACACCGCCGGTGGCGCCGGCCTGAGCGCCGACCAGCGTGCGGCCGACGCCTTGGGCGTGCACCTGTGCCCCGTCGCCGCCTGCCTGACCGCGCAGCACTCGCAAGGCGTCGAAGCCATCTTCCCGGTGTACGCGGCCCAACTCGAAGCGCAACTGCAAGCCCTGGCGCAAGACCTCCGACCGCGCGCCATCAAGACCGGCCTGCTCGGCAGCGTGGCCGCCATCGAAACCGTGGCCCGATGGGTGGACCGCCTGCGCGCCGACGCCCCCGCCAACACCGACCCACACCAGCACCTCGCCTTGGTGGTCGACCCGGTGCTGCGCGCCAGCGCGGGTGGCGCCGCCTTCACCGATGCCGCCATCGTCCAGGCCTACCGCCAGTGGCTGCTGCCCCGGGCCACCGTGCTCACGCCCAACCGCCCTGAGGCCCTGGCGCTGCTTGGACCACACGTCCACGAGGCCCGCACCACGCCACCTGGCGAAGCGATGGACGCGATCCCCGACATCGCCGTGGCCCTGCAGGCCCTCGGGCCACGCTGCGTCCTGGTCACAGGCGGTGACGCCGCCGAGGCAGGCCACCCAGCGGATCACGCGGCCGGGTCCAACCTCGAAACCCGATTCAGCCTCGACTGGCTGCAAAGCCCGCAGGCCCAAGGCTGGTTGTGCGCACCACGCGTGGACACCCCGCACCACCACGGCACCGGCTGCACCCTGGCCAGCGCCATCGGCGCCTGCCTGGCTTGGGGCCACGGCAGCGCCGACGCCTGCGTGCTCGGCCGCATGGTCGTTCACCACGCCCTGATGCACGCCCACCCCGCTGGCAGCGGGCGAGGCCCGGTGGTCGCCGCCGCAGGAGCGCTGGCCGGGACTTCCCAGGGTGGCGCCCCCCTGCCCTGGCTCGGGCTGGGTCGCGAGCTGCCTTGGCGCCTGATGCCGAGCCAGCGCCCGACGACCAAAGCCACGGCACCCACGGCACCCACGGCTCACAACGGCATCGTCAGCCTCATCGGCAACGCCCGCTTCGAAGCCTTTCACCCACCGGCCGATCGCCTCTACGGCATCTTGCCCGATGGCCCATCGCTGTCGGCGTCGGTAGAAGCTGGCTTGCGTTGCGTCCAGCTGCGCCACAAGCCGCAGCAAGGCGCCGACGCCGCGCTGGCGACCAGCCTGCAAGCTGCCGCCCGCCACGGTGCCACGCTCTTCGTCAACGACCACTGGCGACTGGCCCTGGCCGTCCCCCGCCCCGCACCGGGCAACGAGCTCGGCAACGACGAGCTCACCCAGGACTCGGCTCGCTGCCACCCTCGCTTTCAACTGGGCATCCACCTGGGCCAGGAAGACCTGCTGGCCCTCTCGGCAGACGACCGCGCAGCGCTGCGCGAACGCCGCCACGACACCCTGCTGGGCTTGAGCTCGCACTGCCCCTGGGAGCTGGCCCGTGCGCTCGGCTGTGGCCCCAGCTACGTGGCCTGTGGCCCGGTGCAGGCGACCACCACCAAGGACATGCCATGGCTGCCCCAAGGCGAGCAAAACCTGCGCTGGTGGGTGGCCCAATCGGACGTGCCGGTCGTGGCCATTGGCGGCCTGCTGGGCGCCGACGACCTGAGGCGCTTCGCGGCCTGCGGGCCCGCGGCCTTATGCGTGGTGCGGGCCCTGCACACGCCATCGGGTGAGCTGCCAGCCAGGCTGTCCAGCCTGCGCCAGGCCGCGCGCCAGCCGACGGTGCGTTCGGCCACGCCCTTGCCACACCCCTGCCTTCCTGCCTGATCACGCCCCGCACGTGCGGCACATCACGCGACATCCGGTTTTCCCGGATGACGGACAGGCGCGGAAAGCGCACGCTCCCGCGATGACCCCGAACACGAGTCACCCCACCCAGAGGACGCCGCTGCTGTGGCAGGTCGTGCCGGTTGGGGCGTTCATGCTGATCGGGATGTTGGCCATCTCCAGCATGTACTTGCTGGGCGCCATCCGCGCCTACGTCCAGGGCGAGAGCCTCTGGTCCAAAGCCCACACCACCGCTGTCGCGCAGTTGCAGGCGCACGTCGCCACCGGCGACCCGGCTTACCTGCAGGGCTTTGAATCTGCGCTGGCCGTCCAGGCCGGTGACCAGCGAGCCCGAGAAGCGCTCAACACCCGGCCGGTGCGGTGGCAGGTGGCCCGCCAAGGCTTCACCGCTGGCGGCCTGGACGAGGGCGACATCACCGCGATGATGGTGCTCTATCACCTGTTCAGCGACACCTGGCTGTTCCAGCCCTCGCTGCGCGCCTGGACGCAGGGCGACAACCTGATTGCCGAGTTGCGGCGACTGGCCGAGCGCAGCAAGCGCCTGACGATCGAGCAGCGAGATGGCCCTGCCGGTCAGGCCTTGTCAGGTGAAATCGCGCGCGTGGACCGACAGTTGCTCACCGAAGAACGCACCTTCCTGGCCCACCTGACCAAGGCGGCACACGCCACCGAGTGGCTGCTTCAGTTCCTGGTGTTCGGCGCCGTGCTGCTGATCTCGGTGACCTACGTGCTGACTTACCGCCGCGTGCACGCCCGCCAGCTCAGCCAGGGCCTGCAGCTGCGACGCGAGCAGCAGCGCTGGGACATGGCCGTGGCATTCGCAGGCCTGGGCCGCTTCGACCTGGACATCGGATCGCAGCGGTATCACCTCGACGCCAAGGCCGCTCAGTTGCTGGGCTGGGGCAACGAAGCGATCATCCTCACCCGGGAAGAAATCCGCACGCACATTCACCCGGACGACCAGGATGATGCACGGGCACAAATGGACCAGGCCATCGCCCAAGGTGTCTTTCGCCTCGTGCGCTACCGGATCACCTCACCTGATGGCGATGTGCGCAGCATCGAAGTGGCCGGCCGCATGGACCGCGACGAGCGACAAGGCGCACACATCCTGGGCATCGTGCGCGACGTCACCGTCGAGCAGATGCAGGCGCAAATCACCATCCAGCGTGACACGGCCCAGCGCACTGCCGCGGCACAGCGCAGCTTCCTGTCGCGCCTGAGCCATGAGCTGCGCACCCCGCTCAACGCCATCCTGGGCTTCGCCCAGCTGCTGGACATGGACCATGGCGACAAGCCCTTGTCGCCCACCCAGCATCAGCAGGTGGGCTGGATCCTGCAGTCGGGCCAGCAACTGCTCGGGCTGGTCGACGAGGTGCTCGACCTCAGCAAGATCGAATCCGGCCAGGTGCCACTGCACCCGCAAGAGGTCGATGTCTCGCCGCTGCTGAAGGCTTGCCTGCCCACCGTCGAGTCGATGCGCGAGCGCCAGCACCTGAGCCTGCGAGACGAACTACCGGCCCAGGCGCTGCAGGCCTGGGCCGACCCCCAACGCCTGCAACAGGTCTTCATCAACCTGCTGAGCAACGCCTGCAAATACAACCGCCCGGGTGGGGCCATCCAGGTTCGCGCCACCGAGGACGCCGACCACCTGTTCATCGAGGTGGCCGACACCGGCCATGGCCTGAGCAGCGAAGACATCCCCCACCTGTTTCAGCCCTTCAACCGCGTGGGCCGCTTCACGAAAGACATCGAAGGCAGCGGGCTGGGCCTGTACATCGCCAGGCAGTTGATGACGCGCATGGGCGGAGACATCACCGCGCAGGGTCTGCCAGGGGTGGGTTCGTGCTTCACCATCCAGCTGCGCAAGCACGCGCCTCGTCAAGCGGCCGAGCACCCGTCGGACCCGGTCGTGGCGGCGTCAACCCTGGCCTGACCTCGGCCCACCGGGCAACACGTCGCGGGCCATGCGGGGCCCGCGCAGCACACCCAGCACGGCGACCAGGGCCACGTGCGTCGCCACCACCACCATGAGGGTCGTGCCCAGCCAGCGGTGCAGCGCCACAGGCTCCTGCGCCACGTCGACCAGCCGCCCCAGCGCCCAGCCCGTCACGAAGCACCCCGGCACCAGCAGCACGATGCCGCAAACCACCAGGGCCGAGCCCGCAATGGACCAGGTGGGCGCACGCAAAACACCGTCGTGACCGGAACGCAGACGCCGTGCTGCGCGCCGGAACGCGTGCCACCAACGCAAGAGCGATGCCCGAGGCCGCGCCAGCGACCACGCGATGCGCGCAAGCAAGGCCCCCGCCAAAGCATGTCCGCAGGCGATGTGCCAAGTCCTCAGCCCTTCCCACTCAGCGCTCAGCCAGGCGCCCAGGAAGGCGATCGCCAGCGTTGCGTGCAGCAAGCGTGTGACCGCGCCACCTTCGCCCACCCTCGTTCCGTGTCGTGTTGCCATGCAGCCTCCCCTGGCCTGCCATGGGACGCCGCAACGGCACGCCGGCAAGCTCGATGGGGCATCGTGCCCCGCCAGGCTGAAGCCGGGCTGAAGGGCTGCGAGTCACGCCGGCAGGCGAGGTCGGCTCAAAGCCCTTCTTCCGACAGCCACTGGCGCAAAGTTCGCACCATGTCGCGGT
Source organism: Aquabacterium parvum (assembly GCF_001447195.1). GTDB lineage: Bacteria > Pseudomonadota > Gammaproteobacteria > Burkholderiales > Burkholderiaceae_C > Aquabacterium > Aquabacterium parvum. The sequence goes on along the minus strand of NZ_LFRI01000174.1, from coordinate 34,957 downwards.
CGTTGTGCAGCCATGCATTGTGGCGGTAGTCGTTGTAGTAGGCCTCCTCGTCCGTTTGGGGGGACAAGGCCTCGTAAACGAAGCGCAGCACCATCTGGCCGGCGCGCGGCTCTTCGATGGCCATGGTCAGCCGGATGGGCGCCGTGTCACCGTGGGCCTCGGGGGTGAAAACCATCTTTTGCCCGGTCTCCGTGCGCACTTCGTCGTGCATCACGTGGGCGCCGAAATGCACGGTGCGCCGGAACACGCCCGGCTCGGTTTCCTGCCACTCGCAGCGGTCAGGCCCCATCGGGAAGCGCTGGGGAGACTGCACGCGCTGCATCAACCCGCGCCAGAGCTGCTCGCGTGTGAACGTGGGCGCCATCATGGGCAAACCGACCTGGGGCGCGTTGATCTCGATGAGGTGTTCGAATCGCATGGGCAGAGCTTAACCCCGGGATCTCCCCGTAGACTGACGTGCGCGTCATCCGGACTACACTGCGGCTCTGTGACGTCTGCCGCCGCCTTTCACCCGGTGAGATCGAATTCCATGACCTCCTGCTCCACCTCCGCCCAGCCGACCAGCGCCCCGGCCACCGCCGAACGCCCCATCCAGCTCGTGCCCAAGAAGCCCGTGCTGAACGCCCACGGCTGCGGCGGTGACTGCACCGACCCGAACTTCGACAACGGCCGCTGGCCCCGCTCGAAGGTGCTCGACCTCTTCAACCTGCCCTTCAACGACCTGCTGTGGCAGGCCCAGCAGGTGCACCGCCAGCACTGGGACGCCAACGAGATCGAACACGCCACGCTGCTGTCGGTCAAGACGGGCGGCTGTCCCGAAGACTGCGGCTACTGCCCGCAGTCCCAGTCCTACGACACGGGCGTCGAAGCCAGCAAGCTGATGTCGCCAGCTGAAGTGCGCGAGGCCGTGATCGCCGCGCGCGACGCCGGCGCCAGCCGCTTCTGCATGGGCGCCGCCTGGCGCGCGCCGAAGGACCGCGACATCGAGAAGGTGGCCGAGCTCATCGGTGTGATCAAGGACGAAGGCCTGGAGGCCTGCTGCACCCTGGGCATGCTGACCGACACCCAGGCCCAGTCGCTCAAGGACGCCGGCCTCGACTATTACAACCACAACCTCGACACCGCGCCCGAGCTGTACGGCGACATCATCACCACCCGTGACCTGGAAGACCGCCTGCACACGCTCGAACACGTGCGCAAGGCCAACCTGAAGGTCTGCAGCGGCGGCATCGTCGGCATGGGCGAGACGCGCGAAGGCCGCGCCGGCCTGATCGCCCAGCTCGCCAACCTGCCCACCTACCCCGAGTCCGTGCCCATCAACGACCTGGTGCGCGTGCCCGGCACGCCGCTGGCCGACACACCGCCGCTGGACCCGCTGGAGTTCGTGCGCACCATCGCCGTGGCGCGCATCACCATGCCGACGGCCCGCGTGCGCCTGTCGGCCGGCCGCCAGGCCATGAGCGAAGCCGTGCAGGCCATGTGCTTCCTGGCTGGCGCCAACTCCATCTTTTATGGTGACAAACTGCTGACCACCGGCAACCCCGAGTTCGACGCGGACCAGGCGCTGATGAAGAAATTGGGGCTCAAGAGCGGCAAGGCCCTGACCGCGCGCGTTCAAGCTGGCTGAAACCCCGACGAACCCCGGGCGAACACCCGGCTGATCCCGGGGTTGCTCGTCCCCAGCTGACCGGATAATTGCGCCACAAGCCATTGGGCAAGGAGCACGGATGCCGGTTTCTCGTCGCAAGCTGTACGGTCTCAAGGCCGCCGTCGCCTACCTGGTGTTCGCGGCCGCCTGGATCTTCCTGTCAGACAGCCTGCTGGCACAGCTGAGCGACCCACACACCCTGGCTCGCTACGGCATGCTCAAGGGCCTGGTGTTCGTGCTCGCCACGACCGCCATCCTCTGGTTCACCTTGATGAACGCGCCGGCAGACGCCGATGTCGACATCCAGTTCGGTGACCAGCCCGGCGACCACAACCCCTGGTTGGCCATCGCATGGGGCCTGACCATCCCGTCTCTGGCCGCCTTGGTGCAATGGACCTATTGGGAGCACCTGCGTCCCTTTGCCTGGGTGCTGGGCTACCCCGCGGTGCTGGCATCGGCATGGCTGGGCGGCTGGGTGGCCAGCGCAACAGCCACGGGGGTGTCGGCCACCCTGGCCTGGGTGGTGTTCGCTCCCACGCACCCCAATTGGTCCACGCACAAACCCTCCGGCATGATCGCCATGGGCATCTTCGTGGCCATGGGCCTGCTGGTGAGCGTGAGCATCGAGTGGATGCAGCGGGCCGAGCGACGTTCGGGCAACAGCAAGTTCCTGGCCCTGGTCGAGCAGACGCTGGCCGGCATCTACATCATCCAGCAGAACCGCTTCGTCTACGTGAACCCGGCCTTCGCCCGGATGCTGGGATACGACCACCCCAGCCAGATCATCGGCAACCTGAGCGTCGATGACCTGGTCGACCCCGTGGACCGCGAAAAGGTGCGCCAGCACCTGCAGCTTCGTTTCGACCAGCCCGGCAAAGAGGTCAGCTACGGCTTTTCGGGCTTGAGGCGCGATGGCAGCAGGATCGAGCTGGACGTGCACGGTCGCGGGCTGGAGACCCTGAGCGGCACGGTGGTCATCGGCCTGGCGCTGGACGTCACCGACCGCCGGCGCAACGAGCTGGCCCTGCGCGACAAACAGGCCTTGCTCGACCGCATGAGCACACTGGCCAAGGTGGGTGGCTGGAGCATCGACGTCGCCACGGGCGTGGGCACGCGCACCGACGGCGCCGCGCGCATCCTGGACCTGGACCCTTCGCGCCCCGAAGCGCTGTCCTTCCAGGGTGGCCTGAGTTATTTCCAGGGACAACACCACGATCAGATCTCGCAGGCCATCCAACGCGCGATCCAGCACGGACAGCCCTACTCGCTGGAGCTGCAGCTGACCAGCGCACAAGGCAAGACCAAGTGGATCCGCACGCAGGGTGAGCCCATCTGGCAGGACGGTCGCGTGGTGCGCATCGAAGGCGCCATCCAGGACATCAGCGAGGTGCAGCAGGCGCGCGCCGAGCTGCAGGCGCACCAGGAGCACCTGGAGCAAACGGTGCGCGAGCGCACCGCCGAGCTCGAAACCGCCAGGCAGGAGGCAGAACGCCTGAGCCGCATCAAGAGCGAGTTCCTGGCCAACATGAGCCACGAGATCCGCACACCGCTCAACGGGGTGCTGGGGCTGGCTCAAATCGGGCTGCGCGACCACGATGGCCACGCACGCCAGGTCTTCGAGCAGATCAACGCCTCGGGCCGCTTGCTGCTGGGGATCATCAACGACATCCTCGATTTCTCCAAGATCGAAGCCGGCAAGCTGCGCATCGAGCTGCAACCATTGCGCCTGCGGGAGCTGCTCGATCGATCGCTGGCCACGGTGCGCGAGCGAGCCGATGAAAAAGGCTTGAGCTTGCGCCTGGACCTCGACGCCAGCCTGCCGAACACCTTCGTCAGCGATGCGCTGCGGCTCGAGCAGGTGCTGCTGAACCTGTTGTCCAACGCCGTGAAGTTCACGCACCAGGGCGAGGTCTGCCTGAGCGCCTGCGCTCAGGACGGGCAACTCATGCTGGCCGTCACCGACACCGGCATCGGCATGGGGCCAGGCCAGGTCGAGCGGCTGTTCCGGCCTTTCGAGCAGGCCGACGGCTCGACCACGCGCCGCTTCGGTGGAACCGGGCTGGGCCTGACGATTTCGCGCCGCCTGGTGGAGATGCTCGGGGGCGACATCCGCACGCAAAGCGAGGTGGGCGTGGGCACCCGCTTCGAGGTTTGGTTGCCGCTGGTGACCGACGAGCCTGCGGTCAGCGGCGCCGTTCCACTCGGCGAGCCCGAGCTCGCCCCTGTGGCGCACACCCGGCGCCTGAGTGGCCTGCGCGTGCTGGCCGCAGAAGACAACGCCGTCAACCAGCTGGTGCTGACCGAGCTGCTGGCCATCGAAGGCGCGCAAGTCACCATGTGCGATGGAGGCGCCGACGCGCTGGTCCGCCTTCAAACGCAGGGGCGCAAGGCCTTCGACGTCGTGCTCATGGACATCCAGATGCCAGGCATGGACGGCTACGAAGCCACGCGGCAGATCCGGGCCTTCGCCCCCGACCTGCCGGTGATCGGGCAGACCGCGCACGCCATGGCCGAGGAGCACCACAAGTGCCGCGACGCCGGCATGGTTGACCTGGTGGTCAAACCGATCGAGCTGGAAGCGTTGGTGGCAGCCGTCAAGCGCCACGCGCCGTCGGTCGCGGGCTGAACGCGAAGCCACGCGGCCGCGCCCGGCCACCGCACTCCCAGCGCCCCACCTTGGGTCAGCGCCGTGGCATCAACCCCGTTTTTTGGGCACCCAAGCCCAGGTCATCTCGGCCTGGATGGGCTGCTCGCCGGACTCGTCCTTGATCACCACCGGCACGACCACCTCGCCCTTGTCCTGGCTGAGGATCTGCTGGATCTGCTCGGGTCGCAGGCTGGCCTCGGCCACCATGTCGCCTTGCGAGCGGCGCACGTAGTCGATCTTCATCGTCTTGATCAGGGGCAGCTTGTCGTCGGGCAGGTTCATGCCCACGCAAAAGCCCGTCGCGGTCTCGGCCAGCAGGGCCATGGCGGCGGCGTGCACGCCCTTGATGTGGTTCTGCACCTTGCGCTGGTTGCGGATGCGCACGACCACGCGCTGGCTGCTGATGACCTCGTACTTCAGCCCCGAGGTGCCCACGTAAGGCACCACGCGGCCCAGCGCAAAGCTGGTGGCCCACTGGCCGATCAGGGGCAGGCCCTGCAGCTTGGCCACGGTGCGGGAGAGTTGGTTGGGGCGGGCGGACATCTGGGGGCTCCTGTTCAGACAGGGCGACATCCTAGTGCAAGCGCCCCTCGGGCCGCATCAGGTCTTCATCAGGCCGGACAGCACTGTCGCGTCGAAGACAGAGTGGCCCGGCGCCACCAGGCCCAGGTCCGAGGGGCTCACGCCCATCCAGCGACCCAGGGCAGCGGCCAGTTGCTGGACCGCCATCGTGGGCAGCAGGCGCCCTTGCCCCACGTCCTGGCTGCCACCCAGGCCGGCATCGGGCAAGGTGCCGAACAGTCGCTGGCCTTGCACCGCGCCGCCCATCACGAAGTGGTGCGAGCCCCAGCCGTGGTCGGAGCCATCGCCGTTGCTGCTGAGCGTGCGCCCGAAGTCGCTGGCGGTGAAGGTGGTGACTTGCTGCGCCAGGCCCATCTCGTCGATCGCCTGCTGAAAGCGGCTCAGGCCCTGCGCCACCTGCCCCAGCAACACCGGGTGGCGCGCCGCGAAGTTGTCGTGCAGGTCGAAACCGCCGAGCTGCACGAAGAACACCTGGCGCTTCATGCCCAGCGTGGCGCGCACCGACATCAACCTGGCGACCATGGCCAACTGGCGCGACAGGCTGTCGGCGTCGAAGACCGTGTTCAAGGCCGGTGCGCCCGACAGGGCCGATCGCAACTGGCCGTTGGTGTCCAGGGCCCGCTTCATCACCTTGGCGTGCTCGGCGGCCAGCACGTGGGCCTGGCTGGTTTGCGTCACCAGCTTGAGGAAAGCCTGCTCGCAAGCCGCCGAGCCGAACATGCCTCCACCCAGCGCGGCCACACCGGGCACGCCAGCGGGGTTCACCATGAAAGGCACCGCCTGCTCACCCGCCACGAACACGGCGTTGCCCGAGGTGTTGATGCAGGTCAGCGAGGCCTGGCCGTTGTTCGACAGCGCCGCGTCGACCACACGGCCGCCCCAGCCAGCCGACGTGCCCTCGGCACCGTGTGACTGCCAGGCGGCTTGCTGGTCGTTGTGCGAAAACAGCTTGGGCGGCAGGGGCACCGACTGGGCCCGGTACTGCGCCAGGGTGGTGGGCTCGACCAGCGTGCCGACGTTGAGCAAGCCGGCCAGGCGCCCTCCGTCGTACAGGGCCTTGAGCGGCTGCAACGCAGGCGCCAGGGCCACTTGACGGCCACCCAGGTTGCTGGACGCGTCGGAGGCCAAGGTGGTGCCCACCAGGCTGGACAGCGGCAGGGCGAGATCGCTGCGGGCCTTTGCGTAGGCCGCATGGCTGCTGGCATCGACCGGCAGCAGGGTGTTGCCATGGTCGTTGCCACCCTGCATGAACACGCACACCAGCGCCTTGTAGTCGCCCGCACCAGAGGTTTGCGCGGCGACCTCGGCCATCGTGGCCAGGTTCATCGCAAAAGGAGCGGCCGCCCCGGCAGCTGACAGCCAAGCGGTGCGTTGCAAAAAGGCGCGGCGGCTGGGCGAGTGGTCGTTCATGGCGAAGGTCTTGGCGAGTGGATGTCAGCGCTGCACCAGGTACTCGGGGCAGGTCATGACCAGGAAGAAGGCGGCCAGCACGCGGTTGCGGCGCTCGTTGCTCGACTGCCCGGTGATCGAGCTCACGCCCTGCACGATGGTGTCGAGCGTGGGGCGCGAGAGCATGCGGCCGGTGAGGTGCAAATCGAGCTTGTCGACCAGGGTGGGCACGTCGTCGGCGTACAGCAGCCAGTCTTCGTAGTTGGGCAAGATGCCGGCGCCGCCGAAGGGCAGCACGTTGCGCAGGAAGTTGGCGTAGCCGATCACCGTCGACTCGTTGGTGACCTGGAACTCGGGCGCCACCATGCCCAAGCGCGCCACCTCGCTGTTGGGCGGCACGTAACCCGGCCGGAAGAAGTTGAACACCGAGGGCGCGCGCAGCGGGGCCTGCCCGATCATGTCGGTGCCAGACAGGTCAGGCACGTTCCAGCGATCGTCGGTGGAGGTGGCGCGACTCAGGCGCAGCCACTGCAACAGGCGCAGCAGCGGCTCGCGCAGCTTGCCGTCGGTCTGCACGTTGATGGCGCCAGCGGCCGGCTCGGTTTTCTCAGGCCGGGCCTCGGGGTCGGACAGCACGGCGCGCAACACGGCGGCCAGGTCGCCACGCACCGGCGTCGTCGCGCCGTTGTTCTCGAACGTGAGGGCCACGCGCCGAACGTAGGCGGGGCTCGGGTTGCTGGTCACCAGCCGCTGGATCAGCTGGCGCGAGATGAAGGGCCCGACGTTGGGGTGGGCGAACACGGCGTCCAGGGCCAGGCGCAGGGCCTCTGGGCCTGGTGTGCCGTCGGGGATGTTGACCCCAAGCGCGCGCTTGTCACCCACCGCATGACGATCGGCATGAAAGACCATGGGCTTGCGCCAGTACTCGCACGGGCCTTCCGGGTCGAAGGGGTTGAAGCCGTCGACGTCCCAACCGGTGAGCGCACGCGCGAGCTGCCCAACGGTGTCGGCGTCGTAGGTTTCGGTCAGGGGCTGAATGGGCGAGCCGTCGGTGTTGAGCTCGTGCAGCCCGATGGTGAACAGCTGCAGCAGCTCACGCGCGTAGTTCTCGTCGGGGCGGCGGCCTGAGGGCGTTTCCTTGGCGCTGCCGCGCATGCTCAGGTACACGCCCATGGCGGGCGACAGCGTGACGTGCGTGAGCAGGTCGCGGAAGTTGCCAAAGCAATGTTGCTCCAGCAGCTCCCACCACGCGATGCAGCCGAACTGGCGCCAGTAGGCCACCATGTTCAGTGGCGAGACCACGAAGATCTCGCTGAGCGCCAGCACCATGCGCTGGCGCATCACGTCCTGCGAGTTGCACAAGCGCCACCACAGGGCCTGGTCCAGGCCGAAGTCGCTGCGGGCCAAGGCGCGGTTGGCGTGGCCATGGTCGGTGGCCCACTGCCAGATCGAGGGCCCGATGGGCATGCGCTTTTGCGCCTCGAACCAGGTCTCTGCGCCCTGGTCCAGGATCTCGTTGACCTCCGCAGGCGTGGAGCCCAGGCCACCCTGGTTGAGCAGGCGGGCGGCGCGCTCGGCGGTCATGGCTTCGAAGCCTTGAGAGCCCGCGCCGCAAGCGCTCAAGGCCACGGCGGCCACCGCGCCCATGGCCATGGCGCCCCTCAGGCCCACCTCGGCCTGTGCCTGACCTGGTTCCGCTTGTGTCTCGATCGCCTGCAAAGCCGCCTCCGCCATGAACTGGGATCGCCAGCTCACCTGGCTGTCCATGGGGTGCGACTGTATCGACTGGCGTTCGACGCATGGGCGTCAGAAGCGTGACCTCGTGTTACTTACCGAACGGTTTGCGTCAAACGTGATCACTTTCACTGAGGTGGTTCACAACATCACCAAGCTGGTGCGTCCAAACGGCTCAGGCCGCACGCTGAAGGCCCGCCTCGCGCCGCAGCACGCCGGCGGCTGCGACCATGTTGCGCAGCGCGGCTTCGGTCTCCACCCAGCCTCGGGTTTTGAGGCCGCAGTCGGGGTTGACCCACAGCCGCTCGGCCGGCACGACCTCGGCGGCACGGCGCAACAGCCGCACCATGGCTTCGACCGATGGCACGCGTGGCGAGTGGATGTCGTACACCCCGGGCCCGATCTCGTTGGGGTAGTGGAAGGCACCGAAGCCGTCGAGCAGCTCCATCGCCGAGCGTGAGGTCTCGATGGTGATGACGTCGGCATCCATCGCCGCGATGCTGGGCAGGATGTCGTTGAACTCCGAGTAGCACATGTGGGTGTGCACCTGGGTCTCGTCGCGCACGCAGCACGAAGAGACCTTGAAAGCGCGCACGGCCCAATCGAGGTACACCGCCCAGTCACCTCGGCGCAGCGGCAGGCCTTCACGGAAGGCGGGCTCGTCGATCTGGATGACGCGGATGCCGGCTTTCTCCAGGTCGGCCACCTCTTCGCGGATGGCCAGGGCCAGTTGCAGCGCGGTGGTTTCGCGCGGCTGGTCGTCGCGCACGAAGGACCACTGCAGCATCGTGACCGGGCCGGTGAGCATGCCCTTCATGGGCCGCTCGGTGAGCGACTGCGCATAACGCGTGGTCTCGACCGTCATGGGCTCGGGACGGAAGACATCTCCGTACAGCACCGGCGGCTTGACGCAGCGCGAGCCGTAGCTCTGCACCCAGCCGTTGTCGCTGAAGGCATAACCCCACAGCTGCTCGCCGAAGTACTCGACCATGTCGTTGCGCTCGGCCTCGCCATGCACCAGCACGTCCAGGCCCCAGGCTTCCTGCTGCCTGACCGCGTGTTCGATCTCGGCACGCATGCGCTGCAGGTAGTCGGTGGCCGAGAGCTCGCCCCTGCGCCAGGCCGATCGCGCCTGGCGGATCGACGTGGTCTGCGGGAAGGAGCCGATGGTGGTGGTGGGCCAGTCGGGCAGTTGCAAAGCCTCGCGTTGAACAGCCTGGCGCTGCACGAAGGGGCTGTGTCGCTGGGCCATGTCGGCCGTGAGTTGGGCCAGGCGCTTTTGCACAACTGGGTTGGTGACACGGCCGGAGGTGCGGCGTGCGGCCAGCGCCTGTCGCTGTTGTTCGAGCTGCGTGGACACAGCTTGGCTGCCTTCGTTGAGCGCGCGGGCGATGACGCGCAACTCCTGCAGCTTCTCGGTGGCGAACGCCAACCAGCCTTTGACCTCGGCGTCGAGCTTGACCTCGTGGTCCAGCGACACGGGCACGTGCAGCAGCGAGCAAGATGGCGCCACCCACAGGCGCTCGCCCAACTGGGCCTTGAGAGGTTGCAGCAAGCCCAGTGCGCGGTCCAGGTCGCTGCGCCAGATGTTGCGCCCGTCGATCACGCCCACCGACAGGACAGCGGTGGCTGGCAAGGCGGCCAACCAGGCATCGAGCTGCTGCGGCGCCCGCACCAGGTCGATGTGGAAGCCCTGAACCGGCAGCTGGCTCGCCAGCACCGCGTGGTCTGCAGCGGTGTCGAAGTAAGTGGCCAGCAACAGCTTCGTGCCCGATCCGCGCAGGTCCGCCGCCAGCTCGTCGTAGGCCGGCTGGAAGGCGGCCAGCCAGTCGGCGGGCAGGTCCTGACACAAAGCGGGCTCATCGACCTGCACCCATTCGACCCCTCGCTCGCGCAAACCTTGCAACACGCGGCGGTAGGCCTGCACCGCGCGCGGCAGCAGGCTCAGGCGATCGAAGCCGGCGTGCTCGCCATGGCCCTTGGACAACCACAGGAAACTGACGGGGCCCAGCAGCACGGCCTTGACGCGGTGGCCCAGCGCCTGCGCTTCGTCCACCTCGTCGAGCAGCCAGTTCACACCGCCCGCGAACGCGGTGTCGGGTGTGAGCTCGGGCACCAGGTGGTGGTAGTTGGTGTCGTACCACTTGGTCATTTCCATGGCCGGCTGAGCGGCGTTGCCACGCGCCAGCTCGAAGTGCTGTGCCAGGCTCAGCGTGTGCGCGTCAAAGCCGAAGCGCGCGGGCAAGGCGCCCAGCGTGGCGGCCAGGGTCAGGGTGGTGTCGTACCAGGCGAAGTCGCCGACGGTGACGGCGTCGAGCCCGGCTTCGCGTTGCAGGGCCCAGTGGCGCTGGCGCAGCTCGGCACCCGTGCGGCGCAGCTCGGCTTCGCTGCGCTCACCGCGCCAAAACCCTTCGAGGGCGAACTTGAGTTCGCGCTGCGCACCGATGCGCGGAAAGCCCAGGATGTGGGCGGAGGTGTGGGGGTTGTGCTGATTCATGCTGGCCTTCTGACTGCCTGGTTCCTGAGATGGGGGCAGTGTGGGCAAGCAGACCGCTTGAATCAAGCGACATGTTTTCAATCAGGCTTGAATGAAATTCATCCCTGCTGAAGGCCGGCTTCGGGCGAGCCGTCTCGGTCGATGCGGCCGTCGACCAGCTCGATGACGCGGTCGCATCGGGCAGCCAGGCGAGGGTCGTGGGTCGTGGGTCACGATCAGGAAGGTGGTGCCCACGCGCCGGCTCCAGCACCCTACAAAAACTGCCCCCCCATCCCCTCACCAGCGCAGCGTTCATGACCAGTAACACAGAGTCATCGTCAAAGCCGGCTATCACCTTACAGCTGCCAGATATGGTCGAGGTCAGCCGGTAGAATTTCTTGGCAGCCTGCGGGCGCAGAGCGCTCCATCCAAGACATGGGCCGCTGCCTACAAATACTCAATCAGGAAGCCCCGTGTGGAAACCAATTTCGATGGCCTGCGGGCCACGGTACTAGAGGCGCTGGCCTCTGGTCTGAAACACTCGCCAGATGCCCAGTTGCATCTCGTCTACATCCCAGAGCTGTCAGACCCATTGAGCCTAGCCAACGATGAGCGCAGGGCAGCTGCGCTCATCCAGCCACCTGCCGGCAGCCTGGCCATCCGGCCTGACCGAGCAGCCCGCCTCATCACGCTCGATTGCTCGAAGGTGGCCGCCTATCTGCTGGAGACGCACCCGGCGCTGGACGACCCCTTGCTGGAATCGAGCATCACCCAAGCGTCGCAAGAAACCGCTGGGCGAGCAGCCTACGACCGCGCGCTGCACAACGACGAGCTGGATCTGTCCAACCTGACGATTGGCGGATGGATCGTCAGCAACGAATCCGCCAGCGAGATCGCACAGAGATTCCGCCACGCAGCCCCCAACCACCGTGCTGGCGGGCACACCTACTGGGTGCGCTGGTTCTGTCCGGATCACCTTCACACCCTGTGGCCCACGCTGACCGCGCCCCAGCGAACGGCACTGCTGGGCGACGCCACCTGGGTGGGCATCGACCCCTTCGGGCAGGTCAAGGTGTACCGGGCCGATCACCCAGAGGAGCATGCAGCGGCGCCAGGCAACGCTCACCAGGCCAGGCAACTGTCCCGCGACCAGATTCTGGCCGTGGAAGAGGTGCCCGCCGTGCGGGACATCTTGGAGCGCTGGCGAGATCAAGCCCAACTTGAGGGCAGCCCTGTTCCGCCCGATGCGTTGGCCCGGGTCCAGTCACTGATCCTGGAAGCCAAGAACCTGGGCCTTCGCGGGCCAGGGCTGACCGCTTACGCATTGCAGGCCTTACCGCTGCCAGAACAGGCACGTAACGATGCGGACTGGCTGGCGGCGATCCGTGCCTTGGTGACGGAGGGCTTGCCCCTGACCGAACTGCACGAACGACTGCCGCCGCAGTTCTGGCAACGCTGGCAATCCGCCACACGTGCTGACGGCCGACAGGCCTCAGCCGCGCTGCACTGAACCATCAGCGCAGCAGCACACACATATGAAACAGGGTTCCGAATCATGCTGACCGCCGAGCAACAAGCGCGCAAAGAGCAATACGTCACCAGCGTACAGGACGCCTCCAGCGGGCGCCCGCACTACATCCCGGGCGAGCCTTGCCAGCAGTGCTACCGCACGCACCTGCAACTGCTGGTGGTGCTGCCCTCCGTGGTGGCCAAGGACCATGAGGCAGCCGTCAAGCAGGCGGGTGTGAGTTGGCCTGCGGCCTTTGACCCTGCCCTGGATCGCACCAAGCTGGCCAACGCCGCGCCGGTGGCACGCGTCATGCGCGAAGGCTATGTTTACCTCTTCTATCCGGACAAGCAGCGTTGGGACATCTGGCAGGTCATGCGCAACGGCCTGACTCGCCAACTCTTGCAACAGGTGCGCGTTCCGCACTACGCGAAGGGCATCCAGCCCCACCTGGATGCAGGCGAGATCAAGCAGTGCCGCCAAGGCGCAGCCAACCATCAGGCGCACCTGATCAGCATCGCGCATGCCAATGCCGTAGGCAATGTCTGGATGGCCTTCAGCCCACGTCTGTGGTCAGAAGCCACCTTGCAGCGCTACACCGATAACGCCGAGGCGACGGTGGCAGGGCCGGATGGCAAGCCCATCGGTACGAAGAAGGCCAGAGAATGGCGCGGCGTGAGCTTCAGCCCCAAGGCCGTGGCCAAGGGCCAGCGGCCCGGCAGGCACATGCTGCCGCTGGATGCTGAGCACCTGCGCAGCCATGTCATTGACTTTGCCGATGGCCAGAGCGGCTTTTGGCCTTCCACTGCGTTGCGCAAAGCGTTCGGATCCGCCATAGAGCCGATCAATGCGATTCGGTTTGGCGCCGCCGATGAGTTCGCCCAGAAAGTGCGGCGCATCGAGGAAAGCACTGCGCCACCTGGGCACCCTGACATGTTCAAGGGCAAGTCCGTCATCCTGATGTTGGACGACCCGGAGGGCGTGGTCGAGCAACTCAACGAACTGCGCAACACTCAGATGGAAGCGGCCACCCGCCACGCGGCTGAGCACCAGCGAGCGTTCCTGTCCGCCGAGGTGATCGAGTCATTCAGGATGCAAGTGGAGGCAGAGGCTGAACAGGCGTTTGACGAAGCGGAAGCGCAGCGACATGACGTGGCCCAACACCACCCGGTCGGCACCATCACCAAGATGGGCCCGGACGGCAAGCCAGTGGCATGGAAGCCAACGGAGCTGCCGCAAGCCACGATGCAAGAGCGCCGACGGGCCAGCGTCGACAAGCAGAGCAAGCAAGCCTGGGCTGAGTACGCCGACAACCTGCGCGATGTCGCTGAACCGGAGCGCTTCCTGAAGGCGTACAGAGCACAGGTTGAGAAGTTGCAAAAGGCCGTCGAGCGGGCCGCCGTTGATCACCTGGCCTGGCTCGATCACCCCAGCACCCTGGCCATGCGCCAGATGGACTTCGACCCCTGCACCCGGCTCGATGCGGTCGCTTATGAAGAAATGGCCTGCAATCTCATCCACGGCATGGGGGTGACGGATCGCTGCAAGCAATGGATGGAGACCCAGGTTGTCCACAAGAAGCCTGGCGCGCCCGAGGCCCTGGTTTGGAACGCCCTGCTGGGCAACCAGAAGGACGTGACAGAGCATGTGCTGGGCTCGCTGCAGGTATTGAAGTGGGACAAGGTTTACTCCGTCCTCAAGAAGGCGCTGACCTTCCCCGACCGTGGCAAGAACACTCCGGCTGGGCGCTTGGCTGGGGGCTGGGAGAGGGTTCTGGCCACGGCAGCCGGTCCGCTGTCCAAGGCGCTGTCGGACGACAACACCAACCGCGTCGTCAAGACGCTGTTTGAAGGCGTGATCTGGACCCGCGCTGGTGCCATGTGGGCTCAACACACGTTCACGACAAGCGATGGCCTGAGGGGCCTGGCACGGTTCTTCGAGTTCTCCACCTGGCGCATGGTGGACATGACCTTGAGCCTGGACGGCAGCAACCCGTTTGCCTTCAAACGCGACTTTGGCACACGCATGGCGGTGCCGGGCCAAGCCCCGGTGCTGGCGGCCACCTTGCCGCAGCCCAAGCCCGATGCGGTCAGCGGCTTGCGCTATGTGGTGGTTGCACCTGAGACCGTAGAGGCTGCGCAGAACACGATGCGCCAGTTCGGGCAGATGCGCGAGGTCAGCACCGCCTTGGCGGCAGATACCTTTGTCAACGTCAAGAAGGGCTTCAACCTGGACGGCAGGCTCAGCGCCATCAGCCTCGTCTTTGAGCTGATCAACTATCACAAGGCCGAGGGCGCATTGGCCAAGGCCGATCGCTTCAAGCAGCCTCAGGCCGAAGCCGCGCTGCGCGCGGCAGTGTTGGGCGGTGTCAATGCCGTTGCTGACATCCGCGCGGCATGGGTCAAGGGCGTGTATGGCGAGAACCTGCAGTGGGGCGTGACCAAGGGGCTTGGGGGGCTGTGCGGCGGAGTGGCTTCGTTTATTGGGGCGTATTGGGCTGGGGTCAACGCGTACGAAGCTGGACAAGAGAAGCGCTATGCCATGGCCGCACTGTATTTAGGAGCCACTGGCGCAGGGATCGTCTCTGGCTCCGCCACCATCGCCAGCGGTGGCGCATCTTTCTTTCAGGCCAAAGGCTGGATAAAGCCCACCACCGCAGTCCGTTCTCGCGCCCTTGCAGCTCGCCTGGGTATCCGTGCTGGCCTCATCGGTCTGGCTGTGGCTGCCTTGATCTGGGCGTTCGAGAAAAAGCCCATCGCTGAGTGGATGGCGCGCACTTGCTGGGGAAAGAAGCCGAAAGACCAGCAATGGCGTGACTGGGATGAGGAGTCGAGAGAGTTGGACAAGTTGATCAAGGTGAAGCCGACATGATCGAAGAAGCCATGACGGTGATCACGCACTGGCTGCACCGATATGCACTCTCTGGCAAAGCCGGTAAGGACATGCAGGAAAGCGCGCAAGCAGATGCTGACATGAACCTCTACACCGGAGAGGGTGACGGAACGCTGGAAGAGGAGTTGTCGGAACGCCCCGGGGCGGAGTTGCTCTGTGTCGGTCGAGATGCCATCTGCGCTGAGCCCGACGACAACGAGTCCATATTCAAGCTCGACGAACGTCACCTAGATGCCATGTCCGCATCGCACCTCATGCGAGGCTTCTTGTGCGTACCGGGCGCTGCATTTTTATGGCTAGCGGGCACCGGTCTGGTGATGTTCTCTCATCTATTCATAACCGAACTGGCCAACGGAAATCGAGATGTCGGCCTGTTCTTGATGAGCTTTCTTGCTATTGGCGGCTCGGCGTTCTTCTCTTGGCTCTTCTGGCGCTACTTCGTCAGCTTCGACTGGTTCCACTACCGCGCCAACCCCATCCGCTTTGACCGCGAGCGGTGCATGGTGCATGTCTGGCGCAGCTCGCGCGTGGGCGGGCCATTCAGCGTGCCGTGGGATGACAGCCTCTATCTGATGCGTGGCCAGCGAGACGGCGACAACGGCGAAGGCGCGCGCATCTTCCCCACCACCTTCCTGAGCGTGGACCCGGCCACCCGGCGCATCAAGCGCCGCTTTGTGGTCGGCAAGACCATCACCAACCAGGCCAAGTCAGATGCCTTCATCGCCTACATTCAGCGCTACATGGCCGAAGGGCCACAGGCTGTGCCCACACCCAAGCGCTGGGCCAAGATGACGCCCTCGCTGACTTATTCCTTCAACGCCTACTTCAACATCACCGGGGCGCTGGAACTGCAACGCAAGGGCACGCTGGGTTTGGGGCACCTGGTCTTCATGACGGTGCTGTCACCGCTGCTGGTGCTGCTGTCACTGGCGCATTTCATCGCCATCGTCACCGGGCGGGAGCCAAAGTGGCCAGGGGCAATGCAATGAATTTCATTCAAAGATCAGAGGACTGGTTTTCTATGTTGACTTCTTCGCTAACTGTACTGCGTACCTGCGCCGCCTCACTGGCGATCGCTGCTGCCGGGATGCATCCCTTATCAGCCAAGGCCAATGCCGAAACGCTCAAGCCGGAAGCCGTGGAGTTCCTCAACAACCTGGGGCTCGGTGACATAGGCACCCGTGGGGCTCGTTTGGATGCCTATCGCCGAGCGACATGGCAGACCGGCCCCGCAACGGTAAAACTTGGTGAAAGCGTTGTTGTGCAAATTCCTGCTGGCGTTCAATGGCTTGAGCCCGCAGTGGTAGCGAAGATCGAGGGGGCCCATGGAGCCACCATTGAAGATCCAACCCTGCGCATTCAATCTGGTGATGCATGGACCTTGATGCTGTCCCTTATCCCCTCAGGACACGTAGAGGATGTGACATTGCCGAACAACGTGATGGAGCTCACGGCAATGCGCTTGCAACCATGGCCAGTTCAGGAGGACTTCACCATCGGACGAGACCTTCGCTACACACCAGAGAAGCTCAAGTGGTTGAAGTCGCCCACCTACGACGGAGCCAACCACCTGGCGACCTATGCTTACACCACGGGCGATGACGTACACCTGCGTGAAAGGCAACATCTTGCCGCCTGGCTGCGGCTTGGTGCTCGTGAAGTGTTGATGGGTGTTCTGGACAGTCCCTTCGATGACAGTGTGGAGGCGAGGATCAAGGCCGTTGACCAGTTCATGAGCGGTGCTGTCTTCACTGAGGGGCATCGGCACACTGATGCAGGCTGGTTTGAGAAAACTTCACAAGCCTCCTTGACTCGCCTCGTTGCTGGGCCACCGTCTGCACGAGAGGGTTTGGCTTCAGCAGTTGAGCAGAAGGACCAGACCAAAAAATGGTGGTTGATTGCCGCCGTTCTGATCATCGTTGCATCGTTGATTCGGGGGCGTCGAAAAGACACGGCTGTGGGGCAGTCAGGCTCAGGCACGAAGACATCGACAACGACCTGATCACTTGTTGCGGCTTGAGAGGATGCTCTGTATGGTTCACATGTCGATATGCGCTGCCAAGAAGGCGACGCGAAGGCACGCGACATTTGGGCACCTGCTCCTCATGACGGCGCTGTCTCCGCTGCTGGTCTTGCTGTCGTTTTCGCACTTCATCGCCACCCTCACAGGGCGTGAGCCGAAGTGGCCGCCTGAGATGTCGTGACGTGCCTGACCTGGCTGACCGCCCTTGTGTCATGCGCAGGCGCTCACCTGCGGCCCTCGCGTTCGAGCAAACTTTGCTTGCGCTCAACCCCCCAGCGGTAACCGGAGAGCCCGCCATCGCTGCGGATGACGCGGTGGCAGGGCACCACCACCGCCAGCGGGTTGGCCGCACAGGCCGACGCCACGGCGCGCACGGCATCGGGTTTGCCGATGCGCGTGGCCAGCTCGGTGTAGCTCACGGTCTGCCCCGGCGGGATCTGACGCAGCGCGTCCCAGACCTGCAACTGGAACTCGGTGCCCAGCGGGTCGAGCGGCCAGTCCAGGCCCTGGCTGGGGTCGGCCAGCATGGTCTGCACCGCGTCCAGCGCCGCCGACAGCTCGGCCTCGTCCTGCATCAGCTGAGCGCGGGGAAAGCGCTCGGCCAGTTCTTCGACCAGCGCGCCCTCGTCGTCGCCCATGAGGATGGCGCACAGGCCGCGCCCGCGGTCGGCCACCAACAGCAAGCCCTTGAGACCCGGACCACAGGCACCGACGTCATATCGGATGAATTCGGACGACACAGGACGCATGGCAAGCTCCTCTCGGCAAGGTTGAGAAAAAGGTGGCGCCTGCATCGGCCAAGCCCAAGGGCTCAGCCTCCGAGGTGCCGGGCGAAAAATGCGGTCGTGCGGGACCAGGCCAACTCGGCGCACGCGGCGTCGTACACCTCGGCGCGGCGGGAATCGTTGAAAAAAGCGTGTTGCGCCACGTAGTGGTGCACCTCGGGCGACTGCCCGACGGCACGCATGTCGGCTTCGAGGGAGGCCGCCGCCGCAGGCGTGCACCAGGTGTCGAGCGTGGCGAAGTGTCCCATGAAGGGGATGCGGATGAGCGCGGGGTCGGCCACCTGGCTGGGCGGGATGCCGTAGAAGCACACGGCCGCCGACAGCCCCGGCACCAGCGCCGCAGCCGCGACCGTGAGCGCCCCACCCATGCAAAACCCGGTGACGCCGACCTTGCGCCCGCCTTCAGCCAGGTGGATCACGCAGCCCGCGATGTCCTGCTGGATCGCATCGGCGAAATCCAGGCTGTCCATGAGGTGATGGGCCTCGTCTGCCTGGGTCGTTGCCCGGCCCCGGTACAGGTCGGGGGCGAGCACGGTGTACCCCTCGGCGGCCAGGCGGTCGGACACGCTGCGAATGTGGTCATTGAGCCCCCACCACTCCTGGACCAGGACGATGGCCGGCGAGCCCGTGCGAGGGCTTGGCGCGAGGTAGGCGGGGGTCTTGCCGCCATCAGGACGGCCGACCTCGATCATCTGGCCCATGGGGAAACGGTTCCGTGAAAAATGCACAAATGAAAGGGGTCAGGCCATTGTGCCGTCCGCCGCCCGACTTGTCTTCACCGGGTTCGCCCTGCCACCCAGGCATGAATAGAATGCATGCGATTTCATCAATCCGTCATTGGCACTCATGCTTGACATCCGACACCTGCGCTCACTCGTGGCCATCGCTGACACCGGCAAGCTGGCCACCGCCGCCGAGCGTGTGCACCTGACCCAATCGGCGCTGTCACACCAGATCCGCGCGCTCGAGGAACACCACGGCCTGCCCCTGTTCGAGCGCACGCGGCACGGCCTGACCTTCCTGCCCGCTGGCGATCGGCTGCTGCAACTGGCGCGCACCGTGCTGGCCGAGGTGCAGGCCGCCGAGCGCGACCTGCAGCGCATGAACGGCCAGGCCAGCGGGGAGCTGCGCATCGCGCTCGAATGCCACACCTGCTTCGACTGGCTCATGCCCGTGATGCACCAGTTCCGCCAACGCTGGCCGGGCGTCGAGGTGGACCTGGTGGCCGGTTTTCACGCCGACCCGCTGACGCTGCTCAAGGAAGGCCGCGCCGACCTGGTCATCGGCTCGCGGCCCAAGGCCGTGCGCCCCTGGCAGGTGCTGCCGCTGTTCCGATTCGAGATCCTGGCGGTGCTGGCCAACGACCACCCGCTGCGCCACAAGCGCCACCTCAGCCCAAAAGACTTCGAAGGTGAAACGCTCATCACCTACCCGGTGCCCGAGCAGCGCATCGACCTCATCCGCGAGGTGCTGCAGCCCGCCGGCATCGCGCTGCAACGCCGCACGGCCGAACTCACGGTGGCCATCGTGCAGCTGGCCGCCAGCCGACGGGGCATCGCCGCCCTGCCCTCATGGGGCCTGCAAAGCTACCTCTCGCATGACTACGTGCAAGGCTTGCGCATCGGGCCCAAGGGGCTGTGGAGCGAGCTGCATGCCATCTGGCCGCGCGCGCAATCGGGCCAGCCATGGATGCAGGACATCGCCGGCATCATCCGCAGCGAGTGCGCGCAGTTGCCCGGCATCGAGTGGCTGAGCTGAACCGCATTCAACAGGAACCCCCATGCTGATCACGCAAGACATCGAAACCGGCCCGAACCCCACGGCCAGCATCATCATCCTGCACGGCCTGGGCGCCGATGGCAGCGACTTCGTGCCCTTTTGCGGCGAGCTCACGCTCGAAGAGGTGGGCCCCGTTCGCTTCGTGCTGCCCAGCGCGCCCGTGCGGCGCGTGAGCCTGAACAACGGCTACCCCATGCAGGCCTGGTACGACATCCTGCCGGTCAGCGGGCCCAAGCGCGAAGACGAGGCCTCGTTGCGCGAAGCGCACGTGCAGGTGATGTGGCTGATCGAGCGCGAGATGGCTCGCGGCGTGCCAGCTGATCGCATCGTGCTGATGGGCTTTTCGCAGGGCTGTGCCATGACGCTGATGACGGGCTTGCGCTGCCCGCACAAGCTGGCGGGCCTGGTGGCGATGTCGGGCTACCTGCCGCTGGCGGACACCACCGCAGCCGAGCGCCACGCCGCCAACCAGCACACGCCGATCTTCATGGCGCATGGCAGCGAAGACGACGTGGTGAGCATCGCGCGCGGCGCGGCGGCGCGCGATGCGTTGGTTGGGCTGGGCTACGACGTGAGCTGGCACAGCTACCCGATGGACCACTCGCTGTGCATGGCCGAGGTGGATGACATCCACGAGTGGGTGGCGGAGAGGCTTCGCCTGGCCTGACCCGCCCCCCTCGCTCGCCGGTCGGCAAGCCCTGCTCACTCGGACGGCAGGGCCACCTTCGAGAGCACAAAAGCCCTCACCGCGCTGGCGTCGTAACCCAGCTCGCTGCCCCAACCATCGGTGGCGCTCGAGTCGACATACAAGGTCTCGCTGAAGCCTGCGACCACGCAGCCGTTCGGGTTGCAGCCAGCTGGCAGGTTGGTGGTCATCAGGTCGTGCACCGTCATCGTCGCGGGGGAGCCGCCGAAGGGGTCCTCGTTGACCAGGGGCGTGCCCGGGTTGTCCACGGTGGGCGCGCGGCTGGTGTCCGAAGGGTCTTGCGTGCGCGAGAGCACCGCGCGCGTGCCCCGCACCGCCTGGAAGCTGTAGCGCGCGAAACCATGCGGGTGCCAGGCCTGGTAAGGCAGCGACACCACGTCGCCATCGTCCACTTCCAGCACGCCGCAGCACTCGTCGGCCAAGGTGCTGCCCACGCTGGGCGCGGGCAGTTGCGCGTAGCAGGCGTTGTTGTCCACGTGCAAGGTGACGATGAGGCTGTTGCCCGAAACCAGGCCCAGCGGCTGCGCATCGGTGGTGTAGATGGTGCCGGTGAGGTCAGGCACATCGGGCACGACGAACTTGATGCCCAGCGCGTTGATGTCGATGGGGGCGCCCTGCGCATCGAACAGATCGACCTTGATCTGGATGCGGCCGCTCTCGTCGGTGGTGCCGGAGACGACGCTGCCGTTGGCGTTGTAGCGCAGGCCCGGCACGAAAAGGTGGCTGGGCAGCTTGGCGCTGGTGAGGTGCTCGACGACCTCACCGGCGCTCGGCGGCGTGTCCCACAGCCCTTCCGGCGCCACCGACGGATAAGGGATCTGGGTCAGGTCGGGCACGAAGGTGCCATCGCCTTTGGGCACGGGCTTGGGGCCCAGCGTGTAAGGCGTCCAGGCGGGCACTGGCCCGGTCGGGGTGGGCACGTCGTGTCGGTAGTAGTGCTGGATGCCGTCTTTGAGCGGCTGAAAGCTGCCACTGCCGCCACGCCGCCAAGAGACCTGGTAATGACGCACGCCCAGGGACTCGAGCTCGTTGGCGAACAGCAGGCGCGGGCGCAGCAGGCCACCGAAGGGCCGCCCGTCCGAGGTGAGCCCGAAGCGAGCGGCCACCTCGGAGGCTGGTCGCGTGTCACGCAGGTGCTTGCTGGTGCCGTAGACCTGGCTGAGCGGCAGGCCACCGATGGCCAGGAAAGCGACCCAGCGTGACGAGCCCGACGGCCCCACCACCGGCGGGCAAGGCGCACAGGTGTGCGCGAAGGGACTGGATGTGTAGAGCTTGACATCGGTGCCCGAGGCGTAGTCCCACCAGGTGTGACAGGCCACCGGCGTGGGCGCGTAAATGGTGGCCTTGATCGGGCCGAAGATGTTCTGCGTGGCCTTGAAATAGAGATCGGGCGTGTCGTGGTTGTGGCAGCCCTGGAAGAACAGCGTGCGGAAGTGGCCGCAGGCATCGGTGGTGGCGGTGCCCACGCGCTGCATGGTCACGAAACGCGGGTAGAGCCAGCACAGCAGGGGCCGGATCAGCACCGGGTTCTGGATCAGCGCCTGCTGGAACTGCAGCGTGCTGCCAGCCTGAGCGAGGTAGCGCAACTCGGTGGCTTCGGTCAGCTTGGCGAGGGTGGCGGAGCTGTCTGCGGTCAAGGCGTGGCTTTGAGCGGCCAGCGTGGTGCTGCCCTTGAGCTTGCGCAGGGCCGCGCCCGTGAATTCGAGGGGCAACGGGTCGGGCCCGGGTTGCGGGATGGGCACAGGTCCGCCACGCACCGGCACATCGATGAGGGGCTTGGGAATGCGGGCGTTGGCGATGATGTCGCGAAGGCGATCGATCACCAGCACCGGCAGCTTGGGGATGATGAGGTAGAGCGGATCGACCTCGTAGACCTCGACGGTGGCGTTGCAGACCGGGAAGTCGACTTGCTGGCCGCCAATGGTCACCTTCTTGAGCAACTGGCCCTGCACGAACACGGCCGAGCGCAGCCAGCACAACCAGTTGGGCTCGAAGACGGTGAGGCTGGCCACCAGCTCGCGCTGGCCGGGGCGATAAGCCAGGTGCTGTTCGATGGCGCCACGGCGAACAAGCTCGTCAAGGTCAGGTTGCTTGTCGTCGAGCTTGGGGCCCACGAGCACCCGCAGGTTGTCGGCCGCTGCGATGGCCTGGATGCTGAAGCGGGCTTCACCCTTTTCATTGATGGGCGCACTGCCCAGCGGAGCGGCTTCGGAGCTGAAGACGTAGGCGTGCGCGTCAACCTTGGGGGCGTTGTTCGACGTCGCTTGAAAACGAACTTGGACCGCGATGTTCAGGGCAGTGGGTTTGCCCTGTTGAAGCTTGGTGGCCATGAAGACTCTCCTGTCGTTGAGGGTCGACACGAAGAGATCGACCTGGTGAGGTCAATCTAGTCTTCAAGGCTTGCGCATGCCTCCCAAAGCTTGGGGGGAAGAGGAGGTCAGGGTAGGGGGGCGTCATCTGAACGCAGCGGGCATCGCAAGCTCGCCAGACAGGAAGCGCTGATCACGCGTTTCGGCACAAGCTTTTGGCGCGGGTGCGCCCTGGCCCTCTTGCTGCAAGGCCTCCTCTCTGCGCCCCAGAGCGGCCAGCACTTGGGCCCTGTGCGTCAGCGTCTCCTGGTACATGCCTTCGTCGTCGGGCTCGCACCGCTGGTGGAATCCTTCGATGGCGGCATCCAGCTCGGACAGCGCTTGGTCGTGACGCCCCAAGGCATGCAAGGCCCAGGCATGCGAATCCAGGATGGCCGGCGTGGTGTCCAGCGTAAGGGCTTGGGCCAGCAGGGACTCGGCCAGCTCGGGCAGCCTCGGTGGCTGCTGATCGACCAGACCATATCCCGCAGAGTTGAGGCGATCGGCCAGCGCCTTGCGGCTGATGCCGGGCTCGGACAGCCAACTGCTCACCAAGGCTCGGATCTCGCTGCCTGACCCATGCGCCAGCAACACATCCATGAGCTTGCTTCGGACGCGCTCGTGCGACATGGGCGACCAGCCTTGGCGGAGCAGACCTTGCAAGCCCTTGATCTGACGCTGCGGATCGGTCTGGGCCATGACGGGGTTGAGCGCTGCCGCGAGCTTGCGGCACTCCCCTTCGTCGGTGCTGGTGTAGAGGCGCATGGTGGTGGGTTTGCGATCCAGGACACGGGCCGTGTGTCCCCCTGGCAAGGACAGGCCACAGAAAATCGCGCCGCCCTCTGCGTCGATCAGGTAGGGGTGGTCGGCCACGCCGTTGTCGTCCTGGTCGACCAGCCTGAAAGTCATGCCCTGGGGGCCCTGTCCGAGCAGGGGCAACACCATCCAGTCCTGCGGTTCCACCGGTGTCTTCGAGCGGTACACGGCAGTGCGTCCTTGCGCATCGGTGACGCCCTGGTGTGCATCGGGCCCTCCCTCCCACTTCACGCCTTCCCGTGTGCTGACCTGGTAGCGGGCTCGGCGCCAGGGTCTGTCGGGCTGGCGGGCATCGCGCACCACGAATCGGTAGGTGTGCTCCCCTTCCCCCACCGAAACAACGGACTTGTCGCCGACCGATGGGTGCAGGCGTTCGAGGTAGGTCTGCCCTTGCCCCTGATCGGCCGAGTGTCGGCAACAAGCCTGGGCTTGCGCCGCGCAGGTGGCGGCCAGCACGAGGGCGATGGCGCCCATGAAGCACCTGGCTTTGTGACGTGTCATGTTGAGGTCCTCAGGGTTGGCGGCAGCGAACGGACTGCTTGGGCCATGTCTGCTGACCACTCGGTCCGCGCACGATGAGCTGCCCGCAGCGAGCGCTCAATCGAAGTTGCCAGCCTTGAACGGCGCGGGCATCGGCGGCCTCGTCATCAGCCTCGGTCATGGGCTCGCCGCCGTTCGGCGAGTGCACCGGCACAGGTGCCAGCGTGCCGTCGGGCAACAGGCGCGCGAGTTGCTGACCCGGGCTCGTCCAAGCCAGGCCATCTTCGGCATGCGGGTCGGTCCCCCACCATGGCGTGCGCAGCACCAGCCGGCCGGACGCGTCCAGCAGCTCCATGCCAGCCAGCTCGCCCGCGACCAGGTAGCGGTCGGCAGCGAGGCGCCAGCTTTGGCCGCGGCGAGGCGGCGTCAAGGCGCGCCCATCGGCAACGCGCCAGAGTTGATGCGTGAGCTGGCCCTGCGCATGAACGGACACGCGCACAACGTGGTCGTCCAGCCACTCGATGGCTTCGGGGGAATCGGTCAAGGGCGGCACGCGCCAGCCGCCATCCGGGCCCAACACGCCCCACTGCTCCCCTTGGCGCGCAAACAGCCAGTCGCCACGGGCCTCACGCAGCTCGTCCACCTCGGGTGCGTTCACGCGCTTGGCCGCGAGGGGGGCGATGAAGGTGGTGCCTGCGGCATCGCCCTCGCTGTTCTGGCAGCGCAACCAAGGCCCCGACCAACCACCGCAAGCCGTCAAGGCACCAGGAGGCAGGGCCAGGCGACGCCCATCCGAGCCGATCAGCACGGACCTCGATCCTCCGTCGTGATCCGGGTGCCGGCCCCATGTCAAGCCATGGTGAAAGGCTTCCATGCCCAACCACTCAGGCGAGATCAACCAACGCCCCATGCCATCGATGGCACCAAAGCGGCCATCGGTGCGCTGCACGACCACGGGGTCGGAGGGCAGTTGACCGGGCATGAGCAAGGCCCACTCAGCGCGGGTGAGCACGCGCAGGTCGGCGGTGACGACGCCTGGCTCGGCGGTGTCATCGTGCGGGTGCAGCAGGGCGCGGATGGCACCAGGGACAGCGGGCGATCGATCGCCCTCCCACAAGAACTCGATGCGGTGGTGCTTGAGTCGCTCGCGCTCATCGGCGCTGAGCACGGAGCGCCCATCCGGCCCGATGAGGTCCGGGGCGCCACCATCTCGCTTGGGCGAGAGCCAGATCCAGCCTTTCTGCAGGTGCTCGTCGTGCTCGGAGGTGTCCAGGACCTCGATTCGGTCATCCGGCAAAACGATCAACAGGGCCTCGTGCAGGTCGTACACCCAGGCGTCGCCCCAGCGTTCTTGGCGTGGCGACGTCACGTGGCCCTGCGTGCGGTGGAGCTCGCGCAGGTCAGGCCCCAACCACACCCACTCCGAGTGCTCGGGCGAGACCACCCACAGACCCGGCCGGTCCATTTCGATGGCCTGGTAGCGGGTGCTCGACAGCGGCTGCCCCGCCAGGTCCACGAAGAACCACCCGCCCGCGCGGTGCACCGCGACCTTGCCTGCATGCAGCAGCGGCTCGAGCTCGCTGCGCAAGGCCAGGGGCGAGGCCAGCCAACGCCCTTCCTGAAGCGACCAGAGCCCCCACCAGTTGCGCCCGCTGGGCAAGCGCACGCGGACAGGCCAGGTGCCGCCCACCGGTCGCCCCAGTTCCACGACTTCACGGGGCCACTGCACGACCTCGCCCGTGTCCAGCCGCCAGGTCTCGGACGGCGGGGTGACGCGCACACGGATGGCGCGGTCTTCCTGCATGCCGCGGTGATCGAGGTCGAATGACCCCGCCTCGCTCAACCACGGCAAAGCCTGCCCTGTGGCACTCAACCTCTGGAGTCGGCCACGCTCGACAGCCCAGGCCAGGCCCTGAGCGTCGAACGACGTGACGTCGTCGTAGCGCGGCTCGAAACGCCACCGCCCCTGCAGGTCGATGAAGCCCCACTTGCCGTCCTTCTGCGCAGCAGCCAGGCCTTTCGAGAAGGCCATCACGCTGCCGTAGACCGGCTCGATCACCATGCGCCCCTGGATGTCGACGAAGCCCCACAGGCCGTCCGCACTCCCGGGCATTGGCACGCGCAACGCCATGCGCCCTTCGCTGGGCAGGTGGTGACACCAACTCGCATGTTCGATGCGATCGGGACACTCCTGGGTCCAGTGAGGCACTGCCCAAGCAGAGCCGCACCAAACGCCCCAAACCGCCGTCAGCCAAGCCGCCCCGGAAAGGGCGCCGCAGAGAGCTCGCCAGCGCGAGCGCCACATGTTCGCCGACATCAGCGGCCTCCTTCCAGCAGCCAAACGGCCTGCAAAAACTCGCGAGAGACACCTGTGAGCTGCAAACCGCCGCCCTCCCCCCTCGAGAAGGTCAAGAAGGGGTAGGCCTGGCGCTCTAGCCGACCTGCCGGGGGCAGGCCCAGGCCCATGGCGAAAGGCTGACCGGCCTTCGCAGGTCGGGTTCGCATCAGCTTGTCCAACCCGGGCAAGCGCACATACCAGACCTGCGCACACTGCCCGGCGAACTCGACCTCTGGCTCGGGGTAGAGCCCCCCGTCACCCACCGGCTCGGCGCGCCGGATCCACTTGAGCAAGGCCTGTCCCAAATTCACATTGGGTGCCTGCTTCACATCAAAGCCGATGTCGTTCAACAAGGCCTCTGGACGACGGGTCACCGCCGACAAGGTCGACATGGCCCGTGACGGATCGGCCTGATGTCGACGCCACCCCTCGCTGTCGGCCGCGCTCGGCTGCCGGCCCAGCAGCAGCGGTTGCCAGGTTGGCAACCACGCGGCCAGCCAGGCAGCTTGGTCACGCCGGGCTTGCTCCTGGCTCCACGCGGTGGGGGCAAGCGCGCAGCTGGCATCCACGGGTGGCTCATCGCGGCGAACCCAGCGCGGTGGCAGGCCCAGGGCTTCGCAGCCTTCGCACAGCAAACTGCCGTCGCTCGACGCCGAAGGCTTCAGGCGCACGGCCACCGCCTTGGGCGAAGCACACGCCTTGGCCTGCTCTGCGAGCTCGCCGTGCCAGGCCACCAGCCGGACACCCGAGGGGTCAGGGCAACGCGTCCACACCGCGGGCAGACGTGCATCGTCCACGTCACCAGGTCGGGCGAACAGATCGAAGCCCACATAGGCCGTCCAGGCGCTGAGCTGGATGCTGGGCTGACGCAACTCGCGCAGCCTGCGGTCCACGAAAGCGCTGTGAACCTCACCCGCGTCTCCAAGCCCCACGGGCACGTAGCGCGCGTCGATCACGGCGCCCATCCTCAAGGCCAACGGGTGGTCATCGCGACGGGCTCGCAATGGCCGGGGACGATCGGCCTGCCGCACCTGCCAAAGGCCGTTCTCGTCGGGCGCGAGCACCAACTGGTGCCGGTCGAGACCGAACTGGGCCAGCACTTGCACCGAGCCATCGCCTCCCGTGTTCAGGGCATCGATGGACGAGTACACCGGCGCCAGCAGCTCGTGCAGGCGATCATCGAGCAACCCGACTCGGTCCACCCAGCGAACAGACAACAGGCCGGCACCCTCAGCCACGCCGTCGAACGCTTCGTAGCGCTTGGTCGACAAGGGCAGCGGGCACTCACCGGTGATCGCGTGGCAAACGCCTTGCAAGCTCCCCTGGCTGACGATCACCCAGGGGCTGCGGGAGCCCACCCACGACACGCTGCCGAACTGCACCGGCAACACCGCTCGCCCAGCCGCATCGAGCACGCCCTCGCGGTGCCCCTGCCTGACCTCGAACAACCAACGCGTTTTCGAGGGGTCTTGCGGCCACAACCGCACGGGGCGAAGCTGTGTCCAGATGGCATCTGTGACGACCCGTCCTTCGGCGTCGAGCACCCCCTGTCGCTGCTGCGCGCCAGAAACAACGAAGCCCTGAGGTGCGCCGCGCTCCCCGAATGGCTCGATGTGCTGGTAGCGCAAGGCCGTGATCGCTTGCCCGTCTGCGTCAATCAGCCCCCAGGCCCGATCTCGCGTGACGACGGCAACGCGCCCGGCCGGCACGATGTGCTCGTAGCGCCCTGCGGGCACCAGCGTTCGCGAACCATCGGCCGTCAGCAATGCCCCATCGGCACCGATGCGTCGGCCTGCTTGAGGCCAGTCTGTGAACCTGGCCTCGGCAGCCGACACCGACTCGCTCGCCCCCGCCCATCCGGCTGCAGCCAGCGCACAGGCCACCAGCAAGCCTTGCGCGCTCGATGCGACACAACGCCTCACCCAGTTTTTTGTCATGTTGATTGTTCTTTCAAGAAGGCGCTGTTTCGTCTCTGACGACCCAGCGCACCACCACCCAGGCCAAACCTGCACCGGCCAGCACGTCGATCACGTTGTGCTGCCAGGTGGTCAGGGCAGACAGCGCAACACCCACGGCCCACGCATCGCACCCGCCTCGGGCCCAGCGCGCGCTCAGCACCGATCGCCA
The DNA here is from genome assembly GCF_001447195.1 of Aquabacterium parvum. Lineage (GTDB taxonomy): Bacteria > Pseudomonadota > Gammaproteobacteria > Burkholderiales > Burkholderiaceae_C > Aquabacterium > Aquabacterium parvum. The sequence continues at coordinate 6,680 of NZ_LFRI01000174.1, read as the reverse complement.
GTGAGACCAGAGCACACCCAGGATGGCCACATGCAGCGAAGGCACGAGGTTGCTCGCCCCGTCAAAGGTGGCCAGGGCCTGGAACCACGGCGCCCACACCGAACCACCCACGTCAGGCCAGCGCTGCAAGCGCATGGGCCACCACGCGAAACACGCGAAGCAAGCCAGCTGCACCAGCAACAAGCGAGCAGCCAACCTGTGAAGGCTGACGCCATCGCGGGCCACGAAGAAGGCCAGCACATAAGCCACGTTGATGCTGCAATAGACCACGATGCTGGCCGGCCAGAAAGGCACCCAGGCATCCCACGGCCCTTGCGACCCCGGCAGGTCTTCGAGGCGCAGCGCGCGGCGCAGCGTCAGCTGGTAGCCCGCAGCGAACACCGCCGCGCAGGCCATCAGCAAGGTCACCGATTGAGAACGGCTGGCTCGCTCGCTCACGACGCAGGCCACCCCAGCGCATACACGGCCGCGATCACGTGCTCGCTGACCGCGTCCGCCGGTGCCTGCCCCTGCGCACCGACGTGAGGCCCCAGTTCACGCAACAAGGCGCGGTCCTGAAAGGCCCCGATGACCAGGCCTCCCAGGCCCATGCGCGCGGTCTGAGCCTGCCAGGCGCCAAGCCAGGAGCCGGCCTCCAGCAACATGAATCGCCCGCCTCGCTCACCGTATTTGTTCACGTGGGGGCCAGCTTGAGCGGTCACCACCAGGACCGCTGCAGGGCTGTCCATGTCGACACCCAGGATGGGCTTGAGCCGCGCCCAATCGGGTGCCTGACCGATCGGCGTCAAACCATGCGACAGGGGGTCGTATCCCTGAACGGAGGGCGCCAACACCGCCCCCTCTCGGGCCAGCCGCCACCCGATCACGTGCACTTGCAAGGGGTACTTGCCGCCACCCGACGCGAGCCCTCGGCCGCCATCGTGACGCCGCGCCATGGGCCACAACAAGGCTGACAAATCCGCCAGCTCGATCGCCCGATCGGAGAACGCTCGCACGCTGCGCCGAGGTGCCCAGGCATCGACCACCGAGGCATCGGGAGCTGGCAAGGGCTGAGCCGCCGAGCTGAAGCAGGCGCGCAACGGCTCGTGCTCGAGTGCGGCGTCCTCTTCGATGCGCTGATGCATGAGCAACGCGCGCGTCGGGTTGAGTTCGCTGGCCCGCCAGAATGCCTTGAAGCAAGGGGCGCCCACATCGGGCCCAGCCACAGCCGGATCCAGGTCCGCACGGGGCAGGCTCGACGTCCAATGCGGCACCACTGTCGCATCGATGAAGGGTGGATTGATTTCGTTCATGGCTGCCTCGTCATCAGCCCAGGGGGTGAGGCCAGGGGTTGGACAGCGGGTGATGGGCCACGGCATCCGGGTAGCGCCAGCGCCAGTCACCGGTTCGCCCGCCGAGGAAGGGAGCGCGTTCGTCTGCGTGCAGCAAAGACAACTGCGGCGACAACACACGGACCACCCTGAGCCCCGCCTGGGCCACATCAGGGGGCGTGAGCTCGCGATAGGCCAACTCGATGCCGTGCTCCAGCAGGCAAAGGACGAGGTCTTGCAGTTGCGACAGCTCGCTTTGGGGGCCGGTGTGTGCCGACTCCTTGGTCATCGCGTCATGCGCCCGACGCCTGCGGTGTTTCAACAAAGGCAGTTGCGCCCAACCCTGGGGATGACAGGTGTAGTAAGCCGCGTGCTCGTCAAAGCGACGCAGCGCAGCAGGCTCAGCCGGCACCGAAAACTGTTGCACGAGGTGATCCGCAAAGCGCAGGCTTTGCGCCCATTCCAGCCAGGCCTTGTCGATGGCCTCGTCCAGCGTGGCTCGGCAGGCGATGCCGAACGCGTGGCGGACCTGCCCGCGCGCATGGTGACGCCCCATCACGGCGACCACCGGGTGAGGGCTCCAGGCCTGGGTCAGGTCCAGCGCCACCACCTCGGCCCCGATGGCCGACGCCACGCTCTCGCATCGCTCGGGCAAGTCAATTTCCAGGCCCCCCAGTCCATTGAGCCAGGTCACCGCCAGCGCATCGCGCTCCAGCACTTCTTGGGTGGCTCGCAACAGGGCTCGCCAGGGCCCCGAGCCAGCCGTGTCCTTTTGGGCCGCCAGCCCGCTGGAGGTGGAAGGCATGCGCGCTCGCCCTGCCCTCACACCCAGGCCCACCAGCTCTTGCGGCACCCACACCCGCTGGTTGTCATGCAGGCGAAAAACCGGGCTGAAGCCATCGTCGTCACCCACGGGCATGGGCCAGGGAAACCCGGCTTGCGCACGCTGGGCGGACGAGTACAGGGCGAAGCGGTCTTCCGCCCACAGTTCAAGCTCAGGCACGTCCGCGCGGCGACGAACAGGCACCGACGCCCTCGCCGCGGCATAGCGCTCCAGGGCCTCGGCCAAAGCGGCCTCACAGGCCTGCACCGGGTCTTGCCAGGCCACGGCGCCAGACACCCCTTGCCAGTCGTTGACAGGCTCGGCTGGCACCGCCACGTGGACCATGCCTGGCACCTCCCAGGCCTCGGCGCGAGCCCGGTGCCATGGCAGGCAGATGCCAGTGCGCGCGTCTGCAGCCGCCATCAGGGTGGCATGCGATGCGGGCGTGGGCAACGTCGATGCAAGGGCCAGCGCCATGACTCAGAGCGCGCCCATCCAGGCCATGGCCTCGAGCACGATCGCCCCCAGGATGAGGACCAGCGACACCACGCCCACCACGATGGCCTGCACAGGCCCGATCCCGGCGCGTTGGTGAAGCCTGACCCAGCCGACCAAGGACAGCAGGGCCAAGCCCGACGAGATCACGATGGCGCCGATGTCACCCAGCATGGAGCCAAACAAGGCGAACACAATCACCATCACCACCCAGAACCAGGTTGACGACAACAGGCTGGGCTCGTCAGCGGGCGAGGTGCTCGGTGTCGCGGCCAGGCTCGATGCACCGCTGGCCTCGCTGTTGACCGCGTTGGCGCTGGAGATCGCCGCGTCTGCGGGCGCCACGCCTTCGGGATGAGCCCACGGGTTCGTGGGCTCGATCGGCCCGGCAGCGGGCACGCCGTCTTCGCCAGCGCCTCGCGCCCGCTTGCGCAGGTGCGCCAGGTACATGCTCGATGCAACCACGGCGCTGCCCAAGGTGACCACGCAACTGCTGCAGCACGTGCTGGTTGAGCCGCCAGCGGCAGCCGTTTCAAGGTGCTGACGCGCGCGGGCGTCGAACTGAGTCGGCAGTTTGATCATTCGGAGAATTCGCTGGGAAGCACACCGTCAGGTCAACGGACCCACGGCAGGTTGAAAGGCGGTGCCAGTTCGGCATCCTCGTCTTGGCGCGAGGCCTGGCAGACGGGGCAGCCGGGCTGCACGTGCACGTGATGTCGGCTCAGGCGCAGCTGACGCAGGTCGAGCGCCGCCACCCGCTCCACCAGCTCGGGCCCCAGTCGCACGACATCGGACAACAAGGCAGCGACACCGGCGGCCCGACGCAACATTTCGGGCTCAGGCGGCGGCTGCAGGTCGCCCCATCGCTGGAGCACACGCTGTCCCAGGCAAGACACGCAGGCGGTCTGACCTGGCACCACCAGGGGCCCCACGCTCAAGGTGTGGTGGTGGGCAAGGTCCACCAGCAGGTGAGGCCCTCGCCGATCCCACGCGGTGTATTGCTGCAACAGCTCTGCCCAGCTCGCTGAGGTGCGCACAAGCAAGGTCAGGGGCGCATCGTCCGAGGCAGATGCGAGCCGCCAGCCCTGGCGGCTCAAGCCTTCGGCCAGGGCCTCGCACTCGGCACCGAACCACACCAGTCGGGCATGGGCCTCGAACGGGCGCTGTGCGCCCTCGGGCACCAGCGCACCCAGCCGCCTGAGTTGCCTCAGTGCAGCGCCGAGCTGTGGGTCATTTGCCCAGGTGGCAGCGTCGCCGCCCTCGCACAGCTCGATCAGGCGAGCGTGCAGGGCCGGCGGCGCTTCGTCGATGAGGTAAACCTCGTCAGCGCCGGCCTGCACCAGCAGGTGCTCGCCCAGCGATTCGATGCGCCAGGCGGGGCTGATGCGCCAGCTTTGCGTTGCCACTTGCGACATCGGCTGTTCAGCGAAGAGGGGCGCCTGAAACACAAGCAATCGGCCGCGCCATGGCGCCGGTCAACACACCCATGAAAACGGTGCGGTACATGGATTGCTCTCCTTGATTTGTGCCTTGAGGCCGTGCGCGGGGCAAGGCTTTGTGATGGACGTGATTCTCGGGGCTGGCGCGCGCGGTCGAACGCAACACGCCCCCCTCTAACGGGGGACGGATCCCCTCGCAGCACCGCCCACATGAACGATGCCCATGGGAAGTCATTGCCTGAACAGTGGCAAGCCCGTTGAAAAGTGGAGCCCCTTCTCTCGGCACAAACGCTCCATCAGGCCCTCGTCAGGCCGATCCGGAACCGGACGTGGTGTGCTGTCCCATTGGAATCGGCCAGACCACTTCGGCAGTGGCGCCGGCGGCAACGGGACGATGCGATCCAGATCGGGCAACACCCCTCTGTCAGATTCATGGCCAATGAGGAACATCCGGATGCGCTCGTACCGATCGGCCCGCGCTGGATCGGGTTCGACCGCCCGCGCTCGGAAGGGCCAACGGCCTCGCCGCTCGCCCTCGAAGATGGCTTTCATGTTGTGGGCCGCCTCCGCGCTGCCGGCGGCCACGGCACGCTGCAGCATGGGCAAGCCCTCGGCGAAGTTCTTCGCCCTGAGCAAATCACCCGCCACGACGGTGATCGAAGGTGCGTGACCTTGCTGGGCGGCGCAGCGATGCAAAGCCATGCCCAAGTCCCTGGTTCCCGGCCTGGCCACATCGACCACCTTCGCCATGGTGGAGTCACCCAGCAGCCATTCAGCCAGCTTGTGCTGGGCCACCGGGCTGCCCAGGTCAGCGGCCATGCGATAGTCGTCCAGGGCCTGCTGAAGGTCCCACCCCTGTTCCGCAAAACCGCCACGGCGCAGGTAGCCGTCGGGCAGGCGCCTGTCGATCATCTGCGCGATGACACGTTCGACCTCTTCCTGCCGATTCATCCGCAAGGGCGTGGCAACCCCGTCGTATGACTGGTCCACCAACACGTACAACCAGTTCATCAGGTGCCAGCCCGCCTTCGGATGCCCGTGCGCATGGGCAACGCGGAGGTAGCGCGCCACCTCGTTGAACTCGGCCATCTGCGACTCGCGCAGCGATGTGTTCGATCGCTGGTTCAACAGGTGAAGACCCCGCTGAAAAACCCGCTCGACGTCGGCCGACACGGTGGGAAGGTGCTCGCTCTCAGCGGAGCAGAGAAAGGCCAATGGGGACAACTGCACGGCCTTGCTGGCGGCCCAGACTGGAGAAGCATGGGCGAACACCAACAGCGTCAAAGCGATCAGGCTCCGGGTGAGATCCACGACCAGCGCGTTGATGGCACCGATGTTCATGCCTCGAGTTCCAACAGCATGAAGGATTCTCAACGGCAACACGGCAGCCACATGCAAAGGGCTTTCTTCCACAGAGACCACTCGCGAGTCGATCAAGATCATCGAAGCACCACGCACTTGTGCTGGAACCGCGTCACATACCGCTAGATACCGGCCGCCCGGTCTTGGGGTCTAGCCCCTTGGCGCGCGCCATCTCCTCGATGCGCTTCTCAGAGGGCAAAGGCGGCGGCACGTTGGCCTTGTGCTCCTCCAGCCATTTGAACTTGCCATCCCATGGCGGCAGCTGAGCCGGTGGCAAGGGCACGATCTCGTCGATCTCGGGGACCTTGGGGTCGAGATAGTCGTAGTCGGAGAGAAACTTCCAGATGATTTCGTAGCGACGAGCGCGTTCAGGATCAGGCGTCACGCCCAGGTACCCAATTTCCTTGGGATCAACGAGCTTGAATCCCAGCTTCATCCGACTTGCGCATAGACTGTTTCCAGCTTTCGCCCCTAACTGGTATGCCTCCATGGCCTCTTTGGGCTTTTCTTCGTAGATGTAGACACCAAGGCCAACTGCTGCCTCGGTGTGACCTTGCTCCGCCGCGCAGCGCAGCATCTGCAGACCGATCAACACCACCTCGGGAGGGTGACGCCGGGTATCAATGAGCTTGTCTCCGATCAGGTACTGGGCATCCGGGCTGCCCAAGTCTGCAGCCTTTCGGAAATAGCGCTTGCCCAAATCAAAGTCGCCGACAACGCCATAGCCTTGCATGAGGTAATTGCCCATGTCGTGGTAGCCGCCAGGAACGCCTCGCTGTATCAGGTCTTCGACCAGATCCACACTTTCTTTGATCGGGTTGGGGCTTTGTGCCTGGCCATTCTTGAGCATGCCACGCAAGGCGAGGTTGGCTTTGTCGTGCCCATGTGCGGTCGCAATACGCACCAAGCGCTCGATGCCTGCGTAGACGGCGGGATCATCCTTGAGCAAGTTGTTGCGCCGCAGCCAGCGGGCATGTTGGTAAAGCTGATCGGCTTCAGGATCACGCGGAGGGATGCGGTCAGCTTCCTTGGCGCAGGTGAAAGCGGCATCGGTCCTCAGGCCGGCCATGTCGGGGGAGGCTGAGATGGTCACGAGGGTATCTTTGGCCTGACATCGTCGGCCTTGCAAAATTCAATTTGAGCCCTTGAGTGCATGATCGTGGCTGCGTTCAAGGCTTGCTCGGACCCACATGCCCCACATGGCCAGCCACAAGGCGGGCGCAAAAAGGCCCTTCAGGCCCTTGCGGGCGA
>NZ_LFRI01000173.1 GCF_001447195.1 Aquabacterium parvum | reverse complement strand
CGTTGGAGATCCCGCCGAGGGGTTCATGGAGGTTTTCAAGTACGCCGTCAAGTTCAGCGATCAGCCGGTTGCCGATACATGGCATGCCTTTCAGACGCTCAAGGGGAAACGCCTTCTTGGTTCTGCTGGGTGCTTCAGAGGTGTCGAGGTGCCGGAAGAGCTGACCGATGAGCCGCTCGATGAGCTGCCGTATGTCGAGCTGTTCTATCGCTATCTGCATGGAAAGGGCTACGCCGTTTCGCATGCGAATCGCCCCAAAGCGGCGTAGCCGCC
>NZ_LFRI01000172.1 GCF_001447195.1 Aquabacterium parvum | reverse complement strand
GTGTGCTCATCTTCAGGTCCTCAAAACTCCCAGAAACTGAGCGTCATTGCACACAAACCTGGGAGTTCTGACCATCCCCAGTTGCCAGGTTTGATCAGTGTTCATCGAGGATGTGGCAGTTTTGCAGGGCCGACTACCTAACTGCATACCCACTGTGAACTCTGCCGAGTCGGCACCGGCATATTGTTGTAGTAGGCGCCCAGTTCCGGTAGCCGCTTCGCCTCCAAGCAAGATCTGGGATTTTAACCACTTAAGTGGAATGGTCGACTCGGCAGCCCAAGGATGGCCGGGGCGAACAATGACAACCATCCTCTCGCGCCGCCATACTGTTGAGACGAACCCAGGACGTGAGTCCCACCACTCCATTAC
>NZ_LFRI01000171.1 GCF_001447195.1 Aquabacterium parvum | reverse complement strand
AGAGCTGACCGATGAGCCGCTCGATGAGCTGCCGTATGTCGAGCTGTTCTATCGCTATCTGCATGGAAAGGGCTACGCCGTTTCGCATGCGAATCGCCCCAAAGCGGCGTAGCCGCCGAGGGATCAGACGGGTAGGTGATTGGCCTGGAACGCCGCTCCCCTGCCCTAACCAAGCCAACTACACAGGAGTTGAAATGGCTGGAATGAAGTCTATCGATGAAGCGCGCAATGTCCTCGAAGAGGCTGCGCTGATGACCACTGAGACGGTGAGGG
>NZ_LFRI01000170.1 GCF_001447195.1 Aquabacterium parvum | reverse complement strand
CAGTTTATCGGCGACCACGTTGAAGGTCAAGAAACGCTTCACCAGCGGCTCACCACTTGCGGTGACTACCTGCTGTTCCGGCACTACTTCACCATCGACGCTGTGAGGCTGCATGCGGCCAGCTTCTGCATGAAGCTCCTGCTTTGCCCTCTGTGTGCCATTAGACGGGGCGCTAAGTCGATGAAAGCCTACTTGGATAGGTGGGAGGTCATCCGAGCCGAGAAAACGGCTCTGAGGCCTTTTTTGGTGACTTTGACGGTGAAGAACGGTGAT
>NZ_LFRI01000169.1 GCF_001447195.1 Aquabacterium parvum | reverse complement strand
GTTAGGCTACTTGCAGCAAGGGAGAGAGAAATGCCAACAGTGACCATCGAAGTCAGGCACCAGTACACCATTGAACAAGAAGTCGCCATCATTGACGCAGTTCATCGAGCGATGATGGATGGCATCAAAACGCCTGAGTGGGATAAGAACATCCGTCTCGTCGTTCATGCACCCCATCGCTTCACAAGCCCACCTGGAAAGTCCGATCGGTACACCCTTGTCACATTCGATATGTTCTCCGGTCGGTCAATTGAAGCAAAGCGTGCGCTGTATTCGGCCATCGTCCAAAACCTCTCAGCCCTCGACATCCAGCCGTCAGATGTGCTTATCAACTTGAGAGAGCATCCTCCCGAGAATTGGGGCGTTCAGGGTGGCAAGCCTGCCTCTGAGGTGGATATTGGCTTCAAAATCAATGTCTAGCCATGTACCAAAACCACCGTGCCTACGCGCCCCAGCCTAACTGTGGGTTCAACGCGGACGCCAACATAGGCCATGCCTTCGGCATTTTCATGGCCTATGTCGGTACCCTCCGCACTTCGAGCTCCGGCGCCGGTTAACCAGGGCTACAAGGGCTTCCCCATCTGTCAAGCAAAAACATCCCCGGGTGATTCGCCGAAGGCGATTCACCTGGAACCTTCAAACCATCAAAACACCAACCCAGGGATCAGTCGCGCAGAGGTCTACCAAGGGATAAGG
>NZ_LFRI01000168.1 GCF_001447195.1 Aquabacterium parvum | reverse complement strand
ATCTGGCGCAGCTCGGTGAGCTGGCCTTGATCAATGGCCTGATCGACCAGCCGGCCCATGTTGGCACCGTGGCTCAGGGCCTTGAGCTTCAGCACCTGAAGCTGGATTACTTCGTCAAAGTTCATGATTCCTCCAACATCCAAAAGCGGATGCTTTGGATTCTAGGAGGAAGTCAGATCGCAGGCAAGGGAAACTGCGCCGCTTGAAAAGTTCAAGGTTTTGATGGCCGCGCAGGATAGGCAGTGCCACACGAAACGCAATGCACGCGAAGAC
>NZ_LFRI01000167.1 GCF_001447195.1 Aquabacterium parvum | reverse complement strand
GATCGAGGGCCTCGATAACCGTGGCCTCGTTCAACTCTTCACCCTCACAGTTCCGGACACCAAGCCTTTCGAGGGCCGAGTGGGTGAGCAGGTGTCCGTGCCGGTGCGTGCGTGGGCTCCTGGCGCGTCGGTGAGCATCGCCTATGAGGGGGGCAAGGTGTGAGGATGGATGCACGTATGAGGCCGCTGGCGGCGGCCCTGCGGGATGGGCGAAGCCCGCACGCTGGGACGACGCAGGCGGCTCTAGAGTTCATACATACAAACAATTCGCCC
>NZ_LFRI01000166.1 GCF_001447195.1 Aquabacterium parvum | reverse complement strand
GCCAACTACACAGGAGTTGAAATGGCTGGAATGAAGTCTATCGATGAAGCGCGCAATGTCCTCGAAGAGGCTGCGCTGATGACCACTGAGACGGTGAGGGCCTTCTACGGGATCGTAGCTGCTGGCCCGGATGTTGGCACGCCGCCCTGGCTGTTCATCCTGGCCAGACACATCGACGCCTGGGACAAGGCCTCGCAGGCCTACATGATGGCCGTGCATCAGCATGCTCGGCCTGTCCTCAATGACATGGAGCGCCTCTCCGCGTCGAAGTAA
>NZ_LFRI01000165.1 GCF_001447195.1 Aquabacterium parvum | reverse complement strand
CCACAGCAGCGCTGCGCGCATGGTCCGCAGGCAGTTGCAGCACCGGGTGATGATCGCCCAGCGCCCCTCTCCACCACGCCAGCTGCCGAACAGCCTCCCCTGACTCCAGCCAATGCCTTTGCCACACCGAATGGTCGGCATGTTGAAGGGCGCTGGGCCGATCGACCCAAGGCTGCCCGCTCAACAAGGCAACGTAGCGGCGCGCCAGCTCGTCGATGAAAATCTGCATCGATGCGCCATCAGAGACGATGTGGTGCATGACCACCGACAACACATGCCGCACTGGGCCTTGCCGCACCAAGGCCACGCGAAGCAGCGGCCCTTTGGAGAGGTCAAATGGACGATCGACCACATCCCGCAGGGCCACTTCCAGTGCAGTCTCATCCCCGCCCGCCGCACTCAGGTCGATGAGGGGCAAATCGACCGCACCCGGCAAGCCAATCCACTGCTCAGGCGTGCCGCTTTCGCTGGCCCGGAACACCGTTCGCAAAGCCTCGTGCGATCCGATGGTGTCGTCGATTGCCTGCCTCAAGGCCTGCGCATGAAGTTCACCCTCCATGTGCAATGCGAAACCGATGTTGTACGCACTGCTGAGCGGATCCAGCTGCCACAGGAACCACTGGCGCTCCTGCGCATGAGACAAGGGGAGCGGGCCGCCACGTTGGGATGCCGTGATGGACGGGATCGCGACATGCCGAGCACGTCCCTGGTTGACGTCGGCGGCCATCGCCTGGCGCACCACCGACAGCAGTTCACCGAAGCGGGCGTGCTCGAACACCAACCGGGACGGGAACACCAGGCCCCACTGGTCGGCGATGCGCGCAGCCAGTTGAGCGGCGCGCAGAGAATCGCCACCGGCGGCAAAGAAGTGCGAGTCGGGGGCGGGCGGGCTGCTCAGCTTGAGCTGCGAAGACCACCAGTTCGCCAGCAGGTGCGCCACCTGGTCGCCGGGATCTGCGATCACTGCCGCTGGCATCGCCAGCTTTTCCTCGCTCTGACCGTTCAGCACGAACCGGCCTTGTTCCCAGATGGCGTAGGCGCCCAGGGTTCGACCGATCCAGCCATCACGGCAAGCGCCACGCTGCAGTTTGCCGCTGGAGGTTTTGGGCAACGCGCCGGGATTGAGCAACAGGATCACCGAGGCAGGCTGCCGGCACACCCCCGCCACCACGACATTCAAGGCCTCGACCAGCGCCTGCGCGGGCACCAGCTTGCGCATGCCCAACGAAACCTCCACCGCCACGCCGACGCCCTCATGCCCGTCCGCCATGTGGACAGAGAAGGCTGCGATGCGTCCCTTGCGGATGGCCTCCACGTCCAACTCGATGGCACGTTCGATGTCTTGCGGGTAGACGTTCTGGCCACGCAGGATGATGAGATCCTTGATGCGCCCTGTGATGAAGAGCTGCCCCTCGGAAACGAACCCCATGTCGCCTGTTCGCAACCAGCGGCCATCGCCCCGCATCACGAAGCTCTGCGCCGTCTCCACCGGGCGTCGCCAGTAGCCGCCTGTGACGCTCGGGCCGCTGGCCCACACCTCGCCAACCTGGCCATCAGGCAAGGCAGCCAACGTTTGCGGATCGACGATGTCGATGGCGTGGCCTGAGGCCGCCTCGCCGCAGGCCACCAGCATGGTTCCGACTTCGGCTTTTTGCGCCCTGCCCTGTGTCAGGGCCAGCGCATGCCAGGCGTGTGCCGTCATGCCCTGCCCACGCCGGCCACCCGTGACAAACAACGTGGCCTCCGCAAGGCCATAACAAGGGTAGATCGCCCGCACGTCGAACCCGGCGGACTCGAAATGCGAGGCGAAGTCCCGCAAGGTCTCTTGCCTCACGGGCTCCGCACCCGAGAACGCCAGCCTCCAGCCAGACAGGTCGAGCCCCGCGCGCTGAGCTTCGCCGACCCGATCGACACAAAGCCGATATGCGAAGTCGGGCCCGCCACTGACCGTGCCCCGCAGCCTCGAGATCGCCTCCAGCCAGCGCACAGGCTTCTCAAGGAAGAACGACGGGGTCATCAGGGCAATGGGAATGCCACGGTGCAATGCTTGCAGCAAGGCCCCGATCAAACCCATGTCGTGGTAGAGCGGCAGCCAGGACACGAGGACGTCCCCTTGCACCATGCCCAAGCCTTCTTCAATGGCGCGCTCATTGGCCAGCAGGTGCCCGTGGCCGACCATGACGCCCTTGGGTGCAGAGGTCGAGCCCGATGTGTACTGCAAGAAGGCGATGTCGTCATCCGACGGCACGTGCGGCCGCCATGCATCCGCCTGCCCCACATCGATGCCATCGACGGCGATCGCCTGACAACCAGCAAAGCTGACCATCGCTGCCCCCAGCCTCTCCAGCATGGCGCCCGTGGCCAGCACGCAAGAGGCGTGAGCATCCTGCGCGATGCCGCTCAGTCGGTCCAGGTGTTGCGGCCGTGCCGATTCAGGCGGGAACACCGGAACGGCGATCAACCCGGCAAACAGGCACGCCAGGAATCCCACGACATAGTGATCATCGTTGTCCAGCAGCAGCAGGACGCGATCACCCTGGTGAAAGCGAGCCTGCAGCGTGGCCGCCAACGCGCGCACCCGCTGGTCCAGCGCCTGGTAGGTGATGGGGATGTCAATGGGCCGTCCGTCGTGCTCTCGCACGATGATCAAAGCCGTCTCCTGTGGCCGTTCCTGCGCCAGGCCGAGCATGTGCTCAACGAAGTTGCGCGGGTGGCTTGAGCGCTCTGAGGGTGCGATGCGGGTCATGCGGGTTCTCCTGCGTCGGCCCGTCATGCGAGCACGCTGGCATCTGAAAGGATTGATGGATCAAAGGTCAGTCAACACGGACCAGGTTGCCGTGTGGTTGCGCCATCGCGACCACCACCTTGCGAGGCCCCTTGAATGGCGAGCGCGCGTGGGCAACGAGCATGTTGTCCAGCATCAGCACGTCACCGGCCTCCCATCGGAAGCTCACGGTCTCGGCATCCAGCACGGCGCGCACCTCGTCGAGCAGCGCATCGGGCATGGGAGAGCCATCGGCAAAGCGCGTGTCACGGGGAAGGTGGTCCTCTCCCAACAACTCCACAAGCGAGTCACGCACTTCTGCAGGAAGGTTGGACGAGTGAAAGAGGTGCGCCTGGTTGAACCAGACCATCTCGCCCGTCACGGGGTGCTTCTCCACCGCCTGGCAAAGCTGCTCGGTGCGCAAGCCACCATCGCTGTCCCATTCGAATTGGATGCCGTTGCGCCGGCAGTAGGCCTCGACCTCGGCACGGCGCTCGGTGTTGAACACCCTCTCCCACGGCACATCGAATTCACCGTAGTTGCGCACGTAGCGCACCCCCGGCTCGAAGCGGCGCAAGATGTGATCGGGCATCCTCCGATAGATGGCACGGCTGTCTGCGATGGGCGTCTCGCCACCCTCTGGCGACGCCGTCACGCAATGGAACCAGATCCTCATCGGCCACTCACGCGTGTAGGCCTGCTCGTTGTGCAGCGGGATGGACTGGTGCGCTGGGTACTCGGTGGACGTGTAGACACCACCGCCTACATCCGTGCGCGGTGTGGAGCCGAATTCGTAGCTCAGCAGTGGATGCCCGAAAGCGGCCGCGAATGCCCGAAACGCCTCGACAGAAGCGACATCAAAGCCGCGCAGCAACACGCCACCGACATGGGCCAGCGCAGTTTCGATCAACGGGGAAAGCCTGGGCCAAGCGTCCATCAAACGCTCACCCACCACCTGTGGCGTAAAAAGGGTGGGCAGCACCGATCCGATCGGCGCGCGGCGTTCAAGGCCAGTCAGCAGTTCATGCATGTTTTTCCTCAACCAAGGTGGAGGCGCCCTCGGCACGCGCGGCATCGGGGAGCTGCCGCAGCAGTTCCTTGACGATCAGCGCGGCAACGGCGACCTCATGCTGACGAATGAAGAAATGTCCGCCATCGAACCAGTACACCGAGGCGGCGTCGCTGGTCTCGCGCCGCCAGTCCGCCTGCTCGGAAGCGGCCAGGGCGTCATCTCGCCCCCCGAGGACATGGATGGGGATGGGCAGGGGCGGTCGCACCAGGTGGCGATGGCTTGCGCACAGGGCCTGATCGGCCCGAAATGTTTCGACCACCATCTGTCGCAACTCCGCGTTGTTCAGCACTTCTTCGGCCGTGCCACCCTGGCGACGCAGTTCGTCCGTCAAATCGGCATCGCTTGTCAGCTGGACGCTTTTGCGCACATGGCGACACCAAGGCGAAGGGCTGGCTGAGACGAACAAGGCGCGAGGCAGCGATCCGCCTGCGTCCCTTTGCCAGAGCGCCATGCGATGCGCAAGCAAGGCGCCCATGCTGTGCCCGAACAGCGCATGACGACCACGCAGGGATTGCGCATGCTCAATGCACAAGCGCTCAACCAGTTGATCGATGTCCGTGGCGAATGGCTCGCTCATGCGCGCGCCCCGGCCGGGCAACTCCACCGGCACCACCCGGACCCACGAAGGCAGCAGATGCCGCCAGCGGTGGTACATGTTGGCGCTGCCGCCCGCGCATGGCAGCGCCAGCAGATCGATTTGAGCCCCATTCATGGCCGCCGCGTTCAGGCCTGTGCGCTCGCATCACGAGACTGGGCATCCATCCATTGGCGCAACGACCGTGGCCGCATGTCGGTCCAGGCCTGGTCGATCCAGGCGCACACCGTCTGCTTGCTCCCCGAGATGCCCTCCACGCGGCGCCAGCCGCCTGGCACGGCCTTCCAATGGGGCCAGATGGAGTACTGCTCCTCGTGGTTGACGAGCACGACAAAGGTCTCGTCCTCTCGGTCAAAGCAGCTGGTCGACATGTTGATCCTCGCTCGATGTGGCAGACATCGCTTCCACACCAGCCGCAGCTGGCGGAAGCTTCAGCCATTCATGACGAAGCACCAGGATCTTTGTTTACCACCCGCTCAATCGGGCCCGTCACTCGGCGGCTGACCGATGTCGTTTGCAGGCGGCACGAGGCCGCTTAGCAGCCAGAGGCGACTGGCCCGCTCGTACACCCGCCTGTGCTCAGGGGAGGACGCGAGCCACTGCATCAGGTCCTCATGAGCCACCGCATCAAAGGTGGCGCGCTCATGCTGGCGCATCAACCAAGACCAAGCCATCCCCCAAAGGGGATCGTCAACGGGTGCAGGCAAGGAGTCTTCTTTCATCGCGGCATCCAGCACCACGGTGCGCGGTCGACCCTTCGACTTCGCATCCGAGCATCAGGATCGTATCAAAGTGCACGCAACTCAGCTCTGCGTTGACGCGGCGGCGCACACCCCTCAGCGGTCAAAACTCCAGAAGATCTCGACAGCCCGCGATGGCATTGGCCGCATCCTTGAGCATGAAGTTGACCAGCGTGGCTGAGCAGCCCAGCTCCTTGCCGATTTCTCTCTGCGTCAACCCGCTCAACCTGTACATCTCAAAGACTTTGCGGGTGCGCGCCGGCAAGTCGGACAGCACCTTGTCGATGGCGCGCAGAACACGCCTTTCGTCCAGACCCTGCTCGGCCATGGTTCCTCCCGAGACCTGCGGCAACTCACCATCGTCTGTGTAGACGCGGTAGGTGGCCTCCACCGACTGACGGCGGCAATGGTCCAGGGCCAGGTTGCGCACCACCTGGCAGCAATAGCAGAACGGTTTCTCGATGTCCCGAATTCCTGCCCCATCGGCCAGCCTCAGGAATGCCTCCTGAGTGATGTCGTCAGCCAACTCTGGCGTGCCGACGATGCGCCGTGCGATGTTGCGAAGTTGTGGTCGATGTTCGATGAAAACGTCGCTGAGCGCGACACGGGGTGTGTTGATGGGCACGATTGCGCTCCCCAGCGCCGGATGATTTGTAGTTCTTGACCGAAGTCGAGAATAATTATCATTCCCACTGGTGGAAATGGGGCAAAAACCCTCGTTCCCACACGGAATCAGCCGCAGCGATGAAGCCGCACACGGGCGCCACCGTGTCCAATCCGGTGAACAACGCAAGCTCGGAGGACGCACGACGAAAGCCTGGACGCTGCCCACGCAAAAGGGCCGCCAGGCGTGCCCAGCGGCCCTCTTTACTCAGCGGTCAGGCCGCTTCAGTTCAGGCAACAGGCCAGGTCACCACAACAGGCCTCGGTGGCCCAGACCACGGCGGTCAGCCCCATGAGGCCCAGGCCGGCGCCGGCCTTGATCAGCAAGTTCTTCATGTTGAAAGTTCCTTTGAAAGATGGGGAAATCGAATCAGGTGAAGCGATCCATCTTCCGAGGTGGCTTCCAGATGTCGCCGACCGGCTCCGGTGCCTGTCGCCACCCAAGGCGCTGGGGGCGGTCTTCTTCAGGCATCACCGGGAGCATTCGCAGGTCGGTTGCACTCAGCGCACTGCCGGCACATCCTGCACACGCCGTGCAAGCAACCGGCACACAGGCCATGACGGCGTCGCACGGGTCATCGCAACAGGGCTCGCTCAGGCGCACAGCCCCCAACACCTGCCAGGAAGCCAGGAGCAGGGAGAATGTGACCAGCCAGCGCCGCATGGCGACCTCAGCGCACCCCGGCTTGCGCGGCCTGCTGATCGGCGTGGTAGCTCGATCGCACCATCGCCCCCACCGCCGCGTGCGTGAAGCCCATGCGCTTGGCCTCTTCTTCGAACGCCTTGAAGGTGTCCGGGTGCACGTAGCGGCGCACCGGCAGGTGGTGCCCCGACGGCGCCAGGTACTGGCCGATGGTGATCATGTCGATGCCGTGCTCGCGCATGTCGCGCATGACCTGGTAAACCTCTTCATCGGTCTCGCCCAGGCCGACCATGATGCCGCTCTTGGTCGGCACGTCGGGGTGCAGGGCCTTGAACTTCTTGAGCAGGTTCAGGCTGAACTGGTAGTCGGAGCCCGGGCGCGCTTCCTTGTACAGGCGCGGCGCGGTTTCCAGGTTGTGGTTCATCACGTCGGGCGGTGCGGCCTTGAGGATTTCCAAAGCGCGCTCGTCGCGGCCACGGAAGTCGGGCACCAGGATCTCGATGCGCGTGGCCGGCGATTGCTCGCGGACTTGCTTGATGCACTCCACGAAGTGGCCGGCGCCACCGTCGCGCAGGTCATCGCGGTCGACCGAGGTGATGACCACGTACTTGAGTTTGAGCGCCGCGATCGTCTTGGCCAGGTTGGCCGGCTCGTTGACGTCCAACGGGTCGGGACGGCCATGGCCCACGTCGCAGAAGGGGCAGCGGCGCGTGCACTTGTCGCCCATGATCATGAACGTGGCCGTGCCGTGGCCGAAGCACTCACCGATGTTGGGGCACGAGGCCTCTTCGCACACCGTGTGCAGCTTGTGCTCGCGCAGGATGTTCTTGATCTCGTAGAAGCGGGTGCTGGGCGAGCCGGCCTTGACGCGGATCCACTCGGGTTTTTTCAGCACCTCGCCAGCCGGCACGATCTTGATGGGGATGCGCGCGGTCTTGGCCTGGGCCTTCTGCTTGGCGGAAGGGTCGTAGGCGGAGGGGGATGCGGCGGCAGGCGATGCGCTCACGGGTGCGGAAGCGGCGGACGACCCGGTGGCTGGCGCTTGTGGCGCGGCCGGGGTCGAGGGGGGCGTGGTGGGCTCGGACATATCCCGAAACTGTAGCCCATCGGCCAGCGGGCCGCCATGTGGCGGGCCGCAGTGCCCCACGCTCAAGGCGCCAGCTGCGCGTCCAGGTGCTGCACGAAACGCGCGGCGGCCTCGTCCCAGCCCACGTGCACGCCCAGGCTGGCCAGGTCCACCGTCTTGAGGCCGTTGTAGCCGCAGGGGTTGATGCGGCCGTAGGGCGACAGGTCCATGTCCACGTTCAGCGCCACACCGTGGTAGCTGCAGTGGCGCGTCACCTTGATGCCGATGGCCGCGACCTTGCCCAGGCCCCGGAACGGGTCGGCGGGGTCGACCGGGCCGGTGAGCGCGGCGTGCGCAAACGGGTCGTCCAGCCGCACGTAGATGCCGGGGGCGCCCGCCACGCGATGGCCGGTCACGCCCAGGTCCTGCAGGGTGCGCAGCACGGCCTGCTCCACGCGGTAGACGTACTCCTTGACGAAGTAGCCACGCCGCCTGAGATCCAGCAGCGGGTAGGCCACCACCTGACCGGGGCCGTGGTAGGTCACCTGCCCGCCGCGGTTGGTCTGCACCACGGGGATGTGGCCCGGCCCCGGAGGGTTGAGCAGCACGTGCTCGGCCTTGCCGGCCAGGCCCTGCGTGAACACCGGCGGGTGCTGGCAGACCCAGATCTCGTCAGGGGTGTCGTCGGTGCGCTGCTCGGTGAAGTCCTGCATCGCACGCATGGTGTTTTCATAGGGCGCAAGGCCCAGGTTCTTCAGCGTGGTCACCCAGCGGTTGTACCACCGACCCGCACCCCCTCGGGCCCAGGGCGCATTCAGGCCCGCGCCAGGCGCTGGAACAAGGCCCCGGGCAAGCGCGCCACCTGCCCCATCAGCTCGAGCTCGAGCAAGCGCGCGCCCAGCTCGGCCGGCCCCAGGCCTGTGCGCGCCGACAGCGCATCCTGGCCCACCGGGTCGTGGCCCATGGCGCGCAAGACCGGGTCTTCGGCGTCAGCACCGTCGCCAGAGGCCTCGATGTGCGAGGTCGCCGGCTCGGGTCCGATCGGCGAGGGCGCGCCCAGCCGCAATTCTTCGAGCACGTCCTGCGCGGTCTCGACCAGCTTGGCGCCCTGCTTGATCAGCGCATGGCAACCCTTGGCTTGCGGAGAATGGATGGAGCCTGGGATGGCCAGCACCTCACGCCCCATCTCGTTGGCCAGCCGCGCCGTGATGAGCGAGCCCGATTGCACGGCCGCCTCGACCACCAGCGTGCCGCGCGAGAGGGCCGCCACGATGCGGTTGCGGCGAGGAAAGTTGGCGGCCAGCGGCGGGGTGTTCAAGGGGAACTCCGACAGCACCAGGCCATTGCGGGCGACGCGGCGGGCCAGGGGCTTGTGGCCTTTGGGGTAGACCTCGTTGAACCCGGTGCCCAGCACGGCGATGGTCCCCCCGGCCCCTTGAACACCGGGAGTCGGCTCACTTGCTTCGAGCGGTTGCAACGCGCCATCGTGCGCGGCCGCATCGACCCCACGGGCCAGGCCCGACACCACGACCACCCCGGCTTCGCTGAGCGCGCGTGCAAATGCGTGGGCGTTCTCGACGCCTTGCTGAGTCGGGTTGCGGCTGCCCACGATCGCCACCGCGGGTCGCTGCCAGCGGCTCAGGTCGCCCTCGGCAAAGAGCACCAGCGGCGGGTCGACCGCATCGAGCAAGGGCGTGGGGTAGGCCTTGTCGGCCAAGGTCAGCACGGCACGGTCGATGCCTTCTTGACCGCCTTGCAGCCACATCCAGGTGCGCTCAAGCTCGGCCTGCCAGCCCGAGTCGGCCTGCAGGGCGGCAGGGGCAAATCGGGGCAACACCGCGCGCACCGCATCGGGGGAGGCGGCAAACACCGCCTGGGGCGAGCCAAACGCCGCCAGCAGGCGACGGGCAGATGCCGGCCCCAGGCCAGGCACCAGCAGCAGGCGCAACCAGGCGCCCAGTTCATCAGGAGAGAAAGACAAGTCGGAGGCTCAAAAAAAAGCGCCCGGCGGTGTCCGGGCGGACACCGGGGCGGCCTCCAACTTCAAGCGCCGCACCCGGGACAGGTGCGTGACCAGGCCTGGATCAGGGCTGGGTGAAGCGATCACCCGCCTTGACCGGCTCCTGCACGTTCAGGATCAGCGCGTAGGACATGCGGTCGAACACCCGGAAGACGAACAGCAGGCCGTGGCGCTCATCGGGCAGCTTGATGAGCTCCTTGGTGTCGGTGGTGGTGTCTCGCACGGTGGCACCGTCGCGCCACAGGGCCAGCACGGTGCCACGGTCCAGGCCGTCACGGCTGCCACGGTTGAGCGCCACGATCTGGTTCTGGCCAGCGGTCAGCGACTCGCCGTAGATGGACACGATCTGGCCACCCACCGGGTCTTTCGGGGCGTGCGGCGCGATGTTGTCGAAATCGCGCGGGGGCACCGGGGCCAGGCGATCGCCCGTGCCGGCTTCCTGGCGGATGCTGGTGACGGTGAAGGTGGACGGGATGACCAGGGACTTGCCGTCGGCACCGGTGCCTTCGGCGCCTTCGCGGGTCAGCGTCATGGTGCCGACGTAGGCGGCCTCATAGCCGAGGACTTCGCGGGTGCTCGGATCGCGCAGCGGCTTGGGCTGGCGGAACAGGCGCCAGTCGCGGCGACCGTCCAGGTTGCCACGCACGTAGGCGGTCTCGCCCCGGCCCAGCATGACGCGGCCTTCCTGGGTGGCGACCACGCGCGGCGCGGTCAGCAGCTCATCGGAAGACTCGAAGATGACGGCTTCGTTGAAGAATGGCTCGAGCAGGTGGATGGGCACCGTGGCGATGGCGTCGTTGAGGCTGCCTTCGCGCACGCGCGGCGAGAGCTTGGCGTCGCCGCTGACGGGCTGGCCCAGGCGCAGGCGCGCGCGGCCGTTGCTCTTGTCCAGGTACAGCACCTGCCCCGGGAAGATGAGGTGGGGGTTGCGGATCTGCTGCAGGTTCATGCCCCACAGCTCCGGCCAGCGCCAGGGCGACTTCAGGAACAGGCCCGAGATGCCCCAGAGGGTGTCTCCGCGCTTGACGGTGTGGCTGTCGGGGGCGTTGGGCGAGAGCTCGGACAGCGGCACGCCGGCTTCGGAGACCTGCTGCGCGGTGGCCTTCTGCTTGGCCGTGATCGGGAAATTGGGCTCGGCCGAAACGGTGTTGGCCAACACGCCAAAGCACAGGGCGGTGGCCGCAGCCAGCGGTGCGAACGTCTCGCGGCGAATGGACAAACGCGGGGACAGCGAACGCTGGGACATCGAAACAGCCTCCATGGACAGCCTTGAATTCGGCCTTGACGTGGACAGTGGGGCTCGGGATTCGGCAAAATCCACCCCTGGATCGAAGGATTCTGCCCGCAAAAGTCGCACGGTCGCAATGGAAATTGCGCCGTGTTACCCCGGGTGGCGCGCCCTTCGGCGACGCCCTCGTTGCGCTGCTCCCACAACCCCCATCGGGCGGCCTCCGGGCCTTCCCTCCTCTGGACGAACCCTTTTTCATGGCCCTGCTGCCCATCCTCCGCTACCCCGATCCACGCCTGCACACGGTTGCCAAGCCCGTGGCCGAGGTCGACGACACCATCAAACAGCTGGTCGACGACATGCTGGAAACCATGTACGACGCCAAGGGCGTGGGCCTGGCCGCCACGCAGGTCGACCGCCACGTGCGCGTGGTCGTCATCGACACCAGCGAAGAGCGCAACGAGCCGCGCGTGCTCATCAACCCCGAGATCACCTGGGCCAGCGAGGAGATGATCGTCTGGGAAGAAGGCTGCCTGTCGGTGCCCACCATCTACGACAAGGTCGACCGCCACGCCCGCGTGAAGGTGCGCGCGCTCAACCGCGACGGCCAGTCCTACGAATTCGAAGGCGACGAGCTGCTGGCCGTGTGCGTGCAGCACGAGCTCGACCACCTGCTGGGCAAGGTGTTCGTGGAATACCTCTCGCCGCTCAAGCGCAACCGCATCAAGACCAAGCTGGTCAAGCGCGCCCGCGACGACGAATGACGCCACGCCGATGACCACCACCCCGCTGCGCGTGGCCTTCGCCGGCACGCCCGAATTCGCCGCCGTGGCGCTCGACGCCATCCTGGCGGCGGGGCACACCGTGCCCCTGGTGCTGACCCAGCCCGATCGCCCCGCCGGGCGCGGCATGAAGCTACAGGCCTCGGCGGTCAAGCAGGTCGCGCTCCAACACGGCTTGCCCGTGGCGCAGCCGCACAGCCTGAGGCTCGATGGCAAGTACCCGGATGAGGCCGCCGCCGCACGCGACGCCCTGCTGGCCGCGCAGCCCGACGTGATGGTGGTGGCCGCCTATGGCCTGATCCTGCCGCAGTGGACGCTGGACCTGCCGCGCCTGGGCTGCCTGAACATCCACGGCTCGCTGCTGCCGCGCTGGCGCGGGGCCGCGCCCATCCACCGCTCCATCGAAGCCGGTGATGCGCAAACCGGCATCACCATCATGCAGATGGACGCCGGGCTGGACACGGGCGACATGCTGCTGATCGGCGCCGAACCGATTCGCGCCGACGACACCACCGCCGTGCTGCACGACCGCCTGGCTGCGCTGGGCGGCCGGCTCATCGTCGAGGCACTGTCCCAGGCGGGCAGCCTGGTGCGCACACCGCAGCCTTCGGAGGGCGTGAACTACGCCCACAAGATCGAGAAGGCCGAGGCCGCGATCGACTGGTCTCAGCCAGCAGCCGTGATCGAGCGCCGAGTGCGCGCCTTCGACCCCTTCCCGGGCTGCACCTTCACGCTGCCCACCGAAAAAGGCCCCGAGGTGGTCAAGCTGTGGCGCGCCAGCGTGGTGCCGGCCAGCGGCGCGCCCGGCGAGGTGCTGCATGGCCAGGGCGACACCCTGGTGGTGGCCTGCGGCGAGCAGGCCCTGGCCTTGCACACCTTGCAACGCCCGGGCGGCAAACGGGTGGCTGCGCGTGAATTTCTGCAAAGCTGCACCCTGCCCGCTTCATTGGCTTGAAAGCCTGCGGCAGCATCCGCATGTGTGTCCTGCCACCATGAGGTGGCGTCTTCATTCGCCTGACGGGTCAGGAGGCCCGAAACCATGTTCAACATGATGAAAACCGCCATCCTGATGGCGGCGATCACCGCCCTCTTCATGGCCATCGGCAGCATGCTCGGGGGCAAGGCCGGCATGATGCTGGCGCTGGTCGTGGCCGTGGGCATGAACTTCTTCAGCTACTGGTTCTCCGACAAGATGGTGCTGAAGATGTACAACGCCCGCGAGGTGGACGAGACCTCGGCGCCGCGCTTTTACGGCATGGTGCGCGAGCTGGCCCAGCGCGCGCAAATGCCCATGCCCAAGGTCTACCTGATCGACGAGGCAGCACCCAACGCGTTCGCCACTGGCCGCAACCCCGAGAACGCCGCCGTGGCCGCGACCACCGGCATCCTCAACGTGCTCAGCGAGCGCGAGCTGCGTGGCGTGATGGCGCACGAGCTGGCCCACGTCAAGCACCGGGACATCCTCATCAGCACCATCAGCGCCACCATGGCCGGTGCGATCTCGATGCTGGCGAACTTCGCGGCCTTCTTCGGCGGCCGTGACTCGGAGGGCCGACCTGCCAACCCGATCGCCGGCATCGCCGTGGCCATCCTGGCCCCGCTGGCCGCCAGCCTGATCCAGATGGCCATCAGCCGTGCGCGCGAGTTCGAAGCCGACCGCGGTGGCGCCGAAATTTCAGGCGACCCGCAGGCCCTGGCCAGCGCGCTCGACAAGATCCACCGCTATGCACAGGGCATCCCCCTGGGCCCGGCCGAAGCCCACCCCGAAACGGCGCAGATGATGATCATGAACCCGTTGTCGGGCGGTGGCCTGCGCGGCCTGTTCTCGACCCACCCCGCCACCGAAGAGCGCATCGCGCGCCTGATGGCGATGGCCCGAGGGGGCTGAATTCAGAACAGATCGCGCGTGTGGATGACCCGCTGGGTCTCGGGTGCGAAGACGCCGAAGGTGGCCCGGGCAGAAGGGTCGCGGTCGTAAGTGGCAGCGCAACTGCCGTTGAGCGAACGCAGCCAGGGGCGCTGCGCCCCCACGCTGGCGGGGTGAGCGCTCAAGCAGGACTGGTCGGTGGTCGTGGTGCCCAGGTTCACGCTCAGGTCCAGCGAGCCGGTGCCGCTGCTGGTCGGAGCCGACAACACGAAGCCACCTTGGCCGTTGACCAAGGTGACACCAGCCGAAACGGTGCTCGTCCAGGCGCTGGTGAGCACACCCTTGCTGTCCAGGTAACGAGCACGCACCACCGACGCCGCAGGCAGCGAAGTGCAGCCGTCGGCGTCGTTGACCACCCAGGCCTTGCCTGACCAGTACTGGGTCGTCACGGGCACCCGCAAGGGGTCTCGCCCCGACCCGAAGGCGTTGGAGACCTGGAGCCGACCGCTGCGCACATTGGGGCCCTGCTCGGTCTTGTTCTCGGAGGTGACGCCGTCGCTGTCAACTGCGCGCAGCACCACCGAGGCCGGTGCCGTGAGCTTGTTGGTGTAGGTGAAGCTCTGGGTGTTGAAAGTGGCCTCCCCCGCCGCAAAGGCCGAAGGTGCCAGGCTGGTGACCGCCAAGGCGCCCAGGCCGCCGTTGGCGACCGCGCTCAAGGTGGTGGTTTTGGCAAAGCTGGGCGACATGCTGCCGGTGCCGTCGTGGTTGCGGGTGACATCACCCGCGAGGTTGCGCGCCGTCACCGTCATGCTGAAAGGCTCGCCGCTGTAGGTGAAGGCCGCGCCGGTGGTGCAGGCCTGCGTGGCGGTCACCGTGAAGTGAGAGGCAATGAAGGGGCCGACGTTGCCCACCGCACCACTGCCCGTGGTGCCGCTGACACCGATGCCCGAACCCAGGTGGTCGCTCCAGCTGACCGACAGGTCGCCGTTACCCACCTCGCTCCAGCTCAAGGCATGGGCCTGTGCCGCGCCACCACTGAAGCCGCCCAGGCTGCCCGAAAAAGTGCCCGATTGGCTGCCGCCACCGGTGGGCTGGCGCTTGGTGAACACCAGGGTGGGCGCGGCAGGCACGGTCTCGCGCCCGAAGTTGGGCGTGGCCACGTTGGCGCGGTTCAGGGCCGTCACGGTGGCGGAGAAACTCGCGCCCGCCTTGATGGGCCCCGCCGTCACGTTGCTGAAAGCGAAGCCGGCTGGCGCGGCAACGAAGGTGTCCGATCCGGTCATGCTCAGGCCCGCATCGCTGCCCGAGCTCGACGAGTAGGACGCGCTCAGGTTCACCTGGCCCGCGTCGGCGTAGTCAAAGCTGGTGGTGGCCGCGCCACTGGCGTTGAACGTCAGCGAGACGCTGCGGCTCGTGCCATCGCAAGCTGCGGCGGCGTTGTTGCCCGCGTTGAGCGCGGTGCCCGCCACCCTCACCGGCACGAAGCCCGTGCTGGGGTTGCCGTGCGAGCAGCTGAACTGGATGGCCTTGCTGACGCTGGCAAATGCCGGGGTGCACATCAGGCTGTTGTCCGCCTTGCGCACCGCGCTGACGGTGACCGACTGGGTGTCGCCGGCAACGTGGTGCGGCACGTCGAAGAGCAAGCCCGTGTCGGCTGAGGTGAACACGCAACTGCCGCCCGCTGCGGCAGCCGTGCCCAAGCCACAGTAAGGCGCACTGCCCGCAGAGGGCGCGCTGGACAGGCCGCTCAGGCCCAGCGTGACCGATCCCGGCGTGGTGACCTGCACCGACACCGTGGCGGTGCTGCTGCCCGAGGCGATGGCAAAGGTTTTGGTGCCCGTGACCGTGGGCGTGCCGGTGAAGCTCACCGTGCCATTGAGCCCGCCGGTGTAGGGTGTCGAGCAGGCCGCGTTGGCGCAGGCCTTGATGGTCACGTCTTCGGCCTTGCAGGTCACGCCCGATGCGCTGTTCATCGTCACCTCGACGTGGTGCAAGGTGGCGGCGGTGCAGGTGGTGGATTCGGCGTAAAGCGCCGAGACCTCGGAGGCGGTCAGTTCCGCGTCGTAGATGCGGACCTGGTCGATCGTGCCATACGCTGAATTGAGCTCCACCGACGAGGCGCTGCGGTTGTCACCGAAGACGAGCCGGCCGATGGCGTTGTTGATGGCGGTGGATGAGTAGGTTTGCGAGTCCTGCAAGTTGCCATCGACGTAGAGCTTCATGGGACCGCCACCCGACTTGAACTGCCACGTCACCACGATGTGCGCCCAAGCGCCGTCGGTGACGGTGTTGAGCTTGTCGACATCGCGCACGGTGCCGCCGCTGTCGGTGATGTGGGCATTGAGGTCCACACCGCTGCCCGAGTCATCGCGGTAGAGGTAGAACTTGCCCGAGGCCGACTCGGTGGCGTCGAACAGCATGCGGTGCTCGGTGCCGGTGGCGATCGACTTGTACCAAAACGAGATGGTGCCGATGCTGCCGATGGTGTTGACGTCGATGCCCGTGTCGAAAGCCTGCACGGTGGCGGACGTGTTCCGCGGCACCTCCATGCCACGGCAAACACGGCCGCTGGCCGTGGAGGCCACGCCACCGAGCATCGTGCCGTGTCGCTTGCTGCCCGAGGTGTCTTTGACCTCGCCGTGCGTGCCGTTGTAGCTGGTCTCTTCAAACAGGTACTCGGCCACCAGGCCGCTAGACGGCCAAGCGCAGGCTGCGGGCTTGGGTGACCCCACCACGCAGGTGTTGCCGCAGGTGCTGCCGACGCCGCAGCAGGCGCCCCCCCACCGCCGTGGCCGAGGGGACCGTGATGGAGCCCGATCCCTGGGAGCGAACGCACTTGCCTGCGGTGCTGCCCGAGCCCATGTAGACCGTGCTTTGCGCCGTGATGTTGCCACCCACGCTGCTGTTGGTGGTCATGCTGACGTAGGACGCGGCCTTGATGGAGCCCCCGACGGTGGCGCTGCCATGGATGTCGACGTAAGTGCCGAGCGCCGCCAACGAGCCGCCAACCGAAGTGGCCGCACCGGTGTCGATGTAGGACGTCGCGGAAGTGATGTTGCCTCCGACACTGCTGTAGCCACCCGTGTCGACGTAGGTCTGTGCGTAGATGCTTCCGCCCACGGTGGCGTGGCCGCCCAGGCTCACATAGGTCGTCGTGGAGGTGATCGAGCCGCCAAAGTTGTTGTGGCCAGCAGCAGAGACCAGGTAGCCCACGAGGTCGCCATTGACGCCGTTGTAGGCATTGAGGGTGACCGTGCCGCCCGATGAGACGCTGCCCACCGTCGTGTACGTGGTGGAGGTGCCGGTGAGCAAGGTGATGGCGCCCGTGGTGGTGCTCAAGGCGCCGGTGACCGTGGTGCCTGCGCCCAGCGTGACCGCACCGGTGGTGGTGGCCAGGTGGCCACCGTAGCTGACCGCCCCGCTGCTGGAGACGCTGCCCGCGTTGACGTTGGCCTTGACCACCGCCCCGGCCGAAGCCGACAGCATGCCGCTGACGTTGAGCGTGAGGTTGGCGGCCGAGCCTGCGGCGTTGATGCTGGCGCTGCCCACGTTCAGCGAGGTGAACGAGATGGTGGTGGGCGAGACCACCGCGTTGAGCGTGTCCCCTGCGGACAGCGTGACCGCGCCGCAGGTGTACGCGCCAGCGCTGCCGCTGCACCCAGCGGGCAGGTTGTCCGGGAACAGGTAGGCGGCCGCCTGGGTCGCCAGGGGCCAACACAGCCAGAGCATCGCCCCGACTCGCTTTTGCCAGGCCCACGCACCCGGGCGGCGGGTGCGCGAACCCCAGGAAACTCCAGCCATTCAGCCGCCCTCTCGTCGCACTGGGTGACCTCAACAACTTGGTCACGTCAAACCCAGGATATACCGGCGCGCGTTTCACGAAATGCGTATTTACCGAGGCGCACCGGACCTTTTCCACACAATCACCCCCCATCAGGCCGATGGCGGCGTTGACGATCCGTGACGCAGTCCACGCGGCGGGCCTGTTCTGCCTGGCACAAGGGTCAGCCCCCCGATGCGGGGCATCAAGCGCGCCACGGCAGCAGCCGATAGCCCGACATGCGCCGCTTGGCGAATGCCCCTGCGTGCGCCCAACAAGGAACCGGATGCTGTCTGATGTCCAAGAAACCCGCCGAGACTCCACGCGCCTGAAACAGGCTTCATGGCTGGTCTTGCTGGCGGGGGTGTTGCTGAGCCTTTGGAGCTGGATGAACGCCGGACAGCGCATCCAGACGGAAGCCGACCTCGCGTTCGAGGGGCGCACCCGCGCCTACACCCATCACCTGATGCAGGTGGTGGATCACCACATGGACGTGCTGATCAGCTTTCAAGCCATGTTCCGCGTCAACGGTCAGGTGGACCTGGCCACCTTCGAGGCGCACCACCACGCCCTGCAGGTGGCCCAGGAGTACCCGGCCTTGCTGGCGGTTCAATACGCTCCGCTCGTCACGCTGGCCGAGCGCGATGCCTTCTTGCGCCGGATGCGCCAGCGCCACCCCGACTACCGCGTCGTGCCGGAAGGCGAGCGCGCCTACTACGTGCCGGTGACCTACAACCTGCCCATGGCCGGCAACCAGGCGGCCTTTGGCTACGACATGGCTTTCGAGCCGGTGCGCCGCCGGGTCATGGAAGACGCCCGCGACAGCGGCCGCCCGCAGGTGTCCCCACCGATCCGGCTGATCCAGGGGGGCAAAGAGCCCCTGGCCATGCTGGTTCGCTTGCCCCTGTACCGCCACGGTGCCCCGGTGGGCTCCGAGTCCGAGCGGCGCGCGGCGTTCAACGGCGTGGTCAGTGGTGTGATCCGCATCTCCGACCTGGTGGCCCAGGCTGGCCAGGACTGGTCCGACCTGCACCTGCGCATCGACGACACCCTGGCCACCGAGCACTCCGAACTGTTCGACAGCGCGCGAGCCGAAGCAGCGCCGGCCTTCAAGCCAGCGCAGGGCGCCGAGCGAAGCGATCAGCGCAGCGCCAGCCTGACCGTGGGCAGCCGGCACTGGACGCTGACGTACACCCGCGAGCCCGTGGCGGCATTGAGCCAGCCCTTTCTGCTGGCCCTGCTGATCGGTGGCCTGCTGGGCAGCGGCGCGTTGTTTGCGTTGCTGCAGGCCGCCGCCACCCGGCACGCCCGCGCAGCCGCCATGGCCGATCACCTGAGCCAGTCCGCACGCGGCAGCGAAGCCCGCTTGCGCTCGGTGGTGGACCACACCATCGACGGCATCCTCACCGTCAGCCCGACGGGCAACATCCTCAGCGTCAACCAGGCGGTCTGCCGCATCTTCGGGCACTCCGAATCGGCCATGCTCGGACAGCACCTGGGGCTGCTGCTGCCTGGCGCCAACGAGGCTCAGTGGCGTCATGGCGTCGAGTCCTTCCTGCAAAGCCAGCCGGTGGGCATGGCCGGCC
Organism: Aquabacterium parvum; assembly: GCF_001447195.1. Classification (GTDB taxonomy): domain Bacteria; phylum Pseudomonadota; class Gammaproteobacteria; order Burkholderiales; family Burkholderiaceae_C; genus Aquabacterium; species Aquabacterium parvum. The sequence continues at coordinate 88,588 of NZ_LFRI01000165.1, read as the reverse complement.
TGGGGCGGCGCACCGAGGGGCAGCGCGCCAACGGCCAGTCCTTCCCGCTGGACCTGGCCATCAGCTGCATGGAGCACGACGGGGCCAAGCAATACATCGGCATCGTGCGCGACCTCAGTGCGCAGCAAGCGGCGGAACGCGCCATCGTCGAGGCCCACAAACAGCTCAACGAAGTCGATGAAATGCGGCGCGTGATCGTGCACAACGCGCCTTACGCGATCTTCGTGTTGAACCTGCAGGGCGTGATCCAGACCGTCAACCCGGCGGGCGAGCGCCTGCTCGGCTTCAAGGCCAACGAACTGGTGGGCCGCTGCTCGGCCCAGCACTTCTTCGACGAAGAGCAACTGCGCGAGCGCGCCACGCTGCTGTCGATGCGGCTGGGCGAGCAGATCACGCCCACCGAGGTGCTGCGCCACCTGGCGCGGGCGACGTCAAGCGTGCCCACCGAGTGGGTGCTGCACCGCAAGGACGGCTCACCGCTGGTGGCAGAGCTGCTGGTCACCGAGATCAGCAACGAGTTCAGCTCGCTGACCGGCTACGTGGCCATGGCCTACGACGTGACCTCGCGCCGCGAGGCCGAGGACCAGGTGCAGCACATGGCCATGCACGACGCGCTGACGGCCCTGCCCAACCGCAACATGCTGCAAGAGCAGCTGCGCATGAGCCTGGTGTCGGCCGAACGCGAGCAGCGCACCATGGGCATGATGTTCCTGGACCTGGACCGCTTCAAGAAGATCAACGACACGCTGGGCCACCACATCGGCGACAGCGTGATCATCGAGGTGGGCCGGCGCCTGCGCGAAGCCATGCGCACCTCCGACATCGTGGCCCGCCTGGGTGGCGACGAATTCGTGATCCTGCTGACCAGCCTGGCCGAAGCCGCCGATGGCGAGCGCGTGGCGGCCAAGTTGCTGGAACTGTTTGTCGAGCCCATCCGCATCGGCCCGCACGAGCTGCGTGTGACGCCCAGCATCGGCCTGGCGCTGTACCCCGCGCATGGCACCGATGCCATCACGCTGATGCGCCACGCCGACCTGGCCATGTACCAGGCCAAGAACAAGGGGCGCAACCGCGTGCAGGTCTACAGCGACCAGATGGACGCACCCAGCGTCGACACCCTGGTGCTGGAAAACGACCTGTACCACGCGCTGGAGCGCCAGGAACTGCGCCTGCACTTCCAGCCCCAGTTCGACTGCCGCAGCGGTCACATCACGGGCGCCGAAGCCTTGCTGCGCTGGGAGCACAACGGCCGCCTGGTGCCGCCGTCGGAGTTCATCCCGCTGGCCGAGGAGACAGGCCTGATCGTGCCCATGGGCGAATGGGTGCTGCGCCAGGCCTGCGAAACCGCCCAGCGTTGGCGCGAGTTCAGCGGCTGGCCGCTGCGCATCGCGGTGAACCTGTCGGCCCTGCAGCTCGACCGGCCCGATTTGATCGAGACCGTCTCACGCGCGCTGCGCGACACCGGTCTGCCGCCGACCGCGCTGGAGCTGGAGATCACCGAGAGCATCGTGGTGCGCGAGTCGCTGCGCGCGGCCGACGTGCTGGCGCAGTTGCGCGCGCTGGGCGTGGGCATCGCCATCGACGACTTCGGCGTGGGCTACTCGTCCTTCGCCTACCTGCGCGAGCTGCCGGTGGACCGCTTCAAGCTCGACCGCAGCTTCCTGAGCTCGGTGCCGCAAAGCCAGGGCGACAGCCGGCTGGTGGCCGCGCTCATCGCCATGGGTCACCGCCTGGAGGTGGGCATCGTGGCCGAAGGGGTGGAGACGGAAGCGCAAGCGCAGTTCCTGCGCGACCACGGCTGCGACGAGGTGCAGGGCTACCACCTGGGTCGGCCCATGCCGGCAGCGGCCTTCGCCGACATGCTCGAAGCCCACGCCCGGGCCATGCGCCCCGTCGAGCAGATCAGTCAGCCACCGGCCCCGCTCGCCTCGCCCATCACGCCCAGCTGAGCCCGCTCACTGATCGGAAGCCTGGACCTGCCGGCGGCGTTCGATGTAGCCCACCGAGCCAACGCGCGTGGCGTCCGGGCAGCTTGCCGCCGCGTTGCAGGCCACGGCATCGATGCGGTAGACCTTGATGGTGCGGTCGGAGAAGACCGGTGGGTCGCCCGCGCCAGTCTGCCCCTCGACATAGCTGTCGTGGTTGCAGGTGACGGTGACGATCATGCCCAGGTCGGCTTTCATGGCGGTCAACGTCTGCGTGGCACCGTTGCAGCTGGTCCAGCTGCCTCGCAGGGCCTGGTACAGGCCCCATTCGGCACCCGAGTTGGCCGCACGCTGCGCCCTGGCGCCTTCCATGTCTTGGGCAGAGCTGATCTGCTGGGTCCAGCCCAGGCGAGCAATGGCCGCGCCCAGCACGCTGAGCACGACGAGCACGAACATGGCGGCCACCACGCCCACGCCTCGCTGAGGCCTGGCCCGATGGCGCAAGTGCAGGGAGCGCATGCTTGACTTCCTCATGGCACGTTGAGCACGTGTGCGCCGTGCGAGAGCGTGGCCGTCTCGCCGTTGCGGGTGATGCCCAGCTCCAGGTAGACGAAGCCGCTTTGCTGCGTGGCGCCCTTGTTGGGGTCGTACACGAAGCGGCAGCTGCTGACGTTGCGCGCCAGCACCTTGCCGCTGCCGCTGGGACAGGCGGTCGGGTAGGTGCTGCTGAAATCGCGCTTGAGGCGCCACAGCACGCCAGTGCCCGTGCGCCCATCGGCGCTCAGGCCGGCGCCTTCGCAGATGTAGAACACCGCTTGTTCGTTCTGGCTGACCACCTGGAAGCGCCCGCCGTCGTAACCCGGGGACACCTGCAGCGAGGCGATGCTCAGCCTGAGCTTGCCCTGGGTGGCCGAAGGCGTGGTCACCGCGCTGATCGCCGAGCGGTTGCTGCCTGCGTAGACATCGTTGCCGTTCTGGTTGTTGATGACGACGAAGTCACCCACGGCAGGCTGCCGCGACAGCGTCGACAGCACGTCAAACCCGGTGGTGGCCTGCGAGGTGTTGACCCACCAGGCGTCGTTGGCCGTGTTCGGCCCCATGCGGTAGCGCCCGCCCGCCACCGAAGGCACCAGCTCGAAACACGCTTCGCTGGGTGTGCGCAGGGAGTTGGGCACGGCCACGCGGATGTCGCGCACCATGCGGCGCAAGGCGGTGTCGCTCATGTCGCCCTGAGTGACGCGGTTGCGGGTGTCGGCGTAGGCGTCGATGGCGGGGCGCACGAACACCGCCACCGTGCCGCCGATGATGGTCATCAGCACCAGCACGACGATCAGCTCGATCAGGGTGAAACCGGCGGCCCGGCGGTGGGCGTTCATGGCGTGGGTGGGGCGAACTCGGTCCGCCAGGTGACCAGGGTGACCTCGTCGTTGCCGCGCGCCACCTTGACCTGGATGCGCTTGGCCGGCACGCCTTCGAGCGTGACATCGGTGACGGTGACGTCGAGCGTGTAGGCAGCCAGGGCCGCGATCGCAACGCCCTCGACGTTGCAGACCTTTCGGTTGACGGGGTAGAGGTGGTAGTCGGACACGTCGTCGAAGGTGCTGCGACCACAAGCGGCGTCCGACTCCTTGGTCGGGCCGCTGTAGCGCCGCAGCGCGATCTCTTCGAGCATCTCTTCGGCCACGGCCATGAGCTGCTTGCGCACCACCGGGTCGGCGCTGTTGCGCACGTTGACGTTGAACACCGACAGCACGCCTGCCATGCCCACGCTGATGACCACGATGGCGACGATGGTCTCCAGCAAGGTGAAGCCACGCGCCACGGGGAGGGAGCGGCGCTCACTCGACATGGCCGGTCTCCCCGAGGATGCTGATGGGCGCAGCGGCCGTGGGCGTGATGGTCCAGTCCACCGCGTTGGCGCCGGCGCCATCGGTGGTGACCCGGCCGTCGGGCTGGAAGTACAGGACGACGGCAGGCGAGCTCCCGGCGCTGACCACCGTCGTGGCCTGGCTGTTGCTGGCCGTCGCGAACTCGGTGCCACCACTTGGGCCTGGCAGGTCGGTGTCGCAACTGGTGGCTGGGTTGACGCTGGCGATGCGCAAGGTCACCGATGTGTTGTTGACCGTGGCGCAGACCAGGCGGCGGTGGCCGACGGCAAACTTCTGGGCCATGCGCATGGAGCCGGCCAGCGCGTCGCGCCAGGCGTCATCGCGCACACCCATGAAGCTGATGAGCTTGGGCACGGCAAAGGCCGCGAGCACCCCGCCGATGACGAGCACCATGATCAGCTCGTTCATCGTGAAGCCACGTTGGCTGACGCCACGGGCAGCAGGGGTGTCTCTGAGACAGGGCATCGGAGCAGGCGGACAGGCAGGCGAACAGGCAGGTGACAAGGCGGGCGGCCCGACTGGCGGACGGCCCTTTGTGCTGATTCTGCCCAGCCCCCTTGGGCGGTATCGCTGTTTCAAAGGGGCGTTTGCCGGCCAGATTTCACGCTGTGAAGGCTGGCCTTTGGCGGCTCAGTACATGTCCTGCGAGTGCATCACCCTCGAGGTCTCCGGCGCGAACACGCCGATGGAGGCCCGTGCGGAGGGGTCGAATGGCCCGGCACCCGAGCACGCGCCATGGGGGCCGCGCAACCAGGTTCGCTGGGCCTTGCCACCACTGGGGTGCGCGCTCAGGCAGGACGCGTCGGTGGTGGTGTCGCCCAGGTTGACGGCCAGGTCGATGCTGCCGGTGGCGCCGCCAGTGGGCGCCGACAGGGTGATGTTGCCCTGGCCGGAGCTGGCGGTGAAGCCAGTGGCGCTCACGTTGCCCCAGGCGGACGTCGAGGCGCCTTTGCTGTCGAGGTAACGCGCCAGGATCACGGCGTCGTTGGGGACCACGCTGCAGCTGTCGTCGCCATTGAGCACCCAGGCCTTGCCACTCCAGTACTGCAGCTGTGCGGGCACCTTCAAGGCGGTGCGGCCCGAGCCGAAGGCGTTGGACAGGAAGAGCCGACCGCTGCGCACCTGCGCCACGCCGCTGCTGCCGGCCGTCGAGTTCACGGTGCCAGGCGAGTTCTCTGCCGCGCTCAGGGTGATGCTGGCCGGGGCCGTGGCCTTGGTGGTGAAGGCGTAGGTGGGGGTCACCGTGGCCACGCCCTTGGCGAAGTCGGACGCGGCGATGGCCGTGCCTGTGAGGCTGCCTGCCGATCCGGTCGACGACGCACCCGACAGCGTGGCCGCCTTGGCGAAGTACGCAGACATGCTGCTGCGCCCGTCGTGGTTGACAGTGGTGCCACCATCGGCGTTGCGCGCCGTCACCTTGGTCGTGAAAGGCTGACCGCTGTAAGTGAAGGCCGACTTGCCCGAAGCCGCGCAGCCCTGGGTCACCTCCACATCGAAGTGATGCGGCACGAAAGGCCCGACCGACGAGACGCTGCCACCGACCGCGATGCCCGCGTTGTTGTAGACCGAGCCCGCGTTGAGCGCCGCAGCCAGATTCAAGGTGCCGACCTCGACCCAGCGCAAGCTGCCCGTGGCCACGCCGGAGGCCATGTTGTTCATCGCGATGACCGGGTCGACCACGTTGGCATCGGTGCCCGTGGGCGATTGCCCGGTCTTGCTCACCGTGATGCGAGCCGGGTTGCTGGCCTCGTTGCCGAAGGCGGTCATCACCTGGTCGTTCTGGTTCAGGGCGGTGACGGTCAGGGTGGCTGGCGAGCTCACGCCAGCGTTGCCGGCCACGTAGGGCCCGCTCGCCACCATTGACAAGGTCTTGGGCACGGTGATGAAGCTGTCGCTGCCGCTCATGCTCAGACCGGCTTCGGCGCCCGCACCGCTGTAGCTGGCGGTGATGTTGGTTTCACCCGCTTCGGCGTAGCTCAGGTTGATCGAGGCCTGGCCATTGCTGTCGAACTTCAACGTGTGCGAGAGGGCCGAGCCGTTGCAGCTGCCCATGGCCGCGCCAGTGCCATTGCCCTGCAGGGCAACGGAGCCCGTCAGGCCGCTGTGGCTGGCCGATGTGCAGGTGAAGGCCACGCTCTTTTCGGTGGTCGCGAAAGCGGCGGCGCAGCGCGCACCGTTTTCAACCGATCGCAGGGCGTTGACCACCACGGTCTGGGCGGTGCCGCCCACGTGGTGCGGCACGTCGAACTTGAACTTGCTCTGATCGGCGGTGTAGGTGCAGCTTTTGCCTGCCGCAGGGCTCTCACCCATGCCGCAGCGCAAGGCATTCTGAGCCGTTGGCGAGGCGCCCGAGAGGCTGGCAACCACGCCACCTGGCGTGGTGGTGCGCACCGTCACGGTGGCGATGCCCGATGCGTTGGTGGTGAAGCCCGCGCTGTTGACCGGGGTGGCGCCCGAGAGCACCAAAGTGCCTGTGGCGCCCGTGGTCAGCACCGTCGAGCAGGTGTCGTTGGAGCAGGCCTTGATGGTGTAGGTCACCGTCTCGCAGGTCAGGCCGCTGGCATCCGGCGTCGTGACCCGGTAGTGGTGCACGGGCGGTGTGACCGTGATCGCGCACGTGCCGCCGCTGGTGGGCGTGGCGCCCATGCCGCAAAACACCTTGGGCGTGTTGCTGGGGGTGGGCGTGTGGGCCGACATGGCCACCGTGCCGGTGCCCGAGCCCGTGTACTGCATGGTCACCGTGGTGCTGTTGGTGGGGCCAGCGGGGATGGAAAAGCCCATGCTCGTGGTCGAAGGCGAGGCGCCGGAGAAGGTCAGCGTGCCGGTCACGCCCGTGGTGTAGGGCAGGCTGCAATCGGCGTTGCCGCAGGCGGTGACGGTGTAGGCCACGTCTTCGTTGGCGGCCTTGGCGTTCGAGTTGGCACTCACGCGCAGGTGGTGGGGCACCACGGCCGCGTCCACGTAGGTCAGGTAGTCGATGTTCATCGACTGCGAGGTGTCTGCAGACAAAAAGCCGCAGAAGTTGCACTCGTAGGTGACGAACTGCATCGACTTGATCTTCTTGCCATCACTGGGCTGGTACATCACGTACAGCGGGTACTGGGTGACGATGTCGCCAATCACCCAGCCCAGCAGGAAGTTGTAGACATCGGCCAGCCAATTCTGCGAGACGTAGGCGCCCACGCACTGCGGGTTCCAGCTCTCGCGACAGTTCTTCAGCGTGACCACGCTGTTGTCTTCCAGCGTGAGGTTGATGAACTGGGTGTTCTCAGCCGAAAACTGTGCCGTCCACAAGAAGCCCACGTAGGGCGTCGGGTTGGCGAAGTTGACCGTCTGCTGGGCCGAGGCACTGCCCAGTGCATTGAGGCCCGAGGTCAAGCCCATCGAGTTGCCGCTGAAACCCAGCAGACCGGTCACGGTGGAGGTCAGGCTCGTTGCGCCCGATGCGTAGCCCAGCAAGCACAAACCCAGGAACTTGGGACAGGAGTAAGCGCTGGAACTGCTAGACAGCCTGGCGCCTTCGCCAGACAAGGTGGTGCTGCCGAAATCAACGGTGCGCTGGTTGGCCGCGCTCACCGGAGGCAGCGTGTTCCAGCTGGTGTAAACGGACAGGCCGGCCACCGCCGGGAAAGCGCAAGCCAGCAGCGAGGCGGCAAGCCAGGCACGGCAGGAGCGAAACCGGGGGAAGTGGGGCATGGGTGACTCCGACTGCGACATCGTGGAAGCGGTTTGTCACATTTTCGGCCCGTGCATTTTCGGACTTGAGCCTGTCAGCGCATGCCACCGCCCAAGGGGTGCACAAAGTCACGCACAAGGCGCTCAATTGCCGGCGGCGATGCCCGTGAAGTGCGCCACAGCGCTCACCCCGGACCTCGACACCGTCAGCTCGCAAGAGGCGGTCGAGCCGTTGGTGCCGAGGTTCGTGGCGGTGATGGTGAAGGTCGTGCCCGCCTGAGTGAACGGGTTGGCCGTGACGCCTTGCAGCAGGGCGGCGCCATCGGTGCAGTCGCTCACTTGCCTGCACTTGTCGGCATTGGCCCCCGTGATGTTGTGGGACGTGGCCGAGCAGCCAGCGTAGTTCACCGACATCGCGCTGGTGAGGCTGCCGGCCATGCCGTTGGCCGAGCTGCTCAACGCGTCCGAGCGCAGGTCGATGAACTTGGGCAAGGCGGTGGCCGCCAGGATGCCCAGGATCACGATCACCACGATCAGCTCGATCATGGTGAAGCCTCGCTCAAGGGTGCGCATCGCTCGGCTCCGGTCAAACTGCAACAGGACGGCGCGCTGCCTCACCCAGTGCTGCACCCATCAGTTGGCAGCGCCGATCGCCATGAAGTTCGTGCTGATCGTGGAGCCGCCCGAGGTGGTGCTCACCTGGCACGTGTACGAAGTGCCATTCGTGGTCGTTGCAGCGCTGGTGATGCTGTAGGTGCTGTTGGCCAAGGTGAAGGAGCCCGTCGTGTTGCCGGTGATGCCTTGGAGCAAATTGGCGCCATTGATGCAATCGGCGATCTTCAGGCACTTGCCAGCGACTTCAGTCTGGTTCGACGCGGCACAGGCAGCGTAGTTGATGGACATGGCGCTGCTCAGGTTGCCCGCCACGCCTTCGAGCGCCGACTTGGACGCATCGGAGCGCAGGTCGATGAACTTGGGCAGGGCCGTGGCGGCCAGGATGCCCAGGATCACGATGACGACGATCAGCTCGATCATCGTGAAGCCGGCCTGGGCGCGGCGAGAAATGGAACGGATCGACGATTTCATGATGACCTCTTTCTGCGAAGGACGCCGGATGCCCTGCTGACCGGCGGTAAAAGTTGCACGTTCACGTGCTGTTTCGGCAGTTGTCCTCAATGCTTGAGGGTGACCTGCCCCAAATTCCACATCGGAAGAAAAACACCCAGGGCCAGCACGAGCACCAGCCCCCCCATGAACACGACCAGGATCGGCTCGATCTGCTGAGACAGCGTCTTGAGCGCGTACTGCACGTCGTTGTTGTACATCTCGCCCACTTCGTCGAGCAGGTCATCGAGCATGCCGGTCTCCTCACCGATGGCGATCATCTGCACCGCCATGGGCGTGAACACGCCCGTGCTGGCCGCAGAAGACGCCAAAGACTCGCCGCGCATGACGCGGTCTTTCATTGATTCGATGGCCGCGGCCAGGTGGGCGTTGTCGGCCGTCTGGGCCACGCCCAGCAGCGCGCGCTCCATGGGCACGCCGCTGCGCAGCGACAGCGAGAAGGCGCGCGCAAAGCGCGACAGCGCCGCCTTGGTCACGATGGGGCCCACCAGCGGGAAGTTCAGCACCATGCGGTCCCAGATGGGCCGCCCTTGCGGGCTCTTCTTCCAGTGGCGCCACAACAGGAACAAGCCGATTGCCACACCGACCAGGGTGCCGCCGTTGTCCAGCGTGAAGTTGGAGGTGCCCACCAACAGCTTGGTGAGGATGGGCAGCTCGGCCCCCATGCTCTTGAACACGCCGGCAAAAGACGGGATCACCATCACGTTGATGACGCCGATGGCGCCGGCCATGGCCATGATCACGAAACTCGGGTAACGCATGGCCGACTTGACCTGCTGGCGCATGGCGGCCTCGAACTGCAGGTGATCGGCCAGGCGCTTGAACACCTCTTCGAGCTGGCCCGAGGCCTCGCCCACGCGCACCATCGACACATAGAAGTTGTCGAACACCTTGGGGTGCTGGGCCATGGCGCCGGACAGGTCCACGCCCGCCTCCAGGCTGCGGCGCAAATCGCCCACCACGGTCTTGAACGTGGGGTTGATGGCCGTTTCCTGCAGGCCATTGAGCGCACGCAGCAGCGGCACACCCGCCTTGATCAGCGTGAACAGCTGCTTGCTGAAGAGCATCACATCCTGCGGCTGCACCTTGGGCGCCATCCAGGCGGGCTGGGCCACAGGGGCCGACACGCCCTTGGCCGCCGTCGGCGCATCGGCCTTGATGGTCAGGGGGACCCAGCCCTTCATGCGCAGCTCGTCGGCGACGGCAGCGGCCGAGGCGGCCTCCTGCACGCCTTGCACAGGGCCGTGGGGTCCGCGAGCGGTGTAGTGGAAGCGGCTCATGCGGTCCTCAGGCGTCGATTTCTGCGCTCACGCGCATGGCCTCGTCCACCGTGGTCAGGCCTTCCATGACCAGGCGCACGGCGTCGCGCCGCAAGGTCTGTCCGGCCATCTGCTCGCGCGCTTTCTGCGTGAACAGGCCCGCTTGCGGGGCGGTGATGGCGTCGATCAGCGGCAGCGTCATCTCCAGGAACTCGTAGACGCCGGTGCGCCCCCTGAAGCCGGTCTGGCTGCATTCCGGGCAGCCCTTGCCTTTGCGCAGGCGGCTGAGGTCGGCATCGGGGCCAGCCAGGCGGTGCAGCATCGCCACCTCCTGGTCGGTGGGCGTGTGGGGCGCAGAGCAGTTGGCGCAGATGGTGCGCACCAGGCGCTGGGCCACCACCATCTGCAGCGACATGGCCACCATCCAGGCGGGCACGCCCATGTCCATGAGCCGCGCGGGCGTGGAGATCGAGTCGTTGGTGTGCAGGGTCGAGAGCACCAAGTGCCCTGTCATGGCCGCGCGCATGCCGATCTCGGCGGTCTCGCGGTCGCGCATTTCGCCCACGAGGATGACGTCCGGGTCTTGCCGCAGGGCCGAGCGCAGCACCTTCTCGAAGGTCAGCTCGATCTTCTCCATCACCTGCACCTGGTTCAGGCCTGGCAGGCGGTACTCGACCGGGTCTTCGACGGTGATGATCTTGCGCTCGGTGCTGTTGAGCGCATTCAGCGCGCCATACAGCGTCGTCGTCTTGCCCGAGCCGGTGGGGCCGGTCACCAGGATCAGGCCGCTGGGCTTGTCGATGGCGCGGTAGAAGGCGTCGCGCATGGCGGGGGGCAGCTTCAGGCGGTCGAGGTCGAGCATGCCCGCGCTCTGGCTGAGCAAACGCATCACCACCGACTCGCCGTGCTGCGAAGGCAGGGTCGAGATCCGCACGTCGACGTTGCCGTCTTTGAGGCGCACAGCGAAGCGGCCGTCTTGCGGCAGGCGCTTTTCCGAGATGTCCAGGCCCGACATGAGCTTCAGGCGCAAGGCCACGGCCGACGCGATCTTGGCGTCGGCCTCGGTCTGCACGTGCAGCACACCGTCGATGCGAAAGCGGATGCGCAGCTGCTTTTCCTGCGGCTCGATGTGGATGTCGGAGGCGCGCAGGCGCAGCGCCTGCTCGAATACCGAGTACAGCAGGCGCACCACCGGGGCGTCCTCGTTGCTGGTGGTGTCCATGCCCAGCAGGTCACCCAGGTCGGTCTCCAGGCTGGCCAGCTCGGTGGTCAGCTCGCGGGCCAGGCCCTCGATCTCCTGCTTGGAGTGGTAGACGCGATCGAGTGCGGCTTGCAAGTGGCTGTCGGTCACCACGGCCATGTCGACGTTGCGCTTGAGCAGACGCGCGATCTCGTCGTAGGCATAGATGTCGGTCGGGTCGGCCATGCCCACCATCAGGCCCGAAGGGGTGTCTTCCAGCACGATGGCGTGCAGGCGGCGTGCGTGGGCCTCGGGCAGCGTTTGAGCCAGCTCCGGACGGATCGGGAAATGCACCAGGTCGATGTAGGGGGCACGCAGCTGACGCGCCACCGCCTTGGCGATCTGTGCTTCGGTGATCCAGCCGTGGTCGATGAGCACCTGGCCCAGTTTGCGGCCGCTGCTGCGTTGCTCGGCCAGCGCCTGCTCGAGCTGTTCGGTGGAGATCAGGGCGTCCTGCACCAGCAGGTCACCGAGTCGAAAGCGCTGTGGGCGGGACATGGTGCTCTCTCCGAGGGGCGGTCAGTTCTGCTGCGCTTCGTTGAAGCGAGCCAGGGCCGAGTCCGCCGAAGGCCAGCCTTGGCCGTCTTCGCTGATCACGGTGGGTTTGATCAGGATGACCAGCTCGTGCTTGGTCTCGCTGTTGGACTGATAGCGGAACAGGCCGCCCACACCGGGGATGCCGCTCAAGCCGGGCACACCGCTGCGGTCGTTGATCGAGTTCTGCTGCATCAGGCCGCCGATGGCGACGATCTGGCCGTCGCGCACCCGCACGATGCTGTCGGTCTCGTTGATGGAGCTGGCGGCCAGGGGCAGGCGGTAAGAGCCCATCTCACCCAGGTCGATGACCTTCTCCTTCTCGGCCACCGAGCTGATGGCCGGGTGCACGTGCAGCATCACCGTGCCGGTGTCGTCGATCTGCGGCGTCACGTCCAGCGAAATGCCGCTGAAGAAGGGCTGCAGCGACAAGGTTGGCGAGCTGGTGGTGGTGCTGCCGGTGCTGGTCTGCGTGGTCGACACGCCGGTGACGAACAGCTCGTCGCTGCCCACCTTGAGCACGGCCTTCTGGTTGTTGAGCGTGGCGATGCGCGGGCTGGACAGCACCTTCACGTCACCCTGCGTTTCCAGGAAGGACAGCAGGGCCGCGAAGTTGGCCGACTGGAAGGCCAGGCCATAAAAGCCCTTGCCCAATGCTTCGGCCGCGGCGGACACGCCCGGCGTCACCGTGAGGTTGCTGTCCTTGAGCGAGCCGGTGTTGGTCAGCGTCACACCCGGCGCCATGCCGATGCCACCGACCTTGGTCGAGCCACTGTTGATGCCACGGAAGGCCGTCCAGTTCACGCCCGTCTCCGAGCCCTTGCTCAGCCTGATCTCGACGATCTTGGCTTCAAGCATCACCTGACGCTCGATCGTCAGCTGGATGGCGCGCAGGTAATCGGCCACCTGGCGCAGCTCACCCGGGGTGGCGCGCACGACGATCACGCCAGCGCCAGGGTTGAGCGTGACGTTGCGGCCCGCCTCCTTGCCGACCAGGTTGTTCAGGGCCTCCTGCACCTCGCGCCAGAAGTCGGTGTCCGAGGTCATGCGCACCGAAGAGGTGTCCTGCCCGCGCGTGACCGTCGAGCCCGAACCCGAAGTAGAGGTAGAGCCAGTGCCCGTGCTGGTGCCGCTGCCCCCCGATGCCTGGCCGATCGAGCTGGAGCTCACGCGCAGGTCGGAGGCGCCCACACGGCGGCCTGGCAGGTAGTTGATCTTGTACAGCCGGGTCTGCACCGTGTTCGGGTAGACGAAGACGCGGTTGCCCGATGCCATGCGGAAGTCATAGCCGAAGAGCTCGCGCAGCGTCTCCAGGGCCTCGGGCACCGTGGTCTGCTTGAGCGACAAGGTGACGTTGCCCGCGATCTCGGGCGAGACCAGGATGTTGTAAGGCGTGTTCACCCCCAGCTGCAGGAAGACCTGCGCGGCAGGCGCGTTGTGCACCGACAGGTCAAAGCGGGGCTCGAAGCCTCGGGCGGGCGAGGCAGCCGGGGCCGCGTAAACCGGCGCGGCCATCGGCGCAGCCAGCGGGGCAATGGCCGGCGCGGCGAAAGGGCTGACAGGGCTGGCGGGGGCGACTGGCTGAGCCGCCTGCGGCACGGGCCTGGCCTGCACAGGGGCTGGGGCCGCCACGGGGGGGCTCACCGTGGCCGAAGCCTGTGCGACGTGACGCGCCTCGGCGTGTGCGGGGCCCAGCGACGCGAGGGTCAGGGTCATGCGCGAGCCCGCTTCAACAGACGCCGGACCAGCGCCCGTGGGCGGCAGCCGGTCCCAATCGATGTCGGCCAGCGCCTCGGGCGCCACGCGCATCGACGGTGCGTCTTTCAGCGAAGGCTTGCCTCGGTGCCAAGGGTGGATGGAGGAGTTGGCGCCGGCCGTCGGGCAGACCAGGGCACCACTGACCATCACCAGGATGCAGGTACGGATCATGTTCATTCCTTTCGTCCCCGGCGGGACTGCGCCGACTTCGGGTTCCGTTCGATCACCTGGGCGCCTGTGAGGCTCAGGCGCAGGCGGCCACGCGGGCCTTGCAAGAAAGCTTCGTTCGAATTGACCGCCACCAGCGTCCAGCCTTCGATGCGCGAGCCAGGCTCGAGCAAACGGTCGTTGATGAGGGCCACGCCTCGGCCGCTGACCGGGTCGGTGCGCACGAGCTGCAACACGAGTTCGGGCTCGCGGGGCGCTGGCGCAGGTGCGCTGGCGGCGCTGGCGGCATCGGGCGCCACCGCCGCAACGCCCGGGGCAGCGCCCCCACCAGCGCGATCGACCTTGACCAGGCCGGCGGGCGGGCGGGTCGGGTCGTTCAAGCCCAGCAGCGGGTTGGTCTGTGCGAAGGCGCTGTGAAGCCAGCCACCCAGGGCCAACATGGCTGCGGCGCTCAGGCAAGAGAAGGAAAGCCGGCTCATGGGGCAATCTCCAAGGGATCGCGGTCCGGGCTGTAGGTCTGCACCTGCAGCGTCAGCGTGGGCGGCGCGCCATCGACCACGCTCAGGCTCATGCCGCTCCAAAGCAGGCGGCGAGGCAGTTGCTCGATGCTGCGCAACCAGCCCACCAGGTCCAGGTAGGGACCGGACACGCTGATCTCCAGGCCATGGCTGTAGAGCACCGGGGTGGCACCCGCAGGGGCCGAAGCACCCTGCGCGCCATTGAACTGGACCTCGACCGGAGCCTGGGTGCGCATCGCCTTGAGCCGCAATTGGCCCTGCTGTGCCAGCAGCCCTTCCAGCAGGTTCTGCATCTCGCGCGCGGGGGCCATCATCGACTGCTGGCGTGCCAGCTCCTGCTCGCCATCGGCCAGGCGCTTGCGCAACTCGGCCTGCTCCTTCTGAGCGGCCATGAGCCGCGTGGCCAGCTCCACCCGCTTGCGGTTGAGCTCGGTCTGCATGGCGTCGCGAGCCATGGTGGCAACCTGCTCGCGTTGACGTGCGGCCTTCAGGGCCTCGAACGCCGGCGTGATCAACGTCAGGTCGCACAAGTAGGCGATCAGGGCGATCAGGGCCCCGATCAACAGCCGACGCTCGTTGAGCAAACGCCCATCGAACTGGCGGCGCAGCTGTCGCCAACGCAACAGCACCTGAGGCGCCCATTTGTCCAGGCCCGGGATGTTCAACGACGCACGGGCAGCAGGGGCTGCGGGGGCTTGTGCCCGCGCACCAGCCGTCGCACCCGCGAAGCGCCCAAGCCCCGGCAGCGAGAGCTTCGGCCAAGACAGAGCAGGGAGTTTGAGGCCCTTCATGGGGTCTCCTTCTGGGTCGCCACGCGCTCGGCCGCCTCACGGCCACGCAATGTGAATTCGGTGATGCCAGAAGGGACAGACCCCTCTTCCGACACCGTGTCGCGCACCTCGATCTGCGCAAAGCGCCTGCTGCGGAACCGGTCTTCCTTCTCCAGCCGACGCAGGTAAGCGGGCAACAGCCCCGGGTTGGTCATGCGGCCACGCAGCTCGAGGTCGCGGCCATCGCCACGCACCTTCAAGCCAGTGATCCACAAGCCCGGCTGGGTCTGACGGCCCAGCGAAATCAACAGGTCCGAGTAACCCATGGACGTGGCGCTCACGTTGCCCTGCAACACCTGACGCAGCTGCGTCTGCACCGCCTCTTTGCGCTGCAACTCTTCCAGCTCACGGGTGACGTTGCTCGCCTGGGGCTCGGTCACCGAGCGCTGCAGTTGAGCCAACTCGGCCTCGACCTGCTGGGCCCGCGTGGTCGCGTGGCTGGCCCACAGGCTCAGACCCACGCCCACCGACAAGCCCAGCGCCGCGACGATGCCCGCCAGGCGCAAACCCATCTGGGCGCTCCAGGGGCCGCCGGAGCCTGCGGCTTCGTTTTCATCCACAAAGCGCAGCTGCTGTCGCCCGGCCGCTTCGGCCATGGGCCGCAAAGCGCCGCCCAAAGCGCACAGGTCGGCCAGGTTGACGCCGCTGCTCACCCAGGGGTGGGCATCACCCAGCGGTGACAGGTCGATCCAGTCGCTCAAGCGGAAAGCCTGCACCGGCACATAGATCAGGTCCGAGAGCATGGGCAGGACTTCTTCGCCGCTGCCCGGGGGCAAGACCACCGACAGGCCTTGCAGCGAGACCTCGCTGTGCATGCGCTCGAAGGTGTCGATGGTGCGCAGCACCTCCAGCGATGCCCGGCTGAGCGCACCCTCGCGTGACTCGCTCGAGCTGGCCATCGCCGAGCCCTGCACCTCGATGTGGCGGGCCATGACCAGCTCGCCCTGGTAAGTGATGACCAGCAAAGAACTGGTTTCACCGAAGGCCAGCAGGGCGTGGGCCTTGCCCTCCACCTCGCCCAGGGCGCTGATGTTGCGCAAGGCGGTCTCGGGCACATCCAGCGCTGTCCAGTGCAAGCCAGCGTCATCAACGTCGGTTTGCACCTGCACGAAGCGCGCGCGCGGCAGCACCACGGTCAGCGTCGGGCGACTCTGGCGCAACTGGGTGGCTTCGGGCACCTCCAGCACGTCGATGAGCGCGTCATCGACCTCGAAATCCACGTGATCGCGCAGCGACCAGCGCAGCGCATCGGCCCATTCGGAGCGGGGCACATCGGGCGCGGGGATGGCCACCAGGCGGGCCGCGTCGTTGGACAGCAGCCCGACCAGCTTGGACGAGCCCAACCGGCGCTGCCGGTTCAGGGCCTGCAGGCCATTGCTCAGGCTGGATGCGTCCACCCGACCCACCCACTGCACCGACGGGCGGTCGGCGCCATGCGCCACTTCGACAGCGAGCAACACGGCGCCATCCTGGGCAAGGCCCACCCAGGGCGATGATGTGTTGGACGGTCGACGAAAGGCCATGCGGGACTCCGAGAAGCTTGTCGGAGATGCTGCCAGAGCCCTTTTTACGAAGTGGAAGGAATAAACGCGCCTTCGTGCGTTATTTCTCGCAGCCCGCCCAGATGTCACGGACGGCCGGATCCGCCCTGCTGGCGGGGGTCACTGCAGCAGGCGCGCGGGGTCGGCGTCGAGCTTGGCCAGGGCCTCGCGCGTGGCGCGGGTGGTCAAAGACTCTTCTTCCAGCGGCACCATCAGGCCAGCCTGCAGGAAGGCGCCCAGGCGGTGCAGTTGGAACAGCACGCCACGGCCGCCCGGGGTCACGAACAGGCTGAGCTGCTTGTGCAGGCCCTGCCAGGCCAGCTGCACGTGTTCGTGGCGGCCACGGTAGTCGAGGTTGAACCAGGCGCCGATCTGCAGCTCGCGAGCCCAGGCCTGCATGGCCGGGGTCGGCATCGAGCCTCCTTCGGCCACGATCTCCAGGTCTTCGGTTTCGTGCCCCGACAGGTCACGCAGGGTGTCCACGTCCAGCTCGACCCCGGTGAGGTCGGGCAGCAACTCATCGAGGGCTTCGAGGCGCTGGGTCAGCTCGCGAAGCACGGTGGACGACAGCGGTGCCGAGCGGGCCGAGAAGGCCGCCGCCAGCGCCGTGTTGAGCGACTGGATGTGGCGGTCCTGGGCGTCGCTGGGCAGGCCAGCGCGCATCATGCCTTCGCGCACAGTCTTGAGCAGCGGCGGCAGGCGGCGCAGCACCTCGGCGCGCTCTTCGCGCGAGGTTTTGGCGCTGGCCGACCAGATCAGGTCGGCCGCGGCATGCTTGAGCGCCCGGGTGGCGTCGCTGGCCTGGCCATGCTGCACCGCGCTGTGCGCCAGCACATCGGCCCAGACGCGGAAGAGGAAATCGCGCACGCCCTCGTGCACCGGCACCGACTCGAGCATCTTGCGCAGCTCGATCGTGAACTGGATGGCCCAGGTCTCGCGCTGCTCGACCTGCTGGGCCAGCGAGATGCCTTTGCGCCCAGCGGCGTGCTCGTCGCGGAAATAGGTTTCCAGGAAACGCTCGAACTCGGTCAGCACGGTCTGGAAGACCTTGCGGCCGGTGTCCGGGTAGGCCTCGACCACCTGGACCACGCGGCGGATCTCGCGGTGCAGGGCGTCCTCGCCCTCCTGGGCGCCGGCCACGAAGCCCATCACGCACGAGCCCATGCGGTCGATCAGGCGGCGCGCCGGGTGGCTGGTGGAGGCAAAGAAATCGGGCTCGCTGACGGCCACGCGCAGCACCGGCATCTGCAAGCGGGCGAACCAGACGCGGATGCTCGCGGGCAAGCGCTCTTCCATGAGGATGGCCTGGAACAGCAAGGCCACGACCTCGATGGTGGCCCGCTCGGACGGGCTGGTGGCGGCCTTCTTGAGCGCGGCGCGGTCGTGGTCAAGGTCCCGCAAGGCCGCTTCGGGGGTGGTCGGCGCGCTGCCATCGACCGGCTCGGCGCGGCGCCGCACCGCTTCGCCCACCTGCCGAATGGCCAGGCCCAGCGAGGTCGACACCGGCCCGGGGGCCCGCAAGGCCGCATCGGGTTTGGTGGGCACGAAGCCTGGCACGTGGCGGGCCACGAACTGGTTGAGCTGCCCCAGCAAGGCCTGCGACTGCACCGCCATGCGCCCCAGGCCTGGCACCTGCGTGAGCATGCGGGTCTCGTCGTAGGCCTGCCCCAGGGGCTGCAAGCCGCTGTTGCCGCCCGTGACAGGCCCCATGGGCACGCCGGAACCACTGGGGCCGCCCATGCCACCGGAGCCAGACGGGCTCCAGCCGCCAGCCACGCCCACGCCACCACCGCCACGCAGGCTGGCGATCGTGTCCAGCCCCATCGGTCTGCTGGGCATGACCCCCGGCGCCGCCCGTCGGATGAACGGGCGCAAGTCGATCTCAGGGCGCACGCCCTGGTCCAGCAAGGCCTCGTTGGCCGCGTGATAAGCCTCCTGCACCCAGCTGGAGACCTCCTGGTGCAGCACGTTCTGCAGCGTCTGCCAATGCTGCATCGACAACTCTGCCGCCAGCCAGGCGTCAAGCATCTGCTTGGCGATCCAGGGCGCCGCCAGCACATCTTGCTGACCATGGGCGGCATCGACCGCCCCGCCCACAGACTGCAGGCGTGCATTGAGGTCGGTGTACTCCTGCCCCGACAGGTCGGCGATGGCCTGGGCCAGGCGAGACGCCGTCAGCCCCTGCTCGACTTCGCTGTCTTCGACCAGGCTCAAGGGGATGTCCACCGGCACCCCGGATGACGCCCCCGAGGCGCCCGCGCTGCGCACGGACAAAGGTCGTCCGAGGCGCACATCGGACAGCGCCTGGCTCAGTTGCGTGGTGAGCGCCTGGTGCCACCCCCTGACGGCACGAGGCAGGTCCAGCACCAGGTCACGGCGGCGGGCGTGCAGCGCCGGCTCCGCCGACTGCGTGGCCAGCGTGCGGGCGCCGTCCAGGCACGCCTGCACAAGACCACGGGCGCCGTGGATCAGTGCCTCGAGGTGCGTGACGCGCGCCCCCTGGGCCAGGGCTCGGTGAGAGGCCAATGTCATGAAAAAAGCCGGCCGGCACCCCTGAGGGGGCGCTCCAACCGGCCTGGATGAGTTTTCCGGTTATCGCCCGACTCTACACCACCGCCCCGGCGTGCGGATCGTTGGGATCGACGTCCGGCTTGGAGGCCTTGACAAGGTCTTCGCGCTTGACACCCAGCCACATCGCGATGGCCGCGGCCACGAACACGGAGGAGTAAATGCCGAAGACGATGCCGATGGTCAGCGCCAGGGCAAAGTAGTGCAGCGTGGGGCCGCCGAAGATCAGCATGGCCAGCACCATCGCCTCGGTCGAGCCGTGGGTGATGATGGTGCGGCTCATCGTCGAGGTGATGGCGTGGTCGATGATCTCGGGCGTCGACATCTTGCGGAACTTGCGGAAGGCCTCGCGGATGCGGTCGAAGATCACGACCGATTCGTTGACCGAGTAGCCCAGCACCGCCAGGATGGCCGCCAGCACCGACAGCGAGAACTCCCACTGGAAGAAGGCGAAGAAGCCCAGGATGATGATGACGTCGTGCAGGTTGGCGATGATGCCGGCCACGGCGAACTTCCACTCGAAGCGGATCGCCAAGTAGATCATGATGCCGACCACGGTGACCAGCAGGGCCAGGGCGCCGTCGCGGGCCAGTTCGTCGCCCACCTGCGGGCCGACGAATTCGGAGCGCTGCAGGGTCACGGGCTCGGTGCTGGCGCTGGTGCTCCCAGCCGCCGCGTTGGCACCCGTCAGGCAGACCTGGCGGTCACCCTTGTCGGAGGCCTGCGTGCTGACCTGGCCGGACTCGGCCGAGCACAGCGCGCCGAACACCTTGCCCACCAGCTCGCCCTGCTTCATCTCGCCGCGCAGCGGGATGCGGATCAGCACGTCGCGCGAGGTGCCGAAGTTCTGCACCTGGACTTCGCCCAGGTTCAGGGTTTCGACCGCCTCGCGGGTCTTGGCCAGGTTGGCCGCCTGGGCGTACTGCACCTCGATGAGCGAGCCACCGGTGAACTCGATGGAGAAGTGCAGGCCCCGGGTGACCAGGAAGAAAACGGCTGCGGCGAAGGTCAAAAACGAGATGAGGTTGAAGACCAGCGCATGCCGCATGAACGGGATGTCGCGCTTGATGCGGAAAAATTCCATGGTGCGTCTCTCCTCTTCTTATTCCTGGGGCTTCCAGACCTGCCCGATGGACACGCCCTTGAGCTTTTTCTGACGGCCATACCAGAGGTTGACCAGCCCGCGCGAGAAGAACACGGCCGAGAACATCGAGGTCAGGATGCCCAGGCAGTGCACGACCGCAAAACCGCGCACCGGGCCCGAACCGAAGGCCAGCAGCGACAGCCCCGCGATCAGCGTGGTGACGTTGGAGTCCAGGATGGTGGCCCAGGCGCTCTCGTAACCGGCGTGGATGGCCGTTTGCGGCGCCGAGCCGTTGCGCAGCTCTTCGCGCACCCGCTCGTTGATCAGCACGTTGGAGTCGATCGCCATGCCCAGCGTCAGGGCGATGGCCGCGATGCCCGGCAGCGTCAGCGTGGCTTGCAGCATGGACAGCACCGCCACCAGCAGCAGCAGGTTGACCGACAGCGCGATGGTCGAGAACACGCCGAACAGCATGTAATAGATCACCATGAAGACGGCGATGGCCGCAAAGCCGTAGACCAGCGAGTTGAAGCCCTGGGCGATGTTCTCGGCGCCCAGGCTGGGGCCGACGGTGCGCTCTTCGATGATCTCCATCGGCGCGGCCAGGCTGCCTGCGCGCAGCAGCAGCGCGGTGTCGGCCGACTCTTCCGGGCTCATGCGACCGGAGATCTGCACGCGGCCACCGGAGATTTCACCGCGGATGACGGGAGCGGTGACGACCTCGCCCTTGCCCTTTTCGAACAGGATGATGGCCATGCGCTTGCCCACGTTCTCGCGGGTGACATCGCGGAAGATGCGCGCGCCACGCGAGTCCAGCGTGAGGTGGACGGCGGGCTCGTGGTTCTCGTCGAAGCCGGACTGGGCGTCATTGAGGTTGTCACCCGTGAGCACCACCTGGCGCTTGACGATGACGGGCACGCCGCTGCGCTCGAGGTAGCGCTCGGAGCCGAACGGCACCATGCCGCCGGCCAATGCGGCCTGGGCCTCGGTGCTTTCGTCGACCATGCGCACTTCCAGGGTGGCGGTGCGACCGATGATGTCCTTGGCCTTGGCGGTGTCCTGCACACCGGGCAGTTGCACGACGATGCGGTCGGCGCCCTGCTGCTGGATCACGGGCTCGGCCACGCCGAGTTCGTTGATGCGGTTGTGCAGGGTGGTGATGTTCTGCTTGAGGGCCTGGTCCTGGATGGCACGCTCGGACGTGGGCTTGAGCTTGCCGACCAGGGTCACGTCGCCCGAGGCGTCGGTGCCATCGGCCCAGCTCATGTCGAGGATGCTGTCGGACAGCAGGCCACGGGCGGCGTCGCGGGTGGCCGCATCGCGAAAGCGCACGGTCACGTCGTTGCCGTCGCGGCGGATGCCGCTGTGGCGGATGTCCTTGTCACGCAGCAGGGTGCGGATGTCGCCCGAGATGCTCTCGGCCTTTTGCGTCAGCGCGGCCTTCATGTCGACCTGCATCAGGAAGTGCACGCCACCGCGCAGGTCCAGGCCCAGGAACATCGGGTGTGCGCCCATGCTGCGCAGCCAGTGCGGCGAGCGCGAGACCAGGTTCAGCGCGACGATGTAGCGCGGGTCGGACGCATCGGGGTTGTAGGCGCGCGCGATGGCATCACGGGCCTTGATCTGCGTGTCGGTGTCCTTGAAGCGCGCGCGCACCGAGGTGCCGTCGAGCTCGACGAAGTCGGACGTCACGCCCGCTTCCTTGAGCACGGTCTCGACGCGGGCGACGTCATCGCTGGACAGCTTGATCGTGGCCTTGCCGCTGGAGAGCTGCACCGCCGGTGCCTCGCCAAAGAAGTTGGGCAGGGTGTAGACCAGGCCGACCAGCAGGGCCACGGCGATGATCAGGTACTTCCACCAGGGGTAGCGGTTCATGCGGTCCTCGGCTGCGCTTTTTCGGTGCGCTTTTTCTTGTTTACTTGCTGACGGTGCCCTTGGGCAGCACCTGGACGATGGCCACGCGCTGGATCTGCAGCTCGACGCCATTGGCCACTTCGATGTGCGCGTAGGTGTCGCCCAGCTTGCTGATCTTGCCGATCAAGCCGCCTTGGGTGACCACTTCATCGCCCTTGGAGAGCGCCTCGAGCATGGCCTTGACTTCCTTTTGCCGCTTCATTTGCGGGCGGATCATCACGAAGTACAGCACGACGAACATGAGCAGCAGGGGCAGCATGCTCATCAGGCCACCAGAGGCGCTGGCAGCGGGGGCGGCGGCTTGGGCGTAGGCGTCGGAAATCAACACGGTTCAGGGTCCTTCTCGAACAAAGGGCCGAGGCGCCGGAGCCCCAGGGCGAAATGCCCAGGCGCCCGGCACACCGGCCGAAAGTGGCTCAGATTGTATGCGGCGGATGTGAAGGGCCGCTCACACGGGTTTCTGCAACCGCGGGAAAGGCCGCTCGGCACCGTCCCGCACCTTACGTTTACTTTCAAGGTCACTTCTTCTGGGGGTGAAGACGTTTGGCCGAACACCCATAGACTGGCCGCCACACAAATCAATCAAATCAGGGACCATGAATCTGCCAAGCCTGTCGGACCTGGCCGGGCTGCTGTCTGCGTGGGCGCAAGACACCCGGCTGCACGCGCTGGCGGCCACGCATGCCGAGCAGCCCTTGCCCGCTGACTTGATGGTCGAGCGCTTCGAGCTGCACGAAGCCGTCTCCCAGCCCTTCGAGCTGTGCATCCACGTCCTCACGCTTGACACCCACGTTGCCCTCAAAGACCTCTACGCGCGCCCCGTCACGCTGACCACGCGCCTGTCCGATGGCAGCGAGGTCTCGCGCACCGGCGTGGTCACCGAGGCCCGCTCGCTGCAGTCCGACGGCGGCTTTGCCCGCAAGGCCCTGCTGCTGCAGCCCTGGATTGCCCTGCTCGAGCACGCCCTGTGCAGCCGGGTTTGGCAGGACGCCAGCGTTGTGCAAATCGTCGAAGACGTCTTCGCCGACCACCCGCAGCTGGCCGCCTGGCACTGGGACACGGGCGTGGCGGAACACGTCGCCCAAGGGCTGTTTGCCCGCAACGGCGGCCAGCGCTCGTATTGCGTCCAGCACCGCGAGAGCGACCTCGATTTCGTCCAGCGGCTGCTCACAGAAGAAGGCATCGCCTGGCGCGTGGAAGAACACGCCGATGCGCCCATGGGCCACCGCGTGGTGTTCTTCGTGCAAAGCGCCCAGCAGCCCGAAGACCCGACCAGCGTGCACAGCCTGGGCGCAAACCGGCAAGGCCAGGGCATCCGCTTCCATGGCCACACCAGCCAGGAGGAGCAAGACAGCATCATCGCCCTGGCTGCGAGGCGCGAGCTGCGCCCCACCCAACTGGTGCTGCAAGGCTGGGACCACAAGGCCAACCAGGCCATCGTGGCCGAGGTGCCCACCGCCGCCCAGTGGGGCCCCGACGAAGCCTTGACCCTCAACGACTGGCTGCACAGCTACGACCCCACGGGCGACTTCGTGTGCGGCAACCACGCCGAGGCCACCTTCCTGGCCACCTTGCTGCAGCAAGCCCACGAAGCGCGCCACAAGACCTGGTTTGGCCGAGGCAGCGTGCGCACCTTGCGCGCGGGCACCTGGGCCGGCGTCACGCAGTCCACCGTGGGTTGGATGTCCTCCGCCGGATTTGCAGACCACGCAGGCGAGCCCCACGAGCTCTTCTTCACCCAGGTGCACGCCGTCGGGGTCAACAACCTGCCCAAAGACATCCAAGCCCTGATCGACGCCAGCCTGCCCCACCCCAAGGGCCGCTTTGCCCGCCCGCGCTGGCCCATGCTCGAGCGCCCACGCGGATTTGACCCAGAGGGCGGCAACTCGATCCACAAAGAACTCAACACCGAGCCCCTGCACACCCACGCCGAGCGCACCGGCTTTGCCTGCCAGTTCCAGGCCGTTCGCCGCGACGTGCCCTGGCGCCCCGTGCTCATGGACGACACCGGCCTGCGACCCCGCCCACGCCCGACCGCGCTGGGCCCTCAAACGGCCATCGTCGTGGGCCCCGATGGCAGCGAACACCCCAGCGGTGCCCACGAGCTGCACACCGACAAGATGGGCCGCGTGAAGGTGCGTTTCCACTGGCAAAGCATCGACTCGCCGCAAAGACGCGCCAGCGACCACAGCTGCTGGCTGCGCGTGGTCCAGCGCCTGTCGGGCCCCGGCATGGGCCACCAGTTCATCCCGCGCATCGGGCAAGAGGTGCTGGTCACCTTCCTGGGCAGGGACATCGACCGCCCCGTGGTCATGGCCGCGCTCTACAACGGCCAGGGCGAGTCGGGCATCGCGCCCACGCCGGGCGGCAGGGCTGCTGAAGCCTCGCTCAATGCCTTGGCGCAGTCCACCGACCACACGCCATCGTCGCAGGGCAACCTGATCGGCTCGGGCGCAGGCGGTCACAGCCCCGCCTGGCACGGCGCGGCCAGTGCAGCGGCCACGCCCGGCGCGCAAGGCCAGGCCAACGCAGCCGCGCTGAGCGGCATCAAGAGCAAAGAGTTCGGCGGCAGCGGCCACAACCAGCTTGTGTGGGACGACACGCCTGAGCAGCTGCGCACCCAGCTGCACACCACCCAGGCCCAGACCTGGCTGCAGATGGGCCACCTGCTGCACCAGGCTGACAACCACCGGGGCAGCTTCCGGGGCCTGGGCTTTGAGTTGCGATCGGATGCCTGGGGCGGTGTGCGAGCTGCACGGGGCGTGATGCTCAGCACCTTCAGCCTGCGCAATGGCTTGGGTCAGACCGCCGAGCCCGCAGGAGACAACGCTGCCGGCATCGCGCTCGCGCGCCAGATGCAGCAGTTGGCCGAGACGTTCAACCAGGCGGCCACCACCCACCAGACAGTGGGCGTGGCCACGGCCGCGGGCAGCCGCGCGGCAAAACAAAGCACGCTCGACGACACCCTCGCACCGGCGGCCGCCCTCACCAAGAGCCTGATGGGCACCGTCAGCACCACGAGCCTGCCCAACGCGATCGCCGATGCGGCAGACAAGGCCACCGGCGCAGCAACCAACAAGCTGCCCCACATGGCCGCCCCCAACATCGCGCTGGTGGGCAAGGCCGGCATCGGCATCACGGCAGGGCAAGACCTGCACCTCAGCAGCCAGGACACCAGCCAGATCGCCAGCGGGCAAGACAGCCACTGGGCCGTGGGTGGGCAGGTGCGCGTTCAAACCGCGCAAGGCATCGGTGTGCTGGCTGGGGCGATTCAGCCGGGCACGGAAGCAGCCGGCAAGGGCATCACGCTGATCGCCGCGCAAGGGCCGATCGACCTGCAGGCGCAAGCTGGGCCCGCGCAGGTCGCGGCCAAGCAGACGCTGGAGCTCAAGACGGCCAGCGGCGAAGTGCAGATCAAGGCGGCCAAGCGCGTGGTGATGGGCGTGTCCGGCGGCGCATCCATCAACATCGCAGGAGACGGTGTGCAGGTTGTCTGCCCAGGCAAGCTGACCATCCGGGCCAACATCAAGAGCATGGTCGGGCCAGGCACCCTGGCGCTGCAACTGCCCAGCCTGCCCAAGTCCAGCATCACGCCCCGACAGATGCAGTTGCAATTGAACCTCATGGGTGAGCCAGGCGCTGAGGGTCGATCGTTGGCAAACAACCCCTGGCGGATCGTGCGCGACGGCGGCGCCCAGTCCGACCGACTCATCGCACAAGGCCAGACAGATGCCCAAGGCCAGATAGCCTTGAGCGACATGCAACAAAAGCGCCTGTCCGTCGCCCTCTCGCGTTGGCCCAACGACATCTGGCTGCTCAGCCCGCAAGGCCAGAGGGCCCTGTCATCTGAGTCATTGGGTGGCAAAGCCTCAGTCGATCCGAGCCAACCCGATCTGTCCGCCATGGCTGCACTGGACTTTGCACCCCAGCCTGAATCGAGCCCACATGACCCATCGGCTCGCCAGGCTCGCTTGCAAGCCGCCCGAGAACTGGGGCAGCCCTCCAGCAGCCCCATCCACCCCCGAGCAAAGGGCTGAGCCATGAGCGAGACCGCATTTTGCAAACACCACGATGACCGGCAGGTCAACATCTTCATCGACGAAACCGGCCAGTCGTGGCGCACCGTCAGCGCCAGCCAGGCCGCAGCCCACCAGCAAGACATCACCCACCCCGAGCGCTTTGCGCCGTCTCGCCTGGGTCACCACACCAAATCCTTCATCAACGGACAGGACTATTTCGCCGATGTGGCCGCTGCCATGGCCGCAGCCAAGCGCAGCATCTTCATCGCCGGCTGGCAGGTGAACTGGGATGTGGAGCTGGTGCCGGGCAAACGCCTCATAGACGTGCTCAGGCAGGCGCTGGACGCCAGCCCCGACTTGCGCATCTACGTGATGCCATGGATGTCGCCCAAGATGCCGCTGAACACGGGCGACTTCGGCACCATGCTGGCCGTGTTTCAACTCAACGCTGGGCGCAACACCATGCGGGCGTTCTGTTGCCCAGCAGGCCTGCAAAACGACTTCACGGGCGTCGAAGAAACCTTCTTCAGCCACCACCAAAAGCAAGTCGTCATCGACAACGAAATCGCCTACATCGGAGGCATGGATCTGGCCTACGGCCGGCGCGACGACGCTCGCAGCAGCCTCAACCATGAATGGCGCAAAGGCGCAGAGCGATACAACCCGGGCATCCCGCCCATGCGCGCGTTGACGCCATCAGAGATGATGCAGTTCGTGACCGAGGCGGAGTTGCTGCAATCCACCCTCAAGGGCGCACTGTCCTTCGGGTTGTCAGCGCCGCTTCAAGAGATGCTGCTGAGCACCCGTCGGGCCAGTGCTGACGGTCTGGCTGGCCAAATGGTGGACCGCCTCTACACGTGGTGGCAAGAGCCCCTGCCTGATTGGCTGACCAAGCCGATGGAAGCGATCAAGCCCACCATCGGGCAGTTGCTTGACGAGGCCAGGACGCTGACCGAGCAAGAGGTGCTGCGCAGGTTGCAGCAGGGCACCTTGACGGCTGCGGACGTTCAAAAGCCGCTGCAAGTGGTGGCCAAGCTGATGAAGGCCGCGTACAGCAACTTGCTCAAAGCGGCGTGGCTCAACCAGGCACCTCACCCTGACCTGCTCAAGCCCAGTCAGCAATCGATGCCCTTGTCCGGAGCCGTGCTGGCCGACGACCAGCCGCGCCAGCCCTGGCAGGACGTGCACATGCGCATGGAGGGCCCTGCCGTCTATGACGCGGCCATGAACTTCATCCGCCGCTGGAACAGCCTGCAGCACAGCTACCTGGCGGGCGACGCCGATTTGCGCAGCAAGGTGCGCGTGCCTGACAGCCTGGTGCCCCAAGAGCCGGTCTACACCGCAAAGGGGCCCGGCACGGCCAAGGTGCGCGTGCTGCGCAGCGCCTCCTTGAAGCTGCAACAACAAGAACGCGCAGCCATGCCGCAATTGCCCGCCCCGCAGGTCGTTCAGCACGACATCCACGACGTGATGGTGCGGCTCATCTTGGGCGCCACGCACTTTGTCTACATCGAGAGTCAGTTTTTTCAGAGTCGGTTTGGGGAGCCGTCGATCAACCCATCGCCAGATGATGAAGACGCACAAAAGCAGCAATCCGCCGCCCTCAAGCACCTGCTGTCGCAAAGCGGGGCGCGCATCAAGTCAGCCTTGACGCTCATCGGCAAGAACGCCCAAGGCGACAAGCTGCCGCAAAACCAGATCTGCTGGGCGCTGGGCCAGCGCATCGAGCACGCGGTGCGCTGCAACTTCCCCTTCCATGCCTTCGTGGTCTTGCCCGTTCACCCCGAGGGCCGGCTCGATGACCTGGCCATCATCGGCCAGATCCACTGGACCATGCAAAGCCTGGTCTACGGCAGCCACAGCCTGGTCAACCGTGTGCGCTGCGCGATCGCGGCCAAGAAGTTGCTGGCGGGCAAGGAGGTGATTCGCCGTGAGTTGTGGCAGGCGATGCTGGAAAAGGTGCGCGAAGGCAAGCCTGGTGAGCGCCCGTACGAAAAAGTCACGCCCGCCGAATGGGCGCCCTACCTCACGCTGCTGAACCTGCGCAACTGCGAGGTGGTGGGCGGCAAGCTGCGCACCGAACAGATCTACGTGCACAGCAAGCTGCTGATCGTGGACGACGCCGAGGTGGTGATCGGCAGCGCCAACATCAACGACCGCAGCCTCAACGGCGACCGCGACAGCGAGCTGGCCGTGTTCGTCAACGACACCGCCCTGCGCGACTCGATGACGCACGGCTGCGCCACCAAGGTGTGCACGTTTGGGCACCAGTTGCGGGTTGACCTGTGGCGCAAGCACCTGGCCCTGGCGGGCAACGGCAACGCGGTGGTCAAGCCGGCTTCAGCCCTGGCCGCCCTGATGGAGCAGCCTGCCACGCCGCAAGCAATCAAGCTCATCCAGCAGATCGCCACGGCCAATCAGGCGGCGTATGAGCAAACGTTTGCGCATGTGCCTAGAGATGCGCAGGTGGGCAATTCAAAATACAAAGCGTCGATCTGGCCCATGGTGGACAGAGACCCAGACCGGGCGAAGGAAACCTTGAGGAACATCCAAAGCTACGCCCGTCAAATGCCGTTCTCGGAAGCCTTCTGGAAGACTGCCGCCCCAAAGGCCGCACCCCAAGGCATCCAGGGCTTCTTCACGGCCTTGCCCATCGACTGGACTGCTGGCGAGAACAACCACCCCGACATGAACAAGGTCCTGCTCACCCAGGTGTCCCCCGAAGGCACCTACCATGCGCAAGCATCGCGCAACGACAAGCAGGAGCAACCCGGATGATGACCAAAGCGCCGCCCTACCTTCGCCCCACGGCACGATGGGCATTGACCACGCTGATGTTGATCAGCATGACTGCATGCGGCCAAAGCAACGCCAACAAAGCGGCCCCCTACGCAAAGCAGTCAGGTTGGAGCAGTGTGTGCCTGGGTACCGTCATGGTGGATTTGCCGGGTGAGGTTCACATGGGCGCGTCGCCCGTGCGGCACAACACGGGCTATGGTCTTGGCGAGACGCTCAGAGGCGCTGCAACTGGCAACCAGCGCGTCGGCAACATTGGATATCAAGAAACGGCTCCCGCCACCCTCAAGGAGTTTCAATCCATCAAAGGCATAGCCAATTTCAGGCTGATTGATGAGCGCATCATCGGCTGGACGGGCCGCAGAACAGACCAGGAAATTCAGAAGTTCAAAGCGCACTCCAGCGAAGTGCCCTTAAATGACCCACAGGCCTACGCCTTCAGGATGTACGGCACGTACGACATCGGCTATCTCGATTCGACTGATCAGCGTATCCGGCTGTTCTCGGGGGGTGTGCGAGGCAACAGGCACGAAGATGACGTCACAATCGCTGATCATCAAGCGTTTTACCAACACCTGCGCACCAACCTCTACCGCGCCCGCGCCCCCGAAGAGCTTCCCACCGAACCCGGCGTGTGCACCCCCTTCGGCCTGTTCCGCCAGCAAGCGGGTCAGCCCCTGCCCGACTTCGATGTCGAGGTGCCACTTCGCAGCCTGAAGTACCCCAGCCTGGTGTTCTTCGTGCGCGTGAAGACACCCGACGACAACGCCCCCAAGGACATCAAAGACCTGCCCGACCCCAATCACGTCTCCATGGACGACATCAAGTCGCTCAAGGGCATGGAGGGCATCTTGTTGTTGGCCAACCTGATGGGCATCAAGCAAACCGTGGGACCTGAGCCTGTGGCCATCGCCGGCCAACCCGGCCGCGTGCTGGCGCGCGAGTACCACCACGACGGTGGGCTGGACCCCAACGGCGGTGGCCCGGGCGCCGCCTACGAAATGCAGGCCGACGTATTGGGCGTTCAAGGCCGCCCCGACATGCCCGCCATGACCATCCGCATGGCCGCGATGCTGCCGGACAAGGAGCCCTATCCCAAGCCAACCAGGCAATGGAACCCGTCCAAGCAGCGCTTCGAGATGGTGCCCTTCAAGCCTGCGCGCCCCGGCATCCGGGGCATCCAGCCGCCGCCGTTCGATCAGGGCTTGGCCTATTTCCGACTGGTGCTGTCCAGCTTGCGGCCTGCCGATGCGGTGGCGGCGAGCGTGACGGGGGTGGCTGTGCCGGGCACGGGGGCCAAGCCGGCGGCAGGCCCCCTTCCCTGAGGGCTGAGGCGAGATGATCCGGAAGGCGGCATTTGCAAAACAAGCGATGCAATCCGCCGCCCTCAAGCACCTGCTGTCGCAAAGCGGGGCGCGCATCAAGTCAGCTTTGACGCTCATCGGCAAGAACGCCCAAGGCGATAAGCTGCCGCAGAACCAGATCTGCTGGGCGCTGGGCCAGCGCATCGAGCACGCGGTGCGCTGCAACTTCCCCTTCCATGCCTTCGTGGTCTTGCCCGTTCACCCCGAGGGCCGGCTCGATGACCTGGCCATCATCGGCCAGATCCACTGGACCATGCAAAGCCTGGTCTACGGCAGCCACAGCCTGGTCAACCGTGTGCGTTGCGCGATAGCGGCCAAGAAGTTGCTGGCGGGCAAGGAGGTGATTCGCCGTGAGTTGTGGCAGGCGATGCTGCAAAAGGTGCGCGAAGGCAAGCCTGGTGAGCGCCCGTACGAAAAAGTCACGCCCGCCGAATGGGCGCCTTACCTCACGCTGCTGAACCTGCGCAACTGCGAGGTGGTTGGCGGCAAGCTGCGCACCGAGCAGATTTATGTGCACAGCAAACTGCTGATCGTGGACGACGCCGAGGTGGTGATCGGCAGCGCCAACATCAACGACCGCAGCCTCAACGGCGACCGCGACAGCGAGCTGGCCGTGTTCGTCAACGACACGGCCCTGCGCGAGTCGATGACGCACGGCTGCGCCACCAAGGTGTGCACGTTTGGGCACCAGTTGCGCACCGACTTGTGGCGCAAGCACCTGGCCCTGGCGGGCAATGACAATGCGGTGGTCAAGCCTGCTTCAGCCCTGGCTGGCTTGATGGAGCAGCCTGCCACGCCGCAGACAGTCAAGCTCATCCAGCAGATTGCCAAGGCCAATCAGGCGGCGTATGAGCGGACGTTTGCGCATGTGCCGAGAAACAAGCAAGTAGGCGATCCGGGTCGCAAGGCATCAATCTGGCCCATGGTGGACAGAGACCCCAAGAAGTCAGAGGAAACCTTGCTGAACATCCAAAGCTACACCCGTCAAATGCCTTTCTCGGAAGCATTTTGGAAGGCCGCTGCCCCGAAGGCCGCACCCCAAGGGATTCAGGGATTTTTCACTGCCTTGCCCATCGAATGGACCGATGGTGAGAACAACCACCCCGACATGAACAAGGTCCTGCTCACTCAGGTGCCCGCCGAAGGCACCTACCATGCGCAAGCATCGCGCAACGACAAGCAGGAGCAAACCGGATGATGATCAAAGCGCCGCCCTACCTTCGCCCCACTGCACGATGGGTATTAGCCACGCTGCTGTTGATCAGCATGACTGCATGCGGCCAAAGCAACGCCAACAAGGCGCCCCCTTACGCAAAGCAGTCAGGTTGGAGCAGTGTGTGCCTGGGCACCATCCTTGTGGACTTGCCCGAGAAGATTGAAGTGGCTGACTCGGGCATGGAGCACCGCAGCGGCTACGGGTTCGACCACAAGTTTCTTGGGGCAGCGTCTGGCAACCAGCGCGTAAACAACATCGAATATCAGGAAACATCCATTGGGACGCTCAAAGACCTGCAATCCATCAAAGGCACGGCCAGATTCAGACTGTTCGATTCGACCATCATCGGCTGGCAGGATAGGGATACCGATCCAAACTTTGAGAAGTTCAAAGCGCACTCCAGCGAAGTGCCCTTAAATGACCCACAGGCCTACGCCTTCAGGATGTACGACACGTTCGACATCGGTTACTTGGACTCCGCGGATCAGCGCATCCGCATGTTCTACAGCGGCTTGCCTGGCGACAAACCCAAAGAGGAATACACCGTCGCCGAGCACCAAGCGTTTTACAAACACCTGCGCACCAACCTCTACCGCGCCCGCGCCCCCGAAGAGTTACCCACCGAGCCTGGCGTGTGCACCCCCTTCGGCCTGTTCCGCCAACAAGCGGGTCAGCCCCTACCCGACTTCGATGTCGAGGTGCCGCTGCGCAGCCTGAAGTACCCTAGCCTGGTGTTCTTCGTGCGCGTGAAGACGCCCGACGTCAACGCCCCCAAGGACATCAAAGACCTGCCCGACCCCAACCACGTGACCATGGACGACATCAAATCGCTCAAGGGCATGGAGGGCATCTTGTTGTTGGCCAACCTGATGGGCATCAAGCAAACCGTGGGACCTGAGCCTGTGGCCATCGCCGGCCAACCCGGTCGCCTGCTGGCGCGCGAGTACCACCACGACGGTGGGCTGGACCCTAACGGCGGCGGCCCGGGCGCCGCCTACGAAATGCAGGCCGATGTGCTGGGCGTTCAAGGCCGGCCCGACATGCCCGCCATGACCATCCGCATGGCCGCCATGCTGCCGGACAAGGAGCCGTATCCCAAGCCAACCAGGCAATGGAACCCGTCCAAGCAGCGCTTCGAGATGGTGCCCTTCAAGCCTGCGCGCCCTGGCATCAGAGGCCTCCAGCCGCCACCGTTCGATCAGGGCTTGGCCTACTTCCGACGGGTGCTGTCCAGCTTGCGGCCTGCCGATGCGGTGGCGGCGAGCGTGACGGGGGCGGCTGTGCCGGGCACGGGGGCCAAGCCGGCGGCAGCCCCCCTTCCCTGAGGGCTGAGGCGAGATGATCCGGAAGGCGGCACTTGCAAAACAAGCGATGCCATCCGCTGCCCTCAAGCACCTGCTGTCGCAAAGCGGGGCACGCATCAAGTCAGCTTTGACGCTCATCGGCAAGAACGCCCAAGGCGACAAGCTGCCGCAGAACCAGATTTGCTGGGCGCTG
Source organism: Aquabacterium parvum (assembly GCF_001447195.1). GTDB lineage: Bacteria > Pseudomonadota > Gammaproteobacteria > Burkholderiales > Burkholderiaceae_C > Aquabacterium > Aquabacterium parvum. The sequence goes on along the minus strand of NZ_LFRI01000165.1, from coordinate 55,668 downwards.
GGCCAACGCATCGAGCACGCGGTGCGCTGCAACTTCCCCTTCCATGCCTTCGTGGTCTTGCCCGTTCACCCCGAGGGCCGGCTCGATGACCTGGCCATCATCGGCCAGATCCACTGGACCATGCAAAGCCTGGTCTACGGCAGCCACAGCCTGGTCAACCGCGTGCGCTGCGCGATCGCGGCCAAGAAGTTGCTGGCGGGCAAGGAGGTGATTCGCCGGGAGTTGTGGCAGGCGATGCTGCAAAAGGTGCGCGAAGGTGAACCCGGGCTGCGTCCTTAGTCCGCCCTGAACAACTCGCAAGCCATTGATCTGCAATGCTATTTTGGTTGAAGTGTGGTGCGATATTTGCAAGGAAACAAATACCGGCCCCGCGCTTTCTTGCAAATTTGGCAGCCCATGAAGCCCCACACCCGCACCGCCCAGACCGCCGAGATGTTCCGTCCGCGCTTGGATGAGCAGCTCAACATGAAGCATCCGCTGATCCGCCTTGCCGGGCTGATGGACTGGGAGTTGATCGAGCATCACTTCGCGGGCCACTTCACTTCAGGCCGAGGTCGGCCAGCCTTGCCACCCCGCTTGGTGGGCGGTCTGCCCCCCAAGGCATCCAGGGCTTCTTCACCGCCTTGCCCATCGACTGGACTGCGGGTGAGAACAACCACCCGGACATGAACAAGGTCCTGCTCACCCAGGTTCCAAGCGAAGGCACCTACCATGCGCAAGCATCGCGCAACGACAAGCAGGAGCAAACTGGATGATGACCAAAGCGCCGCCCTACCTTCGACCCAACGCGCGATGGGCATTGACAGTGCTGATGTTGATCAGCATGACTGCATGCGGCCAAAGCAACGCCAACAAAGCGGCCCCCTACTCAAAGCAGTCAGGTTGGAACAGTGTGTGCCTGGGCACCATCCTGGTGGACTTGCCCGACAAAATTCACTTGGGCGCATCGCCATTGCGGCATGACACAGGTTACAGCCTTGGTGAAGCGCTTAGGGGCGCCGCAACCGGCAATCAGAAAGTGGGCAATATCGAATATCAAGAAACCGTCCTGGGAACGGCTGAAAATCTGCGCGTCTTCAAGATAGCTGCCAATTTTAAGTCTGTCGTTCAGCCCGGATTGAACCTTGACCCCGAGCAACGTGAAGAGCGCAAAGCGCATGTGCGCGAGGTGGATGTTGGCGCCCCAAATGCATACGCTTTTCGGCAATATGGCATTTACGACATTGGCTACTTGGATTCTTCAGATAAAAGGCTGAGGACATTCTCTGGCGCGCTTCGTGTATTTACTGATCAAGAAGAGTACGAGCGGATGTTTCGCTCGTTCACCGACGCCGACATTCGAGCCTTCTACCAACACCTGCGCACCAACCTTTACCGCGCCCGCGCCCCCGAAGAGCTTCCCACCGAGCCCGGCGTGTGCACCCCCTTCGGCCTGTTCCGCCAACAAGCGGGTCAGCCCCTGCCCGACTTCGATGTCGAGGTGCCACTTCGCAGCCTGAAGTACCCCAGCCTGGTGTTCTTCGTGCGCGTGAAGACACCCGACGACAACGCCCCCAAGGACATCAAAGACCTGCCCGACCCCAATCACGTCTCCATGGACGACATCAAGTCGCTCAAGGGCATGGAGGGCATCTTGTTGTTGGCCAACCTGATGGGCATCAAGCAAACCGTGGGGCCTGAGCCTGTGGCCATTGCCGGCCAACCCGGTCGCCTGCTGGCGCGCGAGTACCACCACGACGGTGGGCTGGACCCCAACGGCGGTGGCCCGGGCGCTGCCTACGAAATGCAGGCCGACGTATTGGGCGTTCAAGGCCGGCCCGACATGCCCGCCATGACCATCCGCATGGCCGCCATGCTGCCGGACAAGGAGCCGTATCCCAAGCCAACCAGGCAATGGAACCCGTCCAAGCAGCGCTTCGAGATGGTGCCCTTCAAGCCTGCGCGCCCTGGCATCAGAGGCCTCCAGCCGCCACCGTTCGATCAGGGTTTGGCCTACTTCAGACTGGTGCTGTCCAGCTTGCGGCCTGCCGATGCGGTGGCGGCGAGCGTGGCGGGGGTGGCTGCGCCATCCACCGCAACCAAGCCTTGAGCGTCAAATGCAACAAGGCCCCGACGAAGTTCGCATCCTGATCGAAGAGGGTGCCGTGCTGCGCCTTGAATGCGCCATGGACACGGCAGAGTGGGGCCGGCAGGCCATGTTGGGGCTGGCTTGCTCGGCGTTGCTCGACGGGCGAGCGGTGTTGCTGCAGGATTGGCTGCCGGGCCTGGATGTCGAGTGTCACGGCTCGATGTTGAACCATGGCGCGCCCATGACCTTGGATTGTCGTGACGACCTGGGCGAATGGCATGCACGCGTTCGTTGGTGGCTGGATTTGCCAGCGGCAACGGCGCCCAGTGTGTACAGCCTGCAAACCTGTGCAGGGCTGCTGCGCATGCACGCACGACGGCTGGCTCCGGGCAACGCCGATCAGGCCATGCGTTTGGTGTGCGATTGGGGCACGTCCACGCTTGGCACCTGATTCAGTTCGGCCAGAGGACCCCAAAGATGCTCAACTTCAGCACGGGGAATCCGGCAGCAGGCAGCGTCAACAGCCATGAGTCAACCCGTCAGAGCACGTACTTGACCTGCGGCAGGCTGGTCATGGCGCGGTAGATGTTGTCGAGCTGCTCGCGGCTGGTGGCGGTCACCACCACGGTCAGGCCGACGTAGGTGCCGCTGCTGCTGGGGCGGCGCTCCAGCGTGGCGGCGTCAAAGCCCGGGTCGTGCTGCACGGCCACGGCCACGACCGAAGCCACGAACTCCTCGTGGTGAGGGCCCATGACCTTGATCGGGAATCGGCTGGGGTACTCGATCAGCGACTGCTCTGGCGGGATCGGTGGGTTGACGGGTTGGTGCGTGCTCATGTCAGGTGCCTCACTGGATGCTCAGGCGCATGGCGTCCCAGGCGCGACCCAGCCAGCCGGCAGCCGGCACGTCGTCAAGCGACTGCAGCGGCAGGGTCTGCCAGGGCTGGCCGTTCAGGGTGACCTGCAGGCGCCCCACGGACTGGCCCTTGCTCAAGGGGGCCAGCAGCGGGTCATTGCGCGTCACCACCGTCTTGACGGCAGCAGCCTGGCCGCGCGGCACCACCACGACGACGGGTTGCAAGCGCCCCAGGCGCGCCGAGTTGGCCGCACCCTTCCAGACCTGGGCGGTGCTGACGGCCTGGTTGCCGTCGAACAGCTTGACCACGTCGAAGGCGCTGTGGCCCCAGTTCAGCAGCTTCTGGCTCTCGTTGGCGCGGGCCTCGGGCGACGCAGCGCCCAGCACCACGCTCAGCAAGCGGCGCTCGCCACCGGCGGTGGGGCGCCTGGAGGTCGAGATCAGGCAGTAGCCGGCGTTGTCGGTGTAGCCCGTTTTCAGGCCGTCGACCGTCGGGTCGCGGAACAGCAGCAGGTTGCGGTTGCCCTGCTTGATGCCGTTGAAGGTGAACTCCTTCATGGAGTAGTAAGGCAGCGAGTTCGGGAAGTCGGAGATCAGGCGCGTGGCGATGATCGACAGCTCGCGCGCCGTGCTCAAGTGACCCGGGGCAGTCAGGCCTTCGGGGTTGGCGAACTTGGTCTGCTTGAGGCCAAAAGCCTGGGCCTGGCGGTTCATCATCTCGACGAAGACCTCGACCGTGCCGCCCACGCCTTCGGCCAGGGCCACGGTGGCGTCGTTGCCGCTTTGCACGATCATTCCCTTGATGAGGTCATCGACCTTGACGCGGCTGTTGATGTTGATGAACGAGCGCGAGGCCCCCGTCATGCCCGTGCGCCAGGCGCGCTCGGAAACGGGCAGCTCCTGCGTCAGCGAGAGCTTGCCGTCCTTCAGCGCCTGAAAAACCAGGTAAGCGGTCATCAGCTTGGTCAGCGAGGCCGGCTCGACGGCCTGGTCGGCGTTGCGCGCGCCAAGCGTCTGGCGCGAGGACAGGTCTTGCAGGATGAACGCGCGGGCCGCCACCTCGGGTGGCTGCGGCATGGCCTGGGTGGGCTCGGCGAACAACGGGGCAGCGCCCGACGGAGATTGGGCAACGGCGCCCAGGGAAGACAGGGACAGCGCCACGGCCACCAGGGCCGAAGTGGTCGCGCCCAGAAGGTGGCGGCGGGAGGGGGAAGCAGTCATGCCGGCAATATGGGGGGAAGGAAGGGTGAACACAAGGAAGAGGATGCAAAGTTTTGCAAGCGCGTGATGCACGCGCTGGCGGCGAACGAAACGGATCGGCCGCGAAGCGCGGCGTTCAGCCCCCGGCCTCGCGGGCGGCATCGGCCCTCAGGTGGCGCAACACGATGTCGCGCAAGCCGCCGAGTTGCCCATGGAAGAAGTGGCCTGCGCCCGGCACCACCGTCACCGGCAGCTGCTGTGGCCGCGCCCAGTCGAGGATGGCAGACAGGGGCACGACGTCATCGGCCTCGCCCTGCACCACCAGGGTGTGAGGGGGCACGGCTGGCACGTCGAAGCGCGACGCGGCCGGGCTGACCAGCACCACGGTGGACGGTGCGCGCACCGCAGGCTGGTCGGCCGCCGCTTGCAGCAAGCGACTGCTGGCCTGGGCCGCCACGTACCCACCGAACGAGAACCCCGCCAGGGCCAGCGGCTTGCCCGCCAGCGTCGGGTCACTCAGGTGATGGGACACCACGGAGAGCAGGTCGGTGGTTTCTCCCCGGCCCTCGTCGTACTGGCCTTCGGACTGACCCACGCCACGGAAGTTGAACCGCACCGCCCGCCAGCCCGCCAGCACGAAAGCGCGCACCAGGGTGTGCACCACCTTGTTGTCCATCGTGCCGCCCATGAGCGGGTGTGGGTGGGCGATGACCGCCAGGCCGCGCGGCGCAGTTGGCCCCGTCGGGTCCTCGACCACGACCTCGATGTGGCCGGCCGGGCCGTCGATGAGCAGGGATTGCGGGCGCCCAAGCATGGTGTTGCGAAGCGGTGGACCGCCTCAGCGGCCGACGTCGTCCGGCAGCTCCAGGCGCTCGACGACCTCCCCACCGATCAGGTGACGGTCAACGATCTCGTCGATGTCGCTCTGATCGACGAAGGTGTACCAGGTGCCCTCGGGGTAGACCACGGCCACCGGCCCGCCAGCACAGCGGTCCAGGCAGCCGGCCTTGTTGACCCGCACGCCACCCTTGCCGTTGCGACCGGCTGCGGCCACACGGGCCTTGCAGTGGTCGAACCCGGCCTTGGCAGCGTGGTCGGCGCACGAGGCTTCGCCATTGATGCGCTGGTTCAGGCAAAAGAAGATGTGACGCTCGTAATAGGCCATGCCGGGATTCTAGTGGCTGGGGCCCGTGCGAGCGGGCGCAGGGGCATCTCGCCCCAGCAGTCGCGACAGCAGCCAGAGCAGGGCCAGGAAAGGCCACAGCAGGCCGAACCAGCGAGACAGCCCATGAAACCGGATGAAGCGCCCGCTTTCCCAGGCCAGCAGGGTTTCGGCGTAATACGGGTCGCTCGGCACCTGGTGCACCAGCACCAGCAACCCCACCAGGACTGCCACCCCGAGCAACGCGCAGGTCGCGCGCCCCCGGTTGACCAGCAGGACCGCTGCCGACGCACCCAGGAGCATGCCCGAGGCAGCTGGCAGCGTGACCCAGCTGAGCGCGTGCACCGGCCCGAAGTTCAAGGCCGAGGCCAGGGCCGTGAACGCCACCCCCGCCAGCACCAGCAGGGCCATCAGGGCGATGCGCAAGCTGCGCTGGCTGGCCAGGGCGCCGGCCACGCACAAAGGTGCCATCAGCCCCAAGGCCACGGTCAGTGCCTCCACCTCCGGGGCCCATGCGCTGCCCTGCCAGGCGCCAGGCAACACGGCCCACAACGTCAAAGGGTCGTCGGGCAGGAACCACCCCTGCCAGGGCGTGTCCTGCGTGAACTCCACCAGCAGCAAGCGCAACTGCGGCCAGATCTGCCCCTGCCCCAACGGCAGCGGCGGCGGGAACAACAGGCCCAGCGGCCACAGGCACAGCAAAGCCAGGCCATGCCCCGCCTGGGGAATGAACCACCGCTCGCGCAGCCGATGCCAGACATCGACCAGGCCCAGGGCGTGCAAGGTGAGCGCCCCCAACACCCCCCAGGCCGCCCCCAGGGTGTTGAGGATCCAGTCGGTCACCGAGGGCACCCGGCCCGGCAGCAAGTGCTGCAGCAGCTCAAGGCTGTAAGACAAGGCCGAGGCGGTGAACAGGGTCCGCCAGGCGGCAGCGAAGGTGCCATGACCGGAGCGCAACCAGGCCAGGCACAGCACCAGGCCAAAGGGAAGGTAGCCCAGCAGGTTGGCCGTCACGTCGGACATGACCTCGTAGGACTGCTTGGGCAGCAACCAGCGGATCGCCTCCCAGCCTGGCCAATGCCAACCGGTCAGCGGGTGCAGGGTCGCGTAGGCAATCAGCCCGCCCGCCACCCAGGACAGGGGCCAGGCCGAGCTGCGATGCGCCGACATCGGGGACTCAACCGATGGTGGGCTTGATGACCACCAGGCAGACGATGGCTGCGAACAGCAGCACCGACACCTCGTTGAAGACACGGAACCACTTGTGGCTGCGGCGGTTTTGCAGCGCTTCGAAGTCGCGCAACAGGCGCCGGCAGACGTGGTGGTAGCCGATGACGCCGATGACCAGCGTCAGCTTGATGTGAAGCCAGATTTGCCCAGGGCCCTTGCCCACGCCAAAGTAAAGCCACAGCAGCAGCCCGAGCACCAGCGCCGGGATCATCAACAAAGTGCTGAAACGGTAGAGCTTGCGCGCCATCATCAGCAGGCGTTCGCGCTCTGCATGGCTGTCGGGCGGCACCGTGGCCAGGTTGACGTACAGCCTGGGCAGGTAGAACAGGCCAGCAAACCAACTGGCCACAAAGACGATGTGCAGGGCTTTGACCCAGAGGTAGGCGGAGCTCATGGGGGATTATGAGCACAGAAAAAAAAAGAGCCCCGGCAAAAGCCGGGGCTGTGAAGCCTTGACGCTGTCATCACGTAAGGCACCTGCTCAGGGAGGAAAAGCAGGGAATGAGGCCTTGCGGCGTATCATTCACTTCCCATTATAGGGAGCTTGCTCAAGCTTGGCTGCCCCCCTTGTCCGAAATAACCCTGCGGGGGGTGTTTTTTTATCAACTTTGCCATCCTTCACACAAACGCCACTGGCCCGGTGTGGGGGGTGAATCGCATCCCGGATGACGCCCCTGCACTTCCCCCAGCACCGCCTGCGCCGCCTGCGCCGCGACGACTTCTCCCGCCGCTTGGTGAGGGAACATGAACTGACATCGGCCGACCTGATCTACCCGGTTTTCGTGCTCGATCAGGACGAAGGCGAGCAGGCCGTGGGCTCCATGCCAGGGGTCAGCCGACTGGGGCGCAGCGCGCTGTACGCTGCGGCCGAGCGCTGCCTGCAACTGGGCGTGCCAGTGCTGGCGCTGTTCCCGGTCATCGACGCCTCGCTCAAGACCCCGGACGGCCGCGAGGCACTCAACCCCGCGGGCCTGGTGCCGCGCACGGTGCGCGAACTCAAACGGCGCTTCCCCGAGCTGGGCGTGATGACCGACGTGGCGCTCGATCCCTTCACCAGCCACGGCCAGGACGGCCTGCTCGACGACACCGGCTACATCGTCAACGACACCACGGTGGCGGTGCTCACCCAGCAAGCCCTGGTGCAAGCCGACGCGGGCGTGGACATCGTGGCCCCGTCCGACATGATGGACGGCCGCATCGGGGCCATCCGCCATGCGCTCGAATCGCAAGGCCTGGTGCACACCCGCATCATGGCCTACAGCGCCAAGTACGCCAGCGCCTTCTACGGCCCCTTCCGCGACGCGGTCGGCTCGGCGGCCAACCTGGGCAAGGCCAACAAGAAGGTCTACCAGATGGACCCGGCCAACTCCGACGAGGCACTGCGCGAAGTGGGCATGGACATCGCCGAAGGCGCCGACATGGTGATGGTCAAGCCCGGCATGCCTTACCTGGACATCGTGCGCCGCGTCAAAGACGAGTTCAAGGTGCCGACGTTTGCCTACCAGGTCAGCGGCGAGTACGCCATGATCAAAGCAGCGGCCCAGAACGGCTGGCTCGACCATGACGCGACCATGATGGAGTCGCTGCTGGCCTTCAAGCGCGCCGGCGCCGATGGCGTGCTCACTTACTTCGCGCTGGACGCCGCCGAGCGCCTGCGCGGCTGAGTCCTTTCAAGCCCCCAGTCCTGACGGAGTCCGTCGCGCGTGCGCCTCTTTCACATCCACGAACAGTTCACCGAGCTGCAGGACTGGCCGACCACGCTGCCGGCACAAGGCTTCCTGTGGGTGACCACCAGCCGGCGCGTCTTCGAAGTGCGCCTGGCCGAGATCCAGCAGCAGCTGCACAAGCTTGCCGGCGGCGGCCTGATGGACCTGCATGTCACCGACCTGCTCAACGCGCAGCTGCCCTCGCAGTACGACTACACCTCCTGGTACGACCTGCTGGTGTTCAGGCGCCTGGCTGCGGGCCCGGGCACGCAACGCCTGTTCCTGGATGAGGCGCACGGCACGGCCACCTCGGCGCGTCAGGCCATGGCCGCCATCGACACCAGCCCGGTGGGTTTTGCGGTGTTCGACCGGGTGCTGCTGACGGTGCACCCGGCCGACTGCTCGGTGCGCGACTTCTTCGAGGCCCGGCTGAGCCAGATGATCCCGCCAGCCGGGCGCCTGCACGAGGTGGCCGAAGCCAGCCCGAGCGACGCTGGAGGCGAGCTGGCCGAGCCCTCGAGCCAGGTCGACACGCCCGTGGACGTGCCCGCAGACCTGCTGCCATCGGAGCAGCGCCCAACCCATGGCCTGAACGAGCCCCACGCCCAGGGTCAGGGCCACGACACGCTGACGCCCCGTTTCCACGAAACGCGCGGCAGCACCTCGCGCCTGCCGCCCAGCCCGCCCGACCTGATGCTGCGCATCGTCAACCACATGGTCGACAGCTACCTGGACCTGCGCCGCCTGCTGACCCGCCAGTTCGCCTACCTGCAGCAGGAGTTGCTGAGCAACCGCCAGCAGTTCAAGCACTGGCAGGCCCTGCTGGAGGCGCGCAACACCCTGCACATGCTCGAAGACACCTGCGAGGACCAGAGCAGCGCGGTGCAGGAGTGGATCGACGCGCTGGAGGACTGGCCTTCGCCCTCGGACCCCCTGGCCGTGCGCGAACGCGAAGTGCTGCGCGTGCGCTCGCGCGACGTGCACGAGCACATCGCCCGCGTGCTGGCCCATGTGCGACGCCTGGAGAGCTCGGCCGAGAGCGCGGTGCAGATCCACTTCTCGGCGCAGGGCAGCCGCACCAACGACATCATGCGCACGCTCACCGTGCTCACGGCCATCTTCCTGCCGCTGAACCTGATCACCGGCATCTTCGGCATGAACTTCGATGGCCTGCCGCTGATTCACAACCAGCTCGGCTTCTGGGTGGCCCTGGGCCTGATGCTGCTGGTGGCCGTGGGCCTGGTGTGGTGGTTCAGGCGCCGCCGCTACCTCGATGCGAACGAGCCGGGCAACTGAGCGCCTGGCCTGGGCCTTGCGCAGGCCGGCTCAAGCCTCGCCAGTGCGCCGCGCCTGCACGCCGGCCTGCACTTCGCGCGCAAGGCACAGGTCGTCCCAGACCAGGCCCTTGTCGGCCGGGTTGCGCAGCAGATAAGCCGGGTGGTAGGTGACCACCACCGGCACGCCCGCCACCTCGTGCACGCGCCCACGCAGCTTGCCGATGGGCTCGCTCGTCTTGAGCAGGGACTGCACGGCGAAGCGGCCCATCGCCACAACCAGGTCGGGCTGCACCAGCGCCATCTGCCGCAGCAAGAAGGGCTCGCACTGCGCGACCTCCTGCGGCAGCGGGTTGCGGTTGGCCGGCGGGCGGCACTTGAGCACGTTGGCGATGAAGACCTGGCGATCGGGGCCGGCTTCGCCACGCGTGAGGACGATGGCCGCGAGCATGCGGTCCAGCAACTGGCCGGCGCGGCCGACAAAGGGCTCGCCCTGGCGGTCCTCCTGCTCGCCGGGCGCTTCCCCGACGATCATCCAGCGCGCTTGTTCATGGCCTGTGCCGAACACGGTCTGGCGACGGCCCTGGCACAGGCCGCAGGCCTGGCAACCTGCCACCGCCTCGCGCAAGGCGGGCCAGTCCATGGTCTCGACGCCAACCGGGCGAGGGCCCAGTTGCGCTTCGGGCGCATGGGAAGACGCGGCCCCGCTCGCGTTCTCCGCAGTGGGCGCAGGCTTGGCCACGCGAGCAGGCGGGCGCGTGGCAGGGGGCGCAGCGCGCGCAGGCGACTCGCCAAGCGTGGCTTCGGCACCAGCCTGCTCGACGCGGCTGTTGCGCTCGGACCGAGCGATCGCCTCGGCGGCCAGGACATGGGCCTCGGCCGGCTGGACACCGGACTGCCGGAACTCGGCAGGCGGCGCATCGGGCGCGGCGGTCGCATCGGCAGCAGGGAGCGGCTGAAGCGGCCAGAAGGCGGCCACCCCCATCTCCTTGAGCATGGCCAGTTGACGTTCAGTCCAGCGCATGCGCGGCCTCCAGCTGGATCTCGCGGCGCATGACGAGGGCGTCCTCGCGCCCACCTTCGGCCGGGTAGTAGTGCTTGCGCACCCCGATGTCCACAAAGCTTTCGCGCTGGTAAAGCGCCCGCGCCCGGGCGTTGCTGGGTCGCACCTCCAGCCACAAGGCTTGGGCACGCTGATGCAGGCAGCGCTCATACAGGGCTTGCAACAGCGCCAGCGCCAGCCCCTGACCATGCCAGTCGCGGGCCACGGCGATGTTGAGCAGGTGGATCTCGTCGACACCGTCCATGGCCACGCACACGGCCACGACGCGGTCACCCGCGCACAGCACGCGGCTCCAGTAGCCCGCCCGCAGCGAAGAGCGGTAGTTCTCTGGCGTCCAGGCGTGCAAGGGGTGCAGGCAAGCCTGCCGCTCCTGCTCTACCCAGGCGTCAACGTCCTCGTCGGTGAGCGCGCGCGCGGTCAGCCCCACGGCGGCCTGATCAGGCGTCGAGGCGGCGGTGTCGCGCAGGACCGGGCGGTTCATCTCGGGTCTCGGGGGCAATGGGCCGACAAGGGCAGGCAGGGATGGGCAAGGCGAATCAGGCGGGCATCATGCCTGAGCCGCCGCGCGTTCGGCGGTGGTCTGGGCGACTTTGTCTCGCACATAACAAGGCAGAGCCAGGGCGGGGTCCACCTGCTGGCCGCTGGCCCAGGCCTGGCGGGCCAGCTCGACCAGCGCGCCGCCGCGCGGCATGGCGTCAGGGGCCAGCACCTGGGTGTCCTCGGGCGAGAGCCCCTCCCACGCGCCGGGGCAGGCGCTCAGGGCGTTGCCGCACACGCGCACGCCGTCGGCGCGAGTGGCCCAGCGCGCACGCGGCTCGCCCATCGGCCACAAAGCGGCCTGCGTGTGAACCGCCCAACGCTGGCCGTCCCAGCTGAACGAGCCCACGTAGAGCTCGCCCATGCGCGCGTCTTGCAGCACCCAGACGATCTCGCCTGCGGGCAAGGGCTCTGATGCGCGTTGGCGAGCGTCCTCGGCCACGGCCATGAGGGTGTCCAGCGCGATGACCGGCACCCCCAGGCCCAGCGCCAGGCCCTGGGTGACGGAGCAGGCCGTGCGCAAGCCAGTGAAGGCCCCCGGCCCCGCACCGAATGCGATGGCGCTCACATCGGGCCAGTCCAGGCCCGCGTCGCGCAACAGGCATTGCAAGGCAGGCAGCAGGCCGGCCGAAGCCTGGGCGCCTCCAGCCAGCTCTTGCGCGACCACCGAAGCCCGGCCCGCCTCAGGCGCCACACCGGTGACCGGCGCAGACAGGCCGACGTGCAGGCGCTCGGTGGCGGTGTCCAAGGCCAGCAGAACGGGGGTCGGATCGGGTTGGGACATGGGGGAGGCGGGCATGGACGGAGTTTAGCCGGGGGGCTGGGCCCGACCGACCTATGATCCCAGGCCATGCCCACCCCATTCACCCAGACCACGTTCGGCCCCCGCGCAGCGCCGCGCCACCCGGGCTCAGGCCTGTTGGCCAGCGTCCTGATCGGCGCCTTTGTCAGCATGGGCCTGATCGCCACGCCCAGCCAGGCCCAATCCCCCTCGGGCGCCTGGCCGCCGGCCCTGCAGCAGGCGCTCAAGCAAAGTGGCGTGCCGGCCGAGGCCGTCTCGCTCATGGTCTGGCCGGTGGACGCGCCCCAGCCGCGCTGGCAACACCAGGGCGAAGCCCCTCGGCAAGCCGCGTCGGTGATGAAGCTGTTCACCACGGGCGTGGCCCTCAAGCAGCTGGGCCCGGCCCATGTGTGGCGCACCGACGTGGCCCTGGGGGGCACGCTGCAAGCCAACGGGGCACTCGACGGGCCGCTTCACCTGCGCGGGGGCGGCGATCCGTCCCTGCTCATCGAGCACGTTCAACGCATGATGGCCCGCTGGCGCAGCGCGGGCCTGCGCGACATCCGAGGCGGCATCGTCATCGACCGCAGCCTGTTCGAGCTGCCGCCTCACGACCCAGGCGCCTTCGATGGGCAATCGCTCAAGCCCTACAACGCAGGCCCCGACGCACTGCTGCTGAACCACCAGGCGGTCACGCTGCGCCTGATGCCCGACGCGGCACGCCCGGGTCAGGCCCTGGCCACCTTGGAGCCGCCCCTGCACGGGGTGCAACTGGAACACCGACTGAGCCTGGCCGCCGGTGGGGCCTGCGGCGACTGGCGTGCTGCGCTCAAGCTGGACATCGCCCCCGTGGCTGGCTGGCCGCACGATGGCCGGGCTCGCTGGCATGTGCGCCTGAGCGGCGCCTACCCTGCGGCCTGCGGCGAGAAGGAGTGGCCCCTGCTGTGGAGCGGGGATGGCCCCGGCGACCACGCCGCCCGCCTGCTGGAAACCGCCTGGCAAGGCGCCGGCGGCCAACTGGGCCAGGCGGTGCGCGATGGCAGCTGGCCCGCTGGCATGCCCACCTGGCAGACCTGGGTGTCGCCCCCGCTGGCCAGCGTGGTGCGGGACATCAACAAGTTCAGCAACAACGTGATGGCGCGCCAGCTGTTCCTGAGCCTGGCGTTGGCGCCTGGCGGCTCGGGTGGCAACCCCGGGCAGAACGGCAACGCTGGCGATGCGGGTGGTGACACCCGACGCGCCCCGGCGACCTTGGCCCAAGCCCGATCCCGGGTGACGCACCAGGTGATCGAGGCCACGGGAGGGGCTGAATCCGCCTGCCAGAGCGACGCCCTGGTGCTCGACAACGGCTCCGGCCTGTCACGCCTGGAGCACACCTCGGCGCGGTGCATGGCGCAATGGCTGCAGGCGATGTGGCGCAGCCCGGTGATGCCCGAGTTCATCGCTTCACTGCCACTCAATGGGGTCGACGGCACCACGCGCCGCTGGCAGGCCGCCGCCGGCCAGGCCCACATCAAGACGGGCTCGCTGGAGGGCGTGGTCTCGGTGTCTGGCTACGTGCTGGGAGAATCAGGGCAACGCATCGTCGTCGTGGGGCTGGTCAACCACCCTCGCGCCGACGCGGCACGGCCGCTGTTGCAAGCCCTGATCGACTGGGCCCGCCAGGACCGCTGACGCCGCACGGCGCACACGCCAACCCGCACCACCCTCTTCTTCGACACCCCACCTGCATGCCCGCCGCGAACCACCTGCCCGAATGGCTGCCCCTGACGCCTGCCACCATCGAATGGATCGGCGCCATCGCTGCGGCGCTGACCACGGCGTCCTTCCTGCCGCAGGTCTGGCTGACGTTTCGCACACGCGACGTCAGCGGGATCTCGCTGGGCATGTACAGCTGCTTCACCACCGGGGTGGCGCTGTGGCTGGTCTACGGACTGTCGATCGGCTCGGTGCCGGTGACGGTGGCCAACGTGATCACGCTGACCTTCGCCACGGTGATCCTGGCCATGAAGATCAGGTATGGGCGGCGCCCAGCCGATCAGAACTGCTCGTAGGCGCGGTTGAACACCGTCACGCCGATGAGGTTGTGCAGCAGCGGGGCGGGGCGCTTGGCGTCAGCCCAGATGGCAGTGTTGGAGGCTGCGCCTGAGGTGTAGTACTGGCTGGTGCAGAACAGCAGCTTTTCATCGTCGTTGGCCGGTGCGCCACCGTCAGGACGCAGCACGGCCGCGGCGTCGCACAGCGGCGTGGCGTACTGGTAAGCGTTGCTGCGTGTGCCGGGTTTGGTCAGCGACTCGGGGTTGACGCCCGCCAGGCTGCGCCCGGACACATTGCCCAGGCCGGTGATGTAGAGGCGGTCGTTGTAGGCGCGCACGAGGTTGGTCATGAGCGTGGTCGTGCCGGCCCCCACGGCCAGGGGCGTTTGCCCCAGGTCGGGCGTGAGCGCCAGCACCACCTTGGCACCGGTGCCGATGACGTCGCGAACGGCCGAGGCCATGCTGGCCGCGCGCGCCTGCAGCTCGGCGATGGCGCCGGCTTCGGTCTGCGTGCTGCCCTGGATGGCCTGGTACTGCTCCAGGATGTCGTTCTGGCCGACCATGATGGTCACCACGGTGTTGCTGTTGAGCTCGCCTCGGTGAGCGTTGATCTGGGCGATGACATCGGCCGTCTTGGCGCCCAGTGCCGCGTAGCTGACCGCGCCTCCGCGCGTGTCTTGTGCGCATTGGCTGGTGTAGCCCTTGCCGTAGCCGCGAGCAACGATCTGCACCCAGGTGCTGGTGGCGTCGCAGGCGTAGTCGACGACGGTGGTGCGCTGGTTGGTGGGGCCGGCATCGACTTCGAACTTGATGACCCAGTTCAGTCCGGCGGGCACGCGGTAGGTGGTGCCTGCCGAGGTGAAGGTCACGCCGTTGTCGCTGCTGCAGGCCCTGGCCTGGCTGTTGTCGTAGGCGCAGACCACGGCGGCTGACGTGACCACGGCCTTGGCGGTGTAGGTCAGGCCAGACAGGTCGGTGGCCACGCCGGGGTACGTGCTGTCCAGCAAGTTGGAGCTCGTGTCGGAAGCAATGGCGCTGTTCTCGTCGCCGAAAGACACGATGCGGTCCGGCGTGAAGTAGCTTTTGCGGTCACCGCCGCCGCAGGAAGCCAGCACGACGCTGGCGCAGGCCAGGGCCACGACACCCAAGCGGCGCACCAGGCGCTGGCTGGGGTTCAGGGACGGATGGCGGGTGGCAACACGGGACATGAACGCTCTCCAGGGATTCTCGTGATTCGGTTTTTCAACCCGGCAGTCTGCCACGGTCGTGTGAAGGCTTGTGAAGGCGGTGGATCGAGGCCAGATCAGGCAGCCGCCGCGCGGGAGAGCCGGTCTCTCACACCGTCCCATGCAGCGCCTTCTGGCGGGCTCTCGACCCAGATCTGCTCAACGCCGGCAGCGTCGATCTCGCGCAGGTCGGCAAAGAGGTCGTGGGCTGCGGTGGCGGCGTCGCCGGGCATCGAGCGGTGCAGCACGCCTTTGTGCGGCGCACGGCGCGCCCACAGGCTGCGCGAATAAACGGCAACGCGCGGCGGCGTGTGGGTGCCGGGGTGGCGCTCGCGCAGCAGGGCCGCCGTGATTTCGGGCTCGATGACATCGAGGCTGCGGTCGATCTGCTCGTCACTCATCAACACGACCTTGGCGCGCGGGGCGTAGTGCGACAGCAGCGTGCCGGAGGCGCGCGGCGCAGCTGGGTCGGGCGCTTCGGGTTTGGACCACAGCAGCGGCTCGCCTGCAACGGCTTCGAGCTCGGCCAACGTCAGGCGGCCCGGGCGCAGCAGCACAGGCTGATCGCGCGAGCAATCGACGATGGTGGACTCGATGCCGACTTCGCACGCACCGCCGTCCAGCACCCAGACCTCGTCCAGGCCCTCGCCCTGGTCCTTGAACTCTTCGATGACGTGGCTGGCGCGCGTGGGGCTGATGCGGCCGAAGCGGTTGGCGCTCGGTGCAGCGATGCCCAGGATGTCCTTGAGCGCGCAGGCTTCGAGCAACTGGCGCGCCACCGGGTGATCTGGACAGCGCAGGCCGATGGTGTCTTGCCCACCTGCGGCGGCACGGGCCATGTCGGGGTGACGCGGCACGATGACCGTCAGCGGCCCGGGCCAGAAGGCCTCGACCAGCCGCTGCGCAACGGGCGGGAAGGTGGTGACGAAATACAGCGCAGCGGCCTGGTTGGGCACGTGCACGATCAGCGGGTGATCGGCCGGGCGCCCCTTGGCCGCGAAGATGCGGGCCACGGCGTCGTCGCGGTCGGCGCGGGCACCCAGGCCGTAGACGGTTTCGGTGGGCAGGGCCACGAGGCCGCCTTCGGCCAGGCGTTGCGCGGCCTGCTCGATGGCGTCGGGCTGGGAGTCGGGGTCGAGCAGGCGCATGGTGGCTGAAGCGGCGGTCGGGGTGGCTGGGCGGGTGCTCAGTCTGCCTTCAAAAAGGCTCGATGCCGAGGATGGCGGCGGCTTTGAGCGCCGTGGCGCGGGCGGCATCCGCCGTGGCACCGGTGACGGTGAGGTGCCCCATCTTGCGGCCCACGCGGGCATCGGTCTTGCCGTAGAGGTGCAGGTGGGTGCCTGACAGGGCCAGGACGGCGGCCCAATCTGGCTCTTGCTGCACCTTCACGCGCTCGCCACCCTGCACCGGGAACCACAGGTCGCCCAGCAGGTTGAGCATGAAGCAGGGGCTGTGCAGCACGGGCTCGACCAGGGGCAAGCCCGTCATGGCCCTCACCTGCAATTCGAACTGCGACACATCGCAGGCGTCGATGGTGTGGTGGCCGCTGTTGTGCGGGCGCGGCGCCATCTCGTTGGCGACGATGCTGCCATCGGCCAGCACGAAGAACTCGATGCACAGCACACCGACGTAGTTCAGCGAGGCGGCGATCTGGTGAGCGAAGGCGTAGGCTTGCTGCGACACCGCTTCGGTCACGTTGGGCGCAGGCACTTGCGTCACAGCCAGGATGCCGTCTCGGTGCAGGTTCTGCTGCAGCGGGAAATGCACGATCTGGCCATCGCGTCCACGCGCCACGATGACGCTGACCTCGTAGGCCAGGGGCAGCATCTTCTCGAGCACGCAGGGCACCTGCTGCAACTGGCCCCACGCGGCGGCCAGCTCTTCGCGGGTCTTGACGCGAACCTGGCCCTTGCCGTCGTAGCCCATGCTCGAGGTCTTGAGGATGCCGGGCAGCAGCTCTTCGGTGATGGCAGCCAGTTGCTCGGGCGTCTCGATGACGGCGTGCGGGGCGCAGGCCACGCCGCAGCCGACAAAGTGGGCCTTTTCGCGGGCGCGGTCCTGGCAGACGGCCACGGCGCTGCCCGAGGGCGCCACGGGGCGCGTTTGAGCCAACTTGGCCAGGGCGGCAGCCGGCACGTTCTCGAATTCGGTGGTGATGGCGGCGGACACGCGCGCCAGGTCGGCCAGGCCCGATTCGTCGAGGTAGGGGGCGCGGATGTGCTCGTGCGAGACCAGGCCTGCCGGGCTGGCGGCATCGGCGTCGAGCACGGCGGTGCGGTAGCCCATGCTTTGCGCGGCGTGCACGAACATGCGGCCGAGCTGGCCGCCGCCCATCACGCCAAGGGTGGCGCCAGGCAGGATCACGTCCTTGGCGGCGCTCATGCTTTGGGTTCCATGGTCAGGTCGTTCGTCATCGCACGGGCGACTTCGGTCTGGCGGACGCGGAAGGCATCGAGCTTGGCGCGCAGCGCCGGGTTGCCGTGGGCCAGCATGGCCACCGCGAACAAGGCCGCGTTGCCCGCGCCAGCCGTGCCGATGGCAAACGTGGCCACCGGGATGCCCTTGGGCATCTGAACGATGGAGTGCAGCGAATCGACGCCTTGCAGGTGCCGCGACGGCACGGGCACGCCCAGCACCGGCACCGTTGTCTTGGCTGCCAGCATGCCCGGCAGGTGGGCCGCACCGCCCGCGCCGGCGATGATGGCCACCAGGCCCCGCTCGGCGGCGGCTTCGGCGTAGCGGAACATGTCGTCGGGCATGCGGTGGGCCGAAACCACCTTGGCTTCGAAGGCGATGCCGAACTCGGTGAGAATGTCGGCGGCGTGCCGCATCACGTCCCAGTCGCTGCTGGAGCCCATCACCACGCCCACCTCGATGGCGTTGGGGTTGGATGGGTTCTGGGTCTGGGGGGATGTGCTCACCGCGGGCTCCTGTCTCGTCAAAGGACGGATTTTAGGCCAGGGCCCGCACCTGGCGTGCTGGGCCCGGCCCGCCTCATTTCACCCTGTGATCGCACCATGATCGACATCACCTACGAGAACTTCGAAGCCGACCTCATCGCCGCCTCCACGCGCCTGCCCGTGCTGCTGGACATCTGGGCGCCCTGGTGCGGCCCGTGCAAGCAGCTCGGCCCCGTGCTGGAAAGCCTGGAAGCCGAGTACGGCGGCCGCTTCATCCTGGCCAAGGTCAACGCCGACGAGTACCCCGAGATCTCGGGCCAGCTCTCGCAGATGTTCGGCGTGCGCTCCATCCCGTTTTGCGTGATGTTCGTGGGCGGCCAGCCGGTCGATGGCTTCGTGGGCGCCCTGCCCGCCGAGCAAATTCGCGGCTTCCTGGACAAGCACGTGCCCTCCGAGGGCGAGGTGGTCGCTGAAGCCGAGCTCGCGCAGGCCGAAGAGCTGGCCGCCGACGGCCAGAGCGGCGGCGCCGTCGACATGCTGCTCGACGCGCTGGAAAAGGACCCGAACAACGACGAAGCCCGCTACGACCTGATCCTGCTGATGCTGGCCGAGGGCTCGGACACCGCCTTGCAGCACGCCAGCCTGGTGGCCGAGCCGCTGCGCCCGCGCACCAGCGGCCCCATCGTCGAGGCCCGCCCGGCCGCCTTCGTGCGCGTGCTCGATGCCGTCATCGGTGTGCGCGCGCAAGGCCGCCCGCTGAGCACGCTGCAAGAAGCCATCGCCGCCAACAAGCGCGACTTCGCCGCACGCCTGGAGCTCGCCAGCCTGCACCTGGCCATGGGCCGCAACACCGAGGCCATGGACGAGCTGCTGGAAATCATCATGCGCGACAAGGCCTGGGGCGAAGAGGCCCCGCGCAAGCTCTACATCGGCATCCTGGAGACGATGAGCAAGCCGGCACCGAAGCCTGCGGCTGGGCGTGGCCCTGGCGGCCCGGGGACCCCTGGCGCGGCCGACGGCAAGCCCAAACTGGAGATCGCCGGCAAGGCCGAGGTGCCGCAGGGCGACCCTGTCATCGACGCCTACCGCCGCAAGCTGAGCATGGCGCTGTTCTGACCTGGACCGACTGCTGCGGAGCCACCCCATGCACGCCGACTTGCCTGCGCTGATCGACGCCCCCAGCCTGCTGACCTTGCTGGCGCAACCCGGCAGCGAGGACGTGCTGGTGCTCGACGCCCGCTTCAACCTGATGCAGCCCGAAGCGGGCGAAGCCGCCTGGCGCGCGGGCCACATCCCCGGTGCGCGGCATGCCCACCTCGACCGCGACCTGTCGGGCCCCAAGGCAGGCAGCAACGGCCGCCACCCGCTGCCCTCCCTGGAGTCCCTGGCCGACACCCTGAGCCGCTGGGGCCTGACGCCCACCACGCGCGTGGTGGCGTACGACGACGCAGGTGGCATGTTCGCCGCACGCGCCTGGTGGCTGTTGCGATGGGTGGGCCACGCGCGGGTGCAGGTGCTCGACGGTGGCTGGGCCGCCTGGCAGGCTGCGGGGGGTGCGGTGAGCACCGACACCCCTGCCGAACGCCCCCTCACCCACATCGCCCTGAAACCGCAAGCAGGCTGGCTGCTCAGCGCCGACGAGGTGCTCGCCAGCCTGCAGGGCCGCGCCCCTGGCGTGCAACTGCTCGACGCCCGCGCCCCCGACCGCTTCCGAGGCGAAAACGAAACGCTCGACCCGGTTGGCGGCCACATCCCGGGCGCGGCCAACCGCTTCTTCCAGCTCAACCTGCAAGACGGGCGCTTCAAGCCCGCGGCGCAACTGCTCGCCGAGTTCGAATCCACCGTGCCCGGGCAGGACCTGAGCCGGCTCGTGCACCAGTGCGGCTCGGGCGTGACGGCCTGCCACAACCTGCTGGCGCTGGCCCACGCCGGCTTGCCGATGGGGCGGCTGTACGCCGGCTCCTGGAGCGAATGGTGCGCCGACCCGGCCCGCCCCCGAGCGGTCGGCTCGAACGGATGAACGGCAAGGCCCTCGGCGCAAACGGTCAAGGGCCATCTGCAACAAGACGTTACCCGACTGAACAGCGTGTGCTTTGTCACGCTGTTCTGCCGCTCGCTCGGCTACATGCCTGACCAGAATTTCCCGATGTGGACATCATGGATCCACACCAAGGGGTTTCTGGCATGTCCACACCGATTCACACACGCGCTCGCGCCACCGGCTTCACGCTCATCGAGGTGATGATCGTGGTGGCCATCGTCGCCATCCTGGCCTCGGTGGCCCTGCCGGCTTACACCGACTACATCCGCCGTGGCGCGATGCAGGAGGCGTTCACCAACCTGGCACAGATGCGCATTCGGCTGGAGCAGTTCTACCAGGACAACCGCCGCTACGCCCCGGCAGCAGACGCCGCCACATGCGGCAACGCCGCCGCAGAGGCCCTGACGTCGGCCGAGGTGGGCGGTGAGGTCAAGTACTTCGATTACACCTGCGAGCCCTCCGACAGCGGCCAGGCTTACCTGCTGACCGCTACCGGCAAAGGCACGGCAGCGGGCTACACCTACACGCTCAATGAACGCGGCGCCAAGGCCACCACCGAATTCAAAGGCTCGGCGACCACCGGCGTGGCTTGCTGGGCCCTGAGGTCCACAGGAGACTGCTCGTGAGGTTCGCCATGCGTCAACGCGGCTTTTCCATCATCGAGATCGCGGTCGTGCTGGTCGTGCTGGCGCTGATCCTGACCTCGTCCATGCCCAGCATCAACAGCTGGCTGCGCAACATCCGACTGCGCAACCAGGCCGAGGCTGTGCAGAACGGCCTGCAACACGCCCGCAACGAAGCGGTGCGCCGCAACCGCGCCATCGGTTTTCACCTGGTCACGCCCGGCAGCACCACGGCCCTGACCAGCGACTGCGCACTGTCGGCAGCCGGCACCTCCTGGGTGGTGAGCGTGCGCGACCCGGAAGGCGCTTGCGACACGGCGCCCAGCGACACCCCCACGTCCGCCACCGACCCGATGATCGTGGCCACCCACGTGGGCGCCGATGGCGGTGCCGGCGTGCGCATCAGCGGCGTGGCGTCCGATGGCAGCACCGCCGCGAGCAGCGTCACCTTCGACGCCTTCGGCCGTCGCAGCGGCGACCTGACCCGCATCACCGTGGACTACGCCGTCAGCCAGGGCGACGACCGCCCCCTGCGCATCGACATCAGCGCCAACGGCATGGTGCGCATGTGCGACCCCGGCATCACCGACGACACCGACCCACGTCGCTGCCCCTGACGCGGAGCATCACCATGCACCAACCCACGCATCCACGCCCGCACCCGACCCACCCTCGGCACGTTCGCGGCGCCATGCTGATCGAAGTCCTGGTCGCCATCCTGATCTTCAGCATCGGCGTGTTGGCCCTGGTGGGCCTGCAAGCCCAGATGACCCACGCACAGAGCAGTGCCAAGTCACGTGCTGACGCCACCTACCTGGCCAACGAGCTCATCGGGGTGATGTGGTCCGACACCACCAACCTCGGCAGCTACGACACCTGCGACGGCTACGCCCGATGCAGCGAGTGGCAGGCCAAGGTGGCCAACAGCTTGCCCAAAGGCACGGGCACGATCGATGTCGTGAACGCTGCCACCGGCGAAGTGACCATCACGGTGCGCTGGACCTCGCCGTCCGACGGCGACCACCAGTACGTCACCACCACCTTCATTCGCGCGGCGGGCTGACACCATGGGCACCCTCACGCACCCCAAGAGACAACAGGCTGGCTTCACGCTGGTCGAGTTGATGGTCGGCATCACGCTGGCCCTGATCACCACCGTCATCGTCGCTCAGGTCATGTGGGCGGCGGAAGGCAGTCGGCGCACCACCACCCAGGGCAGCGACGCTCAGGTCAACGGGGCACTGGCCCTCTACACCGTGCAGCGCGACCTTCAGATGGCCGGCTACGGTGTGGTCAACAACCCCGATCTGCTCGGCTGCGAGGTGCGTGGCCAATACGACGCCAACCCCACGCGCACCTTCACGCTGGCGCCCGTGATCATCACCTCGGGCGGGGCCGCCAACGCCTCGGACAGCGTCACCGTCCTTCGCAGTGGCAGCACCCGCGCGGCACTGCCTGTGGTGACCACCGGCAACCACTCCAGCACCAGCCACAGCTTCGAGGTTCAGTCGACGGTTGGCATCGCCAACGGCGACATGCTCATCGCCATGCCGACGGCGCCATCGGCCACCAACTGGTGCACGCTGTTCCAGGTGCGAACCGACAGCACCAACGCGCTCACGGGCACGACCATTCCTCACATCTCGGCCAGCGCATCCTGGAACCCGAGCACCAGCATCATGCCGTCGAGCTACGCTGCCGGCACGACGCTGAGCAACGTCTCGCGCCTGGTCAGCCGCCGCTACGAGGTCAGTGCCGACAGCGACCTTCAAAGCGTTGACCTGATCACCGCCACCGACGTCCCCGCCACCGCCACCGTGGCCTCTCAGATCGTGCTGATGAAGGCCTACTACGGCAAGGACACCAACGAAGATGGCGTGGTCGACAGCTACGACCAGACCACCCCGACCGACAACGCCGGCTGGCGCCAGGTGCGCACCGTGCGCATGGCGGTGGTGGCCCGCAGCGCCCAGCGCGAAAAAGACGAGGTCACGACCAGCGACCCGCTGTGGGACGTCGGCCAGACCGTCACCGTCACCGGCACCGACGACTGCGGTGAAAGCCAGTGCCTGACCCTGCAGGTCTCTGCGGCCAACGACACCGAGTGGCGCCACTACCGCTACAAGGTCTTCGACACCGTCATCCCCTTGCGCAACATGTTGTGGGCGAACTGACCATGCACGCATCACACCTTGATCCGTCGATGAGGGCCGCCCAGCGAGGCATGTCCCTGATCTTTGCGCTGCTGGCGCTGGTGGCCCTGTCGATGGGCGCCGTCGCCCTGATCCGCTCGGTCGACACGAGTGGCATGGTGCTGGGCAACCTCGGCTTCAAGCAAGACGCCACGGCATCTGCCGAGCGGGCCACCGAAGCCGCCATCGTCTTTCTGCAGGGCGTGCCGGATCGGACCCAGAACTCCAGCAACGACAACGGCGGAGGCTCGGGCTACTACGCCAGCTCGACCGACACGCTGGACCCGACCGGCCAGAGCGGCGAGAGCACCCGCCTGCTGGTGGACTGGGAAGCGGACGGCTGCAAGTATGCGAACGAGGCCACCTCCGCCCAATGCACGTTGGGCGCGCGCAGCCTGGCTGCCGACGGAGATCAGCGCAGCGACTACGTGATCTTCCGGCTCTGCCAGCAGGCTGGCGCCATCGCCGATGGCAACGCCTGCATCACCCCCGCCGATGCGTCCAGCGGCAGCTCCACCAAACGGGGCAAGCTGGACTACGGTGACTACGCCCGATTCGTCGGATCCCCCGACGCCTATTACCGGATCATCGTGCGCTCCGTGGGCGCCCGCAACACCGTCAGCTACACCGAAACCATCATCCACTTCTGATGAAGTGCGATGAGCGGTTCACGGACGTGAAAGGAACGGCCATGAAGTCTCGAATCACCCTCTGCGCCATCGTTGTCAGCACGACGATGGCTTTGTCCACCCGCCTGATGGCGGGCGAGACCGACCTGTCCAACGAGCCCCTGGCCAGCACCGAGATCTCGGCCAAACCCAATTTGCTGTTCATCATGGACAACTCGGGTTCGATGGCCAACACCTACATGCCCGAATCGGTCGGCATGCTTCAGAACGACGATTACGGCCGGGCCATCGGACGGGATTCTTCGCAGTGCAACGGCCTGGCCTACAACCCCGACGTCACCTACGACCCGCCCAAGACGCCCACCGGCGCCAGTTACCCGACCCTGCAAGCTTCGGCGACCCGCAACGATGGCTTCAACCCCAGCATGTCGAGCAGCCGCAGCAGCTCCAGCACCCACAACATGGGCCTGGGCAGCAAGACCTTCACGGTCAGCAGCACCTCGGGTTACGCCGTTGGCAACACCTTGTTGATGGTGTCGGACACCAGCAGCTCGGTCGGTGGATCGAGTGCACGCTGGATGCAAGGCACGATCACCAGCTTCACCACCTCATCTCCGCTGAGCGTGACGGTCAATGTCACGTTCAGCACCAACGACGCCAACATCAGCTATGCAGGCTGGAGGGTGGGCCCCCCGTCTGCGGTCGACACCACGGGCTGGACGTACTACACCTACATCGGCTCGCAACCCCGCCTGGGCTGGACGTACAACGCCAGTGGCGCGGTGGTGCAAAACACCTTCTACACGGAGTGCAACCGGACCACCGTCGGCACCGTGTTCACGTCCGCGCTCGTCAGCAGCATGACCGCTGAACAGCAAAGCAACTACGCCAACTGGCACGCCTACTACCGCAAGCGCATCCTGACGATGCGCTCTTCGGCCGGTTTCGCGTTCGCTGGCCTGGACGATCAGTACCGCGTGGGCTACTCGAACATCTCCGACCCGTCTGCGGTGACCGGCAACAACCACTTCCTGGCCATCGGTGACTTCAACGCAACCCAGCGAGCCAACTTCTACCGCAGCCTGTACGAAACCCCGGCCACCAGCTGGACGCCACTGCGCGCAGCCCTGTCCAAAGCGGGTCGTTACTACGCCAACGCCGCGCCCGGCCAGGAGGGCAAGCTCATCTCCGGCCAGACCACCGCCACAGACGACCCGGTTCAATACAGCTGCCAGCGCAACTACACCCTGTTGTCCACCGACGGTTATTGGAACACCCCGGACGAAGACGAGGCCAACGGCTTTGGCGCCTTCAAGGTGGATGGCACCACGCTGGTCGGCCAGGTCGACGGCTATGAAAAGCGCCCGCAGTACGACGGCGCGCGCATGCGCATCGTCAAGACCTACCGCGTCGATGGTGAGTCGACCGTGAGTGGCGAGTGGCGCCGCACGGTGACCAGCTACCCGCTGGGCAACTACCAGGAGCGCGTCTGCGTGGGCGTGACCAAGTCGGGCAAGACCACCTACACCTGCACCAACTACGAAACCGCAGGCTACAGCACCTCCACCACGGTCACCACACGTGACCGGACCACCGTCAAGGCCACACAGGCCACTCGCACGTACGAAACCCTCGACGGCCTGGTCACACGCGACATCACCAGCCCCAACCCGCCCAACGTCGTCGGCACCTCGGTGACGGACACCAACGAGCAGGTCACCGGACCAACAGCCGGCGGCTGGCAAGCCACCGGCTCGCGCAGGAAGATCAGCTCGTCCACCTGCACGGTCTCGATCTGGAACAACTGCTCGTCTTTCCTGCCCAGCACCAACAGCACCTCCTACGCGGCAGGCCCCGCCACCTCAACGGTGATCGTCGACCCGACGGCCACGGCACTCAACAACGTCGTCACCGCCGAAACCCTGACCAACACGCAGGAAACCTGGGAAGGTGGCGCCTCCAACTCTCTGGCTGACGTGGCCGCCTACTACTACGCCACGCCGTTCCGGGTCGACGCCAGCGTGAACTGCATCCGCACGCCCGATCACGAGGCTTGCCGCGGCGAGCTCTCGCCCAGCGGCATGGACACCGGCACCTACCAGCACATGACCACCTTCACCCTGGGCCTGGGTGTGAGCGGTCAGATGAAGTACGACCCCAACTACATCAGCCAGTCCAGCGGTGACTACTTCAACGTGCGCAATGGCCCCAACAACTGGCCCACGCCCTACAACCCCAGCTCGATCGACAGCGACATCCCCGGCAAGATCGACGACCTTTGGCACGCTGCGGTCAACGGCCGAGGCCAGTACTTCTCGGGCTCCGAGAGCAAGGTGCTGGAGCAGTCCATCAAGGACACCCTGACCACCATCAAGAACTCCTCCGGCTACAGCGGCTCGGCTGCAGCGAGCTCGCTGCGCCCCGTGCCTGGCACCGACGAGGCCTACCTGGCTTCGTACACCACGCTCAACTGGGTCGGCGACCTCAAGGCATTCAAGCTGATCGAGGTCACCGATGGCGGTGTGCTGACCGGGGTCGAGGTGTCCTCTCAAGAGCTGTGGAGCGCCTTTGATCAACTCAACGCAACCCTCTACAGCTCGCGCAACATTTACTACAAGGGCAGCGTGAGCTCCGGGGGCAGCACGTCGCTCGCGCTCAGGCCCTTCAACTTCACCAACCTCACCGCAGACGGCCTGAGCTCCCAGTTCGCCAACGCCTGCTCGCGCAGCCCCGCCCCCACCCAATGCGAAGGCTTCGACGACGACAAGCGCACCATCTTCAACAGCGGCGCCAACCTGGTGAACTACCTGCGCGGTGACCGCACCAACGAGGGCGGCATCTACCGCGCTCGCAAGGGTGTGCTCGGCGACATCGTCAACGCGTCGCCGGTGTTCGTGGGCGCCCCGCCGTTCAAGTACGCCGACGAAGGCTACGCAGACTTCGTGCGCAACCAATCGTCGCGTGCCAAGACGGTCTACATCGCGGCCAACGACGGCATGCTGCACGCCATCTCGGCCGACTCCACCTCCGGTGGCACCGAGCGCTGGGCCTTCGTGCCAACGGCCGTGATGCCCAACCTGTATCACCTTGCCGACAGCGACTACGCCGAGCGTCACCGCTACTTCGTCGATGGCTCGCCCATCGTGGGTGACGTGGCCGACAGCAGCGGCACCTGGCGCACCATCCTGGTCGGCGGCCTCAACAAGGGCGGCAAGGCTTACTACGCGCTGGACATCACCAACCCGACCAGCCCCACCCTGCTCTGGGAGTTCGACACCTCCAGCGATGGCGACCTGGGCTACAGCTACGGCAACCCCATCATCACCAAGATCAAGGTCAAGGACGAAGCCGCCAGCACCACCGACAAGGAGGTCTACAAGCAAGTCTGGACGGTGATGTTCTCGTCGGGCTACAACAACCACACTGGCAGCGGCACGGGCGTGGGCGCGCTCTACATCGTCGACGCCAACACCGGCAGCCTGATCAAGAAGATCCAGACCACCGTTGAAAAGGGCGGCGTCGAAGTGGGCGTGGGCGACACCACCACCCCGAGCGGTCTGGGCAAGATCAACGTCTGGATCGACTCCGAGACCGACAACGTCGCCCGCCGCGCCTACGGTGGCGACCTGCTGGGCAACCTGTGGCGCTTCGACTTCAACGACGAAATCGAACCCAAGGGCAAGGCCTTGCTGCTGGCTCAACTGCAAACCTCGACGACCAAGAGCGGCGTCACGACCACCAAGGCCCAACCGATCACCACGCGACCGGAATTGGCCGAAGTCAGCTACGGCGGTGGCAAGCACGCCGTGGTGCTGGTGGGCACGGGACGCTTCCTGGGCCAGACCGACATGAGCGACACGCAGACCCAGAGCATCTACGCCATCACCGACCCCCTGACCAGCACGGGCTGGGGCGACGTGCGAGCCAACGAGCGCCTGGTTCGCCAGAGCCTGGAGACCGGCTCCGATGGCAAGACCCGCACCATCGCGACCCCGGTCAACCAGGTTCGCTGGGGCACCGACCTGGGCTGGGGGATCGACCTGCCCAGCTCCAAGGAACGCGTCGCTGTCGACATGAGCCTGCAATACAACACGCTGGCCGCCGTGAGCGCCGTGCCGGAAGGCACCGCCTGCGCGCCCACCGGCACCTCGTGGGTCTACTTCCTGAGCGTGCTCAACGGCAGCACGGCCGTCGATCAGAAGTACGCCGGCGAGCAGATTTCGTCGGGCCTGGGCACCGGCATCACCTGGCTGGACCTGGGCGGCGGCAAGTCGACCGTGCTGGTGCCCGACAACCGCATGGGCATCCACACCAAGCGGCCGCCCGCTGGTGGCTCCGCGCCCCCGGGATCGGTTCGCCGCACCTCGTGGCGCGAACTGATCGACTGACCCCGAACAGGCGTCCATGACAAAGACTTGGCGAATCGCCCCCCCGCTGGTGCTGGCCACCACCCTGCACGCGATGGTCCTGACCGGCGTGGTGCAGTGGCGGGGCGGCGACACGGGCAAGGCCGACGGGCGCACGCAGGCCCAGGCCTCCAGCCTGTCGGTGCGGCTCGCGTCCCGGGCGCCCGCCGTGCCCGAGCCCCATCAGGTGGCAGCGCAGGCCGCAGAGGCCGCCACCGCCGAGCCCATTCAGCCCCCCCTGGCCGAGCCCGCTCTCGAGCCCGCGTCGCCCTCGCAGGTCGACACACAGCCGGCTGCGCAGCCGCCGCAGCCCCCACTTTCCCCGCTCACCACGGCCGCCGCCGCGCCTGAGACCCCGGTGGCGCAAGGCCCCGTAGACGCCACCAGCGATCGCTACCATGCGCGGCGCGAGCTGAGCCGCCCGCCCAAGCCGCTCTCGCCCATCGACATCGTCTTTCCGCCCGGGGTGCCCACGCCCGGTCGCCACAAGGCGGTGCTGGCCATCTACATCGACGAGCTGGGCCATGTGCGCAAGGTGCACACCGAGGGAGAGTCGCTGCCCCTGGCCTTCGAAGACGCGGCGCGCAATGCATTCCTGAGCGCCCAGTTCCGGGCCGGAGAGCTCGAAGGCCGCGCGGTCAAGTCCTACATCCACATCGAGGTGGTGTTCGACGAGCAACCTGAAGCGCGTGGCCTGGCCGTTTCGTCGCTGGGCCAACGCACGCCCTGAAGCGCTGCGACGCGGCCGCTTTTCGGCGCCGCCGCCACACACCCGGTGTCGATGCGGCTTGCGCCCGCCCGGTGGCATCCCTCATGATGGAAACCACGTTTTCGCCGAGAGGGCCCTCGCATGAAAGTCGCTGCCATCCAGATGGTCTCCACGCCCCGCGTGGATGAAAACTTCGCGGTTGCCCGCAGCCTGATCGCCCAGGCCGCCGCCGCCGGGGCCGAGCTGGTCGCCCTGCCCGAGTACTTCTGCCTGATGGGCGAGCGCGACGCCGACAAGCTCGATGTTGCAGAGCCCTTGGCCGACGCCCAAACCCCCGGCACGCCCAGCACCCCCATGCAACACGTGCTGGCCGAGACCGCGCGCGAGTTCGGCGTCTGGCTGATCGCCGGCACCGTGCCGATCCGCTCCGATGAGGTCCAGGACAAGGTCTTCAACTCGCTGCTGGTCTACGACCCCAACGGCGTGCGCGTGGCCCGCTACGACAAGATCCACCTCTTTTGCTTCGACGACGGCCAGCGCCGCTACGACGAAGGCGCCACGCTGCAGCCTGGCAACGAGGCCGTGGCCTTCGACCTGCGCTCGCGCGACGGCGAGGTCTGGCGCATCGGGCTGGGCGTCTGTTATGACCTGCGCTTCCCGGAGCTGTTCCGCCGCCTGGGCGAGGACAAACCGCTCGACCTCATTGTGCTGCCCGCCGCCTTCACCGACACCACCGGCCGCGCGCATTGGGAGTTGCTGCTGCGTGCCCGCGCGGTCGAGAACCTGTGCCACGTCATCGCGCCAGCCCAGGGTGGTCAGCACGAAAACGGCCGGCGCACCTTCGGCCACGCCATGGCCGTGAGCCCCTGGGGCGAGGTGATCGCGGTGCTGTCCGAAGGCGCGGGCGTGGTGCTCGCCGACCTCAGCCTGGAGCGCCAGAAGCAGGTGCGCATGCAGCTGCCCGCGCTGTCGCACCGCGTGCTCTGAGCCGAGCACCCATACCACCGCTCAGAACACGCGCGTCACCGTGGCCGAGACCGTGGCGCTGCGCCCCGGTGCCGGCTCGAAATAGCGCCGGCTGCCCTCGTTGACGATGACCGACCCCACGTTGCGCTCATCGGTGAGGTTGTCGACCCACAGCGTGGTGTCCAGGCGCCAGCCTGACCAGGCTTGACGCCAGCCCGCGCGCCACGACCAGGCCTGGGACGCTGGCGCGAACGCGTCGTTCACGTCGTTGGCCCAGATGCGACCGCTGTGGCGCCAGGACAGGGCGCTGTGCCAACCGGTGGCCATGGGCCGCCACACGAGCTCGGCCCAGGCGGTGCGACGCGGCACGCCCGGCAGGGCCCGACCGGCGCTCACCGTGCCACCACCGCCCAAGAAGGCGTCCTGGTACTCGGCACGCGTCCAGGCGGCGGCCACGCGCGTGTGCCAACCCGGCGCGATGCGCGCCTGCGCCGACAGCTCCAGCCCCACGCGCTCGGTCCCCCCGACGTTGCGGAACACGCTGCGCCCGCCGGCGTTCTCGGCCGCGCCGATCTCGTCCTGCGTGCGCACCTGGAACAGCGCCACCTGCGCCGCCCGGCCCGCCTCGCCCTGCCACTTGCCACCCAGCTCGATCTGCGTGCCCTGCGAAGCGCGCAAGCCGCGGTTCCAGCCCGATTGCGCGCCTGATTGCGCGCCCGAGGTGCTGGCGTAAGCCACCTCGTTGAGCGTCGGCGTCTCGAAGCTGCGCGCCGCGCTGACATAGGCCATCGCGTTCGGGCCCCACCGATGGGTCAAGCTGAGCACGGGCGTGGTCGCCTCGAATGACATCGAACCGCTGTCGTCGCCATTGCCCGGCGCGACATATCGGTCCTTCGAGCCAAAGCGCACGTGGCTGCGGCGCAGGCCGGCGGCCAGGGTCCAGTCCGGGTGAAGGGTCCAGCCGGCATGCACATAAGGATCGGTGTTGCGCGCGGTGTTGCCTTCGTCGCGGCGCAGGGCCCCGGGCACGCCCAGCCGCACCGCGCCCCCGCTGTCGTCGAAGTTCTGATAGCCCCGCCGGTGCTCGCGCATCTCGTCGAAGGCCCAGCCGGCCGTCAGGGTCACAGGGCGCTCGGCGAGCTCGCCTTGCCAACGCCAGCGGGTGTCGAGGCCTGCAAAGCGCCGTTCCAGGTCGATGACACCACCCGGGTGACCAGGCAGGGTCTGCACAAGGCTGGTCGGTGGCGCCGGAATGGCTTGGAACTGCGTGACCTGGCGCTGCCCGCCATGGGCCATCAACCGCCATTCAGAGGCCCCATGGCGCCAGCTGTGCACCAGGCCCGCCTGCCTCTGCGCGATGCCCTTGCGCGTGTCGTAAGCGCGCGCATTGGCGCCAGCCTGGCGCGGCTTGCGCGCCAGCTGCTCAGCCGTCAGGCCCAGCGGGTCCTGGGCCTCGGGCAGGCGCACCTCGCTGACCACGGCCAGCAGCTCGCGACCGGCGTCCAGGCGCCACCTCAGGCGCGCACGCCACTGCTGGCGTTGGGAGGCGCTGTGCTCGCGCCAGCCTTCGCTGCCCTGCCAGGCCGAGCGCACCGACAGGTTGACGTCGCCCACCTGCGCGCCCGCGTCGGTGGCGAGCCGCCACAGGCCATCCGGGCCAACCGTGCCGCTCAGGCTGGCTTCGGGCCGCTCGGGTGCATCGGGGCTGAAGACCTGCACCACCCCGCCGGCCGCGTTGCCGAACAGCACCGAGGCCGGCCCGCGCAGCACCTCGACGCGTTGCGCTGCCCCCAGGTCGAAACCGCTGGTCTGGCCTTGCCCGTCGGGCATGGTCTGCGGGATGCCGTCTTCGTACAGGCGCACACCGCGCACGCCAAAGGTCGAGCGCGCGCCAAAACCACGGATGGACAGCTGCAGGTCCTGCGCCGGATTTCGGCGGTCGAGCGCCACCACGCCGGGCACGCTCAGCAAGGCTTCGGACAACTGCAGGCCCGGGCCCGTCTCGCGCAGCCGCGCGGCCGTGATCACGTCGAGCGCGGCGGGCACGTCCACGACCGCCTCGGACGAGCGCGAAGCGGTGACGCCCTGCGCGGGCAGGTCGGGCTCGGGTGGGGGCGCGTCAAAGGGGAACATGACAGCGCGGATGCTGTCACAAAGTGGCGCCGGGCGTGCACCGGGTCGCGAGCGACCGACGCCGAGGCGCTGCGGCGTGGGCGCTTCGTCCGCTCAGCGCGGCGGTGCGTCGGGCATCGACCAGTCGGGCGGGATCAGCCCCGAGTCACCGAAGTCGTTGCCGAAGTCGTTATTCAGGGCCGTGCCCACGTTCAGCTCTGCGGGGGCGTCTCCAAACAGCTTGAGGGCGCTGCCCTGCATGTTCTCGCGGAAGTGCTTGCGCTCGAACAACTTCGCCTGCGCCTCCACGGGCAGGTCGGTGATGCGCAGGATGTTGCGCTTGAGCAGCGCGTCGATGAGGTCCTCGAGCACGCGCACGAGGTTGGCGTCCATCTCGGCGAAGGAGCGGCCCTCGCCCTGGCCCAGGAAGGCCAGCACATCCGGGTGGTTCGACGGCAGCAACTCGGCGCCATCGACCGGTTCTCGGTGCAGGCTGATGACCAACCCTTGCGGGTCGCGAACCACGTGGTACATGAAGGGGCTTCCTGAAGCGGCTTTCCTGAGTCGGATATCGGCCCACCCAGTCGGGACTTGAGGTCGATTTTCACTCCCTGCAATCGACCAGCAGCCACTCGCCCATCATCACGCCCTGCGACATGCAGTCCAGCGACACGGCACGCGGCGGCGCCCAACTGGCTGCGGTCTGGGCCAGCGAAGGCGAAGCCACCATCCGCACCGTGCCCTCCTCGCCGGCCAAGGCCAGGTGCAAAACGAGCACGCCCGCCTCTCCGGGCTCCAGGGAAGCCAGCGTGCCTTGCAGGCGCAAGCGCTGGCCGGCGGTCTGGCGGTGCACGGCGGCCGCGTCACGGCGCACCCGGGACTGAAGCGCCTCGGCGCTCAGCGGGGCCGACGCCGGTGACATGGCCTGTGGGGCCTGGCGGCCGCGTTGCGCCACCTCTTCGAGCACCTGCGCCGCCACAGGCCCGGCGGGATCGACCTCCCGGTGCGCCCGATCCATTGCAAGGGGCGACGTTCCGGTCGCTTCGGGCAATGGCTGGATCAGCCCCGCAATGGGGGCCTCGCCGCCCGGCGAACCCGCCGCACCCGGCCAGGCAGCACCCCTCCAGAACCACGCCCCGCAGGCCAGCACCAGCAGCAGGCCCAGCGGGGCCCAGACCCTCGCGCGGGCCTGGGATGACGCCTGCGCCTGCCCCGGCACCCGCACCATCACTTGCGCCTCACAGCGTCAGCAGGTACTGCACCAGGTCGCTCACACTGGCGGCGTTGGGGGCGCACCAGGGGTGCGGTGCAGCCGGCATGCCGATCGGGCCCGGGGTGCCCATCTCGTCGGGGCCGTACTGCGTGCGCATCTTCTGGTAGTCCCAGTAGTAGAAGTCGTTGTCGCCGGCCACGGAGCTGAAGTACTTGTGGCGCTCGACGAAGCGGTTGCGGGCCTCGTAGGTCGTGTCAAAGATGTCCTTCTTCTTGTCCTTGTAGACGCGGAAGACATCGCCCTTGCGGTTCAGATCGGGCGCAGGGGTGGGCTGGTCGACCGTGCCAGGAGCGGGGCGCACCGGCGCATGCAGCGTGTAGTACTGCTTGTACAGGGCCGAGCCTTCGGTGCAGCGCTCGGGGCTGACCAGGTCTTCGAGGTTGCGCACGTGGCCGTCAGACAGCAGGCCGCGCGAGGTCACCCAGTACAGGTTGCGCAGGTAGGTGGCGCGGATGGACTGCTGCTTGCGCTGGAAGTCGGTGGGCGCGAAGAAGCGGCCGACCTGGTTCAGCGGCACCATCACCTCGCTCGAGTTCAGGCCCATCTTGTCGCTGTGGCAGCTGGCGCAGGACTGGTCGAACGTGCCCTTGCCACGCGCCACGGCGGCCTTCACCCCGTCGTACACCTGCCAGCCACGCTGCACGAAGCTGCCTTCGCTGAGCACGCTCGAGCCCGTCTGGGCTTCGAGCCGGCCGGTGGACTTGAGCCAGCGGTGCAGGCCCACGTTGCGCAGGTCGTCGTCGTCCTGGTCAAGCACCGACATGTAGGCCGTCAGCGCCTTGAGCGAGCCCGCGTCCATCGAACCCATGGCGCCGTCCGGCTCCTCGGCGTGGATGTACGAACCCTCGAAGCCCACGTACGACTCGGTGTGCGAGAGCGCGCGGCGCACCGGCAGGTGGAAGGTCACGTTCGGGATGGCCGTGGGGTTGAACATGTAGTCGTTGTCGTAGAGCCCGCCTTCACCCGCCGTGCGCGTGATGGTGGCTTCACCCGTGCCGGCCGGCATCAGGTACATCAGCGGCGTCTTGTCGACCTTGGCATCGCCCGGGGCCCACTTGGGGCCGTGCTCGGTCTCGTTGACGTAGGCGAACTTCGACGTGGTCTTGCCGGTGCCCGTGCCCAGCGTCGCCCACTTCATCGTCCAGTTGGGGTTGGGCAGGCCGGGGAAGACCTTGGTGATGTTGCTCGCGCCCTTGCTGTAGCTGATCTGATAGCCGTGGCACGAGGCGCAGTTGAAGCCGATCCACGAGCCCTTGCCCAGGAAGGGGTGCTGCGACTCGGCATAGCGGTAGCCGGCGTAGCCCGTGGTCTTGGTGTTGCCTTCTTTCAGTTGCTGCCCGATGGCCAGGAAGCCGGGCGTCGGGTTGAACTGCGGGTAGGGCTTGAAGTAGACGTCGTTGATCGACTCGGCAGGCACCTGGCCGGCCACGTTCTTGACCGCACCGAACAACACGGTGGGGTTGGCCTTCTGCCGCGTGTAGGGGTCGGTGGCCTGGCCCTTCATGATCGCGTCCCACTCCAGGTTCTTGAACTTGTGGCTCAGGCCCAGGTTGTAGTCGTAGGACCAGAAGATTTCGCGACCGCGCTTGACCATGTCGGCAAAGCTCGGGTTGTCCACGGCCACGTCGATGGGCGCGATGGCCTTGGCCTCGGCCGACACCGTCGAGACCACGTCGCAATTGACATCGGCCGGCGACTCGATGCGGTAGACCTGCGCGTCGATGACGTTGTGCGGCTGGCCTGGCTTGGTCAACGAGGTGTTGAAGCCGGCGCGCTTTTGCACCTGCAGCCGCAAAGGCCCCTTGCTGGCGTGCGAAGGCACGGTGAACTGCACCTCGGTGTCGGACCAGTTCAGCACGTCCTTGGGCCAGTTGCTGCGCGAGACGCCCGTCTCGTAGTTCAGCGTCGAGAGGATGTCGAGCTTTTGCTCGTACATCTGCAGCGAGGTCTCCAGCACGCGGCTGTTGCCGATCATGATCTTGCTGAAGTCGATGTCGGTGCCGGCACCAAAGCCCGAGCCGCTCAAGGTGACGACGTCACCGGGCTTGAGCGTGGGCTTGGCGCTGCTGCCCGCCGTCCAGACGACGGCGCCATTGACCTTCATCTGCTGCACAACGGGCTGCGCGAAATTCGCCGCCGATGCCAGGCGCTGCTGCTCGCGAGCGCTGTTGAAGGCGCACACGACTTCCTGGTTGGGATAGGTGGGCGCAGCCTGGGCCAGGGTTGCGGCCATGAGGGTCGCCAAGGCCGCCAGGGCCGTTGCGGTGGGGGGTGTTCGCCAAGCCTGGTGATGCATGGTCGGCTCCTCGTGTGGTGGTGATGAGCCGCGATGATTCCCACCCCGCACCAAAGCCTCTGTCAGCCAGCCGACAAACGCGGGAAAGCACCGGGACGGCTGGGCGCCATGGTGGCGCCGTGCGTCCAAGCCCGCGACATCACCGCAGGCAAACCCGCAGGGGATCAGGCCCGAGGCTCGTCCGTGCCCCAGCGCTGCAGGATGCGCAATTCCGCCGGTGTCAGGCGCGCCGCGGCCTCCAGCCCGGTGCGATCCAGCACCTCGATGCGCCCATACGCCAGGCGCAACACACCTCGCTGCTGCAGGTCCATGAGGATCTGGTTGGTCGTCTGCCGCGACAGCGACAGCATCGAGCCCAGCTCGCTCTGGCTGATGGGCAACACGCAACCACCATCGCTGGCGCCACGCATCATGCCGGCCACCAACCAAAGCAGCCGCCTCACCAGCCTCGCTTCAGCAGGCAGCAAGGCCATGTCTTCGAGGTTGATGAAGCTCAGGCGCAGCTTGAGCGCCATCAGCACACCCAGCTCGCGCCAGCCATCGGGGTGGCGCAGCAATCGCTCATGCAGGGGCTGCTGGGGCACGTGCAGCACCCGCGTGGGGCCATCGGCCACGGCGTCGTGCGTGCGTGGCAGGCGGTCGAAGACGGCGATTTCGCCGAACCAGGTCGTCGGCTCGACCAGGGCCAGCACGGCCTCCTTGCCTGCGTCCGTCACGCCCGAGATGCGGATGGCGCCGGTGAGCACGGCATACAGGCCATCGGCCGCATCGCCGCGAAAGAACAGGTGCTCGCCGGGCTGCATCGCGCGCAGCGTGCCCATCTCAAGCAGGGCCCGCGAAAAGTCATGCGAGACCTGACCGAACCACGGGTCGCGCTGGAGCTGCGCGGCCAGCGTGTCGTTGAGCCAGTGCGGCATCGGCGGCTCAGAGTTCGCCGTAAGAGTGCAGGCCCGAGAGGAACATGTTCACCCCCAGGAACGCGAAGGACGTGACCACCAAGCCCACCAGCGCCCACCAGGCCGAAAAGGCCCCGCGCAGGCCCTTCATCAGCCGCATGTGCAACCAGGCCGCGTAGTTCAGCCACACGATCAAGGCCCAGGTCTCCTTGGGGTCCCAACTCCAGTAGCCGCCCCAGGCCTCGGCGGCCCAGAAGGCCCCCAGGATGGTGGCGATGGTGAAGAAGGCAAAGCCCACGGCGATGGACTTGTACATGACGTCGTCGAGCACCTCGAACGACGGCATCTGCTCGGCGATCGGCTTGCGCGCGGCGATGATGGCCGCCACGATCAGCGCGGCGATGCCGAAGTAGATCGCCCAGTAACTGCTCATGAAGCCTTCGGCGCCCGGCTTGCTGCGAAACACCAGCGGCTCGAAACACAGCACCACACCGATCAGCCACAGCGGGGCCAGCTTCCACCAGCGCGTCTCGCCGGCCTGCATCTTGACCAGGTAGGCAAAGGCCACCATGGCCGCCAGCGCGAAGGTGCCATAGCCGATGAAATTGGCCGGCACGTGCAGCTTCATCCACCAGCTCTGCAGCGCGGGCACCAGGGGCTGGATCTCGTGGGCACCCCGCACCAGCGCGTACCAGAGCAGAAAGCCCACCGAGGCGCTGACCACCAGCATCACGAAAGCGCCCAGCGAGCCCAGGGCCTGGCCCATTTTCGCGAAGCGGTCTTCGTAATACAGCCAGTAGGCCGTGGTCAGCCAGGCGAACAACACGAAGACTTCGTACAGGTTGCTCACCGGGATGTGGCCGATGTCGGGCGCGATCTGGTGGCTCTCGAACCAGCGCACCAGCGTGCCCGTGGTGGCCATGAAGACCCCGGCCCAGGCGATGCGCGAACCCAGCCGCGTGCCGGTGGCGCTCTTACCCGCCAGCCCGATCCAGTAAAAGACCGTGCTCATGAAGAACAGCACGCTCATCCACAGGATGGCGCTCTGGCTGGACAGGAAGTACTTGAGCAGGAAGACGTTTTCACCCTGTGCCAGGTCAGCGCCGTGGTCGTCGACCGCGCGCAGGTACAGCGTGGCCGCAAACAAAGTGGCCGCACCCGAGGCCACCGACAGGCCCTGCACCGGACGCCAGAACCAGCCCAGCGCGATCAGCGAAGGCACCATGCCCACCAGGATGGCCTTCTCGTAGACGTCCATGAAGCCGCCCCAGGTGCGCCAGCCCCAGCCGGCCGCGGCCACCACCAGCACGGCGAACAACCAGTCGGTCAGCGGGCGTCGTTGGGTGGGCAAGGCGATCGCAGCATTGGCGGCGGGTGAAGTCGACGTGCTCATGTCAGGGGCGTCCTCGGTCGGTGATGCGCTGGCCAGGGATCCGGGCAAAGGCGAAATGGGAAAACATCAGGCTTGGG
Source organism: Aquabacterium parvum (assembly GCF_001447195.1). Lineage (GTDB taxonomy): Bacteria > Pseudomonadota > Gammaproteobacteria > Burkholderiales > Burkholderiaceae_C > Aquabacterium > Aquabacterium parvum. The sequence continues at coordinate 18,017 of NZ_LFRI01000165.1, read as the reverse complement.
CAGCCGGTGCGGGCACATCGGCCTGCGCGCCCAACAGGGTGTCGCGCAGGCGATTGAACTCGCGATCGGTGTCCAGCGTCTGTCGGGTAGACGACAGGGCGAGCTTGATGCGGGTGCCAGAGGCGCCATCATCCTGCAGCCAGATCCACAGGCGGCGCTCGCGGATGTAAAGCATGGCAAACACCCCGACGATCAGCAGCACACAGCCCAGGTAGACCACGTTGCGCCCAGGGGTGCGCGTGACCTGGAAGACGCTGGCCTGCTTGGGCACGAAGCCTTCCAGCGTCAGCAGCACTGGCGAGGGGTAGAAGTAGGCATCCGACAGGGCCAGCACGGCTTGCGTCATGAATTCGCGCACGGGCTCGCCGGCCTCGCCCTCGGCCGACCAGGGCTGCTGCCCGGCCCGCTCCAGGCTGACGTTGAGCAGCTCGAACAAGGCGCCATTGAGGATGCGCACCAGCGTGGCCGAGGCCTGCTCGCGCTGCGCCTCGGGCACCGCCACCTCGATGAAATCCGACAGGCCCTGCAGGCCACCGATGGGCTGGGCCCCCTGGCGGGCCGCCACCGCACCGGCGAACAGGCCCAGCGCCTTCTGCGCCGAGTCGGCCAACTGTGCCTGCAGCTCGCTGCGGTCTGCGGGCGCGGCCATGCGCCCGAAACGGCGCGCCGCCTCGGCTCGCATCGCCTCGTCATTGAGGGCCTGGCGCAGGCGCAACCAGGTGTCCACCGAGGTGTTGGGGTCGGCCGGCACGCGCAGGTAGCGAAAGCCCTCGGCCGGCGTGTCGCGCACGCCGAAGAGGAACACCATGCGGCCGTCGAGCTTCACGGGCGCCATGAAGTTCTGGTACTCGCGGGCCTGGCCAGCGCCATCGCGCAGCTTGTAGGTGATGGAAGGGCCGATGTTGACCAGCTCCTTGTTGCCCGGCGACTTGGCGCCAGAGCCCAGGTGCTTGGTGAGCTCGCCCACGTTGACGCCGCGCGTGTCGGTGGCGCTGCCCGAAGCCGCTTCGCCCGCCTCACCTGCAGCCTGCGCACTGCGCGCCTCGGCCAGGTTTTCCACGTTGATCATGCGCAGGTTGCTGACCTCCAGCTGCAGGGGCCCTTGCGCCGAGCGCTCGAACCACTGCGCCGGCAGCCCCTGCGGCGCTTGCCCGACCGTGGACTCGAGCGACTCGGCCGCAGCCTGGGCCGGCGCCGCGTCCAGGCGCAGCGGCTTGAGGCGCACCGACGAGCCACCGTCTTCGAAACTCGACTGGAAAATCGTCACACCGTCGTAGACCACCGGGTGGTTGACCTCGACCGTGAAGGCCTTGGGCTCGGTCGCGCGCGGGTCGTGGATGACGATGTCGCTGGCAAAGCGCTTGGGCATGCCGGTGGCGTAGTAGTCCACCGAGAACTTCTTGAGTTCGATGTCGAAGGGCAGTGGCTGCAGCAGCATGCCGTCTTCGAGGTTGATGACCGCCGCGTTGGTGCGCGCACCCTCGGGCACAAAGAGCTGGGCCCGGTACGCCGGGTTGGTCACGCTGAGGCGGCCCTGCTCGGTCTCGGTACCGCCCTGGAAGGGCTTGAGGCCCTGCGCCCACACCTGCGCCTTGATGATGAGGTCGCCGTCGAACAAACCGCCCAGGCAGATCAGCACGATGGCGCTGTGCGCCGCGATGTAGCCCAGCTTGTTGACCGCACCCAGGCGCGCGCCGATCATCACGCCCGCTTCGCCTCGGACCGAGGCCTCGCGTTGCTGAGACTTGACCGACCAGCCCTGCTGCGCCAGCACCTGCAGCACCTCGGTCTGCGTCTGAGCCAGCGGCTGAGCACGCGCACCTGCAGCGCGGTGGTGAAAGGCCTGCAAAGCCTGCTCGCGGATGTGCTCCTTGTGCGTGCGCAGGTCAGCGAGGATCTTGGGCGCATTGCGCGCGATGCACAGGCTGGTCGAGACCACCAGGAAGGCCAGGATCACCAGGAACCAGCCCGTGCTGTAGATGCGGTAGAGCCCCAGCGCGCCGAACACGTCGGCCCAGAAGGGCCCGAACTGGTCGACGTAGTTGACCAGCGGCTCGCCCTGCTTGACCACCGTGCCGATGGCCGAGGCGATGCAGATCACCGTCAGCAGCGCGATGGCAAAACGCATCGACGACAACAGCTCCAGCGCCTGGCGACGCCAGTCGGAGGCGGGTGTGCGGTGAGATGGCAGGGCCGTGGCGTTCATGGGTGCGTCGGTGAGGCGCGTTGGTGCCTGGAATGATCGGTCATGTGGGCGGCGAGCGCCCAAAACAAAAGCGGGCCACCCCGCTCAGGGTTCCCGCCTGTGTGTTGTGTGCAGCATCGCTGGCTGCAGGCATCTGACGCCGTGGGCCGCCTGACCCGCCTGAATGGCGCGGACAGCGGCAGCTCACACGGCCAAGCCCATCAGCGCAGGCCGGCGATGTAGTCGGACAGCGCTTCGATTTCCTTGTCGCTCAGGTTGGCGGCGATGGTCGCCATCTGGGCGTTGTTGGTGCGCTCGCCCTGGCGGAAGGTCGTCAGCTGCAGCTTGGTGTAGTCGGCGTGCTGACCGGCCAGGCGGGGGTACTGCACGGGGATGCCAGCGCCGTTGGGGCTGTGGCAGCCAGCGCAGGCGGGCACGCCCTTCTTGGCGATGCCCCCGCGGTAGATCTTCTCGCCCAGGGCCACCAGGGCGGCGTTCTTGGCGGAGCCGTCCTTGGCCTTCTTGGAGGCGTAGAAGGCCGCGATGTTGCGCATGTCTTCGGGCGTCAGCGGCGCGGCCATGCCGGACATGATGCTGTTCTTGCGCTTGCCTTCCTTGAACTCGGTCAGCTGCTTGACCAGGTACTCGGGGTGCTGGCCTTGCAGGATCGGGTAGGCGGGCGCACCACGCGAGCCGTCGGCGGTGTGGCAGGCCATGCAGGCCGCAGCCTTGGCTTCACCTGCGGCGAGATCGGGCTTGGCGACCTTGCCAGCAGCGGAGGCGTGCGCCAGGCCAGACAGGGACAAGGCCACCGAGGCCAGGGCGATCAGGTGAGAAAAGCGCTTCATGACGTTGGGAGTCTGGGCTTGTTGTTGGGGTCGCTCGCGGCTTTCGGGGCAACGAGCGCGGTGGGGATCACCCGGACCTGCGAAAACCAGAGCCAACGCAGTTTGGGCAAACAAACCCAGAGATTTTACAATGTCCCATGACCCGTTCGACACCCTCTCGCCCCAAGGCGAGCACAAACCCCGGTCCGAGGCGCCGTCCGCGCCCTGCGCCCAACGCCAGCCAGGCTGCCGCCAACCCCGGCCCGGCCCCCACGAAGGACCTGGCCCAGCACCCTGCCAAGCTGGCCCTGGCCTGGGCCCACTCGGCGCGTTTTTTCACCACCGCCGCCCAGCTGCACCAGCTGCCGGTGCACGAATTGCCGGAAGTGGCCTTCGTGGGCCGCTCCAACGCAGGCAAGTCCACGGCCATCAACACGCTGGCCCAGCAGCGCCAGCTGGCCTACGCGTCCAAAACCCCGGGTCGCACGCAACACATCAACCTCTTCCACCTGGGCCCCAAGGCCGCGCCCGACCAGATCTGGGCCGACCTGCCCGGCTACGGCTACGCCGCCGTCGACCGCACGGCCAAGCTGCGTTGGCAAGAGGTCATGGCCGACTACCTGGCTCGCCGCCGCAACCTGTGCGCCGTCGTGCAGATGGTCGACAGCCGACACGGCTTCACCGAGCTCGACACGCAGTTGTTGGGGTTCGTGGCGCCGCGCATCCGCAACGGTGAGGTCAAGCTGTTGGTTCTTTTGACCAAAGCCGACAAACTCAACCGCAAGGAGCAGGCTGACTCGTTGCGCCAGGTGCAAACGGTGCTGGCCGACCTGGCCACGGACGAGGCGGACATCGGCATCGCTTTGTTCTCGTCGCTGAACAAGACCGGCGTGGGCGACGCGGCCGAGCTGCTGCAGAGCTGGGCCTTGAGCCCGGAACAAGCCCAGGCCCTGGCCGCCGAAGCCGCCGCCCTGGCGGAAGCGGCTGCAGCAGCCGACGCGGCTGACGCAGCGGCCGCTGCCGAAGACCCCGATCGGGCCTGAGCGCTCAGGCGCCCGTCAGGCGCGTGAGGGCCTCGCGGTACTTGGCCGAGGTGTGCTCGATCACGTCTTGTGGCAAGGCCGGCGACGGCGCGGTCTTGTCCCAGGGCTGGCCGTTCACGGTGGCCTGCTCCAGCCAGTCGCGCAGGAACTGCTTGTCGTAGCTGGGCGGGTTCTGGCCGGCGGCAAAGGCCGCCTCGTACCCTTCGATGGGCCAGAAGCGCGAGGAATCGGGCGTCAGCACCTCGTCCATCACGGTCAAGTTGCCGTGCTCATCGAGGCCGAACTCGAACTTCGTGTCGGCGATGATGATGCCCTTGGTCAGCGCGAAGTCGGCGGCCTTCTTGTAGAGGGCCACGGCCAGCTCGCGCACCTTGGCGGCCATGTCGGCGCCGATGATCTCGCTCATCTTCTCGTACGAGATGTTCTCGTCGTGGTCGCCCACCTCGGCCTTGGTGGCGGGGGTGAAGATGGGCTCGGGCAGCTTGCTGGCGTTCTTCAGGCCGGCGGGCAGCTTGACGCCGCACACCATGCCGTTGTCCTGGTATTCCTTCCAGCCGGAACCGGCCAGGTAGCCGCGCACCACGGCTTCCACGGGCAGGGGCTTGAGCTTCTTGACCAGCATCGAGCGACCTTCCACCTGGCCGCGCTCGGCGGCGCTCACCACGCTGACCGGGTCGTCACCGGTGAGGTGGTTGGGGGCCACGTCCTTGAGCAGCTCGAACCAGAACAGCGCCATCTGCGTCAGCAGCGCGCCCTTGCCAGGGATCGGCTCACCCATGATGACGTCGAAGGCGCTGATGCGGTCGGAGGCCACCATCAGGATGCGGTCGTCGCCGACGGCGTAGTTGTCGCGCACCTTGCCGCGGGCCAGCAGCGGCAGGGAGCTCAGTTGGGAGGTGTGCAAGGCTTGGGTCATGGCAGCGGTCTTCGTTCAGGTCAGCTCGGCATTATCCCGCGAGCGGGCTCACAGCCCCAGCGCCTTCAGGCGGCGCGCGTGTTCCACGTAGGGGCCGATCGGGTCGGCGCCTTCGCCCACCAGGCCGCCAATCTGGTTGACGATCTGGAAGTGGTTGAGCGGCAGGTCGTCGCGGATGACCTGGCCCAGGTGGCTGGCGCAACGCCCCACCAGGCCATCTCCCTCCTCCTTGCTGAACGCCAGATCGGTCAGGGCCATCTGGTAGTCAGCGGGGTTGAGCCAGTTGTGGAATGCACCAACACCGCTCCAGGAGTAGTAGCGGATCCCGTCCGCCTGGGCGGCCCCTTGACCACACGGCTCGGACGGCACACCACCAGGAAAGCGCCGGTTGAAATCGGCTGCGCCCTCGCTGTGCAAGGAAGCCAGCGCTGCCCCGACGTCCTGCGGCAAATCGGTGCCGCTGGCCCAGTTCACGAAACGACCGATCTGATGTCCCAAGCCCATGATGAGGCTCGCTGCCCAGGTGTCGCCTTTGACCTGTTTCTGCATCCAGCCGCCAAACTCCGAGCCGAAGGTCGGGCCTGCGACGGCGGTCACGGAAGCCACCCACTCGGGTTTTTTGCCCGCCACATAGCGGCTGGTCTGGCTGCCGTGGCTGTGGCCGATCAGGTGGACCTTCTGCGCGCCGGTTTCGCGCAGGATCTGCTCGACTTGCGGGATCAGTTGCTCGCCACGGACCTCGGACGTGTTGAAGGCCGACACCTGCACCACGCGCACCGTGGCGCCCTCGGCCACCAAGGCATCGACGATGCCGCGCCAATAAGGCAGCTTGCCAAGCCAGCCCAGGTCCAGCTCCTTGAAGCCCATCATGCCGTGCACCAGCACGATGGGGTAGCGCGGCCCCGAGGGCGATGCGGCAGCCCCACCGACCACCACGGGAGCGGACACCTCGGCGCCTGGCGCTGGCTGCCCCACCGTGCTGACCGGCCACGCCATGGTGGTCACCAAGGCCCCGATCACGCCCATTCTTCTCAGGGGGAGCCCCCCAGCTTGCTTGCTCGACACTGCGTTTCCTTTCGCCAGGGGCGTTACCGCGCCACCCGCTGAGTGGCGCGGGATGTTACCTCCGCCAGCGAACGAAACCGCCCCCGCATCGGGGGGCGGGCGGTGTCACCGAGGTGACCCGAGCGAGACGCCTTGAGCCTGGGCCTGCGTCCAGGCCTCCAGCCTTGGCCACTCCTGGGGAGTGAAGTGCCGCTGCCTGAGCGCCAACTCCGCCTGCTCGCGCAAGGTCGTGCTCAGGCTGGGGTCGGCCTGCAACGCCGCGCGGCCCTGCAGGTAGCTCGCCACCCTTTCGCGCCAATCATCGCGCCTGGCATCGAGGGCCTCGAGCCGGTCGGTGACCTCTTGCCCGACCAGGGCCAGCCGCGCAGACCGCAGGGCCTGGGCGTCACCGCCCCGTGACTGCCAGTCCTCGCGCAGGGCACGCAGATCGGCCACGGTGTCGGCCACCGTCAGGCGCTCGCGCAAGGCTGGCGGCAACTGCGCTTGCAAGGCCTTGAGCCGCAGTGCCTTGGCCGTGCTGTCCAGCGAGGCGTCTCGCCACAGGCTCAGGCGCGCGAGGGTGTAGCGGTCCTCGGCATCGTCATCCCCGAAAAAGGCCGCGAGCTCCTGCGCATCGAAATGCGCCTGCTTGAGCGAATGAATGCGCTCGAAACGGGCCCTGAGCACGTCCGGCTCCAGCGTGCTCACGTCGGCCTGGGGGTCTTGCTGCCCGAGTCGGGCTCGCGCTTGCTGGAAAGCCATGTAGCGGGCCAGCAGGTCGCGGGCGGTGGCCAGGGCCTGCGGTGGCAGCAAGGACTTGAGGTGCGCATCCAGCCGCGCCAGAACCCGGGCTTCGGGCTCCTCCCCGATCAAGGAGAGGAAGTAGTCAAACCGGTCGCGCAGCGCCCGATCGACCACCAAGCGCCCCTGCGCGTCGGCACGCACCTGACCATCGAGCTCGGTGCCCTGAAGGGACGCAGGCAAGCCTTCCACCCCTGACTGCAGCCCCGGGCCGGATGGGGCACTCGCCTGGATCAGCGCGTGCCATCCGCCCGGCGCATCCCCGCCGTCTTGCGAAGCGACAGCGGGAGCGCTCGCAGGGCGCCAGCCCCACCACAGCGCCCCGGACGCCGCCAGCGCGAGGCCAGCGATCCCCTCCCACCCGCGTCGCTTCATCACAGGCCCGCCAACTTCAGTCGGTTGGCGTGAACGCGGTACGTCCCGACTGGGTCAACGCCCAGGCCCACCAACCCGAAGAGCTGGTTGACCGTGTGCAAGTGGTTCATGCGGTAGTCGTCCCGGATGACCTTGCCCAGGTGGCTGGAGCACTGCCCGACCAGGCCGTCATTCGGCTTGCCCAAGAAGGCCTGGCCCGACAGCGCCAGCGCGTAATCGGCCGGATCCAGCAGGTTGTGGATCTGCCCCACCCCGCTCCACGAGTAGTAGCGCACGCCATTGGCCACCTCGGGCCCTTGTGCACAAGGCGTGGAGGGCCCCCCCCCCCCGGGAAGCGCCGATTGAAGTCCGCAGCGCCCTTGGTGGTCAGGGACTGCATGCCCGCGAACGAATCCTGCGGCAGCTGGGGGTTGCCCGAGAGCAGGGCCACCAGCTTGCCCAGGCCACTGACCACCGATGCAACCACCTTGGTCAGCGTCGGCCCGCCCAGATCGGAGACGCCCTGCACCACGTCGGCCACCGGGGAGCCGAAGGTGGGCCCCGACACCGAGGTCACCGACGCGACCAGGTCAGGCCGCACGCCGGCGACGTAACGCGACGAGTGGTTGCCATGGCTGTGGCCGATCAGGTTGACCTTGGGCTTGCCGCTGACGGCCACGATCTCCTCGACCTGCTCCAGCAGTTGCTCGTCGCGCAACTCGGACGAGTTGAACGCCGAAACCTGGGTGACGTAGACGGTGGCGCCGTTGGCACGCAGGTTCGACGGGATGCGATACCAGTAGTCGATCGGCCCGATGTTGTCGAAGCCAGTCATGCCATGCGCCAGCACGATCGGATAGCGCGTCTGGCCGTAGGTGCTGGCCGCAGCCGGGAGTGCGGACCAGAGTGCAAGGGTGGCCGCCGAAGTGGCGAGGAGCCGGACTTGTTGTTTCATGTGGGGACTTCCAGTTGGTTGCAGAGCGGAGAACTGGCCTCCGGGTATCCCCCATTCGGGGAATGAGCACTCCTGGGATCCACTGGCGTCCTTCGAGGAACCAGGGCCGATAGAGCGCGGCAGGCCTGGCGACCATTTTCAAAACCTCCCCACAACGGGGTATTGCGAAGGCACGCAGACACCTTGTTCCGAGACGCAAAACCCGGGAATGCACCAGGAATCTTTGACGACAAATCAGGCGCTGTGATCGCGGGTTACGCGCATGCGCTGCTCGAACACCTGGAAAAATCCGGACATGACCCGGTCAGCATCCTCGGCGACGAGGTGCGCCATTTGCTGCAGACGCCCGCATCCCAGCGGCTGGATGGCCAGCTGAGCTCGCGCCTCCTGGCGCACGTGTGCACGGTGTTGAACGACCCGGTCTACCCCCTCAGGCTGGCCGCACATGTGCAGCCCAGGCACCTGGGGCTCGTGGGCTACCTGGCGATGGCCTGCCCCACCCTGGCCGATGCCGCGCTGGTGCTGCACCGATACGAGCCTTTGCTCGATCAGGTCAGCCTGACGGCGTTGTCGCTGCAGGAGGGCCAAGTTCGCATGACCTGGCTGCCCGTGATGGCCGCGCCGACCCCGGCACACATCATGTTTGCGCTCGGTTTGTAGGTGCACCAGGCACGGGCCCTGACTGGCCGCCAGGACCTGGCTTGTGACGCCGACTTCGGCTTTGCGCCTCCGCCGCATCCGCAGGATCTGCAACTCTTTCAAAGCACCTTTGGCGGCACCGTTCGCTTCAACCAGGACAGCAACCAGCTGATCGCCCCGGCGAGCCACGCTTGGCTGCCCCTGCAGGATGCGAGCGCCGAGGTGCATGCCCGGCTGCTGGCCTTGGCCGAAGAACGCCTGGTGCAAATGGCCTGCGCCCCCGACACCTGGTTGGGCATGGTCAAGCACACCATCCGACGCGCCCTGGAGGGCTCGCGCCCGAGCTTGACCCAGGTGGCCGCGTCATTGGGCGTGACCCCTCGCACGCTGCAGCATCGGCTGGACCTGGAGGGGCTTCAGTTCCGTCAATTGGTCGATCGGCTGCAGCAAGAGCGCGCCTTGCGCCTGCTCGGTCAAGCACAGCTGTCGGTGGCCGACGTGGCCCTCAAGCTCGGGTTCGCCAACCAAAGCGCTTTCAACCACGCCTTCAAACGCTGGACAGGAGAAGCCCCAGGCGCCTGGCGCAAAGCTCGGCGCACCGAGCGCCCATGAAAAAAGCCGAGGGCGGTGAACCCTTGGCTTTCGTGGCAGACGCCAGGAATCAGGCCACGACCTGGGCCAGCTTGCCGCTGGCGTAAGCGGCAGCGATGTCCACCAGCGAGATGGCCTTGATCTTGCCAGCCTGGCCTTCGCAGCCGAACTCGATGTAACGCTGCTTGCACACGGCCTTGGCGGCTTCGCGGGCGGGCTTGAGCCACTCGCGGGCGTCGAACTTGTCCGGGTTCTCGAACATGAACTTGCGCACGGCACCGGTCATCGCCAGGCGGATGTCGGTGTCGATGTTGATCTTGCGCACGCCGTGCTTGATGGCTTCTTGAATTTCTTCAACCGGCACGCCGTAGGTTTCCTTCATCTTGCCGCCGTACTGGTTGATGATGGCCAGCAGCTCGGCGGGCACGGAAGACGAGCCGTGCATCACCAGGTGGGTGTTGGGGATGCGCTGGTGGATTTCCTTGACGCGGCTGATGGCCAGGATGTCGCCCGTGGGCTTGCGCGAGAACTTGTAGGCGCCGTGGCTGGTGCCGATGGCGATCGCCAGGGCGTCCAGCTGGGTGGCCTTGACGAACACGGCGGCTTCTTCGGGGTCGGTCAGCATCTGGCTGTGGTCCAGCTTGCCTTCGGCGCCGATGCCGTCTTCTTCGCCGGCTTCACCGGTTTCCAGGTTGCCCAGGCAGCCCAGCTCGCCTTCCACGGTCACGCCGACCTTGTGGGCCATTTCCACGACCTTGCGGGTGACCTCGACGTTGTAGTCGAAGTCGGCCGGGGTCTTGCCGTCTTCTTTCAGCGAGCCGTCCATCATCACCGAGCCGAAGCCCAGGTCGATGGCGCCGGCGCACACCTTCGGGCTGGTGCCATGGTCCTGGTGCATCACCAGGGGGATGTGCGGGTAGGCCTCGACCGCAGCCTGGATCAGGTGCTTGATGAAGGACTCGCCAGCATACTTGCGGGCACCAGCGGAGGCCTGCAGGATCACGGGGGCGCCGACTTCATCGGCCGCTGCCATCACGGCCTGGACCTGCTCCAGGTTGTTGACGTTGAACGCCGGGATGCCGTAGTTGTGTTCGGCGGCGTGGTCCAGCAGCTGGCGCATGGAAACGAGTGGCATGGAAATCCCCAAAATCGGACAGATGGATGACGAAAAAGCCGCGTCGGCTGGGGTGCGCTCGTGGCGCCGCCAGCCGACCCGGCCCTGAAAACCGTCCGAGATTCTAACGAGGCTCGCCAGCCGGGCCCATCCCCGGTTTCAGGAGCGCCAGGTGGCCGGTGCCTTGACCTCGCACACCTTGAGCATGTTGGTGCCGCCAGGGTGGCCCATGGGCTCGCCACAGGTGATGGCGTAGGTGTCGCCCGGTCGCAGCACCCCCTGCTCGACCAGGATGGCTTCGGCCTTGTTGAGGGCCTCGTCGCGGTCGGTGAAACTGGGCACGAGCAGCGGGCGCACGTTGCGGTAGAGCGCCATCTTGCGCAGCGAGATCGGCTGGGCCGTCAGCGCGAAGATGGGGATGTGGATCTTGTGGCGGCTCATCCACAGCGCAGTCGAGCCCGACTCGGTCAACGCGATGATGGCCTTGCAGCCCAGGTGGTGAGCCGTGAACAGCGCCCCCATGGCGATGGACTGGTCGATGCGCGCGAAGGTCTTGTTGCTGAAATCGGCGTCCAGCGACACCTCTTCGGCCCATTCCGCTTCGGTGGCGATGTTGGCCATCTGCTCGACCGTCTCGATGGGGTACTTGCCGGCCGCCGTCTCGGCGCTCAGCATGACGGCGTCGGTGCCGTCGAGCACGGCGTTGGCCACGTCGGACACCTCGGCGCGCGTGGGCACCGGGTTGACGATCATCGACTCCATCATCTGCGTGGCGGTGATGACGACCTTGTCCATGTCGCGCGCCAGGCGGATCATGCGTTTTTGCAGGGCTGGCACGGCGGCGTTGCCCACCTCGACGGCCAGGTCGCCACGGGCCACCATGATGCCGTCCGAGGCCTTGAGGATGGCCTCCAGGTTGGGGATGGCCTCGGTGCGCTCGATCTTGGCGATCAGCGCCGGGCGGTGCTTCCAGGGCTCGCCGGCCACGTTGCACAGCTGGCGCGCCATCTCCATGTCGGTGGCGTTCTTGGGGAAGGACACGGCGATGTAGTCGCACTGGAAGCTCGCCGCCGTGCGGATGTCCTCCATGTCCTTGGCCGTCAGCGCGGGCGCGGTCAAGCCACCGCCTTGCTTGTTGATGCCCTTGTTGTTGGACAGCTCACCACCCAGTTTGACCTTGGTGTGCACCTCGTCGCCCTTGACCGACTCGACCGTCAGCACGATCAGGCCATCGTTGAGCAACAGGGTGTCGCCGGGCTTCACATCGCGCGGCAGCTCCTTGTAGTCCAGGCCCACGCCGCCCAAGTCACCCGGTTCGGTGCGGCTGGCGTCCAGCACGAAGGGCTGGCCCGGCTCGAGCATGACCTTGCCCTCGGCGAACTTGCCCACGCGAATCTTGGGGCCTTGCAGGTCGGCCATGATGGCCACCACCTTGCCGACGCGGGCCGCGGCCTCGCGCACCAGCTGCGCGCGATCGATGTGGTCCTGTGCCTTGCCATGCGAGAAGTTCAGCCGCACCACGTCGACCCCGGCTTTCAGCATCGCATCCAGCACCTCAGGGGTGGAGGAAGCTGGGCCCAGGGTGGCAACGATCTTGGTGGCACGTGGCATGGTGACGGTTTCGAGAGTCAGGTTGACCACCAGTGTCACACCAAATCCCACGAGGTGAATCGCGGAAAAACCGCACGATCACAGACTGTGGCGATGCACCACAAACCTGGCGCCAGCGGGCCTGGTTCACGACCGGCACCCTCGCGGCAAGCCTGGACTCGGCAGCCTTGCGTCAACCCGCTTACACTTTTTGGCATCCCGATGCCGAACTCGCCCAACCCAGGCATGAGCCCAACCCAGCGCACCATCGTCTTCTCGCACGCCAACAGCTTCCCGGCCAGCACCTACCGCGTGCTGTTCGATGGCTGGCGCGCGGCAGGCTTCGAGGTGCGCGCCATCGACAAGCTGGGCCACGACCCGCGTCACCCGGTCACCACCGACTGGCCGCACCTGGTCGAGCAGCTCAAGCAGTTCATCGAGCACGAGGTCGATGAGCCCGCCTACCTGGTCGGCCATTCTTTGGGCGGCTACCTGAGCATGATGGTGGCCAACCGCCACCCGCACCTGGCGCGCGGCGTGGTCGTGCTCGACTCACCGCTGCTGCACGGCTGGAAGGCCACCGGCATCGCCCTGGCCAAGCAGACCCGCACCATGGGTCAGGTGATGCCCTCACGCATCTCGGCCCAGCGCACCCAGGAGTGGCCCAACCAGCGCGCCGTGCACGAGCACTTCTCCGCCAAGCGCAAGTTCGCAGCGTTCGATCCCGCCGTCTTGGCCGATTACCTGGCGCGCGGCACGGAAGGCCACGCCGACGGCCGCGCCCGCCTGCTGAGCTTTCGCCGCGAGGTCGAGACCGCCATCTACAACACCATGCCGCACGGCCTGCTGCAGGAATTCAAACGCCACCCCTTCCAGTGCCCGGTGGCCTTCATCGGCGGCACCCGCTCGCGTGAATCACGGCTGGTCGGCCTCTCGGGCACCCGGCAAATCGTGGGCAAGCGCCTGTCCTGGATCGATGGCTCGCACCTCTACCCCTTCGAGCGCCCGCGCGAGACCGTCGCCGAGGTGCTGACCTGGCTGCGTCGCTTCGAGGCAGACTTGGCGTCCTCGCCTGATTGAGCTGGTCCCATCGCTCCAAACCGTGCCCGACACCCGCCCCGCCCCACCGCCCACTGGTGAGCCCCCGCTGCCACAACGCATCCCCTTCGTCACCGTGACGAACTGGGTCCGTGCGGCCCGCCTGTGCGGCGTCGACATCGAGGCCATCTTCCGCCAGGAAGGCCTCGACACCCTGCACCTGCACCCTGCCACCTCCACCGTCGACCGCGTCACCATCCAGCGCGTCATGCACCATTGCGTGGAAGCCACGCGCCGCAACGGCAGCGCTCAACACTTCCCGCTGGCCCTGGGTGAGACCTTCGCCTTCGAGTACCTCTCAGACGTCGAGACCTTCATCACCACCAGCGCCACGCTGCGCGACGCCACGCGGGCCCTCGAATGGATCCCGCAGCTGGTCAACCCGTACATGCGCTTCAAGCTCTCCGAGCACGGGCACGAAGCGCGCCTGGCGCTGAGCTTTGAAGTGCCCGACAACGACCCGGCCATCGGCTGGCCTTTCGCCGAAGGCATCTTCACCACCGTAGTCAAGTTCTGCAAGATGCTGCTTGGCGGCCAGCCGCTGATCGGGCGCATCTCGTTGCGACACCTCCCCCACCAGGACGCCGACAAGGTCAACGCCCACTTCCAGGTGCCGATCACCTGGGGCGCCGACATCGATGCCCTGTGGTTCGAACGCAGCCTGCTGGACCAGCCCCTGCGTGGTGCTTTCCCCAGCCTGCACGAACAAGCCGGTCAGCGGGTGGTGCAACAGGTGGCACAACGCGTCCAGCCCGAAGCCAACGAGGGCGGCACCGCGCCCGGTCAGCAACTGGCCCAACAGATCGAGCAGGCGTTCGCCGACAAACCACGCCTGCTCGGACTGGGTGTCGAGGCCCTGGCCCAGGAACTGGGCCTGCATCCCCGCACCCTGCAACGCCGGCTCAAGGACATCGGCGACAGCCACTCGGCCATCCAGTCCCGCGTGCGACATCGCCTGGCACAAGCCTGGCTGCGCCAGCCCGAGCTCAGCATCGAAGACATCAGCGAGCGGCTGGGTTTCACGGACCGGCGCAGCTTCACGCTTGCCTTCACGCGGTGGTCTGGTCAGACCCCCAGCCAATTCCGCAAAGCCCTGCGCTGATCGAAGCCGCACCAGCCCACCCACACGCGGGGACCGTGCGCCCCCAGCCAGTCAAGCTGAAACCGCGGCAAACCCGATACCACGCGTTTTCCCTAGTGGGACGATGTCGCGAAATTTCGCTTTCTGTCGCTGCCTTGCATGGTCTTCCCGGGGTGCGCTGCCTACAGTTCGGACTCATCAGACCGATTGCCTCTAGCAGTCAGGCGCAACGCGTCCGAGGAGACAAACCATGCAACACGAACAACAGACCCCACCCCCGATCGTCCCGCGCGAAAAGCTGGACTTCGACTTGGACGGCAACATCCCCAAGTACTGGCTCGACAACGACCCGTTCAAGACCCGCTTCTTCGATGCCTTGTCCACCCTGTTCCCGGTGGGCGAGAAGTTCTTCATCACCTGCGTGCGCGACTTCAAGGACCGCATCGACGACCCCAAGCTGCTGCAGGAAATCAAGGACTTCACCCGCCAGGAAGCCCAGCACAGCATGCTGCACACGCAGTACAACAACCGCCTCAAAGCACAGGGCGTTGACGTCGATGCCATCCTCAAAGGCCAGGAGCACCGCCTCTTCGGCATCATCCGCAAGGTGTTCTCGCGCGAGTTCACGCTGGGCATCACCACGGCCTCCGAGCACATCACCGCCATCATGGCCGACTGCTTCGTCGAGCGCCCCGCCATCTTCGCCAACGCCGACGAACGCATCCGCGCCCTCTACGTCTGGCACGCCATGGAAGAGATGGAGCACAAGGGCGTCGCCTTCGACGTGCTGCAAGACCATGCCAAGGCCAGCTACTGGACCCGCATCAGCTCCATGCTGCTGGTCACGGCCCTGTTCCCCTACCACGTCTTCCGGATCATGAAGCACATGTTCCAGGTCGATGGCTTCAGCCGCTGGCAGCGCACCAAGATCTGGGCCAAGGGCCTGTGGTGGCTCTACAAGCCCGGCGGCATCTTCATGCCCATGATGGGCAAGTACTTCAGCTACCTCAAGCCCAGCTTCCACCCGTGGCAAGAGCCCGTGGTGCCCAGCTACGAGCCTTGGCTCAAGCTGCTCAAGGAAACCGGCAGCCCCATCGAAGCAGGCAACCGCCTGGCCTTGAGCCAGCAACACGGCTGACCATCACCATCGCCCGGAGCCTGACAGGAGCCCTGCCATGAGCCAAGACCACCCCATCGTCCCGCGCGAAAAGCTCGACTTCGACCTCGAAGGCGACATCCCGAAGTACTGGTTCGGCGGCGACGCCTTCAAGACCCGTTTCTTCGACGCGATGTCCACCATCTTCCCCGAAGGCGAGCGCTACTTCATCTCCTGCGTGCGCGATTACCGCGACCAGGTCAGCGATCCCAAGCTGCTGGCCGAAATCAAGGACTTCATGCGCCAGGAAGGCCAGCACGGCATCGTGCACAGCCAGTACAACAACCGCCTCAAGGCTCAAGGCATCGACGTCGACGCGCTCGAGCGCTTCACGCACAACATGCTGTTCAACGTGCTGCGCAAATACCTGCCCAAAAAGCAGACGCTGGCCGAAACCGCCGCCGCCGAGCACATGACGGCCATCATGGCCCACAGCTTCTTCGAGAAGAAAGAAGTGCTGGCACAGGCCGACCCACGCATGCGCGCCATGTACGCCTGGCACGCCATGGAAGAGATCGAGCACAAGGCCGTGGCCTTCGACGTGATGCAGAAGGTCGCCAAGGTGGGCTACCTGCGCCGCGTCTGGGCCATGGCCGTGGTCACCCTCGGCTTCAACATCCACTCGCTGCTGACCACGCGCTACATGCTCAAGGTCGACGGCTTCAAAGGCTGGCAGCGCTTCAAGCTCATGGCCCAGGGCATGTGGTGGATCTTCAAGCCGGGTGGCTTGTACATGCCGATCCTGGGCCACTACCTGCAGTACTACAAACCCGGCTTTCATCCCTGGCACGCCGGTCAGATGCGCACCTATCACCTCTGGCTCGACACCTTCAACCGCACGGGCGACCCGATCCAGGCCGGCGAGGTCCTGCACGCGGCTGGCGCCTGAATCCGCGCCCCGCAGGCATCGGTCACGCGTCGTCGTTCAGGCGCTGAAAACGAAAAGGCCTCCCATGCTTGGGAGGCCTTTTGCCTTGGGTGGCTGCGATCTGCACCTTGCGGCGCCCCGCTTGCCTCATCGGGTTGCGCAAGGAGGCGGGGGACGCGTCGGGCACCAGCACCCGAAGGCGCGCGCCCAGGCCGCTGGCGTCAACCCGCCGCGCGCTGGGTCAGGATTTCGAACGCCGGCAGCGTCTTGCCTTCCAGCACTTCCAGGAATGCACCACCACCGGTCGAGATGTAGCCCACGTCCTTTTCGATGCCGTACTTGGCGATGGCCGCCAGCGTGTCGCCACCACCGGCGATGCTGAAGGCGCTCGACTCGGCGATCGCCTGCGCGATGGCCTTGGTGCCTTGCTCGAAGGCAGCGAACTCGAACACGCCCACCGGACCGTTCCACACCACCGTGCCGGCAGCCTTGAGCTGCGCGGCCAGCTTGGCAGCCGTCTTCGGCCCGATGTCCAGGATCATGTCGTCATCGGCCACCTCTGTGGCTGCCTTGACGGTGGCTGGTGCATCTGCCGCAAAGGTCTTGGCCACCACCACGTCTTCAGGGATGGGCACCTCGGCACCACGCGCCTTCATCGACTCGATCACGGCCTTGGCCGCGCCCACCAGATCGGGCTCGGCCAGCGACTTGCCGATCTTCAGGCCAGCGGCCAGCATGAAGGTGTTGGCGATGCCGCCGCCCACGATCAGGCCGTCCACGTTCTTTGACAGCGACTCCAGGATGGTCAGCTTGGTCGACACCTTCGAGCCGGCCACGATGGCGATCAACGGGCGCTTCGGAGCAGCCAGGGCTTTGTTGATGGCGTCGATCTCGGCGGCCAGCAGAGGGCCGGCAGAAGCCACCTTGGCGAACTGAGCGATGCCATAAGTCGTCGCTTCAGCGCGGTGAGCCGTGCCAAAGGCGTCGTGCACGAAGATGTCGCACAGCGCGGCCAGCTTTTTGGACAGCTCTTCGTTGTTCTTCTTCTCGCCCTTGTTGAGGCGGCAGTTCTCCAGCAGCACGACCTGGCCCGGGGCCACGTCCACGCCATCCACCCAGTTGCTCACCAGCTTCACTTCGCGGCCCAGCAACTCGCCCAGGCGCTTGGCCACCGGAGCCAGCGAATCCTCGGGTTTGAATTCGCCTTCGGTCGGGCGGCCCAGGTGAGAAGTCACCATCACGGCAGCGTTGGCCTTGAGCGCCAGCTCGATGGCCGGCACCGAAGCGCGCACGCGGGTGTCTTCGGTGATGTTGCCGGCGTCGTCCAGCGGCACGTTCAGGTCGGCGCGGATGAACACGCGCTTGCCCGAGGCTTGGCCCTGGGCGACGAGGTCTTCGAATCGGATGATGTTCATGGTGTCGGCCGCGTCCGCGGTGTCGGTGAATGCTGGGGACAAAACCACGGGATTATAGAAAACCCCAGCCTGCAGGATCCCAGCCCCTTTCACCAACCCACCCCCAGCTTGAGCGCCAAGTACACCGCCATGCCGACCAAAATGGTGCTGAGCATGTCCTTGCGCCACCAGGCCCAGGCCGCCGCCGCGGGCGCTGCAGCCAACTTAGTCCGTCCTGAACAACTCGCAAGCCATTGATCTGCAATGCTATTTTGGTTGAAGTGTGGTGCGATATTTGCAAGGAAACAAATACCGGCCCCGCGCTTTCTTGCAAATTTGGCAGCCCATGAAGCCCCACACC
>NZ_LFRI01000164.1 GCF_001447195.1 Aquabacterium parvum | reverse complement strand
CACCATCGACGCTGTGAGGCTGCATGCGGCCAGCTTCTGCATGAAGCACCTGCTTTGCCCTCTGTGTGCCATTAGACGGGGCGCTAAGTCGATGAAAGCCTACTTGGATAGGTGGGAGGTCATCCGAGCCGAGAAACCGGCTCTGAGGCCTTTTTTGGTGACTTTGACGGTGAAGAACGGTGATGACCTGGCTGAACGCTTTAAGCACCTTCATAGAGCCCAGCGCGAGCTATGGAAACGCCGGCAACGTGGTCGCGGCTCTGTGCTCGATGG
>NZ_LFRI01000163.1 GCF_001447195.1 Aquabacterium parvum | reverse complement strand
GAGGCCGTTGTGTATGCGTCGAAAACGGGTAGCCGAATACGGCTAAACCGTCTGTCAGATCACGGCATGGCCCCCTGCAACATGGGTTGCGTGATGTGTGACCTGTTCACACGGGGGAGCGGGGGAGTCCCCCGGCTAGGAAGGGGGGGGTATGTCGCCACCCGACCTTGAAAAGGAAAGCCCCGAGTCCTGGTCAGAGGAGTTCGGGGCTGATGGAATCGAGACGCTACCCAGGCGGGTTGATCGGTACGGTAAGGCAAAGAGTCGTGCGCT
>NZ_LFRI01000162.1 GCF_001447195.1 Aquabacterium parvum | reverse complement strand
TGTCCTTACCTTTGCTCGCCTGATCTGCGTCGGCGTTGTGCTTGGCACTTTGATGTTGGCTCGCTGCGCGAGCCTGGGTCAGCTATTGCTTGACAGATGGGGAAGCCCTTGTAGCCCAGGTTAACCGGCGCCGGAGGCCGAAGGCCGTAGGGCACCAAAGCTGGCCATAAAAATGGCGAAGCCATGGCCAGCTTTGGCGTCCGAGTTGAACCGCCAGTTAGCCCTTCGCAAGTTTGATGACCCACTTGGCGAACGCAATGATTTCAGGAATGTACGGTTTCACTTCTTTGTACACCTGCTTTATGTACTCAATTACGCCTTTTACGGCGCTTTCCTTGGATTTCTCTGTTGTGGCCTCTTCGGTTGCTTGGTTGAGAAAGCCAAGCTTTTTCTCGTTTGGGACAATATCAATAATTGCCTCAACTATACCGCCGAGATTGTATTTTTCCTCAGCGGATGCAGCAACTATGTGCTCGTTGGGGATGTTGAACTTTGAGGCGGCCCACTGTGTACGTTCGCCAATAACCTTCTGTTGAGAGAAGCCAGGGCGCTTATTTTCTTCGTCCCAGTCCCTGATGGGGTTAATCTTGTCAACTTGGTTGACAACAACCAGGAACGGTATTTTTGAATTGGATATTGCGGATTTGACAACGTTGTCGTAGAAGAATTCGTCAACGCTAAAGGTTCGATCATCCGCGCGAATGATCCATAGCACCAAATCCAAGCGTGGAATCCAATCTTCGTAGAGTTTTTTGTATTCTTCGTCTCGAACTTTACTCTCACCTACGCCCGGCAAATCAATTAATTTTATGCCGCTGCCGGATTCGCTGATTTTGACAAAAATCTCTTGTGGCTGACGAGTGCAGGCCTCGACGTCGCTAACTTTGGCTGTTTCTTTTCCAAAAAGGGCGTTACATAGGCTTGATTTTCCAACCCCTGTTTTTCCAAAAATACCTACTGTAGGGGTGAATTCGCCAAGCTCCAGAATTTTTTCTTGGATGTTGGAAATCATCTCCTCAGGCATTTTGTTTTCTCTGAACTTCTCAAGGAGATCTTTTGTGAGTATTTGCTTAATCGATTTCTTCATTTCTACTTTCGCGTTGTTGAGCAGAGTTGGTGAGTTGGGGGGCTAACGCCCAAGTTCAGGGGCGCCCGCTTGGCGTGGCCGAAGCGATGCGACGTATTGGCGTCCCCTGCAACGACCAGTTAGGGTTTCAGGCCCCTCTGCGAGGCGCCCATTGCGCAAAGGAAACTGACTGCGTTGTGGCAAGGTGGGAGCCGGCGCCGCCAAAGACCGGACAGTCAATGGCGCGTGATGCCC
>NZ_LFRI01000161.1 GCF_001447195.1 Aquabacterium parvum | reverse complement strand
TCACCGTTCTTCACCGTCAAAGTCACCAAAAAAGGCCTCAGAGCCGTTTTCTCGGCTCGGATGACCTCCCACCTATCCAAGTAGGCTTTCATCGACTTAGCGCCCCGTCTAATGGCACACAGAGGGCAAAGCAGGTTCTTCATGCAGAAGCTGGCCGCATGCAGCCTCACAGCGTCGATGGTGAAGTAGTGCCGGAACAGCAGGTAGTCACCGCAAGTGGTGAGCCGCTGGTGAAGCGTTTCTTGACCTTCAACGTGGTCGCCGATAAACTGC
>NZ_LFRI01000160.1 GCF_001447195.1 Aquabacterium parvum | reverse complement strand
CCGGCGTTTCCATAGCTCGCGCTGGGCTCTATGAAGGTGCTTAAAGCGTTCAGCCAGGTCATCACCGTTCTTCACCGTCAAAGTCACCAAAAAAGGCCTCAGAGCCGTTTTCTCGGCTCGGATGACCTCCCACCTAGCCAAGTAGGCTTTCATCGACTTAGCGCCCCGTCTAATGGCACACAGAGGGCAAAGCAGGTGCTTCATGCAGAAGCTGGCCGCATGCAGCCTCACAGCGTCGATGGTGAAGTAGTGCCGGAACAGCAGGTAGTCACC
>NZ_LFRI01000159.1 GCF_001447195.1 Aquabacterium parvum | reverse complement strand
ACAGCCAGGGCGGCGTGTCAACATCCGGGCCAGCAGCTACGATCCCGTAGAAGGCCCTCACCGTCTCAGTGGTCATCAGCGCAGCCTCTTCGAGGACATTGCGCGCTTCATCGATAGACTTCATTCCAGCCATTTCGACTCCTGTGTAGTTGGCTTGGTTAGGGCAGGGGAGCGGCGTTCCAGGCCAATCCCCTACCCGTCTGATCCCTCGGCGGCTACGCCGCTTTGGGGCGATTCGCATGCGAAACGGCGTAGCCCTTTCCATGCAGATAG
>NZ_LFRI01000158.1 GCF_001447195.1 Aquabacterium parvum | reverse complement strand
TCAGATCACGGCATGGCCCCCTGCAACATGGGTTGCGTGATGTGTGACCTGTTCACACGGGGGAGCGGGGGAGTCCCCCGGCCAGGAAGGGGGGGGTATGTCGCCACCCGACCTTGAAAAGGAAAGCCCCGAGTCCGGGTCAGAGGAGTTCGGGGCTGATGGAATCGAGACGCTACCCAGGCGGGTTGATCGGTACGGTAAGGCAAAGAGTCGTGCGCTCGATGTAGCGCAGTTTATCGGCGACCACGTTGAAGGTCAAGAAACGCTTCACCA
>NZ_LFRI01000157.1 GCF_001447195.1 Aquabacterium parvum | reverse complement strand
GTCCGCCGCTTGCGTACACCCACAACGCCTGTCTTGGCGTCTGAGTCTTGTTTTGCGATCGCGTCCACCATCTTCTCCATAGTGGACGCGATCTTCACGCCGCCATACAGCCTTGGCTAGAGGGTCGTCGTCGGACGCTTACGTTGAGGTTGCGTCAAATTTAAGAGAGAAGCGAAAGAGAGGGCCCCGCATGCTCACCGAATCAGCCATCGAAGCCTTCGCCATCAAGCTGCTGGAGCGCCAGGGGTTCACCTACGTGCATGGCCCGGCCTTGGCACCAGAGGGCGAGCAGGCAGAGCGCACCCACTACGGCGAAGTGATGCTGGGGGGGCGTCTGGCCCAGGCAGCACGCCGAATCAACCATCGCTTGCCGACCGAGGTGGTGGACCTGGCTGTGAAGGAGGTGCTGCGTGCGGGCTCACCCGAGCTGTTTGCCGCCAACGAGTCCTTTCACCGCTGGCTGACCGAAGGCGTGCCGGTGAGCCGCCAGAAAGACGGTGACGAACGTGGCGAGCGTGTGTGGCTGATCGACTTTGACCAGCCCGAGCGCAACGAGTTCCTGGTGGTCAAGGCTTGCAAGGAAGACCCAGAGACAGGTCAGATCACCATCAGCACGGTCAAGAAGCTGGCGGCCTATCACCAGTACTACGCTGTGAATGCGGCGGTGGCATCGACCCTGCGTGCCTCCGACCTGGGCTCAGGCCATGCTGTGCGAGAGAACCCTGCCAGTTACGGTGTTCCGGGCGTGTCCAGCCAACCGAAAGGTGACAAAAAGGCGGGCGTGGTGTGGCACACCCAAGGCTCAGGCAAGTCGCTTTCCATGGTGTTTTACACAGGCAAGATCGTGCAGGTCAAGGTGTTTTCATTGGTCAGGACAAAGGCAGGAACCTTTCGCCAGCCTCAAGCAACGACACCCTCGAATCTGGCGGGCTTGCCTGCGCGTCTTGCGAAGCTTGTCAGCGGCCCTCACCCCTTGGGCATCAAGATGACCTTGGAAGGCTTGCTGCAGCCACCTTTTGCAAATGCGACGGTGACACCTTCCACTGCTGACCGTTGCTGGCAATCACCGTCACCGTCTTCTGGTTGTACTTGGTGATCACACCCGTCAGGACAGGGTGGCCGGGGGGATGAAAACTCACCTGCTCGCCAATGCTGAAATCGAGCATGGCCGAGTGCGCGCGCATCTGGTCCAGAAACCTGAGGCGAGCCACCACCCGGTTGTTCAGGTCGACCAGTTGGTCATAGCTGAGGTTGTCGATGTTCATGAGCGGGTTCCACAGTGGCCAGGCCCATGTCAGCAGGCCAGCTTTCCTGATCAATGCACAGGCCCGATTCTCGCAGCAAGGGCAGCAGCACCTGGTCGGCATGGGGGCAGCCAGTGAACCCTGGGTCTGTTTGTCCTTCTTTGCCGGCGCTTTCAGGCGCGTGCCCCTGCCCGGCTTGCATGGCGGAGGCCAAGGCGCTGTAGCCTGGTCGCCAGGCCGCGCAATTGGCAAAGGTCTGGCGCAGTTGGACCAGGATCTGCAGGCCGGCGAAATCCAGGTCGCCGTAGAAGCTCACCGGCAAATCAGCGTGTGCTGGGCCATGCAGCCATTGGGTGAAGGCCTGGGCAGCAGCAGGGGCTGGGCCCCGCCAGTAGAGCGATGCACCCTGGGGATGACGCAAGCGGCGGGCCGCGCCTTTGAAGCCTGATGCGAACACCAGTGCGCAGTGAGCCCATGCGGGCTGGCGCTGCAGGGCCATGCGTTCAAAGGTGACGAGGTTCTCGATGAACAAGATCTCGTCGAAGCCTTGCGTTCCAACTTCCGTGCCTGCTTCAGGCAAGCAGATCAGCAACTGGATGGGCGCTTCAGGAAACTGGTCTGCCTCTGCACCCAGCAAGCGCATGCATTCTTCGCGCTTGTCGAGCACCTTGCTGTGGCCTTTGAAATGCCTTGCAGACAGCTCACGCAGGAACAGCGTGGGCCGGCCCGGGGTGGTTGCGCAGGCCGTGGCCAGCGCGTTGAGCACCTGAGCCACCTCGCCAGCGGGCATGCCGGCAAACCATGGCAAGGGGTTGCGCTGCAGGTAGTCCAGCAAGGCGGGTGCATCCGGCACCTCCAGCACACCTGGCGCGCCAAGTTGCGCAACCAACTCTCGGCTCCACTTGGGCCCCATGGGGTGATGATCCGACCACGAAGCCAGGGCGAGCGCATCGTGCAGCACCAGCGTGGGGTCTTGATCGGCCAGTGTCTGAAAGGCCTGGGGCTTCTTGGTTCGCAGTGTGACCCAACCCGTTTGCACCAGCGACTGCAACAGTGCGGTGATGCGGGCCAGGTCATCGGGTGTCTGAGTGGCGTGCAGCTCTGGCAGCACCTTGGCATCGAGCTTCAAGGTCACGGTGCGCAGGCCTTGGCTGCGATCGGCCTTGTCAAGCAGCGCGTGGGCCAGCCTGATCAACAGGGGGGCAGGCGCAGGCGTGCTCATGGCTTTGCCTCAAACGCTTGTCGCGCCTGTTCGCGTGCGGTCTGGGCGTGATCGGCCCACAGTTGTGCCATGGCGTGCCGTTTGAAGTCTTTCTCCTGCACTTCGCTGAGGTACACCGTCTGGCCGTTGGCCTGGGCCTCCAGCTTCGAGAAGGTGTACTCCTTGTCGAACTCGGGCTTGATGGCGCCTGACTTGGACGTGGGCATCGCCACGATCAACTGCAGCCCCATGTTCTGGGAGAGGAAGCGCAGCACCGCACGAGAGCGGCTTTCGTCCATCTTGGAGAAGGCCTCGTCGGACAGCATCATGCGCAGCGCGGGTGCTTTGGCATCCCGGCCGAAGTGCCCGAGCGCGTGGGCCAGAACGGCCGCGCGGATCACGTAGAACGGCGTTTCCAGCTCGCCGCCAGAGCCTGTGCCCCAGGTGGACAGCGGCGTGGCGTGACCACCCACGATGCGGTGGATGTCGTAGCGGCGGTAGTTGCGGTAGTCGGCCAGCTCTTTGAGGGCGCGTTCGGCGGCGATCTGGTCTTGTGACAACAGCAGGCGTTTGATTTCCTGGGCTGTGGCGCGGTGGGCTTCGGACAGCTGGGGGGCATCGAAGATGGCGCCCTTGTCCTTGTCGAGCTGGTCCACCACGGTGTCGAGGGCTTCGAAGAAATCGTAGAAGGCCTTGAAGCGGGGCACCCAGTCTTGCACCACGTCGTAGGTGTCCACGCCGAACTGGATGGCCTTGAGCTCGCTGCTGAGCTTGCGCAAGGTGGCTGAGCCATCCTTGACATCGCGTCGCACCTGGAAGCAGAAGTCGCTGGTGAAGACGTGGTTGAAGCTGGCCTCGGCTTTCTCCAACCGTGCGACGTTGTCGGCCAGGCCGATGCTGTCTTGCCGCCGGACCTGATCGCGGGCCGTGTGTTGCACACCTTGCACCGATTGCAGCACGGCTTCCATCTGGTCCACCACGCGGGGTGGTTCGTTCCAGGTGAAGCGTTCGTCATCGGTGCGCGCACCCGCCAGGTAGGTGCCGATGTGGTTGCGCAGCGTTTTGAGCCGGTCGGGCAGGTTGTCGGCGGTGTTGTTCACCCAGTTGGACAGGGTGCTGGTGGTGGGCTCGTCTGTGTCGCCGAGTTCCTGGGCTTCTGTCTGCAACTGCACTTCGGAGGTAATGCCTGAAGCCACAGCGGCAAACCGGCTGAACCAGACGCTAGCGTTGGTGACTTCCTGGTCGAGCGTGGGCCGGCGAGCGTCCAGGTCAGCCAGTCGCTTGGTGGCCTGCGCGAGATCCTTGTCTTGAACGCCGACTTTTCTTTGTTCATCGTCCCATTGCTTGGCGCAGTCCTCCAGGGCCTCTTGCAGGCCTGCTTTGCGCGCCGTCAGCCCATCGATGCTGGAGGTGTCCAGGCGGCTCAAGTCGAGCACCACTTCAACGTGCAGCAGGCGTGTGGACAGCGCTTCGCCCAGCGCCTGGCTCAGCGAGTCAGCACCCAGGCGTTGGAACCAACCCATGACCATGCGCAAGGATCGGTCGAGGTTGGTCAACTGGGTCAGTTCGGGGACCAGCGCATCCAGCCGCCGGCTGACCCAGGCCAGGCGCTTTTGGCGGCTTGCCAGGCCGAAGGTCAGTTCATGCTCGCTGGCCAGGCAGGCAAACATGCCGTAGGCACGGCTGCCCAATCCCTGCTGCATCAGGCCTTGAGGCGTCTTGCGCAACTCGGCTTCGGTGCCAACCTTGACCACACGGCGGTACAGTGCCAGCAGGTAGGCGTTGGCCACGGGGTGCTGGCAGACCAGCTCATGAAGGATGGCTTGCGGAGGCAGGCTGGCGTCTCGCGTGTCGTCGATGGCCTTGCTGCCTTGCACGATCTTGGGCGAGCGGCGGGCAAAGTGATGCTTGATCAACTTGATGGCGTCTTCTTCGTGCTCAGGTTCGACGATGATGGCGAAGCGGTCACGGCCCATGTAGCCCTCGATGGAGGATTGCCAGGTGCTGCCGGGCTTGGGTTCGATCAGTGCGGCCAGCATCTTGGCCCGCGCCTGGGGCAGTTCGTCGTCCAGCAGGGTCAGAGCCTGCTGGACGTCGGTGGGCGCAGGCGAGCGGCCGCTGAGCAGCAGCTTGAGCTCCGCACGCAAGGCGTCCTGCTCATCCTTGAGCAAGCGTTGCTGTTGCAGCAGTTGGCTGCGCGCATTGATCAGCGCGTTCATCACCGATGCGTCGGCCCCCGAAAGCACCGACTCCAGGGCCTTGAGAGCCTGGTCCAGGGGCTCCAGCTCAAAGGCGGCCAGCTCGTCATCCAGGCGTGCGGCACTCGTCAAGGGGCCGCGTGCAGGCGCCCAGAGCTTGTGGGCCTGCTGGGCTGCGGGATGCAGCCTGGTCACTGCTTCGCGCAGATCGGGCAAAGCCGACACATCCAGCGCCAGCAGTTGCGTGACGTGGGTCAGCACCTCGTCCATCTGTCGGGCCGCTTGCTGCACCCGGGACCACTCTTTGTGGAACTGCTGGGCCAGGTGGGCCGCACGGGCGTCCAGTGCTTGTTTGGCCTGATTGACCGTGCTGAGGTTCAACTCGCCCTGCACCTCGGCCAGTTCGCTGTCCAGCCGCTGGCGCTGCAAGCCGATGGCATCCAGCCGGCCCTGGGATTCGCCAGCTTGCTTGAGCAGGCGCTGTTGGTGGTTGAAAACGCTCAGCCGTTCTGCTGTGCACTCGCGTTGCAGGCGCAGCGCATGGGCGTTGAGCGCGATGACGTGCTTGCGCAGCAAAGCGATGACGTCCGAGGCTGCGTCATCGACCAGCTTCAGGCGATCGATGTTGAGTTTGAGGCGCTCGGCATCTGCCTTGAGGCGAGCGATCTCTTGCATCAACTGGCGCAGCTTGCCCACCTCTTGCGAGAAGTCCTTTTCGTCAAGGATCTCGTCACGCACGAGGTCGTTGACGTTGCCGATTTCGCGGTAGGCCATGGCCTTGACGATGGCCCGTGCGCAGCGTGTGGCGTCGGCTTCCGGCACGAATTTTTTGCCCATCAAAAAGCCATAGAGGTGCTGCAGGTAGCTGTCCTTGCCCTCGTACCGGCTGATCTGATCGGGTGTCAGTCCCAGGCGAAGTTGCAACTGGGGCAGCACCTCCTTGAGGCCCAAGGGGCGTGGCGCCGAAGCGCTGTTGGCCGTGGCAAGCAGGTGCTCGATGGAGACGGCGGCACGCACCAGGTAGAACATGGGGCGGCCGCCATCGGCTCGAGCTGCATCGACGTGGGCATCCATGCCCAGCAGCGCCGTGAAGCCCTGTGCCGACTCGCCCTCGGAAGGCTCGAACACCAGGCCCACGTAGCTGGTGCAGCGCGTGCGCAAGAACACATCGCCACCGCATTGCCCCAGGGCGTAGGCCGCCAGCGTGCGTGGCTCTTTGCCACCACGGCGGCTCTGCGTGGATTCGTTCTGGCCTGCGTTGAAATGGAAGACGCCCTGGCGTGCGGCCGTGAGCACGGCTTGCATGGCATCGAGCAGGGTGGACTTGCCGGAGCCTGATTCGCCGGTCAGCAAGGTGGCATCGGCCAAAGGCCAGTCGCGGTGGTCGATGGTGCCCCAGTTCAGGGTGATCAGCCGAGACATGCGCATGTCAGGCGGCTCCTTCCGCTTTTTGTGCGGCAGCTTGGCGCTCCTGCATCATTCGCAACACGTCTTGCAGGGCTTCGTCGCTCACGAAGGACAGAACGGGGCGCAACACGCTGGCCAGGGTGTCCATCTGACCCAGGCCGTCCGCGTCCTTGAAGCGGATCAGTCGCAGCTTGCGCAGTTCGCGCAAAAGTTGGCCGCGCTCGGCCATGGACGATGGCAAGGTCATGCCCATCAGCGACACCAGCGTCTGCGAGAGCTCTTCCAGGCTGATGGCGAGCTCCTGGTTGACCAGCTCGCGTTTGCCGGTGAGGGCTTCGGTGTAGAGAAAACGCAAGCCCAGTGCGGCGGCCACGACATCGCGCGACAGCCGGGCCCGCAAGCGCTTGACGCCGTCTTCATCCTCCTGGTCATCGCCCGGTGGGTACAGGCGAAAGAGGTTGGCATCGACATCGTGGGTGAGGGCAAAGCCGAGCACGTCGAACCACTCACGCAACAATTCTTCTACCATGGAGGCGTCGTCATACAACGCTTGCTCAGGCCGCGAGTATTCGCGCCAGATGATGCCGCTGGCCATCAGGCGGTTGCACAGCTCTGCGAAGCGTTTGCGTGAAACGGCCCCGCTGGTGCGTTCGGTCAGGCGAGCGTCCAGCAAGGCATGAAAAGAAGTTGGCAAGCTCATGGTTCTCGGCGTCTCAACTCGAAGTCATCGGCCACGAAAACGGGCGTTTCAAATTTGACGGGCAGTTTGTGCGCTGTCCAATGAGCTTTGCCTTGTGCCGATCGCACGGCACCCACGGCGTGCAGTGCTCTCAGGGCGTCTGGCGCATCACCCATGGACAGGTCTGACAGACGCAACGAGCCATTCATCTCACAGCCCTTGACCAAGTCTTGCAACTGCGCCAGCAAGAAATCTTCGCTGATGACGAAGGCCTCTGCCTCGGCGCGCCGCATGGCCGCCTCCAGTCGGCTGTGGGGCAAGATGTGCCAGTCGATGTCAGAGCCATCAAGCTCTTGTCGATCACGTTGAGTCCAGCGCAGGCCGCTGGTGGGCAAGCGGATCTCGGTGGTTGAAAGGCGCTGCGCCAGTGCATTCAGCCAGGCGTCACGTTCAACGGTTGTGCTGGTCTTGATGCCGGCCAGCGTGCGCCCCATAGGTGACTCGGCACCGTAGTCCAGAGACAGTGCCTGGCGCAACAAGCTGGTGAAGCGCCGCACATAGTTGTGCATCTCGCTGCGCAGCATCGGCAGCTTGACCTGGCAGGCGGTGTCGATCAGGTCTTCGATGCGTTTGCAAAGCCAGATGGTGGCGCTGCGGCCTTCGAGCACGCCCTCCAGCCACGTGGCCCGCTGACGCAGGGCACCGTCCACAGCCTGGCGCTGGGGCTCAGGCCAGCTGCGAACCATGTCCAGCAACTCGATGATCTGGCTGCGGTGGCGATCTACGGAATCGGCCACCAGTCGAGACGACAGCTCCTTGCCAAATCGCCGCTCCAGGAAGTCGTTGAATTCGTCCCAGGCCAGCTTTTGCGTCAAGGCTTCCCGGGTGAGGGTCTGCATCAACAGCCGGAAGTATTCGATGTCTTCCTGCAGGTCCTGAACCACGCGGCTGGCAAAGTCATAGGCATCCAGCAACTCGTCTTCGTCGCGGTTTTCAAGGAAGGCTTGCAAGGCCTTGCGGGCCGAACGCATGTTGCGCTGACGGGTCTTGTGCCGGGCGTTGTCCAACTCCGCAAAGACTTCGGAAAACGCCTTGCCGGCGCGTGTCAGCTTGAGCGTGGGCTGCAGGTTGATCGGGTCTTTGTGGTCTTCCAGCCAGCCGTACTCCTTGAGCGCGCGCAGCAGATTCAAGGCGTAATCGCGTTCCGCCTGGGGCTGGACGATGCCTGACGCCGCGACGCTCTCAGGCAACGCGCCAGTTCGATAAGCCGGCTGTGCGATCACCTGCTGGATGATCTCCAGCACCAGCTCACGTGTCAGTGCCTCGGCGTAGTCGGCGTCCGGGCCATGAACGCGCTCATGCAACTGGCGCAGGACAGCGGCGCAGGCTTCTCTGTCCTGCCAGCCCAGTGGCCTGAAGAAATGTTCGCGCGGGCCTTGAAAGAAGACTGTCGGTGCAGACACGATGCCTCCCATGGTGCGCCGCTAATCTGAAATATTGAAAACGGATGTTAATGGCGGGCACCGTTTCTTGACATCCACCTGTTTATGGCGTTTATTGCGCACGTCAACCATCGGGAGGTGGCGTGTGGCAAACCCAGCAGAGACATTCTCGGCGTTCGTGCAATCAAGGCGCGCCAAGCTGAGGCTCATCGCGTCCAGAACGTGTGGTGAATACACCGAAGGCGATGTGATGGGCGAGGCTTGGCTGATTGCCGAGCGAATCGGTCGCAAGCGTGGGTTCGATGTTGATTTTTCCAACGTGCATGACCAGGAAACCGTGCTGGCCTGGCTGTTCAACGAGCTGGTTCGCTATGCAGACAAGCAGACCCGGTACGCTGTTCGCTTGGACAAGGATTGGGATCAGGAAGACGCAGGGGCCGAAGTGGAGGCACTTGCGCGGTTCTTGATCGCGCCTGAGGCGTTCGATCCAGCCGTTGCACATGAGCTGGAAGAAGAGCGAGAAGGGCGCTTGGCCGTGATCAAACACAGCTATTCGCAGGCGGCGGCCTATTTGATCTTGCTGGAACGATTCACATGGGACCTGGACGATTTGGCCGACCACCTCAAGGTGGTGACGGGAACGCTGCAAAACCGCATTCAGCAATGTGCTGCTTGGATCCGCCGACAGCCGTCACTGTTTGACCGGATGTGTGTGATCGAGCGGAACTTTGCGCCCTTGGTGGCGAGGCCTGGGTTTGGGCGTCGGTCTGTCGAAGAATTGCCTTGCGGCCAGCTTGTTTGGACTGGGTGCGGATGGGATGAGCCCGAAGCAAGCATCAAAGGTCATTCCGCCTGATCAACGTGTTGCGCGATCGCTGCCAAAGCGTGCCCGCTTGCGCCGCCTGACACCCAGCAACACGACGCCGCCCGACAGAGCCAGCAGGTACTCATGCGGCTCTGGCACGCACGTGCTCAGGTTGCTCACCAGCTTGAAGCCGCTGAGCAGGCCTGTGGCGGTGTACTGCTGGTGGCCCATGTCGGTCCAGCCGTCCAGAATGTCTTGCTGCCAAGCGATGTCGAAGGTGTACTTGTAGTAGGCATCCTCCTCGAAGATGACGTTGGCCGAGCAACAGGCCAGCTGGAACGTCGTCGAGAAGTTCACCTCGCGCGATGCTTGCAGTGCGGTCTGCTGCTGCAGCGTGGCACCCAAGGTGGCGCCGCCGGCGGAATAGCCCAGGTTGAGCGTGAAGCCCGTGGTGTCGGTCCAACCGTTGGTGGCCTTGAAGCCGATCGTCGTGGGCAGGCAATCGGTGCAGCTTTCGTTGGTCTGCTGGGCCAGGGCCTTGTATTCCTTCCACGTCGTCAGGCTGACCAGCTTGATGTAGTAGACGAAGGAGTCGTCACCGAACGACGGGTCGGGAGCCAGGCCATTGAAGTTGCCGTTGAGCAGCACCTGGTTGAGGTTGTTGGTGACCGGTGGCGTGCTGGGCAGTGTGTTGGCGGGCAGCTCGGGCGCGGTGCAGGTGCCTGGACCACAGTTGGTGCCCGAGGCCGCCAGGGTGGGGGTGCTGGCAAGCAGGCCCAGGAGGGCCAGGAAAGCGATCAGGTATCGGCGCATGCGTTTCTACGGCAAGGTGGGACGGAAAGAGGCTTGGGGGCGACCGCTCTTCCACCCTGCGGGCAGAACACTCCCACGGGCTTTATCGCATGCTGGCCTGACCATGGCGAGGGGCCGAGCGGCCACAGATTAGGGAGGCGGACACATCGGTGGTTTGCGCCCCCCTAGCTCGTGGGAGGCAGCCCGCCCTGGCACCCGTGCACAGCCGTGGCATGCTGGACGTTGGTCCAAGGCCTTGCAGCCGGCCATGCACACAGCCAGGGAGTCACGATGAGCGCAGCAACACAGGACCTTGAAGCAGACCTGGACCTGAGCACCATGCCGCGCGTGGCCCCCGCCCTGCTGCTGCCCGCTCACCTGAGTGCACAAGATGCCCTGCCTCGCCTGCTGGCCAGCGAGGCGGCCTTCCTGGCCGTGCGCCGGGTCGAGGGGCTCACCGTTTACTGGTACAGCTTTGACATGGCGTGGGCGCGCGAGCGGGTGCAGCAGTCGCCACCGCAAGCCTCGCTCAAGCGTGCGCTTGACCTGCAAGAATTCCTGTCTGCGCCAGCACGCGCGAGCGATGCCAAGGCCTTGATGCAGCCGCTGGAGCGCGATGCGGTGGTGCTCGACGATGGTCGCTTCATCGGTGTGCAGACGGTGGCGTCGGTGCCCTTGCCCTTGCCGGACCTCAACGCCATGCGTCAAGCCAGCCAGGCCCGGCTCGATGAACTGACGCGCGAAGTGGTGGCGCAAAGGCATCGAATGGACGAGATCGCATTGCGCGATCAAAGGTCGGAGAGGCGGGTGCACGCACAGCGAGAGGTGTTCTCGGTGCGGCATGCGAGGGAGCAGCCAGAGGCTTCAGGCGCCGAGCCTCCCGGCCTCGGGTTCGAGGCTTGGCCTGAGGCCGCGGCACCCGCTGCGCCCGTGCACGAAGCGCCGCCGTTCACGGCGCATCCCCGTTTCGACGCCCCCGAGCTCGTCCAGCCCCGCCAGGTCTTCACCGTCACCGTGGGCCTGGCCGAGCAGGCGCAGGCCGGGGTCATCGGCGGCCCGATCACCATCGACCTGCCGGCCAGCGTGCAGGCCTTCGAGCTGGGTGTGCAGCTCATCGTCGATGGCTTTGAGCCTGCGGCCGGACAGGGCCTGCAAGCCCAGCTGCAGGTCAACCGCGACCGGCCAGCCGACAGCATCGTTCAGTTCGAGCTGGTGGCGCCTGGCCTGGCCAGCGACGAGCCCACCCGCCTGAGCAGCCTGCGCGTGCTCTACCTGTTCGAGGGCCAGGTCTGCGGCATGGCGCTGCGTCGCATCGCGGTGGTGGCGGGCCAACCTCAGGCGCCCGAGCGCGTGCAGGGCCATGGCCAGTTGTGGACGCAAGCCGAGCCCCAGGCCAGCGCCGTGTGCGTGCAGCCGGGGCTGCCGCCAGTCGATCTCACGGTGGTCATCGACCAGCCCGACGGCGACCCCAGCCAGGGCCGCTTCGTGTGGCGCTTCACCTCGCCGCACACCACCGACCTGCCCCATCAACCGGTGCCCTCCGACCTCGGCACCGGCAGTCAGGAGTTCGGTGGCAAGGTGATCACCGAGGTGCACCAGGCCACCTTGCTGGACATGGCCGAGCTCATGGTCACCGGGCTGGGCCGCACCATCTACGACGCGGCGCCGCCCGAGCTCTGGCAGGCCTTGCGCACGGTGCACCGCGCCATGCAGGCGGCGGGCGAGCGCCGCGCGCTCAACGTGCTGCTGCTCACCGCCGAGCCGCATGTGCCCTGGGAGCTGGCTTTGTTCGATGACGCCGACAAGCTCATCGCCGATGCGCCGCCGCTGCTGGGCTGCCAGGTGAACCTGGGCCGCTGGCCGCTCGACCACAGCGAGTTGCCGCCTCGCGCCCACATCGAGGTGCAGCACATGGCCGCGGTGGTGGGCGACTACGCCGCGCGCTCGGGCTGGCGCAAGCTGCAGCAGGCCATGGAAGAAGGTGCCCAGTTGGTGCAGCGCTACCAAGCGGTGCAACTGGCCGCCGATGCCCCGCAGATCAAGAAGCTGCTGACCGCGCGCCTGGGCGAGGTCGAGCCGGGCCATGGTGCCGAGGCCGTGCACTTCGCCTGCCATGGCGAAGCCCTGCAACAGCACGCGCTCGATGCGGCCGTGATCCTGGCCGATGGCATGCGCCTGAGCCCGCTGGTGTTCGCCAACGCGCCACTGGGCAAACGTTCGTCGCCTTTCCTGTTCATGAACGCCTGCCAGGTGGGCAAGGCCAGCGAGCTGCTGGCTTCGTTCTCGGGCTTCGCGGGTGAGTCGATCAAGGGCGGTTTTCGGGGCTTCCTGGCGCCGCTGTGGTCGGTGGAAGACCAACTCGCGCGCGACATCGCCCTGGGCTTTTACGAGCAGGTCTTCGGAGACGGCACTCGCGCGCCGCGCCCGGTGGCCGAGGTGCTGCGCGAGATGCGCGCCCGCTTTGCCGACACCGAGCCCAACAGCCTCACGCGCCTGGCTTATGTCTTTTATGGCCACCCCGGCCTGACCCTGAGCCGCAGCCCTTCATCCAACGTCAACACCTCATCCACCCTGGAGCCCCAACCATGACCACCTTGCATGGCGGCAGCCAAGCCATCCCCCTCGGCGGCAACCTCACGCTGCGCGCGCCCGGCCTCACGGGTCAGGCCCGTGTGCTGCCTCCGCGCCAGCCCGGCACGCGCGGCGAAGAGCTCGTCACGCCAGCGCTCGATGCGGCCCTGGCCCAGGCCGGCCTGGAAGAAGTCGCCACCGTCGAGCTGCAGGTCAATGTCGTGCCCCAGCCGCTGGCGGCCACGTCGATGCGCGGCCCCGATGGCGCCGATGCCTTCGAGCTCGAAGCGGCCGATCCGGGCCCGGACCACGGCCAGGTGGTGCTGTCCATCGACGAAGCGGGCGCCATGCACTGGCACTTCCCGCTCGACGACGACCTGAACGTGCAGCCGGCTGCCACGCGCGGCGGTGGGCCCTCGCTGCGCTACCGCATCCCCAAGGAAGTGGCTGTGGCCCCGTCCGCGCTGGCCGAGCAGGCCACCACGCGAAGCCTGATCGGCCTGGTCGGGCGCAAGCTGCTCAAGGTGCTGGTCTACCCGATTGGCGACGCCATCTTCGGCCCCGTCATCGACGCGGCCATGGGCTTTTGGGAAAAGAAGAAGCGCCCGCACCACCTCAGCCGCTTCCCTTCGCGCGAGCGCCCCGCGCTGACCGCCGCCGACTGGGCCGACCTCAGTCAG
Organism: Aquabacterium parvum; assembly: GCF_001447195.1. Taxonomy (GTDB): domain Bacteria; phylum Pseudomonadota; class Gammaproteobacteria; order Burkholderiales; family Burkholderiaceae_C; genus Aquabacterium; species Aquabacterium parvum. The sequence continues at coordinate 84,000 of NZ_LFRI01000157.1, read as the reverse complement.
GGCCCGGCGCTGCTGTGGGTGCATGGCACCTTCAGCTCGGCGCGCGCGGCTTTCGGCGACGTGGACACCACCACCTTGGGCACGCTGCTGCCGCGATATGGCCAACGCTCCTTCGCGTTCGACCACCCCAGCGTCTCGGCCTCGCCGATGGAGAACGCCCGCTGGTTTTTCAGCCAGATGCCGGCCGACGCCAAGCTGGAGGTCGACATCGTCTGCCACAGCCGCGGGGGCCTGCTCAGCCGCCTGCTGGCCCTGCCCGCGCTGTGCGGGGGCGATGCCAGCCGCTTCAAGGTGCGCCGCATCGTGCTGGTGGGCGCCGCCAACGCTGGCACGCCACTGGCCGACCCGGATCACATGGTCGCCTTCCTGGACCGCACCACCACGGCCTTGAACCTCACCTCGGCCACGCCCGACTGGGCCGACGCGCTGGAGGTGGTGATGGCGGCCGTCAAGGTCATCGGCCATGCCGGCCTCAAGGGCCTGGACGGCCTGGCCTCGATGCGCCCCGAGAACGACTTCCTCAAGCAGCTCAACACCACGCCGCTGCCGGGCACCGAGCTGTATGGCATCGGCGCCGATTTCGAGCCAGCGGGCTTCGGCCTGGGCGCGGCCTTCTGCACGGGGGTGGACTCGGTGGTCGACCGCGTCTTCGACACCCAGCCCAACGACCTGGTCGTGCCCACGCTGGGCATGTCGACCTGGGGTGGCTCGCTGCAGGTGCCCGCCGAGCGCTACCTGAGCTTCCCGGCGGCCAAGGGCGTGATGCACACGCAGTACTTCCAGCAGGAAGACACCCGCAAGAAGCTCATCGAGTGGTTGCGCTGAGTCGGGCCCGGTTCAGTTCAGCGAGGGTTCGGCTCGCAAACGCTCGGCCATCAGGTCGATGAAGGCGCGCATCTTGGCCGATGCGTGCCGGCCCTCGCGGTGGATGATGTGAATCGGCACCCTGGGTGACTCGAACTCGCTGAGCACCACCTTGAGCTTGCCGGCGGCCAGCAACGGCGCGACCTGGTACGACATCAGCCGGGTCACGCCCAGGCCCAGGGACGCGGCCTCGATCGCGCCATCGTTGCTGGAGACGGTCAACCTCGGTTTGATGCGCACCGACAGCGGCTCGCCTTGGTCCACGAACCGCCACTCGATGTTCTGCGACAGGCTGCTGGCCACGATCACCTGGTGTTGCTTGAGCTCGTGCGGTGTCTGAGGGATGCCGTGGCGCTTGAGGTAACTCGGGGCCGCGCAGATGACCCGCCGAACGTGGCCGACGCGCAAGGCGCGGTAGCTGGAGTCGGACAACTCGCCAATGCGGATGCCGACGTCCACGCCCTCTTCCAGCATGTTGACCACGCGGTCGAGGAACAGGGCTGAAACCGATGTCTCGGGGTGCTGACGCAGGTAGTCGACGATGCCCGGCATCACGTACATGCGCCCGAACAGCACCGGGGCGGTCACCGTCATGTGACCACGAGGTTGCGCGTTGATGCCCACGGCAGCTTCGTCCGCTTCGTCGGCGGCGGCGATCACGCGGCGCGCGTCGTCCAGGTAACGCTCACCTGCCTCGGTGACGCGCACGTGGCGCGTGGTGCGCTGAAGCAGCTTCACGCCCAGGCGATCTTCCAGGGCCGAGATGGCGCGTGTCACCGCCGGGGGCGACATCGCCAGGCGCCGGGCCGCTGCCGCAAAGCCCTCCTCTTCGGCCACGGCCACGTACACGGTCATCAGGTGAAGACGGTCCATCACTGTTCCTCCTGGCGCAATTATCCATTGCCATTCACGGGGATTCTCTTTGTCGGGCGAGGTCGAAACAATCGGCTGTCACCACCACGAAAGGGGCTCTCCCATGAAACGTCAACTTGTATTGCAGGCCGCCCTGGCTTGTGCCCTGGCCACGCTCGCAACCGGAACAGCCCAGGCCGCTGACCCGAACCAGGAAAAGTGCTACGGCATCGCCAAGGCGGGTCAGAACGACTGCGCCAACCTGGCGGGCACGCACTCCTGCGCCGGGCAGTCCAAGGTCGACAAGGACCCGGGCGAGTGGAAGCTCGTGCCCAAGGGCACCTGCGTCAACCTCGGCGGGCTCAACGCGGCCGATGCCAAGGCCCGGTTTGCCGCTTCGGCTGCCCGAAAGTGAAGGGGGCGCCGCATGGCCTCGCATCCCCTGGTGGGCGTGGGCCTGCGCGCGCCTCACTTTGAAGCCCTGCTCACCTCGCCACAAAGTGTCGACTTCGTCGAGGTGCATGCCGAGAACCACTTTGCAGAAGGTGGCCTGTCGCGCGCCCTGCTGGAGCGCGTGGCCGGTGTGTTGCCACTGAGCCTGCACGGCACGGGTGCCGGCCTGGCGTCCAAGGTGCCCATTCCCATGGCGCACCTGCGGCGTTTGCGTGCGCTGGTCGATTGGGCTCAGCCGACCTGGGTGTCCGACCACGTGGCGCAAACCTGGTTTGTCCACCACGGGCAGCTCAGGCACGCGGGCGACCTGTTGCCCGTCGCTTTCGACCGAGCCGCTTTGCGCCACCTGGTCGACAACACCTGCCGCGTGCAGGACCACCTGGGCCGCCAGATCCTCATCGAGAACCTGGCGCAGTACGTCGTCTTCGCACAGTCGGACATGACGGAGCTCGAGTTCCTGGTGCGGGCCTGCGAGCAAAGCGGCTGTGGGCTCCTGGTGGACTTGAACAACCTGCACGTCAACGCCCTCAACGCGGGCGAAGGCGATGCCGAGGCTTCGGTGCGCCGTTGGCTGGACGCCTGCCCCGCACACCTCGTCAAGGAGTTGCACCTGGCCGGCAGCACGCCCAACCCCGGCGGCCTGGTGATCGATGACCACGCGCAGCCGGTGTCCGAGCCCGTCTGGGCCTTGCATCGGCACGCGTGTCAGCGGTTTCCTCAGGCGGTCACCTTGATCGAATGGGACGAACAACTGCCACCGTGGTCGCGGCTGGTTCAAGAAGCCGACCGGGCGCGTGAACACACGAGGGCGCTGGCATGAGACCGATCTGCGCCGAGCCCGACGAGACCTTGCCCGCGCGCGTTGCCGAGGCGGGGCACCCACACCTTTCGGCGCTGTGGCCCTACCCCCCTTCGCGACGCGCCAACGCGCAACGTGCGCTGGCCATCACCTACCCGACCGTGATGCAGCTGCTGGGTGAAGAGGCCTTCGAGGTGCTGAGCCAGCGCTTTCTCGACCAGAGCCCGCATGGGCTGGCCGACTGGGGCGCATGGGGCGAGGGCTTTGCCGCCTGCCTGGCGCAGCAGCCAGAGCTGCAAGACCTGCCTTACCTGCCCGATGTCGCGGGGCTGGACTGGTTGTGCCACGTCAGCGAACGGGCCCAGGACACCGCTGTCGACGCCGCCTCGCTGGCCTGGTTGGGCACGCGCTCACCCGATGCCTTGCGCTTGTGCCTGGCGCATGACCTGCGGGTGCTGAGCTCAAGCCATCCGGTGCTGGCCATCTGGCACGTTCACCACGCCGAGCCTTCGCAACGGACCCGCTGGCAAGCCATCGCGAACGAGCCCTTGCCACCTGAGTGGCGTCGGCACGTGCTGGTTCACCGCAGACCGTGGCGTGCCGTGCCCGCCGAGCTGCCTGAGTCTGCCCACCGATTCTTGAGCGCTGTGATGACGGGCCAGAGCCTCGCGCATGCGCTGGATGCGGCCGAGCCCGCGGGCTTCGACTTCGTCGAGTGGCTGCCCTACGCGATCCAGCAAGGCTGGGTCGTGGGGCTGGCCGAACACCTTCCCGATCCCACCCTTTGAATGGAGCACACCATGTCCCTGTCTTGCTGGGCGTCACGCCTCTACCGTTTTCAGTCAACTCAGCTGGCCTCACTGGCCAGGCTCGAGCCATTGCTGCAGCTTGCGGCCAGGTTGCACGTGGCCCAGGTTTTCTGGTCGTCCGGCCTGACCAAGGTTCAGAACTGGGAGGGCACCTTGTTCCTGTTTCAAGAGGAGTACCAGGTGCCTTTTTTGCCGCCCGAGCTGGCCGCTTGGCTGGGCACTGGCGGCGAGCTGGCGCTGCCACCCTTGCTGGCCCTGGGCCTGTTGGGGCGCTTCTCGGCCCTGGGGTTGCTCGTGGTGAACCTGGTGGCCGTTCTCAGCCTGAAGCTGCTGGGCCGCGTGCGCCTGGTCAGCGAGGCGGAGGACCCGGGCTTGGTCGCCAGGCTGGAGTTGCCCTCATACCGAGCCCGGGTGGAGCGCGCCTTCGTCATCACCATCGAGGCCTACGACTGGAACTGCCCGCAGCACATCACGCCGCGCTTCACCGAGGCCGAGGTGCAGGAGGCCGTGGCGCCCTTGCACGCCGAGATCGCGGCGCTGAAGGCTCAGCTCGATGCGACCCGCCGCACACCCAGCCCACAGGTGCTGGGCTCGGGCCCCTTGCCCCTGCGCATCACGGGCATCCGCCAACTCACGCCGCGCGTGAGGGCCTACGAGCTGCGCACCGTGGACGGCGGTGCACTGCCTGCCATCCAGGCCGGCGCGCACCTGGACGTGCCCGTGGCCTTGCCATCTGGCGTGCTCACCTCGCGCCGCTATTCGATCAGCTCCAACCCCACCCGCCGCGATGCCTACGAAATCGCCGTGCTGAACGAGCCAGCGGGCCAGGGCGGTTCTGCCGCCATCCACGCCAGCTTCGAGCTGGGCATGGTCTTGAACTGCAGCGTGCCGGGCAATGACTTTGCCCTGGTTGACGCTGCAGGGCCCGTCATCCTCGTGGCCGCGGGCATCGGCATCACGCCCATCAAGGCGATGGCGCTGGAGTTGCTGGCCCAAGGCCGCGAGTTCACGCTGCACTACGCCTACCGCTCGCGTGCGGAAGCGGCTTACCTGGACCGCCTGGAGCGCCAGCTGGGCGAGCGCCTGGTGTCCCACGATGCCTCGGCGACGCGCAAGCTGGACGTCGCCGCCTTGCTGCAAAGTGCCCCGGCAGGGTCGCACCTCTATGTGTGCGGGCCGGCGCGCCTGATCGATGCGGTGAACGAAGCCGCCCGACAGCAAGGCCTGAGCCATGAACGCGTGCACCACGAAGCGTTCGCGCTGGACACCGCCCACCCAGGTCACCCTTTCGTCGTCAAGCTCGCCAAGCAGAACAAGACCGTGCAGGTGCCTGCCAACGTGAGCCTGCTGCAGGCCCTGGAAGACGCGGGCGTCTCTGTGCCTTCAGGGTGCCGCACAGGCAGCTGCGGGACCTGCGTGGTGCGCGCCACCGCAGGCAAGGTGCTGCACCACGACAGCTTCCTGAGTCCCGAACAACAAGCCGCTGGGCAGATGTGCCCGTGCGTTTCCCGAGCGCAGTCCGATGCGCTGACCCTGGACCTGTGACCCTCTGACCCCACCCCAAGGAACCAACATGATCGACGTCTACACCGCCAACACCCCCAACGGCCTGAAGATCCCGATGGCGCTGGAAGAAATGGGCGTGCCCCATGTCCTGCACAAGCTGGACCTGGGCCGCAACGACCAGAAGCAGCCCGACTTCCTGCGCATCAACCCCAATGGACGCATCCCGGCCATCGTCGACCACGATGCCCCTGGCGCCCATGGGCCGCTGTCGGTGTTCGAGTCGGGCGCCATCTTGTTGCACCTGGCCGAGCGCTTTGGCCAGCTGATCCCGTCCGACACCGTGGGCCGCACCCGCGCACTCGAGTACCTGTTCTTCCAGGTGGGCGGCGTGGGCCCGATGTTCGGGCAGGCCGGCTGGTTTCAGCGCAACGCACCCGAGCTGACCGTGGCCGTCAAACGCTACCAGGATGAGTCGCTTCGCCTGACCGCCGTGCTGGAAAGCCGCCTGACCACGACCCCCTGGTTGGCGGGCGAAAGCTACTCCATCGCCGACATCGCCCACTTCGGCTGGCTGCGCGTGGCCCCCACTTACCTGGGCATGGACATGACGCCTTATCCCGCTGTGCAGGCTTGGGTGCACGCCATCACCACCCGGCCTGCCACGCAACGGGCCTTGGCCGCGCTGGCTGGCTGATTCTTCCGTTCAGTGGATTGGTTCCTTGCGTCGAGCGTGTATTCACATCGACAGCCGTACCAATCAGAATGACTTCATCAACGAGGTCACACCATGTCTGCCACCCCATCCACCGCTGTTCAGTTGACCCAAGCCAGCTTGCCCGGCGAGCAGGTCATGCCGCATGCCCCCCTGGTGCGCTTGCCCAGCGGCATGGACTGCATCCCGCAGCATTACGTGACCTACCACCACGACCTGGCCTCGCTGTCCGAGATCGCTTCGCGGGTCAGCTTTGATGCGCACACCCTGGTGTTTGCCTCGCAAGACGAGCACGGCATGTCCATCCAGATCGGCCTGATCGGGCGCGAGAACTACGACCGTGGCCAGGCCGTGCGCCCGCGCAAGCTCGTTTACGGCCGCAAGTGGCGCATCGATGCCGACACCCCCAGCTCCGAGATCGTGCAGACCATTTTCCTGGCGATCAAGAAGGCGCGTGAGCACGAGGTTCGCGAGCTGCTGACCATCAGAGAAGGCCGCCATGGCGCCAGCAGTGCCGCGCTGAGCAATCACCTGGACCTGCCCATGCTGGCACAACAGCGCCAATGGCTGACGCAAGCCCGTGTGAACAAGGTCACCGATGCCGAGCGCGTTCAACAGATCCTGGCCGGCTTGCGCTTTGCCGAGCGCACGCTGCACCTGCGCTCGCTCCATTTCTTCGGGGGGCAAGCCTGGGTCGAAGTGACCCTGGGCGAGCAGGCACCTGGCCGTGCCGAAGAAGGCGATCTGCCCGAGTTCGCCGACCTGCGCTTGTGCGTGCGCTTTGACCCATCGCAGCCCCATCAACTCATCCACGAACTGATGGACGCCCTGATTCAACACAGCGACCGGCACGTCGACGAGGCCTTTCTGTTCGACGGCTTCGCCCGGTTCAGCCGTCAGATCGACCCGCGTCTGCTGGCCCGGCTGTCCATCGCGTCACGTCCCTACCGCCGCGACCAGGGCAACACGCGCTTCTACAGTGGGTTTCAACGGGCCAACTACGACACCGATGCCGGCCGGGCGCCACACTTGGGCACGGGGGCGCTGGCCCAGCGCAATCGCCGCCTGATCGAGGCTCACCCGACGCTGCAAGGTCACATGCCCCGAGGTTTCCTGACATCTGAACGAGGTCGACATGCCTGAACACGATTACCAACTGTTTGTCATCGGCGGAGGCTCCGGTGGCGTGCGCGCGGCCCGGGTCGCCGCCAGCCTGGGCGCCAAGGTGGCCATTGCCGAGCGCTTTCGCTACGGCGGCACCTGCGTGATCCGGGGTTGCGTGCCCAAGAAGCTGCTGGTCTACGCGGCCCAGTTCGCCGAGTCCTTCGACGATGCGGCCGGCTTTGGCTGGCGCGTGCCGCAGGCCGAGTTCTCGTGGCCAGCGCTGATCGCCGCCAAAGACAAAGAGATCACCCGCCTGAGCGGCCTGTATGAAAGCAACCTCCGCCAGTCCAGGGTCGAGGTCCTGCATGGCGATGCCCGCCTGATCGACCCGCACACGGTCGAGGTCAACGGCCAGCGCTTCACCGCGCAACACATCCTCGTGGCCACGGGCGGCACACCGAACCTGCCCGCCCTGCCCGGCATCGAACACGCCATCACCTCCAACGAAGCCTTTGACCTGCCACAGCTGCCGGGACGCATCCTGATCGTGGGCGGGGGCTACATCGCGGTGGAGTTCGCCGGCATCTTCAAGGGCCTGGGTGCACAAACCACCCTGAGCCACAGGGGTGACAAGCTCTTGCGCGGCTTCGATGAGGACGTGCGCAGCCACCTGCAAGCCGAGGTGCAGAAGAAGGGCGTCGAGCTGCTGCTCAACAACGAGGTGCAAAGCATCGAACGCCTGCCCGACGGCAGCTTGAGCGTGACGATGCGCCATGCCGCCGCACCCCAGGTGTTCGATGCGGTCATGTACGCCACCGGGCGCCGCCCTCAAACCCAGGGCCTGGGCCTGGACGCGCTGGGCGTGGCGCTGGACAAGGACGGCGGCATCCTGGTGGACGAGCACGGCACCACCAACGTCCCCAGCATCCACGCCGTGGGCGACGTCACCAACGGCCTGGCCTTGACGCCCGTGGCCATCCGCGAAGGCGCGGCCCTGGCGCACAGGTTGTTCGGCCCCACGCCCGTTGGCAGCGCCATCCGGTCCGTGCCCACGGCCGTGTTCAGCCAACCGCCTGTGGGCACCGTCGGGCTGAGCGAGGCGGCGGCGTGGGCCGAGCACACCAGCCTGGACATCTACCGCTCGACCTTCCGCAACATGCGCCACACCCTGGCGGGCCGCGACGAGCGAACCCTCGTCAAGCTGATCGTCGACACCCACAGCCAGCGGGTGCTGGGTGCGCACATGGTCGGTGCCGATGCCCCCGAAATCATCCAGGGGCTGGCGATCGCGATCCGCATGGGCGCCACCAAGGCCGATTTCGACGCCACCGTGGCCCTGCACCCTTCTGCCGCCGAAGAGTTCGTGACCTTGAAGGACAAGGTCACGCTGACGCGCCCTTGAGGACCCTCGCCACCATCAGGACAACACATGAACACCCAAATCGATCCCCCACGCCCTCCGCTGCCACCGTTTGACCGAGCGGACGCCATCAAAAAGGTCAGGTTGGCCGAAGACGCATGGAACACCCGCGACGCCCAACGCGTGGCCTTGGCCTACACGCGCGACAGCCGCTGGCGCAACCGCGCCGAATTCATCCAGGGGCGCGAAGAGATCGATGCCTTCCTGCGCCGCAAATGGGCCAAGGAACACGACTACCGCCTCATCAAGGAAATCTGGGCGCACGACACGCACCGCATCGCGGTCCGCTTCGTCTACGAATGGCGAGACGACAGCGGCCAGTGGTTTCGCTCGCACGGCAACGAGAACTGGGCGTTCGACGACCACGGGTACATGGCCGTGCGCCACGCCAGCATCAACGACCAGCCGATCGCCGAAGTGGACCGCAAGTTTCACTGGCCACAAGGCAGGCGGCCTGACGACCATCCCGGCCTGACCGAACTGGGGCTTTGAAGCCACCAGGCCGCCGGGCGGCATGCCTGGTGGCGAGCCCGGGGTCTTGTCAGCGGCGCTCGCGACGACGCGCCACGAACACCGCAGCCAGGCCTGCAGCCATCAGGGCGTAAGCCTCGGGCTCCGGCACGGCGCTCAGCACGAACAGGCGCGAGTTCGGCGTGCCCGAATCTTCGGCCACCAGGTAGATGGTGCCGCGCTCGTCGATGGTCACGCCTTCGATGGCCTGGGTGGTCACGCCGCTGAGGTCGAACTGGCTGAGGATGCTGCCCGAGCTGCGGTCGATCTCGATGAGCTTGCGCGAATCCAGGCTCAGCACCAGCAGGTTGTCGGCGGCGTTGGTGCCGACCAGGGCGTCGACGCCCGACAGCGTCTGGATGTCCGACAGGCTGTTCAAGCCGAACACCGACGAAGCGCCCGAGAACAGCACGTTGTTGGTGGCCGTGCCGCCGCCCACGGCGAAGGTCAGCGAGTGTTCGCGCAGCTGTGCCGGGTCGTCTTGCTTGACGCTGAAGAACTTGCCCGTCAGCGGGTCGTAGCTGATGCCTTCGGTGCCCACGTTCTTGACGCTGGTGGTGCTGCCGGTGATGGCCACCTTGGGCTGGTTGTTCAGGGCGACGCTGCCGCCGTTGCTGTAGTCGAACTGGTAGGCGATCTGCGGGCGCTCGTCAACGACGACCAGCCGGCCGTTACCCAGGTAGGTCAGGCCCTCGGCGTCGTTGTTGGAGCTGCCGGTGCCGGCCCAGTTGAAGGACATGGTGCCCAGCGTCTGGCCAGTGCGCGAGATCTCGACCACGCCCAGGCCTTCGTCGCCGACGATGAACAGCGAGCCGCGATCGCGGGCGTAGGTCACGGCCGAAGCCTCCAGACCCAGGCCACCCAGCGATGCGATGGTGTGGTTGCCGGTGAGCTGGTAGTTGCCCAGGTTGAGGGCGTTTTGAGCGTGCGCGGGTGCGGCCGACAGCAGGGCCAGGGTGGCGGCGGTGGCCAGCGTGGTGAACAGGGACTTCATGGGGACAACTCCGATGGGTACAAGGTGTGCGGGGCGCGGGCTGATCAGCCTTGGCGACCGCGGCGGGCCAGGGCGCCGATGGCCAGCAGGCCACCCAGCGTCAGGGCGTATTGCGAGGGCTCGGGCACGGCCGGTGCCAGCGTGAAGACGCCGGGGTTGCCGATGTGCCCGTCTGCGTTGGCGTAAGAGCCGAAGGCATCGCCCACCGAAGACAGCACCCACCCGGTGGCGTCGCTGCCGTCGAGCACAGCCAGGCTGCCAGGGTTGCCGCTGATGTCTTGCGTGCGGATGCTGCCGGGCACGAAGTTGGTGTCGCCGTAGCGCAGGCGGTCGACCAGGGCGCCGCTGGCGTTGTAGAGGTTGATCTCGTCGTTGCGGCCCAGGTTGGTGCCGTTGCCACCGATGACCTTGACGCCCGAGGCCAGCGACCACTTGGTGCGGAAGGTGGCGGCGTCGTCTTCGGCCAGGATCACGCTTTCACCGGCGGCCAGGGTGCCGAAGTCCGACAGGCTGACGGTGCCTGCGGTGCGCGAATCGTCGTCGAAGGACCAACCCGTCAGGTCGAGGGCGGCGCCACTGAGGTTGGTGAATTCGATGAACTCGCTGCCGTTGTACATCCACTCGGTGATGGCAACGGGGCTGGCGGCTTGGGCGGCGTGGCCCATGCTCAGGGCGGCGGCAAACAGGGCGGGGCGGACGAGGGACTTCATGGGGACAGCTCCGAAAGATCGTTTGCTGCGGAGTCTGAACACAGCCCGTGACACGCTTGCCGAAGCCACGCGGCAACCCCATGAGCCGATCGGATCATGCTTGCGTGGCGTGATCTGAACGGATCAATCGGAACGCGGGGGGATCAGTTTCAAAACGTGTGGCCTGCACGACAATCGATCATCAAGACGCTGTGTCTTGTGTTGGTTGATTGAGGAGTTCGCCATGCATCCAAGCCCTGCTGACACCAAAGTGGTCGCCGTCAAGGTGATCGAGGTCTTGCCCCGCACCGGCCTCGCCTGGGTGCAATCAGAGGACATGCAGGAGTGGGCCCTGACCCGCAGCACGCCTGGCGTCGACCTCGAGGGCCTGCGTGCCGGGCAGCAGGTGATGCTGCAGGTGCGAGAACACGAAGGGCGAAATTTGCCTGTCGCTTGCCATTGAAGGCGAAATGTTCATACGATATGCGTGTTTTCACAATCCTGTCACGCAGTCATGAGCCGAACCACCTCGCCAACCCCTCAGCCCAAAGCCACCGTCAAGAAGGTGGTGGTGAAAAAAGTGGTGGCCAAAAAAGTGGCCGTCAAGAGGCCGGCGCCCCAAGCTGTGAAGCCTGTGGCCGCGGCACCAGCCAAGGCTGAGCAGGCAGCGAAGCCGGTCAAGGCGCCCAAGGTGGCCAAACCGGCCGCCGCCCCCAAGCCGGCCAAAGCTCCGAAAGCCCCGAAAGCGGCCAAGCCTGCAAAGGTTGCCAAGGCCCCCAAGGTCGTGCGCGACTCTTTCACCATGCCGCAGTCCGACTTCGACATCATCGACCGCATCAAGCTGCGCGCCATCGAGTGGAAGCAGCCGGTCAAGAAGAGCGAGGTGCTGCGCGCGGCCCTGCACGCGCTCGAAGCGCTGAGCGACGCCAAGGTGCGCGCGCTGCTGACCGGCCTGGCGCCCATCAAAAAGGGCCGCCCAAAGGCGGACTGAGCTGAACCCGGTCCCGGGTGCGACCAGCTCGGGCTTGGGTCTCTGCCACCCCACCATGAAAAACGCCCGGCCGAAGCCAGGCGTTGAAACGCGGGTGACCAGGTGGCACGCACGCGCCGTGCGTGCGTGCGCCCCGGTCAGCGCACGGTCAGCCCACCTTGCGGCGGCGAGCGGCAAAGCCCAGTGCGGCCAGACCGGCCAAGGCCAGGCCGTAGGTCTCGGGCTCAGGCACCGCCACGGTCACCGAGAACTGCAGGCCAGCTTGCAGGCCGTCCAGGTTCAGCGTCCAGTCGGTGGCGCCAGCAACGGCCAGCGGGTTGCCAATGTAGAACTCGCTGCTCAAGCCCGGCACGAAGCTGGCCCAGGCCTGCGTGGCCGAGTGGCCCGATGCGCCCACGGCCGAGAAGCCATCGGTGGTGATGGTGCCAGCGGGCATGGCGAAGGTGATGCCCGACAGCGTCACGCGCACGCCGTCAAAACCCAGGCCGCTGAGGTTGCGCACCAGGGCGTTGAAGGTCATGGCGTCGCCGCTGAAGTCGGCCGACTCCAGGGTGAAATTGAGCGTGACGGGTGCCTGCGAGGCCAGGTCCAGGTCGAAGCTCAGGGCCGAGCCGCTGGTGTACTCGGTGAAGGTGTTGCCGCCGGCGGTGCTGGCGCCGTTGAAGACGGCGGCTTGGGCTTGCGTGGCGAAGGTGGCGGCCGCGATGGCGGCCAGGGCGATGTGATGCAGTTTCATCTGGAATGCCTGGGTGATGAAAGGTTGAGTGGGTTGCAGACCTGATCGGCGATCAGATCGGGCCCTTGGCCCAGGGGCCGGTGATGGCGAAGGTCACGCCCGGCGTCTGGATGTTGACGAACAGGTAACGGCCGGTCGGGTCGAAGCAGGCGCCGCAGAACTCGCTGGAGCGGCGGTCAGCGGCCAACGAAGCCAGCTTGCCGGCAGCGGTCAACTGGGCCGAGCTCAGGTTGATGTTGTTCTTGGCGAAGATGAAGGTGCCGCCGTTGCCGGTCAGGCCCATCAGGCGCGTGCCCGGACCGAACTGGTCGTTGACGGTGCCGCCGTCCTCGCAGATCACCAGGTGGCCGCGCGGGCTGACGGTGATGTTGTCGCCGTTGTTGCCGGCCAGCGTGCTGGCCGAAGCGAAGATGCAGGTCATGACCTGGGTGGCCAGGTCCAGCTCCCAGATGGCGCCTTCGTTGACGGGGCCGCCCGAGGTGTCCATCAGGTACATCTTGCCGGCGTGGTACCAGACGCCTTCGCCACGGTTCATGCGCAGCGCGCCCTGGGCCCAGCCTTGCACGAAGGGGCCGGCGGTGTTGGTGATGACCACGCCATTGAGGCCGGTGGCCGTGCCACGGTTGGCGTCCGGGTCGGCGATGTTGACCCACTCCAGCGCGTAGGTCTGGCCCAGCTCGGCAGGGGCCACGTTGACGTTGTTCTGGCCGACCACCTTGGCCATCTGCAGCGTGCCGCCCTGGGCCAGCGAGCCCACAAAGCCCTGCGTGATCACGGGCACGTAGCGGTACAGGCCCGACTTGCCGCTGCTGTCTTCGGTCAGGTAGACGATGCCGGTGGCGGGGTCGATGCCTGCGGCTTCGTGGGCGTAACGGCCCATGCCGACGATGGGTTGGCCCGTGGTCTGCTGCGGATCGGCGGTGACTTCGAAGACGTAGCCGTGCTTCTTGCCGCCAGCGCTCACGCTGTCGGAGCCGACTTCTTCACAGGTCAGCCAGGTGCCCCAGGGGGTGGGGCCGCCGGCGCAGTTGGTGCGCGTGCCGCCCAGGCTGGGCTCGGTCTTGATCCAGTTGCCGTCGCGGAAGGTCAGGTTGGTGGTGCCGCCGGCCGAGTAGCTGGTGCCGCCCGAGGTGCTGGGGAAGGCGTCGTACACGGCGGGCGCGCCGAAGAAGCCCGAGTCGCTGCCGGTGCCGCGCTCGTGGTTGCGCACCATCACGATTTCGGTGCTGCGGCCCACCTTGCGGGTGGTGATCACGGCCATGCCGTCGTGCGAGCCGGGGGTGGGCTGGCCGTTGGCCATCAGGTCACCCGTCCAACCGTAGGACTTGTAGGTGAAGCCGGCGGGCAGCATCAGCAAGGGCAAGCCGGTGCTCAGGTCGTTGACGGGGGCCACGGGGCCATAGGGGCTGTCGACCAACTGGGTGGCGGCGGCCATGGCGTTGCGGCTGTGCAGGGCCGACAGGGCGGCCAGGAAGGGCAGGGCGCCGGCGCCCTTGATCAGGCTGCGGCGGCTGGAATCGATGGACATGAACAAGCTCCGTGGTTGAACCGGGTGGGGTTTGGGGCGAATGCGAATCACTCTAGGCACGGGGTGTGACACCCGTGTCGGGCCGCATGCACCCCGCCCTGATCCAGGCGACCCATCGGGAATGCGGACGATGGCCGGCCGGGTGTGGCGCTGGATCAACCCTGGAGGCCGGATCGACTGATCGGCTGAGGGCGCTCACCCTTTGGAGGGTGGGGATTCCGTTTGGCTTGGGGCTGACGGGTGGAGCCTCGTGAGAAGGACGGGTCCGGCAAACAAGGGAGCAGTTGGGGCCAAGCGCCACTTTTCGGGCGTGTCTTCACATCAAATCGCGGGGGGCCTCACCATACGACTGGGGCGATTTTGCGAGTTCTCGAGGTAACAAGCTCAGTCAGCTTGCTTGAAAACCAGGGCATTCATCCACCGTTCGGATGAGTCCTGTCGCCGGTCCTCCGTCGCCCAAGTCTGGATTTGCCCCACACCATCGAGTTGGCCGATCCACGTACTCAAGCGCCCCTCGGTAGCATCCGTGAACGGCTTCCCCAACCTATCCACCCGCTCGCCCTCACCCAGCTTGTAGCTGGCGTACACCACGCCTCCCGGCGCCAGCCACGCCCATAACCGAGCCCAAGCCTGGACCTGATCGGCCTCGGTCACGTGCAACAAGCTCGCGCAGGCCCAGATGCCATCGAACCAAATGCCAGGCGGCACGCCAAGCGGGGTGGTTTCGCTCAAGCTCAAGAAATCAGCCACGTACACGGGCAGCCCGGTGTGCTCGCTGGCCAGGCGGGCCAACTCCGGGCTCGCGTCAAACGCGGCCACTCGGTGGCCTGCACGTTGAAACGCCAGGGCATCGCGGCCTGAGCCGCACCCGGCGTCCAGCACCCTGGCGCCCGGTGGCAAATGCGCCAAGAACCGAGCGCGAACAGGTGACATGTCCACGTCGCGCGTGGCGTTTGCGTAAGCGGTCGCGTGGTCTCGGTAGTGGCTGATTGTCAATGGGGCCTCACGCCTGGTTCATGCGTGAGTGTAGAGACCTGCAGCGCCTCAAAAAAACTCCAACTCCCCCGAATCCACCAGCTCTTCCGTCGACACCTGCACTTCCTTGAAGTCCTCAGGCGACCAGCTCAGGTTGAACACCAGCCGCTGGAAAATCTCCACCGGCGGCGAGCTCTGGTCGTCCAGGTCGGTCAGCGTGTACTTGAAGCACAGCTGCGGCGTGCTGCTGCCGAACGAGATGTTCTTTTCTTCCAGCATCACCAGCATCGGCACCTGCGTTTGCGACATCAGCACCCGGTACTCGTCGACCACGTAGCGTGACTTGAACGAGCCCCACACCATGTTGGTGATCTCGCCCAGCACGTCCGAGATGCGGTGGGCCTTGGGCTTGACGTAGGGGTCGTGCGAGCTGGCGTCGAGCTTGAGCGTGCGGTTCTCGCACTGCAGCATCATGTAGCCGCGGCACCAGCGGCTTTCCAGCGGCACCAGCGTGAACACCTCGCCGCACACGATCGAGTCCTTGACGATGTAGGGCGTCTCGCAGCTCAGGCTGAAGTGCCTGAAGTAGGTCCGCATGGCGTCTTCCGTGATGCGCTGGATGCCGCGCACCATCGCGTTCGGGAAGTAGTAGCTGAAGATGAAGTCGCGCAGGCTGTGCTTGAGCGCGTCCATGTCGTCGACGTGGTAGGCCGCGCAGAAGCAGTCCTGGGCGCGCTTGGGCAGGTCTTCGAGCGAGCTGGTTTTCGTGCGGCGCAGGAAGATGGGCAGCTCGGGCCGGATCTTGTGCAGCTTGACGGCCAGGTCGATGCCGCCGTGTGCTGAGCCGTTGTAGCTCTCGGACATCAGGATGCCGCCCAGGTCCACGTTGGACTTGAGCACGCTCATGACGTTGTTGGAGTGGGTCTTCAGACCGATGAGGTGGTTGTCGGCGCAGAACTGCTTGATCAGCGCCAGCGTCTCGGCATTGCCGTCGTCAATGATCAAAACTTTGGCGACGACGTCTTCGGTGGCATCCATGTTCTCTCCCTTTCATGCCCGAATCCGCAGCCGCGTCCGAACGCACGGGGGCGCCGAGGCCAGCGCTGCGCTGGTCTGGCGTCTTCGATCGGACAGGTCGAATATTAGGAAAGCTGAACGAACACGCGCAATGGGGGTTGGCAAAATCACCGGGAGAGAGCGCCCAAATTCCGCAGTTTTCAGGGGCAGGCGGCACCTCTGGGGGGCGCCGCCTGCTTCGGTCTATCAGGTCGGCGTCATGGCTGCTGATAGAACTCGATGGCGTTGATGGGCACCGACACCGAGCTGGGCACGCTGGCGTCCGGCTTGACCGTGATCTCGATCACCCCGTTGGCTTGAGGCTGGACGTTGCTGAACTTGGCGAACCTGAGGATGTTGCCGTGGGTGGCCAACTTGGCCGACTTGACGACGCCGCCCGCTCCCTTGAGGTCGTACTGGGCAATGCGCAGGTTCTCGCCCGACTCCATCGAACCAAAGATCTTGAAGAAGTAGCGTGCGGACGGGTTGAGCCCGCGGATCTCGATCTTGCCTTGCTGGGCTTGCTTGGAGAGGAAGCCATCGGCCATCGCCATCAAGGGCATTTCGTCGAGGCCGCCGCCGTAGGCGTGAAGCACCTGGGCGGTGTAGGGTGCCTTGCCGTCGTGCGCAAACAGGCCGGTGGCGGTGCGTGCTGCGAAAGGCTGGGTGATGGCCAGCTGGAAGCGAGACTTCACGCCAGCCTGGTCGATCAGGTCGACTGCGGCGCCTGCTTCGCGGTTGGTGATGTTGTTCCAGTTCCGATCGGCGGGGGTCTTCAGGTTGTAGCTCTTGGTGTAGGCGGCCGTGGTGATGGTGGTCGAGTCGGTGGGCGACACCTTGTAGTTCCAGCCGTAGCTGGGGTCTTCGCCAAAGTCGATGCCGATCTTGGTGGTGTTGGGTGCCAGGGCGGGGTCTGCCGAGGTGCTCAGGCGTTCTCCGAAACCGGCCAGCTTGGCGGCGCCGGCGGCCACGGCGCTGGCGTTGTCGCGCAACTTGGCCGAGGTGGAGCTGGTGCCTGCATCACCGTAGGCGATGGCTCGGTTGATGCCGCTCGCGGGCGACAGCGTCGAGAGGATGGGCAGGCCCAGGCACTTGGCGGATCGCTCATCTTGGGTGACGGGGTCCTTGACGATCGTCTCCGAGCAGGCGACATAGCCCATCAGGTCGTTGTAGCCATCGAAGTAGTCGGCACTGGCGGGGTTGCCGATCGGGTATCTGGGGTTGGCGTAGCCCCAGCCGCTGATCTTGTTCACGCCGGCACCATTGACGGTGACGCGGACCTGATGCGGTGTGCCGGCCACCACGTCCTGGCTGGCGTTGATGAGGCCTGATCCGACGACGCGGACCTTGTCGTGGTTGGCGCCGAACAGGTGGCTGACTTCGTGGGCGAAGGTGAAGCTCGGGGCGGTCGCAACGTCGGCCATCAGCGTGGCAAAGCCTTCGTCAGGGTTGTCGACGCCAATGCCCGCAGCCAGGCCTGCCGAGGCCCGCAGGCTCTTGCCGTCGAACATGGCGTTGTTGTAGGTGCCGTTCGTGAGCAGGACGACGATGTCGCCCTGCACGGCCGCACGGCGGGTGTGGACCACGTTGAGCAGTTCGGCATTCGTGCCGGCATCCTGGCGGTTGCGCAGGCCGGCCAGTTCGGGGGCGATGCGCAGGCCCTGGTCGTTGATGAGGGTGGAGACCATGGTCTCGGGGTGGCTGACGGTGGTGGCCGCCACGCCCTCCTTGTAGCCCGTGACATGCACCTGGTCTGCCAGCACCAGGTTGATGTTGTTGATGCCGCTGTCTTTGTAGACCTTGTTGGTCTCGGCGATGGCGATCTTGATGAGGTTGTCGATGTGGTTCGTGGAGCGGCCCAGGGTGGGGTCGAGCTCGCACACGTGCTGGATGTTGGTGAGTGTGCGGATGGTGCTCAGCCGGGCGGCCGTGGCGGGGTTGGCGAGCAGTTGAGGGCAGCTGACCTTCTGTTGTTCCGCCCAGGCTTTGGCGTCGTCCGTGTAGGCCACGACCACCGAGACCGTGTTGATGGTCTGCGCGTGGGCGATGAGGGGGCTGGTGAGTGTGGCGGCCATGGCCCAGGCCACGGCGGTCAAGCGAGTTTTCATGGGATGTGCACCTCTCGGCATTGCGTCGTTGGATGGAGACAGCCGATGCTAGGAGAGGCGTCCTCCGATGGTTATCTATCGGAGGAGGTATTTCAGTGGGTGGGCATGGGGTTGCCGTTGAGGCTCAGCAGGTTCATTTTCGAGAGGGCCTGCACCCGGCCGTTGACTTCGAGCTTGCGGTAAATGTTGCGCAAGTGCGTCTTGACCGTGCCGGGGGAGATGTTGGCCAGCCGGGCGATTTCCTTGTCGGAGTAACCATCGCGCACGTACCAGAGGATGCCCACCTCCCGCTGACTCAAATTGTTGCCAATGTCGACGCTGGTTTCAAGTGAGGGCTGGTGCGTGGCGATCGGTGCAGCGGCGCCGACGTCGCGCGGCGATTGTTCGGCCATGGCTGAGCGCAAATGTTGGCAGAACGCGCCATAGAGCGGGTGATCTTTGGCGAGGTCGAGCACGGGGGCCAGGTCCCGTCCCTGATCCAGCAGCAAGCGCCGGTAGCCTTCGCCCGAGACCAGCTCGAGGGCGCAGATCAATTGCGATCTGGCGCAGCCCAGGTCATTCAGCCCATGCAGGGCGATGGCGGACCAGGTGAGCGCCAGCGCGTGGGTCATGGTGTGGCCATGGGTGGCCGCGTGTTCGGCCAGGCGGGCGGCACGGATCGCAGCCTCCTCGGGCCGCTGAAGCAGCACGAGGATGCGGATGGCGATCAGCTCGTCGCGTTCGTCGATGAAGCTCAGAGGCGCTTCGCGGGAGCGCGCGTGTTTCACCAGCCATTGTCTGCACGCTGGGGCATCGCGCCGCAGCCACGCGACCTCTGCGCGCAAGGCCGCCATCGAGCCGGAGGCAAACACGCTTTTGAAGTGCATCCGGTGTTGCACATCTTCGATCTGTTGAATCAGCCCGAGCGCCTGCTCGGCCTGGCCTTGGCTGATCGAAAGCGTGTAGCCCCGGATCAGGATGATCAGGTGCTGCAGGGCCTCGCACTTCTCCAGTTGTCGAAACCGGCGGAGTTCGACCAAGGCGCCCTCGGCCTGGGCGAAGTCGCCTTGTTCTCGAAAAAGGTCGACCAGCCCGATCCAGCGCCAGGAGCCGAGCCGACTGCCGGCGTCCCACCCGCGTGATGCGAGTTCACTTTCAACTCGCCGTGCAACTTGCCAGGCTTTCTGCAGTTCACCTTGCTGGTAGAGCACCTCGCTCAGGTAGCCGCACGATTGCGCCGCACCATAGAGGTTCTCATCGACCAGGGCCCAGTGGACCGCTTGTTCCAGCAAAGAGGCTGCGCGGGCCAGCTCGCCCTGGAGGTAGGCGTAGGCGCCCAGGGTCAGGAACGAGCGCCACCGCAGCGGGGAGTCGGAGCTTTCGGCCGCTTCCAGGGCTGCCTGGGAAAAGGTCAGCGTTTTCAGCCACTGTCCCTTGAGCCGGGCGACGATCGCCTTGAGCGTCATCACCTCGCATGTGAGGGATTCGATCGGCGTGCTGCCGGTTTGGCCTTGTCCGATCAGGTCGCTTGCGCGATCAAGCCAGGTCTCGCCGTGGGTGAACTTCTCGGTGTCCGACGCCACCCAAAACCGCAGACACAGCAGCGCGGGGTCTTTCTGCCATTCGTGATGGGGCACTTCCCCCAGCAGGCGCCTCACGCTGTCGCCATGCCCTTGCCGGATCCAGCGAGAGCCAACGGTGGACAGCAGCCGACAGGCCTGAGCCCATTGCCTGGCGAGCACATGCTGCTCCAGGGCCTCGGCCATGTGGTGGGTGACCTCGAACCAGGCGGCGGCACGGGCGCGCAGATCCAACAGGGTGTCGGGTGGTGGGGCCTGAACCTGCAGGATGAGTTCCTTGAACAGGTCGTGGTATCGAAGCCATTGCTGCTGGCCATCGAGCGCGACGACGAACAGGTTGCGCGAGATCAGCTCCGGAATCCACTGTTCGGCCTGCCCTTCCCCCAGGAGATGGTTCACCAGCGCAGGGCAGAACCTTGGCAGGAACGCCGTGTGGCCCAGGAAGTGCCTCAGTCCCTCGGGCAGCTCGGCCATCACTTCGGTGAAGAGGACTTCGTGAATGTCCTGCTCTGCTGCGCTGCTCGACGTGTCGTTCGAGCAGGTCAGTCCTGAAAGGCTGTAGAGGCGCAGGGCAGCGGCCCAGCCTTCGCAGCGGGCATGGATGGCGGCAAAGTCCCGGGCCAGGGAAGCTGGCTCGGCACGCGCGAGGAACTCGATGCTCTCGGCTTCGGTGAAGCGCAGGTCGTGGGCAGTGATCTCGGTGGCGAGTCCCTTGCTCTTGCGCTGAGCCAACTTCAGCGCAGGCAAGTGGCGACTGGTCACGATGAGCTGCCAGTGGGCTGGGAGGTGGTCGATGAAGAAGTTGATCGACTTCAACAGCTCGTGCGAAGACACGTGATGGAAGTCGTCCCACGCCAGCTGCAGCGGGCTGGGGCGCTCGCGGTCCAGCTCGTTGAGGTCGTTGAGCAAACAAGCCAGGGCGTCCCAAACGCCGGTGTCGGACTCGCGCAGGAGGGCCTCACTGCGCTTGCCGAGCGAGGGGTGAGCCACCCGCAGCGCAGCAATCACGGCCAGCCAGAAGCGCTGGGGGTGGTTGTCAAACGGGTCAATGGACAACCAGCCGCCGAGCGCGGTGTCCCGGATGATTTGCAGTGCGAGTGTCGTCTTGCCGAATCCAGTCGGTGCATGGATCACGGTCAGGGCTGTCTGCCTCGCTGGGATCAAGCGGGCACGCAGGCACGTTGCGGTCACCGTGTCAGGGGGGTGGAGTTTGGTGTGGACGAGGTTCATGCGCAGGCCCTCGGCGTGGTGAGCCGCCTCGTCCGATTATCTGGAGTCTGTGTGGCCTGAACCATGGACGGACACTTGAGTGCGGGGGTGGGGGCGCTCGTCAGCCTGGCGCCGCGGCGCGATACGCTCGGCGTCCCATCGCCTGTCGGCAGTCACAGCCCTATGCGCTTTTCTCCTCGTACGTCAGGCGGCGTTCTTGCCGCCGTGTTCGCCACCCTTTGCGCCAGCGGGCCCGCAGCGGGCGCTGCCCCACACGCTGCCGGCGTCTCGTTCGGCCACCGCGACTGGGAGCTGGCCTGCGACAACACGCGCACCTGCCGCGCCGCCGGCTACCAGCCCGACGAAGCCGAGCTGGCGGTGTCGCTCTTGCTCACGCGGGCGGCGGGGCCTGGCACGCCGGTGCAGGCGCGCCTCACGCTGGGTGATTACGGTGACGAGGACCAGGCGGCATCCGACCCGGCGCGGGGCCCGGGGCTGCTCAAGCTGCGCGTCAATGGCAAGGCGCTGGGCACCCTGCCCTGGCTGACCGAGCACGACACCTTCGGGCTCAGCCCCGCGCAGCTGCAGGCGGTGCTCAAGGCCTTGCCGCGGCCGAATGCGCGCATCGAGTTCAGCCACGGGCGCCACGTGTGGCGGCTGTCTGACCAAGGGGCGGCGGCCGTGCTGCTCAAGATGGACGAGTTCCAGGGTCGGCTGGGCACGCCCACCGCCCTGGCCCGCCCCGGCAACCAGCCCGAAACCCAGGCCTTGCCGCCCTTGCCCACCCCGGTGCTCAGGGCCGCCAAGGTGCCGCCCGCGGCCGCGCCCAGCGCCAGGCTCCAGGCCGCCGTGCGCGCCGAGCTGAAAAAGAACGAGGACGCGGACGAGGAGTTCCGCATCGACAGCGAAGACGGGCAACTGAGCTTCCAGCCCCTGGGGGGCGGCCACTGGCTGGTCAGCAAGCTGTGCTGGCGCGGGGCCTACAACGCGGGTTCGTGCGCGTGGGTGGTCAACGAGCGCAAGCCAGGGCAGTTCGAGCCGGTCACGGATTCGGCCAGCGACATCGGCGAGGGCGAGATCTGGGCCAGCCAGAAGTCTCGCGGTCTGGGCGACTGCTGGCACCACCAGGTCTGGACCTGGGATGGCCACCACTTCGTGCAGACCCGCGACAGCAGCTCAGGGCAGTGCAAGCTCGTCACCCCGGGGGGCGCCTGGGACTTGCCCACGCTGGTCACCGACGTGGTCAAGCCCTGAGGGGGCCGCCCAGCAAGCGCCTGCGGGTGCGCTCGATGTTGGCCCGCAGCGAGTAGAGCTCGTCGGCGTGGGCCAGCGGCACCGTGATCTGGCTGGCCACGCGGTCGAGTTCGTCGAGCTCGTCGAGCAGCTCGGACCGTGTGCCTTCGCCCTCTTCCATGCGGGCCTCGACTTCGCGCAGGCGGGCGTACCAGCGGAACACGCGCTGGCGCACGCGGTAGGTGTAGAGCGGCGGCACCACGCGTGAGAGCGGCAGCAGCAGCACGATCAAACCACCGATGACCAGCCACATGCGTTCGAGCAGGTTGCTGGCCCAGAAGGGCAGGTAGCGCTGCCAGAAGGGCGGCGTGCCGTTGATGGCGCGGTCGCCCTCGGGGCTGACGGGCAGCTCGCTGGTGCGGGTGTTGGGGAAGTCGCGCACCCCGTTGAACCAGCCCGCGCCACCGTGGATCTGTTGCGCCGCCTGGGCAAAGAGCTGGCGCAGCGCGGGGTGGGTGTCGTCGCGGGTGAGCAAGGCGGTGGTGGCGGCCAGCATGCCGACGTCATCGGGGGGCAGGTCGCGGGCGAGGTCGACCATGCCGCGCGGCAGTGTCACCGTCTGCAGGAAGGGGAAGCGCCGCGTCAGGGCATCGGCTTGAGGCACCTCGGCCAGGGCCACGCCGGGTTGCTGCAGCAGGCGCTGAACCGTGGCCGATTCGGGCGCGGTCATCAGCACCAGGGCGTCGAGGCGGCCGGCCTTGAGCGCTTCGGCGGCCTCGGCCGGGGGCAGCTCGCTGGCGACGAAGGCGGTCGGGCCCAGGCCGTTGGCCAGCAACAGGCCACGCATCAGCTCGGGCACGCCGCTGCCCGCCTGGTCGAGGTTGATGCGCAGGCCTTGCAGCTGGCTCAGCGAGCGCAGGGCCACCGGGGGCGCCTTGCCTGCCAGGGCCGCAGGCCGGTAGAAGATCCACAGTGGCTCGTAGAACAGTGCGCCCAGCGACAAGATGCCTTCGTTGGCCTCGGCCAGGGCGGCGGCGTCGCCTGCGCTGGCGTCGCTGCCGCCGCGCACGAAGGCGACGTCGGCGCGGCCGTCACGCAGGGCCTGCAGGTTGGCGGCGGGGCCGTCGGTCGGCAGCCGCTCCACGGTGATGCCGTGTTTTGCCAGGGCCTGGGCATAGCGCTGCGCGAACTCGGCGTAGGCGCTGTCGTCGGGGCCGCTGGCCAGCCTCACGGTGCGTGGGGGTTGCGGGTCGAGCCACCAGTAGGCCGCCGCCAGCAGCCCGAAGGCCAGCAGCAGCACCGGCCCCAGCGAGGCGAGCATGTCGCGCAGCGAGACCGCCCACAGGTGCACGGTTTGCCGCGCGCGGCGGGCCACGGAAAGAGGTCGTTCGGCCATCGGAAGAAGGTCGGGAGCGTTGGGGCCACCAGCGTACCGCAGCGCCTGCGCATAAGATCCGGGGCTCCATCTTCCCCCTCCCCGCCCCCGTTCAGGAGCCGCACCATGATCAAGTCCCGAGCCGCTGTCGCCTTCGCCGCTGGCCAGCCCCTGCAGGTCGTTGAAATCGACGTGGCCCCGCCGAAAAAGGGCGAGGTGCTGGTGCGCATCACGCACACCGGTGTGTGCCACACCGACGCCTTCACCCTCAGCGGCGAAGACCCGGAAGGCCTCTTCCCGGTGGTGCTGGGCCACGAGGGGGCGGGCATCGTGGTGGAGGTGGGCGAGGGCGTGACCAGCGTGAAGCCGGGCGACCACGTCATCCCCCTGTACACCGCCGAATGCGGCGAGTGCCTGTTCTGCAAGAGCGGCAAGACCAACCTGTGCGTGTCGGTGCGCGCCACGCAAGGCAAGGGCGTGATGCCCGATGGCACCACGCGCTTCTCCTACGAGGGCAAGCCGATCTACCACTACATGGGCTGCTCCACCTTCAGCGAGTACACGGTGGTGGCCGAGGTCTCGCTGGCCAAGGTCAACCCCGACGCCAACCCCGAGCAGGTCTGCCTGCTGGGCTGTGGCGTGACCACCGGCCTGGGCGCGGTCAAGAACACGGCCAAGGTGCAACAGGGTGACACCGTGGCGGTGTTCGGCCTGGGCGGCATCGGCCTGGCCGTGGTGCATGGCGCGCAGAAGGCCGGCGCCGGCCGCATCATCGCCATCGACACCAACCCCGACAAGTTCGAGCTGGCGCGCACCTTCGGCGCGACCGACTGCGTCAACCCCAAGGACTTCGACAAGCCCATCCAGCAGGTCATCGTCGAGATGACGGGCTGGGGCGTGGACCACAGCTTCGAGTGCATCGGCAACGTCAACGTGATGCGCGCGGCACTGGAATGCGCGCACCGCGGCTGGGGCCAGAGCGTGATCATCGGCGTGGCCGGCGCGGGCCAGGAAATCTCCACCCGCCCCTTCCAGCTGGTGACGGGCCGCAAGTGGCTGGGCACGGCCTTCGGTGGCGTCAAGGGCCGCAGCGAGCTGCCCGGCATGGTCGAAGACGCCATGAAGGGCGACATCAACCTCAAGCCCTTCGTGACCCACACCATGGGCCTGCAAGCCATCAACCAGGCCTTCGACCTGATGCACGAAGGCAAGTCGATCCGCAGCGTGGTGAACTTCGCCGAAGCGGGCACCGACGTGACCGAAGCCACCGCCTGATCGGAGCAGCGCCATGCAACGCGTCGAGCAACACGCCAGCTTCGGTGGCAGCCAGGAGGTTTGGCAGTTCGCCTCGCCCGTGCTGGGCTGCGACACGCGGTTCGCCGTC
The DNA here is from genome assembly GCF_001447195.1 of Aquabacterium parvum. Lineage (GTDB taxonomy): Bacteria > Pseudomonadota > Gammaproteobacteria > Burkholderiales > Burkholderiaceae_C > Aquabacterium > Aquabacterium parvum. The sequence goes on along the minus strand of NZ_LFRI01000157.1, from coordinate 59,134 downwards.
TACCTGCCGCCTGCGGCGCTGCGCGGCCAGGCCTGCCCGGTGCTGTACTGGCTCTCGGGCCTGACCTGCACCGAGCAGAACTTCATCACCAAGGCGGGCTTTCAGCAGCACGCGGCGCAGCACGGCCTGATCGTGGTGGCGCCGGACACCAGCCCGCGTGGCGAAGGCGTGGCCAACGACCCGGGCTATGACCTGGGCCAAGGCGCGGGCTTTTACGTCAACGCCACGCAGGCGCCCTGGGCCGCGCACTACCGCATGCAGGACCACGTGGCGGTGGAGCTGCCTGCGCTGGTCGATCAGCACTTCCCAGCCAACGGCCAACGCGGCATCTCCGGCCACTCGATGGGCGGGCATGGCGCGCTGATCACGGCCCTGCGTCACCCGGGGCGCTACCGCAGTGTGTCGGCGTTTTCGCCCATCGTCGCGCCTTCGCAGGTGCCTTGGGGGCAGAAGGCGCTGGGGGCTTATCTGGGCAGCGACCCGGCGGCCTGGGCCGAGTGGGACGCCGTCGCGCTGATCACGTCGCTGCCTGCGGGTGCCGAGCGCCTGCCCCTGCTGGTGGACCAGGGCGAAGCCGACGAGTTCCTGGCCGGCCAGCTGCGACCCGAGTTGCTGGCCGAGGCTTGCGAGCGCACCGGCCACCCGCTGACGCTGCGCCGCCACGCCGGGTACGACCACAGCTACTACTTCATCGCCAGCTTCATCGGTGAGCACATCGCGCACCACGCGCAGGCCTTGCAAACGGCCAGTTGATGTGAGAGGGTGGCATGGCCCCTGCTTGATGCGACCCATGCCACCTGTCACACCATGAGCGAAGCCAAGATCCAGATCTACAAGGGCCCGGCCGGCGGCTGGGGCGCGCTGCGCAGCGTGGCCCACCAGCTGCTGCAGCACCGCATCGCGCTCAAGGGCGCGCGCACCCTGCTGTCGGCCAACCAGCCAGACGGCTTCGACTGCCCGGGTTGCGCCTGGCCCGACCGCCAGCACACCAGCAGCTTCGAGTTCTGCGAAAACGGCGTCAAGGCCGTGGCAGCCGAAGCCACCGCCGACCGCGCCACGCCCGAGCGCATCGGCGAGCACACCGTGACCGCGTTGCGCACTTGGACCGACCACGACCTCGAAGCCCTGGGTCGCCTGACCGAGCCCCTGGCCTACGACCCCACCACCGACCGCTACCGCCGCATCACCTGGGACGAAGCCTTCACCACCGTGGCGCGCCACCTGCAGGCCCTGCCCTCGCCCGACGAGGCCATCTTCTACACCTCGGGGCGCACCAGCAACGAAGCCGCCTTCCTGTACCAGCTGTTCGTGCGCGAGTACGGCACCAACAACTTCCCCGACTGCTCGAACATGTGCCACGAGCCCAGCGGCGTGGGCATGAAGGCCAGCGTGGGCGTGGGCAAGGGCACCGTCACGCTCGATGACTTCGAGCTGGCCGACTGCCTGCTGATCTTCGGTCAGAACCCGGGCACCAACCACCCGCGCATGCTGGGCGAGCTGCGCGCGGCCTCGCGCCGTGGTGCGCGCATCCTCAGCTTCAACCCGATGCGCGAGCGCGGCCTGGAGCGCTTCGCCGACCCGCAAGACCCGCTGGAGATGCTCAGTGGCGGCGCCACGCCCATCGCGTCCGACTTCTACCAGCTCAAGGTGGGCGGGGACATCGCGGTGCTCAAGGGGATCATGAAGCACCTGCTGGCGCTTGAAGCGGTGGACCACGCCTTCGTGGCCGAGCACACCACGGGCTTCGAGGCGCTCAAGGCCGACTTGGAGGTCGAAAACTGGGCCCGCATCGAGGCCGAATCGGGCCTGTCGCGCGAGCGCCTGCTGCAAGCCGCCCAGGTCATCGCGCAAGCCGACAAGGTGATCGCCTGCTGGGGCATGGGCATCACCCAGCACCAGCATGGCGTGGCGGCGGTGCAGTCCATCGCCAACCTGCTGCTGATGCGTGGCATGGTGGGCAAGCCCGGCGCCGGCCTGTGCCCCGTTCGCGGCCACAGCAACGTGCAGGGCGACCGCACCATGGGCATCTACGAGAAGCCCTCGGCCGCCTTCCTCGACCGGCTGCGTGACGTCTATGGCTTCGAGCCGCCACGCCACGAAGGCTTCGACACCATCGGCGCCATCGAGGCCATGCGCGACGGGCGCGCCCGCGTGTTCTTCGGCATGGGTGGCAACTTCGCCGCGGCCACGCCCGACACGCCCACCACCTGGGCCGCGCTGCAGCGCTGCGACCTGACCGTGCACGTGGCCACCAAGTTCAACCGCAGCCACACGGTGCATGGCGGCGAGGCCCTGGTGCTGCCCTGCCTGGGACGCACCGAGGTCGACCAGCAGGCCAGTGGCGCGCAGCACATCAGCGTGGAAGATTCGATGAGCATGGTGCACCTGTCGGCCGGCATCAACGCGCCAGCCTCGCCACACCTGCTGTCCGAGCCTGTGGTCGTGGCCCGGCTGGCCGCCGCCACCTTGCCGAACAGTCGCGTCCCGTGGATGTGGCTGGTGGAAGACTACGGCCGCATCCGCGACCACATCGCGCAGGTGTTCGACGAGTTCGCGGGCTTCAATGAAAAGGTCCATCGCCCGGGTGGTTTCAGGCTGCGCAACACCGCCAGCGAACGCGTGTGGGCCACGGCGTCGGGCAAGGCGCAGTTCGCGGTGCACGCCATCCCGACCGACACGGTGGTGCACCGCGCGAAGGCACGTGCTGGCGTGGGCCCCGTGTTCACGCTGACCACCGTGCGCGCCCACGACCAGTACAACACGACCGTCTATGGCCTGGACGACCGCTACCGGGGCGTCTTTGGGCAGCGCCGCGTGGTCTTCGTCAACGCGCAAGACCGCGAGCGGCATGGCTTCGCCGAAGGCGCCTGGGTCGATTTGGTGGGCGCGGCGCCTGATGACATCGAGCGCGTGGCGCCGGGCTTCAAGCTGGTCGACCACGACATCCCGCCGGGCTGTGTGGCGGCCTACTACCCCGAGACCAACGTGCTGGTGCCGCTGGACAGCCATGCCGTGGGTGCCCGCACGCCCGCCTCGAAGGCCATCCCCGTGCGCCTGCGTGCGGCGGTGGTGATGCCGTAGGTGCCAGCGTGAACGCCCGGGTCGAAGCGCCGATCGGTGACGCCGCGCCGGCCTGACCACGACTGGGTGATCGACGAAGCCCCCGTGGCCCTGGTCTACAACGGCGTGTCGCACGTGGTGATGATGGCCACGCCCACCGCGCTGGAAGACTTCGCGGTCGGCTTCTCGCTGTCGGAGGGCTTGCTCCATGGCGTCGACGAGTTGCGGGACCTGAGGGTGGCGCACGCCGAAGCCGGCGTGAGCGTGCACATCGAGGTCTCGCCTCGGGCTTTCGACCGATTCAAGGAGCGGCGGCGCCAGCTCGCAGGCCGCACCGGATGCGGCCTGTGCGGCATCGACAGCCTGCAGGCCTTTCAAGACACCTTGCCCGAGCGCACGCTGATGGCGCCGCCAGCTGGCCAGACGGACCTGAGCACCGCGGTGCGTCGCGCCCTGCAGGCGCTGCCCCGAAGCCAGGCCTTGCAGGCCCGAAGCGGTGGTTGCCATGCCGCAGCCTGGGCCACGCCAGCGGGGCAGATTGTCTGCGTGCGCGAAGACGTTGGCCGCCACAACGCCCTCGACAAGCTGATCGGTGCCCTGGCGCTGGCGGGGCAGTTGGCCGCTGCATCGACCGCCACATCGACCGAGCCACCCAGTGGCCTGATCGTGGTCTCCAGCCGCGCCAGCCACGAGATGGTCAGCAAGTGCGTGAGGGTGGGCGTGGGCACCCTGGGGGCGATCTCGGCGCCCACGTCCCTGGCCATCTCGCTGGCTCAGCGCAGCGGCTTGCGCCTGTTCGGTTTCTGCCGCGGCGAGACCGCGGTGGCCTACGCCTGACGCCTCAGGCTCTCAAGCTGGCCACGAATCGACCCAGCCGCGCCAGCCCTTCCACGAGGTCTTGGCGCGAAGCGGCAAACGACAGCCGCACGAACCGCCCCGCGCCGCTGACGCCAAAGTCGTTGCCCGGTGTCAGCGCCACGTGCGCCTGCTGCAGCGCGCGCTCGCAAAAGCCCATCGCGTCCAGCCCCGTCTGGCTCACGTCGATGTAGGCGTAGAAGGCGCCGTCGGGTTGCACGGGCACCGGCAGGCCGATGTCCTTCAACCCCTGCAGCACCAGCGCACGCCGCTCTGAAAACTCGCGTTTGCGCGCCTCGCACACCGCGATCGACTCGGGCGTGAAGCAGGCCAGCGCGGCCAGTTGCGCCGGCGTGGGCGCGCAGATGTAGTAGTTCTGGGCCAGGCGCTCCATCGCGGGCACCAGGGCCTCGGGCACCACGGCCCAGCCCAGTCGCCAGCCCGTCATGCCGAAGTACTTCGAGAAGCTGTTGATGACGCAGGCGCCGGGGTCGCTGGCCAGCACCGTGGGCGCGGGCGTGCCGTCGGCCTGCACGTCGCTGAGGTTCAGGTAGATCTCGTCGACGATGCGCCAGGCCCCATGCGCCTGTGCCCATCGGCAGATGGCGGCCAGCTCGGCCGGCGGCACGGAGGTGCCCGTGGGGTTCGAGGGGGTGGCGATCATCAGGCCTTTGGTTCGCGCAGACCAATGGCGCTGCACGGCGGCCAGGTCGAGCTGAAAGCGCGACGACGCGTCGGTGGGCACCAGGCGCACGTCGGCGCCAAAGCCGCTGAGGAACTGGCGGTTGCAGGGGTAGGACGGGTCGCCCACCAGCACCTCGTCGCCCGGGTCCACCAGCGCGGCGGTCACCAGCAGCAGCGCTGCCGAGGCGCCGGCCGTGACCACCACGCGCTCTGCAGGCAGCGCCAGGCCATGCGCCTGTTGGTAGAAGCCGGCGATGGCTTCGCGCAGCGCGGGCAGGCCCAGGGCGCCGGTGTAGGGCAGCGAGGCCTCGCCCGCCACCCGCTGCAACTCGGCGCGCACGGCAGGCGGGGCGCCGAAATCGGGCTCACCCAGGTTCAGCCGGATGACGCGGTGCCCCGCCGCTTCGAGCTCGGCGGCGCGTTTGCCGAACTCCATGGCCAGGAAGGGGGTGATGGCTTGGGCGCGTTGGGAGACCTTCATGGGCGGGCAGTTTAGGGCCAGCCCTGCGCGGCCTCACCGCCGCCCTGTCGCGATCAGGCCAGCACCCTGAAGTCGAAGCTCGCTTGCGAGCCCACGTTGCGCCGATGCCGCCGCAGCCACTTGGTGGCGCAAGCGTCGCCCAGCTCGCGCAGCTCCTCGAGGAAGGGCGTGCAGGCCAGCAGCTTGGTGTCATGGCCCCGCAATGCGTCGACTTCGCTGACATCGATCCAATGCAGGCGCAGCTGACGCAGGCGTTTTTCCAGCGGACTGGGCCACCAGGCGCGCCGCGCCTTGCGCTGCAATTGCTCGATCATGTCGAGCTCACGCATGAGGTGGGTCGAGAAAGCCAGGGAGCTGAGCCTGCGGTCGATCGCTTCGCGCGTGTCCACGGCCACGTTCACTTCTGGCGGGTTCAGCAGCACCAGCAACAGGTCGCTCGAGCGCCCCTCCTCGATCAACGGGAACAAGGCAGGGTTGGCCGAAAATGCGCCGTCCCAGTAGGCCTCCCCGTCGATCATCACCGTGTGGTGAAGCATGGGCAGGCAGGCCGACGCGAGCACATGGTCTGCCGTCAGCTCGTGCTCCCTGAAGAGCTTGAGTCGCCCCGTTCGGACCTGCGTGGCAGCGATGTAGAGGCGAAACGGCGCGTGCGAACGCAGGTCGTCAAAGTCAACCTGGTCGAGCAGGATGTCGCGCAAGGGGTTGTGGTCCATCGGATTGAAGACCTGTGGGGTCATCTGCGAAATCCATTGCTGCATCAGCCGCCCCACCGATGCACCCATCGGCAACTCCAGGCCCATGAGGCGTGCGACGCTTTCCGGCACCTGTTCACCCACCGCGCCCCAGAAGCGATCCAACGCGCGCCGAGCCCCTTTGCGTCCGCCATGACGCCAGCCGGAGGCCATCACGGTCGCGTTCATGGCGCCCGCGCTGCTGCCGCTGATGGCCTCGAACTCGATGCTGCTGTCACGCAGCAGGCGGTCCAGCACGCCCCAGGTGAAGGCCCCGTGGGCGCCGCCCCCTTGCAGCGCCAACTGAAGCCGCCTGGGGCCGCCGAAGGCGGGTGGCAAGGCCTCGGGCGATGGGCGCAGTCGCAACCAGGCCTCGCGCAAGGCGTTGCCTTGCGTGGGTGCGTTGACAACGGGGGGCGTGGGGGACGTGTTGGCCGTCATGCTGGGTTCCTCCGTGGGATGCAGGGACTCGGTTGTTCACCTCCAATGTCAGCGACCTTGTCGCCGTCTCGCTGCCAGCCAACGCTGCGTCCAGGTGTCGGAGACGTCCGACATCAGCTCAGCACATGGGCCGACGCTGCCGTCAACGCGCTTCTGGTGTCATCACCCCATGAACCCGGAGTCCGTCACCCCAGTTCCCCCTTCCTTGCCTGAGCCGTCGCGGCCCAGACGCCATTCGCGCCTGGCATGGGTGATCGCTGCAGGGGTCATTGCGGCTGGCCTGGTATGCGCAGAGCAAATGGGTTGGCCTTGGTTGGTCAAGCCGGTGGCCGGTGCGGTCGGTGAGCTGATCGGACGCCGGGTCGAAGTGGGCGGGGGAGAGAGAGCCCGCTTGCACTTGTGGGGCGGTGTTCGCTTTGAGGCCCCGAGCCTGGCGATCGGCGGGCCGCAGGGCGCGCCCAACACATGGCTGTTGCGCATGGAAGGCGGAGAGCTGGGCCTGTCCTACCCCGCCTTGTGGCGCATGTCGCAAGGCGCGCCGATCGACATCCAGCGCCTGCGAGCCAGGCGGCTGGAGGCCTGGCTGACGCGCCCCGCCGGTGGGCAAGCCTCCTGGCAAATGGGGTGGGCAGAAGGCAAACAAGGCGATGTTGATGAAGGCGATGCCACCCAGGCCTGGCGGGATTGGCGGGTGCAGGAGCTGCAACTGACGCAGGGCGTGATCCATGTCGACGATGAACCCCTGCGTGTGCGAGGCACGCTGGGTGTGAGTGTCCTTCCGGCGGGTGATCAGGCTTGGCATTGGGCCGCGACGGCCGAAGGTGAGTACCTGGGGCAGCCAGCTGCATTCCTGGTCAATTCGGTGAGCCCTTGGCGTTGGTCGGGCGAGCGCTCGCTCAAGTTGAGGGCGAACGCAGGACGGGCCAGGTTCGCCTACGAGGGCGCTGTGGGTGACCAAGGCAAGATGTTTTCAGGCCGCTTTGACCTGTCTGGTCCCTCGCTGGCGGCGGTGGGACAGGCCGTTGGCGTCACCTTGCCCACGACCGCCGCCTTCCGCATGAGCGGTGACGTGCGCGCTCATGGTGACATCACCCAGGTTCGGGTGGCGCAGGCCCGCATCGGGCGAAGCCATCTGAGTGGCCGGTTCGTGCATGACAGGGGCCAGCAGCCCCCGTTGCTGACGGGTGAGCTTCGCGGCAGCCGGCTGATGCTCGCCGACCTCGGGCCGGCGGTGGGTGTGCCTGCCTCCACGGCAGCGGATGCGCCTGAGCCTCGCGCGCAGCGCGTCCTGCCCGATCGCCCCTTCAACCTGCCCAGCCTGAAGGCGATGAACGCCGACGTCGGTGTGGCGATCGAGGAGTTCGACACCGGCAACGCCGCCCTGCAAGCCATGCGCGATTTGCGCGCCAGGGTGTTGCTCACGGCTGGGGTGCTGAGGCTTGATCGACTGTCGACCACGCTGGCCCAGGGGCGGGTGGCCGGCCAGATCGAACTCGACGCACGCCAGGAGCAGCGCGCCTTGCTGAGCCTGGACCTCCGTGTGGACGGCGTGGAGGTGGCCAAGTGGGCCAAACCCTTGCAGCGTGACGGCCGACCGCCGTACCTGGCTGGTGTGCTGTCCGGGCATTTGAAGGCGCGGGGACAGGGCCGGTCCACGGCAGAGATGCTGGGCTCCATCGATGGCCGTGCGGACCTCGTGCTTCAGGACGGCCAGGTCTCGCACCTGGGCATCGAGCTCGCCGGGCTGGACGTGATGGAAGGGCTGTTCCAGTGGGTGCGTGGCGACGAGATCTTGCCCATCGCCTGCGCCCAGCTTCAGTGGACGGCCAAGGGTGGGGTGCTGCGCCCCGATCCGGTCATCGTCAGCACCGACGATTCGACCTTGTGGGTTGACGGGCAGGTGTCGCTCAAAGACGAAATGCTGGACCTGCGGTCTCGCGTGGCGCCCAAGGATTTTTCTCTGGTGGCCTTGCGCACGCCTGTGCGCCTGCGAGGCCCCTGGCAGGATGTCGATGTGCAGGTGCTTCAAACCTCCACCTGGGCCAGGCTGATCGGTGCGGCAGCGCTGGCGAGCGTGCACCCCCTCGCTGGTCTGGTGCCCCTGGTCGACGGCGGGCAGCGCGAGGCTGCCCGTGTGGCTGACCTGCGTTGCCGTCAGGCCAGCGCGAAGCAGCCTTGATCAGCCTGCGTGCTGAGACAGGTAGATCTCGACCCGACGATTCATCGCCCGGCCAGATTCGGTCGCATTGCTGCTCAGCGGTTGGCTGGCGCCCGCGCCGTCGATCGCGATGCGCTGGGCGCCCACGCCACGTTGAACCAGGTAGTCGCGCACGGCGTCAGCCCGCTCGATCGACAGGGGCCGATTGATGGCTTCGGTGCCGGTGCTGTCGGTGTGACCGATCACATCCACGCGCACGTCGGCCTGGAGGTTGCGCGCGATCTCGTCCAGGACGGGTTTCATCTGCGGCTTGACGCTGGCGCGGCCGGTGTCGAAAGAGAAGTCCGTCGGGATGTTCACCTTGATGCGGTTGTCGGCGGTGCGCGCCACTTCGACGCCGGTGCCTTGGGTGGCCTGTTCCAGCGCCCGCTGCTTTTCCTCGAGGTGGCGGGACCACAGGTTGCCCGCCACCGCACCGACCAGGCCACCGATCACGGCCCCGGTGCCAACGCGGCCACCGGTGGCCGATCCGATCACCGCGCCAGCGGCGGTGCCCACAGCGGCGCCCGTGGCGGTGCGACGCTGGCTGTCGGTCAGCTGCGTGTTCGCGCAGCCAGCAGCGACCAGCATGCTGGCGGCGGCAACGGCGATGGCAAGGCGGCTCGCAAAGGGGTTTCGTGCAGGGTTGGATGAATGGCGCATCGTTGACTCCAGTGTGGATTTGAGATGCCTGCAACGTTAAGAACTTTGGGCGCGCGGGGGTGTCGGCCATGGGCGCCATCCGTTGTCGGACACAGCTGACAGGGGGCTGGCCCTTGTCCGACACCAGCTTGCGACCTCGGACGACACGCGCGGCGGTGTGCCCGGTTCACGATCAACCCATCGCAAACAAAGGAATTCGAACGATGCAAGTCAAGCACCTCGCCGCCCTGATCGCCCTTGCCGGCCTGAGCGCCACCGCCCTGGCCCAGTCCGCCACCGCATCTGCTCAAGTCGCGGCGCCCGGCAGCCATTACCTGGATGTGAAGGCCGGCCAGAGCCGATTCAGCACCACTTGCGGTCGGCTCTACGGTTGTGACGATGCTGACACCTCGTACGGCGTGAGCTTCGGTCACCAGATCAATCCCAACTACGCCGTTGAGCTTGGCTACACGAACTTCGGCAAGGCCGAGCGCGGCGGTGGCGACGTCAAGGCGCAAGCCACGTCGCTGAGCCTGGTCGCTCGCCTCCCGTTTGACCGCTTTGCCGTGTACGGCAAGGTGGGTGCCTCTTACGGCATGACCAAGTCCAGCGCAGCGTTCATCTCCGACACGCCTTCTGGCAAGGCCTATGGCTGGGGTGCCAACTATGGCGTCGGTGTCTCGTATGACCTCACCCCCGACATGACCGTGTTGGCCCAGTGGGACGAAACCAACCTCAAGTTCGCCGGAGAGGGCCAGGAGCACGTCAATGGCGCCAGCGTCGGCCTTCGCTTCAAGTTCTGACCCCACCCAGGAGTGACCCATGAACCTCAGCAGCTCAACCCCCTCGCCATTTGACGTGCGCAGGCTCAAGGAGTTGATTGGCTCCCAACGCATCTGCATGTTCACCGAGCCCCAGCGGGACGGCTCCCTGACCTCGCGCCCGATGACCGTTTTGGGCATCGACAAAGCCGGAGCGCTGTGGTTCATGACCTCCATCGAGCACCTGCCACATGCCGATTGGCCCGTCAGCGCAGCCTTCGCCAACGAAGACGCCAACCGTTTCGTGTCGGTCACAGGCATCGCGCAGGCCGTGCAGGACAGCGAACGCATCCACGAGTTGTGGAGCGTGATGTGCCGCCCCTGGTTCCCGATGGGGCCGGACTCGCCGGAGATCGTGCTGATTCGATTGGCACCGGATCAAGTCGAGTTCTGGGAGGGCCCATCGAACCCCCTGGCCCGTGGCGCGTCGCTGCTGGCCTCCGTCGTGGCACGCCGACCCATCGGGCTGGGTGAACACGGCCGCCTCAACCTCTGAACCACAGGAGAGCATCATGAAAAAACCCAACACCTACCAACGAGCAGGTCTGGCCACCCTGGTGGCACTCGGTGCCCTGTTTGCCGCCTGCGGCAAGAAGGAAGATTCCGCAACCGTGGGGCAACGCCTCGACGAAGCCGTGGCCGAGGCCAAGGCAGAGTCGAACGAGGCTTCTCGCCAGGCGCATGCGCAGGTTGACGCAGCCGGCGTGGCCATGAGCGATGCGGCAATCGGCGCGGCGGTCAACGCCAAAATCGCGCAGGACAAGGACCTCGAGGCATCGAAGATCGATGTGGAGGTCAACAACGGATCGGTGGTGCTTCGGGGGTCGGCTCCCTCCGACGCCGCCGTGCTGAGGGCGGTCTCGCTGGCCAAGGGGACGGACGGCGTGACTTCGGTGACCAGCGAGCTCAGGATCGAGTCGTCCTGAAGTCGCGATGATCGAGCCCATCCATGCCGCCCTCCCGGCGATGGGTCGGTCCCTGATCGGCAACTCTGCAGGGACCTTTGGCCAGCTTCGGCTGGCCTTTTTCTTGGGCGCTGAAAATGACACACAGCCCCAGGTAGGATGTCCGCCAACGCCGACCAAGACCCTCCCTTCTTCCATGGCTGATCGCCTCCCACCGTCAACTGCCCGAGGGCGCTCTCAACACTGGAGCGCCACATGGTCATGAGGGAGTGGTTGCATGACGTCGGTGAGCGAGCGGGGCAACGGTGGCAGACATGGTTGCGAACGCTGGGCTTCGGCGGGTCCATGATCATCACCGTCAGTGGCTTGCTGCACCACAAGCCCTTGCCATCTCTGGCTCAGTGGGGGCGCGTGGCATCGCAAGCCAGCGTGCAGGCGCTGCCGATCGTGTGGGTGGTCAACGCCCTGGTCGGGGCCATCATGGCTTTCGTGGGCGCGGTCCAGCTGCAGAAGTTCGGGGCGGGGCTTTACGTGGCCGACCTGGTGGGCATCTCGGTGTGCCGCGAGATGGCTGCCTTGATAACCGCCGTGGTGATGTCCGGGCGAACTGCCGCCGCGTTCGCGGCCGAGCTGGCCACGATGCGTGCGCAGGAAGAGATCGATGCCCTGCACGTGCTGGGCCTGGACCCGATGCGCGAGCTCGTCGTGCCCCGTGTGCTGGTTCTCGTGGGCATGATGCCGCTGCTGTTCTTTCACGCCTGCGTGGCGGCCTTGGTGGGCGGGCTGGTCGTGGCCACGCTGATGCTGGACCTCAATTCATCCGTCTATGTGCAGCGCCTGATGGTCGCGACCTCTGCGACCCACCTGTTCCTGGGCCTGGCCAAGGCCCTGGTCTTCGGCGCCTGGATCGCCATGGCGGGTTGCTTTGCGGGTCTTCACGCCGAGCGCAGTGCAGCGGGGGTCGGTGAAGCGTCCACGCGTGCGGTGGTGCGTGGCATCGTCGGCGTGATCGCGCTCGACGCCGTCTTCGCCGTCGTGGCCAACGCCATGAGCTGGTAGGAGCAAGGATGGCGCAAATCGACGTTCGAGGCCTGCGCATGCAATACGGCGATGTCCTGATCCAGGAGGACGTCGAGTTCGCCATCGAGCAGGGCAGCATCTTCGCGGTCATGGGCGGCAGCGGATGCGGCAAGAGCACCCTCTTGCGGCACATGGTCGGTTTGCAGGCGCCGGCCAGCGGCGACGTGTGGGTCGATGGCCAAGGCTATTGGTTGCAGATGGACGCGCAGGCCCAGCAACGGTGTCGCCAACGCTTCGGCATGCTGTTTCAAAAGGGCGCTTTGTGGTCGACCCTCAGCGTTGCAGGCAACGTGCGGGTGCCGCTCGAGCTGCACTGGGCCGACCGTCCCGAAGCCGAGCGCGATGAACGGGTGCGCCTTGTGCTGGAATGGGTGGGGCTGGCCGATCAGGCCGATGCGCCCGTTCATGGGCTCAGCGGTGGTCAGGTCAAACGCGCCGGCTTGGCCCGGGCCATCGTCGCCGAACCCGAGGTGATCTTCCTGGACGAGCCGTCCGCCGGGCTCGACCCGGTGACCTCGCTGCGCATGGATGACCTCATCTTGTCGATCCGCGATCGCACGGGCGCATCGGTGGTGCTGGTCAGCCACGAGCGCGAAAGCTTGTTTCGCATCGCGGACGACAGCATCTTCCTGGATGCCGAGTCCAAGCGACCGCTTGCAAGCGGTCGGCCTGCAGACATGCAGCACGACGAATCGCTGCCTCGGCCGGTGCTCAACTTTCTGCAAAGAAGGGACGGACAGACATGAAGAAACGATCGGTCGCCTTGGGCGCGTTCGTGGTGGTGGCGCTGGCCTTGGCCGTGGTGCTGATCACGGCGCTGGGCAAAGGCCGCTTCTTTGGCGGGGGGCGCACCTTGGCCGTGGTGTGGTTTGACAAAAGCGTCAAGGGCCTGACCATCGGGGCGCCCGTGACCTTCCGTGGGGTGCCCGTGGGGCAGGTCGATGCCATCGGCGTCGAGCTCGATCCGAGCAGCCTGGCCTCGCGCATGCCCATCACGCTGGCCATTTCAACCGAAGCGCTGTCGATCAAGGCGCGCGGCCGTCGAGCTCAGCGCGAAGCCCTGCAGTCGCTCATCGACCGCGGGCTCGTGGCGCAAATGGTGACCCAGAGCCTGGTCACAGGGCAGGTCATGATCGACCTGAACATCGCGCAGGCACCGGCCCAGGCCGTGGCCCAACCGCCCGAGGGACCGTTGGTGATCCCGCACGTGGGCGGCAACTTCGACCGCCTGCTCGAGCAGGTCTCCGAGCTGCCCCTGAAAGACACCGTCTCCGATGTCCGCGCGACCATGCAGAGCGTGCGGCAACTCGCCGAGGAAGCCCGCGCCAGCGTGGCCGCCATCAAAGGCGATGTCGGACGGGTCACGGGCGAGGCCACGCAGACCTTGCAAGGCGCAGGCAAGGATTTCCATCAGGTGTCGCAACAGACCACCGCCACCCTGCAGTCCCTGCAATCGCTGGCCGATGGTGGGCAGCGCCTGATGCTGGACGTGCAACCCCGTGTCGTCGGGGCCGTTGATGCGCTGCACGGCGCAGCCAACGACGTGCGCACCAGCATGGGAGAGCTCTCAGCCTGGGTGGCGCCCGGATCGCCGACGCGAACCGACCTCGACGGCGCCTTGCGGGATGTCGCTCGCTCGGCGCGCAGTTTCTCGGCGCTGGTCGAGGACATCGAAGAGCAACCCAACATGCTCATTTTCGGGAGGTCCCGTGAGTGATTCCAAACGTTCGATGCCCCTGTCTCGCCGCGCGATGGTGGGCGCCCTGAGCGCGATGCTGGTGGCCTGTGGCAGCGCGCCGGTCTCGCGCGCGCTGGTGATCATCCCCTCTGCTCCGGCGCCCGTCGACGCGGGCACCAGTGCCAGCAGCCCTTCTGCGAGGCCCTTGCCTGCCGCAGAAATCGGCGTGCTGACCATCAAGTTGCCGGAGCACTGGCAGCGTCGAGGCGTGCTCCACCTGCGCGGCGACTCGGAGTTGCAGACCTGGCCGAACGCCATTTGGGCCGAGCGGGTCGAGATCGGCATGACGCGGCGTTTGTCACAGGCGCTGCGTGAGCGGGCGCCCGAGCTGGGGTGGTGGCCCTCCGACGACAGCCAGGCCCCGCGGCGGCTGCAAGTCGACGTCCAGCAACTCGACGTCATGGCGCAGCGTGGGCAGATCGCATCAGTGCTGCAGTGGCGACTCATCGATCGGCAGGGGCGGGTCACGGCATCGGGCAGCCTGCGCCGGCAGGTCGACGAGCCCATCCAGGGCCCGCAGGACGAGGCCCAGGCCTTGGGCCGATGGCTGGACACCGTGGCCCTGGCGCTTGGCGAGGCCGTGCGGGGTGTGTCGGACTCGGCTGACAAAACAACCGGCCTGCGCTGACAGCCCCAACCCTCACGTCGACCTAAGCTGACGCTCATTCGCCAACAGTGAGGTAGACATGATTGAACTGGCCAAGTTGTGTTTCGCGCAGACCCCGGACATCGACGTTCAAGTGGGCATGGTGCCCGAACACGAAGACGTGGCACTGACCATGACAACGCACCGCCTGGTGGTCGTGTCCGGGCACATCAAGGCCATCGATGAAGCCGAGGTGCTCCGCGAAATCGCGCTGGTGATCCCGCGCCGGCTCTGCGTGGGCGACCGCCCGACGGCCAACGGCCTGATCAATTCAGCCAGTGAAGCCCTGATGCAGGCGATGGTGCGCCACCCTGGTGCCAAGGCCCTGGAGCTGCTGGTCGACACCGTTCAGGGCGTCAAGCACGCCTTGCTGAAGGTGACCAGCCGCGCCACCGCCTGAGGTGGCGCGCGGGTCGCTTCAGGCCTGAGGCGACCAGGTGAGCAAAAGCTGACCAGGCGAGTTTTCGCTTGCCCAAAGGCGTGCTTGCAGCCGATTCATCGGCTCCAGGATCATGGACGTGATGTGCGCCAACAAGGTGGCTGGCAGGTTCACCAGATCACCTTCGGGGCTTTGAGCCTGGAGGGTGAGCGCTGGCGCGACGCCATCGACGGCTTGCAACCCGATCTGCAAAGCGTGATGAGGTGGCAGGGCGCGCACGCTCTCTTGCAGCAGGGTCACCAGCAGTCGCAACAGGGCCGGCTGACGTGCCGCCTCGACGGGATCAAGCAGCATCGGGTCGGTCTGTGCCGTCAAGGTGATGCGGGCAGGCGCCACGACGTGGACCGCCAACGCAAGCAGCTCGGCAAAGCTCGTCTGTGCCTGAGGCACCTCGACGGTGGCCGACCCCAGGTCCGACAAAACCCCCTCGTTGACTTCGCCCAGTCGATCGTGAAGTCGCTCCAGCGACTCGACGTCGCTGGGGCGCGAGCCTTCTGGTGCGATGCGCATCTTGGCGACTTGCAGCGCCAGGGCCTGGCGGATGTCGCGGAAGGCCATTTGCCGCTGGATGATGCCCGCCTCGAGGGCCTGCAGGCGCTGGCGCGTCTGCTCGGCGCAGTGTTCGGCGAGTTCTTCGCGCCAGGCGCCGTCGAAGGCCTGTTCGGCCATCAAGCCAACGGAGGCGAGCAGGGCCAGTTCATGGTCTTGCCAATGGCGGGCCTGAGGGGCCACGACGCACAGGCTGCCCACGACCTCGCCCTGGAACCTCACTGGCACGCCCAGGTAGGCGTGGACGCCTCCATGGCGCACGCTGCCGATGTCACGCCATGGGGCGCTCGCGTGGGTGTCGTCGATCACCAAGGGCAAGCCCATGTCGATGACATGGTGACACAGGGTGGCGCCTTGGGCGTGAGGGTTCGCTTCCAAGGGGGGCTCGAATCCTCGCTGCAGCGGATAGTGATCGGTGTCGGAGGTGACCAGCGCCAGCATGGCGCGCTCGACCCCCAGTCCTTGGGTGGCGATCTGGCAGAGGTGCTTGAGCAGTGGCTTGAAGCGCGCCTGGACACCGAGCAAGCGATCAACGGCGACGGCGCGCTGGAAGGCGCGCAGCTTTTGGGGCATGCGCTCGTTGACCGATACCTCGCCTGCCTGGGCCGATGGGGATGCCGAAACTTTGGGCAATGCCTCTCCCGGGGCCCGCATCGGGCATTCATCTGATGTATCAGCGCATCAAATGCTTGCGGCTTTGTCTGCACGCAACGCGCCACGCCTTGTCAGACATGTCTGACACAAGGGCGCGGCCATGTCCGACGCAAGCGGCGTGGTGCTGATCTGACCATGCTTGAAAGACCTTGGTCAGGAGTTGAACAAATGATGTCGCGGGAGGCGTGGTCCGCAAGATGAGCAAACACAACACCTTGAGTGAGGACCCGTCACGCGCATTCTCAGGTCCGGTGACGCTTCAGAACTGCGACAGGGAGCCCATCCACATCCCTGGCGCCATCCAAGGGCATGGCGTGCTGGTGGCGTGGGACGCCTTGGGCGAGATCACGCATGTGAGCCTCAACGCAGGTCGGCTGTGGGCGGCGGCGCCGCAACCCGGCGAGCGCTGGGTGTCGTGCGTGGACCGCATCCGCGAGGACTTGCCGGAACTGTCGCAAGCTTTGCGCAGCCTTCCTCCCCGGCACGAGTTGCCGCTTTGCCTCGAATGCAACACCGCCGAGGGCACCCTGGATGTCATCTGGAGCGCCCACCCCTTTGGCTCCATGGTGGAAGTCGAGTGGCGGCCGGATTCGGATGCGCAGACCGTCGCCGAATCGGTCGGCGCGATCCACGCATTGGCCGGTCGGGTGTCTCGTGCAACTGACCTGGATCGCATGCTGGAGTGGACGGTCCTCGGCTTGCGGCAAGCGACGGGATTCGACCGGGTGATGGCCTATCGCTTCCGGCACGACGACAGCGGCGAGGTCGTTGCAGAAGCGGTGTCCTCTCAGCTGGATCCATTCCTGGGGCGCGTCTACCCGGCATCGGACATCCCGGCGCAGGCCCGACGGCTCTACACCGTCAAGCTGCTGAGAGGCATTGGCGATGTGCAGGCGGCGTCCGTGGGCCTGCTGGCCCCTCCCGATGGCACGCCGCTGGACATGAGTCAGGGCGAGCTCCGCAGCGTCTCGCCGGTGCACATCGAATACCTGCAGAACATGGGCGTTGGCGCGTCGCTGAGCCTGTCGATCGTGGTGCAGGGGCGGCTGTGGGGACTGGTTGCCTGTCACCACATGGGGCCGCATCGCCTGGCCCACCCGCAGCGTCTGGCCCTGGAGGTGCTGAGCCACCTGCTGGGTGCCAAGGTCGACGAGTGGCAGCGTCGCCAGACCCAGGAGCGCCAGTCCCGGCTGGCCGCACAGCGAGCTCGCCTGTCGCTGGAGATGGCCCGCCGTGAAGACACCTTCGAGGTCCTGTGTCAGCAAGCCCGGCAGTGGTTGGGGACGTGGCAGGCCGATGCCTGGGTCGTCGCCCTCGAGGACCAGGTCCAAGCCAGCGATGAACGGTTGCTCGCAGCCTGGCCCCAGTTGCTCAATTGGTTGCAGCAACAACCGGCGAACCTGGTGTCCTTGAACTATCTTCATCAGTGGCCCTCTGAAGGCACGGGCATGGCCGGGCTGCTGGCCATGCGCTTCAGCGAGGTCCAGCAGGCCTGGGTGTGCCTGCTGCGCAAAGAGCAGGAGCTCACCCTTCGCTGGGGTGGCAAGCCGGAGAAGCTGATCAAGATCGGCCCCCTTGGCCCGCGCTTGACGCCGCGCGGCTCCTTCGAGGAGTGGCGGGAGGTCGTCAAGGGCACCTCTGTGCCATGGGGCGGGGACGATCGGGTGCTGGCCGAAGAGTTGAGGCAGACCTTGCACAGGGTGCACGCCGAATTGAGTCTGGAGAGAAAGTCGAGGAACCCATGAACGCGATCGCCGCATCCCCTTCCTGCCTGCAGTCCCTCAAGGCCGGCACCCGCTCCCATCACGACGCCATCGAACTCGAGATGGACGCGGACCGGCTCAGCGATCCGCGGCACCACCGCAAGGTCATGCAAGCCTTGCTCGATTTCCACGTCGCCTGGGAGCCTCGCATGCTGATGGCCCTGCCAGAGCCGGATCAGCTGTTCATGGTCCGTGGCTCGCGCTGGCCGCAACTCAAGGACGACGCTGAGCAGCTGGGATTGATTCCACGGCGGATGGAGCCCCGCATGGATTGGCTCAACAATGCGGAGCATGCGTGGGGCAGCGCCTACGTCATCTGGGGCTCGATGCTGGGCGGTCGGGTGTTGTGCCGACAGCATCAGGGTGTTGCCGGCACCGCCTCACAGCCGGCTCCCGGCTGGGCCTACTTCCATGGGCACGGCGACCATGCGGTGCAGTCCTGGCGCGACTTCGCCTGTCGCCTTGAATCGCGGGCGAGCAAGGGAACGTGGCATGCGGCCGAGGCCCTGAGGGCTGCGCAACTCACCTTCCTGGCATTGACCGAGTCGATGCGTCGCAGCCTGGCCTGAGGTCTCCTGCGGTCCTACACGCACTCTCAGCCTTGTCCGACGTCGGCGAGGTGACGATCTGGGTGCAATGGGGGCACCATCGGGAGTGCTGCCATGAATCCACAGTTTCCTTCGGGAAGGCGCGTTGTCTTGCCCAAGTCCGTCGCGAGGTCTGTTCGAGCGATCGGCTTCGGTCTGGTCCTCATGGGGCTTTATTTCGGTCGGGGCATCCTGGCCCCGCTGGCCCTGGCGGCACTGATTGCATTTGCCTTGGCCCCGGCGGTCAGGATGATCGAGCGCATGCGGCTGCCCCGAGGCTTCGCGGTCGCGCTGGTGTGCGGGAGCGTCGGAGCCTTGATGGTGGCCGCTGGCCTGCTGGTGTCGCTCGAGGTCGAGGGATTGGTCGGGGAGCTGCCGCGGTATCAGCAATCGCTCGAACACAAGTTTCGCGATGCTCGTGAGAGCCTGGCTGCGAACATGCCCTTGCGCAGCGTGGGTCAGGCCCTGCATTCGCTGGACGTGGCGATGCAGAACACCACCAGTGTCGTGACAGGCGAGCCCGCTGCGCCGAACGCGTCGAGGGTGCAGACCGTGCGCATGCAAAGTGCGAGCGGGGCCGAACAATTGCTGCAGATGGCTTCGCCTTACTTGTCGGTGTTGCTGCAGACCGGGGCGGTCATCATCCTCGTCATCTTCATGCTGATCGAGTGGAACGATTTGCGCGAGCGCATCGTCCGGCTGGCCGACGGCAATTTCGACAGAGCCAAACTGGCGCTGTGCGATGCGAGCGACCGACTGCGCGGGTACCTGGGTGCGCAGTTGATGCTCAACGCAGCCTATGGCCTGGTGTTCGGGGTGGCGTTGGGCCTGTTGGGGGTGCCCGGCGCTGCGTCCTGGGGCATCCTGGCCGGGATGCTGCGATTCGTGCCCTATGCCGGTCCCGTGGTCGCTGGCGCAGGGCCTTTGCTGATGGCACTGGTGTCCGAGCCCGGATGGGCCATGGGCATGCAGACCGCGGCGCTGGTGCTGGTGATGGAGCTCGTCACCAACAACGTGCTCGAACCCATCCTGTACGGCCAACGCGCCGGTCTGGGGACGGTGGCGATCCTGATTTCCGCCACTTTCTGGACGGCGCTTTGGGGGCCGGTCGGCCTGGTGGTTGCCACCCCCATCAGCGTTTGTCTGGCGACGATGGGCCGCCACATCCCGCGTCTGTCGGTCTTCCATGTGCTGCTCGGATGCGGGCCCGTCGACCGGGTGGGCGACCCTTGCGAGACACCGCATCAGCCGGCGGCGAACGCATCGCCTGAGCCGCATTCGGGGCGCTCTCCTACAGCGAAGTGGGCACCCATCCGACGCCACGAAATCGGTGCCGGGGTGACAGTGAAGTCATCACTTTGACAAGGAGAACGACATGCTCAAGTGGGCCGTCATTTTTGCCGTGATCGCAGCCGTCGCAGGTCTGTTGGGATTCAGTGGCGTGGCTGCGGGTGCGGCTGGCATCGCCAAGTTGCTGTTTGTGCTGTTCCTGGTTGCGTTCTTCGTCGTCATCGGCCTGGTGGCCTTTGGCGTGAACGCGTTCAGCAAGTGAGCCAAGGAGATCGATCATGAAAGTCACATCCGTTGTCTCGCGCAAAGCCGAGGCCACGTCGCTCAAGCTCGATGAAAAGGCCCTCGAGCGGGCGCGCACCCACCTCGACGACGGCGCCGTCACGCCGAGCTACGGCCCCTGGAAGGACGGCGTCATCGAGCTGCTCAATGGCGCGCTGGCCACCGAGCTGGTCTGCGTGCTGCGCTACCGGCGCCACCACTTCACCGCCAAGGGGCTCGAATCCGGCCCGATCGCGGCGGAATTCATGGTGCATGCCGTGGCTGAGCAGGGGCATGCCGACAAGCTGGCCGAGCGCATCGTCCAGCTGGGTGGCTCGCCGGCGTTCGACCCCGACCGGCTGACATCGCTGTCCCATGCCGACTACGACGAGAGCAGCGGCCTCAAGGACATGATCCGCGCCAACCTGATCGCCGAGCGCGTGGCGGTGGAGTCCTATCGCCAGATGATCGCGCTCATCGGCGACAAGGATCCGACCACGCGCCAGTTGCTCGAGGGCATCCTGCGCGACGAAGAAGAGCATGCCGACGAATTGTCTGACCTGCTCGAGCGCTGACGGCCGCTTGTCCTACAGGGGCTTGCAGTGCTGACTGACATGCATCGCAGCCCCCCCTCGGGACAATGAAATCAACGGTTCAAACCGTTCCACACCAACCTGTTTCAACCCAAGGAGAAACACCATGAACTGGGATCGAGTCGAAGGTCAATGGAAGCAAATCAAGGGCAAGGTCGTCGAGCAGTGGGGCAAGCTGACCGACGATGACCTGGACGTCATCTCCGGCAAGCGTGAACAGCTGGCCGGTCGCATTCAGGAGCGTTACGGCGTCAGCCGCGACGAGGCGGAAAAGCAAGTGGAGCAGTGGAAGTCCGAGTGGAAGAAGGATTGGTTCAACTGACAGTTGAACCCACACCACACTCATGACGCAGCCCGGACTGGAATCAACCCTGGTCTGGGCTTTTTCCCTCTGTTTGAGGGAAAAGTAGGATAAGTCTGACAATGATCGAGCGAAAAACATCGGACCATTTGCATCAGGGTGCGCAAGACGCCCCTGAAGCGTGGAACATGCTCAAAGCAGATCAAGACAACATGGCCGCTGAGACAAGGCCGCTGCAGTGCTTTCTCGTAGAGGACAGCGGCCTGATCCTGCGCGGCCTGATCGACACCTTGCAAGAAATGCTGCCGCTTCGGGTGGTGGGTTGCGCGGGTGACGAAGCCGGCGCGAAGGAGTGGCTCGAGCGCTCGGGTCGAGACGTCGATCTGATGATTGTCGACATTTTCCTCAAGCAGGGAACCGGGCTGGAGGTGCTCAAGCACGCCAACGGCCTGAATCTGCCCTGCCACAAAGTGGTCTTGACGAACTACGCCACCCCCGACATGCGAACCCGCAGCGTGGCGTTGGGGGCCGATCGGGTTTTCGACAAGTCGTCCGAGCTCGAAGAGCTGATCGACTACTGCGCAAGCCTGTCAGGCAGAGCCGGCTGAACGCCTGCGCGAACCGATCCGCAGAAAAAAATCACAAGCACCCGCCTGGGGTGCAAAGATGGTGCCGACGGGCTTCACATCGACTCGATCACGGGAAGGCGGCCGCGAGATGAAAAAAAGGTAGCAGGTTGGTGGACGAAGGTGCGACTGGGGGCTTACAGCATCCCCGTGGCGCTGGCGGCTGCGGCTGTTGAACGCTTTCCAGAGGCTCACCGAAGCCGAGTCGGGCAAGCGCGGTTACCTGATGCTGGGTGACAAGGCCTACCTCAAGCCTTACGAGCGGGCCGCGTCCGATGTCTTCGCGGAGCTGAACCAGGTCGACCAGTTCGATCGCGACGGGCGGGACCCGCAGACGCGCGTGTTGCAGGCTCGTGTGCGGGCGGCGATGCAGGCCAAGCTGACAGAGATGTCTGAGGTCATGCGGCTGCACGACCAGGGCGAGCAAAGTCGCGCCATGGAATTGGTGCGCACGGGCATCGGGCTGGAGATGATGCAGAAGTTGCGTGACGAGGTTCAGTCCACGATGCAGCATCGCAATCAGCACATTGCCAAGGGCCTGGCAGCGGTGCGCGAGATTTTCCTGCTCGGGCGCATTGGCGTGATTTCGTTGACCGTGTTGTGCACGCTGGTGCTGGTGGCGTTGATCACCTCGAGCCGTGCCTTCGAGCGCGAGCGTGAGCGCCAGCGTCAGGCCCTGCGAGACGAGCGTGATGGACTGGAGCAAGAGGTCAATCGGCGCATGGCGGACTTGCGGGAGCTGACCCAGCACTTGCAGTCCGCTCGCGAAGACGAGCGGGCCAGGCTTGCGCGCGAGCTCCACGACGAGCTTGGGGCACTGCTGACGTCGGCCAAACTGAACGTCGCGTCGATGCGGCCCAGCCTCAAACAGGTGCCCGAGGTGGAGCCGAAGCTGCAACGCCTGGTCGAGTCGCTCAATGCCGGCATCGCCTTGAAACGGCGCATCATCGAAGACTTGTCCCCATCGATCTTGCGCTCCCTGGGTTTGCAGCCTTCGCTCGAGATCCTGTGCAGCGAGATGTCGCGCACCTGTGAAATCCCCATCCGTTGTGATCTGGAGGCGGTCGAACTGTCGGCGGACAAATCCCTGGCGGTTTACCGCTTCGCGCAGGAGGCCCTGACCAACATGGCCAAGTACGCGAACGCGCGCAGCGCGGTGGTGCGCCTGCGGGCGCAGGACGGTTTGGCGAGGGTCGAAGTCTGGGACGACGGCAAGGGGTTCGATGCCTCCAGGCTCGTCGCGGGCCGGCACGGCTTGCGCGGCATGCGCTTTCGCTTCGAGGCCCTGGGTGGCTGCATGGCCATCGACTCCATGTCCAACGAGGGCACGCGGTTGACCGCCTGGCTGCCCCTGGACTCGGCCCCTGGCGCCGCGGCGAACGCGTCCGCGCAGGTTTTGCCCGCAGCGGCCTGAGGGTCGGCGTCGCGCAAATCCCCTTGCGTGTCGCCACTTTCCCTCACGCGCCGGGTGCCATCGGGCCTAAAGTCACGCTCGAACACCCCCCGTCGAAAACCAGGAGTCCACCATGAGCCAGCACGCAACCCAGGCGCCCGTCATCGTCCCCCGCGAGAAGCTGGACTTCGACCTCGGCGGCGACATCCCCAAGTACTGGTTTGGTGGCGATGCTTTCAAGTCGCGCTATTTCGACGCCATGTCGACCATCTTCCCCGAGGGCGAGCGCTACTTCATCTCCTGCGTGCGCGATTACCGCGACCAGATCACCGACCCCAAGCTGCTGGCCGACGTCAAGGACTTCATGCGCCAGGAGGGCCAGCACGGCATCGTGCACAGCCAGTACAACGACCGACTGCGCCAACAGGGCATCGACGTCGACATGCTCGAGAACGTGCAGCGTGGCATCTCCAACTGGGCGCGCAGCAAGTTCGCCCCCGTGGTGACGCTGGCCGACACCGCCGCCGCCGAGCACCTGACCGCCACCATGGCCGAAGCCCTGTGCGAGGACCCCAAGGTGCTGGGCCAGGCCGACCACCGCATGCGCGCCATGTACGCCTGGCACGCCATGGAAGAGATGGAGCACAAGGCCGTGGCCTTCGACGTGCTGCAGAAGGTGGCCAAGGCCGGTTACCTGCGCCGCACCTTCGCGCTGATCATGGTGACTTTCCTGTTCAACCTCAACGTGGCCCTGACCACGCGCTACATGCTCAAGGTCGACGGCTTCAGCCGCTGGCAGCGCATCAAGATGTTCGCCAAGGGCGCGTGGTGGTTGTTCGGCATCGGCGGGCTCTACACCCGCATGATCCCCAGCTACCTGAGCTTTTTCAAGCCCGGCTTTCACCCTTGGGACGCCGGCGTCGTGCCCACGTACAAGGTCTGGCTCGACACCTTCAACCGCACGGGCGACCCGCTCCAGGCGGGCGAGGTCCTGTGGACCCGTCACCTGGCCTGATCACGTCGCGTTGAAAATGCCGCAGCGGGGGCACCGGGCCCCCGTCTGAATCACCGACCGAACAAGTCGGGCTCAGTTGACCAGCCGACCGCCCTTGCGTCCGCAGGGCGCCTGCTCGGGAGAGCGGGCGGCGCGCATCACGTCCTGGTCGGTCATGCCGATGCCGCGCAGGAACTCGTCGCGCAGCTGCAGCACGTCGTCGATGTTGTCGTCCGAGGCGTCGATGAGGTAGCCCTCGATGCGCTCGAGCTCCTCGATCTGGCTTTCGGTGAAGCTGGGGCGGGCCCAGGTGGGCAGGCGGGTGCAGGCGTTGAAACCCCAGGCCCGGGCCTGGCGGTGCACGTCCTGCGAGACCAGCACATGGGTCAGGTCTTCGAGCTCGGAGCTCTCGAGGTCTTCCACCATGCCGTGTTCGATCACCTGGGCGGCGACCACGCGAGGTTCGGCCACGTCCAGCACCACCCGGCAAAGCACCGGGGCGGTGAACGGGTTCCGCTGATGACGCCAGTGGCCGTGCATCAGGCAGGCCGCTGCGATGGGCTGATCGCAGTCTGACGAAACGTTGTCGAACCAATTCATGCGAGAGTCCTCCGGCGAAGTGGTTGAAGCGGGTCGCTTGATGCCCATCATGCAGAAACCGCGCCACTTTGGGTGGGCAGATTTGGCAGGAAACCCCGGGTTCGGCGTTTCGATGCAACGGGACCCCACAAGGGCCCCAATCGCCCTTATGCTGGTGGGCTGCCCCGACTTTCGGATGGGTCCACCCCCCTCCTGTGCATGGGGCTTTGTCGCCCACGGCCTCCTAGCATCGGCTCCCAGTTCGATGCCCCACAGGAGCGACCCGTGAACGATTACATCCAGCCCATTCAGCAGTTCCTCACGACCACCGCCCTCGATGTCGGGCTCAAGATCCTGGCGGCCATCGCCTTCTGGATCGTCGGGCGCTGGGTGATCGGTCGCTCCATCTCGCTGATGCAGGCGGCGATGAACCGCAACCACGTCGACCCCACGCTGACCAAGTACCTGGGCTCGATCATCGCCATCACGCTCAACATCGCCCTGGCGCTGGGCATCCTGGGGTACTTCGGCATCCAGACCACCTCCTTTGCCGCGCTGATTGCCGGTGCGGGCGTGGCCATCGGCGCCGCCTGGAGCGGCCTGCTGGGCAACTTCGCGGCCGGCGCCTTCATGCTGGTGCTGCGCCCGTTCAAGGTGGGTGACTTCGTCTCCATCGGCGGTGTCACCGGCACGGTGCACGAGCTGGGCCTGTTCGGCACCACGCTGATCACGCCGGACAACGTCATGACCATCGTCGGCAACGGGCGCATCTTCGGCGACACCATCCAGAACTTCTCGGCCCTGCCGGCTCGGCGCGTGGACCGCACGGCCCAGCTGGCCGCTGGCGTGGATGTGGCCGACGCCATCGTGCGCCTGCGCAAGGCGGTCTCGAAGGTGCCCAATGTGCTCGACCTGCCGGTGCCCGAGGTCAACGTGCTCGACATCAACCTGGTCGGGCCCGTGATCGCCGTGCGCCCGTATTGCCACACCGTGGACTACTGGCAGGTGTACTTCGACACCAACGCCGCCATCCTGCGCGTTTGCCAGGAAGCGGGCTGGCCGGCGCCCACGCCCACCCACATCGCCAAGCTCCAGCAACTGGCTGCGTAAGATGGGTGCCTGGTTCCGCCATCGGGCGGGCGATGACACGCAGGAGCAGCGCACATGGACATCCGCATGGAGGTGGAGCAGTTGATGGCAACCGAAGTGGGGCCGTTCGTGCCCCGCCTGATGGCGGCTGCGGGCATCGTGCTGGTGGCCTGGGTGCTCTCGCGCCTGGTTCGCGCCACCGTGAGCCGGCTGGCGCAGCGCACCGGCCTGGAGCGCCGCCTGCAGACCCCTGGCCTGGCCGGCGTGCTGGTGCAGGTGGCCACGGGCCTGGTCTGGCTGCTGGCCTTGCCGGCCCTGTTGGGCACGCTGCAGCTGCAGGCCTTGCTCGACCCGGTCAACGTGATGATGTCGCGTTTGATGGGTTACGTTCCGAGCCTGTTTGGCGCGGTCGTGATCCTGGGGGTGGGTTGGCTGGCGGCGCGCATCCTCAGGCAGATCGTCGAAGGCTTGCTGATCGCGGCGGGTTCCGAGAACCTGGCCGAGCGCCTGGGCCTGGGCTCGGCCCTGGGCGAGCGCAAGCTGGCCAGCCTGGCGGGCTCGGCGGTGTTTTTGCTGGTGATGCTGCCCACGCTGACGGCGGGGCTGCAGGCCCTGGGCCTGGAGGCGGTGGCCCGCCCGGTGGGCCAGATGCTCGACGCGGTCGTGGCCCTGGTGCCGCGCCTGGTTTCTGCTGGCCTGATCGTGGGCATCGGCGCCTTGTTGGGCCGGGTCGTGGCCGGGGTGGTGGTCACCGCCCTGGTGGGGCCGGTGTCAACCGCTGGCCCGCGCGCATGGGCCTGCCCGACGGCTGGCGGTTCGCGGGGCGCGACCTGGCCGAGCTGGCCGGCTCGCTGGTCATGCTGGGTTTTGTCATGGCAGCCATCACCCAGGCCTGCCAGGTGCTGGGCTTCGTGGTGCTGACCGAGGTCGTCACCGTGTTGGGCTCGGTCATGGCGCGCCTGGTCACGGCGGCGCTGGTGCTGGCCATCGGCCTGTGGCTGGCTTCTGCGGCGGCGCAGGCCGTCGAGGCCAGCGGGCGGCACGAGGCCCTGGCCTGGGCCCGCGTGGCGCGCTGGACCATCCTGTTCTTTTCCACGGCGCTGGCCTTGCGCCAGTCCGGCCTGCCGGGCGACATCATCGTCATCGCCTTCGCGGCCGTGGTGGGTGCGATCGCGCTGGGCCTGGCGCTGGCGCTGGGCCTGGGCGGGAGAGAGGTGGCGGGGCGATTGCTCGACGCGCTGGCGCGCCGCTACACCCGCATCGACGAAGACCGTGGCAACCCACCTGCCTGAGGCCGCTCGGTGAGCATCGGCCTGCGGCACCTGCCGCGCCTCTTTCGGCGGCTTTTCAACGAGGGCAGCCTGCCCCAGCAGGTTGCGGGCACGGGTGTGCTGGCCTCGGCTGCCGTGCCCGTTGCGACGGCGGCATGGGGCTGGGGTGAGCCGCACACCTGGCTGGCCATGGCGCTGACCGGCCTGGCCGCCACGGCCGCTGCGACCTGGGTGGCCTGGCGCGCCTCGGCGGCGCTGCTGAGGGTGTCGGACGCGGCGCAGTCCTTGCGAAGCGAACACCTGCGCGACGGCCTGGACGTGCCCCTGCTCAACGCGTCGGCGGAGCTCTTCGTGCTGTCGGCCCGCTTGCGCCGCCTTGTGCTGGCGGTGCGTCGCCACCGCAAGGAGCTGGAGGCGCTCAACCACGCCCTGGGTCAGCGCCTGCATGCGCGCACCCACGAGCTCAGCACCTTGCAGGAGCTGTCCATCGGCCTGGCCCAGCAGACCGACCTGCACCACCTGGTCGATGAAGCGCTGCAGGCGCTGGAGCGCACCTTGAGCTACAGCAGTGCTTCGCTGTGGGCGCGCGAGGACCTGAGCGCCGAAGGGCGGGTCGTGCTGATCGGCTACCGCACCGGCGAGGGCCATGAGGGCCTGGACGGCGACGACCTCTCGGGCATGCGCCTGTCGCGGGGCAACCTGCGCCACTACGAGCGCATCGAGCGAGAGCGCCAGACGGTGGTCGACAACCAGGTGCAGCACAGCTTCCTGAGCTGGTTGCTCGACCGGGTCACCGACGATGCGCGCACCTCCACGCTCTACCGCAACAGCCGCTCCTGGGTGGCCCAGCCGCTGCAGTTCCGCGACGAGGTGCTGGGTGTGATGCGGGTGGACCACGCCGAGCCCGGTTACTTCGACCCCGAGCGCGTGCGCCTGCTGCAGGCCGTCAGCAGCCAGGCGGCGCTGGCCATGCACCATGCGCAGCTGGCCGAACAGGCACGCGACCTGGCCGTCATGGCCGAGCGCAACCGCATCGCCCGCGACCTGCACGACGCGGTGTCACAGACGCTTTTCGCGGCCCACGTCATCGCTGGCACGCTGGGCAAGGCCCTGAAGGCTGGCGCCGACGAGGCCCTCAGCCAGCAGGCGCAGTCGCTGGGCCAGCTCATCCAGGGGGCCCTGGCCGAGATGCGCATGCTCATGCTCGAGCTCAGGCCCGATGCGCTGGAGAAGATGACCTTCGGCGAGCTGCTCAAACATGCCATCGACGCCCAGAGCAGCCGGGGTGGCACGCGCTTCGTGCGCCACGTCGCTTCGGCCGATCGCCTGTCGGCGCCCGTGCGCATGCAGCTCTACCGAATCGCCCAGGAAGCCTTGTCCAACGTCAGCCGCCACAGCGGCGCCACCGAGGCCGAGGTGCAATGGGTGGTGCAAGGCCCCAAGCGCGCGATGCTGCGCATCCGTGACAACGGCTGCGGTTTCGACACCACCGCCGAACACCCTGGCCATTTCGGCCTGGAGAACATGCGAGCGCGTGCCGAAGAGATCGGCGCCGTGCTGACCGTGGTGAGCGCGCCGGGCCAAGGCACCGACCTCACCGTGCAATGGGGTGACCCCCCACGACGCCAACTGACCATGCCCACTGACACCCACACCCCTGCGATCCGCGTCTTCCTGGCCGACGACCACCCGATGGTGCGCGCTGGCCTGGCCGGCATGATCCAAGGAGAAGGCGGCCTGACGCTGGCCGGCGAAGCCGCCGATGGCCGCGAAGCCGTCAAGCTCATCCCCACGGTGCGGCCCGACGTCGTTTTGCTGGACATGGCCATGCCCCACCTCGACGGCGTGGGGGTCATCGAAGCCTTGCACGCCTCGCTGCCCGACACCCGCTTCGTCGTCCTCAGCAGCCTGCTCGACCCCTTGCAGGTCGACCGCGCTGTGCGCGCCGGCGCGCGGGGCTACCTGCTCAAGACCGCGTCTGCGCAGGAGCTCGTGACCATGATCCGGCAGGTGCACGCTGGTCGCCGTGTGCTGGGCCCCGAGATCACCGACGCCCTGATCGCCAACCAGCAGCGCGACGTGCCCGGCGCCGACCTGACCACCCGCGAGCGCCAGCTGCTGGCCCTGATGGTGCAGGGCATGAGCAACCAGGAGATCGCCGAGGCCATGGGCATCGCGCTGCCCACGGTCAAGTACCACGTCACCAACGTGCTGGGCAAGTTGCAGGTCGACAGCCGCACCGAGGCGGTGGTGCTGGCGCTCAAGCACAAGCTGGTGCCTCAGGGCTGAAGCCCGACCAAAGTCGGGGTCGGTGCCCGTCTGCGGGCGGGGGTGCTTAACCCGTCGGGTGCCTAAGCTGGGGCCATGTTGTTGCCCAGCTTCACGCCCATGCCCGTCCCGATCCACCC
Source organism: Aquabacterium parvum (assembly GCF_001447195.1). GTDB lineage: Bacteria > Pseudomonadota > Gammaproteobacteria > Burkholderiales > Burkholderiaceae_C > Aquabacterium > Aquabacterium parvum. The sequence goes on along the minus strand of NZ_LFRI01000157.1, from coordinate 30,056 downwards.
CTCGTTCAAGCTGCCATCCGCGTCGCCTCGCGTCCTGCTGGTGGAAGACGACGCCGTGCTGGCCCTCGTGGTCATGGAACAGCTGCGCACGCTGGGCTGCGAGGTCTCGCTGGTGGAGAACGGCTGGATGGCCGTGCAGGCCTGGGCGGGCACCGAGGTCAACGAGTCCTTCGACCTGGTGCTCATGGACCTGCAGATGCCGGTGATGAATGGCGTGCAGGCCATGCGCCGCATCCGCCGCCTGGAGGAGGATCAACGCCATCGGGCCGCCCCGATCGTTGCCTTCAGCACCTGCAGCTTCGATGCGGCGGGCATGCACCTGCCGTCTTCGGGCTTCGACGACTTCTTGCCCAAACCCTGCGAGCTCAGGCAGCTGGCTGCCCTGTTGCGTCGTTGGGTGCCGCAGGCCCGCTTGCGCGCGGTGGCTTGATCAGCCGACCGAGCGGTTGCGGGTGGCCCAGGCGCGCGGCGAGCTGCCGCTCCAGCGCTGGAACGCCCGATAAAAAGGGCTGAGTTCGGCGAAGCCCAGTTGCTGGGCCACTTCGCGCACCGTGCGCTCGCCCCCTGCCAGCCATTGCAGCGCCAGCTCGCGCCTCGCTTCATCGAGCAAGGCGTTGTGGTGGGTGCCCCGCTCGCTGAGTCGGCGCGCCAAGGTGCGTTCACCCACGCCGAAGGCGGTCGCCGCTTCGGCCCGGGTGGGCGCCGCCATGCGCGCACCTGAGGCCATTTGCTCGCGCAACCAGTTGCGAACGGCCTCGTCCAGGCCTTGCTGCTGCGCCAGCGCTTGCAGCTGCGCCGCCGCGTACTGCTCGTGCAGGCGCGCCAGCTGGGCATTGGCCTGCGGCAGGGGCAAATCGAGCACGCTGTTGTCGATCAGCAGGCCGCTGTAGGCCTGGTTGAACTCGATCGGGCAGGCAAACGCCTCGCGGTAGCCGGCCAAGGGCCCCACGGCCTCGTGGCTGAAACGCACCAGGGTCGGCCTGAGGGGCTGTGGCGTGATCCAGCGAGAGGCGCTGACCACGGCGGCCAGCACGGCCTCGATCTGGTGGGGGCTGAAGGCCAGGTCACCCTGCCTGGGGTGGTAGACCAGCCAGCTGGTCTGGGGGCCGGCCAGCAGCTGAAAGCGCCCGCCGTCGGAAATCAGCGACTGGTACTTCTGCACCACGGTCAGGGCCTGGCGCAGCGTGGCGGCCGACTGCACGATGAAGCCGACCACGTTGAAGCTGGCCGGGCCCACCACGGTACCGGCCTTGAGGCCGAACCCGGCGTCCTGCGTCAGGCGCGCGGCGGCCCGCCACAACCGGGTGATGTGGTCGATGGGCCAGCGCTCGCGATCGAGCTCCTGAGGCTGAATGCCCGCGGCGCGCAGCAGGGTGGTTTCCTCGATTCCCTGGCGCTGCGCTTCTGCCAACACTGTGCGCACCCAGCTCATCGACACCATGGCCTGTGAAGTCAATCTCGCTGTCCTCCAAGGTCAATGGTCAGGGATCATAAGTGGATAAGGTCGCGGCCAGCGACGTGTTGGAAGAAGGAAGCGATCGATGGCTTCGGCTGTGCGGACGGACGTGGTGGTGGTGGGTGGCGGCCTGGCGGGCATCGTCACGGCCCTGGAATGCCTCAAGGCGGGCCGGCACGTGACCGTGGTCGACCGCGACACGCCCGAGCGCCTGGGCGGCCTGGCCCTGTGGGCCTTCGGGGGCATGGCCCTGGTGGGCACCCCCCTGCAGCGCCGCATGAAGATCGCCGATTCGCCCGAGCGCGCCCTGCGCGACTGGCTCAGCTTCGGTGAGCTCGCCGAGGGCGACACCTGGCCCCGCCGCTGGGCCGAGTTTTACGTGCAGCACTCGCGCGAGCAGGTCTACGACTGGCTGGTCTCGCACGGCCTCAAATTCTTCCCCGCCGTGAACTGGGTCGAGCGCGGGCGCTTTGGCGAAGGCAACAGCGTGCCGCGTTACCACGTGGTCTGGGGCACCTCGCGCGAGCTCACGCGGCGCATGATCTCGGCCATGCAGGCGGCCGATTCCGGCGGGCGCCTGAAGGTGCTCAGCGGGCACCGCGTCGTCGGCCTGGAAAACAGCGGTGGCGTGATGAATGGCGTGCAGGCCGTGCACGAGGCCAGCGGCGCGCAGGTGCGCATCGAAGCGCCCGTGGTGGTGCTGGCCATGGGCGGCGTCAACGGCTCGACCGAGCAGTGCATCGCCAACTGGCCGGCGCACCGCCCGCGACCGGCCACCCTGCTCAATGGCGCCCACCCGTTTGCCGACGGCGCCCTGCACCGCCTGGCCACCGACGAACTCGGCGCCCAGCTCACCCACGCGGGCGAGATGTGGAACTACGCCGCCGGCATCCCGCACCCGCAGCCGCACTTTCCGGGCCATGGTCTGTCGACCATTCCGTGCAAGTCGGCGCTGTGGCTGGACCACGCCGGCCGGCGCATCGGGCCCGAGCCCCTGGTCACCGGTTTCGACACGCACGAGCTCTGCCAGCAGGTGGCCGCGCAACCCAAGCCCTGGACCTGGCACCTCATGAACTGGCGCATCGCGGCCAAGGAGTTCGCCATCTCCGGTGCCGAACACAACCAGCGCGTGCGCGACAAGCAGCTCGTCCATTTCCTGCTGGAGATCGCGTTGGGCAACCACCGCCTCGTCAAGCAGATGCAGCGCGAGAGCCCGCACTTCCTGGTCGACGACACGCTGGCTGGGCTGGCCCGCAAGATGAACGCGCTGACGCTGGCCGAACAAGGTGAGCAGCACATCGACCCGGTGGCGCTGCAGGCCACGGTTGACGCTTTCGACGCCAACTTCGCCAAGGGCCTGGAGCTGGCCAACGACGACCAGGTCCGCCGCATCGTGCACGCACGGCAGTGGGGACCCGACCGCATGCGCACTTGCAAACCTGCGCCGCTGCAGGCCAGGGGCGCGGGCCCGTACATCGCCATCCAGGTGCAGCTGATCACGCGCAAGAGCCTGGGTGGGCTGCAGACCGATTTGCAAAGCCGCGTGCTGCAAGCCGATGGCCAGGCGGTGTCTGGCCTGTATTGCGTGGGCGAGGCGGCCGGCTTTGGCGGGGGCGGGGCCAGCGGCAAGCGGTCGCTGGAGGGCACCTTCCTGCCGGGCTGCATCCTCACGGCCCGCGCGGCGGCCCGCTCCATCGTGACCGGGGCTTGATGCGCTTCGTTTTCATCCCATCGACAACCGTCTGACAAGGAGCCAAGGTGCAAGGTGATGTTGTTTCCAGCGTGCTGCTGCCGCTGATCCTGGCTTTCATCATGTTCTCGCTCGGCCTGGGGCTGACGGTGGGGGACTTCCGGCGCATCCTCGTGCAGCCCAGGGCCCTGCTGGTGGGCGTGTTCAGCCACTTCGTGCTGCTGCCGCTGGTGTGCTTCGGCATGCTCAAGCTCATGGGCCTGAGCGGGGCTTTCGCGGTGGGCTTCATGATCCTGGCCGCGTGCCCCACGGGGGCCACCTCGAACCTGCTGACTTACCTGGCGCGTGGCGATGTGGCCCTGGCGCTGGGCTTCACGGCCATCGCCAGCTTGCTGACCATCTTCACCCTGCCGGTCATCGTGACCGGGGCGCTGGCGCACTTCATGGGCACCGAACGCGCGGTCAACGTGCCGGTGGGTTTGATGATGGGGCAGGTGGCTTTGGTGATGGGCCTGCCCGTCACGCTCGGCATGGTCGCGCGCCACCGCTGGACGGACTGGGCGCTGCGCTTCGAGCCGCGCGCCACGCGCATCGCCACGGGGCTGTTCGTGCTCATCGTGGTGCTGGCCGTCATCAAGAACTGGCCGATGGTGCAGGCGCACTTCGCGTCCCTGGCGCCGCTGGCGCTGGTGCTCAACCTGACCATGCTGAGCCTGGGCTTTGCGGTGGCCTGGCTGGCGCGGCTGTCGCGCAGCCAGTCGATCACGCTGGGCATCGAAACGGCGGTGCAGAACGCGGCCCTGGCGCTGGTGATCGCCAGCACGGTGCTGCAGGACGGCACCATGGCCATCCCCGGGGCGCTGTATGGGGTGCTGATGTACGTGGGCGGGCTGCTGTTTGCCTGGGTGATGCGGCGGCATGTGGCGGCGTCCGAGGCTGCGGGTGAGCCCCACCGCGCCACCCACTCGCGTTGACCCCTCTTTGCGAGAAGGCGTCCACCAACATGCCCCTGCACCTGCCCGCCACCGCTGCCGACCTGCGCCTGAGGGCCCAGGCGAAGCTGCCCCGTTTCCTCTTCGACTACGTGGACGGCGGGGCCACCGACGAGCAAACCCTGCGCGCCAACGAGGCCGCCTGGTCTGGCGTGACCTTGCGTCAACGGGTTCTGCGCGACGTCGATGGCGTCGACACATCGGCCACGCTGGCTGGCCAGCCCTGCCAGATGCCGCTGGCACTTGCGCCCGTGGGGCTGGGTGGTTTGCTGGCGCGCCGCGGTGAGGTCCAGGCCGCCCGCGCCGCCGAGGCCGCCGGCGTGCCCTTCACCCTGTCCACCGTGGGCATCTGCCCGCTGGGCGAGGTGCAAGCCGCCGTGCAGCAGCCGATCTGGTTCCAGCTCTACATGTTGCGCGACCGGGGCATCGTGCAGGCCCTGTTGCAACGCGCCTGGGCAGCCGGTTGCCGCACCCTGGTCTTCACGGTCGACCTGCCCACCTCGGGCATGCGCCACCGCGACACCCGCAACGGCCTGTCGGCCTCGGCCGGCCGCGCGGCCCTGATCAAGGCGGCGCACCTGCTGTCTCGTCCCGGCTGGATCTGGGACGTGGGTGTGCGAGGCAAGCCGCATGGTTTTGGCAACCTCCACGACCAGGTGCCGCTGGCCCAGGACATGGACGCCTTCAAGGCCTGGATCGACACGCAGTTCGACCCCACGGTGACCTGGTCCGACATCGACTGGGTGCGCAGCCAGTGGCCGGGCACCGTGCTGCTCAAGGGCATCCTCGACGAGGAAGACGCGCGCCAGGCCGTGCGCAGCGGCGTGCAAGGACTGGTCGTGTCCAACCACGGTGGCCGGCAGCTCGATGGCGTGGCCGCCACCGCCTGCAAGCTGCCGGGCATCGCGCGGGCCGTCGATGGTGCGCTGACCGTGCTGGTCGATGGCGGCGTGCGCAGTGGCGTGGACGTGTTCCGCGCGCTGGCGCTGGGCGCCCAGGGCGTGCTCATCGGTCGGCCCTGGGCCTGGGCGCTGGCCGCAGGGGGCGAGGCGGCGCTGACCGACTTGCTGCGCAGCTGGCAGCGTGAACTCCAGCTGGCCATGACCCTGGCCGGCGTGACCCGGGTGTCGGACATCGGCCCCGCCCAACTGGACTGACCGCTTGCCGACCCCATTTCGACCGATTCCAACACGAACACCCGACCTGCAGGAGACCCCGACATGAATGGCGCCCAAGCCCTGATGAAGACCCTCGCCGACGCCGGCGTGACCGTGTGCTTCAGCAACCCCGGCACCTCCGAAATGCACTTCGTGGCCGCGCTCGACCACGAGCCGCGCATGCGCGCCGTGCTCACGCTGTTCGAAGGCGTGGCCACCGGCGCGGCCGACGGCTACGCCCGCATGGCCGGCAAGCCCGCAGCCACCTTGCTGCACCTGGGTTGCGGCCTGGGCAATGGCCTGGCCAACCTGCACAACGCGCGCAAGGGCCGGGTGCCCATTGTCAACATCGTGGGCGACCACGCCACCCACCACGTCCAGTACGACGCGCAATTGCAATCCGACATCGAGACCGTGGCGCGCAACGTCTCCAAGTGGGTGCGCACCTCGTCGTCCACCGCCGAGCTGGCCAACGACGCCGCCGAGGCCGTGGCCACCGCGATGGGCACCCCCGCGCAGGTCACCACGCTGATCCTGCCGGCAGACGTGTCCTGGAGCGAAGGTGGCGTGCCTGCGGCCCTGCCGACGCTGGTGCTGCCACCGGTGGCCGAGGACGACGTCATCGACGCCATCGCCCGGGCCATCCAGTCGGGCGAGAAGACCGCGCTGTTGATGGGCGCGCGGGCCCTGCGCGAGCCCGGCCTCCTCGCCGCTTCGCGCATCGCGGTCAAGGCCGGCGTCAAGCTGTTCGCCGAGGTCTTCCCCACGCGCATCGAGCGCGGCGCGGGCCTGCCCCACGTCGAGCGCATCGCCTACCTGGCCGAGCTGGCCTCGGTGCAGCTGCACGGCCTCAAGCACCTGGTCCTGGTCGACGCCAAGTCGCCGGTGTCCTTCTTTGCCTACCCCGGCAAGGCCAGCGACCTGGTGCCCGAGGGCTGCACCGTGCACACCCTGGCCTCGCCTTCGCAAGATGCCGTGGGCGGCTTGTCGAAGCTGGCGCAAAAGCTCGGTGCCGACGCCGTGCAGCCCTTGCTGCAGTCGGCCACGCGGCCCGATCGCCCCAAGGGCAAGCTCACCGCCGAGAAGGTCTGCAAGGCCGTGGGCCACCTGCTGCCCGAGCGCGCCATCATCGTCGACGAGGCGCAAACCTCGGGCGTGATGCTGCCGCACTTCACCAAGGGCGCGCCGCGCCACGACGTGGTCACGCTCACGGGTGGCGCCATCGGCCAGGGCCTGCCCAACGCGGTGGGCGCGGCCATCGCCTGCCCCGACCGGCCGGTGCTGGCGCTGGTGGGTGACGGCTCGGCCATGTACACCATCCAGGCGCTGTGGACGATGGCGCGCGAGCGGCTCAACGTCACCACCGTCATCCTCAACAACAAGTCCTACGCCATCCTCAACGTGGAGTTGCAGCGCGTGGGGGCGACGGGCCAGGGCGGTGGCAGCGGCGAGAAGGCCCGCTCGCAGCTCGATCTGTCCAACCCCGGGCTGGACTTCGTGCAACTGGGCGCCAGCATGGGCGTGCACTCGGTGCGCGCCACCACGGCTGAAGAATTCAACACCGCGCTGGAGAACGCCCTGCGCTCGCCCGGCCCTCACCTCATCGAGGCCGTGGTGCCCAATGCCTTTGCCGGGCTGAAGCTGCGCCTGCTGCCGCATGTGCTGAGCTCGCTGGCCAGCCTGCCGCAGCCGCTGGCCCAGCTCATCAAGCGCAAGGTGTCGCCTTGAGGCTCAGGGGGCCCGAGCAAAATCGGTGGCTACGCTAAGATTTACGTTCCTGTGCGGATCGATCTGGGCCCACATTGGGCAGCATACTTAAAAAGAAAATAATCGGAGTGTCGGCCGTGCTTGCCAAATCCATGTTCCTGCGTCTCTGTTTGGTTTTGGTGATTCCTTTGTTTTTGCTTGGATGGTGGGTTTCTGAAAACGAAATTGTTTTGCCCCATCATTCGACTATCACATGCATTGAACAGGCTGAAGAATTCCTGTGTATAAGCGAAACCTGGGATGGCAAAAACGCCAATAACGTCCGGCATCAGGTGCCCATCACTTTCGGACGAAGTGTTTTTTTGCCAGACGGGTTTAGCCACAAGATCATTCCATATGAGCTCCCTGCTGATGGCGGGATTGCCAAAGATGAAATGAAGCGCAGTGAAGAGCAACTGCTGTCCCTGCGCAAGGGCAGTCTCAGTTCAGAACCCGATTTCTAGCTTTACTGCGACATCCGACCGTTCGCTTTCGTACCCGATCTTTGGGAGTACAAGTGCCACGATGAAAGGGAGGGTATTTTTGATTTTGCAGACAAACAAGTCAAACAAAAATTCATCAGCCTTCAGGCTCGAGTTGACGTATTGAGTAAGCAGGCGCGCGAATTTGAAATATTTGCAAAAACGATTTCGGTGCTCGCTCCGTTTGCTGCTTTTCTGGTGTTGTCTTTTGTGTTTTGGGCTCTTGGATGGGCCATCAAATTCGTAATGGGGCCGACTTCTCACAAATCCGCGTAACGTGGCAACAGATCTTGGTCAACCAGCCGAGTCTCAATCGAGTTGGCCACCTTGACATGCTCCGGGTTGTTTTCGGAGAAGGGCTCATCGGTGATGCTGACAATGATGGTGCCCGTCTGGTTGTTGTCTTCGTCGGCAACAGGCACCAAGGCACGAGCCTCTGGCACCTGCTGCGCAGTCAAGACTTTGGGCAGGTAGAGCATCCAGGCAACACCCGGGCGATCTTCAAAGACCTTGTGGTCACTGTACCAATACGGGCCGAATGAACAGGCGTTTGGACGCCAGATGGCAATGGCGCGTTGCAGCCAGCCAAGCGGCACGCGCCAGTCCGTGACTTCGGGAGCGACTCGCATGGCGAATTCCACCGTGTCCGGCCGACCGAGGGTGTTCACGCGAGATGACAGCGTGGCGACTTCGGCATCTGATTCAGCGCCATTCCAAAGAGAAATGGAACGAACGTCGGTCACGCCCATGCTCTTGTGATGGAGCACGGCCAACGCAGCCGTTGTGGGTCCATTGGCATCAAAGGCGTCATACAAGAGTGCGTCGTGTTTGCTTTTGTCCGACGAAAGACACCAACGCTGCAACAGCGGTGAAAACTCGCCGACAACACGAGCGAATTCGTACAGCTCTTGCAACTGCGTGGTGACGTCGATCAATGTGGGCTGTGCTCGACGCACGAACAGCTCCATCGCTGGTGTTGATTTCATGGCTGATAGACCACCTCGAGATCGGGATATGCGGCTTTGATCACCTTGGAGAAATAACGGTAGCTGATGGGCTCCATGAAGTGCCATCGCAACTGGACAGGTGGTCTTGGTTGCGCAGCGGAGGCTTGCCGGTACGCCTCTTCAACCAGCTTGTCGGCACCTTCTGTCCACCAGCCGCGAACCCTGCGGTACTCATCAAAAAATTGATCGTACTTCGCCTTTGCTTCCTTCAACAGACATTGAGAGGAATCGAAGCCATCGAAGCTGATGCCGTTGAACATCCACTCCGTGATGAAGCCTGCCCCAACCGGAAGACCGCAGATTTTTGCTTGGTAAGCAATCGATGTGTCAGACCAGCCAGCTGTTGATCTGTTGAGGGGCGCACCTTTGTCTGGCGGGCACGCCTTGCACTTTTCCTTTGTGCCGGCCGTGGCCTCGGTTTTGGCGATCGGGGTGCTCTTCGCCTGTTCGGCCGCCTCGCTGTGCTGCTTGGCAGCATCCCGCGCAGCTTCACCTGCTGCGCCTGCGACGACGCCCACACCCAGGGCGGCCAAAACACGCATGGCAGCGGCTTCAACCGCTGGAACAACAAGCGCAACCATCAGGAAGTCTCCTCAAGTTTTTTGTTCATGACGGCCAGCAAGTCATCCAGCCGCTGCTCTGGCGTTGCGCCAGGTTTGCTCAGATGGTGATGGACAACTGGATCGTCGTGGATCCGAGGTGCGTCTGCGGCCAAGTACATCAATCGCACCATGTGAGGTGTGGATGTGAAACCGATCCGGGTGCCGTACTCATGTGCCGCCTGAATGCGCTCGGCCACGCCATATTTCCCAGGTGTTTCGCGCATGTCTGGCCTGTTGGCTAAGAACTGATCGACCACATTGAGCACAAACTGACGATTGTCATGGGCTTGAAGTGCACGCCACTGGGCCTCGTTCAGTGTCAGCATGACTGCCTCCCGATCCATGCCCGCTTGCCGTTGTCAAGCAAGTGCCATTCTTCGATGTGCGCAAAGAACTCAACTCGTTGGACTTCGTCCAGCAGCTGTGCCAGGCTCACCAGCACACGGGGATCCCAAAAACGAAGCAGGGCTGTTCGCCCATCAGGCAAACGGGTGTTCAGGCGCAATTGCATCAATTGCGCCAATCCTTCCGGGGTTTGAGGGGCGATCAACCAAGTCACAGCAGGCGCTTCAAATTCGAGGCGAGCCAAGTCATCGACCTGCTCTCTTCCAACAGTCTCTGCATCAACCAGCCAGGGGCCAGCATGGTTCAACGGCTCGTCAGCCGTCCCGGCGAACAAGGGCCTGTACCCGTTTTGAGCAGTCAGCCGAAAGCCTCGATGATCTTGGTATTGAAGACCATCAACCAGCGCGTAAAGGCGAAGCGCAGCACAGTTCTGGCGCAACTCGGCCAGTCGCTCATTGACATCAATGACCATGCTCACCCTCGCACAACGGATGAGCTGCCCGCTGCGGCTGCCTTCATCAGGCAGTCAAGGCAGACACCTGAGGTGGTTGGCGCAGCGACGCTGGCTGCTTGCACCAAAGCCTCTGCTTTGTCATCGGCAGCGAAATCAGCGATTGAGCTTTGATCTGACCAGGTGGCGAGGGTTTGGCCTGCTATCAATGTCGCGCCACATGCTGTTTTGTCGCCGTGTCTTGCCGGGGATTGGCCCATTGACGTCATGTCAGGCGAGCCACTGACAATTGGGAATGTTCCCTTGCACCGTGGGCACACAGTCATGTCGCCGACACGAGCCACGTACTTGCCGTGTACGTCAAAGGTGTAATCGGCGCTGATGACCGTCCCACCGTGAGTGGTTCGGTCACCCAATACAACAAATGGCAACGTGGCCATGTTGTTCCTCTCTGCTTGATCGTTTATGGGACAAGAATCTAGCAGAAGCAAGGTCGCACATGCTGAGCTCACCTGGCGCAAGGTGACATGGCGGTGCATCACTGCGCCCTGACGTGGCGCAAGGCCGACGCACCTTGGCGCAAAGGCACCCCAACTCCCTAGGTTTCATGATGGGCAGGCGCGCGCCCTCTCGCTAGCATTTGTTCACACATGCAACACGAGGGGAGACCACCGCCATGCCCACCCGCCAGGCCACCATCGGCCAACGCACCGTTTCACTCGACGCCCGCCCTGACCGGCTCGACCTGCGAGACCGCTCCTACACACCGCCCCTGGGCAACCTGCCATCGGAATGGCCGCCCAAGGACTGGGTCGAAACCTACCTGCCCCAGTACGCCAAACAAAAGCTGGTGCTCGACCAGGGCTCCGAAGGGGCCTGCACCGGCTTCGGCCTGGCCGCCGTCGTCAACTACCTGGGCTTCGTGATCAGCCTGCAAAAGCCCGAGGTCCAGGCGCGCAAGGTCAGCCCCGCCATGCTCTACCAGCTCGCGCGCATGTACGACGAGTGGCCAGGCGAGGACTACGAAGGCTCGAGCTGCCGCGGCGCGCTCAAGGGCTGGCACCGCCACGGCGTGTGCCGGGAAGACCTGTGGCCCTACAAGCTCGACCGCAAGGGCCGCCGCGTGCACGTCGCCCCCCTTGAAGACCCCGATCTGCCCGACGACCCCGAGCACAACTGGGACGTCGATGCGCTCTCGCGCACGCTGGGCGTGTACTACCGCGTCGACGTGCGTTCGGTGGTCGACCTGCAGGCCGCCATTTTCCAGAACGGTGCGGTCTACGTGTCGGCCACCGTGCACGAAGGCTGGGCCGTGCCCACCCGCAAGCAGCTCAAGGGCCACGCCGACCTGGTGCGCATCAAGCCCGTGGCCCAACCCAAACAAGCCGGCGGCCACGCCTTCGCGCTGGTGGGCTACAACGAGCAGGGCTTCGTGGTGCAGAACTCCTGGGGCCCGAGCTGGGGCTCGCACGGCTTTGCCTTGCTGCCCTATGAAGACTGGGTGCAGCACGCCACCGACGCCTGGGTCTTCACCATGGGCGTGTCCTGCCAGCAACTGGGGCAGGGGGCTCCCATGGTGCGCAGCCAAGGCACGGGCGCATCGGCCAAGCTGGTGCGCTCGCCTCGCTTCCTGGTGCCCTTCAGCGGCAGCGCCATGGGCGCCGTGCCCGACCGGCCCAATGGCCTCATCGGTGCCGACGACGCCCTGGCGCGCCGCTACCGCAGCGTGCGCAAGCCCGAGCACCGCCCGCTCGACGCCGACCAGGCCTACCGCCACACCATCGTGCTCGACCGGGGCTTCCCGGTGCGCAACGACATCACGGCCGAAAGCCCGCAAGCTGCCCTCGACTCGGCCGTGCTCAGCCGCCCCGCCGCCTGGCTCAAGGCCCGGGGCAGCGTCAAGGTCATGGTCTACGCCCATGGTGGACTCAACAGCGAAAGCGCTTCCGTCGGTCGCGTCCGCGTGATGGCGCCCTACGCCCTGGCCAACGGCATCTACCCCCTGTTCGTGACCTGGCGCTCGGGCCCGATGGAGACCGTCTCAGACCTCGTCGAAGAACTCGGCGCCAAGTTCGGCCTCACCTCGCGTGGCGGCTCGCCGGCGCGCGGCTGGCTCGATCGCATCGCCGAAGGCACCGACCGCATGCTCGAGCCGGTGCTGCGGGCACCCGGTGGCGCCATGTGGGGCCAGATGAAGCTCAACGCCATCCGCGCCAGCGAAGACCCGCAAGGTGGCGTGCGCCTGGCGGTGGAGCGCTTGAAAAAGCTCAAGGCCGAGGTGCCGGGCCTGGAGATCCACCTGGTGGGCCACTCCGCCGGCTCCATCGTGCTGGGCTCGATGCTCAAGCAGATGTCGGCCGCAGGCCTCAAGGCTGCCAGCACACGCCTGTTCGCGCCGGCCTGCACCACGCGCTTTGCGCTCGATCACTACGTGCCGGCCGTGCAAAAGGGCGTGCTGCCCGCCGAGCACTTCCACATCCACACCCTGTCCGACAAGAACGAACTGGATGACACCGTGGGGCCGTATCGCAAGTCGCTGCTCTACCTCGTGAGCCGCTCGTTCGAGGACGTGCACAAGATGCCGCTGCTGGGCATGGCCCGCAACTTCGACCCCGCCACCACCCAGCCCGATGCGGCCGACGACAGCTGGGCCCGCGACCGCGTGGCCGATGTGCGCCGCTGGCAAGACTTCTGGCGGGGCCTGCCCCATGGCGGTGCCAACTTGCACCTGCTCGACGCGCGCAGCATCTCCAACGGCGCAGGCACCGAGCAGTCCACCCACGGCTGTTTCGACAACTCGGTGGAGCTGGTCGGCCAAGCGCTGGGCTACATCGCCAACCCGGCCAAGCCGGTGCCCGTCAAGGTCGAACGACTGGACTACTGAACCCCGCAAGCAGCACAGGAAGGCAATCCATGAAATACCCAGGTCGTGTCATCAAGTCGGGCGAAACCGACGCCCGCATCGTCAAGGCGCTCAAGACCGCGCTCAACCAGGCCCTGGCCTTGCGCGGCAGCGAGGCCATCGTGCTCGACGCCGACAACCCCCTGTTCGGCCCGCGCATGAAGCAGGCCGTCAAGCTCTTTCAGGCGCGCAATGTCGACAGCCAGCTCCAGCCGCTGAAGGTCGATGGCGAGGTGGGCTCGCTCACCTGGGAGGCCCTGTTCGGCACCCAGCGCGTGCCCCAGGTCGAGGTCAAGCCCAAGGGCCTGGCCGCGCAGGTGCTGGCGCAGGCGGGGGCCGCAGCCGATGCCGGGGTGCGCGAGCAGCCGCGCAACAGCAACCGGGGCCCCGAGGTCGACGAATACCTGCGCCGTGCCGGTGTGCCGTCGGGCCTGGCCTGGTGCTGCGCCTTCACCTACTGGTGCTTCGACGAAGCCGCCAAGGGCCTGGGCATCGACAACCCCATGTACCGCACCGCCGGCTGCCTGGCCCACTGGAACAAGGCCGAGGCACATGGCGGCACCCGCCTGCTGGCGCGCGATGCGGTCGCCGACCCGGGGCTCATCCAGCCCGGCATGGTCTTCATCATGGACTTTGGTGGCGGCATGGGCCACACCGGTTTCGTCGAGCGCGTCGAAGGGGGCTACCTCCACACCATCGAGGGCAACACCGATGCCTCGCAAACGCGCGAAGGCGGCGGCGTCTACCGCCTCAAGCGCAAGGTGGGCAGCATCAACAAGGGCTTCATCCGCTACAAGGGCTGACGCGCATCAGGGGGGCGGCAAAGGCTCGGGCGTACCATTGCCGAATGAGCACCCTGCCCCCTTGCCCCCAATGCGCCTCGGCCTACACCTACGAAGACGGCGCCAACCTCGTCTGCCCTGAATGCGGCCATGAATGGAGCGCCAGCGCTGCCACCGAGGCCGAGCCTGCCGCCAAGGTCTGGAAAGACGCCCACGGCAACGTGCTGCAGGATGGCGACACCGTCACCCTGGTCAAGGACCTGAAGATCAAGGGATCCTCCTCGGTCATCAAGGTGGGCACCAAGGTCAAGAACATCCGCCTGATCGAAGGCGACCACGACATCGACTGCAAGGTCGAAGGCTTCGGGCCGATGCAGCTCAAGTCCGAGTTCATCAAGAAGGCCTGAGCCGGTCTGGGTCACGCCTGTCCGGCGCCGTTGCCAGGCTGGCGCCGTTGACAAGTTAGGGGGGAGGGCTTGCCGGCCGCACGCCGGGCAAGCAGGCTCGTGGGTGGCCTTCGCAGTCCGCTCGTCATCGCTCGGAGGCCTTGTTGCCACCACCTGACGAGGGAGTCCCCATGTCCAAGCTGTTCACCCCCCGACTGTTCACCCGCCTGGCCGCGCTGGCCCTGATCGCCCCCTTGTCGCTGCCAGCATCGGCCGCGCTCGACACCTACCTGAAAGTGCCCGGCGCGCCCGGCGAGAGCACCGACAAGGATCACGCCAAGGAAATCGAGCTCCTGTCCTGGTCCTGGGGCGCCACCAACCTGGGCAAGGACGGGGTGCTGCTCGCGCCCTTCACCTGGACGCAGCAGCTCGACAGCGCCTTCGTGCCCTTGTTCCTCGGCCTGGTCAACGACACCAATTTCGATCCGGTGGAGCTGGCCGTGCGCCGCGTCGGTGAACGCATCTCCAGCGACTTTTTCGAGATGACCTTCTCCGACGCCCACGTGCTCAGCCTGTCCACGTCGGGCACCGATGAAAGCGTCATCGTCACCGGCTCCATGAGCTACAGCGCCATCGCCATGAGCTATTGCCCGCAGGATGCCCGGGGCGGTCTGGGGCCCTGTGTCAAGGGCTCGTTCAGGCCGACCAGCACCGGTGCCATGTCGTTCTCCGGGGACGCGCAAGTGCTGCGTGGTCTGGCCGAAGCGGGTGGCAAGGTCAACTTCGCCATCACCACCGTGCCCGAGCCCTCTGCGGTGGCAGCGGCCCTGGGCGGCCTGACCTGGCTCGGCGGCGTGGCGTGGCGTCGGCGCGAGGCGGCCCGCACCCGCGGCTGAATGTGAGTGCACGGCGCGGCAGCTCGCCTTAAGCTGCGAGCCATGCCCGCTGTTGCCCTGCCCCGCATCGACGCGCCGCGCTGCACCGGTTGCGGCCGGTGCGTGGCGGCCTGCCCGCCCCAGGTGATCTGGCTGCAGGCCACTGGCCCCAGGGGCTGGGGGCCGAAGCGGGCCGAGTTGCACGACGTCTCCGGCTGCACCGGTTGCGCGCGCTGTGCACGGGTCTGTCCTTTTGGCGTGATCCGCATGGAAAAAGCGGCCCCAGGCCCGGCCCCTCTCGGCGGCGCGCTGGCGCCCAACGATCCCCCTCCGGTAAAATAGGCCGTTTGGACCATTCGTGATGCCATGCGGGTGTCATGAAAAGTCAGCCACGCCCTGTGGCGCGTCACCCCCGCGCCCGGAGAGAGAGACCCTCGCCATGATCTTTGGAAAGCTGCTGCCCCGTGAGGGCAATTTTTTTGAGCTGTTCAACCAGCACGCCAACCACATCGTGACGGCCGCCCACGCCTTCGCCCAGCTGGTTCGCAACTACAACGACCCGGCCCTGCGCGAGAAGTACAACCGCGACGTGGACGCCGCCGAGGCCGCAGCCGACACCATCAACCGCGAAGTCAACCGCCTGCTGCACACCACCTTCATCACCCCGATCGACCGCGAGCAGATCTTCTCGCTGATCAACACGATGGACGATGTGGCCGACCTGATGCAGGACGCCGCCGAGACCATGGCCCTGTACGACGTGCGTCGCATGACCGACGAGATCGAGCGCCTGACCGACCTGTGCGTCAAGAGCGCCGAGCGAGTCAAGGACGCCGTCGCCCTGCTGCACGACATCGGCGACGCCAAGACCGCCCAGGCCGCGCTCAAGACCTGCGAAGAAATCGACCAGCTCGAAAGCGATGCCGACCGCGTCATGCGCGCCGCCATGAGCAAGCTCTTCCGCGAAGAGCCCGATGTGCGCGAGGTCATCAAGCTCAAGGCCATCTACGAGCTGCTGGAAACCGTCACCGACAAGTGCGAAGACGTGGCCAAGCTCATCGAGGGCGTGATCCTCGAGAACTCCTGACCCGCCCCGGAGCCAAGACATGGAACCCATGCAAACGGCCCTTTGGGTCGTGATGGCGCTGGTGGTGCTGGCCCTGCTGTTCGACTTCATGAACGGCTTTCACGACGCGGCCAACTCCATCGCCACCGTCGTCTCGACCGGCGTGCTTCGCCCCAGCCAGGCGGTGCTCTTCGCGGCCTTCTTCAACTTCGTGGCCATCTTCGTCTTCCACCTCAGCGTGGCGGCGACGGTGGGCAAGGGCATCGCCGACGCGGGGGTCATCGACACCCACGTGGTGTTCGGGGCGCTGACCGGGGCCATCACCTGGAACGTGATCACCTGGTACTACGGCATCCCCAGCAGCTCTTCGCACGCCCTGATCGGCGGCATCGTCGGTGCGGTCATCGCCAAAGCAGGGGCCAGTGCCCTGATCGCCACGGGCATCATCCGCACCGTCACCTTCATCTTTGTCTCGCCGCTGCTGGGCTTCACGCTCGGCTCGCTGATGATGGTGCTGGTGGCCTGGATCTGCCGCCGCACACCGCCCTCCAAGGTGGACCGCTGGTTCCGCCGGCTGCAGCTGGTCTCGGCCGGCGCCTACAGCCTGGGCCACGGCGGCAACGACGCGCAAAAGACCATCGGCATCATCTGGATGCTGCTGATCTCCACCGGCTATGCGGCTGCGGGCGACAAGGCCCCGCCCACCTGGACCATCGTGGCTTGTTACGCCGCCATCGGCCTGGGCACCATGTTCGGCGGCTGGCGCATCGTGCGCACCATGGGCCAGAAGATCACCAAGCTCAAGCCCGTGGGCGGCTTCTGCGCCGAAACCGGGGGCGCGCTGACGCTGTTCATCGCCACCGGCCTGGGTGTGCCCGTCTCCACCACCCACACCATCACCGGCGCCATCGTCGGCGTGGGCTCGGTGCAGCGCGCCTCGGCCGTGCGCTGGGGCGTGGCTGGCAACATCGTCTGGGCCTGGATCCTGACCATCCCGGCCTCGGCGTTCGTGGCCGCCGTTGCATACTGGGTGAGCCTGCAGCTGTACTGACCTCAACCACCCAAGGAGATGCGCATGGCCGATGACTCGCTGGCGCACCTCGCCCAACGCCTCCAGGCTTTCGCCGACGCGCGAGACTGGGGGCGTTTTCATTCGCCCAAGAACCTGGCGTCGGCCCTCGTGGTCGAGGCCGGCGAGTTGCTCGAGCCTTTCCAGTGGCTGACCGAGCAGCAAAGCCGCGAGCTGCCGGGGGACACCAAGGACGCCGTCGCGCTCGAGATGGCCGACGTGCTGCTTTACCTGGTGCAGCTGGGCAACCAGCTGGGCGTCGACGTGGTCGAGGCCGCGCACCGCAAGATCCAGATCAACGAAGGCCGATTTCCCCCTTCGCCAACCGCGTCGAACCAGGTTTGACGAGCACCCGCTCGCGCGCGCGAGTTCACCCGCGGCGTAAAGTCAGGTGATGAACTGGCTCAAGAAGGACCCAGGCTCCATCCGGTCTGCGCCGGGCCTGGAGTGGCAGATCTGGCGCCGCCTGCCGGCCATCCTGGCCTGGGGCACGGCCTTGCCTGCGCTGTGGCTCGCCGCGTCGTGGTGGGCGAGTGCCGGCTCACCCGACCTCCCGCACGACCCCTCTTCGCTGCGAACCGAGTTCATCCTGGTGGGCGTCATCGTCCTTCACTGGACCCTGGTGCTCACGCTCGCCATTGGCTGCGCCATCGTCCTGCTGATGAAGGGGCCGCGCTACGAAGCCGACCCCTACCCCCTGCCCGACGCCGATCGCCCCCGCGATTGAAGCCGACGGCGTCGCGGCGCGATAGCATCCGCGCGTGACCCACCCGCTGCGCACCCCCCACCTGCCCCTGCTCGCCGCCCTGTACACGGCGCAGGGCCTGCCCTTTGGCTTTTTCACGCTGGCCCTGCCAGTGCTGATGCGCGAGGCGGGCTGGTCGCTCACCGCCCTGGGCTTCCTGCAATTCCTTGCCGCACCCTGGGTGCTCAAGATGCTGTGGGCGCCCATCGTGGACCACCACGGCTCGCGGCGCAGCTGGCTGCTGTCGATGCAACTGGCCTCGTGCGCCCTCGCCGTGGCCATGGCCTTGCTTGGCTTCACCGAGGGCAGCATCGCCCTGTTCGTGGCGGTCTTCGTCTTCAACCTGATGGCCGCCACCCAGGACGTGGCCACCGACGGCCTGGCCGTGCGCCTGCTCAACGCCCAGCAACGCGGGCTGGCCAATGGCATCCAGGTGGGGGCCTACCGCTTCGGCATGATCCTGGGCGGCGGTGTGCTGCTGTGGGTGTTCGCGCACACCAACTGGCAGGTCGCCTTCTTCGGCATGGCGCTGATGCTGGCCTTGCTGACGCTGCCGGTGTGGCGCATGCAGGAGCCGCCGCCTCACGTGCCCGATGCCGACCCGGTCGGGGCACTTGAAGGCTCGCAAGCGACCTCAACGCCATCGGCTTCGTCGATGCACCACGGCCAGCGAGGCGATGCCCCGTGGGCTGTCCTGCTGGGGGCCACGCCGCCTGCCACCTCTTCTCACGGCATCGATGACGACCTCGTCGCCGACCGCCCCGCTGGCCATCCTGCTGACCGTCCTGCGGGCCGCCACCTCGCCCTGCTGTGGTGGCACCGCGCGATGCGCCCGGGCGTGCTGGCGCTCGCCGGCCTGATCTTCTGCTTCCGCTTTGGCGACCAGATGGCCGCCGGCCTGATCACGCCCTTCCTGCTCGACCAGGGCCTGAGCAAGGCCGACCTGGCCGTGCTCAAGGGCGCGGTGGGTTCGGGCACCAGCCTGCTGGGCGCCGCGATCGGCGGCTGGTTGATGCTCAGGGTGGGGCGCCGCGCCGCCTTGCTGGGTTGCGGCTTCATGCAAGCGGCGGTCTACGGCCTGTACGTGGCCGCAGCCATGGGCCTGGGGGGTGTGCCGCTGCTGTGGCTGGCCACCGTCGCCGAGGGCGTCATCGGCACCATGGCCACCGTGGCCCTGTACTCGCTGATGATGGATTCGGCCGACCCGGCTCATCCTGGCACCGACTACACCTTGATGGGCAGCGTGGGCGTGTCGCTGGCCACCGTCGGCGGCATCGCAGGGGGCGTGGTGGGCGACCACCTTGGCTACGCCAGCGCCTTCGCGTCGGGGGCGGTGGTTTCGGTCATCGGGCTGATCGCCATGGTGCGCTGGCTCGACGCCCACCCCTTCAACCAGCGCGTGCGACAGGCTTGGTGACCTGGTGACCTGGTGAGCGGGCAAAGTGGCAGGGCTGACGGGGGGCGACTTGGGCCTCGTCGGGGCCGCAGCCTCACTTCACCGCGCCGAACACCTTCTCGATGAGCTTGCTGCCCGCGCCCACCGGGTCCTGGCGGATCTTGCGCTCTTCTTCTCCGATGATGGTGTAGAGCCCGTCCAGCGTCTTGCCGGTCACGTACTGCTCGACGCTGGCGTCTTCCTTCTTGACCAGGCCGAAGCCCGAGGCCTGCGAGGCCACGCGGTTGTAGGCCTTGGCCAGCTTGACCTGGCTGACGGCTTTCTCCACCACGGGCAGGAAGGAGGCGCCCAGCGGCTCGCGGGTCTTGTCGGCAAAGAACTGGGTCACGGCGTTGTCGCCGCCCGAGAGGATCTGCTTGGCGTCCTGCACCGACATGTTCTGCACGGCTTTGACCAACAGGTCTCGGCCCATGGGCACAGCGGCTTCGGCCGCGCGGTTCATGCCGGTGACGAGTTCATCCACCCGCTTGCCCTGGCCGGTCATCTTCAAGACGTCGGCGGCTTTTTCGAGGTAGTCGGGCAGCGGGATGCGCACCTTCGGGTTGTCCAGGAAGCCGCCGGGCTGGCCCAACAGGCTCACGGCCGCCTTGGCGCCTTGCTCCAGCGCGGCCTTGAGGCCCTTGCCCACCTCCTGCTCGCTCAAGCTGGCCAGGCTGAGGGCGTGCGCTTGTTGCAGCGCGCCGCTGACCAGCCACGCGAAGCTGGCCGCGAGGGTGTGTTGGTGAAAGCGGCGTCGGTCCAGTCGGGCGTCCATGGGGGCTCCTGCGGTGGTTGGCGGGCCCTGGCTTGTGGCTGCCAGGTGCGATCGACAACTCTAACCCGCAGGCGCGGGCTTGTCTCCTCGGTGCCCGGTGAACCGGCGTCATGCCGGCTGGCGTGTGCTCAGGCCACCGCCCCGGCGTCCACAGAGCGCATCAGGTGCATGGACGTGGTTCGCAGCACCGGCAAAGGCAGGTCCCAGTGGTCGGCCTGGGTGCACAGCATCTCGTACTCGGCATCGGCGAGGTTCTGGTCGCACTCGCACAGCGCCGCGCAGATCTCCATGACGATCAGGCGCAGGCCCACGTCGTCGATCTCGTCGAGCATCTGCTTGAGTTCGGTGCGCGGCAGGTGCTGGATGCCGGACCAGTGCTGGTGCGACGAGGCCATCAGGTCGTCGCAGACGGCCTGCAGCACGCCCATGAAGTCGGCCTGAGAGAGGTCGAGCCGCCCTGCCACGTCGATGCGCTGCAGCGCGTCGATCTCCTGGTGACCGAGGTGGCCGTCGGCCAGCACGGTGAGGGCCACCACGCGGGCGGCGGCATGGGGGCTGTTGCGGGGGTAGCTGCGCATCGAAAATCTCCTGTCAGAACGATGACGGGTTGACTCTACGCAGAGCGAGCATTCGGGAAAATCAGATTCTTTGGTGTGAAGTTTCGTTCTGATCGAAACAATGAGGCTGCCGCACCCATGCGGTGACGCGCCTGCACGGTGCGGCCCCGGCGCCTGGCGGGCACTCGGCGCTATGCTCGCCATCGGCCGCCGTCAGGCCATCAACAGGAGACCCACAACGTGTTCAAGGCCATCCTCATCGAGAAGGACGAGCAAGGCTATCGCGCCGCGCTCAAAGACGTCGACGACGCCCAATTGCCCGCTGGGCCCGAGGCCAACGTCACCGTGAAGGTGGCCGCTTCCACGCTGAACTACAAGGACGGCCTGGCCATCACCGGCAAGTCGCCCGTGGTGCGCAAGTTCCCGATGGTGCCGGGCATCGACCTGGCCGGCACGGTGGAGTCGAGCAGCCACCCCGACTGGCAGCCCGGTGACCGGGTCGTGCTCAACGGCTGGGGCGTGGGCGAAACCCACTGGGGCGGTCTGGCTGAAAGAGCTCGTTTGAACGGCGACTGGCTGGTGCCGCTGCCAGCGGCCTTCACCCCCGAGCAGGCCATGGCCATCGGCACGGCGGGCTACACCGCCATGCTGTGCGTGCTGGCGCTGGAACGCCATGGCGTCAAGCCCGAACACGGCGAGATCGTTGTCACCGGCGCGGCCGGTGGCGTGGGCAGCGTGGCCGTGGCCCTGCTGGCCAAGTTGGGCTACACCGTGGCCGCTGTCACAGGTCGCGCGGCCGAAGCCGACTACCTGAAGTCGCTGGGCGCGGCCACCGTGCTCGAGCGCAGCGAATTCAACCAGCCCGGCAAGCCGCTGGCCAAGGAGCGCTGGGCCGGCGCCGTCGACACCGTGGGCAGCCACACCCTGGCCAACGTCTGCGCGCAAACGAAGTACGGCGGCGTGGTCACCGCCTGCGGCCTGGCCGGTGGGATGGACTTCCCGGCCTCGGTGGCGCCTTTCATCCTGCGCGGGGTGACGCTGGCCGGCATCGACAGCGTCATGCGCCCGAAGGCCGACCGCCTGGAGGCTTGGCGCCGCCTGGCCACCGACCTCGACCTGGCCAAGTTGGGCTTGATCACCCGCGAGATCACCCTGGCCGAAGCCATTGCCGCAGCGCAGCAATTGCTGGACGGGCAGGTGCGGGGCCGGGTGGTGGTGCGCGTGTCATGAGGTAACGGACGTCTCAGGCTGCTGCCGGCTTGTGTCAGGCGCTGACAGGAGGCGGCACAATCCGCCCGGGTGCCGTCTGGATGTGATGCGTTGAACGACAACGCGAGCGGTGCCCCGAAAACCGGAGACAACCATGCAACGCCAACGCCGCTGGGCCATCGGGGCCGTTCCCGTGATGCTGTTGACCGCCTGTGGCGGCGGGGGCGGCAGTTCGCCCTCTGGCACCGACACGGCTGCCGAAGACCCTGACCGGCTCAAGGGCCGAGGTGGCAGCAGCACCCCCACCTCGCCGACCACGCCGACCACGACGCCGGTGGGCGTGGCTTACGGCAACCTGGCCGCCGCCAGCCTGGGCGTGGGCGCATCGCTCAACGGGGCCATCCCGTTCCCGGCGGACAACCCCTGGAACACCGACATCAGCGGCGCCCCGGTCGACCCCAACTCCACCAACCTGATCAACAGCATCGGTGCCGACAAAGGCCTGTATCGCGACTTCGGCTCGGGCACCTGGGACGGCGCTCCCATCGGCATCCCGTACATGGTGGTCAGCGGCACGCAAGCCAAGGTGACGATCGAGTACAACCCCGATGCCTACGGGGATGAAAGCGATGCAGGGCCCTTCCCCATGCCGCTGAACGCGCCCATCGAAGGCGCGCCCAACACCGATGGCGACCGCCACGTGCTGGTCATCGACAAGGACAACAACCGGCTGTATGAAATCGGCCGGGCTTTTCCGCAAAGCAACCGGTGGGTGGCCGACGCCGGCGCCATCTTCCACCTCAACAGCAACAACGTGCGGCCCACGGCGCAAACAGGCTGGACCAGCGCCGACGCCGCCGGCCTGCCGATCTTCCCGGGGCTGGTGCGTTACGACGAGGCTTCAAAGGGTGCGGGTGGCATCCGCCACGCCCTGCGTTTCACGGCCGCGCGCACGCGCCGGGCTTTCGTGCCACCAGCCACGCACTACGCGTCGTCCAACACCGATGCCAACCTGCCGCCCATGGGCATGCGGGTGCGCCTGAAGGCCGACTTCGTGATCCCCTCGACCTTCAGCAACGAAGCCAAGGCCATCCTGACGGCGCTCAAGACCTACGGCATGTTCCTGGCCGACAACGGCTCGGACTGGTTCATGAGCGGTGCCCCGGACAGCCGCTGGGACAACGACCGCCTGCGCACAGAACTGGCGTCGGTCAAGGGCCGGGACCTCGAGGTGGTGAAAATGACCGGGATGGTCACCCAGGTTTGACCCGCTGCGCACCGACGGGCCCGGGCTCCAGGCCGGTTCGTGGTACGAGGGGTTGGGGCCCCACCCGGCCGGTGACCGGCGCTGGGTGGGTGGTCCTGCCGGCTGAGCGCCAGAGCAGGACTTGAGAACTCAGCGGCCCGCGCCGTGGTAGGCGCGGCGCAGGTTGGCCACGGCCGCGCGGCGGCGGGCGCGGTGGCTCAGCACGCTGCTGCGCAACAGCACCGTGCAGGCAACCAAGGCCAGCACGCCGTGCAGGTTGTGTCCCTGGGCCATCAGCGCCAGGCCAGCGATGCCGGCGATGCCACACGCCACCGAGGTGGCTTGGCGGCTGCGTTGCCAGATGGAGGGGGTTGACGGGCTCATGTTGCCTCCGTGTTTGGGGTCTCGTGGCGCTTCGTGAACTGCCACACGGCATTTGTACGCGGACTTGTCAACCCACGCAAGTTGGGGGTGTCCCGATCACGGGAGAACACTGGCCCCGGTTTGGCGGAATTTGTTCCGCCCGGAGGTCTCGGTGCATGGGCCCAGGCTTCACCGGGGTTTCACATGCTGAACCATAATTGTTTTCATTTGTGGTGACAGCTTGGGTCCGCGACATGTTGGACGTCACCCTCCAGCCGCACGGAAGTCGAGGTTGTTTTGGCGGATCAAGACATGTCAAGGTCGGGTGGTGCCGCAGGGCCCACGGTGGATGCACGCGGCGCGACCCGGGTCAACGCCCACTGGCGAGCACGGGTGCTGATCTCTGCGGAGGTCTTCACCGAGGGGCGCACGATCAACGTCTCCGAAAGTGGCGTCAGCTTGCTGCTGGACCGGCGCTTCCCCGATGGCGCCGTGCTCACCCTGGCGCTGGCCGTGCCCGACCCGACCGATCGCACCCGCTTGCATGCCATCACCGCGCAGGCGCGGGTCATCTTCAACGTGGCCTCAGGCGATCTGTTCCGCCTCGGTCTGCAGTTCACCCAGGTCGCTGACGAGGGGCGCCAGCTCATCCGGCGCTGGGTTCACCTCTTGAGCTGAGCGTCGCCCGGCCAAAAAAGCGGGCCCGACGCCGAAGCGAAGGGCCCGTGCAAGCACCTGAGACAACGGTGCTACCAGGAGGAGACCTGCATGAAAACGGTGGTTGCGGTGCGGCGCGGTGCCAATCAGTGCAGCTGAAGCGAGCCGGCGGCCTTGCCCTTGCCGGCGCGTGCCGGGGGGTTGCACAGGCCGCAGGTGAAGTGACGGGCGATCTCGTGGGGGTGGGTGACGAAGTGGCCACCGCACTTGTTGCACTTGGTCATGGTCAGCATGCCGTTGTCGATGAACTTGACCAGGCGCCAGGCGCGGGTCACGGACAACAGCGGCTCCAGGCCCTGTGACTGGGTTTGTTCGAGGTAGAGCTGATAGGCCTTGATGACCACGTCGATCTCGTCCATCTCCGAGGCCTTGTTCAGGTACTCGTGCATGTTCAGGAACAGGCTGGCGTGGATGTTGGGCTGCCAGGTCATGAACCAGTCGGTCGAGAAAGGCAGCTGGCCCTTCGAGGGCGACTTGCCCGAGACCTCTTTGTACAGGCGCAGCAGGCGCTCATACGACATGTCGGTTTCCGACTCCAGCACCTGCAGGCGGGCGCCCAGGTGGATCAGCGTGATGGCGCGGTCGATCTGCTTGGCTTCGGTCAACAGGCTCTTGGTGCGCATGGTGTCTCTCCTGGGGGGCGTCTGGAAGGGGGGCGTTGTCTGCGTTGTCAGCGTCGGGCGCTGATCAGGCGGCTTCCTGGTGGCGGCCGGCCATCAGGATGGAAGCGTGCAGGCGGGTGACGGAGTCGTTGTTGGACTTGGAGTGGCTGGTCAGCAGGCTCCAGACCAGGTCGTCGTCGATGCGCATGCGGCACAGCAGGGTGTTGCCCGAGGCGATCTTGAGCACTTGGGCGGGCGACAGGGAGGCCAGGCGTTCGGCGGCTTCTTCGGAGATGCCCAGGCGGAAGAGGGCTTGCTCGCGGTCGCTGCGGATGAGGCTCTGGGCCAGCATCAGGTAGGACAGGTTGACTTCGCGGATTTCGGCAAGGATCTGGTCGGCGTTCATGGTGGGCTCCTGTTCGCTGCGTTGCCTGGCGTTGTTCGCTTTGGCGTTGTCGATGGAGTCATTGTGCAAAGACACCCCAGTTTTCTTGATAGGGGCCTGGCTGCGCGAAGCGTCGGTGTCACGCTGGGCGTGCTGTAGGAAATTGCCTGACAAAGCCCCTGAAAAGCGGAAGGCGGCGGCCGAGTGGTTTTGCCGCTTTTGCCGATTCAAGGTGGCGACAGGCCTTCAGCGCGCGCGGGCTGCGGCAGGAGTTCACGCGCATTTCACGCTCGGGCGAACTAGTCTGGCGCTCAAGCCTGGGCCTGACGGTGGGTCGGCTGTTCGCTGGAGTTTTTCACCATGTCTGTGCGCCAACTGTGTCTGTTGTCTGCTGCCTTGATCGCCGCCGGGGCTTGCGCCGCGGCGCCTGCCAAACCCATGGCCGAGGTGGTCTTGCCTGCGCAGGAAGTTCGCCTCGAGCAAGCGATGCAGCTGGACATGGCTCGCCTGCTGCAGGCCCGCGTGGGTGAGAGTTGGGCGGTGAACCTGCCACGGGTCGGCCACAAGCGCTTGACGCTGGAAACCGTGGTCACGGGTCGCGATGGCCTCAAGTCCTGGCACGCCCGACTGGGCGATGCCGTGGGCGACCGGATCTACCTCAGGCAGACCCAACGCGGGCTCCATGGTGGTGTGCGCGTGGGAGGTCAGGTGTTCGCGGTGGCCCAGCGTGGCTCGGGGCCCCTGGTGGTGGCGCCTGCCGCCACGGTGGCCGCCGTCTCGACGCAGGTTTTCGTGCTGGGCGCCGTGGTGGAGCCCGGCGTGCAGGTCATCTCGCCCAACCTGGCGGCGCTGGCGGACGCGCCCGTTGGCAGCGAGTGGGCCATGCCTTTGCCTGGCGGGCAAACCGAGGTGGTCGTCATCACGGCTTCGGGCATCGATGAACATGGGCTCCAGCAGGTCAGTGCCATCAGCCGGATGGATGGCGTCGGGCAGTCTTCGCAGTGGACGGTCGGCCCGGATGCGGTGTTCGCCACCATCCACACCACCCGAGGCGAATACCAGGTCGTCACGCGGCAGGGGCGCACCGAGATCCTGGATCCGCGCGCAGCCGGGCTGAGTGGCCCCAAGGGCGACGACCACATCGAAGCCCCTGCCGGCGAAGGCGGGGTGGACCTGGCGGTCGCGGCCGCGGGCAGTGTTTCGGCGGGGGCCGGGGCGGTGACGGCAGGGGCCACGGCCACCGCTGCGGCGACGTCGACCCCTGCGCAGCCGGTGCCGCTCAAGGCCGGCACGGTCGACACCCAGATCAACCTCCTGATGAGCTACAGCCCCAGCCTGGTGACGCTGTGGGGGACTGAAAGCGCGGCGCGCACGCGCATGGTCAACCTGGTCGAGGTGGCCAACCAGGCCTATGTCAACAGCGGCACGGGCGTGAAGTTCCGCATCGTGGGCTGGCGCCTGGTCAAGGCCGCCGATGCGACGCCGCAGGTGCAGCTCGACGTGTTGCGGCGCGACACAGGGGCCTTTGCGGGCACGGCCGCCCAACGGCTGGCCAGTGGTGCGGCGATGACCGTTTTCGTTTCGCCCTTCAATGCCGTGACGTCCAAGACAGGCACCTGCGGGCTGGCCTACGTGCCAGCGGCGCGCGCGGCCGGGATCACGGCCTACCGGCAGCAGGCCCCCTCGCTGATGTTCTCGTCGATCAACGATGGCCAGCATGGCGGCTACTACTGCGAGAGCCTGACCCTGGCACACGAGCTGGGTCACAACCTCGGGGCTGCACACGACAAGGCCAACTCCTCGTTTGCCGGGGTGCTGCCTTACAGCTACGGCAAGGGGGTGTCGGGCCAGTTCGGCACGGTCATGTCCTACATCCAGCCCAAGGTGGCGCTGTTCTCGTCGCCCCAGCTGAGCTGCACGGCCAAGAAGGCGCCATGTGGCACCAGCAGTGAAAACGTCGTGGACACGGTTTTGCAGACCAAGGGCACGGTGGCCGCCTTGGGCCGTGCCTCGGCCGTGGCGGTGGGCGCCGACGGCAGCGTGCAGGTGGCGGGTTGGGTGCTGCAGCCCAACGGCAGCCCGTACACCGGCGGCGGGGTCAAGCTCGCACCCACGGTGGCGTCGGTGGCATGCAGCGTGGGCAGCACGGGCTTGTACAACTGCCGGGTGCCTTCGGGCGTGAACTCGGTGACGCTG
This sequence comes from Aquabacterium parvum, assembly GCF_001447195.1. Classification (GTDB taxonomy): domain Bacteria; phylum Pseudomonadota; class Gammaproteobacteria; order Burkholderiales; family Burkholderiaceae_C; genus Aquabacterium; species Aquabacterium parvum. The sequence continues at coordinate 2,818 of NZ_LFRI01000157.1, read as the reverse complement.
CGCGCTGCGGTGGGCGCCAAGGGGCGTGCCATCACGCCTGCGGTGGGCACGTTCGCGGTCGATCGGATGAGCAACACGCCGGTGAACGCGACGCGCTTCTATGTGAAGTGAGCGCTCGCAAACCAGTGAAACGTTGATTTGAAAGGAGTTGGGCCCCTGGTGTGGTGACGATGAATCAATAGCCAGAGACAATCAATCGCATTTGTTCAATCAATTCGCTTGATGAAACGTCCTGGCCTAAGATTGAACCTGTTTCCTCGAAAACACCTCCCTTTGCGGGGCGGTGTTTCCAACAAACCAACCCCTACCAGGAACCCAACATGAGCCTGATCAACACCCAAGTCCAGCCCTTCAAGACCGAAGCCTTCGTCAACCGCGGCGGCAAGGGCGAGTTCATCACCGTCTCCGACGAGTCCCTCAAGGGCAAGTGGTCCGTGCTGATCTTCATGCCGGCTGCCTTCACCTTCAACTGCCCGACCGAAATCGAAGACGCTGCCAACAGCTACGAAGAGTTCAAGAAGGCTGGCGCCGAGGTCTACATCGTCACCACCGACACCCACTTCTCGCACAAGGTGTGGCACGAAACCTCGCCCGCCGTCGGCAAGGCCCAGTTCCCCCTGGTTGGTGACCCCACCCACAAGCTGACCCGCGCTTTCGGCGTGCACATCGAAGAAGAAGGCCTGTCGCTGCGCGGCACCTTCGTGATCAACCCCGATGGCGTCATCAAGACCGCCGAAGTGCACTCCAACGAAATCGCCCGCGACGTGTCGGAGACCCTGCGCAAGCTCAAGGCCGCCCAGTACACCGCCGCCAACCCCGGCCAGGTCTGCCCCGCCAAGTGGAAGGAAGGCGCCAAGACCCTGGCTCCTTCGCTGGACCTGGTCGGCAAGATCTGATCGATCTCACCACGCTTTGACCTGTGTTGAGGCCTGACCTCACCACATCGTTGAAAACTTGCCTCCTGCTCGCCCACAAGGCGGGTGGGTGGATGACCCTGGCCTTCTCATCTCGCTAAACAGGAGGAGGCCGGTTCCCGAAGTCACTTTGCAACTCAGAAATTTAAGGATGCCCAACATGCTGGACGACACCCTCAAGGCCCAACTCGCCGCCTACCTCGAGCGCGTGCAACAACCCTTTGAGATCGTCGCATCCCTGAGTGACTCCGAGAACTCGCGCGAGATGCTCGAGCTGCTGCAGACGATCCAAGGTCTGCGCGCCGACAAGATCACCCTCAAGACCGACGGGCAGGACGCCCGCAAGCCTTCGTTCACGCTGCAGCGTGCAGGTGCCACCAACAGCCTGCGCTTTGCCGGCCTGCCGCTGGGCCACGAGTTCACCTCGCTGGTGCTGGCGCTGCTGTGGACGGGCGGTCACCCCCCGAAGGAAGAAGCCGAGACGCTGGACAACATCCGTGCGCTCGACGGCGACTTCAACTTCGAGGTCTACATGTCCCTGAGCTGCCACAACTGCCCGGACGTGGTGCAGGCGCTGTCGCTCATGGCCATCCTGAACCCCAAGGTCAGGACCACCGTCATCGAAGGTGGTGCCTTCCAGGAAGAGGTGGAAAAGCGAGAGATCATGGCCGTGCCCATGGTCTTCCTGAACGGCCAGGTGTTCGCCTCGGGCAAGATGAGCGTGGACGAGATCGTGGCCAAGCTGGACACCAACTCCGCCGCCAAGGAGGCCGCCAAGGTCAACGCCAAGGCGCCTTACGACGTGCTGATCGTGGGCGGTGGCCCGGCCGGCGCCGCAGCGGGTGTGTACGCCGCCCGCAAGGGCATCCGCACCGGCATCGCGGCCGAGCGCTTCGGCGGTCAGGTCAACGACACGCTGGCCATCGAGAACTACATCTCGGTGCTGGAAACCGACGGCCCCAAGCTGGCCGCTGCGCTCGAAGCCCATGCCAAGGCGTATGACGTCGACATCATGAACCTGCAAAAGGCCGCCGAGATCATCCCGGCCGAGCAGGCGGGTGGCCTCATCCAGGTGAAGATGGAAAACGGTGGCGTGCTCAAGGCCAAGACCGTGATCCTGTCGACCGGCGCGCGCTGGCGCAACGTGAACGTGCCCGGCGAGGCCGAGTACAAGAACAAGGGCGTGGCCTACTGCCCGCACTGTGACGGCCCGCTGTTCAAGGGCAAGCGCACGGCCGTGATCGGCGGCGGCAACTCGGGCGTGGAAGCCGCCATCGACCTGGCGGGCATCGTGGCCCACGTCACGCTGATCGAGTTCGCCGACACGCTCAAGGCCGACGCGGTGCTGGTCAACAAGCTCAAGAGCCTGCCGAACGTGACCATCCACACGAATGCGCAGACGACCGAGATCACGGGCAGCGAAGGCAAGGTCAACGGCCTGAAGTACAAGGACCGCGCCACGGGCGAGGAGCACCTGGTGCCGCTCGAAGGCGTGTTCGTGCAGATCGGGCTGGTGCCCAACACCGAGTTCCTGCGAGGCACGGTGGAGCTGTCCAAGTTCGGCGAGGTCCTGATCGACGCCAAGGGCCACACCAATGTGCCTGGGGTGTTCGCGGCCGGTGACTGCACCAACGTGCCGTACAAGCAGATCGTGATCGCGGCGGGTGCGGGGGCGACGGCAGCGCTGAGCGCCTTCGACCACCTGATCCGGCACGGTTGAGCGCAGCCGGACCGAGCCGGCTCGATCTGCGCAGGGCAATGTCTGCGCACTAGGGGCTGTTAACACTAATTGCAACGCTGGGCATCATGCTGGACACTGCCCGACATGGAGATCACACCCAAGCAATTCGCGCGCATCGAGCATTGCCTTCCACTGCAGCGAGGCAACGTGAGCCTGTCCAATC
>NZ_LFRI01000156.1 GCF_001447195.1 Aquabacterium parvum | reverse complement strand
CTCTTTGCCTTACCGTACCGATCAACCCGCCTGGGTAGCGTCTCGATTCCATCAGCCCCGAACTCCTCTGACCAGGACTCGGGGCTTTCCTTTTCAAGGTCGGGTGGCGACATACCCCCCCCTTCCTGGCCGGGGGGCTCCCCCGCTCCCCCGTGTGAACAGGTCACACATCACGCAACCCATGTTGCAGGGGGCCATGCCGTGATCTGACAGACGGTTTAGCCGTATTCGGCTACCCGTTTTCGACGCATACACAACGGCCTCAAATCGGCC
>NZ_LFRI01000155.1 GCF_001447195.1 Aquabacterium parvum | reverse complement strand
GGTTGATCGCCCGTCAGTTCATGCTGGGTGTGGTGCAAACAGCCGATGGCATGCCCATCCACCATGAGGTCTTTGCTGGCAACACGGCGGAGGCGCCCACGCTGCTACCCATGCTGGGCACCTTGCTCAAACGGTATCCGCACATCCGCCGTCTGGTCATCGTGGCCGACCGAGGCCTGCTGTCGCTGGACAATGTGGCCGCCCTGTCTGAGTTGAAGCTGCCCAGCGGCCAGCCGATGGAGTTCATCCTGGCGGTGCCGGGGCGGCGTTATAGCGAGTTCGCCGAAGTCCTGCAGGCCATGCAGGCCAAGATGGCCGACGCATCGTGTGAGGTCATTGAGGAAACCCGCTGGGGTGAGCATCGCCTGGTGATCGCCCACGACCCCGTCACCGCGCAGGAGCAATCGGCCCAGCGGCAAGGCAAGATCGACGCATTGCACGTACGCGCTGCCGAACTGGCGGGCAAGCTCGATGCGCAAGACGATGGCGTGATGCGCCGCGGTCGCAAGCTCTCCGACAGTGGTGCCAAGGCGCGCTTCTTCCACGAGGTCAGCGACGCTCACCTCAGCCGCATCATCAAGGTCGACCTGCAGTCCGACGTGTTCACCTATGCGCTCGATACGCAGGCCCTGCAGCGTGCCGCACTCATGGACGGCAAGCTGATGCTGGTGACCAACGTGGCCGATCTCAGTGCCACCGAGGTCGTGCAGCGCTACAAGGCCTTGGCCGATATCGAGCGGGGCTTCAAGGTGCTCAAGTCCGAGATCGAGATCGCCCCCGTCTTCCACCGTCTGCCCGAGCGCATCAAGGCCCACGCCAGCATCTGCTTCATGGCGCTGATCCTGTACCGGGTCATGCGCCAGCGCCTCAAACTCGCTGGCAGCCCGCTGAGCCCCGAAGCCGCGCTGGCCAGTCTGCGGCGCATTCAACGCCACAGCGTCAGCATCGACAACGGCGCACCTGTCTCAGGCATCTCCAGCATCAACCAAGATCAGGCCGCCACCATGGCCGCCTTGAAGGTCAAAAAGCTCAGCAACGAACTCCAGTTATCCCTCCTGTAGTGGCACGCTGACTAGGTCAACCTAGTCAAATCAACCACTTACAGCATTTGGTGTCGAACTCGGG
>NZ_LFRI01000154.1 GCF_001447195.1 Aquabacterium parvum | reverse complement strand
CCTCGCAGGCCTACATGATGGCCGTGCATCAGCATGCTCGGCCTGTCCTCAATGACATGGAGCGCCTCTCCGCGTCGAAGTAAGCCGGGGGGCTGGGGGACACCCCAGTGAGCCCGAAGGGCGTTGCAGAGGGAGGTGTACCCGACCGGTCCACCTTCAAGCCAACCAGCGGAGCGATGGTCGCCGTCCTCCGCTGGTCTTCGCGTGCATTGCGTTTCGTGTGGCACTGCCTATCCTGCGCGGCCATCAAAACCTTGAACTTTTCAAGCGGCG
>NZ_LFRI01000153.1 GCF_001447195.1 Aquabacterium parvum | reverse complement strand
CGCAATGCACGCGAAGACCAGCGGAGGACGGCGACCATCGCTCCGCTGGTTGGCTTGAAGGTGGACCGGTCGGGTACCCCTCCCTCTGCAACGCCCTTCGGGCTCACTGGGGTGTCCCCCAGCCCCCCGGCTTACTGCGACGCGGAGAGGCGCTCCATGTCATTGAGGACAGGCCGAGCATGCTGATGCACGGCCATCATGTAGGCCTGCGAGGCCTTGTCCCAGGCGTCGATGTGTCTGGCCAGGATGAACAGCCAGGGCGGCGTGTCAACA
>NZ_LFRI01000152.1 GCF_001447195.1 Aquabacterium parvum | reverse complement strand
CGGGGCGCTAAGTCGATGAAAGCCTACTTGGATAGGTGGGAGGTCATCCGAGCCGAGAAAACGGCTCTGAGGCCTTTTTTGGTGACTTTGACGGTGAAGAACGGTGATGACCTGGCTGAACGCTTTAAGCACCTTCGTAGAGCCCAGCGCGAGCTATGGAAACGCCGGCAACGTGGTCGCGGCTCTGTGCTCGATGGTGTTGTGGGCGCTGTTTGGTCATACGAAGTGAAGCGGGGAGACAACTCGGGCCAGTGGCACCCGCACCTGCACATG
>NZ_LFRI01000151.1 GCF_001447195.1 Aquabacterium parvum | reverse complement strand
AGTCCCCCGGCCAGGAAGGGGGGGGTATGTCGCCACCCGACCTTGAAAAGGAAAGCCCCGAGTCCTGGTCAGAGGAGTTCGGGGCTGATGGAATCGAGACGCTACCCAGGCGGGTTGATCGGTACGGTAAGGCAAATAGTCGTGCGCTCGATGTAGCGCAGTTTATCGGCGACCACGTTGAAGGTCAAGAAACGCTTCACCAGCGGCTCACCACTTGCGGTGACTACCTGCTGTTCCGGCACTACTTCACCATCGACGCTGTGAGGCTGCATG
>NZ_LFRI01000150.1 GCF_001447195.1 Aquabacterium parvum | reverse complement strand
AAGCGGATTCGCGTAAGGGTCACCGCTCCCCTTATAAACCCACAGGGTGGTCCCGGCACCTTTCACCGGCATTGTAGGATTTGGTACAGGCATAGCGTCCTCACATTTCATAGGTAATGACATAAGTCAGATCGGCTGAACTCCACAAGCCCGCATCATCGTCGCGCCGGTAGTCATAGCCGCTGGCCACCATACTGGTGATCAAATCTGACAGTGCCGGGATATCGCTCATCACCGGATAAATCCGGGACTCCATCCACGCATCCAGCTCTGAATCCGGCACCTGAGCAGGCAGGAAAACTTCGATATGCAGCTCCGCCTGCCAGGTATCGCTGTCCAGCTCTTCGCCCGTGTATTCAGCGCCGGTGAGATAAACGGCAACTGCCGGAAAATCCGCCTCATCAAAAACAGCGGGGCGACCATCAAAAAACGTCGCCCCGGTGTCATGCTTCTCCAGTGCATCCAGTACGGCTGCACGGAGTTCAGTATGTTTCATCGCTTTATTACCATCCTCAGTTGATGCTGCAGCGCATAGCCCAGCTCTTTCGGAAGACGTTCACGCCGTATCCGCTCAATATTTTGTTTAAACGCCGTGGTCAGCGGCACCGCCATCGGGATTTTCACCACATCAATGGGGTAACGGTTTTTCCCAGCCACACGCTGCATGACATGCCACCGGCCATTTTTCAGTTGCTGAATAAACGCGCCGGGAATACGACGGTTACCCACCACAAGCACGCTGCCGCCACCTTTCAGGGATGAACGCTGCCCCTTTTTACGACGCCTGCGGCGCGAAAGGACAACCCGCGCATTACCCAGCTTGATTACGGGCAAATCCCCCCGGTTAACTTTGATTCTGGCCTGCGGATTTTTGACCGTGGCCCTTTTCAGCCTGGCCCTTTCCTTTACCAGTTTCCGGCGTACCTTTGTCTCACGGGCAACCTGTGACGCCGACTGCGATATCGCGGATGAAGCAACGCGGTTAATGGCCATTGCGGCGGCACCAGGCACCGCCGTTTTGCTGATACGGCTGAGGTTTTCAACGGCCTGCTCAAGACCTTTTATGGCCATACATCCCCCTTTCAGCGGCGACGGTTAACGGCAGGCGGTACGCCCCGTCCAAGCCAGAGATGACAACTTCCGCCATCATCCGGCGAAACCCGATCTACCCAGAAATTTTCCTCACCGATGGTCAGCGTGTCTCCACGCCGCAGCTGCCGCACCTCATCAGTCCGGACAAACAGGGACGGGCTGGAGCCTTCAACGCGCACGCCCTGTCCGGCATAGCTGATATTTTCAGGGTCATCAAAAACACCACGTATCACCGCACCTGACTGCTCACCGGATGTAATGGTGGCTGACGTTCCCATGTACCCGCGTATCGTTTCATCGGCGCGGGCAATGGCAGCATCGAACAGGTTATCGAAATCAGCCACAGCGCCTCCCGTTATTGCATTCTGGCCAGGCCGCGCTCTGTCATTTCGGCTGCCACACCGGCAGAGACACGAAACGCCGTTCCCGGCAGCACAAATGCCACAGGTTCATCCCGCGTGGCGTGAAGTGCATCAGTATGCAGCTTCACCAGTGCCACGACCGTGACCAGTTCAGACGTATCCAGAATCACGGTATCCGGCTGCGCTGATCCCACCTCATTTTCATGTCCGGTCAGCACATTTTCCCGGCTGAGAGGGGTGTCCTGACCGGCAGTTTCATCCGTGTCATCAAGCTCCTCTTTCAGCTCTGCCACACGGAGCGCCAGTTCTTCTTTCGTCCCCGTCAGGCTGACATCACGGTTCAGTTGTTCACCCAGCGAGCGGAGACGGGCAATCAGTTCATCTTTCGTCATGGACTCCTCCACAGAGAAACAATGGCCCCGAAGGGCCATGATTACGCCAGTTGTACGGACACGAACTCATCAGATCGGAA
>NZ_LFRI01000149.1 GCF_001447195.1 Aquabacterium parvum | reverse complement strand
CAATGCACGCGAAGACCAGCGGAGGACGGCGACCATCGCTCCGCTGGTTGGCTTGAAGGTGGACCGGTCGGGTACCCCTCCCTCTGCAACGCCCTTCGGGCTCACTGGGGTGTCCCCCAGCCCCCCGGCTTACTTCAACGCGGAGAGGCGCTCCATGTCATTGAGGACAGGCCGAGCATGCTGATGCACGGCCATCATGTAGGCCTGCGAGGCCTTGTCCCAGGCGTCGATGTGTCTGGCCAGGATGAACAGCCAGGGCGGCGTGTCAACATC
>NZ_LFRI01000148.1 GCF_001447195.1 Aquabacterium parvum | reverse complement strand
CGAGAGGTTGTTCCGGCGGCTCAAGGGCTACCGCCGAATCTTCTCCCGGTTCGAAAAGCTTGATGCGATGTTTCTCGGCTTTCTCAGCTTCGTGCTCGTGGTCGATGGGCTTCGCAGTTTGTGTTAACAGGCCCTACCTGACCCTGACCTCCGAGCCCTGGCGCCTGGTGACCGGCATGTTCATGCACGGCGACTGGATGCACCTGCTCATGAACCTCGCCGTGCTCGCCTATGTCGGGCCGCTGGCCGAGGCCGTCTTCGGTGGCCGAGGCTCGCTGGCCGTGTTCCTGGCAGGCGGGCTGCTCGCAGGGCTGGCCAGCGCCATCGGTGGCGTGGCCATGGCCGAGCAGGTCAACATCCTGGGTCAGGTTCGGTACAACCTGATCGTCGGCGTTGGTGCATCGGGTGCCGTGATGGCGCTGTGCGGTGCTTTGTTCGCGGCCTACATGCTCGATGAGAGCGATCAACGCCATGAACTGCTGCAAGACAAGGCGGCGATCTCCGGCCTGCTGCCGACCGTGGGCCTGACGCTGGCCTTCGGGTTCATCCGGCCCTCGAACGATCAGGTGGCGCACATCGGGGGCCTCGTCGCAGGGGCGATCCTGGGCGGTTGCCTGCTGCAAACCATGCACTCGCCCAAGCGCCTGGTGCGCGCGCTGGGGCACGTGGGCTGCGCGATGCTGGCCATTTTGCCGATCGCCTTGTGGGTGCCGGACCCGGCTGCCGTCGAGCTCAAGGCCATCGCCGAGACGATCGCCGAGCAAGAAAGGCTGGAGGCGGTCAAGCCGGATTTCAGCGAGCCGCCGAGCCGCGAAGAGCCGGCCCAGCCCCTGCTGCCCGAGGCGCCCGCCACGCAAGGCGTTGGCAAGATGTGGAGCAGCCAGGCCGGCGAGTTTTGAGCCTCGCCTCAACCATCTGGCCCCCGCGTCCGCCCTCGTCGAGCGCCATGCCCTTCGCATAAACTACAGCGCAATACGGCAGGGGCCCGAAGCGGGCAGCCACAGCGCCGTGCTTCAAACAGAAGGGGAGAAGGCCGTGAAAGGAATGATGAGCCTGCTCGAGAAGGCTGGCCTGGTCAGCCGTGTCGAGGATGTTTCACACGAAGCAGGCGCGCTGGATGCGTCGCACGAGGCGTCGACCGCAGAGCCGTCCGACTTGGGCGGCGCCTTGCCAGCTGGCACCGACGTGGCCGCGCTGTCGCCCGGTCTGTCGCTGGATCAGGTCTACGAGAACGCGGGGGTGCCCGCCAGCCCGTACCCGGCAGAGCGGCTGCTGCGCCTGCTCGATGGCCTCAAGGCCATGGACGACGGGCTTCGCAGGCAGACCATCCAGGCCATCGACGCCGCCGACGACACCTGGACCATCCAGGACCCGATCTCCGACGCCACGCACAAGGTGCGCGCCATGAACGAGCACGCTGCGGCCCTGCGCGCCGGGGTCTCGGCCTCACAGGCCGAAACCGAAGCGCAATTGGCCGCCATCCGGGCCCGGCAGGAGGACGCGCTCAAAACCATCCGCCAGCAGATCTCCGACCTGGAGGCCCTGATGGCACGGGAGATCGCGCGCGGGGCCCAGGAGTGTGCCGCGCTCGAAGCCGATCACCAGACGCGCCGCCACGCCGCCGAACGGGACCTGGAGCAGCTGTCCCGCACCTCGGCGGACATGCAGGCGCTCATCCATCAATTTGGCCTGGCCAACGGGCAGTAAAGGGAGAACAACATGGCGTATCAGATGACCGGGCTGACCAAGGCCCTTTTGGCGTTGACCGCGCTGGGGGCCATCGGCTCCGCAGCATGGCACCTGGTGGTCAAGGACAAGGTCCAAGGCTCGGCCCAGGACACCGCGATCACCACCCCTGGTCAGGCCAGACCGGCTGCGGCTTCCCGCCAGGGCGCCCTCGGCTCTGCCAGCAACCCGCTGCGGGTCAGCCTGGTGAGCTTTCACGGCTACGCCCCCGCCGTGCTGGCCAACGGCAACAGCCTGAAAACGGCCGCGGGCTCCATTTACGAGCGGCTGGGCTTGCACGTCGAGTTCGTCATCAACGACGACATCCCGACCATCCCGACCTTGTTCGAAGCCAAGAGCGCGCAGTGCGTGTGGCGCACCTCTGACTTCTGGGCGCAAGAGCACCCCAATGTACGCAACGCCGGTCACGACGGCAAGGCCATCCTGATCGTCGACAACACCCAGGGTGGTGACGCCGTCATCGCCCGCGACCCGGCCATCAAGACCATCGAAGACCTGTCCGGCAAGAACGTGGGCCTGGTCCAGTTCACGCCGTCGCACGGCATGCTGATCGACGCCATCGAGAACTCGTCGATGACCGCTCGCGCCAAGCAACAGGTGCGCACGGTCTTCATCAAGCCGGAAGAAGGCACCGCAGGCGTGCGTGCTGCGTTCGTCTCGGGCGACGTGAACGCCGCCGTCCTCTGGGACCCCGACCTTTCCCTGGCCCTGCGCGACGTCAAGGGTGCCCACGTGGTGTACTCCACCAAAACCGCCACCAACCTGATCTACGACGTGATCGTGTGCGATCAGCGCGAGCTCAAGAAGCCCGAGAACGAAGCGGTCTTTCAGAAATTCGTCGATGGCTGGCTGCAAGGCGTGAAGGTGGCGAAGGCCAACCCCGATCAAGCCGTTGAGGGCCTCATCAATTCGATGGAGTTCTTCAAGGTGCTGGCCGGCACCGAAGGCAAGCCCTTCCTCAAGCAACTGTTCGGCAACGTCGTCTGGACCGATCTGTCCGACAACGCCCGCGTGCTGGGCCTGGTCGGTGGCGTGAACCACTACGAGCGCGTGTACACGCGCTTCGACCAGATCTACCGTGGCGCCGGCGCCCTGGCCAACCCCAACTCTCCGGTGATCCCCGCCCAGGAGAGCTTTGACCTGCGCTTCATCAAGGCGGCGCTGGCCAAGGACACGGCGGCCAAGGTCGAGGCCGCCAAGCCCCAGGCCGAGTTCACGGACACGGGCCGCGCCAGCGCCATGGCCAGCCCGGCTGCGGTCACCAAGCCGGTGGCCGTCAACTTCAGCTCCGGCTCGAGCGAGTTGACCAAGCGCGCGCAACGTGTCATCGACACCGAGATGATCCCCTTCATCGAGAACAACGGCAGCGCTTACTTCGAGCTCAGCGGCAACACCGACAGCGTGGGTTCGGCCAACACCAACCAGGCGCTGTCTGTGGCGCGCGCCAAGGCCGTGGCGGAGTACCTGGAAAAGCAATGGGAGATCCCCAAGGCACGGCTGCGCGTCGTGGGCTTTGGCCCCACTCGCCCGCTGTGTGACGAGGCCAACCCTGGCTCGGCCGGCATGAACCTCGACGAGTGCCGTGCCCTGAATCGCTCCACTCGCTTGGCCGTGTTCGCAAAGTAAAGCCTGCGCACGCTGCACGCATGAACGACTTCTGGAACCCCTACCTGCGCCTGCCCCGGGCGCAACAACGCTGGCTCGCGCTCGCCTCGGTGCTGACCGTGCTGCTCGTTTGGGCCGCGGTGTCGGCCTCGGGCCTGCTCAGCAAGAACCAGCTGCCTTCGCCGATGGCCGTGGGCGAAGCCTTCGCCTACCTGGCCTGGTACGAGGGGCGCAGCCAGCTGGGCGTGGCCACGATGTGGTCCGTCGGACGCGTGGCGGTGGCCTCCGCGCTGGTGATGCTGATCGGCATCCCGCTGGGGGTGTTGATGGGGGCATCGCCGCGCATCAACGCCGTGCTGTCTCCATTGATCGACCCCTTCCGCTCGGCCCCGGTGGCAGCCCTGTTGCCCATCATGGTGATGTGGTTCGGCATCGGTGAATTCATGAAGATCGCCTTCCTGTTCGTGGGCTCGATCGTCTACCTGACACCGCTGGTGCGGGACGCGGTGCGCGCCGTTCCCGAGGGCTACCTCACGAGCGCGCGGGACATCGGCGCCACGCCGTGGGAATGCGTGACCAAGGTGCTGCTGCCCCTGGCCATGCCCCGCATCATGGACGCCGTCATCGTGGGCGTGTCGGTCAGCTGGACCTACATCACCGTGGCCGAGTACGTGAACGCCCAGGAAGGCCTGGGACAGTTGATCGCCAACGCCCGGCGCCTGAGCGCCATGGACCAGGTCTTCGCCGGCATCATCGTGATCATCGGCGTGGCGCTGGCCACTTACCAGGCGCTGATGTGGCTCAAGACCAGCCTGTTCAAGTGGGAGACCAAAGCGTGAACGCCCCCGCTGCAACGGCCAAGCTGCCGCCGCCCATGGTCGAGGCCATCGACATCGTTCAGAACTACGCGCAACCCGATGGCTCGACGCTGTGCGTGCTCGACAACGTCAGCCTCAGGTTCGAGCGCCCCGGCATCAACATGCTGCTGGGGCCTTCGGGCTGCGGCAAGTCCACGCTGCTGAAGATGCTGGGTGGTGTGCGCCCCTGGAACGTCAAGACCCCTTCTTCAGGCCAGATCAAGATCGAAGGTGCCTTGTGCGAAGACGCGCACCCGGACACCGTGATGGTCTTCCAGCACTACAACAACCGGCCCGACCTGACGGTGCGCGAGAACGTGCTCTACCCGTTCCAGTTCCATGAGTGGAAGCGCCGGGTCAGCCACCAGGAGGCCGAAGCCCGGGTGGACGCCATGCTGGAAGAGGTGGGCCTGAGCGACAAGCGCGACCAGTACCCCTCGCAGCTCTCGGGCGGGCAGAACCAGCGCGTGGCCCTGGCCAGGGCCCTGGTGCTTCGCCCCAAGGTCTTGCTGATGGACGAGCCCTTTGGTGCCCTCGATGCCCAAACCCGCTCGGCCATGCAGACCCTGCTGGTCAGGCTGCACCAGGCCCACCCCTGCCTGATCGTCTTCGTGACCCACGATGTCACCGAGGCCTTGCTGCTGGGTGACCGGGTCATCGTGTTGTCGACGCAACCGGCCAAAATCATCGACGACTTCCAGATCCCCAAGCTCCAGCCTCGCAGCAGCGAATGGCTGATGGGCGCCGAGGTGCGTGAATGGCATGACCGCGTCGTCGGTCACCTGCGCGCCAGCGGGGGGCGTGGTTCCTTGCGGGTGAGCGTGTGAGCGACAAACCTCGTTACTGGCTGGAATTCCTCAAGCACCCCAGGAACCAGCTGGTGGCCGCTGGCGTTGCCGGCGTGTCGGTGATGCTGTCCTTTCCCTGGGGCGGCGACGCGCTGATCCTCGGCGGGCTGGCCCTGGCGGCCATCGAGGTCCTGGGCCTGGCGGTGGTGCCGGGTCTGCCTTCGTTCCAGCAGGCGGTGAACCGTCGATCGCGGGTGGCGGACCGCGAAGATCGCCGTCAGCGGCTGCTGCGGGAGATCGACATCCACGGCGGCTCGCGCTACCTCTCGCAATACCAGACGATGTGGAACCGGGTGCAGTCGCTCTACCGCACGGCGGGCGACGCCAGCACCCGGCTGTCGCCAGCCGAGGTGGAGCAGCTCGACGACCTGACGGTCAACTACCTGACCCTTTGCCTGAGCGACGCGGTCATGAGCTCGTCGTCCAACGAGCAGTTGCTCGAGGGCGTTCGCAAGAAGTTGGCCGCCGTCGAGCGCCGCCTGGCCAACGCCGAGCCCGGCAGCGACGAAGCGCAGTCGGCCCTCGGGCTGCAGGCCGAGTACGAGGACGTCCTCGAGCGTGGCAGTCGCCTGAGTGCGCGCCGCTCCACGCTGGAGGCCGCGCTGGTGGGCATGCCGGTTCGCTTCGAAGAGGTGTACCAGATGGTCATGACGGCGCCGAATGCAGGCAACCTGGCCGAGATGCTCGAAGAATCGGTCTCCAGGCTCCAGCTCAGCGAAAAGGCCGCCATGGACATCAGCATGTCCACCTCCGACCTGGCGATCGCCTTGTCGCAGGCGGTCACGTCCCCTGAGCCTGGCGCAGAAAAATCCAAGGCCTCCAGGCGAGCGCCAAGACAGGCGGTCGCCAACGCCGCAGGCCGGCGCGAACACCCCGGCGGGCGTTGACCCAGGCCCCGGGCAAGCACCCCAGCAGACACAACACACCAACACAGGAACATCAGATCATGGCAAACCATCAAATCGCAGCCCGTCTGTGGAATCTGGTGAGTGGCTTCGTGGCCCTCTTCGTCACCAACGTCGAAAAAGAGCACCCTGAGATCGCCTACCAGAACGCGATCCAGTCGATGACCGAGAAGTACGGCAAGCTCAAGGCGGCAACGGGTCGCATCATCGCCAGGCGCATGGACCTGGAACAACAGATGGCGACGGCACAGTCCGAGCTGAGCAAGGTGCAGAGTCAGCTCAACGCCGCCCTGGCCACGAACCAGGACGACCTGGCGCTGGTGCTGCTTCAAAAGAAGAACGCCCTGGAAGAACAAATCACCGACCTGACATCGGACCTGGCCGAGGCGCAAAAGGACGCCGAAGAGGCAAAGGACTCGCTGCTGGAAATCAAGAGCGAGATCGACCGCCTCAAAGCCGAGAAAGAGCGCATGCTGGCGAAGTTCCAGAGCGCGGAAGCCCGCATCAAGATCCAGGAGTCGCTCGACGGCCTGTCGATCGATGCCGAGGTGCAAGCGCTGGCCGGCGTGCGCGAGCACATAAAGGGCCGCGTGGCCGAGGCCAAACTGGGCAACGAGCTGAGGTCCTCGGACCTCGACACACGCCTGGCCGCCTTGAACCGCTCGGCCGGCGCCGTCAACGCGCGGGCGCAGCTCGATGCGCTCAAGAAGGAACGCGCGAACGCCGCAGCCGTTGGCAGCAAGACGCTCTGACATGAGCGCGACGCTGAACGAGCGCGATGCCCTGCCGGACTGGGCGGCAGAGCTGCGCGACAAGTACCTCGCGGGCGAAGCCTCCACCTTCGTGCTGTACCGCAACGTCTTCGATGTGGTCTTGCACCAAGGTCAGTTGCTCGACCTCAAGACCTTCGTGGCCAGCGTGCTGGTGGGCGCCACCAAACAGACGGTGGTCGAGATCTCCGCCGAGTTCGGTGTGACGGTCACCCGAGGCGAGTTGCTGCTGCCCGAACAAGGTGACCTGGTCGACAAGCTGCACGCGCTGGAGGTGCAGTTGCGCACGCGCCAGGGCATGGGCCTGATCGTGCCTTATGCGGACCTGCTGATGCCAGGCGAAGGCGGCGGTCTGCTCAGCACGCAGGAGCGCCTGGTCTCGACGGTCTTTCACCGCTGGTCGCTGGACCGGGCCATGATGGCGGCCGACAACATCACCATCCTGATCACCGAAAGCCTGGGCGCGCTGGACCAGGCCTTGCTCAACAGCCCCAAGGTCTCGGCCATCGAGGTACCCATGCCCGAGCTCGCGGCGCGCACGGCCCTGGTCAAGCACCTGGACGCCCAGCTCAGCGAGCAACAGGTCGCGCTCTACGCGCAGCGCATGTCGGGTCTGCGCGCGGTGCAGATCGAAGGCCTGATGAAGGCCTCGGGTGGACACGGCATCGAGGCCAGCGAACGTGAATCGCTGATCCGGCAGTTGCTGGGTCAGGCGCCGGATGCCGAAGAACGGGCCAGGCGCTTTGCCGCCATCACCGCCGGCATGACCCGGTGGGAGATCGTCAAGCTGATCCAGCCCACGCTGGATGTGCCGTCGGCCGACCCTGACGAAGACGTGCTTCGACTGATCCAGGCCCGCAAGCGCGAGCTCATCGAGAAAGAGTGCGATGGCCTGATCGAGTTCGTCGAGCCCAAACATGGCCTGAGTGCGGTGGGCGGTGCACAGCACATCAAGGGCGAGCTCGAACAGGTCGCCAAGAGCCTGCGAGAAGGCGACACGGCGCTCACCCCCATGGGCCTGCTGGCCGTGGGCCCCATGGGCGCAGGCAAGACCTTCGTCATCAAGGCCTTCCTCAAGGAGGCCGGTCTGTCGGCCGTGGCGCTCAAGAACTTCCGCTCCAAGTGGGTGGGCTCGACCGAACGCAACCTCGAGCGCGTGCTGGCCACGGTCAAGGCCATGGGCCCGATCGCGGTGCTGATCGACGAGGGCGATCGCAGCTTCGGCAAAGATGGCGGCGAGGGCGGAGACGATGGCACGAGCTCACGCGTGATCGCGCGCCTCAAGGAGTTCATGTCGGACACCGACAACCGCGGGCGCGTGCTGTTCATCCTGCTGACCAACCGCCCCGACAAGCTCGACACCGACATCAAACGACCAGGCCGACTGGACCGCAAGATCCCCTTCTTCTACGCCGAGACGGCGGCCGAGCGAGCGCAGGTCATGAAGGCCGTGCTGGGCCGCCACACCCGCGCCGATGCGCTGGACGACGCAGGGCTGCAAGCCGTTTGCGAGCCCCTGGCTGGCTATTCCAACGCCGACCTGGAGGCCGTTGCCCTGCTGGGGCTCGAGTTCGCACACCGACGTCAGGGCCTGGCCCTGCTCGATGCGCTCACCGAAGCGCGGGAGGACTTCATCCCTCCGCAAGAGCGGGACATGATCGCTTTCATGGAGATGCTGGCGGTGTCCGAGACCTCGCGCCGCTCGCTGCTGCCGGAGCGCTTTCAAAAGATGCCCGTCCAGGACATTCAACTGCAACTGACGCAAGCGCGTGCACGCGCGCTGATGCGTTGAACCCAAATCAGGAGCCCAACGATGACCGACACAAACAAGCTGAACCTGAGCACCGAACAAGTCCAGGCGCTCGTGGCCGCGATGTTGTCTGTGGCACGCATCGACGGCGTGCACCCGGCAGAGGAAGCCTTGATCGCCTCATTTCACCAGGAGCAGGCGGGCAGCCCGGCAGCCGACCTGAACGCCTTGCTGCCCCTCGTTGAAGGCGAGCAGCCTTTGGCCAAGCTGGCGGCCGATCAAGATTTTGCCGAGACCCTGGTGCGCCTGTGCGTGATGACCGGATACGCCGACGGGCACCTGAGCGAGCCCGAGTGGTCGCACATCCAGGCGCTCGCGCAACGCAGCCAGGTGTCGAGCGAGCGCGCGCAGGAGATCCGCACCGAGGTCAAGGACCTGCTGGTTGCTTCCTTGTCGCACTTGCCCGACCCCGAGTCGGTGGCCAACGTCGCCAAGACGCTCTGACGCGAACGTCGTCACCAGCTCGTGCTGGCGCCTCCGCCACCCGAGCTGCCACCACCCCAGCTGCTCGACGACGAGCTGCTCGATGAGCTGGACGACGACGAGCCGAAGCTCGGCGAGCCCGAGCCGCCGGACGACGACGATTCGGTGCGCGAAATGAGGTAGGTCTCCTTGCGCTGATGCCCGCAGTGACGGCAGACGTGTTTGCGCACGCCCTTGCCTTGCAAGGTGGCCGTGGCACCCGTCAGCACGGTGTCACTCTCCAGGCTCATCGCCACCGTGTGGCACTTCGGGCAGGCCTCGAAGTCGGCGTCGTCGTTGACGAAGCTCACCCTTTGCGTGGCCCCGCACCCGCCGCACAACCAGACGTCGTGGTCGACCGAGCCCAGGCGCTCTTCGGTCTGGCGGGCGGCCGACAGGTGGGCATCCTCTTGCTGCTCACTCAGCAATCGGGTGGGCTGACCGCAGGCCTCGCAGGGCCGCACGCGGCGACGGTAGCGCCAGCGCAAGGTCAGCACCCAGGGCAGGTAGAGCAAAAATGGAAATGGCAGCCAGATGGCCATCCAGACCCAGAAGGCCCGCTGCTGGCCCAGCAGCTGATGCAGGCGCACATGGGCCTGCTCGGCGAACAATGAGCGGGCACACCGGTGCAGGCGCCAGGCCTTGAGCGTCACCATCAGGATGAAGTAGGCATAAAGCAGCAGGGCCGCCGAGCCAACCCGGTGTGCGGGGGGCAGCCAGCCCACCGCGATCACGATGCCCACCGGCATCACCACGAATCGCAGCAGCCAGCCCACTCGTCCGTGCCGCATGGACAACGGGGGCAAGGCAGGGCTGGCGTCATCGTGCTTGAAGTAGCCGCGCACGGTGCGCACGGCAAACAGCACCAGGCCGATGAAGGCAATGGGGATGCCCATGACCCATTGCACCGTGGCCCAGTCGTCGACCTGCTCTGGCACCGAAGCGATCGCCTGCGCCGCAGCCGCCGGGTCGCGCGCCAGGCGGTCGACCTCGATCAGTCCCAGCAGCAAGCCCTCGCCATACCGCCCTTCCTTGAACGCGGGCTTCATGAACTGCGCCTGGATGCGCAGGCACAGCACGTCGGGCAGCAAGCCCTCCAGGCCGTAGCCCGTGTGCATGCGAACCGTTCGCCGATCGCGCACCAGCAGCACGAGCAGGCCGTCGTCGCGCGCGCGGTCGCCAATGCCCCAGAGCTCGAAGAGCCGCTGCGCGAAATCGAACACGTCAGCCGGCGATTCGATGTCGGCCAGGGCCACCACGGCCACCTGGACCCCCTTGTCGGTTTCCAGGCGTGTGAGCAGTTGCTCGATCCGAGCCTGGTGTTCGACGTCGATGATGCCGTCCGGGTTGGCGATGTGCCCCGAACCCGCAGAGCGGGGGTTGGGCACGCTGTCAGGCGCGTGTGCCGCCCACACGCCCAAGCTGCTCGCAAGCAGCAGCCCGCAGGCCAGCCAGCGGGCCAGGGTTCCCCTGATGAAATGGTTCATGGGACGTGAGTCTGCCCGCCTTGCGTGCCCAGAAACCACGTTGCGAAGCAAGCTCCCCGCAATGAGGGGCCTGAGCCCCTCATTGGCCGAATACACGGGGCTGCAACGCTACAGTCACGGCCACAAAAACCATCAGGAAGGCGGGCCCCTTGCGCCCTTTTGCATTCGCCACCACCGTGGGGGTCCTCGAAGGCTTGCTGTGCTTGGGCGGCCTGTCCGGGATGCTCGCGGGCGGCTCCTTCGTTTGGCACAAGGCCCTGCCCTTCATCCTGGGCGTGGCCTTGCCCGTGAGCGCCTTCGTCGGCTGGCAGTCGTTCAAATCGGTGCTGGCGCTGCTCGGCTCTGGTCCGTCCTTCTTCAGAACCCTGGCTGCGGGCATCGTCGGGGGGGCCTTCATCGGGGTCGCGTTCATCTTGGTGATGCCCTTTCTCGCGCAGGAAAAAGGCCCCAGCCTGTCCACCCTGCTCAGCGTGGCCATCCCCAGCTGGCTGGCCATCGGGATGGTGTTGGGGCTGCTCTACGCAGCAGCCACCTGGCTGGTCAACGCCCTGCTGGTCAAGCTGGCCTCGGCCTGGTTCACCACACCCCAGGACGCCGACACGCCGCTTGCCAACCCACCGACACACAAGCCAACGCTGGTGCTGGCCGCGCTGCTGCTCACCGGCTTGGTCGTCGCGACACTCGTTCGCCAAGGCTGGCGAGATGGGGAACCTGTCGAGCTCGAGTTCGTGCCCCAAGCCACCGTCACCACCAACGCGAAGGGCCTGCAAGGCGCGGTTCGCGAGGATGGCAAGGAAATCATCCCGCACCAGTTCGCCTACGTCAGCCAAGTTGGCATGCAATTCTTCCTGGTGCGGGCCGCGCCGCCCGACGAGGACAGCCCACCGCTGTATGGTGTCTGGTCAATCGAAGGGCGAGAGGTGATCGAGCCCCGCTACCAAGGCATCCAGTACCACTCGCTGCACCAGCGCTTTCGGGTCTCGCTGGGCGAGGCCTCACCGAAATTCGGCTACCTCGACGAAGAAGGGCGCGAGGTTCTGCCGCTGGTCTACGACCAGCTTGAGCGCATCTCCAACCAGGGTGATGAGCCGACCAACGTGGCCCGTCAGGGCGATGGCTACGGCTACGTGGACATCCGCTCGGGACAGGTGCTCATCGAGCCGGTGCACGAGTCCATCCACGTCTCAGAGCAACTGGTGGACGCCAACGGCCGGGGCATCGTGCTGGCGCGGCAAGGTGGCAAATGGGGCGTGCTCGACACACAAGGGCGCCCACTCACCGCTTTCCAGTACGACGAGCTCGACGTGCTGGACCACGAGACCCTGCGGGGCCGACAAGGCGAGACCGTGCGGAGCTTGCGATTTCAAGCCGGCAAGATCCTGCCTTGAAGACGCGGCTTCAACGCAGCACGCAGCCTTTGTCGCCACAGTCGAAACGCGCGGCCCGCTGCAACATGTGCTGCTTGCGGTCTGCCAGCGCCTTGATTTGTGCCAGCCGCCCGGCGGCCATCTCGCGCAGGTACTTGGCATCCTGCTTGAACCAGAAGCCGTTGTAGCGTCCCATCTCGTCGATGGCGGCCTCCACCGACAGGCCTTCTTCGATGATCCGGTAGGCCGCCACCATCACGCCCGTGCGGTTCTGACCGGATCGGCAGTGCACGTACACGGGACGGGGCTGCGTGCGCACGATGGCGATGAACTCGGCCACGCTGTCATCCACCCAGCCTGGGGCGATGATGACGTTGGGCTCCCACTCGGGCACCTCGAAGTAATCGACCTGCCGAGACGACGCCACCGTTGCCTGCTGGAAGGAGCCCTTGTCGCTGTGCAGCATCTCGAGGTTGACCACGGTGCCCACCCCTTTGCTCAGCAGCGCCGAGGCACCTTGCTCATCGGGCTTGCCTCCGCGCCACAGCACGCCAGGGCTGACGATGCAGGCGTTGACCACGTCGGTCGTCAAAGCCTGTTTGCAGGCATCGGGATGAGGTTGGGGACCAGCGCAAGCGCTGAGCAAGGAAGCAAGGGCAACCGAGCCAAAAAGGGTTCGCAAATTCATCGATGGCCAGCCTGAAACCAGGCTCCGCAAGAAGGGGTTCTTCACCCAACCCACGACACAAGCTGTCACAGGCAACGGGGGTGGGCGACAGTAACATCGCCCCACTTCAATCCACATTCAGGGACCACCCAATGCGCAACATCTTGTTGCTGGGCGCGTGCGTCAGCGCCTTGTTCGCTCCGCTCGCCGCTTCGGCTGCCGACACCAGCTTTCACTTCACCTTCCAAGGTGGCGCCAATGCCGCCAGCGGGCAGCTGGAGGTCACGGACCTGGGCGATGGCCGCTTCCTGGCCACCTCCGGCGAGATGAGCGTCACGCTCGGTGAGGCCATCGGCTCTTACACCCTGCTGCCTGGTGGCCCCTCTGCGGGCCTGAGCCCCAGCGGCACCTACCTCTTCGACAACATCGTCGAGCCAGGTGCTGCCAGCGTCTTCACCAACGGCGGGCTCGTCTTTGGTGGCGCGGGCTTCGAGATCAACCTCTACAGCGTGGCGCCCGGCGAGTTCAAGTTCGATTACTTCACCGCAGGCGTCAACACCATCGATCCGACCACCGGCACGGTGGTGCTGAGCGCGGTGCCCGAGCCGAGCGCGCTGATGCTGGGTGCGATCGGCTTGTCGGCCCTGGTGGCAGCGCGCAGACGTCAGCGCTGACGCGAGCGCCTGGGCCCGCGCGATTTGAATGCACAGATCGCGCGGCTCAGCAGCCGCTCGTGACGGTGGTGACCACGGGCGGCACGCCCCAACTCATGGACTCGGTGTACTCCACCTTGCAGTTGGACGGGTCTCTCGCACGGTCAAGCCTGAACTGCGTTTTGTAAACCTCGGTGACATGGGCCGAGAAGCCGTTGAGCGTGAGCGCCCCATCGACCTCGCCCGTGCCCACCGCACCCCCGGCATCCAGGTAGCCTCGGTACATGCGGTAGGTGCTGCCATCGGTGGTGAGCATGAAAGCGCCGTTGTGAAAACAGCCCGAGGTGACCATGCACTTCATGAAGAAGATGTTCGAAGCTGACTGCAGCTGACCGGCCATGCCTTCGACGGCGCTGGCAGCGGCTTCGGTGCGCAGGTCCACGAAACGGGGCAAGGCGGAAGCAGACAGCAACCCAGGATCACGATGACGCAGATGAGCTCGACCATCGTGAAGCCCACGGACCGGGGTCGCCCAAGTCGACGCCGGCTTGCTTCAAGCCCGCGCATGGCTGTCAGCTGATGGTTTCCTGCTCGCCGATGTCGGTCGCCTGCCAGGCCGACTTGCGCGAACGGACATGCAGGCCTTGCTCCATCGCCCAGACCAGCAAGCTCGAGCAGGTCATGGCCGGGCCGAAGAAGTCACCCTGCATCATGGGTGCGCCTTGCTGCTTGAGCCAACGCACCTGAGCCAAGGTGTGAACGCCCTGCACGACGATCTTGAGGTCGAGCTTTTGCGCCAGACCGATCATCAGCTCCAGCAAAGCAGGGTTGAAGCCGGGCTGGCCAATGGCCTGCACGAACATCGGGTCGGTCTTGATCTTGTCGACCTTGAGGTCGATGAGTCGGGCCAGCGAAGACTGCCCGGCACCGAAGCCATCGATGGCGATGCGGAAACCCATCTCCTGCAGCTGGCGCAGGGTCGCGTTTTCCTTGCTCACCTGGCCGACCACGGTGGTGCCTTCGGTCACCTCGAACTCGAAGTCGGCCACGCGCAGGCCGTGGCGCTGCAACGTCTCCTGCAGGTCTTCGATGAGGGCCTTGTCGGCCAGCTGGCGGATCGAGACGTCCAGGCTGACGTAAGGCAGGATCAGGCCTTCCTTGCGCAGGCGCACCAGGTCTTCGCACGCCAGGCCGATGATGTGTTTGCCCATCGGCACGATCAGGCCGCTTTGCTCAGCCACCGGCATGAACTCTTCGGGCGGGATCAGGCCGCGCTGCGGGTGACGCCAGCGCACCATGGCTTCGATGCCGCGGACCTCGTCGTTGACATCGAACTGGGGTTGGTAGACCAGGAAGAACTGACCGGCGTCGATGGCGTGCTTGAGCTCGCCCTGGATCTGCGCGCGGCTGCGGGCGGCGTCTTCCATCGACTCGTGATAGAAAACCAGCCGCCCACGACCGGCGCGCTTGGCCTCGTACATGGCCAGGTCGGCGCGGTGCAGCATCTCGCCGACGGTGAGCGTGCCGCGCTTGAGCATGTGCGCGCCGATGCTCAGGCCCACCCACTCCTTGACGTCGTCGATGGGGATGGGCTTGGAGACCTGCTCGATGAGCACGCGGCAGATGGTTTCGATGTTGCCGCGCGAGGACACGTCGGTGATGAGCGCGGCGAACTCGTCGCCACCCAGGCGGCCGATCAGCACGCCGCCACCCAGGGTGTAGCGCAGGCGTTGCGAGACGGTGCGCAGCACGGTGTCGCCAGCGATGTGGCCGTAGGTGTCGTTGATGAGCTTGAAGCGGTCGAGGTCGAAGTACAGAAGGCAGCCATCGACTTCGAGGGCGCTGAGGTTCTCGGCTTCGTTGTGGCGCTTGAGCGCGGTCTCGAAGGCCACGCGGTTGAGCAGGCCGGTGAGCGCGTCGCGCTCGTTGGACTTGGTGGCCGCGCCACCGCTTTCACCTGGCGCGGCGGCGGACTGGCTCGCCGATGCGTTGGGCGCGCGCGAGGTGCGGACCTTGGCGAAGGCCCACAGCACGCCCACCATCATCAGCAGGCAGGCCAGCGACTGTTCGGCCGCCGTCACCCACATCGCGCCGAGCGAGTAACTCACGCGCACGGTGTCCTCGGGCCGCGACAGCGAAGGCACGGCGGTGCACAGGGTCGCGAGGCTGAAGCCCGGCGAGCAGGCCTGGGCCTCTTCGCGGGCAAAGAGGGTTTCGCAGGAGGCCGAGGCAGCGTTGGCGGCGTTGGCTGCACAGAAGGCCACGGCCTGCACGGCCACGTGCGGCTCCACCGCCGCGCCCACGGCCGGCAGCGTGACAGACGTCACACCCTGGGCGGCGTCCACCAGGTTGACCACGGTGGCGCCCACCGCTCGGGCCTGGCGTTTGGCGTCCATCCAGCGCAGGCCGGTCAGGGCCAGGCAGAACACCACGGTCAGCGCGATGCTCACGCGGGTGGCGCGCAGCCAGCTGCGCTTGACCGCCGGGTCCAGCAGGACCGGCGCCGCCGGCGTGGGTTGCTCAGCGGGTGAGGTGGGGGTCGGGTCGGAAGCCATGGGTGGATATCGGCCCCGGTTTGCCGCAAGTTGAGGGCGGCAGGCCCCACGGTGGTACAAATTCGCCCCATGCCTGCCAAGCCGCCTTCGCTCGACTTCCTCAGCTTCGACGCCAGCTCCGACACCGGGGGCGTTCACACCTTCGACGCCATGGCCTCGACCTCGCGCGAGCGCCACCCTGCGGTGCTGGCCGAGGTGGACCAGGTGCTGGCCTGGGCCGAGCGGCGCTTCCCCGATGGCCAGGGCGACCTGGACGAGGGCGCGAGCTGGTGCCACGACCTGCAGGTCATGCCCGAAGGCGACTGGGTGACGGTGAACCTGTCGCTCAGCGGCACGCCCGCTTTCGGCGAGGCCTTTGCCCGCGCCTTCGCTGGCGCGATCGGTCAGGGCGAAGACTGACCTGCCCCCTCGGAGGCGGTGGGGGCGTGCGCCGGCACCGAGCCGGCGCGCAAGGCCGCGTCGTGCTCGTTGAGCAGCGAGACGAACTTCTCCCCCGCTCCGCCCAGGGTGCGACCGCGCAACCAGGCCGCCCCGAAGCGCACGGACTGCGTCAGCGCCGGCACAGACAGGGTCGTCAGGCGGCCCGAGCGCAGGTCGCCCTCGACCATGAAGCGCGGCATGAAGGACAGGGCATCGCTTTCCTGCAGCACCTGGCGCAGGATGCCCGAGCTGTCGCAGGTCACGCCCAGCAGGCCGGGGCGAAGGCGCTCGGGGGGCACGTGGGCGGCAACGGCCAGCGCGGTCAGGGCCTGCAAGGCGGTTTCGGGCAGGTTCGGGCCGGCCAGGGGCCAGTCGAAGAGGTCGGCGGCGCGCAGCTCCCGCTTTGACGCCAAGGGGTGACCGGCGCGGGCCACCACGCAGACCTCGTGCGCGCTCAGCGGGGCGCACTCGAAGTCGGGCAGCTGTTCGATCTCGCGCAGCTCGCCCAGCACCACGTCGACCTCGCGGGCGCGGGCGCGCTCGGGCAGCTCTTGCCAAGGCGCCAGCACGAGTTTGAGCTGCAGTCCCGGGTGCAGGGCGTTCAGGCGCCCGACCACCGGCCCCACGAGCACCTGGATGCTGCGCGTCAGCGCAGGCTGGGTCAGGTGCAGGGCCTCGGCCGCGCGGTGGAAGTTGCCATGCTGGACGAGGGCCGTGAGGTGGCGCAGGCGCTTGAGGTCGATCACGATGCACTCCAGTCATCATGCAAATGAGAACAATGCATTGGACACATTGTGCGCCCGCACCCAGGATGCGGGCAGGGCCTCGGCCGCTTCAGGGCGCCGGCGACCCGCGTGACGCACAACACCTGGAGACACCCATGGCGCTTCGCTCTCAGCACCCCCTCCTTCGCCCATCGCACGCGAGCGGCCGCACCAGGACCAGGCACCCGGCCTGGCACCCGGCCTGGCACCTGGCCTGGCTGAGCGGGCTGTGCCTGCTCGCCGCCGGCTGCGGCACGGTGGGCCAACCCTCTGCCAGCACACCTTCATCGCACGGCGGCCCGGTGCACCCTGCGGTGCAGCGCGCGCAAGCGGAGGTGGCCCACCAGCTCCAGCACGCCGACGCGAGCGACTTCGCCGACGCCCGACGTGGCTTCATCGCCGCCCCCAGCGGGCAGGTGCGCAACGAAGCCGACCAGGTCATCTGGGACCACGACGCTTTTGCCTTCCAGAAAGCCGAGGCGGCACCCGACAGCGTCAACCCCAGCTTGTGGCGCCAGGCCCGCCTGAACAACCAGACCGGCCTGTTCCAGGTGCGCGAGGGCATCTGGCAGCTGCGCGGTTTCGATCTGTCCAACATCACGCTGATCCAGGGCAAGACGGGCTGGATCGTGGTGGACACCGGCACCTCGCGCGAAACCGCTGCGGCGGCGTTGGCCTTCGCGCGGCAGCACCTGGGTGCGCAGCAGGTCTCGGCGGTGGTCTACACGCACAGCCACGTCGACCACTTCGGTGGCGTGCTGGGCGTGATCTCGGCCGAGGAGGCCAAGGCCCGCAACGTGCCCATCGTGGCGCCCGCCGGCTTCATGGAAGAGGCCACCAGCGAGAACGTGCTGATGGGCACGGCCATGGCCCGCCGCGCCATGTACATGTACGGCAGCCGCCTGCCGGCCCACGCCACCGGCGTGGTCGACAACGGCCTGGGCAAGGCCGTGCCGTTCGGGCGCGTCGGCATCCTGCCGCCCACGCTGCTGGTGCACAAGCCCAGCGAAGAGCACGTGATCGACGGCGTGCGCTTCGTCTTCTTCAACGTGCCGGGCAGCGAGGCGCCTTCGGAGTTCACCTTCGCCCTGCCTGACCTCAAGGCCTTCTGCGGCGCCGAGCTCATGGGCCACACGCTGCACAACCTCTACACCCTGCGCGGCGCCAAGGTGCGCGACGCCACGCGCTGGGCCGGCTACCTCGACGAGGCGCTGACGCAGGTGCAAGGCAGCGAGGTGGTCTTCACCCAGCACCACTGGCCGGTGTGGGGCGCCGAGCGCATCCGCACCTTCATCGAACACCAGCGCGACGCCTACCAGTTCATCCACGACCAGACGGTGCGTGGCATGAACGCGGGCCTGACCGCGCCCGAGATCGCCGAGACGCTGAAGATGCCGACCGCCTTGCAGCGCGACTTCGCGGTGCACGGCTACTACGGCACCGTCAGGCACAACGTCAAAGCCGTCTACCAGTTCTACCTGGGCTGGTACGACGCGAACCCCGCCAACCTGGACGCGCTGCCGCCGGTGGCAGCGGCCAAGGGTTACGTGGCGCTGGCCGGTGGGGCCGATGCCTTGCGCGCCACCGCGCAGAAAGCCTTCGATGCGGGCGACTTCCGCTGGTCGGCCGAGCTGCTCAAGCACGCCGTCTACGCCGACGCAAAGGACACCGCCTCGCGCGAGCTGCTGGCACGTTGCTTCGAGCAACTGGGCTACCTGGCCGAGTCGGCGCCGTGGCGCAACGTGTACCTCAGCGGCGCGCTGGAGCTGCGCGACGGCCCGCCTGCGCAAACGCAATCGCGCGTGCTGTTCGCCGACCTGCTGCAGCACACGCCCATCGAGCGCTTTTGGGAATCGATGGCCGCCTCGCTCAACGCCGAGAAGGCGGGCGACGGCAAGCTGACGATCAAGATGGTCTTCTCTGACCTGAAGCAGGCCTACGTGCTGCGCGTGGCCAACGGCGTGCTGCGCCACGAGGCCATCGACCCCGCCAAGCCGGTGGCCGATGCCGACGCCACGCTCACGGTCACGCACCCCTTCTTCATCCGCATGGTCACGGGCCAGGCGGGGGCGATGGCGCTGCTGACCTCGAATGAAACGAGCATCGACGGCAGCCGCCTGGCGCTGGGGCGCTTCTTCGGTTGGCTGGACAAGCCGACGGGGGTGTTCCCGATCGTCACGCGGTGAGTGACGCGGTGGTCACGCGCCCACCGCGCACCGCCACCTGACGATGCACGGCGAACGCGCCTGCAGCCATCAAGCCGGCGTGATCGGCACCACGCCGCGCGCACCGGGCCTGGCCAGCTTGTGCGCCGGCAACACGCTCTCGCGCGCACGCAGCTGGCCGCAGCCGCCATCCACATCCTGCCCAGCCGAATGGCGCAGCTTGGTGAGCACGCCGCGGCGGTGCAGCCAGCGCGCCATCTCGGCGGCGCGCTCCCAGCTCGGGCGCTTGAAGTCCAGCGACTCGACCTCGTTGTACGGGATGAAGTTCATCAGCGCGTACTTGCCCTTGAGCAAGCGCTCGATGCCTTCGAGCTCGTCGTCGCCGTCGTTGATGCCTTCGAGCAGCGTCCACTGGTACTGGATGGGGTAGCCGGTGGCGCGTGCGTAGCGCTCCCCCGCTTCCACCAGCTCTTCGGGCGACATGGGCGTGGCGCGCGGCAGCAGCTCGCGGCGCAGTTCGGCCTTGCTCGAATGCAATGACAGCGCCAACGCAGGCTTGACGCGGCCTCGCAGCAGGCGCTCGAACACGCGCGGGTCGCCCACGGTCGAGAACACCAGGTTCTTGTGGCCGATGTTGCCCACCGTGCCCAGCAGCTCGATGGCTTCGAGCACGTTGTCGAGGTTGTGCGAGGGCTCGCCCATGCCCATGAAGACGACCTTCTTGACCGCGCGGCGCGTGCGCGCCAGGGCCACCTGCGCGACGATCTCGGCGCTGCCGATCTGGCGCAGCAGGCCGTCCTTGCCGGTCATGCAGAACACACAGCCCACGGCGCAGCCCACTTGCGAGGACACGCACAGGCCATCGCGCGGCAGCAGCACGCTCTCGCACGTCTGGCCGTCTTGCAGGCCCACCAGCAGGCGCTCCGATCCATCAGAGCCGGGGTGGGCAGAGCGCAGCGTGGCGAGGTTCATGACCTCGGCCATGAGCGCATCGAGCCCCTCGCGCACGGGCTGGGGCAGGAAGTCTTCGGGGCGGCGCTTGCCGCTGTCTTGCGGCAAGGCCTGGGCCCACAGGCGCAGCACGCGCTGCTCGTGGATGGGCTTGGCGCCGAGCGCGCGCAGGCGCTGGCGGATGTGTTCGATGCGCATGGGGAAAAAGGACGATGCAGGCGCAAGTGTAGTCAGGCGGCCCCGCGCACGCCCAGGGCCCGAGGCGTAAAGTGACTGACCATGACCGCCACGACCCTGCCCTCACCGGCCTCCCCGGACGCCCGCCAGGACGCCACCACCATCGGCCTGATCGGCCTGGCCCACGGCACCTCGCACTTCCACCACATGCTGCTGCCGCCGCTGTTCCCGGTGTTCATCCGCGACTTCGGGCTGAGCTACGCCGAGCTGGGCCTGCTGGTCACCGTGTTCTTCATCATTTCGGGCGTGGGGCAGGCGCTGGCCGGCTTCGTGGTCGACCGCTTCGGCGCACGGCCGGTGTTGTTTGCGGGGCTGGCGTGCTTCGTGGGCGCGGGCTTGAGCGCCTCGCTGGCCACAGGCTACGCGGGGCTGATGCTGGCGGCGGCGCTGGCCGGGCTGGGCAACGCCCCGTTTCACCCGGTCGATTTCACCATCCTGAACAAGCGGGTATCGATGGCACGCATCGGGCACGCGTTCTCGGTCCACGGCATCAGTGGCAACCTGGGCTGGGCGGCGGCGCCGGTGTTCCTGATCGGACTGAGCTCGGCCGCCGGCAGCTGGCGCATCGCCTGTGCCTGCGCGGCGCTGGTGTCGCTGTCGGTGATCGCCTTGCTGTGGTGGCAGCGCGAGGCCATCGACGACCACCATGCGGCGCACCGGGCGGCGGCGGCGCAAACACCGGTGAGCGAGCACCCGATGGCGTTCCTGAAGCTGCCCTCCGTGTGGCTGTGCTTCTCGTTCTTCTTCTTCACGACCGCGGCGCTGAGCGCCATCCAGGGTTTCGCCAGCCCGGCCTTGCAGCAGCTGGCGGGGCTGCCTGAGACGATCACCGCGTTCGTGGTGACGGGCTACATGCTGTGTGGCGCGGCGGGCATGGTGATCGGCGGCTTCCTGGTACAGCGGGCCGAGCGGCTGGAGCGGCTGATCGCGGCGGCGATGTCGCTGGCAGCGGGGCTGCTGGTGCTGGCGGCGACGGGTTGGCTGCCGCCTGTGTGGTGCGCCGCCAGCGTGGCCCTGGCCGGTTTCGGGACCGGGCTGGCCGGGCCCTCGCGGGACATGCTGATCAAGCGGGCGGCGCCACCTGGGGCCACCGGGCGCGTGTACGGCACGGTGTATTCAGGGTTGGACGTGGGCTTCGCCCTGGCGGCGCCGGTGTTCGGTTGGCTGATGGACCACGGGCACCCTTCGGGGGTGTTTGCCGGGGCGGCGCTGGTCCTGATGCTGGGTGTGCTGGCAGCGTCGGCGGTGGGGGGCCGGGTGCATCGGCAGGGACTGCTTGCGTCCACCTGACGGAACGCGAACCCAGGGGTCAAGGTTCAGGGTTGCACCACGTTGCTGACCGCCTCCCCCTCGGACTTGCAACGTTCAGCCTTCTTCTTGACGGCCTCATCGTAGGCTCCATGCCGCTTGAGCTGCTCGGCTGAGACACCCCGGACGAGCACATCCGATGAACAGTAGGCGGCCGGTGGGCCCGCTTCTCCTGAGAAGCCGGTTTCTTTGCCAAATTCATTGGTGAAGACCGCCCCGGACCAGACCACACGGCCCTTGCCGGCATCCCCTCGAATCACGTCGATGCGAACGCGGCCGGTCATGGCGACATCACACACCGCCTTTTTCGCGTGTCTCGCACTGAGCTCGGCGCCCTCTCGCTTCACCGTCTCGTTGTCGAAGCCCGGGAGCCACACCTCCGACTTGCAATAACTTGGCAAGTTGTCCGAACACACTCGGCCGGGCTCGGAGTGTTTGGCTCCCAGCACATTCCAGGTGATCAGGTACCCGCAGACACGGGGTTGGTCTCGCCACGTGTCGGACAGGTAGACATAGGCCATGGCGTCTGCGCAGCTGCCACCACGCCCCAACCCTGAGAACTCGCACACGCTGCCCCCGGATCCGCCGCCATTCATGACGGCCAAACTCTTGGACAGCGGCGCGCACCCGGTCATGGTGAACAGGAGCAGAAGCAGAGACAGAGGCAGAGGCAGCGCATGCATCGCCCTCTGAGCGACCGCACCCACTTCAGATCGAACAGGAGGCATCTCGCGCCTGGGCATGCGCCAGTTGAAACGGTTCAACAAAGAACTCCCGAGGCACGAGCGCCCCTCACTTCGCAACAACCAGAAGGAAGATGCCAAGGCCAGCGATGCAACCCAGCCAGAAGCTGTCGACGGCCAGCCAGGACAAGCCCCCGAAAAACATCGCCACGATGGCCATGTTGACCCCGTAAGCGAGCCCCAAGATGCCCTTCTCGCCCGCCCCAAATTGTTCTTCTTCGTTCATGTTCGATCGCATGTTCGAGATGGTTGGCGCGCCGTGAAAGCGCACCCGACACCCTCCAACCGGCCACGCCCATCAATGCGGCTTGCGCGGCCCCTTGTTGAACGCATCCGGCTTGATCACGTTGCCGTCGCGCTCCACCGTCGTCTTGCGCGCCCGCTCGATCGCATCCCGCGCCAGGCGTTCGGCATCCACCCGGTGACGCCGTCCATGCCGCAAAGCATGCCAGCGACGTCTGACAAGCTGCGGCCCGTCGCGCCACACCCGCTGCAAGCGATGGTCCAGCCGGGCACGGCGCGGCGCCGGCAAGGCGAGCCTCACCAGCATGAACACACACACGGCCACGATCAGCACCGAGGCCCAACGGGTCAGGTCCACCAAAGCCTCCAGAGAGCTTGGACGAAAACGAACAAACGAGACGCCATCATGGTGCCCCAGAAGTCGTCTTCGCGCCACGGGCCACGATGTTGACCCCGGGCGGCACATCGGCTTCCTCCAGGTAGCCAATGGCCCCCGGGTTGGCCTGCACGTGCGCGATCACCTCGGCGACGTTGCCCACTTCCTTCGGTGGCGCGCCCTTGCCCACGTAGCGTCGCACCGTCCAGTACGCCAGGTAGCTGGGCTCGTCGCGCTGCATGAAGTCCTTCAGAAAGCGCTGGCGCCAGGGGTGCTGGGGCGGCAGGTTCACGGGCACCACGGGCTGGCCATCGAGTTCAACGACCTTGCCTGAGTAGATGCGCTCGACCGTGGCCACATCGAGCTTGCGGACCCCGGCATGCGCCACCACCACGACCGCCGCCTGGGTCACCGAGGCCACGAGCCCCAGCGCCACCGACAGCGCGATCAGGACGGGGTGAAGTCGCTTGGGCAACAACGTGGGTCCTTCAGAAGGCAAAGCTGTAGTTCAGCGACCAGACCTGGACGCTGTCGTCGTGAACCCGCTGCCCGCGTGGGCTGTCGATCAACGCCGAGCCCTCGCCGATGCGCGTGTGCACCCACTCGGCCTTCAGCTGGCTGCGCGGGCCCACAGCCCAGGCAGCGCCCACGCCCAGGCTGGTCTGGTCGTAGACCTGCACGGCGGTTTCGGCGGCGGCACGCTGCGCCACCGACAGGGCCGGATCGAGGCCCAGGTCGGCCGCCGCCCGCAGGCGCTTGGCGATCAGGCGCCCCGGACCCATGCTCTGCTGACGGGCCACCAGCACATAGGGCGTGACCTCACCCATGTCATGCAGCACCGCCAGGTAGGCACCGGCCAGGTCGGTGCCCAGCGACGTGCGGCGCTGGAAGACCCGCGCGAACTCGGCCACCACGCGCCACTTCGGCGCCAACTCGGCGTCGACGGCCAGGTTCAGCACCTGGTTGACGATGGCGTCGGTGGTGGGCACCGGCACCGCCCCCGGCAGGGCATCGGACACGCGGTAGTAGCCCAGGCCCCCACCCAGGTCGACAAAGGGGAAGTCCTTGGGCAGCGGCTGGCCATTGGCCAGCTTCGAGCGCGCGTGGTGCGCCCCCAGCCGCCAGGTCAGCGCCGGTGCGCGCCAGGTCAGAACGGCGCCGGCCAGATCGGTGTCGGTCGAGCGGTAGCTGCTGCCGAGGTCGCTGCTGTGGCCCCGAACATTGATTTGCGCACGGCCACCGTAGACGTCGGCCGACAGCTCGCCCGCGCCGCGCTGCCAGGTGCGCGTCAGCGACAGGCCGGTGAAGTCATTGGTGGGCGACAGCGCATACACCTCCACCGGCAGGCGCGCCAGCGCGTAGGTCTGACCCACGTCGAGGTTCTCGGAGTTCAGGAACATGGGCACGCGCTGCTTGCCCGCGCGCACCTGCCAGTCATTGTCGGGACGCCAGGCCGCGAAGGCCCAGGCCACCTCGGCTGCCCACCGGCGGTCGTGGCGCGTGGACGGGGCCAGCGTGAGCTGCAAGGTGGCCGACCAGGTCGGGGTGAAGCGGGCGTCGAGCTGAGCACCCAGCCGCGTGTCACGCCACACGGTGCCGTCGTCGTCGATGTGGCCCTGGTAGGTCCAGTCCTGGTCTGACACGGCGTAGCCCACCGTGCCGAAGCCCGAGACCGTCCAGTCGACGGCCTGGGCCGAGCCGGTGAGGGCCAGCAGGCCGGTGCAGAGCAGTCCTTGGAACGATCGCGCGCGCATCATGGGGCCTCGGTGTCCGCCCAGGTCAGGGCAATGCGCTCGAACTCCGGCAGGCAGGCCTCGAGCGCGGCGACCACGGCCGGATCGAAGTGGGTGCCACAGCCGTCGCGGATGATCTGCAGGGCCTTGTCCAGGTTCATGGGGGGCTTGTAGGGGCGGGCGCTGATGAGGGCGTCGAACACGTCTGCCACGGCCATCAGCCGCGCGGACAACGGGATCTGCTCACCCACCAGGCCGTCGGGGTACCCGCTGCCATCCCACTTCTCATGGTGGTGACGGGCGATGTCCATGGCGTGGTGGAGGAAATCGGCGTCGCCGGCCATGCGGTCGGCGGCGCGCCGGAGCATCTCCCAGCCCGCCTTCGCGTGCTGGCGCATGATGACCGTTTCTTCGGCTGTGTGGCGCCCGGGCTTGAGCAGGATGTGATCGGGCGTGGCCACTTTGCCCAGGTCGTGCAGCGGCGCCGACTTGGCGATGTGGTCGATCGAGGCCGGGTTGAGCACGTCGAGGTGCAACCCACGGTCGTGGAAGTGCTGCGCCAGCGTGCGCACGTACTCCTGGGTGCGGCGCACGTGGTGGCCGGTGGCCTCGTCGCGGAACTCGGCGAACGAGATCATCACGTGCAGCGTGGCTTCGCGCAGCAGATCGACCTGCTGCAGGCGCTGCCCGAGTTCGTCCTGCAGCCAGGCATTGCGGTCGCGCAGCTCGTCCTGGTAGGCCTTGACCTGCAGGTGGGTGCGCACGCGGGCCTGCAGCACCATCGGGTTGATGGGCTTCTGGATGAAATCGGCGGCCCCGACCTGGAAGCCACGGGCTTCGTCTTCGGTCTGGGTCATGGCCGTCAGGAACAGCACAGGGATGGCGCGCGTGGTGACGTCGGCCTTGAGACGGCGGCAGACTTCGTAGCCATCCATCTCCGGCATCATCACGTCGAGCAGGACGAGGTCGGGGGCCGAGCGTTGCACCAGGTCAAGGGCCTTGGCCCCGGAGGCCGCGAGCTTCACGCGGTAGTCGGTTTGCAGCAGACCGGCCAGGAGATTGAGGTTGGCCGGGGCATCGTCGACCACCAGCACGGTCGGCATGTCTTCGGAACGGCTCATGAAACGGGGACTTCCTGAATGGGTTGTTCTGGTTCGTTGCGCGACCATTCTCCCAGCAGGCCGCAGGCCGCATCGAAATCACAGCGTGCAAGGGCGTCGTCCAGCCGGGCGAAGATGGAAGGCGGCAGCCCCCCCGCGAAGGCGGTGCGATGCCGCTGCCACAGCGACAGGGCCTGGCCGTCGGACTCCGCCACCAGCTGACCGAGCTGCGTCATCATGCCTGCATCCAGGCCGCTCGGGGCCGAGGCCGGCGCCGTGCCACCTTGAACGCAGGCACGCAAACGCGGGTTCAGCCGGTGGATGTCGGTCAGCAGCGTGCGCAAGGTGTCGAGCAGGGTCACGGCCGCGTGCTGGATGGCTTCGTTGTCGGGTGAGGCCGGCGGCTGGGCCTGAGCGGCCAGCAGCTCCAGCGCCCGGGCCTGGTCGCTCAGGGTGGCGTGGCCCAGGGTCCGACCCAGGCCTTTGAACGTGTGGGCCTCTCGGTGGATCTCGGGCCAGGCGTGGCGCGCGAGGGCATCCGGCAGCAGGGCCAGCACCGACTGGGCGTGCTCACCAAAAGCGAGCACGGTCTGCGCATACAGGCTGGCGTCTCCCGCGAAGTAGGCCTGCACCTGGCGCAGGTCCAGGCCCGGCACCTGGGGCCAGTCGGCGCCGATCGCCTGCGACACATCGGGCTCCACCACGCGCTCGGCGGCCGGCGCCCCAGCCGGACAGAAGGGCCGCAGCGCCGCGTACAAGGTGCCCGGGTCCAGCGGCTTGGAGAGGTGGTTCTGCATGCCCAGTTCCAGGCAGCGCTCGCGCTCCTCGACCATGGCATGGGCCGTCATGGCCAGCACCGGCAACGTGCGCAGGGCCGGATCCTCACGCATCAGGCGCGTGGTCTGGTAGCCGTCCATCACGGGCATCTGCAGGTCCATCAGCACCACGTCGAAAACCGCACCGGGGGTGCGCAGCCGCTCGAGCGCGGCCTGCCCGTGCGGGGCCACCGTGACGACAGCCCCCTGGCGCCCCAGCAGCTCGCTGGCGAGTTGCTGGTTGAGTGCGTTGTCCTCGACCAGCAGCACGCGCAACCCATCGAGGCGCTGGCGCTCGTCGAGCGGGGTCAAGCGGTGGCGGTCCCGGTGCAGGGCCCCACCCAGCAGGCGCGCCGGCTCGACCGGCAGGGTGATGCGAAAGCAGCTGCCCCGGCCTGGTTTGCTGTCGACCTCGATCTCACCGCCCATCAGGTGGATGAGCCGGCGCGTGATGCTCAGGCCCAGGCCGGTGCCGCCATAGCGCCGCGTGGTCGAGCCGTCGGCCTGCGTGAACTCGCTGAAGAGCTGGCTCATCTGCTCGCGGCTCATGCCGATGCCGGTGTCCTCGACCTCGATCTGCAAGGTCGCTGCATGGGCCTGCCAGGCCAGGAAGCGCACGCGCAGCGTCACGTGGCCGCGCTCGGTGAACTTCACGGCGTTGGACAGCAAGTTGGTGAGCACCTGGCCCAGGCGCAGGTCGTCGCCGTGGATGAGGCCCTGCTCGCCGAGGATCTCGGGCGAGGCGAACTCGCAGCGCAGCTCGATGCCTTTGTCTTGCGCAGGCTGGCGCACCATCATCATCGCGTTGTTGACGACGTCGTCGATGCGCATGGGTGCGAGCTCGAGCTTGAGCTTGCCGGCCTCGATCTTGGAGAAGTCCAGGATGTCGTTGATGACGCCCAGCAGCATGGCCGAAGCCGACTGCACCTTGCCCAGGTAGTCGCGCTGCTGCACGCTCAAAGGGGTTTGCAGCGCCAGGTGCGTCATGCCGACGATGGCGTTCATCGGGGTGCGGATCTCGTGGCTCATGTTGGCCAGGAACATGGACTTGGCGCGGGTGGCGGCCTCGGCCTGGTCGCGCGCTTCCTGCAGCTCGAGCTGGGCGCGCGCTCGCTGGTTGACGTCGTCCTGCACGGCGTGGGCCATGACGTTGAGCGTCACGCCCAGGGTGTCGAGCTCTTCGGCCCATTTGTCGCGGCCACCGGCGCGGGTGGCGTAGTCGCCTCGCGCCAGGCGCCGCGCCACGTGGCCCAGGCGGTCGATGGGGCGCAGCACCCGCGTGCGCACCACGAACATGCCCGCCAGCAAGCCGGGCAGCAGGGCCAGGTCCACCGCCAGGGCCAGCACGATGTAGCGTTGCAGGTCGGCTTCGCTGCGCTGCAGGTGCTCGGCGGTGCGCTGGTCGGTGATGTGGCTGAGCCGGGACAGGGCTCGGGCCAGCTCGGCGGACTGGGTCTCGTAGGCCGGCGAATGCACCAGCTGCGAGGCGTAGGCCAGGTCGGGCACGCCTTCTGAGACGTAGGCCTGGGTGCGCCGGTCATAAAGCCCCTGGGTGGCGGCAAAGGCCACTTGTTCGGTCTTCATGAGGCGCTCGGTCGCGGCCAGCACCACCCCGGCGGCGTCGATCTCGGCGCGGCTGAACGCCAGCGCCTCCATGCGCGCGCGCAGCGACCGACCGGGCACCCCGTCTGGCAGGGCGTGGGGCCGCAGGCCTGCGATCACCTCGTTCCAGTAAAGCAAGGCGTCGCCCGCATCGGGCTGGGGCTTGCTGCCCTCTCGGATGGCCAGCAGGTCGTAGTAGTACAGCAGGTAACGCGGCGCAGCCGTGCCCGTGTAGGCGCTCACCAGCCGGCGCAACAGCAGTGATTCGTTTTGCAAGTCGGAGACGAGGCGCAGGGTTTCGGCCCGCCTCTGGCCCGCCTGCTCGGCCGACAGATAGGCCGTGCGGATGAGCAGCAGGAAGACGAAGTTGGCCACCAGGGCGGCCACCACCAGGACGAAAAACCAGCGCGACACCGTTCGGAGTTTCATCGTGGGGTCGCTACACAGCCCAAGCTGGGCGTTTGACATCTTCAGGGAAAGCAACGGATGCCACCATCCGGTCCCTCCCTGCCTGTTTGGCTTGGTAGAGGTTGCGATCGGCCATCCGCAAGGCCTGGTCCAGGTCCCCCTCCACCACCTGGGCAATGCCCACGCTTTGCGTCACATGGAAGCCCTGGTCGCCCACGGTAAAGCGCTCCTGGCGCAGCCGAACGGCGATCTTCTCGGCAACCAGGCAGGCCTCGTTGACGCCCGTGTCCGGCAACAGCAGCACGAACTCCTCGCCGCCGTAGCGCGCAGCGGTGTCGACCTGGTCGCGCGTGTGGGCCTTGAGCAGCGCACCGATGCGCGCCAGCACCTCGTCGCCTGCCGGGTGCCCCCAGCGGTCGTTGACTTGCTTGAAATGGTCCACGTCGAACAGCACGACCGACATGGGCCGGCCGCTGCGCGCCTGGCGGTGCGCCTCGCGCTCGAGCTGGGTCATGAACTCGCGGCGGTTGGCCAGGCCCGTGAGCGCATCGGTGCGCACCAGGGTTTCGAGCTCGGCGCGGCGGCGCTGCACCGCCACCGCCAGGCAGAACAGCACCAGCGACATCAACACCGCCGCCAGCACGAACAACACCCGCACCCACAGCGCCCACCACGGGTGCAAGGCAGCCCCGGTGAAGACGGGGGCGCTCAGCAAGGGGGCGTAAGGCATGTGCCCGCTGCCCGTCAACCACTCGGAGGCCAGCACCAGCAACACCGACAGGGCCAGCGCCCAGCGCACCTCGCGCCAGGCAAACAGGCCGCGAGCAAACACCAGCACGTTGAGGATCAGCATGGGCACAGGTGTGTCGTGCAGGCCGTGCGCCACGCCCAGCACGACGATGCCGCCCAAGGCAGGCACCAGCGCCAGCTGCACGGCCCACGGGTGCGACGCACGCGCATCACGCGCCCTTTTGCCCCAGGCGGCCATGCCCAGCAACCAGGCGATCAAGCCGGCCTGCCACACCAGCGTGGGGCCCCACCAACCCGGTCGGTACAGGGCGTTCAGGTCCTCGCGCCAGCCGGCCAGCCATTGCAAGCACCAGATCACCGACAGCACGGCGGCAAAGCCCAGGCAGAACACCCGGATGTTGGCCGCGTGGCGACGCTCCACCAGGTGAGCCTCGATCGCATCGATGCCCCGCCACCACCAGCGGTGCAAACGAGCCAGGACATGCTCGTTCGTCATGGCGCCCGCTCCACGGCCTCGACCACGCGGTTGCGGCCGGTTTCCTTGGCGCGGTAGAGCGCCAGGTCGGCTTGCTGCAGCAAGGTCGCCAGGTTCATGTCGCGCGCCACCACCAGGCCAACGCTGACCGTCACCCGCAGGCGTTGGTCCCCGTCCTGGAACACGTGCGTGGCCACCTGCTCGCGCAGCCTCTCGGCCACGCGGCGGGCCTCGTCGAGGCGGGTGTCGGGCAGCACCACGGCGAACTCTTCGCCCCCCAGGCGTGCAGGCAGGTCGGTCGGCGTTCGAACCGACGCCATGAGGATGCGACCCAGGTCCCGCA
The DNA here is from genome assembly GCF_001447195.1 of Aquabacterium parvum. Taxonomy (GTDB): domain Bacteria; phylum Pseudomonadota; class Gammaproteobacteria; order Burkholderiales; family Burkholderiaceae_C; genus Aquabacterium; species Aquabacterium parvum. The sequence goes on along the minus strand of NZ_LFRI01000148.1, from coordinate 20,795 downwards.
GGACCGCGTCCCCCGCGTGGTGCCCGTGGCGGTCGTTGACTTCCTTGAAATGGTCCACATCGATCAGCAGCAGGCACAAGGCCTGGCCCTGACGGGCCTGACGCGCCAGCTCCGTGCCCAGCACGTCCATGAAGCGCCGCCGATTGGCCAGTCCCGTCAGGCCATCGGTGTAAGACAGGCGCGTGAGGTTGTCGTGCAGGTGATCGAGGCGGGCCAGCAGGAACAGCAGCAGGCCGATCATCACGACCCAACCCGCGTACAACACGTACTGGCGCCACCAGACGAACCACCAGACCGGCTTGCCGCCTGAGAAAAGGCCCTCGCTCAGGGCCGGCGCATAAGGCAACCAGCCCGCCATCACCGCGACGTCCTGGCCCACCAGCAAGACGGCGCACACCAGGTAGGCCACCACCATGGGCTGCAACTCGAAAAGCAACAGGCCGATCGCCAGCACCCCCACCAGGATCAGGTTGGTGCCCGAGGTGAAGGTGCCCGAGAGCATGCACAGCAGGGTGTAGGCAAGCCCGATCGACAGGCAAGCCAGTTGCGTCAGGTCGTCGGCGGGCTCGTTCACCCAGCGCCTGGGCCACAGCTTCACCCCGATGCCCAGGTTGACGACCGAACACAGCAGGAACAGGGCCTGCAAGCCCACCACGGGGCCGGCGTGAAGCCCTTGGCGGAACTCTTCGTGCCGCAGGGCCATGCCATGCAAAACGAAGTAGACGATCAGGAAAGGCGTGGCCGCACCCACAGCCACCAGGACCCGGGCGTTCGGCGTGAACTCTTCAAAGATGCGTTCGAGCAGCCGACGCATGCCAAGCCTTCAATGGGTGGGACCACTTCAAACGCCCCGACCGCACCCATCCAGCAGCCGGCAGCTTTCATCCTGCATCACCTTCGGCCGGCCCTCCGCAAAGTTGAACCCGACGCGGGTAAACCCGGTCGATTTGCACGGCCCGCAGCCCGCCTGGGCTATCCTTGGGGCATGAAAGTGATCGTCCGCTGGCTGCTGCTGGCAGCCGCCCTCCTCCTGCTGACCCAATGGAACATCGGCATTTCCGTCAGCACCTTCGGCAGCGCGATGTGGGCCGCCTTCGTCATCGGGCTGCTCAACGCCTTCGTGCGCCCCCTGCTCATCGTGCTGACCTTGCCGGTGACGGTGCTGACGCTGGGGCTGTTCCTGTTCGTCGTCAACGCCCTGATGTTCCAGTTCGCCGGCTACCTGCTCGACGACTTCCAGGTGCAGGGCTTCTGGCAGGCGCTGCTGGGCTCGATCCTCTACAGCCTGTGGGGCATGGTCATCGACGTGGCGCTGGAGCGCCTGATGGGACCGCGCCTGCCGACGATGCCGCCTCGGGCCTGAGCCGCGCATCGCAGCCCGCCGGGTTCGCCATCGCGCGCTGGGCGGCTCAACACTTCAAAGTGGCACCAGGCGGTTGCGCACCCCGGCCAGGGCGTGTGCCACGGTGGCACCACGAACGGCCCGGCGGTCCCCCGGGAACCACATTTTTTCGGCGTGCACGGCCACCGTGCCCAGGTTGTCGCCCAGGTTGCCATCTCGGCTTCGCTCGGCCCACGCCAGCCACACGGTGCCCACCGGCTTGGCCTCGCTGCCCCCGGAAGGGCCCGCCACACCCGTGACGGCCACGGCGATGTCGGCGCGCGAGTGAGCCAGGGCACCCGCCGCCATCGCCTTGGCCACCTCTTCGCTGACCGCGCCATGCTCGGCGATGAGGGCCGCCGGCACGCCCAGCAGCTCCGTCTTGGACTCGTTGCTGTAGGTCACGAAGCCGCGCTCGAACCAGGCGCTGGAGCCGGCCAGCTCGGTGCAACTGGCCGCGATCAGCCCGCCCGTGCAGGACTCGGCCGTGGCCAGCAACCGCCCGCGCGCCAGCAACAAGCTGGCAAGGGCCTCGACGGTGACGTGCAGGGATGCGGTGTCCATGGGGCGGTCTCCAGATGAGGTGGATGCGGCTCAGCCCAGCACCCCGGCGGTGACGCCCCCTTGGCGCACCACCACGGCCAAGGCCAGCACGAACAGGGTGCAGGCGGCGGCCACCAGGTCATCGAACATGATGCCCACGCCCTGGCCCCAACCAATGGGCTGGCCCGGCATGGGTTTGAAAAGCCGATCGGCCCAGCCCACCGGCCCGGGTTTGACAGCGTCGAAAAACCGGAAGGCCACGAAGGCCAGCACCTGCCCGGCGACATCCACCGGCGACATCACCCAAAGCACCAGCCAGAAGGCCCAGATCTCGTCAAAGACCACCGAGCCCGGGTCGGCCACGCGCATGGCCTGGGCCGTTCGGGTGCAGGCCCAGCAGCCGATCAACCAGCCCACGGCCAGGATCAAGGCCCAGGCCACGTCCAGCAACGGGCCGGACAGGCTTTGCGCCAGGGCCTGCTGGATGACCAGGAAGCTGACCCAGCCCCAAAGCGTGCCGACGGTGCCGGGCGCGATGGGGCTCAGGCCGCTGCCGGCCCCCAGGGCCAGCACGTGGGCGGGGTGAGCGAACATCAGGCGCACGCTGGCACGCCGAGGCGCCTGGGCCACGCCGAAGTCATCCGTGCTCATGCCTGCTCCTTGAAGTGATCGAAGCTGGCCCAGCGGTCGAGCAAGGCGGGGCCCCCTTCGGCCGACCAGATCGTTCGCCCCACCTCGGCACGGGTGCGCCCGATGCGGCTCAGGGGCAGGCCCAGGTCGACGCCCAGCGCCTCGATGGCCGGGCGGTGGGCAGGCGGCGCCGTGAACAGCAGTTCGTAGTCATCGCCGCCAGCCAGCAGGCAATCGAGTTGTTCGGCTTGCGAGCGCGTGCGCAACCAGTTGCCGCGCGGCAGGTCGTCGGCGAACAGGTCAGCGCCCACGCGGCTGCGCGCCAGGATGTGGCCCAGGTCACCCAACACCCCATCGGAGACGTCGATGGCCGCGCTCGCCAGGCCACGCAAGCCGGCACCCAGCGCCACGCGCGGGTCGGGGGACTCCAGCGCCAGTCGGCAGGCCTCGAAAGCCTCGGCGTCCAGGGGCGGGTGAAGGCTGCCCCGAAAGGCCTCCAGCGCCAGGCGGGCCTGACCCGGCTGACCGCTGACCCAGATGTCGTCGCCCGCCTGCGCACCACTGCGCAAGATGGCCTGGCCGGCAGGGACCTCGCCGAACACGGTGATGCCGATGGCCAGCGGCCCGGCCGTGGTGTCGCCCCCCACCAGCTCGCACTCGTGCTCGTCGGCCAGCTCCAGCAGGCCCCGGGCAAAGCCCGCCAGCCACGCCTGGTCAACGCGCGGCAGGGTCAGCGCCAATGTGAAGCCCAGCGGGCGGGCACCACAGGCCGCGAGGTCGGATAGGTTGACCGCCAGCGCCTTGTGGCCCAGCCGCGCCGGGTTGACGGTGGACAGGAAATGCCGCCCCTCGACGAGGGTGTCGGTCGACACGGCCAGTTGCATGCCGGCGGCGGGCGCGATGACGGCGCAGTCGTCGCCATTGCCCACGATGGCGCGGCGCGGGCCGACGCCGGCAGGGCGCTGGAAGTAGCGGGCGATCAGGTCGAATTCACCGAGGCTCATGCGCGGCATTGTCGCGCCAATGCCGAAGCGGCCACCGGCAGCTCAGGCCGAGGGCTGGGGCGATTCAAAGGGGGGGAAGGGAAAGGGAGGCCTCAAGCCGGGCGCCTGTGCCCGAATCAGCCACCCGCCAGGATTGCCTGGCAGGTGGCTTCACGAGGGCGGCGCAAGCGCCACCATTTCCCTGAGCAGATGCCTTTTTGGTCTGTTTTTGCTTCACAGCGTGAAGAAATTTGCATCTGTCCCGAACGTTACACCCGCACCCGGGATCCCCCCCTCATCGGATGGCTAAACCGACGTTTAGGCCATTTCAGGGATCAGGGCCTTCGGTAACATCCGGTCATGAATTCCGGCATGCGCGTCCTCCTGGTCGATGACCACCCCCTGTTCCGCGAGGGCCTCAAAGGCCTGCTGCTGGGGCTGGACCCTGCCGTTCAGGTGGAACAGGCCGGCTCGGTGGCCGCTGCCGAGGCCCTGCGAGGCCAGGTTTTCGACCTCGTTCTGATGGACCTGAACATGCCAGGCAGCCAGGGCATGGCGGCGCTGTCGGGCATCAAGGCCTTGTTCGAAGAATCCGCCGTGGTGGTGGTCTCGGGCGACGAATCGCCCAGCACCATCCAGCGCGCCATCCAGCATGGCGCGGCCGGCTACGTGCCCAAGACGACCGACCCCAGCGTGACCATCCAGGCCTTGCGGCTGGTGCTCGCCCAGGGCACCTACCTGCCCCCCGAAGCCCTGCGCCAGCCGGGCACCGGCGTTGACGCCGCCCCTGCCGCACCCGAGCCCGCGTCTCACTCGCCCGACTGGCCCCAGGCGCTCAGCCCGCGCCAGCTGGCCGTGCTGCGTTGCCTGCTGCAAGGCAAGCCCAACAAGGTCATCGCCCGAGACATCGGCATCGCCGAGGGCACCGTCAAAGCCCACCTGTGGGCTGTCTACCAGTTGCTGGGAGTGAACAACCGCGCCCAGGCCATGTACCGCGCGCACGAGCTGCAACTGTTCAGCGCGCTGGGCTCGCCGGCGCCCGCCACCCCATCTGCTCCAATGGCCTCTCACCCCTGAGGCCGCGCCATGTCCCCGCAGCACCCGCCGGCCACCCCACCCAGTGGCCACGCCCCCCTCAACGCCGAAGTCGAAGTCCTGGAGCTGATCGCCAGGCAGGTCAACAAAGTGCCCTGGCCCGTCGGGCTCGCGGCGCTGTACGTGCTGGCCATGGCCTGGCACCAGGTGCCGCAATGGGCCTTGCTCACCTGGACGCTGACCGTGATCGGCATCCAGGCCGTGCGCTGGAAGGTGCTGCGCACCCTGCCCACGTCTGCGCTCGCTCATGCCAAGCGCGTGAACGTGGCGGTGTTGCTGAGCGGCCTCAACGGGCTGGCCCAAGGCAGCGCGGTGCTGTTTTTCTACGGCATGACCGACCTGCAGCGCTCCGTGGTGTCCATCCTGCTGGCCGGCATCACGGCCGGGGCGGTGGGCACGACCAACGGTCACCCGCGCATCTTCAAGGCCTTTGCGCTGCCCGTGATGCTGGGGATGTCGCTGGCCTGGGCGTTTGCGCCCCACCAAGGCGCCAGCCTGCTGGTCGATGGCGCCATGTCCTTTTTGTGCCTGGCCTTCCTGGCCGTGCAGAACGGACTGGCTCGGGACAACTACCGCGCCCTGGTCGACTCGGTCGAGATGCGCAACCAGCAGTTCCGCCTCAACGAACAGCTTCGCTCGGCCTTGGCGCTGGCCGAAGACGCCAACGCCGCCAAGACGCGCTTCCTGGCATCGGCCAGCCATGACCTGCGCCAGCCCCTGCACACCCTGACCCTGTTCTGCGCGGCGCTGATGACGCACCCGCTCGATGAGTCGGCGCGGCGCATCCTCACGCACATGGACGCCGCGCTCAGTGCGCTGCGCTCCCAGCTCACCGCCCTGCTGGACATGTCCAAGCTCGATGCGGGCATCGTGACGGTGCGCGCCCGGGCCTGCGACATCGGGCCCATGCTCAGGCGCTTGTGCGACGCCAAACGCGAGGAGGCCCACACCAAGGGGCTGCAGCTGACCTGCGCCGTGGATGGCGCCCTGGTGGTGCACACCGACCCGCTTCACCTCGAACGCATCGTCAGCAACCTGCTGGACAACGCCATCAAGTACTGCGATGCAGGCCAGGTGTGGTTGCTGGCACAGCGCGACGGCGAGCAGCTGCACCTGTGCGTCAAGGACACGGGGCGCGGCATTGCCGAAAAAGACCTGGGCAAGGTCTTCGAAGAGTTCTACCAGGTCGACAACCCGGAGCGCGACCGCACACGTGGCCTGGGCCTGGGCCTGTCGATCGTGCAACGCCTGGGTCGCCTGCTTGAGTTGCCCGTCAAGCTCACGTCAGAGCTGGGCGTGGGCACCACCGTTTCCATGGCCCTGCCGCTGGCGCAGGCCTCCGAGGCCGAGCCGCCCGAAGAGCCCATCGAGTCGGGTGCCATGCCGCTGTGCCACATGCTCGTGCTCGACGACGAAGCCGGCGTGCGCATGGCCATGAAGACGCTGCTTGAGTCGCTGGGTTGCCGCGTGACGCTGGCGGCCTGCACCGACGAAGCCATGCGCCTGGCCAGCCTCGACCCGCCTGATGTGGTGCTGGCCGACTTCCGCCTGCGTGGCGAAGAAAGCGGCATCAAAGCCATCCGAAAACTGCGTCAGCAACAGCCCGACCTGCCGGCCATGCTGATCAGCGGCGACACCGCACAAGACCGCCTGCTGGAGGCCCAACAGGCCGGCCTGCGCATGCTGCACAAGCCCGTCTCGGTGGACGTGCTGCTCAAGGCGGTGATGGACACACTGGAGCAAGGAGTACTGGATGCCCCCGTGGAGTCAAGCGAGGAAAGGCTCGCCTGAGGAACCTGAGACACCCGCACAGCCGACTGCGCCCCCCCAGGCACGCTGGCTCTCACAGGGCTGGGAGAGCGTGCTGCATGGTTTGCGCTCGGGCGAGCTGCCACCCGACGAAGCGGGCTGTCACTGTGATGTGCTGATCCTGGGCAGCGGCTATGGCGGCGCGATGGCGGCCGCCGAGCTGGCCGGCAGCCGCCTGCCCGATGGCCGCCCGGCGCGCGTTTGGGTGCTCGAGCGAGGGCAGGAACACCTGCCTGGCTCTTTCCCCTCGGAGCTGGGCGAGCTGCCCGGGCATGTGCGCATCAGCCGGGCGGGTCGCAGCGGGGTCAGCGGCCGGCGCGACGGCCTCTTCGACCTGCGCATCCAGCCAGACGTGTGCGCGCTCGTCGGCAATGGGCTCGGCGGCGGCTCGCTCATCAACGCCGGTGTGATGGACTGGCCCGATGCCGCCGTCTTCGCGCAGGCGCATTGGCCCGCCGCCATCCGCGCAGAACGAGCAGAGCTGGCGCAGCAAGCTGGCGAGATCGCACAGCGGCTGGGTGCCCGCGTGGCCGGGCAGCCCAATGGCGTGGCCTCGGCGGGCTGTGCCCCACAGCGCTTTCGGGCGTTCGAGGCGCTGTCGGGCCCAGGCGCCTTGCGCGAGGCCCCGATCACCGTGGCGCTCAAGCCCCAGGCCAGCGGCGATGGTGTGCAGCTCGATGCCTGCCTGCATTGCGGCGACTGCGCCACCGGCTGCAACCACAACGCCAAGGTCTCGCTCGACACCAACCTGTTGGCCCGCGCCAGGCGCCTGGGCGCCCGCGTGGTGACCGGTGCCACCGCCTGCCAGCTGAGCCCTGCCGCAGGTGCTTGGGACGTGGCCGTGGTCCACACCGACGAGCAGGCACAGCGGCGCGAAGGCCGGCCGCACACCCTGCGCGCCAGGCGCGTGATCGTGGCCGCCGGCACCCTGGGCTCCACCGAGCTGTTGCTGCGATCGCGCAGCGCCGGGCTGCCACTGTCGCCACGGCTGGGCGAGCGCTTCTCAGGCAATGGCGACATGATCGCCGTGCTGCACGATGTGCACGACCAGCACGGTCAAGGCGTCCAAGTCAACGGCGTGGCCGACGAATCCAGCGCTCCGCTCTCGCGCTGTGTGGGCCCGACCATCACCGGCATCCTCGATCAAAGGGCAGCTGGCGACTTGCCTCAGGTGATAGAGGACCTGGCTGTGCCTGGGCCGCTGCGCCGCGTCTTCGAGGAGGTCTTTCAGACCGCGCACGCGCTGCACACGCTCGGCGAGGGCGACCACAGCGAACACACCGGCCACGCTGAAGAGCCCGACCCCCTGGCCCCATCAAAGGCCGTGACCCAACGCACCATGGCGGTGGCCATGATCGGCCACGACAGCGCCGACGGGTGGTTGCGCCTGCGGACACCCACTCCCGAACCCACCGCAGCAGACGGCCAACTCGACATCGCGTGGCCCGCCTTGCGCCACGACCCGCGCTTCGAAGCGCGCCAGCGGGCCCTGCAGGCGCACTGCGAGCAAAGGGGCTGGCGCACCCGCGTGCTGCCCAACCCCGCCTGGCGCCCCCTGCCCGACACCCTGGAAGACCTGTTCGGCCGGCAACGCGGCCCGCTGCTGACGGTGCACCCCTTGGGCGGCTGCGCCATGAGCGAGGACGCGACGCGCGGCGTCGTCAACGACCTGGGCGAGGTCTTCGACCCACGCGTGGACGGAGGGCGAGGGGTGCACGCAGGCCTGGTCGTGCTCGATGGCGCCATCGTGCCGGGCTCGCTGGGCACCAACCCTGCGCTGACCATCGCGACCCTGGCGCACCGCGGCGTCACCCGGCTGCGCGAGCGCTGGGGCTGGCAGCCCGCCGACGCCGCACCCGGCCCCTTGCGACAACGCCCTCGCCTGCGAGCCATGCCCGACCCGGTGCCGCACGAGCGCACTCGGGTCGAACTCGGCGAGCGACTGCGCGGTTGGTGGGGCGACACCGGCATCGAACTCACGCTGCGCTTCGGCCCCCAGGACCTGCAGGCCCTGGTGCGAGGTGAACCCGGTGCCCGCACCCTGCGCGTGAGCCCGGGCCACAGCGAAGTCAGGCGCGTGCGCCGCGCGCCCCAGGCCGAGCTCGATGCCCTGGGCGGCGACCCCTGGCACGACGCCTTCACCATCGATCGCCAGGCCCTCCAAGGCAGCCTGCGCGTGCTGCACCGGGAGCCCAGTGGGCCGCTGCGCCGCACCGCACGCGGGCTGTGGGCCTGGTGGCTCAACCGGGGCTGGCGTGACGTGGGTCAGCAGGTGGTCGAGCGCCTGCGCGGCGAGCACCCAGACGCGAGGTCGACGCGCCCGCTGCTGGCCGACCTCGCCCGCCGCACCCGAGGCGCCTGGCGACTGGCCAGCCACGCTGGCGAAGTGCGGCGCTTCGCCTACGACCTGCAGGTGATCGGCGACGGCCCCTGGTCGGGACAGCGACTGTGTGGACACAAGCGCCTGACCTTCAACGTGGCCGCCAACCCCTGGCACCAGCTGATGAGCGTGACGCTGACACAGGCCCCGGGCCTGCCCCGCCGCACCCCAGGCCCGCAGCTGCAACTGGATTTGGCCCACCTGGCACAAGAAGGCCTGGCGCTGATGCGCGTGAGCCACCAGCATCACCTGCCCGACACCTGGGTCGAGCTCATCGGCCTGGGCCTGTGGGTGGCGCGCGTGCTGCTGCACACCCACGCCTGGAGCCTGCGCCTGCCCGACGCGCCCCGCCCGGGCCCCATCGACCGATTGCCGCGCAGCACCCCGTCCACATCGACCGGCATGCCCCCGCACGAGGTCACCGAGCTGAGCGTGGCCCCCGACCTGCCCGATGGCACCCCGGTGCGCCTGCGCCTGAGCCGCCTGCGTGGTCGCACCGCCCAGGCCCAACCCATCGTCTTGCTTCACGGCTACAGCGCAGGCGGCACCACCTTCCTGCACCCTTCGGTGCCGCAGGGCCTGGCCCGCACGCTGTGGGACGCGGGCTTCGACGTCTGGGTGGCCGACCTGCGCACCAGCCCGGGCCTGCCCACCGCCACCCACCCCTGGTCCTTTGACGACGTGGCCCACCAGGACATCCCCATCGCCATCGACCACATCTGGCGGCACACGGGTGAACGGCCCATCGACGTCTTCGCCCACTGCATGGGCTCGGCGATGCTGTGGACGGGCCTGCTGACCGACCCGCTGCCAGGAGGCAACGAGCACGAAGCCTTGCGCCTGCTGATGCCCGAGCGCATCCGGCGCATCGGCATGAGCCAGGTGGCACCGTTGGTGAACTTCGCCCCAGACAACCTGTTTCGCGCCTTCGTTGCGCGCCATGCCCTGGCCCTGCTGCCGCAAGGCCCCTTCCACTTTCGCCCGCCATCGCAGGCCAGCTTCGCCGACACCTTGCTCGATCGGCTGCTGTCGACCCTGCCTTACCCGCGCGACGAGTGGCGCCGTGAGAACCCGCTGTGGCCGCCCGCCGCGCGCACCCCATGGGCCGGCAGCCGCCACCGCATGGACCTGCTTTACGGACGCGACTTCAAGCTGGCCAACCTGCCACAAAGCGTGCTCGACGACATCGACGAGCACTTCGGACCGCTCAACCTGGGCACGCTGACCCAGGCCCTGCACATGGCCCGAGCAGGTGGGCTGGCCAGCCCCGAAGGTCTGGCCTGTGGACTGCCTCCCGAGCGCCTGGCCAAAGTGCTGCAACGCACCCCGGTGATGGGCCTGCACGGGCGCGACAACGCGCTCTCCAGCGTCTCGGGCCTGCTGCGCTTTCGAGCCACGGTCGACGAGCTGGGGCCTGAGTTGGCGGCCCGCTTCACCCACCACATCATCGAAGGCCACGGCCACCAGGACTGCCTCATTGGCGTTCACGCGCCACAGGTGGTCTTTCCGCTCGTGCTGGACTTCTTCCAACGTGAAGCCCTGACAGACAGCCCCCTCGCCAACGCAGGCCCCGCCCCCGCGCCTGTGCCCGCGCCTGTGCCCTGGCTCCCCAAGGTGCGCCCGGTGGCCCTCGGCCCCTTCCTGGGCACGGCATTTTCGGCTGCCAACTGGCAAGACGGTGCCCCGCATTGGCCGCTGAACATCGGCCACGAGCCGGCCGAGCCGGAACCCGCTCTCGTGGCCTGCGTGCCTAGACGCCCAGATGGGCAACTGGGCAAACCCCACCTGCTGACCTGGCCCGCCCAACGCCCTTTGCAGTCGCTGCCCGCCAGCGTCATGCGCACCCTGGCCCTGCCTGCCGATTGGTGGCCTGGCCCTGGCCACGCATTGGGTGTCTTCCTGGTTCAGGGCCCGAAGCGCACGCCGAACCAGGCCGAGCGCGACCGCATCGTGGCCGCCGTGCTGGCAGCGGCCGACTCGAGCACCCCGGCGATGCCAGGCCACCCCACATCGCTCGGCGAAGGCCATGTCGACGCCCCCTGGTGGGTGCCCTGCCCACCGCAGGCCTGCCTGGCCGATGCCCTCGGCTCGCCCTCCACCGGGACACCCCAGCCTGCGGACTCGGCCTGGGTGCTGGCGCTGGGCAGCTGCCTCTACCCCGGCAGCCTGGCCGAGCGCACACCTGGCGGGGCCGACTGGCAGGCCGGCCCGCCCGATCAAGCCTGGCAAGGCCTGATCCGATGGCGAGCCCAGCCCGGCCACCCACCACTTGAGCTGGCCATCCTCTCGGGCGACCAGGTCTACGCCGACGCCACTGCCGGCCTGTTCGACCCGCGCACCGTCAGCGGCCGGTTTCACCAGCCCCACCAAGCCATGCTCGCCCAACGGCTGCTGCGCCAGGCGCTGGCCGGCGTGCCGGTTCACACCCTCATCGACGACCACGAAATCGTCGACAACTGGAGCTGGCAGGATGGCGACCACCGCCCCGCCGATGCCCCATGGCACGACAACCGCCAGCGCCGATCAGACGGCCTGCGCGCCTACCGGCAGCACCAGCGGTTCGCCCAACCGGTTCGCCACCCCGTCGACCCGCGCGACCCCACCTCGCGATCGGCCCGCCTGTGGTACGCCTTCACCCACCGCAGCCTGCCCTTTTTCGTGACCGACACGCGCACCCAGCGCGAACCACGTGCCATCGCCCGCTTCGAGCAAGCGCACATCATGGGCCGCGCCCAATGGGCCTGCCTGCTGCACTGGCTGGCCCACCACGGCCCCGACGATCGCCCCACCTTCGTCGCCAGCCCATCCATCCTGCTGCCGCGCCGGCTGCTGTCCGACACCCTCTGCCCGGCCAGCGCCGCCCTCGCCGACGCCTGGGAGGCCTACCCCCGCAGCCTGCACGCCCTGCTCGCCCACCTGTGCCGCACGCAGGCCCGCCACGTCGTTTTCCTCTCTGGCGACGAGCACCTCTCGTGCATCGCGCGGGTGCGCATCCGCCGCGAGGGCGACGGCCCCGAGCGCGAGGTGCTGGCCCACTCCGTGCACAGCTCGGCCCTGTACGCGCCTTACCCCTTCGCCAACAGCCGCCCGCACGACTTCCGCGCGCACGACGCCTTCACCTTCACCGACCAGCACGAGGGCCGGCTGGAACACTTCCATTGCCGCATCGAGACCGATTTCGCGCCCTCGGGCGACGGCATCGCCCTGATCGAAACGCGACAAGGCGTGGGCGGTGGCTGGCACGTGAACGTGGCCTGGCAGCGTGAAAACGGCCTGCAGCACCAGGTGCTGTTCTGACACAGACCCCGTTCGTTGCGGACATCCGCACGCCCAGGCGATGCGAAGTTCCTAGAATGGACACATTGGCGCGCCCGCGCCCTGGAAGGCCGCAAGCACATGACCACCCCTGAAGAAAAACGCGCCGAGCTGAAAAAGGCCGCCCTCGAGTACCACGAGCGCCCCACCCCCGGCAAACTCGCCATCAGCGCCACCAAGCAGCTCACCAATCAGCGTGACCTGGCCCTGGCTTACTCGCCCGGCGTGGCCGCGCCCTGCGAAGAAATCGTCGAGAACCCGGCCAACGCCTTCAAGTACACCAGCCGCGGCAACCTGGTGGCCGTCATCACCAACGGCACGGCCGTGCTGGGCCTGGGCGACATCGGCCCGCTGGCCGCCAAGCCCGTGATGGAGGGCAAGGCCGTCCTCTTCAAGAAGTTCTCCGACATCGACGTCTTCGACATCGAGATCAACGAGAAGGACCCGGACAAGCTGGTCGAGATCATCGCCAGCCTGGAGCCGACGTTTGGCGGCATCAACCTCGAAGACATCAAGGCCCCCGACTGCTTCTACGTCGAGCGCAAGCTGCGCGAGCGCATGAAGATCCCCGTCTTCCACGACGACCAGCACGGCACCGCCATCGTCGTGGGCGCTGCCCTCATGAACGGCCTCAAAGTCGTCGGCAAAGACATCAAGAACGTGAAATTGGTCACGTCCGGCGCGGGCGCGGCGGCCCTGGCCTGCCTGCAACTGCTCGTCAAGCTGGGCATCCCGCGTGAAAACATCTGGGTCACCGACCTGGCCGGCCTGGTCTACGAAGGCCGCGTCGAGCTGATGGACCCGGACAAGGCCCAGTTCGCCCAGAAAACCGATCAGCGCAAGCTGTCCGAGGCCATCGAAGGCGCCGACATCTTCCTGGGCCTGTCCGCCGGCGGCGTGCTCAAGCCCGAAATGGTCGCCAAGATGGCGGCCAAACCCATCATCTTCGCCCTGGCCAACCCCACGCCCGAGATCCTGCCCGAAGAGGTCAAGGCCGTGCGCGACGACGCCATCATGGCCACCGGCCGCACCGACTACCCGAACCAGGTCAACAACGTCCTGTGCTTCCCGTACATCTTCCGTGGCGCGCTCGACTCGGGCGCCACCACCATCACCGATGAGATGGAGATCGCGGCCGTGCACGCCATCGCCGAGCTGGCCCAGGCCGAGCAAAGCGACGTGGTGGCTGCCGCCTACGTGGGCGCCAACCTCAGCTTCGGGCCCGAGTACCTGATCCCCAAGCCGTTCGACCCGCGCCTGATGATCAAGATCGCGCCGGCCGTGGCCATGGCGGCGGCGGCCTCCGGCGTCGCCACCCGCCCGGTCACCGACTTCGTCGCCTACACCGAGCGCCTGCAAAGCTTCGTCTACGCCTCCGGCCACACGATGAAGCCCATCTTCAGCGTGGCCAAGCGCGCCAAGAACAAGCGCATCGCCTACGCCGAAGGTGAAAACGAAGGCGTGATGCGCGCCGCCCAGATCCTGGTCGATGAAGGCATCGCCCGCCCGATCCTGATCGGCCGCCCCGGCGTCATCGAGCAGCGCATCGAGCGCTTCGGCCTGCGCCTGCGCCCCGGCGTCGACATCGACCTGGTCAGCACCGAAAACGACCCCCGCTACCGCGACTACTGGCAGACCTACCACCGCCTGACCGAGCGCAAGGGCGTGACCGAGCAGATGGCCAAGATCGAGATGCGCCGCCGGCTCACCCTGATCGCCGCCATGCTGGTGCACAAGGGCGACGCCGACGGCCTGATCTGCGGCACCTGGGGCAACACCGCCCTGCACCTGCACTACATCGACCAGGTCATCGGCCGCCGCCAGGGCGTGAAAACCTACGCCGCCATGACGGGCCTGATCCTGCCGGGTCGCACCGTGAACATCCTGGACACGCACATCAACCACGAGCCCACGGCCGAGCAGCTCTGCGAAATCACCATCATGGCCGCCGAGGAAATGATGCGTTTCGGCCAGCGCCCGAAAGCCGCACTGCTGTCGCACTCGAATTTCGGATCGAGCAACCACCCCTCGGCCGTGAAGATGCGCGAGGCCCTGGCCCTGATCCAGCAGCAGGCCCCCTGGCTGGAGATCGATGGCGAAATGCACGGCGACACGGCCCTGGACGCCGCCTACCGCCAGCAGCTGATGCCGCGCAGCACGCTCACGGGCGAGGCCAACCTGCTGGTCTGCCCGAACATCGACGCCGCCAACATCTCGTACAACCTGCTGAAGGTGGCTGCGGGCAACAACATCGCGCTGGGCCCAGTCCTGCTGGGTGCGGCCAAGCCGGTGTGCATCCTCACGCCCTCGGCCACGGTGCGCCGCATCGTCAACATGACGGCGATGACGGTGGCGGACGCCAACGCGCTGCGCTGAAACCGCGCTGAATCAGCGCGAAAAGCGCCCGAAAGTGCCCTGAACAAGCCCTGACACAGGTCAGGCAGGCTTGTCAAACGGCCCCAGTACCCGCTTTCCCCGGGGCTGGGGCCTTGAGCTTTTTGGGCTCTTTCTCTACCATACCGCCTTTAACGAAGAAGCTGCAGTGCTGAAAAAACACCGGTTCGTTCAAACCTTGACCCGAACTGCCCTTCGCAACTTCACGCTGGCCCTGGCGACATCGCTGGCGGTGCTGGCGGCGCCCCCGGCCCAGGCCTTCACCCGCCAAGGTGAGGCCGAAACCCAGGTGGCGCAGCGAAGTCAGGTCATTGCCTTGAGCGAGCTGCCCGTGCAGGCACAGGATGTCCACCGGCGCATCCACGAAGGGGGTCCGTTCCGCTACAGCAAGGACGGGTCGGTCTTCGGCAACCGGGAACGCCTGCTGCCACGTCGGCCACGCGGTTTCTATCGTGAATACACCGTGCCAACGCCTGGCGAACGCGATCGTGGTGCACGACGCATCGTCTGCGGAGGTAAAGAAGTCCAACAACCTGAAACTTGTTTCTACACGCGGGATCACTATGCAAGCTTCAAGCAGATCGACCCCCGCCGCTGACCTTCGCTGACGGGCCCGAACCAGCCCCGAAGCCCACGCTCTTTCTCTGACCCTCACACAGCCCGACCGGACGCCGAGAACCTTCGACGCACCACGGGCCCCAAGCGATCATGTTGTTGCAATCCGTTCGACCCAACATCGTTCAATCCATCCGCGCCTACCGCCCGGAAGACTTGCAACAGGCTGCCAACGCCGCAGGCCACCACTTCCTCTACACCAACCTGGGCGGCGCCCGGGACAAGCAGGACGTGCTGGACATCATCGCGCGTGACTTCCTGTTCCCGGACCACTTCGGCAAGAACCTGGACGCCCTGTACGACTGCATCACGGACATGGTGCACAAGTCGGGCCCGCAACCCGGTTTCGTCGTGGTGCTGGAGCTGATCCCCGGCGGCAACGTCGACCGCGAAACGCGCGAGCAGCTGCTTGACGCCTTCCGCGACGCTGCCGACTTCTGGGGCGAGCGCAAGATCGCCTTCCGCGTCTTCTACTCGATCGCCGTGTCGGGCAAGGAGTCGGCGGGCAACTGGGACAAGGCCGAAGTCGCCCAGAACGACGCCAACGTCAAGCCGGTGAAGGTGTCGAAAAACGCCCCGGCCCCGATGATCATGAACCTGCCCCCGATGAGCAGCGTGTTCGACACGGCTGCCCTGCTGGCTGCGGCCTGATCCTCGGCTTTCCCCTGAAAAGGCTCGCCAGATGGCGGGCCTTTTTGTTTGGCCCGGCGCTTTGTCAGGGGGCCTGGTCGGGACGGGGCAACCCTGCTTCGCATGGCAAAGCGCCGAGCTGCGCTCAGCGCCGCGCAGCCGCCCGCCACACGTCCAACTGCTCGGCCCAGTTGCGCTGAGCGCCCAGGTAGGCGGGCACCACCGCCGACATCGCCGACGCCGACACGCCCAGCGCCGCCAGTCCCGGCAGCTTGCCGCCCAGCACGTTGGGCACCTTCATCGAGTCCAGGTTGTCGGCCGACATCAGCGGCTCGCCCGGCAAACAGGCCATCGCCGCCGCCTGCAAGCGCCCCGCCACCATCGGCAGCGGCAGCACCGGCCGAGCGTGACCGCTCCAGCGGCCTGCCATTTTGACGATGTCCGCCAGGGTGCAGACATCCGGGCCACCCAGCTCGAAGGTCTGCCCTGCGGTGGCGGCCGGGTCGGCCAGGCAACGCACGATGGCCGCCGCCACGTCCTCCACCCACACCGGCTGAAAGCGCGCATCACCACCGGCCAGGGGCATCAGCGGGAACACGCGCTGCAGGGCCGCGAACAGGTTGAAGAAACGGTCGTGCGCCCCGAAGATCACGCTGGGGCGCAGCACCGACAGCTCCAGGCCCTGCACGCGCAAGGCCTGCTCGCCCTCGGCCTTGGTGCGCAGGTAATGCGAGGGCGCGGCCGTCGGGTCGTCGCCCACGCCCAGCGCGCTGACGTGCACCACCCGCTTGACGCCCAGCTGCATGCAGTCTTCGGCCAGGCGCTGGCACAGGTCCACATGGGCGCGCTCGAAATCATCCGGTCGGCCGTGCAGGATGGCCACCAGGTTGACCACGGCGTCCGCACCCTGGAGCAGGCGCTGCAGCGCACGGTCCTGGTTGATGTCGGCTTCGATCACGTCCACCTGCGGCAGGGGCAGCAGGTGCCTGGCCCGGGCGCGGCGGCGGGTCGGCACCACGATGCGGGCCGCGCCCAGCACAGGGTGCGATGCCAGCTGCTCGCACACGGCCCGGCCCACGAAGCCGGAGCCACCAAGGACAAGGATGCGCTTCATGGGGAACCTCCTGTGGCGAGCCTACCCCACCCAAGGGGCGCGGCTCCAGGGCAAATCAGGGTCAGGGCAGGTCGGTGTCGGACGACGGGGCGCCGGCCGCGCGAGGGCCCACGGTGGCGCCCAGTCGATTCTTGAGCGAGAGCGGCTTGCCGTGCAGCAAATGCCCGTAAACCACGGCGTTGGACAGCACTTTTTTGACGTAATCGCGGGTTTCGGTGAAGGGCACGTTCTCGACCCAGGCGGCAGCGTCCACGCGGGCGCCTTCGCGCCAGCGACGAGGCCGCCCAGGGCCGGCGTTGTAGGCCGCGGCCGCCAGGGCCTGCGCACCCTGGAAGTCGTCGAGCACCAGCTTGAGGTAACCGGCGCCAATGCGCAAATTGGTGTCGCGGTCGGTGATGAGGTCGGGCGTGTAGGCGATCTTGAGCTTGCGCGCCGTCCAGGAGGCGGTGGCGGGCATGACCTGCATCAGGCCCGATGCCCCCACGGTGGAGCGCGCCGAGAGGATGAAGCGCGACTCCTGGCGGATCAGGCCGTACATGTAGGCCGCGTCCAGGCCCACCTCGCCGGCCGCGCGCAGCACGTCCTGGCGAAAGGGCGTGGGGTAGCGCTGGTTGAGGTCGATCTCGGTGCGGGTGCGGTCGCTGGTGTTGATGCATCGGTCCCAGATCTCGCGGCGGCAGGCCTCTTCGGCCACGGCCAGCAGCTCGCGGTCGCTCAAGCCGCCGGGCTTGGACATGCTCAGGGTGAAGTTCCACTCGCGCACGCCTTCGCTGCGCCAGCCCAGGGCCATCATGCGCAGGGCGCGGTCGATGCCCGGGTTGGCGCGGGCCTGGGCCTGCTCGGCGTCGGTCAAAGGAGCGGGGCGGGCGGGCTCGCGGGGCGGCGCCTGGTTCAGCTCTTCAGCGGCGAGCTGGCCATAGAAGGTCAAAGGGTTCGCCACGCGGGCCAGCAACTGACGGGCCTGCTGGCGCATGGCTTCGTGTGCCGCCGCGGAGCCACCTCCGGCGCGGGCATGCGCCTGCAGCGACTTGGCCTTCCAGTACTGCCAGGCGCCGTCTTGCTGCAACTCGGGGGGCATGGCCTCGATGGCCTGCTCGACCAGGGCCCAGCGCGAGGCATCGCCCGAGGTGGCCGAGCGCAGGCCCGCGCGCGCCATCCAGGTCAGCACATCGGGTGACCAGGCGGCCGCACCCCGGGTGGCGTCGCCCCGGTTGCGGGTGCCAGCGGCCAGCGCGGCTTCGGCCAGCGCGCGTTCGTAGTGGGCAGGTGCCTCGGCTTGCAGCTTGCCGGCCGACCAGCGGCCCACCACGGCCCAGGCCCAGGCCATGTCTTCGGCGCGCAGGTGCCAGCGTTCGCGCGCGCCGCTTTGGCTCAGCGCCGCGGCGGTGGCGTCGGGGTCGATGGCAGCCCAGCGCACCAGGGCCAGCAGGTTGAGCGGGCCCTCCACCTCGGGCGGGAAGGCCACGGGCATGGGGGCCAAGTTGGGCTTGGCGGGCTTCTTCTTGGCGTCTTTGGCTTTCGACTTGGCTTTGGCGGCCTCGGCCTTCTTGCCCTTGGCCTGGCTGGCGGAGGCCGCGCGGGGGCCGATGCTGGCGCCAGGCGAGCCGGCCTTGTCGCCCGAGTCGACCAGGCTGCTGGCCCCCTTGGGCTGCAGGAAAGCCTGGGGCTGGCTCATGAGGCGGTTGACGGCCTGGGCCGCCGCGTCGCTGAGCAGGCGGGCCGACTGCTGTAGCGCTCGGGGCTTGTCGCCCTCGATCGAAAACCGCAGCTTGCGCCAGACGTCGCCCTGGGTCAGCACGCCCGCGTCCAGCAGCGCACGCGCCATGGTGTCGCAGCCGTTGTCGGCGTCCTTCTGGGCCCACCAGAACTGGCGGGCCTGTTCGCGCAAATCACTCGGCCCCTCCATGGGGGCGCCGGTGCGGTGGCGGGCCAGCACACCCAGACAGCTGACCTCGCGGTCGTCGTTCATGCGGAAGGCGGGCTGGATGCGCAGGAAGTTCGCCCAGTCCTGGCGGCGGCCGAGTTCGAGCAACCAGTCGTTGCGGGCCCGATCGGCCACGTAGCTGTCGGGCCAGCGCGCCAGGAACTCGTCGACCTCGGCCGGCGGGGCTTCACTCAGGCGCGACATGAAGTACCAGTAAGCAGCCCAGGGCGCCAGCGGGTGCTCCTGCGCGATGAGCTGGTTGCGCAGCGCCAGCAGACGCGGGCGGTCGCGCTGGCGCCAGGCCTCGCGGGCGTCACCCAGCAGGCGGTCGTCGCTGGCGGCGCCCTGCCCCGGCTGAGCCTGTGCCGCGCCATGCGTGAGCAGCAGGGGGGCGCCCACCAGCAAGGCCGCAGGGCTCATCGCCGTCGGCAACCCGGCCGTGATCAGGCAGGTCGCACCAGCCACCAGGGCGAGCGCGCGATGGCGGACTCGGGACGCATACTTGCGCGCAGTTCTCACTTGTCAGACCTTTTCTTGTTGTTGTCGACCATGTCCGAAGCCCCCACCAGCGGCGATGACCGCACCACCTGGCGACGCCAGCTGCTCCAGTCTCGTCGGGACTGGGCCACCACGGAAGCCGCTGTGGCAGCACAGGCTGGGCTGGAGGCGCGATTGTGGGCCGTGCTCGAGCAATTGGAGCCCATGTGCCTGGGCGTGTACTGGCCGATTCAAGGCGAATTTAACCCAAGGAACATCGCCTGCCAGGCGCAGCGGGCTTGGGGCACACGACTGGCCCTGCCCGAGGCCAGCAAGTCCCCGGTGGCCATGCACTTCCTGCCCTGGGACGGCGCCGAGCCCACACGCCGCGACGGCTGCGGCATCCCGACCGGCGAAGGCAAGCCCCTGGTGCCCGACGTGATCCTGGTGCCCTGCGTGGGCTTCACCGAAGACGGCCACCGCCTGGGCTACGGCGGCGGCTACTTCGACCGCTACCTGGCGGCCCACCCTGAGGTGACGGCTTTGGGCGTGGCTTGGGGCCAGGCGAAACTGCCGAGCGGGGCCCTGCAACCCGCCGCGCACGACCAACCCTTGGTCGCCGTGGTAACAGAACACGACACGTGGCCCGTTTGACGGCCCTCAGTCACGGGGGGATCCCGTGTGAACCCTAGTCGCGCAAAGGGAATCGGCAGGGAAGATAGGTCATGCCTGAACAGATCGCCTCCAGAGCGGTCCCCCTTCAAACGAAACAAGGATCCCTGAACATGACGTACCTCAAGCACATTGCAGCCGTCGCCGTTGCCGTCGCCGCCAGCAACGCCTTTGCTGCCGCTCAGTCCTTCAACGCCATCAGCGCCACCGTCACCGTCGACAAGGCCGCTGTCTCCGCCTCCTTGAACGGCTACACCCCGTCGGGTGTGGGCGGCGCCACCTACAGCAGCACCACCGGCGTGCTGTCTGGCGTGGCTGTGCAGGGCGTGGACCTGCCGGTCAACAACGGCCCCATCGACATCGACTTCGTCGACGCCGCCGGCCTGAAGTTCACCAAGACGCTGAACCCCAGCATCACCCTGAGTAACTTCAGCTTCGACGTGGGCACCAGCACCCTCTCAAGAAACACACCATAAGTGATTGATTTGCCAAGGGGTGTTCATGCGACCTCCATCGGCACCAAGCGCAAGCCCAGGCTCTCGGCTCGTTTGCGCAGGTGGTACTCGACCCGCTGTCGGTAGCGTTCTTCGTAGTATGCCTGCCCCTTGTCCACATACTCCTCGCCGTTTGTGATCATCGAGTAGATCAGCCGCGCCAGCTTGTGCGCTGCCGCCGTGATCGCCTTGGGCTTGTCCATCTCTCAAGAAACACACCATAAGTGATTGATTTGCCAAGGGGTGTTCATGCGACCTCCATCGGCACCAAGCGCAAGCCCAGGCTCTCGGCTCGTTTGCGCAGGTGGTACTCGACCCGCTGTCGGTAGCGTTCTTCGT
>NZ_LFRI01000147.1 GCF_001447195.1 Aquabacterium parvum | reverse complement strand
TCTCCCTGCTCCTGGCTTCCTGGCAGGTGTTGGGGGCTGTGCGCCTGAGCGAGCCCTGTTGCGATGACCCGTGCGACGCCGTCATGGCCTGTGTGCCGGTTGCTTGCACGGCGTGTGCAGGATGTGCCGGCAGTGCGCTGAGTGCAACCGACCTGCGAATGCTCCCGGTGATGCCTGAAGAAGACCGCCCCCAGCGCCTTGGGTGGCGACAGGCACCGGAGCCGGTCGGCGACATCTGGAAGCCACCTCGGAAGATGGATCGCTTCACCTGATTCGATTTCCCCAT
>NZ_LFRI01000146.1 GCF_001447195.1 Aquabacterium parvum | reverse complement strand
GGTGTGGGGCTTCATGGGCTGCCAAATTTGCAAGAAAGCGCGGGGCCGGTATTTGTTTCCTTGCAAATATCGCACCACACTTCAACCAAAATAGCATTGCAGATCAATGGCTTGCGAGTTGTTCAGGACGGACTAACTACATAGTTAACAGGCCCCGACCTGCGCAGCAGGTTGGGGTCCTGTTGAACGCAAAGTTAGGCAGCTCTTACGAGGCGCTGCAAGCGAGGCTTGTTCTTCAGTTGTAGCGTGCCAATTGTGGCAAGACCAATGAGCGCCAGCGCGTACGACGTTGGTTCTGGGACGGCGGTTATCGAAGCGCTAACGTTGTCCAAGCCAATGTAGTTCACCCCCGATGTGCCAACGAACTTGATGGTGGCTTCGGCATCCGTAGCTACAAAGACAAAGGAAAACTGCTCCCAGTCGTTTGTCCCTCCGACAAGTGGCCCGGTATAGCTCGCCGATTGACCCGCAGCACTTACATTAAGTGAAGAAGGCCTGCCCCAAGTGTTTGAGCTGCCCAAATAAAACGTAACCGTGTACTCAAAGCCCTTGGTCGTAGCAATAGTCTGCTGTACACCACCGAACGGTGCGCCGGCAGAATAGTCCGACAGGTCAAGGAATAAGTTGCCTTCCTGGGCGTCGAGGCCCCACGGGTCTCCAACGCCAATCCATGCCAAGGAGTCGTTGACGATTTGCCAGCCTGATAGCGAAGAAGAGCCTGGCGAAAGGGTCATCGTTTGGTTGCTGGGCGGAACGAACGATCCCGACTCAAAGCTGCCGTTGAGGAGAAGGTTTGCGTTGGCTACGCTCGCACTTGCAAGCAAGGCTGCCACGAGCAAAATGTTCAGGTGTGAACGCACTTTGGAACTCCTGGGTTGATGAGGATTGCTTAAGCATACGTGACTAGTCCCGCTCAGGAAAGGTGCGCCGACGGCGAATTCACTGGATTGCGCCGTTCGGCCTAACTACCAAGTTCAGGGGCGCCCGCTTGGCGTGGCCGAAGCGTGCAGTGGTGGAGGCGTCCCCTGCAACGCCCAGTTAGGCGCAGCGGCCTTGCCAGACAAGGGATGTGCAATGCCGCCGTCGCCGTATGT
>NZ_LFRI01000145.1 GCF_001447195.1 Aquabacterium parvum | reverse complement strand
CGGGGCAAATGGGTTGGTCATCGATTGAACGCAAGGTGCGGCAACAACCGCGATTCTCGCTCGACCATCACCGGCACAACGTGCCCATCACGGTTGAGCAGGAACCGCAAGGGGCGTAGTCTATTGACCGCTTACGAAGCATCCACTTTCTTTGGCGATGAACAATGGGGCCATGTCGATGGCAACCAGGTGACCGGCCTTGATTTTGGTGAGGGTCTTGTCGGCGGCGAAAACGTTGCCACCAGTGCTCAATGCGGCTGAGCATGCCAGCGCCAACACGAATCGTTTCATGGGGAGTCCTTCTACGAGACGCTCGACACGATTGCATCGAGACACGTCATGGAGGTAACTCTATCTACTGAGACTGACCAGATAAATATCGGCCAATCGAAGTAACTCACATGCCCATCGAACTTCTCTGGAAGTGCACCGACTCGGTGCTGACATCCTGCACCTTCGCGGCGCGCAAGCATCCCAGAAATGCATGAAGTGCTGGCGGAGGACGCATCTGGTCTTCGCGTATTGCTATCGAAAATTGCGTGTCGCGGAATAGCTGATGGGGCAGCAACTCGACAAGTTCACCACTATCTATCCATGTCTTTGCATAGTGCCTGGGCAGGAACCCGATGCAGTCTCCAGTGAGGATCATCAGGGCCGCTGCCTCAATATGACTGATGCTGGAAATCATGGTCTCTCCACCAGGACTGGCAAATGGAAACTCGTGCGTTCCCAGGAATGAGCGCAGCACTTTGTGACTCAACGGGAGTGCTGCGGCAAGGTCTCCTTCGTCTGAGATCCTAGCCAGCGAGTGGTCACGGTGGCAGACCAGCACATCACGCTGGAGGTACAGAGCCTCGTAGTTAAGGCGTGGCAGTCGGCTGTAGAAGATGCCAACAGCCACGTCAATGCGATGCTCTTGTAAGCCGCGTTCGAGCTCCTGAGGCGACAGCACCTCGAGCAGTAGCCGAGCCTGGTTGTGAGGCTGCCGTCGGAACCGCTCTACCGCTGTTCGAAACGGGGAGTTGGGGTCGCTGACGATATTGTCAATGAAGCCAATGCGAAGTTGGCCAGTCATGCCCCCTCGCAACTCCCCAGCCTGCATCTCGAAGTTGTGCACGGATTGAAAAAACTCAATCACTAGGCGGTATAGAGATTCGCCCTTGTCAGTGAGCTTGAAACCGCCCCTGCCACGATGACAGACGACGTAGCCAAGCCGGGTTTCCAACTGGGACATTTGAGCACTGATAGTGGAGGAACCAACATTGAGGATGGACTGGGCATTGGCAAAGCCGCCTGCTTCCACCACCGCTCGAAAGACTCTCAACAAGCGAACGTCTATGTCACTGATTACCACTGCAAACTCCAGATGCCATCTGCACAGAAATAGCAAGCGTGGTGCCATTCATCGGCACCAAATTAGTGCGGCGCCATGAATCCGTGCATTCTTCTGATGACTTCTGGTCCGACTTCCTAAAGAGGCTGAACATCCCACTGCGACGGCGAGGGCGCGAGAACTAAAAGCAGATACGGGATGCTGTCAGCGTTCAACCGGGGTCGCGCTGTGTCTGTGGCTGCTCGAAGAAGGGCGCCGCGCGCCCGCAGTGACAAGTTCTGGGACGCGGTCGTCGGTTACGGCCAGTGCCTTGCAAGGACCGGTGTTCGTAGGTGCAGTCGTTCAGGCGATGGTCCGCGAATGACTCTGACCAGCCTTTAACTGTCCTTGCACGGCAGGCGGCAGCCCTGCAGCGGTTGCTGCCGGTGGCCGCCGGCGAGCGCAATTTCACTGCTTGATACCCAAGCGGTCATCGGCCTCGGTGGAATTCGAACCGCGACCCCGCCAAGACCTGCATCTCGCCGTCTTCCAGAATTGCTGTCTCGATAAACCAGAGCAGTTCAGTGACAGGTCTGTCAGTTCGACTTCTTGAGCGAACCTAGTCGTCTCGCATCATTTTTTCGAAGACATGTGCGTGGTAGCCGCAAACGCCACCGTTGTCCTGGTCACCTTGCCCTAGCGCTTCTTCACAGACTGAGCATTCCTTGTAGTCGAGTTCAGCTCCGCACCATAGGCAATGCTGCTCCTGGATGAGAAAGGTTGAGCGATCACAACCATTGCAGTCCTCGACACCGGGCTCGCCTCCATCGCGTGGGTCATAGTCGTAGGCGTCGTTGAGTGCCTTGATCATCAGCGGAGCAATCACGTCCGAGTGGCCGCAGGCTACACAGCCGTATTTGAACGACTTATCCTGGCGCTCAACGCTGGCCCCGTCCTCGATGTCGTCTTGGCTGGGACGGAGCAGGGAAGAGCCGCATTCCTCACACTGGCACTGACCTAGCCACGGCCGCATCAACTCAGGGACACCAGCGTCGTCCCACGCAGCCGCACATGACGCCATGGTGTTGGTGAAGAATTCGTGATGCGCGAGCATGACGGGCCATGCAGTGGCTAGCAACTCGGCGGGCTGCTCGTTCAGTTGCGTCTGAATGAACTCGCCCAGAACAGGGAACAGGTCGGCAACGAAGCCCGCCACCTCGCCCAGCGTATTGGCAGGGTGCAAGTGCTCCAGGTGATTGCGGCACTCCTGCATCTTTTCGATGGCCTGCCAGTCGACTTCAATATTGAACCCCTCGAAGCGCTTCTTGATGGTCGCGACATCGATGGTGGTCTTTCTGAACTTCCCAACGGGCTTCCACTCGACGCCACCATTGCCGTCAGCTTGCGGCATGACTTCTGGAGGGTTGAAGATCAAGGCAGGCGCATCGTCAGGATCATCGACCGAAACCGCGATCTTGTACTTGAACAGAAGCAGGATGCCTGCGAACAGGTTCCGAACGGCTGAAAGGGCACGGGCCGGATCGCCTCCCTGTTCCTTCGTCTGCTTGGTGCGCTGGAAATCCTCAATGCCAAGGCGAATCGATGTTAGCGCGTTCTCCTTTAGCTTCTCTGCGTCTAGTTCTGCCATTGTTGTTCGTTGAGGTTGAAAGTTATGTTCGTGCCATGGCTGCTGGACCACATAAGATCGAGCAGTTTGGTTCCGCAACCAAGGCATGGATCACATGAGGGTCCGACAGTTCATTTCTAGCCACGGCTATCTGAGTATTCCACGCCGACGCTCTGCTACGCCCGCTTGTCGAGGCCGCTGGCAGCCAAAGGCCGTTTTTTGTGGTTGCTGCCGTTCAGGCCTCGGACCGCCAATGACTCCGAGCAGTCTGAAGCGGTCACGCGCCGGCCCTTGATGTCGCGCACTTTATTGCCCTGGCTCGGTCTTCGGTGTGCTTACCCACGGCCACCGTCGCACCCGTTCGCTGCGAAACGCCCGAGGGGTGCACCGGGCTAGCTTGTCGCAGACTCTATTGCCCAAGAACAGCAGCGATGCCGGACACACATCAGTCGTCGGTTGGCTCGCTGAAGACACCTCCAGCGGCGGAGGTGCCACCTTGCGGGCGCGGCGGCTTGGGCTGTGCGCCAGTTTCAAAGATCAAGCCTTGCAGCGCCAGCATACGCAGCCGCTGGACCCGCTTGGGGCCCTTGCGAAAGCGAACCAGGTCGGCGTGCAGCAGCGGCGCACTGTCCTGGTCAATCGCCACGTAGATCACCAGCTCGGATTCATCGGCACGGCGCGTCACCGCCGCTGCTCCACCTGGGCCACTGCATCAAGTCCTGCCTCGGCCTCAACCCGCCCCTGTCCCGCAAGCTGGAAGCCGCGCACATTCGCATAAACGGGCTCGGCCAACTCCAGCAAGCTGTGCCGGGGGAGCGCTTCCTTGATGTACTTCTTGAATATCTGGGCGCCCCCGCCTGTCAGCACGACGTTGTCAAACCGTTGTGTATCGCCGATTTGACTGAGCATCGCGCCCACGGCTTGGTGAGCCACGGTCATGGCCAAAGGCTTGAACTTCTCGATGGAATAGGGCTTGCCATACAAGGTCAGTGGACGTTCCTTGCGGAGCGCCAAGTCGATGGCATCCAGATGCAGGTAGATCGCACCGATGTCACGCGATATCTCGCGCGCGATGATGCGCAGCATGTTGTTGACGCCCCGATCAACCGAATGGCTCTTGCGGATCAACAGCCTCATGCCGCGTGTGGACACCCAGTCAAAGGTGCGGGTACCCACGTCAATGATCAGGCTGTCCTGGTGCTGAATTTGATCGAGCACGCCTTGCTGTGCTGCGTAGGTGACCAGTGCCCCTTGCGGCTGCGCCACGGCAAGCGCCCTTTTGACCAGAACCTTGCGGCCCCGCCCAACCGAGTGCTCGCCTTCGGCCAGCTTGACGAGGCTGTCTTTCTTGTCCGCGAAATAGGCCACCGGCAGGCCCACCACGAGCAGGTCGATGACCTCGACGTTCATGTAGTACAGCGCGCCGCGCATCAAGGCCAGGTACTCAGGCGTGGTGATGAAATCCTCGCCCTTCAACGTTGACCGCCACGGCTCAAGGGCCAATTCAATGTCTGGCCCAACCTCGTAGAAGTGAGGGCCCATTGGCACCGCGACGGTGTCACGCCGACCACCCAACCCTTGCATGGTGGTGTCGCTCGAACAGAACTCAGCCATCGATAGAAAGCTGCCGCATTCGATGCAGTCGCCGTCAACTCGGCGGATGTACTTGGTGATGCCGTATCCAACATCAATAGCGCGCACGATGCTCATGAAAATCCCCAAAGAAGAACAGATGCTCATGAGGGTGCGCAAAGGCGGGTCAGCCAGCCACCGGCAATGGGCGCTGAATGGGGTGGATTTCGGCATCAGCCTGATCAATGGCATCGGACCCAGTCCGGCTCTGCTCCCAATGCGCACGGACCACGCTCATCCACGGCGGGGTCAAGCGCATGGATAGTCTGATTGCGGTCAGCCTGCAATCGGGCGCATTTCGCTTGGCCAGACCGGTTTCGGAGAGAGAGGTATCGCGAAGACTTGTCAACCCCAAGGGCACGCAGACCAGGTCATTGGCGATCAGGGGTAATGGCGGGATAACGGCACTTTTTGCGCTTGCATTGAGGTGCCGCCTAGCGCATGCTTTGATGGCGTCAAGCCGGTAGCTTCCACACCGGGCGCATCGGTCGCCAAAGGAAGCCCTGGAGTCGTGACGCCATGTCACGCTGGACCTTGAGTCGGAAGTGTCCCCGCTGGCCATCGCAAGATGGTGGTCAGCTTGTTTGCGGCACGCATGCCTGCGTGTCAATGTGGATCCATGTCGGTCTTGAACCGACGATGCTTGCCTTGCGCCCTTGGAGGCCTTGGCAAACGGCGCGCGCTCTCGCGACGCCCGTGATCCCCTTCGCCCCGCCTCACGCTTTGCTTCGAGCATCCCCTGTCATGTCGGCCCGACCGACAGCTTGCGGATTGGCGTGAACAGACCCTGCACCGCGTTGGCTTCGGTGTCATCAGATGGTCTGGCGGCGGCGTTCGATTTGGGTGCCTTGATTGGCATCCCGTACGGGTGACGCCCGTGCAACTTTGCTGCGCAGCCTTCCGGCCAGACCGGTCGATCTGCGGTTCGCCCCGAGCGAGCAGCCACGTGTGCCTGACACCGTGTGCACGGCGTTCACTTTTACGACTGGCCTGGCTGCGGCTTTGTTCGCAACCGAATGCTGACCTTGCGCGCGATGGGATGCACGCGCCTCTCTCAACCCCTACAACCCTTGACTGGACGAAATGGATTGATCATGACCAAGACTCAAACCCAGCCTGTTGAACTGGACAGGCTACCCCTTCAGCCACAGCGCTGGAAATACGTTCTGGCGCTGATCCTGGAGCGCCACAACTGGCGCCACTCCACGAAAAGCAAAGGCGTGTCGCACGCCACGATGGAGGAGCGCAGGCAGTTTTGCTTCCGCATCTTTTCGTTCCTTCGAGACAACCCAGTCAAATGCTTCAAGCTTGATCCGCGCTCGTTCAGCGGGCGGCATGTTGATCTGTTGATGGCCGATTGGCGCCAGCGGGCTGAGCGTGGCGAGCTGGGCGCGGCAACGCTGCAGAAGAATCACAGCTTCCTCACGACCTTTGCGGGATGGATCGGCAAGCCCAAGCTGGTCAAACCACTGAGCGCCTATTTCGACGACCCGGCGCTGATCACGCGCAGCTACATTGCGACCATGCCAAAGGGCTGGCGACAGCGCGGCGTGGATGTCGATCAGGTGCTGGCGCAGGTCGAACGCCATGACCTGCATGCAGCGGCCTCACTGCGGCTGATGCAGGCATTTGGATTGCGGTTCAAGGAAGCCTGCATGCTGCGCCCGCATGCGGACGTACTGACTGCCGTGCAGGCAGGCCAAGTAGGTGGCAACACCGCGCTGTACCTCTTTACGCATAGGGGGACGAAGGGCGGGCGCAAACGCTACGTGCCAATCGATACCGACGCACGCCTGCAGGCCATCAAGCTGGCGCAGGACTTGGTCATTGGGGAAAACGACAGCATCAGTGATCCACAACTGACGTTGGTTCAGGCCATCAGGCATTTGCGGTATGTGATGGAGCGCTTCGGCGTGACCAAGAAGGCCTTGGGCGTAGTGCCGCATGGCCTGCGGCACCAGTACGCGGCGGATGAATACCAGCAAGCGACGGGATCGCCCGCACCGGTCAATGGCGGCGAGATATTGGACCGCGCTGTGGACGTGGCCGCAAGGCGAGACATTGCGGAGAGGCTGGGCCATGGGAGACCTCAGATCGTCAATGCCTACCTCGGTGGTAGGCACGTCGCAGATCGCCAAGCCGTCCCCGAACTTCCGGTCACTGCATCCGACAACACATCACGCATGGTCGATGATCGACAGGTTTATCTCGATGGCACTGCGCCTATCGCTTGATCCATCTCGGTCAGAATCTGCTGCAAGGCAGCGACGACATAGCCCAACGCTACGGCGATCAAATCCGCTGGCTGTTCGATCGAACCAGGATTGCGCCAATCAGCGCATACGGATTTCAATGTGTCGCTAAAGGCTTCGGACATGTCGGCCTGCTGCTCCAACACTTGCAGCACTCGCATGGCGTCGGCGACATAGGCTGCGAGCTTCAAGTTAGCCATGAGTTCCTGCTGCCGCAGGAAAAGGCCTTTGAGCTTTTGCATGAGTTGATCGCAATGCAGGGACTCCGGCACGGTACTTGAGGAATTGTCCATGTCAGCTTCCCTTCGATGGATGATCGGCCCTCAGCACATTCATCTGAACAGATGCGCTGTTGCACTGGTGCACGACAAGTGCAAGAAGAATGAGGCGTGGCGCCTCGACATTCGAGTCCGTGAAGATGGTGAATCGCCGCATGGCTCCTTCTCCTCTTGTTGACAGGAGTTCAGGTTCCCACGCAATTGATCGACTTCAACTGCTGCCATTCACACGACAGCATGGCACCTCGTCACGTCGACCGATCAGCCGGGGATCCTTGAACCGTCGCGGCCACGCCATCCAACCAATCAGCCCAGGCTTGCATCATCTGCCGCCGTTCCGGCAAATAGTCGGCATGGTTGTAGGCGGCCTTCACGCGGTTGCGTTCGGTGTGCGCCAATTGCAGCTCGATGATTTCGGATCGATAGCCCATCTCGTGCAAGCGCGTCGAGGCAGTGGCCCGGAAGTCGTGGCCCGAGACTTCGCCAACAGCAAAGCCCATGATGGAAAGGGCACGGTTGATCGTGGTGCCGCTCATCACGTCATGCGGGCGTCGGGTATTCGGGAACAGGCAACGTCCATCACCAGTGACGGCCTTCAATTCACGCAATGCCTCAACGGTCTGCCGTGCCAGAGGCACGATGTGCATGCGGCGCATCTTCATCCTCTCGGCAGGAATGCGCCACTCGGCTTCCTCCAGATGGAAGTCAGCCCATTCGGCATGCCTTACTTCAGTGGTGCGGACAAAGGTCAGCAGCAAGAGTCGCACGGCAATGATGGTGGTGCGGTGCCCGCCGTACACAGCGAGTCGATTTTGCAGGTCTGCGATGTCTTCTCGTGACAGCGGCTTGCTGTGCTCAACGGGTGGCCGAATGACGGCACCACGCAAAGGCGCCGCAGGGTCAAGGTCCGCGCGCAGCGTTGCGACGGCATAGCGAAACACAGCCGAACACCACTGGCGCAAATTGAGCGCCACGGTTTCCGCGCCGCGCTTCGACGCGCGGTCCAGGATGGCCAGGACGTCTGCCGATGTCACTGCGCGGATGGGCAGTCGCCCAATGCGCGGGTAGATGTCCGTCTTCATGCCGCGCTCGATTTGCAGCAGGTAGTAGGGCGTCCACCCACCACGCTTCTTCTCGATCCATTCCTGCGCGATGGCCTTGAAGGTGTCGCGGTTGCTCGCGATGGTCTGGCGGCGCCCGTTCTGTCGATCATGCGCGGGGTGCTGCCCCTTTTTGATCAGTTCGCGTGCGTCGTCGCGGACCTTGCGCGCCTCGGACAAGGTGATGGTCGGGTAGTCGCCAAGCGCAAACAGGTTCTCTTTGCCATCGATGCGATACCGGTAGCGCCAGAGCTTCGAGCCGTTGGGCTTGACCTCCAGGTACAGGCCATTGCCATCAGAGAGCTTCAGCGGCCTTTCGCTGGCCTTGGCCTGACGGATCTTGATGTCGGTGAGTGGCATGGCTGCTCCGCTGAATTCCCCGGCGCGCACGGGCGAGCCGACCTGAATTCATCTTTGCAGCCATGCCTGGCGCGTCAAGGTCAGTGGGTGCAATGCTGCTTACAAGGCACCGTCAGACGGGTGCTTTGACCATGGCAACGGCCTAAAACCGATACCCGCTTTGATACCCGCTTTTTTCCGGGATGAGAGGGGCTTTGGTGAGACGTCAAGAGCCAAGCTCCCCAGGAGAACGCTGGATTTTGGGCCAGCATGGGACGCCAGAAAACGACCTTGGGGCTGGTCGATCATCAGCAGCATGTGCGCTCTTTCCTGTGGAGTTCGTGAGGGGCGCTGGGCAGCCCCCGTTGTCCGGCCCGCTCGGAAACCCGCTTTGGATCACTGAACGGCCAGTGTCTTGGCGGATGGGGCGTCTGGCGCCTTCGAGGGCGCGATGGTTCGGTCAGTTCGCAGGCTTACGCCAACGCCGACGGCACAGGTCTGCTGAGGGAGACGAGGACACACGCATGCTGGACATTCTAGCCACCTCGGGCCACGGCGGCGCAGCCCGGCCATTTCACGCCGGTCCATCACCGCAGCAGCTCACCCGCGAATGCGGGGGCAGGTGGTGGCGGCGCACGACGGCCGTGGGCTAGCCCGGTTGAGTTTTCACCAGGAGTTCGATAGCGTTCGTTTCACATCAATCAATCGAGGGAGAGACCATGCGTTTCATCGCATCCTTGGGCGTCAGCGTGCTCGCGCTGACCGTGAGTTCCACCACCCTGGCGGCCGATCTGCTCGGCGTCACCGTTTCGGTGAACAACGTCCAGGCGAACATGATCAACCTGTCCACGGGTTCGTCCACGCCTGTTGTCCGTGAATGGACCCCGCCTACACCTTACAAAAACAACTGGGACTACGTGGCGCCCCACTGGTGGGGGATGCACACGTACCAGCACGGCGGCTCGCTCATGGACGGTGGGGGCGGTGCGATGACCGTCTCAGCCATCCCGATGCTGGCAACCCAGGGCCCGACCTACAGCGCCGGGGACAGCCAGGTGCAGATCCAGGCTGGGCCGGGTGCGGTGACCCTGAACGAGGCGCTCCAGAACACCGCAGAGATCAAGCAGGAGTTGGCCGCCCCTCGCTCGCACGGCCCCAACGCCACCAACGATGGCCCCAGCCCCTACAAGACGTCCATCAACTTCCAGGAAACCGACTTCCATTTTGACGACATGTCCTTTGAGGTCGGCGCGAACTCGGCCCTGGAGATCACCGCGCGAGTCACGATCACCCACCAAAGCGACCCCAGCATTTTTTCCACCGACGCGGCCCTTGCTCAGGCCTTTGGCAAGACGATCACCGGTGTCGACGCCGATGTTGGCGGGTACTTTGGCATGAGCCTGTCTTACGTTGACGGCGGTTGGGCTTATTCCGGCGTGCGCCCGGAGCTCACCAGCTCCGTCTCGCAAAAGGTGACATTCAGCAGCGGATACACCATCGATCACAAAGGGCTCGTCACCACCAGCGGCGACCAGGATGGCACCTTCATCGCCACCGTTCGTTTCGAGAACAAGAACTACCGCCCCGTGCTGGCCCAGCTGAAACACACCCTTGGCACCGACCTGAGCCTGTACACCCGCTTCGACCCCGCGCTGGTCAGCTCGGTTCCCGAGCCCGGCAGCTTCGCCCTGGCGGCGGTTGGCCTGGGCTTGATGGGTTGGCAGCGAGCACGCCGTCAAGGCGCTCAAAAAGCCCAAAAGGCTCCAAAGTCTCAGGAAGCAGCCCACCTCGTTTGAGGCGAAAAAGCCCAGGGCCACCGTCACCAAGGTGAGCAAACCTCGGTGACGGCCCCCCCCTCGGATGACTGCCCAAGGCGACGGGGTCAGGCCACGAGCTTGCTGCATGATCGGCGCTCTATGCCTGCACCACGCGCCCTCGCTGCTCGCCCTGCCACTCGCCCCGCCGCGCCACCCGGCGCCCCGGCCACCCTGCTGGGCCTGGAGCTGATGCGCTTCGTCTGCGCCCTGTCGGTGCTGCTGTGGCACTACCAGCACTTCTACGTGGT
The DNA here is from genome assembly GCF_001447195.1 of Aquabacterium parvum. Classification (GTDB taxonomy): domain Bacteria; phylum Pseudomonadota; class Gammaproteobacteria; order Burkholderiales; family Burkholderiaceae_C; genus Aquabacterium; species Aquabacterium parvum. The sequence continues at coordinate 46,138 of NZ_LFRI01000145.1, read as the reverse complement.
GGGGCCGGTCACGGCCGACATGACGCACGGCCACGCCGTGCAGCCCCTGGCGGGCTGGCTGGCGCCTTTTTACGGCCACGGCTGGCTGGGCGTGCAGGCCTTCTGGGCGCTGTCGGGCTTCATCTTCTTCTGGAAGTACGGGCAGGCGGTGGCCGATGGCAAGGTGGCCGCAGGCCGCTTCGCCTGGCTGCGGTTTTCGCGCCTGTACCCGCTGCACCTGGTCACCTTGCTGGCCATGCTGCCGCTGATCGCCTGGTACCGAGCCCAAACCGGGCAAGACTACGTCTACACCCACAACGACATGGCGCACTTCGTGCTGCAGCTGTTCCTGGCCAGCGACTGGGCTGGGCGCAGCGAGTGGTCGTTCAACGGACCCATCTGGAGCATTTCCATCGAGGTGCTGGCTTATGGCGTGTTCTTCGCGCTCAGCCGACTGGGCTGGGTGCGGCCCTGGCAGATCGGCGCGGTCATCGCGGTCACGGGCGCCATCTACGCGCTCAAGCTGACGCCACACCCGCTGGTGCTGTGCCTGTTCTTTTTCTACCTGGGCGGGCTCACGCACGCGGCTTGGCGGTGGCTGCAAGGCACCACCCTGGCGTTGCGGGGCTTGGCCCAAACCGGCATGGCCGTGGCGCTGGCACTGGGCACGGGCCTGGCGTTCATGGGCATGCTGCGCCCGATGTTCTACGTCGCCCTGCTGACGCCCGTGGCGATGCTGGCCTTGTTGGCACTGGTGCAGCCCCGCTCCGAACGCATCTCGCGCGGCCTGACCACGCTGGGCCACACCACCTACGCCAGCTACCTGCTGCACTTTCCGCTGCAGCTGCTGGTGGCCAACCTGAGCGGCGCCAACCCCGCCAACCTGCCCCTGCACTCGCCTTGGTGGCTGCTGGCTTACCTGGTGGCGACCTTCGGCCTGGCAGCGCTGACCTACCGCTGGCTCGAAGCCCCGGCCCAGGCTGCGCTGCGGCGTTGGTCAGACCACCGTCGTGTGAAAGCCTGATTCAGGCTCGACCTGGCTGACCAGGGTGGCGCGAGCCAGCCAACCCGTGGCTTCGTCGACGCTGAGCGGGCGGGCGTACAAGTAGCCCTGCAAGGCGTGACAACCCGCCTCGCGAGCGGCACGGGCGTGCTCGGGGGTCTCCACGCCTTCGGCCACCACGTCGAGATCGAGCACCGAGGCCAGGTCGCAGATGGCCTTGACCACGGCCACGGCCTCGGTGTTGGGCATCGGGTCAATCAGCGATCGGTCGATCTTGACCGTCTGCAGCGGCAGGCTGCGCAGCATGTTCAGCGACGAAAAGCCGGTGCCGAAGTCATCGAGCGCCACCTCCACGCCCTGCTCGCGCAACAGCTTGATGTGGGCCATGGCCTGGTCCATGTGCGTGACGGCGGCCGTCTCGGTGATCTCCAGGGTCAAGGCGCGCGGCGGCAGGCTGTGTTGCCTGAGCGTCTGCATGACCTGGGCGGGGAAGTTGGCATCCAGCAACTGCAGCGGCGACACGTTGACCGCCACCGGCACGATGCGCAGGCCCGCCTGGCGCCAAGCCGCGAGCTGTCTGCAGGCCTCGCTCAAAATCTGCGCACCCAAAGGCACGATCAGGCCGGTGCGCTCGGCCGCAGGGATGAAGTCCAGCGGGCTGACGCGGCCGATGCCCGGTCGGTCCCAACGCACCAGGGCTTCGAAACCGATGAGCTCGCCCCGCTGCGCACACACCTTGGGCTGGTAGACCAGCGTGAACTCGTGGTTCTGCAAGGCCGCTCGCAGGGCTTGTTCGGCGTTGAAGAAAGCGGCCATGCCTTGCTTGATCTGGTCGGCGGCGAACTGCACCGAGGTGCCTGGCAGGCGCTTGGCCTCGTGCATGGCGGCGTGGGCAGCCTGCAGCAGTTGCTCGGGCCCCTGCGCCGAAGAAGGGTGCGTGGCCACGCCCATCGACACGTCGATGTAGAAGCGGTGCTCGCGCACGGTCAGCGGCTCGCTGAGCAGGCGGCGAATGGTGTGGGCCAGGTCGGTGGACACGCGCGCCGGATCGCCCTGGGCCGGCGCCAGCAGGGCGAACTCGTCCTCGCCCAGTCGCATGACCTCGGCGCGGTCCTGCAACCGGTCGCGAAGCAGGTGGGCCACGCCGATCAGCACCTCGTCGCCCACCCGGTGACCATGGGCCTCGTTGAAAAACTTGAAGCGATCGACGTCGAGCAACAGCAGCACGAAGCCGTCCTGGTCCCAGTCCTCGAAGCAGGTGCCCAGGCGGCGCAGCAGCGCAGCCCGGTTGGGCAGACCGGTGAGTTCGTCGTGGCGCGAGCGCCATTGCAGGGCCTGGGCGGCGGCCTGCTGGGCGGTCTCGTCCGAGACCACGACCTGCAGCGCCTTCTGACCATCCCAATCGACCTGCCAGGCCTTGTAGCGCAGGTGCAGTCGGCGGCCGTCGAGCGAGAGGCGCTCACCGCCCCACTCGGCCTGCTCCATCTGTCCACGGATGACCTGCGTGGCCATGTCGGTGGCGGCTTCGCGATCGGTGGCCGGCACGGTGCGAGCCACCCACTCGGGCGAGAAAATCTCGGGCACCTCGGCCACCGCGTCCATGCCGAAGATGCGCCGAAACGCCGGGTTGGCGTAGGTGACCATGCCCCGGCGCACCACGGCCACGCCCTGGTGCGAGCGCTCCGTCAAAGCAAAGAACCGGTCTTTGAGCCGGTTGGCGCGCGCCGCCGAACGCACCATGGCCGCGTACAGCAGCGCCAGGCAAAGCGTCAGGCGCAACACCGCCGCGACGGTGGATTGAACGGGAGCGGCCGCCTCCCCGCCGAACACGAAGCTGAAGTGGTTCAGGCCCAGCAACACCAGCACGATGCCCACGGTGCGCTGGCTCAAGCCACCACCCCACAACCAGCGGCAAACCACCAGGCCGACCAGGGTGTTGAGCGCTGCCACGCCGGCTTGCGCCAGTTGGATGTCGACCAGCAGCAGGCCGCCGTACAGCGCCGACTGACCGAAGAACAGCGCCGGTGCCGCGTGACGCGGCCAGCGCTTGCGCGAGAGGTGCGCCAACCCCGCGACCAACAAGGTCAGCGAACCGGCGGCCACGCCGATCAACCCGAGGGCACCGAGCATGTGCAAGGCCGGCTGAGGCTGCCCCCAAGCCCAGTAGGCCACCGGGTTGAAGCAGTAGACGAGGTGCGCAAACCCCAACAGCGCCGCGAAGATCAGCGAACGATCCTTGCGCCAGACCAGCAGCAGGGCGCTGCCGGTGACCAGCATCACGGCGATGAAAAAAACAAAGGGGTACAGCACGGTCTGGAAGGCCTGCGCAAAGCAGGCTGTCTTGGTCTTCCAGAATCGGTCATCGCCCCATCCCGGGGCATGGGTGGAATCCCGCCTGAGGTGTTGAACAATGCCGGAATCCACCCCCCTGATCCGAGGATCCGGACATCAGACATGTCCGCTCCCCGAATGCGGGCGAATCAAAGGCCTTGTTCGACCATCTCGGCCGCGCGCACCACGGCGCGGGCCTTGGCCTCGGTCTCTTTCCATTCGAGCTCGGGCACCGAATCGGCCACCACGCCGGCGCCAGCCTGCACATACAGCACCTGGTCCTTGATGACGCCGGTGCGGATGGCGATGGCCACGTCCATGTCACCCGCGAAGCTCAGGTAGCCGACGGCACCGCCGTAGACACCGCGCTGCACGGGTTCCAGCTCATCGATGATCTCCATGGCGCGGATCTTGGGCGCGCCGCTGAGCGTGCCCGCCGGGAAGCTGGCGCGCAGCACGTCCAGGCCGCTCATGCCGTCTTTGAGCGCGCCCTCGACGTTGCTGACGATGTGCATGACGTGCGAGTAGCGCTCGATGCCGAAGGCCTCGGTCACCTTGACCGAGCCGGTCTTGGCGATGCGGCCGATGTCGTTGCGCGCCAGGTCGATCAGCATCACGTGCTCGGCGCGCTCCTTCGGGTCGGCCAGCAGCTCTTTCTCATTGGCCACGTCGGCCTCGGGCGTGGCGCCACGCGGGCGCGTGCCGGCGATCGGGCGGATGGTCACCGTTTCGCCGCCCTCGGTGTTCTTCTCCTGGCGCACCAGGATCTCGGGGCTCGAGCCCACGACATGGTGGTCACCCATGTCGTAGTAGTACATGTAGGGGCTCGGGTTGAGCGAGCGCAGCGCGCGGTAGAGCGTCAGCGGCGAGGCGGTGAAGCGCTTTTGCAGGCGCTGGCCGATGACGACCTGCATGCAGTCGCCCGCGGCGATGTATTCCTTGCAGCGCAGCACTGCCGCCTCGAAATCTTCCTTGGCGAAATGCCGCTCCACAGGATGGGATTCGGTCGGTGTCACGGGCGGCACGGGCACGACGGCGTTCAGGCGGGCTTGCAGCTCGCCCAGGCGGTCGACCGCGCGGTCGTAGGCGCCAGGCAGGGCCGGGTCAGCGTAGACGATGAGGAACAGGCGGTCGGCCAGGTTGTCGATGACAGCGAGCTCCTCGCACTGCAGCAGCAGGATGTCGGGCGTGCCGATGCCACCGGGTTTGTGCGTTTTGGCCAGGCGCGGCTCGATGTGGCGCACCGTGTCGTAGCCGAAGTAGCCGGCCAGGCCACCGCAAAAGCGCGGCAGGCCCTGGGGAACGGCGGCCTTGAAGCGCCCTTGATAGGCCTCGATGAAGTCCAGCGGGTTGGCTTCATGCGTTTCGACCACGGTGCCATCGGTGACGACCTCGATGTGGCGGCCGGTGGCGCGCACCAGCGTGCGGGCCGGCAGCCCCACGAAAGAGTAGCGCCCGAAGCGCTCGCCACCCACCACCGACTCGAGCAGGAAGCTCAAAGGCTTGCCCTGCGTGAGCTTGAGGTAGAGCGACAGCGGGGTGTCGAGGTCGGCCAGGGCCTGGGCGACCAGGGGGATGCGGTTGTGGCCCTCAGCGGCCAATGCGTCGAATTCGGAACGGGTGATCATGGTGGTGGGCCTCCGAGCCCCAGGGCACAAAATGGGCTCGCCGGCCCGGTGCCACGGTGATGTGTCGTCTCTGTCCCTCACCCTTTTTGGTGATCTGGGCACCTCGCGCCGGCTGCGTTTACCAGCGCTTACCCATTTCGCCAGGTGAGACCTTTGGCGGTGGGGGCGGGCACCTATCATCGCGCCGCTCACCCACAAAAAACCTTCAGGCAGGCATCAGCATCGCCAGGGCCATGCCCCCCGGTCATGCGGACCTTTGGTCTGTTTGCGTGAGACGAACATGAATCCAGTGTAGCAGGGGGTCGGTCGCGCGCCAGGTCGGCATCGGCAGGCGGCCATTCCCCCTCATTCGACCGGCGGGACATCCCTAAGGACCAGGGAAAACGAAGGTTGTGTGACGCGCCGCACGGGTAACAATTCATTACGGATCTCCGGATCCATCCAACGACGAGAGAGACACACCATGAAGCTGAACCTGGCATCTCCGGCGCCCGCCGGCGCTCGCCTCCTCTGCGGTCTGGCCGCAGGGCTCGCCATGGGTCTGACGAGCGTGAGCAGTGTTTGGGCCCAAGCCGCCAACACGGTGGGCGTGCACTACCAACCCACCGTCAAGGTGGAAGGCGTGCCCCTGACGCTCAACGGCACGGGCGTGTCCTACCGCGCGGTGGCCAAGCTCTACACAGTGGGCCTGTACGTGCCCCAGAAGACCAACAAGGCCGAGGTCGTGTTCTCGACCAACGGCCCCAAGGAGCTGCGCTTCGTGATGCTGCAAGGCATGCGCGTGGACGAAATCGGCAAGGTCATCACCCGCGGCATCGAGGCCAACAGCCCGCGCCAGGAGTTCTTCAGCCTGATCCCGTCCATCCGCATCATGGGCGAACAGTTCTCGCGCATCCGTCGCCTGAACGCCAACGACACCCTGTCGGTGGAGTACGTGCCCAAGCGTGGCACGGTGTTCTACGTCAACGGCCAGCCCGCCGGCCTGCCGATCGCCGACGCGAACTTCTTCCCCGCCATCCTGCGCGTTTGGCTGGGCACCAACCCGACCACGCAAGACCTGAAAGACGCGCTGCTCGACCACCGCGCTCAGCCGGTGCTGGAAGCGCTGCTCTGATCGGCCGTCGCCCTTCCTGGGCAAGCTGACGTGACAACGGGGCCTTCGGGCCCCGTTTGCGTTGGTGGGTGGGCTGGGTGGATCAACCGCGCGCAGTCAGCCCGCGAACAACTTCGCCCAGTCGACCTGATCCAGTCGGTTCACGTGCGCCAGCGCCGGCACCTCGGTGATCGGGTGGCCGTGGTTGTAGCCATGGGTCACCAGCAGCACCGGGCAGCCGGCGGCGCGGGCGGCCTGCGCGTCGTTGCTGGAGTCGCCCACCATCAGCGTGGCAGCGGGTTCACTTCCCAGGGCCTCGCAGGTTTTGAGCAGGGGCAGCGGGTCGGGCTTCTTGCGCGCAAAGGCATCACCGCCGAACACGTGCCGGAAGTGGCCGCGCAGGCCTTTGAGCTTGAGCAGCTGCTCGGCGAAGGCGGTGGGCTTGTTGGTCAGGCAGGCCAGGGGCACGCCGAGCTCGCGCAGTTGATTCAGCCCTTCGGGCACACCGGGGAAGACATCGGCATGCTGGCCGTTGAGGCGGTCGTAATGGCGCTGGTAGTGCTGCCAGGCTTCGGGCACGGCTTGGACTGCCTCGGGCGAATCATCGGGCAGGCCCCAGGCATGGGCCAGGCTGCGGCGCAACAGGTCGTCGGTGCCCTTGCCCACGGTCAGCGAGAGGAACTCGCGGTCCACACGGGCCAGCTCGATGGGGTGGCAGCCCATGTCGGCCAGGGTGTGCTGGAGCACGACGTGGAAGTCGCCGAGGGTGTCGACCATGGTGCCGTCCAGGTCGATGATGGCTGCACGGAGAGTCGGGGTGGAGGTCACGGACATCAGCAAAGGCCCGATCGGGGCGTGGATGAAGTGGTGGCGAAAATGGGCTGGTGCATTGTGCCGCTGCCCCGCGAACAGGGGCCCGTGCCCCGTGCAGACCCCACGGAATGCCCCCGTTCTAGGGTCCAACCCTAATTTGACAATCGTCCTTTTCAAATATAAAGTGCACACACTCGTTATCACATTGCAGCCGGGGCCCGCTTGCCTCTCATCAAGCACCTGCCGGCCGGCCCCCTGACCTCGCAAACGGAGACTCCCCACATGGCTGAACACTTTGACGTCCTGATCGTGGGCGCTGGCCTGTCCGGCATCGGCGCTGCCCGCCACCTCAAGACCCAATGCCCCGGCAAGACGTTTGCCATCCTGGAAGGCCGCGACACCATCGGCGGCACGTGGGACCTGTTCCGCTACCCCGGCATCCGCTCCGACTCGGACATGTACACCCTGGGCTACAACTTCAAGCCCTGGACCGAAAAGCAGGTGATTGCCGATGGCCACCGCATCCGCCACTACATCCAGGAAACGGCCAGCGAGAACGACATCCAGCGCCACATCCGCTTTGGCAGCAAGGTGACCTCGGCCGACTGGCGCAGCGAAACCGCCACCTGGACGGTGACCGTGCAGAAGAAGTCGGGCGAGACCGTGCAGCTGAGCTGCAACTGGCTGATGATGTGCTCCGGCTACTACAACTACGAAGAAGGCTTCACGCCCGAATTCAAGGGCCGCGAAGACTTCAAGGGCCAGGTCATCCACCCGCAGTTCTGGCCTGAAAACCTCGACTACAGCGGCAAGCGCGTGGTCGTGATCGGCTCCGGCGCCACCGCCATCACCCTGATCCCGTCGATGACGGACAAGGCCCGGATGGTGACCATGCTGCAGCGCACGCCCAGCTACGTGATCTCGGTGCCGCAGTTCGATCCGATGGTGCGCTTCCTGCTGAAGTTCCTGCCCGAGATGACGGTCTACAACATCAGCCGCGCGCGCAACAACTTCATCACGCAGCTGATCTTCAAGCTCTCGCGCAAGTACCCCAACGCCGTGCGCAAGTTCCTGCTCAAGCAGGTGAAGATGCAGGTCGGGCCGAACTTCGACATGAAGCACTTCACGCCGCCCTACAACCCCTGGGACCAGCGACTGTGCGCCGTGCCCAATGGCGACATGTTCAAGGCCATCAAGCGTGGCAAGGCCAACGTGGTGACCGACCACATCGACCGCTTCGTGGGCAACGGCATCAAGCTGAAGTCGGGCCAGACCCTGGAAGCCGACATCATCGTGACGGCCACCGGCCTGAACCTGCGCCTGTTCGGCGGCATGACGATGAGCGTGGACGGCAAGGCCATCGAGATGAACCAGCACATCTCGTACAAGGGCCTGATGTTCAGCGACATCCCCAACTTCTCGAACACGCTGGGCTACACCAACGCCTCGTGGACGCTCAAGGCCGACCTGATCGCCGAGTACGTCTGCCGCCTGCTCAAGCACATGGACAAGACGGGCACGCGCATCGCCGTGGCCGAGCGCAAGGACCCCAACGTCAAGCCGGCGCCGCTGCTGGACATGACCTCGGGCTACGTGGCCCGCGCCGAGGCCCACCTGCCCAAGGGCGCCGACCGCGCACCTTGGAAGCTTTATCAGAACTACGCGCTGGACATGGACCAGCTGCGCAATGGCAAGCTGGAAGACGGCGTGATGGCCTTCCTCAAGCCGCACGTGGCGGGTGGCAGCGCCACCGCTCAGCGCAAGGCGGCTTGACGCCCGAGGCGAGCCCTCGACCTCAAAACACCCCGGCCCCGTGCCGGGGTTTTTGTTTTCACCGGGGCCTGAGCTGCCCCAGCAGCTGGTCGCCCAGTTGGCGCGCCAGGGCGTCGTCGGGCAGGCAAACCTCGATGCCCAGCTCCTGCTTGAGCAGGCGGGCTTCTTCTTCGTTGCCACCCAGCGCCACGATGCGCACCCCGGGGTTGAGCTCACGCGCGATGTCCACCATCGTTCGCGTGCGCAGGCTGTCGGGCTGGTTGATCAGCAGGGCAACGGCTTTGGCGATGTGCGCCTGGATCAGGGTGGTGGGGTCCATCAGGTCGCCCGCCACCGCGGGGATGTGCTCGGCGCGCAGGGCCTCGACCACCTCTCGGCTTTCGTCGGCCACCACGTAGGACAAGCCTTGCTCACGCAGGCGCTGTGCCACCTGGCGCCCGACCCCGTCATGGCCCACCAGCACCACCAGGTCCTGCACACGCGACATGTCGACGTGTCGGGGCAACTGGGCCAGGGGGTCGTCACGCAAGGCCAGCCGGCGCGCCAGGGCCGAGCGAGATTGCAGCCACTCGGTCAGCGGCACGCTGGCGCCGAACAGCGCCGAATTGGCGGCGATCGACAGCAGTGCAGCCACCAGCACCAGGTCCTGGCCTTCCTTGGGCAACAGCCCCAGGCTCGACCCCAAGCCTGCCAGGATGAACGAGAACTCGCCGATCTGGGCCAGGCTCAGGCCCACCGTCAGCGCTGTGCTCAGCGGGTAGCGAAACAGCAGCACCAGGGCCACCGCCGCCAGGGTCTTGCCCAGCACGATGACGGCCACCGTGGCGGCCAGCTTGCCCGGTGACTGCCACAACACGCTCGGGTCGAACAGCATGCCCACCGAGACAAAAAACAGCACCGCAAAAGCATCGCGCAGGGGCAGCGACTCGTCGGCCGCGCGGTGGGCGAACTCGGACTCGCGCATCATCATGCCGGCGAAGAAGGCGCCCAGCGCGAACGACACGTCGAACAGCTTGGCCGCGCCAAAGGCCACGCCCACGGCTGCGGCCACCACGCACAGCGTGAACAGCTCGCGCGAGCCCGTGGACGCCACCCACCACAGCATGCGCGGGAACACGCGCCGCCCGATGATCAGCATGGTGGCCACGAAGGCCAGCACCTTGGCCAGCGTCCAGCCCACGGTGATGACGATGTCTTGCGGCGTCTGGGCATCGGTGCCGCCCTGGCTGGCCGCAAGCAAGCCGGCGAACACGGGCAGCAGCACGAGCACCAGCACCATCACCAGGTCTTCGACCACCAGCCAGCCCACGGCGATGCGGCCGTTGGCCGTCTCCAGCAGGCCGCGCGCTTCGAGCGCCTTGAGCAACACCACCGTGCTGGCCACCGACAGGCACAGCCCGAACACCAGCGAGCCGCCCACCGACCACCCCCAGCTCGCCGCCAGACCAAAGCCCATGCCCACGGCCACCGCGATCTGAACAATGGCCCCCGGGATGGCAATGCGACGCACGGCCAGCAAGTCGGCCACCGAAAAGTGCAGGCCGACACCGAACATCAGCAGCATGACGCCGATCTCGGCGAGCTGGCTGGCCAAGGCCATGTCGGCGACAAAGCCCGGCGTGCCCGGCCCGATGACGATGCCCGCCAGCAGATAACCCACCAGCGGGGGCATGCGCAGGCGAGCGGCTGCAAAACCGAACACCAGGGCCAGGCCGAAACCGACGGCGATGGTGGAGATCAAGCTGACGTCATGGGGCATGGCAGCGAGGTTACACTGCGAAGGTCATCGGGGAGTAGCCGCTCTTCGCCGCACCCACCGGGCTTGGCCCGTGCTTGCGGACACCTGGCTGGCGTCAACACACTTGGTCCGCAGACCATGGCGCCAGCAGCCCTCGGGCCCAGCCCGATGGCCTGGCAAGACCTTTGACCACGCTGCACCCATCCTGGCCGGGGGGTGCGCCGTGGTCATGTGTCCCTGTCCCGGCCTGGGTGCCCCACATGCCCTTCTTCGAATCCTTCGCCGAGCCTTTCGCCGTCTCCACCGGCGTCGTCGCGCTCGCCGAAATCGGCGACAAGACCCAGCTGCTGGCCTTTTTGCTGGCCGCGCGTTTCAAAAAGCCCCTGCCCATCGTTGCCGGCATCTTCGTGGCGACCGTGCTCAACCACGCGCTGGCCGGTGCCCTGGGCGCCTGGATCACGACCACGCTGTCGCCAGAGGTGCTGCGCTGGGGCCTGGGCCTGTCCTTCATCGCCATGGCGGTGTGGACGCTGATCCCTGACGAGATCGAGGACGAAGAGGCGCAGGTCGCAGCACGCTTTGGCGTCTTTGGCGCCACCCTGCTGACCTTCTTCATCGCCGAGATGGGCGACAAGACGCAGATCGCCACCGTGGCCATGGCCGCGCGCTACGCCGACGCGGTCGCCGTGGTGGTGGGCTCGACCCTGGGCATGCTGATCGCCAACGTGCCGGCGGTGTACGCGGGCGACAAGCTGGCCGGGCGCATCCCGATGCGGCTGGTGCATGGCATCGCCGCGGGCATCTTCGCGCTGCTGGGCGCGGCCACCCTGATGGGCGCAGGGCAAAGCCTGGGGTTCTGAGCGCGGCCCTGCGCTGGGCTGATCAGAACCGGTAGGCCGGGTTCTTGGGGTCGAAGTCCAGGTCGGTGAAGGACTTGGGCTCGACACGCTCGTAGAGGATGCGCTCGCGGATCTCGCCCGACGCCGCCCACGATTCGATCTGCAAGGCCCAGGGCTGCTTGAGGTTCAGGCACACGCGGGTGCGCGCGGCATAAGCAGCCGGATCGGCAGCCCCCGGGGCCCAGGTCAGCGCGATGGTGCGCTGACCCGCCACCTTCAGCACCTCGACCTGGTCGGCACGCGTGCTGCGGCCCGCCGCGTTCTGGCGGCCGACCTCTCGGCCCAGCACCTCGGCCACGAAGTCGGGCCCGAGGTTGAGCACGGTGTGGTTGGAGTTCTGCTTGGGGATGCTGCCGTCCAGCGCGATCCATTTGGACACGAAGCCCAACACACCGCCCAGGTGCCCGTACATGGCGTCGGTGCGCTGGCGGGCGTCAAAGAGGATTTCCTGTCCGGCTTTCGGCCCGCCTGGCAACCACGCCATGTAGACCTGCTGCGGCTGGCGGCGCAGGCGGATGTGGTTGAGGAAGGGCTTGTCCTGCCATTCGCCACCGATGCGCTCCTGGCGCTGCATGCGGATCTCGAAGCCTTCGTGCTGACCGGCGCCCAGCTGCATGGCCGTGACCAGCACCTCGGTGGGCAGCTCGCGGAACAGGGTCAGCAGGGCGTCGTCGTCGAGCTTGTTGAGCTCACCGCCTTGCCAGCGTTGCAGCAAGGCCTTGGCTTGCTGACGCACGGATTCGGTTTGCCAGGGGCGAGCCTGGGCGTGGGCAGGCGCCAGGCCGGCGCTGCACAGCAAGGCGACGCCCGTGGACACGGACCAGGCCAGCACGCGACGGCGGCCGGGAGACGACAAGGCCGACTGCGCGGTCGGCGATACCAAGGCAGAAGCAGAAGCAGCGGCTGAGGACGCCATGGAGGGGGTGGCAAGGGTTCGCATCACGGCACCTGTTGGACGAAAAACATCAGCCGCCATCAGACCACGGCCCAAGCAGGGTTGACCCTGACGCAGGGCATGTCTCGCGTCAGAACGTTCACGCGTGGGGGTGGTGACACACCTCGCGAGCCGACCGCCCACCCCGCTGGGCAAGGCCCGCACCCTGGTGCAAGATGCTTCAGACCCTGTACCCCCAACCCAAAAGACAACCCAAAAGAGGAAGACAAGCATGCAAACGAAGGACAGCGTGTTCCTGGTCACTGGCGGCAGCTCCGGCCTGGGCGCGGCCACCGTGCAGATGGCCCTGGCCGCCGGCGCCCGCGTCGTCATCGCCGACCTGGCCCCGCCGCGCGACGGCGCCATCCCCCCCGATGCCGCCGACCGCGTGGCCTTCGTGGCCACCAACGTGACCGACGAAGCCGCTGGCCAGGCGGCTGTGGACACCGCCATGCAACGCTTCGGGCGCCTGGACGTGCTGGTCAACGCCGCCGGCATCGGCCCGGCTGAAAAGATCGTGGGCAAGAACGGCCCGCACCGGCTCGAGAGCTTTCGCCGCACCATCGAGGTCAACCTGATTGGCACCTTCAACATGATGCGGCTGGCGGCGCCGGCGATGATCGCTTCGGGCGCACCCGGTGGCGACACCGACCCGCACGCCTCGCAAGGCGTCATCGTCAACACGGCCTCGGTGGCGGCCTTCGACGGACAGATCGGTCAGGCGGCCTACGCGGCCTCCAAGGGCGGCGTGGTGGCCATGACCCTGCCCGCCGCGCGCGACCTGGCGCGTGACCGCGTGCGCGTGCTGACCATCGCGCCTGGCATCTTCGAGACGCCGATGCTGCTGGGCCTGCCGCAAGAGGTGCAGGACAGCCTGGGCCGCAGCGTGCCCCACCCGGCCCGCCTGGGCCGCCCGGCGGAGTACGCTTCGCTGGTGGGACACATCGTGGGCAACGATTACCTCAACGGCGAGGTGATCCGCCTCGACGGCGCCATCCGCATGGCCCCGAAGTGAGGCGCCACCAAGCGCCCCCCCACATCGCTGAGGAGTTGAGAATGCTCGATCCCGTTGTCATCCTGGCCGCGCGGCGCACCGCGATCGGCAGTTTCCAGGGCCAGTTCCAGGGCCTGTCGGCACCCATGCTGGGCGCCGCCGCCATCCGCGCGGCGATGCTGGACACCCACGTGCACGCCAGCGAGGTCGACGAGGTGCTGATGGGCTGCTGCCTGATGGCCGGCGTCGGCCAGGCCCCCGCGCGCCAGGCCCTGCTGGCCGCCGGCCTGCCCGACAGCGTGCCCGCCACGACGCTGACCAAGATGTGCGGCTCGGGCATGAAGACCGTGATGCTGGGCCACGACCAGCTGCTCGCCGGCACGGTGGGCGTGGTGGTGGCAGGCGGCATGGAGTCGATGACGCATGCGCCCTACCTGCTGCCCTCGGCGCGCGGCGGCCAGCGCCTGGGTCACGGCCAGATGGTCGACCACATGTTCTTCGATGGCCTGCAGGACGCCTACGACGGCCAGTTGATGGGCGTGCACGCCGAGGCCACGGCCAAGGAGCTGGGCTTCACACGCGCCGAACAGGATGCCTACGCCCTGGCCTCGGTGCAGCGCGCGCAGGCGGCGGTGGCCGAAGGCCTGTTCGCGAGCGAGATCGCGCCCGTCACGATGAAGGTCAAAGGGGTGGAGCGCACCCTCGCCGTCGACGAAACCCCCGGCCAGTGCAAGCCCGAGAAGATCGCCACGCTCAAGCCCGCCTTCGGGGCCGATGGCACGGTGACGGCGGCCAGCTCGGCCTCGATCTCGGACGGTGCAGCGGCCCTGGTGCTCACCCGCGACAGCACCGCGCGCTCGCGCGACTGGCGGCCGATCGCGCGCATCGTTGGACACAGCACCCACGCCGGCCCCCCCGGGCGCTTCACCACCGCGCCCGTGGGCGCCATCCGGCGCCTGTTCGACCTCACCGGCTGGACGGACGAAGACGTCGACCTCTACGAGATCAACGAAGCCTTTGCCGTGGTCACGCTGATCGCCATGCGCGAGCTGAAACTCAGCCCCGACAAGGTCAACGTGCGCGGCGGCGCCTGCGCCATGGGCCACCCCATCGGCGCCACCGGCGCGCGCATCCTCGTCACCCTCATCCACGCCCTGCAACAGCGCGGCTTGCAACGCGGCGTGGCCGCCCTGTGCATCGGCGGTGGCGAGGCCACGGCCATGGCCATCGAACTGCTTTGAATGAACCCCGCATGAGCCACGACACCCTGCTCACCGAAGACCAGCGCCTGGTGCGCGACGCCGCCCGCGATTTCGCGCAGTCGGTGCTGGCCCCCCATGCCGCGCAATGGGACCGCGACGCCGCCTTGCCCGACGAGGTCGTGCGCCAGATGGGCGAGCTCGGCCTGCTGGGCATGCTGGTGCCCGAAGAACAAGGCGGCAGCAAGACCGACGACCTGGCCTACGCCCTGGCCATCGAAGAAATCGCCGCCGGTTGCGCCGCGTGCTCGACGCTGATGAGCGTGCACAACTCGGTGGGCTGCGTGCCGATCCTGCGCTTCGGCACGGCGGCGCAGCAGGCGCAGTGGCTGCCCCGGCTGGCCTCGGGCGAGGTCATCGGCGCCTTCTGCCTGACCGAGCCGCAAGCCGGCTCCGAGGCCGATGCGCTGCGCACGCGTGCCGTGCTCGAAACAGGCCCTGATGGCGACCACTGGGTCCTCACCGGCGCCAAGCAGTTCATCACCAACGGACGCCGCGCCGGCATGGCCATCGTCTTCGCGGTGACCGACCCGGAGCTGGGCAAGAAGGGCCTGTCGGCCTTCATCGTGCCCACCACCACGCCCGGCTTCGTGGTCGAGCGCGAAGAGCACAAGATGGGCATCCGCGCCTCGGACACCTGCGCCATCTCACTGCAAGGTGTGCGCGTGCCGGCAGACCACATGCTGGGCCAGCGCGGCGAGGGCCTGAAGATCGCGCTGTCCAACCTCGAAGGCGGGCGCATCGGCATCGGGGCGCAGGCGGTGGGCATCGCCCGCGCGGCGCTGGATGCGGCGCGCGCCTACGCACGGGAGCGCACGCAGTTCGGCAAGCCGATCGCCGAGCACCAGGCCATCTCGCAGCTGCTGGCCGACATGCACACGCGCTTGAGCGCCGCCCGGCTGATGGTGCACCACGCCGCGCGCCTGCGCATGGCCGGCGTGCCCTGCATCTCGGAGGCCTCGCAGGCCAAGCTGATGGCGTCCGAGACCGCCGAGTGGGTGTGCTCGCAGGCCATCCAGGTGCATGGCGGCTATGGCTACCTGCAGGACTACGCCGTCGAGCGCCATTACCGCGACGCCCGCATCACGCAGATCTACGAAGGCACCAGCCAGATCCAGAAGATCGTGATCGCGCGACAGCTCTGAGGGGCGCGCCAGCCGCACCGGATGCAACAGATGCGCCGGATGCGGCAAGATCACGGCACCGCCTGGCCCCGCACACGGCACGGGCTCCATCGCATTCATCGCCCAAGGACCTCGACATGATCGAACTCAACATCGACGGCGGCGTGGCCACCGTCACCCTCAACCGCCCGCCCGCCAACGCCTTCAGCCGCGAAGGCCTGCTCAAGCTGCGTGACACGGTGCAAGCGCTCGAAGCCAACCCCGCCGTGCGCGCCCTGGTGATCACCGGCTCGGGCCCCAAGTTCTTCAGCGCCGGCGCCGACCTCAACACCTTCGCCAGCGGCGACAAGGCCGTGGCACTCGACATGATCTCGGCCTTCGGCCTCGCCTTCGAAGCCCTGGCCGAGACCCACCTGGTCACCGTGGCCGCCATCAACGGCTTCGCCATGGGCGGTGGCCTGGAGTGCGCACTGGCCTGCGACATCCGCATCGCCGAAACGCACGCGCAGATGGCCCTGCCCGAAGCCACCGTGGGCCTGCTGCCCGGCGGCACCGGCACGCAGACCCTGCCCTGGCTGGTGGGCGAAGGCTGGGCCAAGCGCATGATCCTGACGGGCGAGCGCGTGGACGCGGCCACGGCCCTGCGCATCGGGCTGGTGGAAGAGGTGGTGGAGCAAGGCGAGGCCCTGGCCAAGGCCCAGGCCATCGCCCAGCGCGTGGGCAAGCAGAGCCCGGACAGCGTGCGCGCGTGCAAAGCCTTGGTGCACCAGGCCCGCGCCGGCGTGCCGCGTGGCGCCGCGCTCGCGGCCGAGCGCGAGGCCTTCATCCGCCTCTTCGATGGCGCCAACCAGCGCGAAGGCGTCAACGCCTTCCTGGAAAAGCGCAGCGCCAGCTGGCAGTGAAACCAGAGGGGCCGCGAGGGGTGAAAAAAAAGGCCGATCAGCTTTCGCCGATCGACCTTGCCTGAACGGGATCTTCGTCCCTCGCTTTTTCTCTCCACCCTCTTTGATGCCCGACTGCGTTCCAGGCCGAAGCCCCTGACGCAACCGTGGTTTGCGTCATCCACTATACGAAGGACGCCAAGGATTCCATCCCCCCTGAAAGTGGGCACCTTGTCAGCAAATGTCAGCAAACCACGGGAAAACCACGTCATTTTTCGGATCGTGACGCCGGCCTGATGTCGATCAATCTGACCACATCCGTCGGCCGATTCGGGCCGTGATCGGGGGGGGGGCCGTGCGCCGCACCCGGAACGCCTTCGTCTACGATCCGCAAACGGGTCCGCGAGGACACGAACGCGTCTGCAAAGGAGTGACATGCTGCTGGAGGCCCTGACATCCGTTCGAGACCTGGGGCGCCTGCAGGAAATCGCCTCGGTGCTGATCCGCTATGGCTTTGGCGACGTGGTGCGTCGCCTGGGCCTGGCCAACCTGCTCGAGAAAGCTGGCCACGCCCTCCACTGGGAAGACGCCGAGGCCTACGCCCACATGCCACCGCCCCAGCGGGTGCGCCGGGCCCTCGAGGAGCTGGGCACCACCTTCATCAAGCTCGGCCAGATCCTGTCGACGCGTGTCGACCAGTTCGAGCCGGACTGGATTGCCGAGTTCGGTCAGCTCCAGGACAACACCCCCGCCAGCCCCTGGCCCGAGGTGTTGGCCCAGCTCACCGAAGACCTGGGCGCACCACCTGACACCCTGTTCGCTCACTTCGACCCCGCGCCCCTGGCCGCAGGCTCCATCGCCCAGGTGCATGCGGCGCGGCTCGAGGATGGCACCGAGGTGATCGTCAAAGTACGGCGCCCGGGCATCAAGCCCAAGGTCGAAGCCGACCTGCGCTGGCTGGCCCGCCTGGCCGCCACCCTGGAGGCCGACCACCCCGAACTGCGTGCCTACCAGCCCCGCGAGATGGTGCGGCAGTTCGCCCGATCGCTGCACCGCGAACTCGACCTGGCCAACGAGGGCCGTCAGTCGGACCGCATCGCCGCCAACTTTCGCGACTGGCACGACGGTGACAGCGCAGGCGCGGCCACCATCGTCATCCCTCGCATCCACTGGCTCTGGACCCGCGAGCGCGTGTGCGTGCAGGACCGCGTCCAGGGCATCCCCGGGCGGCGGCTGGATCTGGTGGACGCCGCCGGCCTCGACCGCAAGCTGCTGGCCCGGCGAGGCGCCCGGGCGGTGCTCAAGATGATCGTGCAGGACGGCCTCTTCCACGCCGACCCGCACGCCGGCAATGTGTTCTACCTGCCGGACAACCGCATCGCCTTCATCGACTTCGGGATGGTGGGTCGCTTGAGCACCGCGCGGCGCGACGAACTCATCCGCCTGCTGGTGGGCCTGGTGCAGCGCGACCCGCAGGCGGTGGCCGACGTCATGCTGGACTGGGCAGGCGAGCACGCCACCGACGAAGAGGGCCTGGTGATGGACCTGCAGGCCTTCGTCGACACCTACCATGGCCTCACCCTGCAGCAGATCAACCTGGCGACCATGCTGTCCGAGGTGACCGCGCTGCTGCGCCAGCATCACCTGGCCCTGCCCGCCGACCTGGCGCTGCTCTTCAAGTCCTTCATCACCCTCGAAGGCATGGGGCGCTCGCTCGACGGCGACTTCAACATGGCCGAGGAGGCCTTGCCCCTGCTGAAGGCCTCGGTGCGGGCGCGCTACCGGCCCAAGGCGCTGATGCAGCGCGGCTGGCGCGCGCTCGACGAGACGCTGTCGCTCATCGGGGGGCTGCCGAGTGACCTGGCCCGGCTGCTGCGCGCGGCCCGCCGGGGCCGCCTCGAGGTGCACATCGACATCGCCAACCTCAACCGCGTGGGCAACCAGGTGGAGTCGGCGCTCAACCGGCTGGTGGTGGGGCTGGTGGTCGCCGCGCTCATCGTGGGCTCGTCCATCGTGATGACGGTGCCCGGCGGCCCGACCCTGTTGGGCCTGCCCTTCTTCGGATTGCTGGGCTTCGTGGGCGCCACGCTGGGCAGCCTGTGGCTGATTGGCTCGATTTCGCGCAGCGCCAAAGCAAAACGGCTCAGCGAGCGGTCCGAAGACCTCCACTGAGCCGTTCGCCCTGCACCCGCCGGGGAGCACAGGGCAAGGGGGCAGGCGATGGCGCCTGCGCCGATCAGGCTTGCTGGCGACGACGCGAAGCGATGCCACCGACGGCGGCGAGGCCGGCGATCAGCATGGCCACCGACGAGGCCTCAGGCACCGGCGAGGTGACCTTGGTGACGTTCAGGCCGGCCAGGTAGTAGTCTTCCGGCGACTTGAACTTGGCGTAGCCGAAGGTGAAGGTCTTGCCGACCAGGGCGCTGCCGAAGGTGACCGGCTGGCCACCTTGGGTGCCGAAGCTGTATTCGACGAACTTGCCACCGTCGACCGACAGGGTGAAGCCGTCCCACTTGTCGAGTTCGTGGGTCAGGTTGTAGGTCTTGCGGTCATCGGGGAAGAAGAACAGCTGGCTGAGGCTGACCTGGTTGTCAAAGGCCAGGGTCAGGGTTTCCTTGTGCGAGCTCAGCGAGTAGTTGCCGTCGGCGATGACGAACTTGCCGTGCTTCTGGAAGCCGGTGACCACGCCCAGGCCGGCGTTGTTGTAGTTGCTGTGGTTGACCAGGGCCAGCTTGTCGAAGTCAGCGCCGTCCTGGGCGGTGACGGTCAGCTTGCCAACCGAGGTGTTGTAGGTCAGAGCGGTCGAGCAGGTGCCTTGACCCGCGCACAGGTTGCTGCCCGCGTAGCCAGGGGTGGAGTCGTTCAGGACCGACGAAGCGCCAGCCAGGGTGCCGTTGGTGAACGAAACGATGGCGGCCTGGGCGGCGGTGGTGCCGGCGAGGGCCAGCCCCAGGGCGAGGGCGATGCGGGAGAAGACCATGAGGAGGTTCCTGCGGGTTTGAACTGCGATGGGGTGAACGATACAGAAGGTAACGCGCCCCTGTCACCTCGGTTGACTCCCATGAATCAGCGGGGGATTTCCCCAGGGGGCGCCCGCCCGTGTGAACTGGGTCACGGCCGCAGCCCCTCTTTTCACCTGGCGAGATGAGCCCCCTGCAAATGGGGGGTACCTTCGACATCGGTGCGAACCGGCTCGACATGCCACTGGCGCACCCCGCTGCGGTCAACCGAGAAGAACAGCATCCAGCCCCTGCGGTGCGAAAGGCTGTCGAAGCCGTCGAACACGAAGTTGCCCAGGCTGTAGACGATGGGCTTGCCCCGGTAGACCTCGGCGTCCTGCACCACGTGCGGGTGGGTGCCCACCACCGCGTCGGCACCGGCATCGATCATGCGGCGAGCGAGCTGGCGCTGACGGTCGTTGGCCACCGGGTCGTCTTCGGTGCCCCAGTGCATGAAAGGGATGACGAGGTCGGCGCGGTGCTCGGCCCGCGCACGCCGGATGTCCTCGACCACCCGTTCGTCTTCGCTCCAGGCGCTGCCGGGCAGGTCGACGTCCGCCTCGAAGCTGCGCGGGAAGAACTCGTTGTAGGCCAACAGCGCGATGCGCAGGCCCTGGCGCTCGAGCACGAGCGGCCGGTGGGCCTCGCTGAGGTTGCGCCCCCCGCCCACGCGCTGGATGCCCTGGGCGTCGAGGTGGCCGAGCATCTCGGCGAAGGCCTCGCGGCCGAAATCGCCCACGTGGTTGTTGGCCACCGAGACCACGTCGAGGTGCCGCTTGAGCACGGGCAGCACCGCCGGGTCGGCGCGGAAGGTCCAGGGCTTGTTGAGCGCCTGACCGCCGCGGGCGACCACGCACTCGAGGTTGCCGATGCGCACGTCCGCCTGACGCAGCCGCGCGGCCACGTGGGCAAACGGATCGCGGCCCGAGGCCAGCACCCGGCCCGGGCCATCGGCCAGCATCACGTCACCGACGAAGGCCAGGCGCACGGTGGGCCCGGCATCGGCCCCGGGGGTGCCCCCCGAATTCCCTGCCGCCGCAGGCACCACGGGCTCGGGACGCCAGAGCGGCGGCAGCCCGCCGGCCGGCTCGGTGGCTTGAAGCCGCGCCACACCGCTGGGCCCGGGCGGCGGCCCGGGGCGCACGGCACAGCCATACACCAGCTCGCGCCCGAGCACCGCCGAGTACACGTGCTGCCAGCCGGTGAGCGCGGGGGCCTCCTGGCCCTCGGGCCACGGCGGGGTGCGCTTGAACTGCTGGACCATGGGCTCCTGATCGGCCTCGCGATCGAACACCTGGGTGGTCACGTGGCCGATGTGCCCCGGTCGCTCGGGGTCGACCCGCGCGATCGCCCGGAACGCGAAACGCCGTCCCAGGTCGAGTCGGGGCGATTGCAGGGCCTGGTGGGTGGGAGCGGCGTCGACGTGCCAGACCTGGCTGGCGTAGCGAACCTCGCAGTGCAGGTGTTCGGCCGGGTCGACAGCCGGGGCGGCCGACACCACCGCTGCGCAGGCGGTCGACAGGCCAGCGAGCACGCGTGAAAGGAAGGAGGGCATGTGAGCGGTCAGGAAAGGCCAAGGAACGCGTCGCCCGACGCGAGGAACCCCGATTGTCCCCACAAGCACAGGCCCGGTGCGCCCACAGAAAAAAAGGGATCACCCTCGGAGTGATCCCTTGTCAACAGGCCTCGCGCACCGCTGGCGGCGCACGCGACCTCCCCACCACGGAGGTGCGGGAGACGCGCCCTCCGTGCAAACCGTGTTCAGCGCCCCGCGCGGCTCAACGCTGTGCGACGCGGGCCATGGCCTGGTCACCGGCCAGGTTGCCCAGGGACGAGACGCCCCCCGAGAAGGACTGACCGCCAGCCAGCTTGCCCGTGCACTTGCCGAACACGTAGTCGGCTTCGTTGACATGGCGGGTCTGCAGCCAGTAGCGCCAGGTGCTCTTGGGCCAGATCGCGAAGTTGATGCCGTCGGCGGTCTGGTACCAGCTCTTGCAGCCCGAGCTCCACACCGTGCCCTTGAGCGCGTCGGTCATCTCACCCAGGAAGCGAGTCATGGCTTCGGGCTTGACGTCGATGTAGTCGGCGCCCTTTTGCTTGACCAGCTCCATGCACTTGATGATGTAGTCCACCTGGGCCTCGATCATGAAGATGATGGAGTTGTGGCCCAGGCCGGTATGCGGGCCCACCAGCATGTACATGTTGGGGTAGTTGGCCGTGGTGATGCCCAGGTAGGACGTCGGGCTCTTGGCCCAGTCGCTGTGCACCTCGTGGCCGTTGCGACCGCGCAGCTCGAAGCTCTTCATGTAGATGCGCGGATCGACGATGAAGCCCGTGCCCAGGATCACGCAGTCGAGCTTGCGCTCCTTGCCGTCCTTGGTGACGATGCCGTTTTCGGTGAAGTGCGAGACGTCATCGGTCACCAGCTCCACGTTCTTGCGGTTGAAGGTGGGGTACCACTTGTTCGAGATCAGGATGCGCTTGCAACCCAGGGTGTAGTCGGGCGTGAGCTTCTTGACCAGCGCCGGGTCCTTGACCTGGTAGCTGATGAACTTTTTCAGCAGGCCTTCGCCGATGCGGGCCATCCAGGGGTTGAGGATGGGCCACACGCGCGACTCGTTGGTCCAGTAGCAGCGCCAGCGGTGCAGCGTGCGGGTGAAGGGCAGGGCCTTGAATGTCCACTTGCGGAATGCGGAGTACGAGCGCTCGTCACGCGGGATGACCCAGGCCGGCGTGCGCTGGAAGACGTGCAACTGACCCACCTCGGGCGCGATCTCGGGCACGTACTGGATGGCCGAGCCGCCGGTGCCGATGGACGCCACCTTCTTGCCCTTGAGCTGGTAGCTGTGGTCCCACTCGGCCGAGTGCATGACCTTGCCCTTGAAGGTGTCCAGGCCCTTGATCTCGGGGATGGCCGGCACGTGCAGCGGGCCCGAGGCCAGCACCCAGTGGCGCGCGATGATGGTCTCGCCGCCCATGGTCTTGATCACCCATTTGCCGATGCCCTCGTTGAAGACGGCGCTGTCGACTTCCTGGTTGAAGAGGATCTTCTCGCGCAGGCGGTACTTCTTGACCGTGTCGAGGATGTACTGCTGGATCTCGTGCCAGGGGGCGTAGCGCTTGGACCAGTCGGCCTTGGTCTCGAACGAGAACGAGTACATGTGCGACTGCACGTCGCAGGCGGCACCGGGGTAGTGGTTGTCGCGCCAGGCGCCGCCGACCTCGCCCTTCTTCTCGAGGATGAGGTAATCGTTCATGCCACGCTTTTGCAGCTGGATGGCCATGGCCAGGCCACCGAAGCCGGCACCGGCGATGGCGACTTCGACGTGGCGAACGTTGGTCGAGGGGGTCGCTTGAGCGTTCATGGTGGGGCACCTTTCTGATGAGGTTCAGTGGGCATCGCTTTTGCCGGTGTGGCCGTGCGATGTGTCTCCGTGTGTCCCCATGGTGCGCAGGCGCCACCCCCTCCACCATGCTAGATTCGACCAATGATTGATCGTTTCGGCCATCCGGCCTGCCAAACAGCCCATTTGCAGGCCCCCGATTGACACAAGTCAAATGAGCACCCGTTCCATCCTCGGCCTGATCTACCTGGTGCAGGGCATGCAGCAGCTCGGCGAAGACCCACGCCCGGTGCTCGAACGCCATGGCCTGAGCCTCGAACGCCTGGACCCCAGCACGCGCATCGACCGCAGCCGCGAGATGCGCATCCACGCCGACCTGGCCGAGTCCATCACCGACCCGCTCATCGGCCTGAAACTCGGCGGCTTCTATGGCCTGGCCGGCTATGGCCCGCTGGTGATGCTGCTCATGACCTGCGAGACGGCCTACGATGCCCTGCAGACCGGCATCCGCTACCAGCGCCTGACCTTCCTGTTCGGCACCCTGGGCTTCGAGCCGGGTGAACACGTCAGCGCCCTGGTGCTCAGCCCCATGGCGATGGAGCCGCGCGCTTTTCGCTTCCGGGTCGATGGCGAGATCGCCGGCACCTACAAGCTGGTGCGAGACATGCAGGTCACGCTCGGCCTGGACATCCACGCCGAGCGCATCGACATCCCCTACCCGCGCCCGGACGATGCCCCCTCCTACGAACGCTATTTCGGCTGCCCCGTGAATTTTGGCCACGCACAGGCGCGCTTCTGGATCCGCAACGAGCACCTGCGCCTGCGCCTGCCCACGGCCGACCGCAACGCCCACGCCATGTACCGCACCATGTGCGACCAACAGCTCGTGGCCCAGCAGCAAAGCACCGAGACCCTGTCCGACCGCGTGCTGACCCACCTGGGCCTGTTCAGCGGCAGCTACCCCAGCGCCGAGGACGTGGCCAAGTCGCTGGACCTGTCCGAGCGCACGCTGCGCCGCCAGCTCAGCGACGAGGGCAGCAACTTCCGGGACCTGCTGGCCCAGGCCCGCTACGCCAAGGCCCGCCACCTGCTGACCCACACCACGCTGCCAGTGGAGACCATCGCGCAGCAACTGGGCTACGCCGAGTCGGCGGCGTTCATCCACGCCTTTCAGCGCTGGGCGGGCAAGAGCCCGGCGGCCTGGCGTCACAGCGGCGACGCCGACCACCCGGGTGATGCGGGCAAGGTGGGCGATGCGGGCGATGCCAAAGCGTGAAACGCCCTGCCACCATGACCGCCTACAATCGCGCCCCCGCTGCCAAAGCGGCACCGACCCGCTGCCTGAGCGCCGCCTTCTCACCGCATGACGCGGCTTGCTGACATGAACTTCTGCGCCATCGACTTCGGCACCTCCAATTCGGCCATCGCCATCGAGGCCGACTCGGGCATGCGCCTGGTGCCCCTGGAAGGCGAACAGCTGACCATGCCCACCGCGGTGTTCTACTGCACCGACGCCGACGACCTGCCGCCCTCGGCCCTGCCCGGCCCCGGTGGCGACGACACCCTGCCCCGCTGCTTCGGTCGCGCCGCCGTTCAGGCTTACATCGATGGCTATGAAGGCCGCCTGATGCGCTCGATGAAGAGCGTGCTCGGCACGGCCCTGATCGACCAGACCACCGAAGTGGGCCAGGGCCTGGGTGTGCGCTACCTCGACATCGTCACCGGCTACCTGCGTCACCTGCGCAACCAGGCCGAGAAGGCCGGTGGCCAGCCGCTCAAACAGGTTGTGCTGGGCCGCCCCGTGTACTTCGTGGACGATGAGCCCGAGCGCGACGCGGCCGCACAGGCCTCGCTCGAAGCCGCTGCGCGCGCCGTGGGTTTCACCGACATCGCCTTCCAGTTCGAGCCCATCGCGGCGGCCTTCGACTTCGAGCAGCACTGCGGACGCGAAGAACACGTGCTGGTGGCCGACATCGGCGGCGGCACCTCCGACTTCTCGGTTGTGCGCGTGGGGCCCGAGCGAGCCCAGCGCACAGAGCGCCGCGACGACATCCTGGCCAACCACGGCATCCACATCGCCGGCACCGACTTCGACCGCCACCTCTCGCTGGCGCGCATCATGCCGATGCTGGGCCTGGGTGGCTTCGGGCCCAGCGTGCTGGGCCAGCCGCCGCGCCCGGTGCCCAGCCGCGTCTACTTCGACCTGACCACCTGGCACCTGATCAACACGGTCTACCAGCCCTCGCGCGTGGCCGAGCTGCGCAACATGGTCGACTTCTACGGCGAGCCTGCCCACCACCGCCGCCTGATGAAGGTGGTGAGCGAGCGCCTGGGGCACGCGCTGGTGGGCCGCGCCGAGGCCGCCAAGATCGCGGTGGCCGAAGGCGGCGCCACCGACATCGACCTGGGCCTGATCGAAGCGGGCCTGCACAACGGGCTGGACGCAGGCCAGGCCGATCAGGCCTTGCGCGCCGACCTGGAGCGCATCGTGGCCTGCGCGCGCGACACGGTGCAGCAAGCCGGGCTCAAGCCTGAGCAACTGGGGGCGCTGTACTTCACGGGTGGCTCCACCGGCCTGAAGCTGCTGACGGACGCGCTGCAAGCCGCCTTCCCGGGCGCTCGCGCGGTGCGTGGCGACCGCCTGGCCTCGGTGGCCACGGGTCTGGGGCTGTACGCCAAACGCTTGTTCACGGCTTGAAGAACGGCCCACGGCCTTGACCCCTGGGGCGCCTGCCCCAAACGGCGCCTGGTGCAAAAGACTGGCCTCAGGTCGTCAGCACGATCTTGCCGACGTGCTGCCGGCTTTCCATCAGCCGGTGCGCTTCGGCGGCCTGATCGAGCGCGAAAGTGCGGTGCACGTGCGGTGCACAACGCCGAGCCGACAGCACCGGCCAGACCTGCTCCTTGAGCTGCCGGGCGATGTCGGCTTTTTCAGCCGGCGTGCGCGCCCGCATCGTCGAACCCGTCACCACCAGGCGCTTGAGCAAGATGGGCATGATGCTCAGTTGCTCGACCTTGTCGCCCCCCATGAAGCCGATGAGCAGCAAGCGCCCGTCCTTCTTCAAAACCGCCAGGTTGCGCTCGAAGGCCGAGGCGCCCAGGATGTCGAGCACCAGGTCCACGCCTTGCCCACCTGACCAGGCCATGACCTCGGACAGGAAATCCTGGGTGCGGTGGTCGATGCTGAGTTCGGCGCCGAAGCGGCGCGCCACCTCGCCCTTGCCCGGTCCGCCATCGGTGGAGACGGCGCGCAAACCGAACTCGCGCGCCAGCATCAGCGCCGTCATGCCGATGCCGCTGGTGCCTCCGTGCACCAGCAAGGTCTCGCCGGCGCTTGCGCGGCCCATCATGAACAGGTTGGCCCAGACGGTGAAGAAGGTTTCTGGCACGGCCGCGGCCTGAGCGAAGTCCAGCGCCGCGGGCTTGGGCAGCAGCTGGCTGGCAGGCACCAGGCAGAACTCGGCGTAACCACCACCATCGGTGAGGCCGCAGACCTCGTCACCCGGCGCGAAGCCCTGCACGCCTTCACCGAGCGCCACCACCTCGCCGGCCACCTCCAGTCCCGGCACGGGCGTGACGCCGGGCGGCATGGGGTAGAGCCCGCGTCGCTGCAGCACGTCGGGCCGGTTCACGCCTGCGGCACGCACCTTCAACAGCACCTGACCAGGCCCGGGGTGTGGCACCGGCACGCGACGAGGCTGCAGCACCTCGGGGCCTCCGGGTTGCGAAAAGCCGATCTCGGTCATCAGCTCGGGCAGGGCGGGCATGGTGTTGAACTCCGTGTGTGCAGCGATGCACCCGATTGTGTCGCTCACCGACGCACCATCGCCAGAACATGGGCAAACCTCAGCCCTGCGCCATCCTGGCGCTGCTCACTCTTCTTCGAGCTTGGTCTCGCACTCGGCGTCGCCGGGGTTGACGTGGCAGCGGATGCGCTTGAGCACCTTCAGGCCGCGCTTGTCGTACAGGCCTTGCTGGGTCAACTGGATGCGCGACTCGCGCAGCAGCAGCGTGTACTTGACGGCGTCGTCCGGGTTGAGGTCCTCCCAACGAGCCGGCGGGATCGTGGTGTCGGCTCGGCGGATCAGCTGCAGCATGCGATCGAACTGACCGGCCCAGAAGGTGCGCGACTTGGCACCGAAGCCATCGGGGAACTGCGCATGACGAATGACCATCTGGTAGGACACCAACAGCAACGGGAAGCGCACCACCGCCCCCTTGCTGCCCAGGCCCTTGTGCAGCTCCAGCGGCTGGTAGGCGATGGTGGGCGCGGCCATCATGTCCGCCTGACCGCTGTTGAACTTGAGGTGAAAGTTCGAGATGGTGGCCGACACCGGGATGGCCTTGATGCGCTGGATCATGGCCGCCTGCGCCTTGTCGTAGTCAAAGGCGACGATGCGCTTGCCCGCCAGGGCCTCGACCGAGCTGAGCCGACGCTCATTGACGAAGGGGTAGGCTGCCCCGGCGGGGGCGATGCCGGCGATCTCGTGCTCGCCATTGGTCATCAGCTTGGCGACCTGGGGCGATGGCGCCGCGTAGGTCTGGATCAGCTTGCGCATGACCTCGTACGAGGCCGGCATGTCGACGTTGCCCTTGCGCACGATGGTGGTGGCGCCCAACGAGTCGATGGAGCCGGCCACGGCGTTGAACTGGCGCGAGCGAAAGGCGGTGCCCACGAAGCCATCGCACTGGCCGCTCTTGTAGGCCTCCAGGGCCGCCGCCTCGTCGTTGTAGCCCTTGAGTTCGAGGAAGACGCCGTCGCGCTGCATGGCCAGCGCGTAGTCGCGCACCATGTTGAACAGGTCACCGGACGCGCCGATGAAGTCGTAGACGCAAACCTTCTGCGCGGCCTGCGCGGGAGCAGACAGGAGCGACGCGGCGCAAACCGCCGCAGCCATACAACGAAGCCATGCCATGTGAAACCATCCCTCGATCGAATGCAGTCGGAGATTGTCGGCGCCCAGCCGGAGTGCACAGTCGCGACCACTCGCAAGCGATGTAACCGATTGCCCCTATTGACTTCGGGTTCTCACCGGGGATGAAAGCCGACGTCAGAGCTGAACGAGGCGCTCCAGGGCGCGGCTGAGCGTATCGGCCGACTTGGCAAAGCAAAAGCGGATCACGCCGTGGTCGCGTGCATCGGGATAGAAAGCCGACACCGGGATGGCGGCCACGCCGTGCTCGCGCGTGAGGCGTTCAACGAAGGCGCGGTCGCCCTCGTCGCTGATGGCCGCGTACTTCACGCACTGGAAATAGGTGCCCTGACAAGGCAGCAGCTCAAAGCGCGATCCCGACAGCGCCTGGCGGAAGATGTCGCGCTTGCCTTGGTACAGCGCCAGCAGTTGCTCGCACCAACCCGGCCGCTTCATGAACTCGGCCAGCGCCACCTGGGACGGCGCGTGCACCGTGAAGACGATGAACTGGTGCGCCTTGCGGAACTCGGCCATCAGCTCGCGCGGGGCCAGCGCGTAGGCCACCTTCCAGCCGGTGGCGTGGTAGGTCTTGCCGAAGCTGGAGACCACGATGCTGCGCTCGGCCAGCTCGGGGTGGCGCATCACGCTTTCGTGGCGTGCACCGTCGAACACCATGTGCTCGTAGACCTCGTCTGACAACACCACGATGCCGGTGCCGCGCACGATGTCGGCCAGGGCATGCATGTCTTCGGCTGTCCAGACCGTGCCCGTCGGGTTGTGCGGGCTGTTGATGACGATCATGCGCGTGCGCGACGTCACCAGCGCCTTCACGGCGGCCCAGTCAGGGCGGTAGCCGGGTGGTGCCAGGTCGGCGTAGACCACCTTGCCGCCTTGCAGCTCGACCGAAGGCGCGTAGCTGTCGTACACCGGCGTGAACACGATGACCTCGTCACCCGGGTGCACCAGCGCGGCGATGGCGGTGAACAGCGCCTGCGTGGCACCCGCCGTGACGGTCACCTCGTGGGCCACGTCGTACTGCGCGCCGTAGAGCTGCGCCACCTTGGCCGCGATGGCCTCGCGCAGCACCGGCATGCCCGCCATGGGCGCGTACTGGTTGTGACCGCCGCGCGCGGCCTGGTCGAGCAAGTTCAGCAACTCGGCTGGCGGCTCGAAGTCGGGGAAGCCCTGCGAGAGGTTGAGCGCCCCGTGCTCCTGAGCCAGCGCTGACATCACGCTGAAGATGGTGGTGCCCACCTGGGGCAGGCGGGAATCAAGCGGATGAAGAAAAGACGGCATGCCCAAAGGATAGCGGCGCGGTGCACCGCCATCCACTCAGGCTTGCAAGCGAACGAAACCGAACCTCAGCGACGGCGCAACGCGACGCCACAGACCATCAAGCCGCCCAACATCAGCATGACGGTGCCCGGCTCGGGCACCACGGCCACGCTGTAAGCGCTCAGGCCATGGCTGCCAGCGATGTAGAGGGTGTCGTTGCCAAACGAGAAGCGCCCCGACTCCGAGAATGTGGCGACGACGTCACGGGTTTTCCGATCGATGGCGAAGCTCTTGCCGGAACTGCCGCTGACAAAAACCAGGTTGTCGGTCACGAGCACTTCGTTGCCGAACTGCGAGGTCATGGGGTCTTCCCACATCCAGTTGGTCACACCCGTCGCGGCATTGATCGACGACAGCGTGCCGTTGCGCAAGGCAAAGATCTCGTCGCCGTCGATGGCCGCCTGTCCCACGACACCGTTCAAGGCCCAGGTCTGCACGCCCGCGCTCAGGTCGAACTGGCGCAGGTAGCCCGAAGACACCACGTAGGCCATGTCACCCACCAGGATGGGCGAAGGCGAAGCCGTGTAGCCCGACCAGCTGTAGCTGGAGTCCTTGATGGTTTGCTGGATGGTGCCGGTTTCGCGGTCCATGACGTACAGCGATCCAGCCATGTGAGCCACCACGCGGGTGTCATCGACGGCTGGCGTCCACCCGTCGTACTGCGGCAGGCCGGTGAACCACTTTTGCTCGCCGGTCTTGAGGTCAAAGGCGTAGGCGCCACCGTAGCTGCCCCCATTCACGTAGGCCACGTCATCGACGATGGTGGGCGCCTGGTAACGTTCCCACTGCGCCGAGAAGGGCGCCTTGGCCACCAGTTGACCGGTCAGTGCGTCGTAGCCACGGAACCAGGAGTCACCGCTGTGATTGCCGGTCTGCAGGTACACCTTGCCACCCGCGTAGCTGGGCGGGTTGACCGAGTACACCCCGCCGAAGTCCTTGCTCCAGACCTGCTGGCCCGTCGCCGCGTCGAGCGCCAGCAGCTTCTGGCCCGAGAAGTACCCTTGCGTCGAAGCGTAAACCATGCCGTTGACGGCAGCCACCGGGTTGACGGCGCCAATGTTCAGGCTCCAGGACTTGGTGAACGTGGTGTCCACCGTGATGTCCAGCGAACCCGTGTGCGAGGCATTGCCTTGGTATTGGGTCCATTCGGTTGCGGCTTGGGCTGCGCCCAGGCACAAAGCGGCCGCGACCGCGGCAAGCGTGCGCTTGATCATGTTTTCTCCCTGTGGATGTTGCGTTCAGAAGCCATGGGCGATCAACCCGCAGCGGGTGCTCATTTTACCTGTGAAGGGTGTCCGCTTTGTGCCCCTGCTGATGGGCACACACCCTGGCCAAGCAGCTGACACCTCGCGTCCCTACAGTCGCTCTCCGGCGCGCCCCACCGTCCACCTCATTCCGAGAGCAACCATGTCCAATCAAGACCGTCGCAGTTTCCTGCGGACGCTGGGTCAGGCCGCCGGTGCCAGCGCCGCGCTCGCCAGCTTCCCGCCCGTCATCCAGCGCGCCCTGGCCATCCAGGCAGACCGCCGCACCGGCACCCTGCAAGACGTCGAGCACATCGTCGTGCTGACGCAGGAGAACCGCTCCTTCGACCACTACTTCGGCACGCTCGCCGGGGTGCGTGGCTTCGCGGATCCTTTCCCCATCCCCGTGATGGACCGCGCCGGCACCTTCTCGCGCAAGAGCGTGTTCGTGCAACCCGTCGGTGGCGCCGCCGCTGTGCCGGGCCGACCCGGTTGGGGCAGCACGCGCACCGCCATCGCGCCCTTTCACCTCAACACGAAGCAGGACTTCAGCGTCATGCGCGTGGCCGGCACACCCCACAGCTGGACGGACGCGCAAGCCGCCTGGGACGAAGGCCGCATGAACAACTGGCCGGCTGCCAAGCAGCCGCACTCGCTGGGCCACTACCAGGAAGCCGACCTGCCCTTCCAGTTCGCCCTGGCGCGCGCCTTCACGCTGTGCGACCACTACCACTGCGCCACGCAGACGGGCACCAACACCAACCGCCTGTTCCTGTGGAGCGGCGGCAACGACCCGCTGTCCGTCGCCGGAGGCCCCTCGACCGACAACAGCCGCGACTGGTTCAACGAGAACCCCGCCACCGACTACACCTGGACGACCTACCCCGAGCGCCTCCAAGCCGCCGGCATCAGCTGGCAGGTCTACCAGAACATGGCGGACAACTTCACCGACAACTCGCTGGCCGGTTTCCGCCCGTTCCGCAACGCCTGGTACCAGCGCCCCGGCTACTCGCAGGCGCTGCGCGATCGCGGCATCAGCACGCGTGACCTCGACCAGCTCAAGGCAGATGTGCTGGCCAACAAACTGCCCCAGGTGAGCTGGATCGTGGCCACGGCCGAAGGCTCCGAGCACCCTGGCCCCTCCAGCCCCGCATCGGGCGCCGACTACACGGCCCGAGTGCTCGAGGCCCTGACGGCCAACCCCGAGGTCTGGGCCAAGACCGTGCTGTTCATCAACTTCGATGAGAACGACGGCTTCTTCGACCACATGCCGCCGCCGGCCGCGCCTTCGTACCTGACGTACGACGCCGACCCGGCCAAGGCCAAGCTGGCGGGCGCTTCCACCGTGGACACCACCGGCGAGTACCACCACTTCCTCAACGGCTCGGACGCCCGCTACCACCACCGCGCCTACGGCATGGGCCCGCGCGTGCCGATGTACGTGATCTCGCCGTGGACCAAGGGCGGCTGGGTCAACTCGCAGGTGCATGACCACACCTCGGTGATCCGCTTCATCGAGTCGCGCTTTGGCGTCGAAGAGCCGCTGATCACGCCGTGGCGCCGCGCCGTCAGCGGTGACCTCACCAGTTGCTTCGACTTCGCCAACCCCGAAGACAGCGCCTTCGTGCAGGACCTGCCGGCCACCGCCGCGCTGCGCGCGCGCTCCATCCTGCTGACCAGCACCAAGACGCCCGCGACGCCCACCAGCCTGATCGCCCCGGTGCAGGCCGCTGGCGTGCGCCCGGCCCGCGCCCTGCCTTATGACCTGCAGGCACAAGCCACCGTCGGCACCACCGGCGTGACGCTTCGCTTCGAGAACACGGGCGAAGCCGGCGCGGTCTTCCACGTCTACAACCGCCTGTCGCTGCAAGAGGCCCCGCGCCGCTACACGGTCGAGGCCGGCAAGCACATCGATGGCAGCTGGGCGATGGCCGCCGGTTCGGCCTACGACCTGTGGGTGCTCGGCCCCAACGGCTGGCACCGCCACTTCGCAGGCACCCTGCCGCGCGCTGGCACCGTGCAGCCGCGCCCCGAGGTGCGCGTCGAAGCCGACCGCGTCAACCTGGAGCTGGTGCTGACGCTGAGCAACATCGGCACCAGCACCGCCACGTTCACGCTGCAGGCACTTCGCTATGGCGACGACAGCACCCGCCTGTGGGCCGTGCCCGCAGGCGCCACGCAGACCGTGCGCGTGCCAGTCGCCCCCGATCACCGCTGGTACGACCACGTGCTGCGTATCAAGGAGCTGACGGGCTTTGGCCGACGCCTGGCCGGCCACCTCGAAAACGGCGAGCCCTCGGTGAGCGACCCCGCGATGGGCGGCACCGCCGTGCTCGACCAGTTCCGCATCTGATTTTTTGAACCCTGGAGTACACATGATCAAACACGCATGCGCCCTGGCGCTCCTGTCCTTCACGCTGGGCGCGCAAGCCCAGGCTGTTCTTGGGCAGAACCTCATCGTCAACGGTGACGCCGAAGCCGGCATCACCGGCTGGACGGTCTTCGACGGCTACAGCCCCATCCAGTCGGTGGCCTACGGCAACAACTGGGTCAAGCCCACCGAGCCCGGCCCGGTGGACCGCGGCCTGGGCATGTTCACCGGCACCGGCGCGCGCGCCGCCGCTTACCAGTGGCTCGACCTGGGCGCGCTGGCCGGTCAATCGCTGAGCTATGACCTCAGCGGCTGGCTGGGTGGCTGGCTGGCCCAGGAAGACAACGCCCTGCTGTACGTGTCCTTCCTGGACGCCAGCAGCAGCGAGATCGGTCACGCAGCGATCGGCCCTGTCGGCCCCGCCGATCGTGGCAACCAGACCGGCCTGGTGCTGCGCCAGGCTTCAGGCCTGCTGCCCACGGGCACGACCAGCCTGATGTTTTCGCTGTCGATGGAACGCCTGGGGGGCGGCGACAACGACGGCTACGCCGACAACCTGTCGTTCAAGCTGACCTCTGCGGTGCCGGAAGCCTCGTCGGTGGCCAGCTTGTTGGCAGGCCTGGCTGCGTTGGGCCTGGTGGCTGGCCTGCGTCGTCGCCACGGCTGAAGCCACAGAACGACCTGCTGCCCCGGCCACCGCCGAGGGCAGCGCACCCGAGGGTGACGCGATGCGTCGCCCTTTCTTTTTTAGCCCGTTCTTGCCCGTTCTGGCCCGGCACCGCTGCGACCGCGCACCACAACGGCGCATGCAAGCAGGCACGCCGTTTGCCTTAGATCAAACTGACGGAGTAGAAGCGTTCAGTCTGGTGCACAGCAAGCCTGCTGGCATCAACAGGAAATTGCTCCCGACGACGGTGGCCCACGGGGCGGCTGTGCGTCGGGTGCCGCGAAGCCTCACAAGCTTCTCCCCTGACGCATCGGCCCCGCAGGCCACCGGAGGTTCACCCCACCCTACCGGCCAGAGGTCTGCCATGTTCAACCGGCTTCGTCAGCTTCCTTCTTTCAGCTTCTCTGTCTCCCCATCGCTGTCTGCGTCTGCATCTGCATGCAGCTCACTCGTGACGCTGCGCCCATCGCGTCGCCACCTGCATGCGCTCGCGCTGGGCGGCCTGGCCCTGCTGGCCTCGGCCCTGCACCGCCCCGCTCACGCGCAAGAAAAGCTCACCTTCCTGACCAGCTGGTACGCCCAGGCCGAGCACGGTGGCTTCTACCAGGCGGTGGCCACGGGCTTGTACAAACAAGCAGGCCTGGACGTGACCATCAAGATGGGCGGCCCGCAGGTCAACGGCATGCAGCTGCTCAGTGCAGGCCAGGCCGACCTCATCATCGGCTACGACTTCCAGGTGCTCTCAGGCGTCGAGAAGGGCCTGCCCGTGGTCACCGTGGCCGCGAGCTTCCAGAAGGACCTGCAAGGCATGCTCACGCATGGCGACGTCAAGTCGCTGGCCGATCTCAAGACCCGAACCATCCTCGTGGCCGGCAACAACCGCACCAGCTGGTGGCCGTGGCTGAAGTCGAAGTACGACTTCAAGGACGAGCAGACCCGCCCCTACACCTTCAACCTGCAGCCCTTCTTCGCCGACACCAACGTCGCGCAGCAGGCCTACCCGTCGTCCGAGCCCTTCCAGGCCATGAAGAAGGGCGTGCCGCACAAGTTCTTCCTGTTCGCCGACGACGGCTACCCGCCGTATGGCACCAGCATCGTCACCACGCAGACCCTGCTCAAGGCCAAGCCGGACGTGGTCAAGCGCTTCGTCGAGGCCTCGATGAAGGGCTGGGTCAGCTACCTGAAGAACCCCGCGTCGGGCAACGCGCTCATCAAGCAGGACAACCCGAACATGAGCGACGAGCAGATCGCCTTCGGCATCCAGCAGATGAAGGCGCTGCAAGTGCTGGGCAGCGGTGACGCCGCCACACAAGGCGTGGGCACCATGACCGAAGCACGCTGGAAGGCCACGCGCGACTACATGGTCAAGGAAGAGCTGCTCAAGGCCGACGCGCCCTGGCAGAAGGCTTTCACGCTGGACATCGTCAAGCAGATCAAGGTCATGCCTTGAACCCCGTGGAGCGCACCATGCTGGCCCCCAACCCCGCTTTCATCACACCGGTGGTCGAAGCGCTGTCGGTCTGCAAGACCTACCGCAACGGCACCCAGGCCCTGGCCCCCACCGACTTCACCTTGATGCCGGGTGAGTTCGTCTCGCTCATCGGCCCGTCTGGCTGCGGCAAGAGCACGCTGCTCAAGCTCGTGGCCGGGCTGATCGAGCCCAGCGACGGGCGCCTGCAATGGTGGCGCCAGAGCGCGCTGCTGCAAGGCGCGCAGGCCCCGGCAGGCCGGCGCCTGGCATTTGTCTTCCAGGAGGCCACGCTGATGCCCTGGTCTAGCGTGGAGGCCAATGTGCGCCTGCCGCTGGACCTGCAGAAGGTGCCCAAGGACGAAGCCGAGGTGCGCGTGGGCCAGGCCCTGGCCAAGGTGGGCCTGAGCCGTTACGCCCGCCACAAGCCACGTGAACTGTCGGGCGGCATGCAGATGCGCGTGTCGATTGCGCGGGCGCTCGTCACCGAGCCCGACCTGCTGCTGATGGACGAGCCCTTCGGCGCGCTCGACGAGATCACCCGCAACAAGCTCGACGAGGACCTGCGCCAGCTGTGGGCCGAGAAGGGCCTGTCGGTGGTGTTCGTGACGCACTCGGTTTATGAAGCAGCCTTCCTGTCCAGCCGCGTGGTGGTGATGGCCGCCAGGCCGGGTCGCGTGTTCCACGAGGTGAGCCTGGACCAGGCCATGCCGCGCGACGCTGCGTTCCGCGCCTCGCCCGACTTCGCCGCCACCTGCCGCGAGCTGTCCGACCTGCTGCTGCAAGCCAGCCTGGTCAGCGGCAGCGACCAGCTCGAGACCGCCTGAAAGGAGCGCGACCATGTCCACGTCCCTCGGTGTTTCGGTGTCGCCCCCGGCCACGTCCACCCATGCACCGGCTTCACCGCCAGATCACACACGCGCCATGACCGCAACCGAACAAGGCGGCACCGCCACGATGCGCACCGATGCCGGGCATCGCCTGGCCGCAAAGGGCGCCCGCACCCGCAAGGCCCAACCTTGGGCCCAGTCCGAGCGCTTCCTTCGCGTGGCCGTGCCCGCAGCCGTCGGCATGATGCTGCTCGTGTTGTGGGAAGGCCTGGTGCGGGCCTTCGAGGTGCCCGAGTTCCTGGTGCCCGGCCCGCTGCGCGTGGGCCAGGCCCTGCACGAGGACTTCGGCATGCTCATGGGCTCGCTGTGGACCACCCTGAGCATCACGGCAGGTGCCTTCCTGGTGGCCACCTTGGTGGGCACGCTGATCGCGTTCGCCTTCGTGCAAAGCCGCTGGGTCGAACTCAGCTTCTTCCCGTACGCGGTGTTGCTGCAGGTCACGCCCATCGCCGCCATCGCCCCGCTGATCATCATCTGGGTGAAGAACCCCACGGCCGCGCTCATCGTGTGCGCGGTGCTGATCGCGCTGTTCCCCATCATCGCCAACACGACGATGGGCCTGCGCAGCGTCTCGCCCGGTCTGGCCGCCTTCTTCCGCATGCAGGGCGCCACGCGCTGGCAGACGCTGGTGCGGCTGCAGATCCCCAGCGCGCTGCCCTACTGGTTCGCGGGGCTGCGCATCTCGTGCGGGCTGTCGCTGGTGGGCGCGGTGGTGGCCGAATTCGTGGCCGGCACGGGCGGGCAAGGCGCAGGCCTGGCCTACCAGATCCTGCAGGCGGGCTACCAGCTCAACATCCCACGCCTGTTCGCGGCGCTGGCACTCATCAGCCTGACCGGCGTGGTGCTGTTCTGGGCCATGCTGGCGCTCAGCAACTTGGTGCTCAGAAGCTGGCACGACAGCGCCCAGACGCAGGAGCGCTGAAAACCATGCGCAGCTTCCTCATCCAGGGCGCCGAGGCCCTGCACACCGGCGACGCGGTCGATGCCGTTCGCACCGCCGCACAAGGCACCGACGTGCGCGTGCGCGATGGCGTGATCACCGACATCGGCCAACTCACGCCAGAGCCTGGCGAGACCGTGGTCGATGCGCGCCACGCGGTGCTCTACCCGGGCTGGGTCAACACCCATCACCACCTTTTTCAGACGGTGCTCAAGAACGTGGGCGCCGGCCAGGGCGTGCCGCTCATGCCCTGGCTCGAAGCCGTGCCTTATCGCTACGGCCCCTTCATCGACGAAGAAGCGCTGACGGTGGCGGCCACCCTGGGGATCGCGGAGCTGCTGCTGTCGGGCTGCACCACCGTGGCCGACCACCACTACCTGTTCGGCCAGGGCGTGGACCACGACCCGGCAGCGGTGCTGTTCGGTGCGGCCGAGTCGCTGGGCGCGCGCTTCGTGCTGCTGCGCGGCGGGGCCACGCGCACGCGCAACTTCGCCACAGACGAGCCCCCACCGATGCCGCACGAGTCGCTCGACGAGATGCTGCGCTCGCTGCAAGACACCGCAACGCGCTTTCACCAAGGCGGTGGCGACGCGATGCGCAAGGTGGTGGTGGCGCCGACCACGCCGTTTTATTCGACCACGCCCGACGAGCTGCGCGAACTCGCCCGCGCCGCTCGCCAATGGGGCCTGGGCCTGCACTCGCACCTGTCTGAAACGCAGGACTACGTGCGCTTCGCCGCCGAGAAATGGGGCATGCGCCCCGTGCACTGGTGCGCCGAGCAGGAATGGATCGGACCCGACGTGTCCTACGCCCACATGGTGCACCTCGACGCCAGCGAGGTCGCGCTGTGCGGCGAAACGCGCACCGCCATCGCCCACTGCCCGCAGAGCAACGGCCGGCTGGGCAGCGGCGTGGCGCCGGTGCAGGCGCTGCACGAGGCTGGCGCCGTGATTTCAATGGGGGTCGATGGCGCCGCCTCCAACGAAGCCGCCGACATGGTCAGCGAGCTGCACGCCGCCTGGCTCATCCACCGCGCCGCCAAGGGCGCCCACGCCCAACCCGCCGAGCAGCTGATCCACTGGGCCACCGATGGCGGCGCGCGCGCACTGGGCCTGACGCAGGTGGGGCGCATCGCCGTGGGGCTGCAGGCCGACCTGGCGCTCTACGACCTGAACCAGCCGCGCTATGCCGGTCACCACGAGCTGGCCACGGCCCCCGTCACCGCGGGCGGCGGCGCGCACCTGCGCCGGGTCTGGGTGGCCGGCCGCGAGGTGGTGCGCGACGGCGCCATCCCCGGCTTCGACATGCCGAGGTGGCTGGCGCGCGCCCGCCGCGTGGTGCAGCGCCTGCAGCAACGCGCGGGGGTCATCGCATGAGCCGCCGCACGACAACCCAGGTGGGGGCCTCGCCGTGGCGATCAGCCCGGCATCCCACCGGTCACCTGCGGCTCATGCCCCCGTCCTTTTCTCCCTTGAGCGTAGAAGCGGTCAGCCACCTCAGCCTGCCCCCTGCAGGCGAGCGGTCGGGCATTGCGCTCGTTTTCAACCCCCGATGAAGCGAAAGCGAGACCTGCCATGCTGACCACCCGACAACCCGTTCTGCGCAACTTCTGGTACGCCGTCATGCCCCTGTCGATGCTGAAGGACGGCCCCCAGCCCTTCACGCTGCTGGGCGAGAAGATCGTGCTCTTCCTCGATGAAAACGGCGAGCCCGCCGCCCTCCAGGACCGCTGCTGCCACCGCACCGCCCAGCTCAGCAAGGGCTGGTGCGAGGGCGGCAAGGTGGTGTGCGGCTACCACGGCTGGACGTATGACCGCAGCGGCGCGGTGGTGCGCATCCCGCAGTACGAGGCCGACCGCGCCATCCCTTGCCAGTTCAAGACCACAGCCTACCGCTGCACGGGCCGCTACGGCTACGCCTGGGTCTGCCTGGGCGAGCCCATCGACGACATCCCCGCCATCCCCGAGTTCGACGCCCCAGGGTTTCGCACCATCTTCCAGTTCTACGAAACCTGGGCCACCAGCGGCCTGCGCTTCATGGAGAACTCCTTCGACAACTCGCACTTCAGCTTCGTGCACCGCAACACCTTCGGCGTGGCGGCCTCACCCAAGCCCAGCAGCTACCGCATCGAAGAAACGGCCAGCGGCTTCTACGCCGAGACGGTCATCGACGCCGTCAACCCGCCGCACCTGCAATGCGTCAGCGGCGTGAAGGAGCCGATCACCACGCGCCACATGCGCAACGAGTGGTACCGCCCCTTCGCGCGCCGACTCGACATCGAGTACCCCAGCGGCATCCGCCACATCATCATCAACAGCCTGGCGCCGATCGACGACGGCCACATCCAGGTGGCGCAATGGCTGTTCCGCAACGACACCGAGGCGGACTGCCCGGCGCAGACGCTGATCGATTTCGACTTCGAGATCACGCGCGAGGACAAGGTGATCATCGAGTCCACCGACCCCAACGCCATGGTCGACGCCAGCCGCCATGGCGTGGAGTACTCGATGCCATCGGACAAGCCGGGCATGATCATGCGCAAGCAGCTGCTGGCGCTGCTGCGTGAGCATGGCGAGGAAGAGGTGTTCAGGGCGTGAGCCCGGCCAGCCAGTCTCGCAGCACGGCGTTCGAGGCGCGCTCCAGCCCTGGCCCGAGCGCTTGCGCCTGCTCACGCAAGGCCCGCACGTCAATACCCGCCGACGCCAGCTCACCCGCGTGCCCGATCAACCATCGCTCGAAGCGACGGGCATCGGCCTCCGGGTGGCATTGCAAGCCCAGCACGTTGGGGCCCAGGCTGAAAGCCTGGCGCTCGTACACATCGGTGGATGCGAGCAGCTCGCAGCCATCGGGCAAGTCAAAGGTGTCGCCATGCCAATGCAGCACGGGCACGCCCTCGAGGGCCGCCAGCGGCGAAGCCTGGCCAGCCTGCGTGAGTCGCAGCGGCCCCCAGCCAATCTCTTTGCGCCCACCCGGGTAGACGCGAGCACCCAGGGCAGCGGCCATCAGCTGCGCGCCCAGGCAGATGCCCAGCGTGGGGCGCCTGGCCCTCAAGCGCTCGCGCAGGGCCTCGACCTCGTCCACCACAAAAGGGTAGGCCTCGGTCTCGTAAACGCCGATGGGCCCGCCCAGCACCACCAGGCACTCGGCCTGGTGGATCGCTGAGCTCACGTCGTCCACCCCGGCCTGCAGCACGTCGATGGCATGGCCTCGCTGACGCAGCACGGGCTCGAAGGAGCCCAGGTCCTCAAAAGCCAGGTGCTGGACGACGGTGACGGTGGCTGAACTGGCGAGCATGGGCACTCCGAAAGCAAATGACGCGGCAAAGCAAGAGGTCGCCCCGGGATGATGCCAGCCGCCCCGGGGCTGGTTGTCATCGCAGGGCCACGCGCGGGAAATCGACCGGGATGTCCAGGGCCACGTTGACGTAGTTGGTGAACAGGTTCAGCGCCACGTGAGCCAGGATCTCGACCACCTGCTCGTCCTTGAAACCGACCTCATGCAGGTTGGCCACGTCGGCATCGCCGACCTGGGCGCGCTGCTCGACCACCTTCAACGCAAAGGCCAGGGCGGCAGCGGTTTGGGGGTCGGCTGACTGGCCCACCTGCGCCGCAGCCATCTCGGCGGCCGAGGCGCCGGCCTTCTGCCCCAGCACGGTGTGCGCGGCCAGGCAGTACTCGCAGCGGTTGCGGTTGGCAATCGCCACGGCGATCTGCTCGCCCAGCTTGGCGCCGATCGTGCCCTGGCCCAGCGCGCCAAATGCAGCCCACATGCTCTGCAGGGCCGCCGGCGAATTGGCCACGGCCTTGAACATGTTGGGGGTGGCGCCGAAGGCCTGCTGGACCTGGGCGAGCAAGGGCTGGCTGGCGGCGGGAGCGAGTTGGGTGTTGATGTTGGCGCGGGGCATGGTGATCTCCTTGGGAGGTTTCGGGTTGAGGTGATGACAGCGAGGGAAAGGGGTCTGGTATCGCGTTGCCGCGTGAATCAGCGATTGACCTTGCCAGGCAGGGACAGGTCGCCAGAAGCGACCTTGAAAACGTGGG
The DNA here is from genome assembly GCF_001447195.1 of Aquabacterium parvum. Classification (GTDB taxonomy): domain Bacteria; phylum Pseudomonadota; class Gammaproteobacteria; order Burkholderiales; family Burkholderiaceae_C; genus Aquabacterium; species Aquabacterium parvum. The sequence continues at coordinate 5,478 of NZ_LFRI01000145.1, read as the reverse complement.
TGACGCACAGCAGCGGGTTGTGCACGCTGGCGCTGACGCGCAGCGCGGCGGTCACGCCATCGAAGGCACCGGCTTCGACCACGCCGATGTCATCGAAAGGCACGCGCACCTCGACAGACTCGTTCTTGAAGGTCGGCGACCAGCCCGGGCTGTCGATCAGGATGGGCAGGCCGGGCCAGGTCTTGGGCAGGCGGGGCTTGGCGCCTTCGGGGATGTCGACCACCTTCAGGGCGCCCTTGCCACAGGCGTCGTCGGGTTGCAGCACAACCCAGTGCGAGTGCCAGACGTTGCCGTCGTTGCCGGTGTTGCCGTCGCCGTTTTCGTCGAACAGCGGCGTGTCGTCGAAGTCGGGGTGGGAGGTCACCGCGAAGGCCAGGATGCCGGCCTTGGGCTCGAAGCCGACGGCGGACGGGTCGATGCTGGTCGGCCAGACGTAAGAAAACACCGAGCTGCCCGCCAGCTTGCCGGACCGGGTCGGGCGGGTGGCACCTGCCTTGCCCGAGACGGCCATGTGAAAGACGGCGACCTTGCCGTCGGTGCTGATGCGGGTGTGGACCACGTCGAAGGGAGCCTTGACGGCCTTCTTGCCTTCGGTGGCGATGCCGCCGCGGTGGCCCGTGCCGTGGGCCACCGCACTGCCCGAGGTGCCACCGATCAGACCGGCGAGCAGCACGGCGCTCAACAGGGTGGGCTTCAACATTTGCATGGTTTCCTCTGTGTGTGGAGTGGGTGTGAGGGCAGTGTCACGGGCCAGAACGAATTCGTTGATACATTCCGTACGCAAGACATACCAGTTCGTACAGACACCGCATGCAAGCCGCCGCCCCCATCGACCGCCTCTCGGGCATCCTCGAACGCTTTCGGGTGCAGGCGCAGCTGCATCACACCGGCGCGCTGTGCGGGCTCAGCCACTTCGACGCCTGCGACGGGCACGGCTACCTGCACGTGCTGCGGCGGGGCACGCTGGAGGTGCGGCACCCGGGCTCGCGCGAGGTGCCCGAATCCCTGCGCTTGAACGAACCCACGCTGCTGCTCTACCCCCGCCCCTTCACCCACCGCTTCCACAACCCGCCGGTGGATGGCTCGGACTTCACCTGCGCCCGGCTGGCCTTCGACGGCGGCGCAGACAACCCGCTGGCGCGCGCCTTGCCACCACTGATCGCCCTGCCCCTGGCGCAGGTGCAGGGCCTGGACGCGGCACTGGGGCTGTTGTTTGCCGAAACCGACCGCGTGCGCTGCGGCCAGCGCCTGCTGGCGGACCGGCTCTTCGAGGTGGTGGTGCTCCAGCTGCTGCGCTGGCTGCTGGACCACCCACAGGAAGCGGGCATCCGACCGGGTCTGATCACCGGGCTGTCGGACCCGCGGCTGGCACGCACCCTGGTTGCCGTGCACGACACCCCGGGTGAGGCCTGGACCCTGGAGCGCATGGCCGAGTGTGCCGGCATGTCGCGCACCACGTTCGCCAACGCCTTCCGTGACGTGGTGGGGCAGACCCCGGCCGACTACCTGGTCGATTGGCGCATGGCCCTGGCCCAGAGCCGGCTGCGCGAAGGCCGACCGATCAAGGCCCTGGCCGAAGAGCTCGGTTACGCCAACCCGTCGGCGCTGTCTCGGGCCTTCAGCGCCCGCACCGGCATGTCACCGCGCGATTGGCTCAGGAACAGAGCCCAGCAAGACAGCGCGGGGGCCTGAGCCTCAGCGGCCCGTGCGCTCGAACGTCGAGACCGCGCGCATCAGCTCGTCGGCCTGCCCCTTGAGGCTGCTCGACGCCGCCGCCATCTCTTCGACCAGCGCGGCGTTCTGCTGGGTGGCGCGGTCCATGTCGCCAACCGCCGTGCCGACCTGGCCCACGCCATCGGCCTGCTCGCTGCTGGCCACGCTGATCTCGCCCACGATCTGGGTCACGCGCTGGATGCAGTCGACCATGTCGGCCATGGTGCGGCCGAGCGACTCGCCAGGCTGCGCACCTCGGAGGCCACCACCGCGAAGCCACGGCCCTGCTCACCGGCACGCGCCGCCTCCACCGCCGCGTTCAGCGCCAGGATGTTGGTCTGGAAGGCGATGCCGTCGATGGTGCCGATGATGTCGCCGATGCGACGCGAGGCCTCGTGGATCTCGCGCATGGTGTTGACCACCTGCCCCATGACATCGCCCCCCTGCCTGGCCACGTTGGACGCGTTGAGGGCCAGTTCATTGGCCGTGCGGGCGTTGTCTGCGTTTTGCTTGACAGTCTGGCTGAGCTCGTCCATCGAGGCAGCGGTCTGCTGCAAGGCGCTGGCCTGCTGCTCGGTGCGGGACGACAGGTCCATGTTGCCCTGTGCGATCTCGGTGCTGGCGGTGGAGACGCCATCGGCGTTGCGACGCACCACGTTGAAGACCTGGGCAATCTTGCCCATGAACTCGTTGAACCCGCGCCCGATGGTGGCCAGTTCGTCGTTGCCTTCGACGCTCAAGCGCACCTCCAGGTCGGCATCGGCCCCCGCCAGGCCCTCCATGGTCCGAGTCAAGGCATGCAGGGGCCTCATGACGCGGAGCACCAGCCAGACCATGGCCACGCTCGCGGCCGCACAGGCCACCAGGGCAGCCAACACGGCGCTCCACAGGGCCTGCTCGTCGGCCTGGTCCCGGGACATGCCGGAAGTTTGCAGTCCCATCACCGTGCTGGTGGCTGCCACGCACAGCACACACAGCGCCGTGGCGGCGATGGCCAGTTTGGCGGTCAGGGACAGGCTTTGCGGCAAGCGCCGTGAGGTCAGGGTGTTCATGAACGGTCCTTCATTGATCACTGGCGAGAGGGAACACATGCCCAGGCCAGACCCTTGCTGTCGGCCGATTGCCCGAGGGCTGAAGCGCCAAATCGATCACGCACCAAAGGGTGGCGGCCGCACCCGGCTGGTGCCATCCAAACCAGGTGGACTGCACAAGCGCCGAACAGGCGCGGGTGACAATGCCAAGCGCGAGCTGGCTTGAACAGCTCAACGGCCGACCCCGCGTCGGCCCCTCGACGCAGACGAGAGACGGGAGACGGCACATGGCTGGGGAGAACGGTGGCAGCGACCTGCTGCAGGTGGTGATGCTGCTGAGCGCAGCGGTGGTGGCGGTGCCGCTGTTCAAGCGCTTGGGGCTGGGCTCGGTGCTCGGCTACCTGGCCGCGGGCCTGGCCATCGGGCCCTTCGGCCTGGCCTGGTTCACCGACCCGCACACCATCTTGCACACGGCCGAGCTCGGCGTGGTGATGTTCCTCTTCCTCATCGGCCTGGAGATGCGCCCCTCGCACCTGTGGGGCCTGAGGCGCGCCATCTTCGGCCTGGGCAGCTTGCAGGTGTTGGTCTGCGGCGCGCTGATGACGCTGGTGGGCACGGGCTTCGGCTTTTCCTGGCAGGTCTCGCTGATCAGCGCCATGGGCTTCGTGCTCACATCGACCGCCATCGTCATGCAGCTGCTGGGCGAGCGCGGTGACGTGGCCGCGCCGCGTGGCCAGAAGATCGTCGCCATCTTGCTGTTCGAGGACCTGCTGATCGTGCCCTTGCTGGCGCTGGTGGCCTTCCTGGCGCCGACCTCCGCTTCCGATGCCGCAGCAGGTGGCACGAACTGGCGCGCCATCGGCCTGGCCCTGGGCTCGGTGGGCGTGCTGGTGGCCGCCGGCCTGTGGCTGCTCAACCCGATGTTCCAGGTGCTGGCGCGCTCCAAGGCGCGCGAGGTGATGACGGCCGCGGCGCTGCTGGTGGTGCTTGGCGCGGCCCTCTTGATGCAGCTTGGTGGCCTGTCGATGGCCATGGGCGCCTTCCTGGCCGGTGTGCTGCTGTCGGAATCGACCTTTCGCCACCAGCTCGAGGCGGATGTCGAGCCCTTCCGTGGCCTGCTGCTGGGCCTGTTCTTCCTGGGCGTGGGCATGTCGCTCGACCTGGCCGTGGTGGCCGCCAACTGGCCCTTGATCGTCGCGGGCGTGCTGTCCCTGATGGGCACCAAGGCGCTGTGCATCTACCTCGTGGCACGGCTGGCCAGGAGCTCCCATGCCGACGCGCTCGACCGCGCGGTGCTGATGGCCCAAGGCGGCGAATTCGCCTTCGTGCTGTTCGCCGCCGCGATGGCCGCGAAGGTGATCGACCCCATCGTCAACGCCAACATGACGGCCATCGTCGTGCTGTCGATGGCGCTGACGCCCCTGACGGTGCTGCTGCACAAGCGCCTGGCCCGCGCCGACGCCGTGTCGATGGATGGGGTGGAAGCGGTCAGCGAGCACACGGCCAACGTGCTCATCATCGGCTTCGGTCGCGTCGGCCAGATCGCCAGCCAGGGCGTGCTGGCGCGCGGCGCCTCGCTGACCATCATCGACCACGACACCCAGGTCATCCGCGACACGGCCGCGTACGGCTTCAAGGTTTACTACGGTGACGGCAGCCGGCCCGAGGTGCTGCACGCCGCCGGTGCCCACCAAGCCTGCGCGGTGCTGGTTTGCGTCGACGACAAGGCTGCGGCCACGCGCATCGCCGAGAGCGCCCGGCACGTGTGCCCGCAAGCGCAGGTCATCATCCGCGCCTACGACCGCGAACACGCGGTGGAGCTGGCCAAGGCCGGCGCCGACGTCTACGTGCGCGAGACCTTCGAATCGGCCATGGTGCTGGGTCGGGAAGCCGTGCTGGCCACCGGCGCCAGCGCGGAAGAAGCCGACGAGGTCATGGACCGCGTGCGCCGCCGCGACACCGAGCGCTTCGAGCTCGAAGTGGCCGGCGGCCTGTTCGCCGGGCGGGCGCTGGTGCTGGGCAACGTGGCCAAACGCCAGCACCAGATCGAAGCCAGCGCGGCGGCCAGCAACGCCGGCTGAGGCGCGACATAACGCACTTGAAATCACCCCATGCGCACCTTGCTCATCGTCTACCACTCGCACACCGGCGGCACACTTCAAATGGCCGAGGCCGCCGCAGAGGGCGCGCGCCAGGAAGGCGGCGTTCACGTGCGCCTGCTGCACGCCTCGCAAGCGGGGCCCGATGACGTGCTGCAGGCCGATGGCTACGTCTTTGCCACACCCGAGACCCTGGCGGCCATCAGTGGCCAGCTCAAAGATTTTTTCGACCGCTGCTATTACCCGGCGCTCGATCGCCTCAACGGCCGGCCCTTTGCCAGCCTGATCTGCGCCGGCAGCGACGGCCACAACGCAGCATGCCAGATCGATCGCATTGCCACTGGCTGGCGGCTCAAGGCCGTGGCCGAGCCGCTGATCGTGTGCACGCATGCACAAAGCACCGAGGCCATCCTCGCGCCCAAGCAGATCGGCGAGGACGAGTTGATGGCGTGCAAGGCGCTGGGGGAATCGATGGCGGCGGGGCTCGCGCTCGGTGTGTTCTAGGGGCTGTTAACACTAATTGCAACGCTGGGCATCATGCTGGACACTGCCCGACATGGAGATCACACCCAAGCAATTCGCGCGCATCGAGCATTGCCTTCCACTGCAGCGAGGCAACGTGAGCCTGTCCAATC